>NC_011894.1:212500-1412500 GCF_000022085.1 Methylobacterium nodulans ORS 2060
AGCCAGACTGAGAACGCCAGCGCGATCAACGCCATCACGACCCGGTCGCGCGGGGCCTGGTCGGCGCTGAAGGGCGAGGCCATGCGGGCCGCGAGCAGCCCCGGGTCGGTGAGCGCCAGCCAGATGCCGATGGCGACGCCGCAGCCGATGAACAGCGCCAGGAACCACCAGCCTTCAGGCCATGCCAGCGTGCCCGCGGGCCCGAACAGGACGAGACCGAGAAGGACGGTTCCAACCAGCGTGTGCAGCGCCATCCGCATCATCGCGACGCCTCATGAGCCAGGGCGTCGGCCGGAGACGCGGACGGGCCCGGATCTTTATGCCTTCTTTATAAGATGACCCTCCGGTCCATCTCGATTCCTCACGCGGTTCCCGACCATCTTCATCGACGGCAGCGCCCAGCGGAGACCTTGGTCCGCGGGCGGCCTGCCCGGACCTGATCGGACGAACCATGCTCGACATCGTCTTCATCGCCGGGGGCTTGGCGTTCTTCGCCGCCTCGGTCGGCTACGCCGCCCTGTGCGAACGGCTCTGAGGGAGGCCGCCCGTGACCCTCGACCTCACCCTCGGCGCCCTCGTGACCGCTTGCCTCCTCGTCTACCTCACCTACGCCCTCGTCCGCCCCGAGCGGTTCTGAAGGACCAATCCCCATGACCCTCAACGGCTGGACCCAGATCACGCTCTATGGCGCGGTCGTGCTGGCGCTCGTCAAACCGCTCGGCTGGTACATGACGCGCGTCTTCACCGGCGAACGGACCCTGCTGTCTCCCGTGCTCGCGCCCATCGAGCGCGGGCTCTACCGCGCAGCGGGCATCGACGCACGCCAGGAGCAGACCTGGCTCGGCTATGCCGGCGCGCTGCTCCTCTTCCACGTCTTCGGCTTCCTGGTGCTCTACGCCATCCTGCGCCTGCAGGCGGCGTTGCCCCTCAATCCGGCGGATCAGGCGGCGGTGGCACCGGATCTCGCCTTCAACACCTCGGCGAGCTTCATCACCAACACCAACTGGCAGAACTACGGGGGCGAGAGCACGCTCTCCTACCTGTCCCAGATGCTGGGGCTTACCCACCAGAACTTCCTCTCGGCGGCCACCGGCATCGCGGTGGCGGTCGCGCTGATCCGAGGCTTCGCCCGGGCCTCGACCCGGACGCTCGGCTCGTTCTGGGTCGACCTGACCCGGGCCATCCTCTACGTGCTTCTGCCGATCTGCATTCTCTACACGCTGTTCCTGGTCTGGCAGGGCATCCCGCAGACGCTCGGGGCCTATATCGACGCCACTACGCTCGAAGGCGGCAAGCAGACGATCGCGCTCGGGCCGGTCGCCAGCCAGGTGGCGATCAAGATGCTCGGCACCAACGGCGGCGGCTTCTTCAACGCCAACGCGGCGCACCCGTTCGAGAACCCGACCGCCCTGTCGAACTTCGTCCAGATGGTCTCGATCTTCGCCATCGGGGCGGCGCTCACCAACGTGTTCGGCCGCATGGTCGGCGACGAGCGCCAGGGCTGGGCGATCCTCGCCGCCATGGGCGCGCTGTTCCTCGCCGGCGTGGCCGTGGCCTATTGGGCCGAGGCCAACGGCAGCCCGGTCCTCGCCTCCTTCGGCCTTTCCGGCGGCAACCTGGAGGGCAAGGAGGTCCGCTTCGACATCGCGGCCTCGGCGCTGTTCGCGGTCGTCACCACGGCCGCCTCCTGCGGCGCCGTGAATGCCATGCACGACAGCTTCACGGCGCTCGGCGGCATGATCCCGCTCGTCAACATGCAGCTCGGCGAGGTGATCATCGGCGGCGTGGGCGCCGGCCTCTACGGCATGCTGATCTTCGTCGTCGTGGCGATCTTCGTCGCCGGGCTGATGGTCGGCCGCACCCCCGAATACCTCGGCAAGAAGATCGAGACGAAGGAGGTCAAGATGGCCATGCTCGGCATCCTGTGCCTGCCGCTGATGATGCTGGGCTTCACGGCGCTTGCCACCGTCCTGCCGACCGGGCTCGCGGGTCCGGCCAATGCGGGCCCGCACGGCTTCTCGGAGATCCTCTACGCCTATACCTCGGCGGCGGCCAATAACGGCTCGGCCTTCGCGGGCCTCTCGGGCAACACGCCGTTCTACAACGCGACGCTCGCGGTCGGCATGCTGGTCGGGCGGTTCTTCGTGATCATCCCGGCGCTGGCGATCGCCGGCGCGCTGGCCGCCAAGAAGACGGTTCCGGCCTCGGCCGGCACCTTCCCGACCGATGGCGCGCTGTTCGTCGGCCTGCTCGTCGGGGTGATCCTGATCATCGGCGGCCTGACCTTCTTCCCGGCCCTGGCGCTCGGCCCGGTCGTCGAGCATCTCGCCGGCGCGGCCGGCCAGACCTTCGCGATGGGAGACTGAGATGTGCGACACCGGTTCCCTGAGGGTCGCGCAGAGGCGCGCGGCCTTGCGCCCGGGTGCCTCCCGGCGCCGGGGTCTCGCCCTCCACAGGCCCCGCCCTCCGGTCTGGAGCCGCATGTCCCCGACACGGGAAGGCCCGAGGGCATCCGACCTCGTCCTCGCCATGCTTGGCGTGACCCTGCTCGGGGGCTTGGCCCTGATGGCTTCCATCGACCTCCTCGGTCGCGGCCTCGCGCAGCACTGAAACTCCCGGGCCGGCGAACCGCGCCGGCCTCGCAGCGCCCTTCCCGACGGACAAGTCCCCATGGCCCGCCAGATCTCGTCCCTGTTCAGCGCCGCCCTGATCGGGCCCGCGCTCATCGGCGCGGTGCGCAAGCTCGACCCGCGCATCCTCATCAGGAATCCCGTCATGTTCGTGGTCGAGGTGGTCGCCGCGCTCACGACCGTCCTGTTCGTGCGCGACGTCCTCACAGGAGGCGCCGACCTCGCCTTCACGGGCCAGATCATCCTCTGGCTGTGGTTCACCGTGCTGTTCGCCAACTTCGCCGAGGCCATCGCGGAGGGGCGCGGCAAGGCCCAGGCCGATGCCTTGCGGCGCACCCGCACCGAGATGACGGCAAAGCTCCTCACCGGCCCCGCCGCTTCGGTCGGCGGCCCCCGGAGCGGCTTCCGCGTGGTGCCGGGCACCACCCTGAGGGTCGGCGACGTGGTGCTGGTCGAGGCCGGCGACCTGATCCCCTCCGACGGCGAGGTCATCGAGGGCGTGGCCTCGGTGAACGAGGCGGCAATCACCGGCGAATCCGCCCCCGTGATCCGCGAATCCGGCGGCGACCGCTCGGCGGTCACCGGCGGCACGCAGGTGCTCTCGGATTGGATCCGGGTGCGTATCACGGCGGCGGCGGGCTCGACCTTCGTCGACCGCATGATCGCCCTGGTCGAGGGCGCGGCGCGCCAGAAGACCCCGAACGAGATCGCGCTCAACATCCTGCTCGCCGGCCTCACGATCATCTTCGTCATCGCGGTGGCGACGATCCCGAGCTTCGCTGCTTACGCGGGCGGCGCCATCCCGATGGTGGTGCTGGTGGCGCTGTTCGTGACCCTGATCCCGACCACGATCGGGGCGCTGCTCTCGGCCATCGGCATCGCGGGCATGGACCGGCTGGTGCGCTTCAACGTGCTCGCCATGTCGGGCCGCGCCGTCGAGGCGGCGGGCGACGTCGACACCTTGCTCCTCGACAAGACCGGCACGATCACGCTGGGCAACCGCCAGGCGGCGGAGTTCCGCCCGCTGCGCGGCGTCACCGAACAGGAGCTGGCGGATGCGGCCCAGCTCGCCTCGCTGGCCGACGAGACGCCGGAGGGCCGCTCGATCGTGGTGCTGACCAAGGAGAGGTACGGGATCCGCGCCCGCGACATGGCGAGCCTCCACGCCACCTTCGTGCCGTTCACGGCGCAGTCGCGCATGTCGGGCGTCGACCTCGACGGATCCTCGATCCGCAAGGGCGCCGTCGATGCGATCCTCGCGCACGTGACCGCCTCCGCCACCGCCGTAGTGCCGAGCGGCGCGATCCGGGTGATGCAGCCCCAGGTCTCGGCTGCCGCCGTCCGCGAGGTCCAGGCCATCACCGAGGAGATCGCGAAGGCGGGCGGCACGCCGCTCGCGGTGGCCCGCGGCGGGCGCCTGCTCGGGGTGGTCCACCTCAAGGACATCGTGAAGGGCGGCATCCGCGAACGCTTCGCGGAGCTGCGCCGCATGGGCATCCGCACCGTGATGATCACCGGCGACAATCCGGTGACCGCGGCGGCCATCGCGGCGGAGGCCGGCGTCGACGACTTCCTCGCCCAGGCCACCCCCGAGGACAAGCTCGCCCTCATCCGCAAGGAGCAACAGCAGGGCAAGCTGGTGGCCATGTGCGGCGATGGCACCAACGACGCGCCGGCGCTCGCCCAGGCGGATGTCGGTGTCGCCATGAATACCGGCACGGTCGCCGCCCGCGAGGCGGGCAACATGGTCGACCTCGATTCCGACCCGACCAAGCTCATCGAGATCGTCGAGATCGGCAAGCAGCTGCTGATGACCCGCGGCGCGCTCACCACCTTCTCGATCGCCAACGACGTGGCGAAGTATTTCGCCATCATCCCGGCGATGTTCGTGACGCTCTACCCGCAGCTGCAGGCGCTCAACGTGATGGGGCTGGCCTCGCCGCAGAGCGCGATCCTCTCGGCGATCATCTTCAACGCGCTGATCATCGTCGCGTTGATCCCGCTGGCACTCAAGGGCGTGCGCTACCGGGCGGTCGGCGCCGCCGCGCTGCTGCGGCGCAACCTCATGATCTACGGCTTGGGGGGCATCCTGGTGCCCTTCGCCGGCATCAAGCTCATCGACCTCGCGGTCAGTGCCCTGCTCTAGGTTTTTGATTGTGCCGCATTTTCTGAGACGAACCGGCATCCACTTCGTCGGAAAATGCTCTAAGGGAGTTCCGCTCCATGCTCCAGCATCTGCGCCCCACCCTGGTCCTGGGGGTCGCCCTGACCCTGCTCACGGGCCTCGCCTACCCGCTCGCGATGACCGGCCTCGCCGGGATCCTCTTCCCGGTAGAGGCCGCCGGCAGCCTCGTCGAGCGTGACGGCAAGGTGGTCGGCTCCAGGCTCATCGGTCAGAGCTTCACCGGCGACCGCTTCTTCCACGGCCGGCCCTCGGCGACCACGGCGCCGGACCCCACCGACGCCTCCAAGACCATGCCGGCGCCCTACAACGCGGCGAATTCGGGCGGCTCCAACCTCGGTCCGACCAGCGCGGCCCTGGCCGACCGGGTCAAGGCCGATGTCGAGCGGCTCCGGGCCGAGAATCCGGGCGCGCCCGTGCCGGTGGACCTCGTGACCACCAGCGGCTCGGGCCTCGACCCGGACATTTCGCCCGAAGCCGCGCTGTTCCAGGTGCCCCGCATCGCCAAGGCGCGCCATCTTCCCGAGGAGCGCCTGCGCGACCTCGTGGCCGCGCAGGTCCAGGGCCGGACCCTCGGCCTCATCGGCGAGCCGCGCGTGAACGTGCTCGCGCTCAATCTCGCCCTCGACGAGCTTGCCGGGAAATAGGCTCCCGGCCACGGTCACGCGCATGTCCGAACCACGCCGAGATCCGACCCGCCCCTCGCCCGATGCGCTGCTCGCCGCCGCCCGCCGGGAGGAGGGCCGGCGCGGGCGCCTCAAGGTGTTCCTCGGTGCGGCGCCCGGCGTCGGCAAGACCTACGAGATGCTCACCATCGGGCGGGCCCGGCGGAAGGCCGGCGCCGACGTGGTGGTGGGGATCGTCGAGACCCACGGCCGGGCCGAGACCGAGGTGCTGCTGGAGGGCTTCGAGGTGATCCCCCGCCGCCGCGTGCCCTATCGCGGCACGCTGCTGGAGGAGATGGATCTCGACGCGCTCCTCGCCCGCCGCCCGGCTCTCGCCCTGGTGGACGAGCTCGCCCACACCAACGCCCCGGGCTCGCGCCACCCGAAGCGCTACCAGGACGTCGAAGAGCTGCTCGATGCCGGCATCGACGTTTTGACCACCCTCAATATCCAGCATGTCGAGAGCCTCAACGACGTGGTGGCCTCCATCACCCGCATCCGCGTACGCGAGACCGTGCCGGATTCGATCCTCGACCGGGCCGACGACATCGAGGTGGTCGACCTCAACCCGGACGACCTGATCCAGCGGCTCAAGGACGGCAAGGTCTACGTGCCGCAGAACGCCGAGCGGGCGCTCAAGCACTACTTCTCGCGCGGGAACCTGACGGCTTTGCGCGAACTCGCCCTGCGGTGCACGGCCGACCGGGTCGATGACGAGCTCCTCAGCCATATGCGGGCGAATGCCATCGCCGGGCCATGGGGCGCCGGCGAGCGCGTGCTGGTCTGCGTCGGCGAGGATCCGCGCGCGGCCGGGCTCGTGCGCTATGCCAAGCGCCTCGCCGACCGGCTGCACGCGCCCTGGACCGCGCTCACCGTCGAGGGGCCGCGCAGCCCGTCCCTGAGCGAGGCCGAGCGCGACCGCATCGCCGACACCCTGCGGCTGGCCGACCGGCTCGGCGGCGATACCGTCACCATCCCGGGCGGGCGGCGCATTGCCGAGGACATCCTCGCCTATGCGCGTTCGGCCAATGTCAACCACGTCGTGGTCGGCAAGTCCGATCGCTCGTGGCTGTTCGAGCTCATGCACGGCTCGGTGGTGCACGACCTCGTGCGCCGGAGCGGCACCATCAGCGTCCACGTCGTGGCCGGCGAGGCCGCAGAGGCAGCACCGGTGCCGCGCAAGACCGTGGCCACCATGGCGGCCACGCCGGCCTGGGGGCCGCGCCCCTATGCGGTCGCCCTCTTGGCGGTCGCGGCGGCCCTCGGCGTGGCCCTCCTCGGCCAGCCCTATGTCGGGGTCGAGAATTCCAACCTGTTCCTGCTCTCCTCGGTGGTCGCGGTGGCGGTGCGGTACGGGCTCGGCCCGTCGCTGCTCGCGGTCGTCGCCGCCTCGCTGTCCTACAACTTCTTCTTCCTGCCCCCGGTCTACACCTTCACCATCGCCGACCCGACGAACGTGGCGGCCTTCGTGCTGTTCACGGTGGTGGCGGTGCTGGTCTCGAACCTCGCCGCCCGCTCGCAGCGTGTCGCCGCCGTCGCTCAGGCGCGCGCGCGAGCGACCGAGCGCCTCTACGGCTTCTCCCGCAAGCTCGCGAGCTGCGGCACCCTCGACGACGTGCTCTGGGCGACCTGCGCGCAGGTGGCGGCGATGCTCAAGGTGCGGGTCGTGCTGCTCCTGCCCGAGCAGGACGGGCTGGCGGTGCGGGCCGGCTACCCGCCGGAGGACATGCTCGACGACGCCGATGTGGCGGCCGCCAAGTGGGCCTTCGACAACGACCGGTCCGCGGGCCGGGGAGCCGACACCCTGCCGGGCGCCAAGCGTCTGTTCCTGCCGATGCGGACGGGCCGCGGCACCATCGGGGTGATCGGGCTCGATGCCGACGGCACCGGCCCGATCCTCACGCCGGAAGGCCGGCGCCTGCTCGACGCGCTCGCCGACCAGGGGGCACTCGCCATCGAGCGGGTTCGCCTCGTCGAGGACCTCGACCGGGCCGAGCGGGCCGCCGAGACGGACCGGCTGCGTCAGGCGCTGCTCACCTCGATGTCCCACGACCTGCGCACCCCGCTCGCCTCGGTGCTGGGCGCCGCCACCACCCTGCGCGACCTCGACGAGGCGCTGGCCCCCGAGGCCAAGCGGGACCTGCTGGCGACGATCATCGCGGAATCCGAGCGGCTGAACCGCTTCATCGCCAATCTCCTCGACATGACCCGGCTCGAGGCCGGCGCGGTCGCGCCCAACCTCGCCCCGCACGACATCGGCGAGACGGTCGGCACCGCGCTGCGCCGCACCGAGGCAATGCTGGCCGGGCACCGCGTCGCGATCGACGTGCCGGCCGACCTTCCGGCCCTGCGGCTCGACCCGGTGCTGTTCGAGCAGGTGCTGGTGAACCTGCTCGACAACGCCGCGAAATACGCACCCGAGGGCTCCACGGTGACCATCCGCGGGTGGCGGGAGGGGAGCCTCGTGCGCCTCCAGGTGCTCGACGAGGGCGAGGGCCTGCCCGAGGCCGAGATCGAGCGGGTGTTCGACAAGTTCTACCGCGTCCGCAAGGGCGACCGGGTCCGGGCCGGGACCGGGCTCGGGCTGTCCATCGCCCGTGGCTTCGTCGAGGCGATGGGCGGCGCCCTCGTCGCCGCGAACCGCCCCGACCGCCCGGGAGCCGCCTTCACCCTGACGCTGCCGGTCCCGGCAAAGGACCGGGACGCCGCTCCGGAGATCGCCGCATGAGCATCCGGATCCTCGTCGCCGACGGCGAGCCGCCGATCCGCAGGCTGCCGCGGACGGACCTCCCGGCCCCGGGGACGCGCCGGCCCCAGCCTGGGGCGACGACCTTGACCCGCTTGAAGCGCCCTCCCCTGTCGTGGATGCCGTTCGGCGGGGAGCGCTCCAGCCCCTCCCGCGGTCCCCTGCCATGACCCTCGAAGATCTGCTGTCGCCGGACCAGGCCGTCACAGGCCTTCGGGTCGGCGGAAAGGACGCCCTCCTGGAGGAGATGGCCCGCCGCGCCGGACGCGCCACCGGGCTCGGCATGGATGCCATCCTGTCGGCGCTGGTGAAGCGCGAGGCGCTCGGTTCGACCGGGGTCGGGGACGGCGTCGCCCTGCCGCATGGCCGGCTGGCCGGGCTCGCCCGCCCCTTCGGCCTGCTGGCGAGCCTGCGGGCCGCCATCGCCTACGAGGCGGTCGACGACCGGCCCGTCGACCTCGTCGTCCTGCTGCTTCTGCCAAGGAACGCGGAGGGCGCGGACCTGAACGCCCTGGCCTGCGTGGCGCGCCGGCTGCGCGACAGGCGGGTGGCCGATGCGATGCGCGCGGCCCGCGACGCGGCGCAGCTCTATGCCGCGGCCTGCGGGGCCGGATCGCTCACGCGATCCGGAGCGTGACGCGGCCCAATGGCCCGAACTCGGCCAGCACGGTCTGGCCGGGCAGGACCTGGATGAGGCCGGTGCAGCTCCCGGTGGCGACGAGGTCGCCGGCATTGAGGCACAGATCACGCTCGGCGAGGTAGCCGGCGAGCCACGCCACGGCGGCGATCGGCGACCCGAGGATGTCGGCGCCCCGGCCGCGGGCGAGTTCGTTGCCGTCGACGCGAAGCGACACCGCGGCCTCCCTCAGGTCCCCGTCGTGCCAGCCCGCGACCCGAGGCCCGCGGATACGCGCGACGTCGAGGCCGAAATCGGCGGTGGCGGTCCAGGCGTTGAGGAGGATGCCGTTCGGCATGCGGCGGCCGAGGAGGTGCAGGTCGAGATGGCAGGAGACACAGGCCTCCGCCGCCCGCTCCTCCGTGATCTCCTCGCCATCGTCCGGGAATGGCCGCCCGAGCCGGAACGCGAAGCCGGCCCCCACCCCGATGGCGCCTCCCGGCAGGTGCAGGCTCCCTCCTTCCTCCAGGAGCCCTTCGCGCACGAGCGGGGCGACGACCGGGTGCTCGCAGCACAGGAGCTTGGCGCAGGGAGGGCTCGTCCCGGTCAGCACGTAGCCGGCCGGGGCGCCGCCGAGGTGGCGCAGCGCCGCCGCCAGCACGGCCTCGGCGTCGTCGAGGTCGGACAGGCGCCGCAGGTCGGCGTTGGTCGAGATCTGCCCGGTGCGGCGCGCCATGGCCAGGTCCCAGCCCAGGGCCTCGGTCTCGGAAGGGGCGAGTGGCATCGGATCACCCTTGGGCTTCGACACGGCCGGGGATGTGCCATGCGCAGTAGGTCGCCCGCCGCGCGGCGCCGGCAAGACGGCATCGAGTCGCCGTTGGCCCCCCTGCATCTAATACGGTTTCCGGTTGATTCCTTCCCCGCGCGTCCTCACCCGGAAGGAATCAACCGGAAACCGTATAAGCTCTTGATTTGGCGGTCCATCACCACGTCAAACGGCACCATCGTGGTGCCGGTCCCCGAGAACATGCACGCCGGGGCGGCAGGCGAGGCCATCCACCGCCAGGCGACGGTGGTGGGAGCGCCGTGACGGCAGTGGCTCTCGCGATCCGCGAATTCGAAAGCCTGCCGTCCGGGCTGGGCTCTAATTGAGCAGGCGATCGGGCACGTCGATCGTCTGCGGGTCCCGGTAGATCGGGATCGGCAAGGGCGCCCTGAGCGGAGCCTCCTGGAAAGCAGGATTGCCGGAGAGCCCCACCCACACCGTCCACCCGGCCCCCCGGGCATATTCGCGGTAGTCGCGATAGCCCGACCGGGACGGCTGCCAGTCCGTGTCGCTTCCTCCGATCCTGACGTAGAGATCCCCGTTCCGCCCCTCTACGCGGGCGGCATAGACGTTGGCTGAACGCGCGTTGTCCTGCGGGTGGACGGCACTGCCGGCGTGCACGCCTGCCACCTTCCGGGCATTGATCAGCGCACGGATCTTGGCGCTCAGGTCAGGGCCCCAATCAAAGTAGTGCTTCCAGTAAACCGCCGGCACGCCAGGGTGGGTGAGAATACGGGCATATCCCTGCTCCACCTCCCAGCCGTTCGCAAAGCTGTCGGCCGTGTGGCTGTTCTCAGGCGTGCCGTCCTCGTTGGTCCGGTAGCCCGTGTCATGGTTCTCCAGAAAGGTGACTGCCTTGTTCTTCCAGGGCTGTCCATCGGTGGTGTCGCCGACGAGGCCGCGCCCGGTGCCGTATTGCGCGACGGAGTCGCCCTTGTGGTCCTTCAGGTAGAACTGGGTCATGAAGTCGAACACGCTGCTGGACGTCTCCAGGCGACCCGGAACGGCAGCCGTAAACCACACCCACCCTCGTTGTTCGTCCGGCTTGTCCCAATCGTATTCGCCCACCGAGAAGGTTGGGGCGGAGGCGCGGTTGTACACGGCGATCCACCTGGCGTGGTAGCCGTGGACCATGTCGTAGCGCCACCCGCGGTAGCCGAGACTCTTCAGCTGAAGCAGGTAACGGATGATGTCCCGGCGGACTTGCTCATTGGTGTGGTCGAGGTCCCGGAACGAGCCATAGGCATAGGTGGTCCCGCCGTGTCGGGCATACTCGACCGGCTTCTCTTCCGGAGCGCCTCTTTGAGGCACGGGCAGGTTGAACAGGGGTGAGGCGGGGTTGGTGAACGCCTCATCGTCGCGCGTTATCGCCCACGGACCCCAATCCGGATTCCTGAAGTCGCCCCAGCTCTGAGATCCATCGCGGTGGTTGAGGACGAGATCGGCAACCGGCTCGACCCCGTTGCCGAGCAGGTTCGTCAGCATGGACGCGTGCTCGGCAGCATCACCGTAGCTGTTGTCGAGGTCGAAATACTCTTTGGGGTTGTAGCCTGCGCTGTGGAGGCATTCGCGCGGCATGCATGCCGCGTGAGCGCCAGAAAAGGAGGGCGAAGGCAGCCAGATGAGATCAAAGCGGCCCGCGCGGATGGCTGGAGCGAGTTCCGCAACGATACGATACCAACGCTTGTTGCCGTAGGCCGGGAACTTGACGGGGTGGCCGTGCCGATAGGATTCCCAGTAGAAGCTCTGCAACAGAACACGGTCATCGTCGAATCCAGCTTGCCCGTGCGCTGCACGCGGCAGAGCGAGCGCAACCGGCAGCATGGCGATGAACGCGATCAGGATCGATCGGCAACGCATGCCCGTCCTCCCAGCGTGATGCCAACGGCCCAGGCTGCTGACGCAGCGGGCCGTCGACGGCGAACCGGAGACGGAGCCAGTGGACCGCCGCGCCGGCAGCCACAGCGCATTTCATCAGCTCAGCTGTCTTCCATCGTGAAGCCGACCTTCAATGTAACCTGGAAGTGCTGAATTTTGCCGTTGGCGATTTGGCCGCGCGTTTCCTGCACCTCGAACCACCGGAGATTGCGCAAGGTACTTCCGGCGCGAGCGATGGCCGTCTGAATCGCATCTTCGATCGACACGGTCGACGAACCGACAATCTCGGTCAGTTTGTATACATGTTCAGACATGACACTCCCCTCCAACCACTGCACCATCGCGCGCACGCCGACAGCAGATCATCTTTGGGAGATACAATCGGCTACAACACATCTCCTTCCCTAGGAGCGACTGCTACTTCGCCGTCCGTTCTTGCTCACATCGACGTGAGCGCGTCAGCCTCGACTGCTGTGTCGGCTCGCTGTGTGGCCGATGTTGTCTGACGGCGGGCATTGAAGCAAGCAGCAAGTGCAGCCCCGTCTTGTTTGCATCGCCACCGGACAGGAATGCCAGGCATCGCCACTCCGCGGTGATGCGGGCCTTCCGGCACCAGCACCCTTGTAGATCATCCGCCGCGATCACACCTGCTCCAGCCGTGGCCGCGCCCGTTCCTGCGCCGACCCTGGAGTTGAGACATGCGCCGCCGTGTCGGCCTCGCCCTGCTCTGCTCGGCCGCGATCGCCGGCCCGGCTCATGCCGGCCCCGCCGAGAGCCTGTCCTTCTGGGATCTCAAGCCCGGGCAGCTGCGCATTCTGGTCGCCTCGCCGCAGGTCATGGTCACCCGCACCGCATCCGGCTGGGAGGCCTATTGCCGCTGTCCCGTAGTGCTCAAGCCGAATGAAATCCCGGAGGCGATGAAGAAGGCCATCATCGCCGTCGAGGATCGGCGCTTCATGGAGCACGGCGGCGTCGACCTCGTCGCTCTGGCGGCGGTGCTCCGCGGCGGACTGAGTCGAGGCGGCAGCACCATACCCATGCAGCTCCTCAAGAACCTCGTGTTCCACGATCTGCAGGGCCGCGACCTCTTCAGCAAGCTCGAACGCAAGGGCTCCGAGGTCTGGCATGCCGGAACCTTCGACGGGGCCGTCGGCAAACAGGAGCTGCTTGCGGCCTATCTCAACCAGATCGAGTTCGGCGGACGCGAGATCGTCGGCCTCTATCGCGCGAGCCGGTACTACTTCCACAAGGAGCCCCGGGACCTGAACCTGTTCGAGTGCGCGCTGCTAGCCGGCATGGTGCAGGCGCCTGCCCGGTTCAATCCGGTCAAGGAGACCACAAAGGAGCGCGCCTATGAGCGCGCGAGGCTCGTGCTCGGCCTCATGGTCCAGCAGGGCAAGATCAGCCAGGCCGAGCGGCTGCGGGCCGAGCGGGTCGGCGTGCGCCCGGGGCTGCTGCCGGAGTTCAGGATCCAGGCGCAGCCCTTCACGGAGTGGATCGTCCAGACCTTGGCCCCACGCTTCGTGCAGGAGGGTGAGACGATCAGGTTCTTCGTCACCCTGGAGCCTCGGTTTCAGCGCCTGGCCGAGAAGCAGCTGAGCGACATGGTCGGCGAGGGGACCATCCCGGCCGAATACGAGGCGGGGGCCGTGATGATGTCCGGCGACGGGCGGGTTCGCGCGATGATCGGCAGCGTGGATTGGTCGCGTCGGCAGTTCAACGCGGCCGTGAAGACGAGCGTGCAGCCCGGCTCGACGGCGAAGCTGCCGCTGATCGTGGCGGCCTGCGAGGCCGGCCTCTCGCCGCAGAGCCGGGTGGTCGATCGTCCGATCACCGCGACGTGGCCCGCCAACGGACATCTCGGCTACAAAGGTGAGACGACGCTCCTGGAGGCGATGGCGTCCTCTCGAAATGCCGCGGCCGTCCGGCTCACCCAGGATCTCGGGGTTCGGCGCGTGGCGGCGGTGAGCCGCCGGCTCGGCATCGAGCCGGGGCCCGATCCGGATGCGGGCTTCGTCCTCGGCTCCTTCTCGACCAACGTGCTGAGCATGACGGCGGCTTACGCCACGGTTGCGAACGGTGGCTATCGCGTCGCGCCGACCGGCGTGCTCGCCGTCGTGGACGGCCGCGGGCAGGTGCGCGCGAGCTTCCTGGACCCGATCCGGACGCGGGTCATCCCGCAAAACTGCGTCGCACCGACACGCAGCATCCTGCGGGAGGTCGTCCGCTCCGGGACAGGACGGAGCGCCGGCCTGGGCCGATGGGCGGCGTATGGAAAGACGGGGACCTCCACGGGCAACGCCGATGCGTGGTTCGTGGGCTGGAGCGAGGGGCGTGTCCTGGGCGTCTGGATGGGGCGGCGGCGTGATGCCGTCGGAGAGGGCCTGGCCGGCAAAGGGGCGCCCGCCGAGTACTTCCGGCGCGTGTCGTCCAGCGCGAACGAGATGGTGGAATACCGCATCGCTCAGCAGCGCGGCAAAGCCGGCAGCCGAACCGCAGGCGGGCCCGATCGCCAGAAAGCCGCCAATCCGCAGAAGGCGCCCGAGCACAGGCCGGTTCACGCGAGCCTGGCGCCACGCCTCGACGGACCTGAAGCGATCCGACTGAATGCCGCCCCGCGCCCGCCTTTGCGGCCGTTCAGAGAGGCCGTGCCCTGGTTGCGCGACGAGGACGAGGACTTGAGCCCCTGGTGAGGCACGATCGTCGCGCTTCTGATCCATTCTGTTCGGATCCATTCCTGTCCGGATCCCGGGCGCATCCCATCGAACAGCCGCGCTGACGGACAGCCGCGTCATTCAACGCGCTAGGCCGCTGGCGCTGGAGCCGCGCCCGTTTCGGTTGAAACGGCCACGGCTCTAAGCCTTTGATGTGACGCGCTCCCTTGCGCCGAACCGGGATCCACTGCGGCGGGGAGCGCTCTAGTGGTCTGGACCGGCGGCCCTTACCGATAAGATCGTGATCGAGGCCTGCTCGATCTATGTTGTATGCTGCCGCGTGGCACACGCCGCAGCAGGAGCTCGAGATGACGAAGCTCTTCATCGCCAAGATCACCGAAGCCGGCGCGCCGCGCCCGCTCGTCACCGTACGGGCGGCGGGCGAGGGAGAAGCCCGCCTGTTCCTGGAAGCCGCCTACCCCGACGCCGACATCGAGGCGGTGGTGGAGCCGAGCGACTGGGTGAGCGACGCCGACACGGGAATCGCGGCCGGCGACATCCGCGAGCATCCCGGCGTCGCCTGGCAGGCGCCGTCGAGCTTGGCCGATTAGGATCTGCGCAGCGGGATGTCGTCGCCATGGCCATCGCTCGGGCTCGCCGGCTGAGGCGTTCCGCCGCCTGGATTCTGAGCCTGCTCGCGCGGCCGGCGCGCAGGGCGCAAGTGACGCAAGGCGTGGCGGTCGAAGCCTATCGCGGCTACGGCTCCGCCGAGGAGATCTTCCTCATCGGCCGCGTGTTCCGGCAATCCGGCACGGAGCGCGACGCGGACCCGGACGACCTGCGCGCGCAGTTGCGCGACATCGGCCGGCGGATCCGGCGCCGGCGCCTCGCCGATGTCGGCGTGACGGCGTGCTTCGGCGGCAGCGCGGTGCGCGTCGCGACCGACGGAGACGGTTACTTCCGCATCCACCTGCGCCCCCGCGAGCCGCCTCGGAGCGAGGGGGCGTGGCACCCGGTCGAGATCACCCTCGACGCGGATCCTCCGGTTCACGCGCAGGGCGAGGTGTTCATCCCGCCCGAGCGCTGCCGCTTCGTGGTGATCAGCGACATCGACGACACCGTCATGCACACCGGTGTCGCCAACAAGCTCAAGATGCTCTGGCGCCTGTTCGTCGCCGACGCGGCGAGCCGGGTCGCCTTTCCGGGCGTCGCGGCGCTCTACCGCGCGCTCCATGCCGGCCCCGCCGGCGCGGAGCGGAACCCGATGCTCTACGTGTCGCGCGCGCCTTGGGGCATCTACGACATGCTCTCGGAGTTCTTCCGGCTGCATGCCATTCCGGTCGGGCCGGTGCTGTTCCTGCGCGAGTGGGGGCTGTCGTGGCGCCATCCCCTGCCGCGTCGGGCCGAGGAGCACAAGCGCGATCTGATCGGCCACATGCTCACGCTCTACCACGACCTGCCGTTCGTGCTGATCGGCGACAGTGGTCAGCATGATCCCGAGGTCTACGCGCGGATCGTGAGCGAGAACCCCGGCCGGGTGCTGGCGGTCTACATCCGCAACGTGTCGCGCGAGGCGAGCCGCGCAGCGGAGATCGAGCAGCTTGCGAAGACGGTCGCGGCGGCAGGAAGCAGCCTCGTGCTGGCTGCCGACAGCCGCGCGATCGCCGAGCACGCGGCACGCCTCGGCCTGATTGCTGCGCAAGCGGTGGAGGATGTCGCCTCGGAGAAGGTGGCGGCCGAAGGCGCAGGCCGACGGTCTCCGCTACGCCGGATCAGCAGGTCCACGCCCGATGCCACCGCCGCGGCCGTGACCGGAGGAGAACTGGACGCTGCGCTCGATGACTCGTCGCCCGATCCCCCGAACGTCATCGTCGAGCCCGCGCACCGGGGTCACACCGGCTCATAGGAGGCGGAGCTGCGCATCTTGCGAGAAAGCAAAGTACCGACGAACGGGCGATGATGCCGACGGTCCTTTTCAAGGCCGGTTGGGATCAGTTCGCCACCGGCAGCGCCGACCCTGACGGATGAAACCGGCTGAATGAGCGCTCCCGCCGGCGGCAGCCAACCCCGGCCCTCAATCGAATGCTGGCTCAGCATGAGGAGCGCGGCGGCTGCCACGCAGGTCAGGTTCTATTTAGCTGGCGTGAGAGCCTTGGCGCCAAAATGCCGGAATGGCCAAGAGCCTGAGCATGCGCCGTTCTCAAGGCAGCTGGAAACTTTGCGATTTGCTGAGAATGGGTGGTGGGGGAAGTAGGACTCGAACCTACGAAGGCATAGCCAGCGGATTTACAGTCCGCCCCCTTTGCCGCTCGGGACATTCCCCCATCGCGGCGGTGGCCGCGGGGCCGGCGCGCCGGGCGCCGACGGAGGCCCTTATGGTGGAGCCCCCCCGCAGGTGTCAAGCGGGATGACCGGCCGGATCAGACGGTCTCGGCCGCATCGCACAGCCGCAGCTGAACCCGCTCCCCGCCGCGCCAACGGTCGCGCGACAGCGTGCCGGCGGCATGGATGTCCCGGCCGATGCTGCGCAGGAGCAGTTGACCGAGCGGCCCCTCGGCGGCCCGGAAGGCGATCGCCCCCACGGTGACGCCGTCGCGTCCGCGCAACTGTGCCTTGACGTGGCCGGTGCCGACGATGCGGGCATCTGCGATCCGGTGGCGGGCGAGCGCGAAGACGGGCTCGGGCGCCCCCTGGCCGAAGGGACCGGCCCGCTCCACCGCCGCGACGAGATCGGGCTGCACGCCTCCGGCCGAGAGCACTCCGTCGACGAGGAGGGCCTGAGCGGCGCGGGCATCCCCCACCGCCGCGGCAAGTTCCTGGGAGAGCCCGTCGCGGAACCGGTCGAGATCGACGGCGGCGAGCGTCACGCCCGCCGCCATGGCGTGGCCGCCGCCCTTAGCTGCGAGCCCCGCCTCCACGGCCCGGCGCACTGCCCGGCCGAGATCAGCCCCGATGATGGAGCGCCCGGACCCGGTGGCAGTGCCGTCCTCGCGCAGGGCGAAGGCGAAGGCCGGGCGCCCGAACCGCTCCTTGAGCCGCGCCGCGATCAGGCCCACGACGCCCGGATGCCAATCGGGGCTCCCGGCCACGATCACCGGCTGGTCCGGATCGCGCTCCAGGCGCAGGGCGGCCAGAGCCTCGGCCTCGGCCACGGCGGCGGCCTCGATGGCCTGTCGCTCCCGGTTGAGCTGATCGAGCTGCGCGGCGATGCCGGCCGCCTCGATCGGATCCTCGCAGAGGAGGAGGCGCGCGCCGAGAGTGGCGTCGCCGATCCGCCCTCCGGCATTGATGCGGGGGCCGACCAGGAAGCCGAGATGCCAAGCCTGCGGCGGTTCCGCGAGGCCCGCAGCGTCGAGGAGCGCCGCGAGGCCGCGCCGCCCGCGCCCGCGCATCACCGCAAGCCCCTGGCGCACGAAGGCGCGGTTGAGGCCGAGCAAGGGCACCACATCGGCGACGGTAGCGAGCGCCACGAGGTCGAGGCCGGCCATCAGGTCGGGAACCTCCACGCCGTCGCGGCGCAGCCGCCGCTTGAGCGCAACCAGGGTGAGGAAGACCACGCCCGCCGCGCAGAGATGACCGAGCCCCGAGAGGTCGTCGAGGCGATTCGGGTTCACGACGGCCCGGGCCGGGGGAAGCGTCTCGGGAGCGCCGTGATGATCGAGGACCAGCACGTCGAGGCCGAGCCGCGCGGCCTCGGCCAGGGGTCCGTGCCCCGCGGTGCCGCAATCCACCGTGACGAGGAGGCTCGCCCCCTCCCCTGCCAGCATGCGGATGGCCTCGCCATTCGGGCCATAGCCCTCGGTGATCCGGTCCGGGATGTGAAGGCGGAACGGCACGCCGAGATCGCGCAGCGTGCCGGCGAGGAGCGCGGCGCTCGCCGCGCCGTCGACATCGTAATCGCCGAAGATCGCGACCTTCTCGCGCCGGAGCACCGCATGCGCGAGCCGATCGGCCGCCGCCTCCATGTCGACGAGGATGCTCGGGTCCGGCATCAGATCGCGCAGGCGCGGCTCGAGGAAGCCCGGCACCTCGCCCGGGGCGACGCCGCGGCCCGCGAGCACCCGGGCCAGCACCTCGGGAAGGCCGTGGCTCTGCGCGATGGTGACGGCCGCCGCCTGGGGGCCGGCCTCGGCGCAGCGGTCGCGCCAGGGGCGGCCGAGCACGGAGCGGTGAACGTCGAGGAGCGGGCGCGGGTGGTCGATGAGGGCGGTCACGCGGGCCAGTCTAGCCGGATTCCCGCTCGGCCGCTGCCGCAGCCGGGAGACACCTCAAAAGCGAGCAAGAGCGGGGCGTCATGCGGCTTCCAGTTGATCTGTTCCAAGACGAGTCCGCGCGGGGAACCCCTCTCCCGTGCGGGAGAGGGGATCCCGCGGTTCCCGCGCCCTCTCGTTTCCGAACAGATCACCCGGAAGCCGTATCATGCCCCCTCGCCGCAATAAAAAAGCGGGGCGCTAAGGCCCCGCTCGATTCGCCATCGCAAGCCCGGTTCAGAAGCTCTTGACGATCTCGTCGACCACCTTCTTGGCGTCGCCGAACAGCATCATGGTGTTGTCGCGGAAGAACACCTCGTTCTCGACGCCTGCATAGCCCGAGCCCATGCCGCGCTTGACGAACAGCACGGTCTTGGCCTTCTCCACGTCGAGGATCGGCATGCCGAAGATCGGCGATTGCGGATCCGTCTTGGCGGCCGGGTTGGTGACGTCGTTGGCGCCGATCACGAAGGCGACATCCGCCTGCGGGAACTCGCCGTTGATGTCCTCCAGCTCGAACACCTCGTCGTAGGGCACGTTCGCCTCGGCGAGGAGCACGTTCATGTGGCCCGGCATGCGGCCCGCCACCGGGTGGATGGCGTACTTGACCTCGACGCCCTCCTTCTTGAGCTGGTCGGCCATCTCGCGGAGCGAGTGCTGGGCCTGCGCCACCGCCATGCCGTAGCCCGGCACGATGATGACCTTCTCGGCATTCTTCATGATGAAGGCCGCATCGTCCGCCGAGCCCTGCTTCACCGGCCGCGCCTCGACCTGCCCGCCGGCCGCGACGGCGGATTCGCCGCCGAAGCCGCCCAGGATCACCGAGATGAACGAGCGGTTCATCGCGTGGCACATGATGTAGGACAGGATCGCGCCCGAGGAGCCGACCAGGGAGCCGGTGATGATCAGCGCGAGGTTGCCGAGCGTGAAGCCGATGCCCGCCGCGGCCCAGCCCGAATAGGAGTTGAGCATCGAGACGACGACCGGCATGTCGGCGCCGCCGATCGGGATGATCAGGAGCCCGCCCAGCGCGAAGGACAGGAGCACGATCAGCCAGAAGAGGACCTTGCTCTCGTTGGCGATGAAGGTCGCGAGCAGGACGACGAGCAGGACGCCCAGCAGGATGTTGATGAGGTGCCGCTGCGGCAGCATGATCGGCTTGCCCGACATGCGCCCGTCGAGCTTGAGGAAGGCGATCACCGAGCCCGTGAAGGTGATGGCGCCGATGGCGACGCCGAGCCCCATCTCGAACAAGGACTGCTTGTGGATGTGGCCGCCTTCCAGGATGCCGAAGGCATGCGGCGCGTAGAGCGCGCCCGCCGCCACTGCCACGGCCGCGAGACCGACGAGGGAGTGGAAGGCCGCCACGAGCTGCGGCATCGCGGTCATCGGCACGCGCCGGGCGATGACGGCGCCCACGCCGCCGCCGATTCCGAGGCCGAGCAGCACCAGCAACCACGCGCCCGCGCCGGCAGGCGCGTGGCCGACGAGCGTGGTCAGGATCGCGATCCCCATGCCGACCATGCCGTACAGGTTGCCCTGCCGGGAGGTGGTCGGGTGCGACAGGCCCCGCAGCGCCATGATGAACAGGACGCCGGCGACGATGTAGAGAAGGGAAGAGATGTTCTCCGACATCGCGTCACGCCTTCTTCTTGTACATGCCGAGCATGCGCTGGGTGACGAGGAAGCCGCCGAAGATGTTCACGCTCGCGAAGACGAGGCCGAGGAAGCCGAGGAAGCGGGCAATTCCGGTGCCCTTCTCGACGAGCGGAACGCCGACCGCGAGGAGCGCGCCGACCACGATCACCGACGAGATCGCGTTGGTGACCGACATCAGGGGGGTGTGGAGGGCCGGGGTCACCGACCAGACCACGTAATAGCCGACGAAGATCGCCAGCACGAAGATCGCGAGGCGGAACACGGTGGGATCGACCGCGCCGTGGGTGACGGCCGCGATGCCGTGGCCGGCCGCATCGGCGATGGCCTGGGCTTGTTCGGCGGCCTTGGCCGCGATGTCGGCGGCGGTCCGGGCGGCGGCAGCCGCCGCGCGCGCCTGCTCGGCCGCCTGGTCTGGAGGAAGCGTCGCCATGAAGGTCTCCGCGGGGATCAGGCGTTGGGCTGGAAGTTCGGATGGATGACGGCGCCGTCGCGCGTCAGGCAGGTCGCCTTGACGAGCTCGTCATCCCACTTCACGGCGAGGCTCTTCGACGCCTTGTCGATCAGGGTCTCGACGAAGGCATAGAGATTGCGCGCGTAGAGGCTCGACGAGGTGGCGGCGAGGCGGCCCGGCACGTTGGCGTAGGCCACGATCTTCACGCCGTTCGGCGTCTCGACGATCTCGTCGGCCTTGGCGCCCTCGACATTGCCGCCGCGCTCCACCGCGAGGTCGACCAGCACGGAGCCCGGCCGCATCGCCGCAATCATCTCGGCGGTGACGAGCCTGGGGGCGGGACGGCCCGGGATCAGCGCCGTGGTGATGACGATGTCCTGCTTGGCGATGTGGCTCGCCACCAGCTCCGCCTGCTTGCGGCGGTACTCGGCCGACATCTCCTTGGCGTAGCCGCCCGCGGTCTCGGCCTGCTTGAACTCCTCGTCCTCGACGGCGATGAACTTGGCGCCGAGCGACTCGACCTGCTCCTTGGCGGCCGGGCGCACGTCGGTCGCCGTCACCACGGCGCCGAGGCGGCGTGCGGTGGCGATGGCCTGGAGCCCGGCGACGCCGGCCCCCATCACGAAGACGCGGGCCGCCGGCACGGTGCCGGCCGCGGTCATCATCATGGGCAGCGCCCGGCCGTAGACGGCGGCCCCGTCCACCACGGCGCGGTAGCCGGCGAGGTTCGCCTGGCTCGACAGCACGTCCATCACCTGCGCGCGGGTGATGCGCGGCATCAGCTCCATGGCGATGGCGGCAACCCCCGCATCGGCCAGGGCCTTGATCTCGGCCTCGTGGCCGTAGGGGTCCATGATCCCGACGACGATCGCTCCGCGCTTGAGCCCCGGGAGCTCCTCGGCGGCCGGCCGGCGGACGCGCAGCACGATTTCGGCATCCTTCGCGGCCGCGGCTGCGTCCGGCGCAATGGTCGCGCCGACGGCCTCGAACTCGCTGTCGGGAAGCCCGGCCTTGGCGCCGGCACCCGACTGGACCGTCACGTCGGCGCCGAGCGACTTGTATTTCTTGACCGTCTCGGGGATCGCCGCGACGCGCGGCTCCGCCGGGTCGGTCTCGGATAGCACCGCGATCCGCATCCATTCATCCTTCGGTCATGTGTGGAGAACGGCTGCCGGCGACGCCGGCACCGAGGGGAGACCCACACAACCGTGAAGCTGATTCCTCCCGCCGAGATCGCCTCTAGTGTATTTTTTCGAGCTTTGAAAGCGCGGCGCGGCCATTCGCACACAACGCGAAAGGCCGCTGCCTTGCCGGGCAGCGGCCTTTCGCCGGTCTCAGGCAGTTCCGAATGCGGATCAGTACAGGGCGAGAAGAACCGCGAGCAGCACCGCCACCGCTCCCGGCGCCCGCCAGCCGAGCGCCGGCGCCAGGGCGCCGACCGCGCCGGCGAGGCCCGACAGCACGACGCCGAAGATCGCCGTGAGCCACGCCTCGCGGATCCCGCCGATCCCGAGCGACAGAATCCAGCAGACCACGACCGTGGTGGCGATCTCCACGAAGCGCACGAAGCCGCGATAGGTCGCCTCGTGGGTGTCCCCGTCCATGGAGGGCCCGTAAGCGTCGTTGGAGGCGTGGTTGCTGCTAGCCATTCTGCGGGGGCCCCGGTCGTCTCGGTGTTGGGAGGCGCTTTAGCGCATGGTCCGGGTTGCGGCAATGCAGGAGGCACCGGGATCGGCACCCCCATTCGGGTGAGACGGAGCGCGTGGGCGAAGCGGGATTAAACGCGCTTCCCGCCTCACGCGGGGAGCGGCAGCTTCGCCGCTTCGAGCGCCATCTTCTGGCGGGCCGCCAGCTCATCAAGGGAGAAGCGGTCGATCTCGGCCTCGAACAGGCGGTGATAGTTCAACTCCGAGCGCAGGTGCAGGAACACCGCCCCGAGCCCCACCGCCGCCCGGTCCATGAACACGAATTCCCGCGGCACGGTGACGGGGCCGCGCTCCTTGAGGGCGCGGTGCACCTCGAAGGCCTGGCGCCGGCCGTATTCGCCGGGCTTCACCCCATCGGCCACCGTGCGCACGCGGTCCTCGAGGAGCGGCCCATAGATGAACCGTGCCCAGATGTTGAGGATGTCGATCAACTCGCGGTTGAGCCGGCGGAAGCCCCAGCTCTCGTAGGCATGGACGATGCGCTCCTGGTCATCGTGCAGGAGGCCCCGGTAGAGATCGACCACGCCGCCGACGAAGCGCGGGTGGAAGATGCGGATGCAGCCGTAATCGAGCAGGTTGATGCCCTGCGGCTCGCCGCCCTCCGAGAACACCGTGTAGTTGCCGAGATGCGGGTCCCCGTGGATGACGGCGGCGCGGCTGAAGGGGTGCCACCACGCCTTGAACATCGCGTGGGCGAGCCGGTTGCGGATCTCCAGCGGGGCCTGCGCGAAGGTCAGGATCTTCTCGCCCTCGAGCCAGTCGAGGGTCAGCAGGCGCTTCGTCGTGAGGCCCGGATGCACGCCGGGCACCCGGACGGTCGCGATGTCGCGCAGCACCTCGCTGTAGAGGGCGGCATGCTTGGCCTCGCGCAGGTAGTCGAGCTCCTCCCGCACCCGGTCGCCGATCTCCTTGGCGATCTCGCGGGTGTCGATGGCGATGCGCATGCGCCGGTGCAGCGCGAAGGCGAATTCGAGCTGCTTGAGATCCGCCTCGACGGCGGATTGCATGTCCGGGTACTGGAGCTTGCAGGCGAGCGGGGCGCCGTCCCGGGTCGCGGCCCGGTGCACCTGGCCGAGGGAGGCGGCCGCGGAGGGCTTCAGGTCGAAGCTGCCGAAGCGGCTCTGCCAATCGGCCCCGAGTTCGGCCGCCATGCGCCGCTTGACGAAGGCGGCGCCCATCGGCGGCGCCTCGGATTGCAGCTTCTGCAGCTCCTGGGCGTATTCGGGCGGCAGCAGATCGGGAACGGTGGCGAGAAGCTGCGCCACCTTCATGATCGGCCCCTTCAGGCCCCCGAGGGCCTGAGCCAGGGCGGCGGCGTTCGACAGCTCCTCGCCCTTCCGGCCGAGCAGCCGGGACCCCGCCATCCGGGCCGCGACGCCGCCCATATTGGCGCCGACCCGGGCATAGCGGGCGGCGCGGGCGGAGAAGCGGTTGGCTTCGGTGTCGGACATGCGCGGAAACTCACCGGAAGGCGTTGGCGGGCCTCGATTCCAACGGGCATCGCCAATGACCGTTGGTTCCGGTCTCGCATGGTCGCCAAGCCGGACGCTTGGCGACCATGCGAGACAGGTCAACGGCCCGAGCTGCCGATGCATCGGGCCGTTGGCATGAGATATGTCCCGGCGACGGTTCCGCTAGGCCGCCGGGCGGGATGGTCGCACCGGCGTCAGGACTGCCGCAGGGCGCTGCGCAGCGCCCGGATCATCTCCTCGACCGCCCCGTCGCGATCATGGCTGCTCACCGCATATTGCACGGACGCGTCGAGATGGTCGCTGATCAGCTGCAGCGCCGCCTCCCGCACCGCAGCCGTGATGGCGTTCATCTGCTGCACCTCGTCCAGGCAGTAGCGGTCCTCCTGCACCATGGACTGAAGGCCGCGAACCTGCCCCTCGATCCGCTTCAAGCGCTGCAGAATCGGCCGCTTCTCCTCCTCGGTGCGGCGGATCTGAAGGCGTCCATCCTGGTAGGTGTAGTCCATGACCATCCGATCCGGTTCGTCCGCGGCCCGCATGCGAGGAGATTGCGGCACGACTGTTCGAGCTCGCAGGGACGACCGCTGTCCTGTCTCTACGGAAGCCGAACGGATCGGATATTTCGGCCCTTCCGGTCAAGGCCGATCGCGCCAGTCCGCCAGGTATGTTCACGCCCGTGCCCGGCCGGCGACAGAATCCCGCGCCCGGCCGGGCCGATCCAACCGGCTCAGGCCGGCTAGGCCCGGCCGATTTTCCCGGCTTAGCCCGCCGCAGGCCGAGTGGTCGCCAGACGTCACCACAGAGCATCCTCGTCCGAACACTCTGGCGAATTCTCGCGAAACGCGCAACGGCGACCGCGTGACCGATACCGGCCGAGCATCGGTCTCGCGATATCGCATGAAACCGTCGAGGCCAGCTCGGCTTTAGGCCTCCATCTCTTCGAGTTCCGCGATCATGCCCTCGATCATCGACAGGCCGATCTGCCAGAAGGACGGGTCGCGGGCGTCGAGCCCGAACGGGGCCAGGAGCTCGCCGTAGGGCTTGCTCCCGCCCGCCGACAGGAGCGCGAAGTAGCGGTCGACGAACCCCTCCTCGGCGTTCCGGTACACGCCGTAGAGCGAGTTCACGAGGCAGTCGCCGAAGGCGTAGGCATAGACGTAGAAGGGCGAGTGGATGAAGTGCGGGATATAGGCCCAGAAGGGCTCGTAGCCCGCATCCAGCCGGATCGCCGGCCCGAGGCTCTCGGCCTGGACGGACATCCAGAGGGCGCAGATCTGGTCGGCGGTGAGCTCGCCCGCGCGGCGCGCGAGGTGGAGCTCGCGCTCGAAGACGTAGAAGGCGATCTGCCGCACCACCGTGTTGATCATGTCCTCGACCTTGGCGGCGAGGAGCGCCCGGCGCTGGCGGCGATCGGTCGTGGCGTCGAGCACGCGGCGGAAGGTCAGCATCTCGCCGAAGACGCTCGCGGTCTCGGCGAGCGTCAGCGGCGTCGGTGCCATCAGCGCCCCGTTGCCGGCGGCGAGCACCTGATGGACGCCATGGCCGAGCTCATGGGCGAGCGTCATCACGTCCCGCGGCTTGCCCTGGTAGTTCACCAGCACGTAGGGGTGGGAAGAGGGCACGGTCGGATGCGCGAAGGCGCCGGGCGCCTTGCCGGGCCGCACCGGCGCGTCGATCCAGCCGCCGTCGAAGAAGGTGCGGGCGATCTCCGCCATGCGCGGCGAGAAGGCGCCGTAGGCCGACAGCACGGTCTCGCGCGCCTCGGCCCAGGGGATGGTGCGCTGCTCCACCTTCGGCAGCGGCGCGTTGCGGTCCCAATAGGCGAGGCTGTCGCGGCCGAACCACCGCGCCTTCAGCCGGTAGTAGCGGTGGGAGAGGCGCGGATAGGCGGCAGTCACTGCCTCCACGAGCGCCGCCACCACCTCCGGCTCGACCCGGTTGGCCAAGTGGCGGGAATCCGCCACGTCCCCGAAGCGGCGCCAGCGGTCCGCGATCTCCTTGTCCTTGGCGAGCGTGTTGGTGATGAGCGTGAAGAGCCGCAGATTCGCCCGGAAGACGCCGCTCAGCGCCTCGGCGGCGTCGCGGCGCAGGCCCTCGTCCGCATCCTGGAGCTTGTTGAGCGTCGGCTCCAGGGTGAGCAACTCGCCGCGCACCGGAAAGCGTAAGGAAGCGACCGTCTCGTCGAAGAGGCGGTTCCAGGCGGCCCGCCCGGTGACCGACTTCTCCAGGAGCAGCCGCTCCAGCTCGTCGCTGAGCTGGTGGGGCTTCTCGCGGCGGATGTCCTCGATCCAGGGTCGGTAGCGCGCGAGCGGCGGCAGCGCGGTTGCGGCGTCGAGCACCTCGTCGGGCACGCGGTTGAGTTCGAGGGTGAAGAACAGGAGGTCGCTCGACGCCGCGGTGAGCCGCTCCTGCGTGTCGCCGTAGAACTTGGCGCGGGCCGGATCGGTGGTGTCGCCCGAATAGACCAGACCCGCGAAGGACAGGAGCCGGCCCATCAGGTCCTCCAGCGCCTCGTAGGCGGCGACCGCCGTCCCGAGGCGGTCGGAGGCGCCGTCCCCGGCTGCGAGCGCGGCGATCCTGCCCTGATAGGCCTCCGCGAAGGCCCGGCATTCGGCCTCGGCCCGGGCGAGATCGCGCGCGAAGGCGGGGTCGTCGAGGCCCGCATAGAGATCCGAGAGGTCCCATTCGGGCAGCGGACCGAGATCGACGGCGCGTGCCATGGCCTGGGCCGCGCTCTGGGGGGCTTCCGATGGCGCGGCGGCTCGGGTCGGCATGGGCTCTCGTCCTCTCTGGTCGTGGACTAAAAATCAGCACCGTCATATCGGCCGCCGCGCGGCCCTGATCAACACGGCCCCCTGTCCCAACGCCGTGAGCGCCGGCCGCCTCCCTCCGGGCGCGCAACAGTTCGTTGGCGTTAATCGCCACTTTACGGTTGTGGGCGAGCATCCGGTTCGAAACGAAACAGTCACGCGATTCGGCCACCGGAGGAGAGGCCCAAGGGCACGGGATGCCCCTCTCCTGCCCGCCGCCTTCGCTAAAGCCGAAAGGGACAGGATGTCGACCACGGTGCTCATCGTCGATGACGATCCCGTGCAACGGCGCCTCGCGGAGGCGATGGTCCGGCGCCTCGGCTTCGAGGCGATCGTGGCGGAGGGCGGCGAGGCGGCGCTCGCTTGCCTACGCGCCCCGGATGCGGGCATCGACGTGGTGCTCCTCGACCTCGTGATGCCCGGCGGCCTCGACGGCCTCGGCGTGCTCGCCGAGATGCGCAGGAGCGCCATCGACACGCCGGTGATCGTCCAGACCGCGAACGGCTCGATCGACGCCGTGGTCACGGCGATGCGGGCCGGCGCCATCGATTTCGTGGTCAAGCCCGCGGGGGCCGAGCGCCTCCAGGTCTCGATCAAGAACGCCCTGCAGGTCGACCAGCTGCAGGACGAGATCCGGCGCATGCGCCGCCGTGCCTCGGGGGCGCTGACCTTCAAGGACCTGACCTCGAAGAGCCCCGACATGGGCCGGATCATCCGGCTCGCCGAGCGGGCGGCGAAGTCGAACATCCCGGTGCTGATCGAGGGCGAGTCCGGCGTCGGCAAGGAAGTGCTGGCCCGCGCCATCCAGGGCTCGGGCGAGCGGCGCGGCAAGCCCTTCGTCACCGTCAATTGCGGCGCGATCCCCGACAACCTCGTCGAGTCGACCCTGTTCGGGCACGAGAAGGGCGCCTTCACGGGCGCCACGGAGCGCCATGTCGGCAAGTTCGTGGAGGCGTCGGGCGGGACGCTGTTCCTCGACGAGATCGGCGAATTGCCGCTCGATGCCCAGGTCAAGCTGCTCCGCGCCCTCCAGGAGGGGGAGGTCGATCCGGTCGGCGGGCGCAAGAGCGTGCGGGTCGACATCCGCCTGATCTCGGCCACCAACCGCTCGCTCCTCGACCTCGTCAAGCAGGGCCGGTTCCGCGAGGATCTCTATTACCGGCTCAACGTCTTCCCGATGACCCTGCCCCCGCTGCGGGCGCGCCGCGAGGACATTCCCGACCTCGCCCGCTCCTTCTGCGCCCGCTTCGCGGCCGAGGAGGGCAAGCGCGTGCGGGCCATCACGCCGGAGGCGATGGCGCTCATCACCCGCTACGACTGGCCCGGCAACGTGCGCCAGCTCGAGAATGCGCTCTTCCGCGCCGTGGTGCTGGCGGATGGCGACGAGCTCACGGTGGCGGAGTTCCCGCAGATCGCCGCGCAGGTCGAGGGCTTCGACGTGCGCATTCCCGCAGCCCCCAGCCTGCCGGAGGCGGTCGCTGCCTCCGCCCCCTTACGCGAGATCGTCCGCGTCGAGGTGCGCGATCCGCACGCCATCTCGCTCGTGTCCGAGGAGAGCGGCGAGATGAAGACCATGGAGGGACTGGAGGGCGAGATCATCCGCTACGCCCTGCAATTCTACCGCGGGAGGATGTCGGAAGTGTCCCGCCGCCTCGGCATCGGGCGCTCGACGCTCTACCGCAAGCTCAAGGATCTCGGGATCGACGAGGACAAGGCGGACGACGCCGCCTGAGCCGGGGCCGGTCCGCGGCATCGCGAGCCGTCGGCGCGCCGAGCGACATCATCGCGCCCCACAAGTGTTCCATACCGGGAGGGTGCGGCATGTGTGCGATGGCACGCCTTATTGGGGCGCGCGCACTAGCTTAAGTGTTGGTTGATGTGATGATCCGCGGCCGGTGCCCGGCGGCGTGTTCCAGGAGACGATCATGCTCCCCAGGCGCAGGGCCGCCGCGCTGGTCGCGGTGCTGATGGCGGGAGCCGCGAGCCTCGCCGGCGCGCGGGCACAGGAGGCTGCCCCGCCCGCAAGCCCGCCCGAAGCGGCGGCCCCCACGCCGCCCGCGGCCGCCGAGGCGCCCGTGCAGGCCACCGAGCCGCCGGCAGAAACCGCCGCGCCGCAGGCACAACCGGCCGAGGCTCCGGCTCAGGCTGCCGAGGCATCCAAGCCGCCGCTGCCGGATGATCCGGTCGCGGCGGCGATCGCCACCAAGCTCGCGGATTCCACCGTTCCCCTCCTGCGCCGCTTCGGGCGCAGGGAGCGGGAGGCGCTCCAGGCCTTCTACGCGCTCGGGGCCTTCAAGCCGGTCTGGATCACTGATGGCGCCTGGACCGATGCGGCCAAGGCCGTGATCGCCCGGCTCGGCGCCGCCGGGGAGGACGGGCTCGATCCTCTCGACTACCCGATCCCGACGCTCGGCATCCCGACGGGCTCGCCCGCCGACCTCGCGGAGGCGGACCTGAAGCTCTCGGCCGCCGCGGCGCTCTATGCCCGCGACGCACGGGGCGGGCGCATCGAGCCGTCGCGGCTCTCGCGGCTCATCACCCCGAAGCTCGACCTGCCCAGCGCCGACGCGGTGCTGCCGCGGCTCGCCGCCGCCGGGCCGGGCGCCAACGCGGTGCTGCAATCCTACAATCCCTCCCAGACAGGCTACCTCGCCCTGAAGGCGAAGCTCGCGGCGCTCCGCAGCCAGCGGCCCGGCGGCGTGCCGATGGTGCGCCTGCCGAAGGGCCCGACCCTGAAGCCCGGCATGCGCGACGCCCGCGTGCCGCTGATCCGCGCCCGGTTCGGGCTCGGGCCTGCGGACGACGCCACCGCCTACGACGCGGCGGTCGCGGGCGCGGTCGAGCGCTTCCAGCGCGAGCGGGGGCTCGCCGCCACCGGAATCCTCAATCCGGAGACGGTCGCGGCGCTCGCCGGCCCCTCGCCCGGGCGGCAGGAGGCGGACCTCCTCGCCAACATGGAGCGCTGGCGCTGGCTGCCCGCCGACCTCGGCAAGACCCACGTCTGGGTCAACATCCCCGAATACAAGGTGCGGGTGGTGTCCGGCACCCGGGTCGTGGACGAGGCCCGGGTGATCGTCGGCAAGCCCGACTCGCCGACGCCGGTCTTCTCCGGCGAGATGACCTACGCGGTGGTCAACCCGTCCTGGAACGTGCCGCCCTCGATCCTCAAGAACGAGTTCCTGCCCCGCCTCGCCCGCGACCCAACCTATGCGGCCCGTCTCGGCTACGAGGTGGTCCGGCGCGGCAACGGCATCGCGATCCGCCAGCCGCCGGGCGAGCGCAACGCCCTCGGCTTCATCAAGTTCATGTTCCCGAACGACCACGCGGTCTATCTCCACGACACGCCGAACCGGGCGCTCTTCGCCCGCAGCGCGCGGGCCCTGAGCCACGGCTGCGTGCGCGTGGACGATCCGTTCCGCTTCGCGGAGGTGGTGCTCGGCCCGACCTGGCCGACCGAGCGCCTCAAGCGGCTCATCGGCAAGGGCGAGCGGACCGTGATGCTGCCCGAGAAGCTGCCGGTCCACCTCGCCTATTTCACCCTGGTGGCGGACGAGGCCGGGACCCTGCGCCAGTTCGACGACCTCTACGGCATCAATGCCCGCGTGAAGATGGCCCTCGGCCTGTCGAACGAGCCCCTCCCGGCCCCGGAGGTGTCCCGCAAGCCGAAGGTGAAGCCGGCTCCCGCGCATTCTCCTCCTCCTCACGCGCCCGCGCCCGTTCCTCATGCGCCCACGCGCGAGGCGCGGGCCGCCCGCACCGCTCCCGCGCCCGCGCGCGAGGCGCGGCCCGCCCGCGTCGTCGCCCAGGCGCCCCGCCGCACGCGCCCGGTCGCCACGGCGGGCCAGGCCGTGGTGCAGCCGGCCCCGGACTACTACGCCCCGGCTCCGGCTTACGCGCCGGCTCCGGCGCCCGCCTCCTCCCGCTTCGGCTGGTGGTGACCCGTCCCGGATGCCCGCGGCTCGGGCGGCATCCGTTCACGTTGGAATGGATGCCGCCCTAAGCCTTTGAGTTTGCCGCATTTTCTACGACGAACCGGGATCCGCTTCGTCGGAAGATGCTCTAGCGGCCGATTTTCGCCATGGTTAAGCCTTAACCGTCACCGCAAAAGGAATTCAGGGTGCCGGTAACCGTCTCTTCACGGTTCTCGGCAACCCTGCATTCACCATGGCGGCCGCCGTCGCGCGGCAGGATGCGGGAGCGGAGACGATCGTGCGAGCGCTGCTGCGGACCGGCTGCCGGACGGCAGCGACCCTTCGCGAGTTCCGGTCCCGCAGCGCGGATGTCCCTCGTCTCCGACCCTCCCTGCGCCGGGCCGGGCTCGCCGCCGCGGCGGTGGCGGCGGCGCTGGTCGGCGGGACCCGCGGCACCCAGGACGCAGCCGCCAACGGCGACACCCGGACGCTCTCGATCATCCACGAGCACACCAAGGAGAGTGCGACCGTCACCTTCAAGCGGGATGGGCGCTACGACCGGGCGGCGCTGGAACAGCTCAACTGGCTCCTGCGCGACTGGCGCATCGACGAGCCGACCAAGATGGATCCGCGCCTCTTCGACGTGGTCTGGGAGGCGCATCGGGCCAGCGGGTCTCGGGACGCGGTCCATATCGTCTCGGCCTACCGGTCGCCGCAGACGAACGCGGCCCTGCGCCGCCGCTCCCGCGCGGTCGCCGAGCACAGCCAGCACATGCTCGGCAAGGCGATGGATTTCTTCCTGACCGACGTCTCGGTGGACCAGATCCGCGAGATCGGCATGCGGATGCAGCGCGGCGGGGTCGGCTGGTACCCGCACGCCTACAATCCCTTCGTGCATCTCGATGTCGGCTCCGTGCGTGCCTGGCCACGCATGTCCTACGACCAGCTGGCCCGGCTGTTTCCGGACGGGCGCACGGTCCACCTGCCGCGGGACGGCCGCCCGCTCCCGGGCTACGAGGTGGCGAAGGCCGAGATCCTCGCCCGCGGCGGCTCGGTGCTGGGCTACGGCCAAGCCGTCGCGGCCCTCGACGAGGAGGACAGCCCGAGCGTCGTCGGCCAGTTCTTCAGCATGCTGTTCGGCGGCGGGTCGAAACCTGCCCCGGCTCCGGCTCCGGCTCCGCAGGCGCCCCCGCGCGTGCGGCCCGTGGCCCTCGCGAGCGCGGCACCGGACGATGCGGGCACCCGCGGCGCCCTCGCCTATGCGGCGCAGCCGGATCCGCGCGCCGCGTTGCTCCGCGACGCAAGCCCTCCGCCGGCCGCACCGGGCCCCGCCGCGGCGGGCCCGGCCGAACCGCCCGCCCCGTCCGAGGCGGCCGCGCCGCTGCCGCCGCGCCGTCCGGCCGAGTTCGCCGCCCTGGCCGAGGCGCTCGCCGCCGCGCCGCTGCCGCCCGCGCGGCCGGCCGCCGTCCAGATCGCGTCGGCGGACCCGGCGGCGCTCGGGCCGCTGCTGCCTCCGCGCTCATCCCGCTCGCCCGTCGCCGAGGCCGCGGCAGGCGACGCGAAGGCCCAGCTTCGCGCGTTGTTCGTCGCCGCGGCGGACCCGGCCGCGCCACAGGGAAGCGCCGTCCAGCTCACCCAGGCCCGCACGGCCTCCCGCGGGACGCCGCCGGCGGGTCTCGTCGCCGCACCGGCCGGGGACGTCGCCCTGCGGTTCCAGCCGCGCGGGCCGGAGGCCGTCGATGCCGGCCGGTTCTCGGGCTCTGCCGTCAAGCCAGGATCGCGCTGACCGCCGCGCGCCGGACCATCGAGTGCCGGTTCTCTCGACGGTTTCGACCTGACCCTGCGGGCGGGCGAGATCGTGGCCCTGCTCGGCCCCAACGGCGCGGGCAAGACCAGCCCGATGCGGCTCTTCGCCGGGCGGCTGGCGCACGGATCTGGTCGACGGCGCGCCGCTCGCGACCTGCCGCATGTCCACGTCTCTCGGACAGGCCTGGGCCGGCTTCTCGAAGAACGCCCATGAGGGCCTCCCGGTCTGGACGCTCCTGCTCTTCGGCGGGCATGTTCTGCCCTGGCTGCCCGTGCTCGCGGGGATGCCGGCTGTCTTCCGGCCCTGCTGGCCTCGCTTGGCACGCGGCTCGCAGTGACTGGCAGGGCCGGACCTATCCGGCGGCATGGCGGGAGTGCAGAGGGACCGGGTCCCTCTGCCGGGGGTGCAGGGGGCGCGGAGCCCCCTGCATCGTGAGAGGAGGCACCATGACGGAGATCCGGCACCTCGACGGAGCGGCGCTGCTCAGGCGCTACCGCGAACGCTCCCTGTCGCCGCGCGAGGTGGTGGCGGACGTGCTGTCCCGAACCGCGGCGCAGGAGCCGGCGGTGAACGCCTTCATCCTGGCCGACGGGGAGGCGGCGCTCGCAGCGGCCGCGGCCTCCGAGGCACGCTGGGCGGCCGGCGCCCCCTGCGGCCCCCTCGACGGGCTGCCCGTGACCATCAAGGACAACATCGCCTGGGCGGGGCATCCGATGCGGCGCGGCTCGCGGGTGAGCCCGGAGACGCCGCTGTCCGAGAACGCCCCCGCGGTCGACCGGCTGCTGGAGGCGGGGGCGATCCCGGTCGGCAAGACGACGATGCCGGAATTCGGCTGGAAGGGCCTCGGCGATTCGACGCTCACCGGCATCACCCGCAATCCCTGGGACCTCTCGCGCACCACCGGCGGCTCCTCCGCGGGGGCCGCCGCCGCGGCGGCGCTCGATCTCGGCCTCGCGCATCTCGGCACGGACGGGGCGGGCTCGATCCGCATCCCGGCCGCCTTCTGCGGCGTGTTCGGCCTCAAGCCGAGCTACGGGCGCGTGCCGGCCTATCCACCCTCCCCGTTCGGGCCGGTGGCGCATCTCGGGCCGCTGGCCCGGCGTGTCGGGGACGCGGCGCTGATGATGCGGGCGATCGCACGGCCGGATGCGCGGGACATGGCGGCCTGGCTCAGCGAGCCGCCGGACTACTCGGCGGGCTTGGAGACGGGCTTGCGCGGCCTTCGCGTCGCCTGGAGCCCGCGGCTCGGCTTTGCCCGGCAGGTCGATCCGGAGGTGGCGGCGCTGACGGCGAAGGCGGCCGCCGCCTTTGCGGATCTCGGCGCGATCGTGGAGGAGGCGGATCCGGGTTTCGCCGATCCGGTCGAGACCCTCAACGGCATCTGGCTCGTCGGCGCCTGGAGCGTGCTGCGCGCCCTTCCGGAGGACCGGCGTCCCGAGGTGGAGCCCGCCCTGCGGGCAGCGGCCGAGCGGGGCAGCCGCATCGCGGCGCCGGATTTCCTCGCCGCGCTCAACGCGCGCGCCGCGGTCTACACCGCGATGGCGCGATTCCACGCGCGCTACGACCTCCTCCTGACGCCGTCCACCGCCGTGGCGGCCTTCGCGGCCGGCCATCTCACGCCTCCGGACGGCTCCTACGGCGAGGATTGGCTCGCCTGGACCCCGTTCTCGTACCCGTTCAACCTCACCGGGCAACCGGCGGCGAGCGTGCCTTGCGGCCTGACGCGAGCCGGGCTCCCGGTCGGCCTCCAGATCGTCGGGCCGATGGGCGAGGACGCGCGGGTGCTCGCGGCCGCCCGGGCCTTCGAGGCGGCGCGGCCCTGGCCGGTGCTGGACGCGCCCCGGCAGCCCACCTGAGCCGCCCATGGCGCCCCTCGGCCCGGCGCCGCGCTGGCTCTGCGACGAGATGCTGGCGCGGCTCGCGCGCCTGCTGCGCGCGGCCGGCCACGACACCGCGCTCGCCGCATCCGGCATGCCGGATCGCGCGATCCTGGAGACGGCCGAACGGGAGGAGCGCCTGCTGCTCACCCGGGACCGGCGGCTTGCCGCCGCGGCCGGAGCCCGGGCCCTGCTGATCCCCGAGAACGATCCGGAGGAACAGGCGCGGCATCTCGCGCGCCATTGCGGCATCGACTGGAACCTCGCCCGGTTCACGCGCTGCCTGATGGACAATGCGCTTCTGCGGGAGGCGCCGCCCGAGGAGATCGCGGCCCTGCCCCTCTCCACCCGGGCGGGGCCCGGCCCGTTCCGGGCCTGCCCGGTTTGCGGGCGGATCTACTGGCCGGGCAGCCACGTCCGCCGGATGCTGGACCGCCTCGACCGGCTGGCCGCCGCTGCCGGCACGCCGGACCCGGGCGGGAGGTCGTAGGCAAGCGTGACGCCGCCGAGGCCATTTGCCTCCCGCCGAACCTTGCGGTTTAAGCCGAGGACTTCGCGTCGCAGGCCCGTCTGGTTCCGTGGGCAGGATGCGGCGGGCCTTCCGGAGAGCCGATCCCGTGACCGATACCGCCCTTGCACTGTTCCTGGACTTCGACGGCACGCTCGTCGACATCGCCCCGCGGCCCGATCAGGTGGTCGTGCCCGCGGAGCTTCCCGCGGCGCTCGCGACGCTGCGCGGCAGGCTCGGCGGCGCGCTCGCCATCGTCACCGGCCGCCCGATCGCCACGATCGACGGCTTTCTCGCGCCCGAGCGCTTCGATGTCGGCGGCCTGCACGGCGTCGAGATGCGGCGCGGCGACCGGGTGGCGGGCTGCGAGCCCTCCGCCCATCCGACGCTCCGTGCGGGTGTCGCGCGGCTGCAGGACCAGACCGCCCCGCTCGAGGCGGTGCTGATCGAGGACAAGGGCTGCTCGGTGGCGGTGCATTGGCGCCTCGCGACCCCGACCGACGCCCGCAAGGCGCAGGACGCGGTCGAGCGCCTCGCGGCGGATCTCGGCTCCGCCTACCGGCTGCAGCTCGGCAAGGCCGTGGGCGAGATCCTGCCCGCGACGGCCACCAAGGGCCATGCGATCCGGGCCTTCCAGGAAGATGCGCCCTATGCGGGCCGCCGCGCCGTCTTCTTCGGCGACGACCTCACCGACGAGAAGGCCTTCGCGACCGTCAACGCGGATGGGGGCGTGAGCGTGCGCATCGGCGGGGGCGAGACGATCGCGCAGCACCGCCTCGCCCAGCCGGAGGATGTGCGCGACCTCATCCTGCGCTGGGCCGGGGGTGCGCCGGTCGATCCCGAGGCGCTGCCGAGGGCGTGAGAGGCGGGCCTCTCGGCACGGGGCGGCGGGCGTGCTAACCCGGCCACCCGTTCCACAAGCGAGGACCATTCCCCGCGATGCGCCTCTCCCCCTTCCTTCGTGCCGGAGCCCTGCTGATTGCCATGACCGCCGCTGCTTCCTCCGCCGACTTCACCACCACCCCCTCGGGCCTCAAGTACAAGGACGATGTCGTCGGCACCGGCCCGGCGCCGGCGGCCGGCCAGACCGTCAGCGTCCATTACACCGGCTGGCTCGATGAGAAGGGCCGCAAGGGCAAGAAGTTCGACAGCTCGGTCGATCGCGGCCAGCCGCTCAACTTCGCGGTCGGCACCGGCCAGGTGATCAAGGGCTGGGACGAGGGTCTCTCGACCATGAAGGTCGGCGGCAAGCGCACGCTGGTGATCCCGCCGGATCTCGGCTACGGCGCGCGGGGCGCCGGCGGGGTCATCCCGCCGAACGCCACGCTGATCTTCGACGTGGAACTGCTCGGCGTGCGCTGACGCCGAGAGCGGAGGGGCGGGCCGCCCAGGCGACCCTGATCAAGCGCAGCCCGTCTGCCGTAATCCCTGTCCCGGGCGCATGCAGCGCCAGCGGAATGCGACCCGGGACCCAGCACAAGAAGTCGCACAGCGTCCGCACTCAGCAACGGTGCCGGCATCGGCTCACACTTCGAGCCATTCCCGCCGGACCGCCTCGTTCTCCAGCAGGCCGGCGGGGGTGCCCTCGAAGACCATGCGGCCGTGGCCCATCACGTAGAGGCGCTGCGATAGCTTGAGGGCGATCGTCAGCTTCTGCTCGACCAGGAGCACGGCGACGCCGCGGGCCGCGATCTCGGCGATGAGATCGCCGACCCGGGCCACCATCTGGGGCGAGAGCCCCTCGGTCGGCTCGTCGATCATGATGAGATCCGGGTTGCCCATCAGCGTGCGGCAGATGGTGAGCATCTGCTGCTCGCCGCCGGACAGCACCCCGCCCGGCGTGTCGATGCGCTCCTCGAGCCGCGGGAACAGCCGGAAGATGTCGGCGGTGGTCCAGCGCGCGCCCGCGCCGGCCTTCTCGCCGAGGGCGAGGTTCTGGCGCACGGTGAGCCCGGGGAAGATCGCGCGCTCCTCGGGCACGTAGCCGAGGCCGCGGCGGGCGACGAGGTGAGGCTTGAGCCCGGCGATCGGCCGGCCCTTGAACCGGACCGTGCCGCGGGGCGCCACGTCGCCCATGATCGCCTTGAGCGTCGTCGAGCGGCCGACGCCGTTGCGGCCGAGGATCGCGACGATCTCGCCCGCCCCGACGTGAAAGCTTACGCCCTGCAGGATGTGGCTCTTGCCGTAATAGGCGTGCAGGTCCTCGACCTCCAGGAGGGCCGGGGCGGCCTGCGGCAGCGCGGGGGCGGCGCTCATGCGGCCGCGACTCCCAGGTAGGCTTCCTGCACGGCGCGGTTCTCCCGGATGCGCTCGGGCGTGTCGGTGGCGATCAGCCGGCCGTAGACGAGCACCGAGATGCGGTCGGCGAGCCCGAACACCACGGCCATGTCGTGCTCCACCATCAGCAGCGTGCGCCCCTGCGTCACCTCGCGGATGAGCGCGGTGGCGTGCTCGCTCTCGCTGTGGCTCATCCCGGCCATGGGCTCGTCGAGCAGGATGACGCGGGCGTCGCTCGCGATGCTGATGCCGATCTCCAGGGCCCGCTGCTCCGCATAGGCCAGCATGCCGGCCGGCATCGCGGCACGGTGGCCGAGGCGGATGCTGTCGAGGATCTCGGCCGTGCGCGACGCGACGCCGGGCAGGCGCTCGACGCTGCGCCAGAACAGGGGCCGGTAGCCCATGGCCCGCAGCACCGCGCAGCGCACGTTCTCCCAGACCGAGAGCCGGGGGAAGATGTTGGTGACCTGGAAGCTGCGGGCGAGGCCCCGGCGGTTGATCACGGAGGGGCGCGCCCCGGTGATGTCGGCCCCCTCCAGGCGGATCGTCCCGGATGTCGGCACGAGGCGCCCGCTGATGAGGTTGAACAGGGTCGACTTTCCGGCCCCGTTCGGGCCGATGATGGCGTGGCGCTCGCCGGCCGGCACCCGGAGATCCACGCCCGCGATGATCTGCGTCGCCCCGAAGGACTTGGTCACGCCGGAGAGTTCGACGGCAGGAGGCGTCATCGCGTCAGCCCTCCCGGGCGGCGAGGGAGGCCGCATGCCAGGCCGCGGTGACGCGCGGCCACGCCGCCCGGACGGCGAGCAGGCCGCCGAGGAAGGCTGCAGCCGCCACGATCCAGGGCAGCGGCGTCGCGACGTCGAGGCCGAAGCCGAACAGGGTCATGGAGGTCCCCTCCCCGGCCTTCACCAGGGCCCGGAAGCTCATCTCGATGAGCGCGACGAGGCCCGCCAGCATGACGAGCGTCGGCGCGAGCGCGAGGGCATAGGCCGGGACGAGGCGGTGGGCCGTGCCGCGGCGGATCAGTGGCCCGTGCATCAGCGCGAGGCCGGCGATGCCGCCCGGCGCGAACATCACGATCGCGATGAACAGGAGCCCGAAATAGAGCTGCCAGACCTCGGTGAGGTCGCTGAGCGAGACCTGCAGGATGGTGACCAGCACCGCGCCGATCACCGGCCCGACGAAATGCCCGATGCCGCCGATGAAGGCGGCGAGCAGCACCACGCCCGATTGCTGCAGCCCGAGATAGGAGGAATTGACGATCTCGAAATTGATCGCCGCCAGGGCGCCGGCGACGCCCGCGAACAGGGCCGAGAGGCAGAAGGCGACGAGACGCACCAGCTGCGGCTCGTAGCCGATGAACTCGACCCGCTCGGGGTTCTCGCGCACGGCGTTGCACAGCCGCCCGAGCGGCGTCCGGGTGATGCCGTACATCAAGAGCGCGCAGACGAGGCACCACCCCGCGATCAGGTAATAGACCTGGATCTGCGGCCCGAAACTGAGATCGAACAGGCGCAGCATCTTGGTGCGGTTGGTGGTGACGCCCTCCTCGCCGCCGAAGAAGCTGTGCAGGATGTGCGAGCCGGAGGTGACGAGTTCGGCAAGCCCGAGCGAGATCATGGCGAAGACGGTCCCGGCGCGCCGCGTGGAAACCGTGCCGAACAGGAAGCCGAAGGCGAGGCCCGCGACGGCGCCGACGAGGGGCATCGCGACGAGCGGCACGGGCAGCCGCGCGGCCGCCACCACGTTCATGGCATGGACGGTGAAGAAGGCTCCGAGCCCGTAATAGACCGCATGCCCGAAGGACAGGAGCCCGGTCTGCCCGAGCAGCATGTTGTAGGACAGGGCGAACACGACCATGATGCCCATGAGGCTCATCATCGTGAGCGAGGCGCCGCTCGTGAAGACGTGCGGCGCGGCGACCAGGATGGCGGAAGCGGCGAGCCAGGGTGCCACCGCCCCGAGCCGGCTGCCGCTGCGCGGCTGCACGGCGCGCACCGGGCGGCTGCTAGCCCAGTCGCTGCCGGCGGAGGCGCCTTCGGCGAGATCCGTCATGCTTCGCGGCTCCCGAGCAGCCCGGTCGGCCGAAAGATCAGCACGATCACGAGCAGGAGATAGGGAATGACCGGCCCGATCTGCGCGATCGTGACGGTCCAGAGGTCGCCGAGCACCCCGCCGGAGGGCGCGGCGGCGATGCCGAAAGCCTCGAACAGGCTGGCGATCGAGACGTCGAGCGAGATCGCGAAGGTCTGGATCAGGCCGATCAGCAGCGAGGCGACGAAAGCGCCCGTCAGCGAGCCGAGCCCGCCCACGACCACGACCACGAACAGGATCGGCCCCAGCAGGCCCGCCATGTTGGACTGCGTCACCAGGGCGGGCCCGGCGATGACGCCCGCCACCGCGGCGAGCCCGGTGCCGATGCCGAAGACGAGCATGAACACCTTCGCGACGTCGTGGCCGAGCATCGCCACCATGTTGGGATGGGTCAGCGCCGCCTGAATGATCAGCCCGACCCGCGTGCGGGTCAGCACGAGCAGCAGGCCGGCAAAGATCACCACCGAGACGAGCAGCATGAACAGCTTATAGGCCGGGTAGTTGGTGTCGAAGATCGTGAAGGCCGGGAAGTCGAGGAGCGCCGGCACCCGATAGTCGAGCGGCAGCTTGCCCCAGATCATCTGCACCACTTCCTCGATCACGTAGGCGAGGCCGAAGGTGAAGAGGAGTTCCGGGACGTGGCCGTGGCGGTGGACGTTGCGCAACCCGTAGCGCTCGACGAGCGCGCCGAGACCGCCGACCAGGACCGGCGCGACGACGAGCCCGACCCAGAAGCCGGCGAAGCGGCTGATCTGATAGCCGAAGAAGGCGCCGAGCATGTAGAAGCTGGCATGCGCGAAGTTGAGCACGCCCATCATGCTGAAGATGAGCGTCAGCCCGCTCGCCATGAGAAAGAGCAGCATGCCGTAGAGCACGCCATTCAACGTCGAGACGATCACGAGTTCGAGCAACGGGCGGCCTCCTGGGGCGATCCAAGATGTTCGACTTATCGTCCGTCACAGATATCGCGGGAACCTGCTCCCGTACGGGAGCGGGTTCCGTGCGCCGGATCCGGAGCCCTCAGCTCGGCCGGTCCATCTTGCAGGTGGTCGGCAGAAGCGTGTCCTTGGCGCTGACTTCGCCCGCGGCCTTCCAGCCCCAGCCGGTATTCTCGCTGTCGAACTGCTTCGACGTATCCACCGGACCCAGTTGCGAGATGTACAGGGTCTGGAACAGCTGATGGTCGTCCGGCCGCATGAAGCTGTCCTGGCCGTAGAGCGTGTCGTTGTGGATCGATTCCATGGCCTTGGCGATGGCCTTCGGATCCGTCGACTTCGCTGCATCGGCCGCCTTCACCAGCACGTTCATCAGGTTCACGACGCGCGGATAGGTGAGTTCCTGGCCCGTCCTGGCGCGGAACGCCCTCTCGAAGTCCTGACCGGGCGGATAGGGAATGTTCGCGAAGCCTTCGGCCACCTGGAAGACGCGGTCGCCGAGGTTGGCCTGCTTGATCGCGGTCGGGCCGCCGGTGCCGCCGCCGTAATAGGTATAGAAATTCGCCTGCAACCCGGCATCGCCCGCCGCCTTGAGCAGCAGCGCCATGTCCTGCGCCCAGTTCCCGGTGATGACCGTGTCGGCGCCGGATGCCTTGATCTTGGCGATATAGGGCGAGAAGTCGTTGACCTTCTGCAGCGGTGCGACCTCGTCGCCGACGATCTGGATGTCCGGGCGCTTCTCCTTCAGCATCGCACGCGCCGCTGCGCGGACCGCCTGCCCGAACGAGTAGTCCTGGTTGATGAGATAGACCTTCTTGATCTCGGGCTTACCTTTGATGAAGCTGGTCAGCGCGGCCATCTTGATATCGGAATTGGCGTCGAAGCGGAAGTGCCAGTAGCTGCACTTGGCGTTCGTCAGCGCCGGATCGACCGCCGCGTAGTTGAGATAGATGACCTCCTTGCCCGGATTGCGGTCGTTGTACTTGCTCACGAAATCGATGATCGCGGCCGCGACGCTCGAACCGTTGCCCTGCACGACGATACGGGCGCCCGAATCGATCGCCTTCTGGAGCTGGACGAGGCTCTCCTGCGAGTTGAGCTTGTTGTCGTAGCCGGTGACCTCCAGCTTGAGGTCGGGGTTCTTGGCGTTGTTCTGCTCCGCCATGTACTGGAAGGTCTTGAGGCCGGACTCGCCGGTGCTGGCGCCGCCGCCGGACAATGGATCGATGAAGGCGATCCTGAGGGTCGCGGGTGCGGCCAGCGCCGTGCCCGCCGCCAGCGCCAGAAGCCCGGCCGCGGTGGTGCGCGCGATCGTTCTCAACACGGTCTTCCTCCTCCGGAGCGCGTTTCCGCCTCGTTGATGACGCGCCGCATTCGGCGTCGCCGACGGCCTTGAGCCGCCGTGGTCGCGTGCATGTCTCCGGAGCATCCCGGGCTGCCGCGTTGGGAGAAGCCTGCCCGTGCACCCCGACCGGGTCAAGACGCGAAATCATGATCCGCATCGCGAAACAGGTTGCCGAACGGTCCGGCGATTGGGCAGGGTTCAGGCCTGTCGGCCGCGGCATTCGCGGCCATCCGGACGGAACAGACGATGTCAGAGGCTTTCGCGACGACCCGCGACCCGCAGCGCAGCCGCGCGGCGGCCTGGCGCGATCCCGCGCTCCTCGACGGCGAGGATGGCGACCGCCAGTTCGTCACCGCGCTCGCCCGCGGGCTCCAGGTGCTGCGCGCCTTCAAGGACGCAACCGAGATGCTCGGCAACCGGGAGATCGCCGAGCGTACCGGGCTGCCCAAGCCGACCGTGTCGCGCCTCACGCACACGCTGCTCACCCTGGGCTACCTGGTGCACGGGGAGGACGGCGAGCGCTACGGTCTTGGCCCCGCGGTGCTGGCGCTGTCGGCGGCCTTCCTTCGCCAGAACTCGTTTCCGCAGATGGCCAAGCCCTACCTGCAGGATCTCGCCACCGCGGTTCAGGCGCATGTGGCGCTCGGCCTCCGCGATGGGCTCCACAGCGTCTACATCCAGCTCTGGCGGGGCCTCGGCCAGACCATCACCCTGTCGCGGGAGGTCGGCTTTCACCTGCCGCTTGCCCGCAGTGCCATGGGCATGGCAACGCTCGCCGGCATGGACGAGGAGCAGCGCGCGCCCCTGGTCGAGCGGCTGCGCGCGGAGAGCGGTGCGGATTGGCCTCGCCTGGAGGCGACGATGGCGCGCTGCGCCGCCGAGGTGGCGGATCACGGCTTCTGCGTCGGCATCGGGATCTGGCATCCGGAGATCAACGCGGTGGCGGCCCCGGTGCACAGTCCCGGCACCCGGGGCCTGTTCGCCATCAACGTGAGCGGCCCGGCCTTCCTGATGACCGAGGCGGTGCTGCGGCGCGAGACCGGGCCGAAGCTCCTGGAGACGATCGACCGGATGCGCGTGCTCGGGATCGTCGACGAGATCCCGCGCCGAGGGGGCGGATGACGGACTGTTGCAGAAAGCTCCGTAAGATCAAAGACCTGCAGCGCCAACCCGGGTCACCGGTGCGGCCCTGGACAGAACCCGCCCGCCCTGCCATCGTGCTGCGAAACACAATTTCGCAGGGTGGAAGCGCGGATGATCAGTGCAGACCTGAGGGGACGGTGCGTCCTCGTGACCGGCGGGGCATCGGGCATCGGGCTCGCGGCCGTCACCCTCTTCGCCCGCAACGGCGCCATGGTGGCCCTCAATCATCTGCCGGATGATCCGCGCGGCCCCGAGGCCGCGACGCGCCTCGCGGACGAGGGCCTTGCGGTGATGGCGGTGCCCGGCAACGTCGCGGTGGCGGGCGAGGCCGAGGACCTGGTCGAACGGTCGATCGCGGCGCTCGGCGGCCTCGACGTGCTCATCAACAATGCCGGCACGCCCGGGACCCATCAGCCGATCGCCTTCTCGGACCTCGACGCCATGACCGAGGAGTTCTGGCAGACGATCCTGTCGACGAACCTGATCGGGCCCTATCGCTGCGCCCGGGCCGCAGCCCCGGCGCTGAAGACGCGGCGCGGCGCCATCGTCAACACCGCCTCGGTGGCCGGGCTCGGACGGCGCGGATCCAGCATCGCCTATTCGGCGAGCAAGGCCGGGCTCGTGAACCTCACGCGCAGTCTCGCCCGGGCGCTTGCTCCCGAAATCCGGGTCAATGCGGTGGCGCCCGGCCTCGTCGAGACGCCCTGGACGCGCGAATGGCCGCCCGAGCGCAAGCAGGCGACGCTGGCGCGCACTCTGCTCGCCCGCCTGGCGCAGCCCGAGGACATTGCCGAGGCGATGCTCTTCCTCGCGGCGGGGGCGGCCTACATGACCGGGGAGACCCTGGTCGTCGATGGCGGCAGCGATTGAGGGATCACGCCATGTCGCGCCAGACCGTCATCACCTGCGCCCTCACCGGCTCCTTCAACACCCCGTCGAAGAACCCGGCCGTCCCGGTGAGCCCCAAGGCGATCGCCCAATCCGCGCTCGAGGCGGCCGGCGCCGGGGCGGCCGTGGTCCATATCCACGTGCGCGATCCCGAGACGGCCGAGCCCAGCATGGACCTCGCGCTCTACCGGGAAGTGGTCGAGCGCATCCGCGAGCGGAATGCCGACGTGATCCTCAACCTGACCACCGGCGCGGGCGGCCGGTTCGTCCCGGGCGAGGACGATCCGGCTCGGCCCGGCCCCGGAACCAGCCTCGCCTCGCCGGAGGCGCGCACCCGGCACGTCACGGCGCTCAGGCCCGAGATCTGCACCCTCGACGTGGCGACGATGAATTTCGGCGAGCACGCCTTCCTCAACACGCCCGGCCATCTGCGGGCCATGGCGGCCCGCATCGCCGAGGCCGGCACGCGGCCCGAGATCGAGGTGTTCGACCTCGGCCAGATCGAACTCGCCAAGCATCTGATCGCGGAGGGGCATCTCGCCCGCCCGCCCCTGTTCCAGATCTGCCTCGGCATCCCCTGGGGAGCCCCCGCAACGCCCGAGACGCTGCTGCAGATGCGCGACCGGCTGCCGCCGGACGCGATCTGGTCCGCCTTCGGCATCTCGCGCGCCGAGTTCCCGATGGTGGCGCTCGCCGCGACGGCCGGCGGCCACGTGCGGGTCGGCCTGGAGGACAACCTCTATCTCTCCCGCGGCCAGCTCGCGCCGAGCAATGCGGCCCTCGTCGAGAAGGCGGCGACGCTGCTCTCGCTCCTCGACTGCGTTCCGGCGACACCCGCCGAGGCGCGCGCCCTGTTCGGCCTCGCACCGCGGTAGCTCACGGCCCGGGGCTTCTCAGCCCTGGGCCGCGACGTCCTTGCCGCTCAGCGCCTCGACGAGGGCGACGAGGCGGCGGCGGACCTGCGGGTCGTCCACCCGCTGGAAGGCCCGCACGAGCTGGAGATCCTGGCTCGTCCAGAACAGGTCCGAGCCCGGCTGCCTCGCCACCTCGACGTGCTCCTCATCCAGCCAGTTCTCGGGGCGCGGCGCGCCCTCGTAGAAGAAGCCGACCGGCACGCCGAGCATCTCGGCGATCTGCTGGAGCCGGCTTGCGCTGATGCGGTTGGCCCCCTTCTCGTATTTCTGGATCTGCTGGAACGTGACACCGAGCGCATCCCCCAGCTTCTCCTGGCTCACGCCGACGAGAAGCCGCCGGACCCGCACCCGGTGCCCGACGTGGCGATCGATCGGATCCGGTGCCTTCTTCAATGTGTCTGCTCCACCCCTGCCTAAGGCCGCGCGATCCTCCCGCGCGCGCCGATGGCCAGCAGGACAGACCCTAGAAGCAGAGCGGCAAAAAACAAATCGCGAAAACGTGAATAGAACGTGCTTTCCCCTAGGTTTCTGGGAAGCTTCCGGTCGAGCACACCCTCGGCCCCGACCGGCAGGAACCCGGTCACCCGTCCGTAAGGGTCGGCCACTGCGGAGATGCCGGTGTTGGCGGCGCGGACGAGAGGAAGGCCTTCCTCTACGGCACGCAGGCGCGCCTGGGCAAAATGCTGGCGGGGTCCCGGCGTATCGCCGAACCAGCCGTCATTGGTGAGGTTCAGGATCAGCCCGGGTCGGGCGCCCACCTGCGGCACGACTTCGCCCGGGAAGATCACCTCGTAGCAGATCGAGGCCGCCACCGGCGGCAGCCCGGGCACCGAGAAGGGGCGTCGCGCGCCCTCCGCGGCCGTGAACCCGCCCGGGACGGCCACGAACTGGCGCAGGCCGACGGCGCGCAGGATCCGGTCGACCGGTCCGGGCAGGTACTCGCCGAAGGGCACGAGGTGGTGCTTGTCATAGGGCAGCCCGACGAAGCCCTCGGCGCCGATCACCAGGATGCCGTTGTAGAAGTGCAGCCGCTCGCCCGGCAGCGGCTCGTCGGCCCGGGCGGCCCCGGTCACGAGATGCTTGCCCGGCGGGAGCGCGGCGGTGATCTGGGCGAGGGCCTTCGGGTCGCGCTGGATCAGGAACGGGAAGGACGATTCAGGCCAGATCAGGTGCGTGACATCGGCAAGCCCCCTGGATTCGGGCGCCGTCGCGCTGTCGCTGAGGCCGAGATAGCGCTCAAGAATGCCGTCACGGTTGCGCGGGTTGAAGCGGGCATCCTGGGGGATGTTCGCCTGGACGAGGCGCAGCCGCACCCCCGGCACGTCGGGCATCGGCCCGGCGGGGATCCGCCACGCTCCCGCCCCGGCGAGGAGCGCGAGGACGGCCAGCGCGAGGAGCGGCGGCGTCCAGCGCGCCCGCGGCGTGGCCCCCGTGGCGAGGGTCGCGGGCGCGGCGCCGATCAGCACGGCGAGCAGCGTGAGCCCGTAGAGCCCGAAGACCGAGGCCGCCTGCATCAGCCACAGGTTCTGGCCGAGCGCCATGCCGAGCGTGTTCCACGGGAAGCCGGTGAAGAGATGCCCACGCAGCCACTCGGCGGCCGAGAGTCCGGCGGCGAGGGCGAGGATCCGGGCCCAGCCGGGCGACCAGAGCAGCCGCGCGAGCGCGAAGCCCAAGCCGAAGAACAGGCCCAGCACCGCCGGCAGGCCGAGCACGCCGAGCGGCATCAGCACGGCGAACTGGTCGGCCTCCACCAGAAAGGCCGCGCCCAGCCACCACAGGCCGGCGACGAAATAGCCGAAGCCCCAGGCCCAGCCGATCGCCGCGGCGCTCCCGGCGGTGGCGAGGCGGCGGCGCAGGCGACCGGTCCCGGTCGCCGCCCCGTCGAGGAGCCACACGGCGGGGACGAGCGCGACCGCCAGCGCCGGCAGGATGCCGAAGGGCGGCATCGCCAGCGCCCCGCAGGCGCCCGCGAGCCATGCCAAAGCGAGGCGCTGCCAGCCGGAGGCGAGCGCGATGCGATCCGCCACGGCGCCGAGCCGCGAGGGGGCCGAAAAGCTCGGCGCGTCGAAGTCGGGAGGCCGCATGACGTCTTCCGCGCAAGGTCGGTGCGAGGCCGCGGAAGGCGGCCGGGTGGAGTTGTTCGGTTTCCGGTTGATCCGTCCGAAGACAAGAGGGCGCGGGATCCCCTCTCCCGAGTGGGAGAGGGGTAGGGGTGAGGGTGCTACGCTTCAGAACAAAGCACTGAGCGCAGCGCTGGCAGCGGCACGGTTCCTGAGTTCTGCGGAACCGTCTCCACCCTCACCCCTGCCCCTCTCCCACTCGGGAGAGGGGGTGCCCGCGTGGATTCGTCTCGGAAGGAATCAACCGGGAACCGTGTTACGGCAACGGCCCGGGCTGCTGACGCAGCAGGTGCCGGCGCAGCGGACCATCGACCCATGTCGAATTTTCGACGCCGAGCCGGGGGCCCGACGACAAATCAAGACCAGACCCGGCGGCCAGAGGAGACGACCGTCGGTGTCACGCACCGGCATCGGCCGGGGCGCCGGTGCCGTTCAGGGTATGGGGCGGCGGAAGGGCAAGGGGCTCGGCCGAGGTGGCGAGCTTCGCCGGACCGTGGTGCAGGCGCAGGCGCTTGATCCGGCGCGGATCGGCGTCCAGCACCTCGACCTCGAAGTCGCCCGGCACCGCGATCACCTCGCCGCGCGAGGGAACCCGGCCCGTGATGGTGACCACGAGGCCGCCGATCGTGTCGACCTCCTCGGCCATCTCGCCGACCGCCGCCGCGATGTCGAAGCCCGTCGCCTCGGCCACGTCATCGAGGCTGGCGCGGGCATCCGCCACGTAGATCTCGGATTCGCCCTCGACCCGCAGCACCCGGTGGCCCTCGGCGACGTCATGCTCGTCCTCGATGTCGCCCACCACGACCTCGACGAGATCCTCGATGGAGATCAGCCCGTCGGTGCCGCCATACTCGTCGATGACGAGGGCCATGTGAGTCCGGCTCGCCTGCATGCGGACGAGGAGATCGATGGCGGGCATGGAGGGCGGCACGAACAGCACCGGCCGCAGGATGCGGGTCGAGGCGAGCGTGGCGTTGAGGTCGACCTCGCAGAGGCTCGGGGTGCGGGCGAGTTGGGGCCGCCGGGCCCGGCCATCGTCCTGGATCACCGGCGGCGGCTCGGCGGCGGGCTTCACCCCGCGGCCGGAGCCGCCCTCCGCTCGGGCTGCCAGATGATCGACGAAATCGCGGATGTGGACCATGCCGCGGGGATCGTCGAGGGTCTCGCCGTAGACCGGCAGGCGCGAATGGCCGGCCGTGCGGAACACCTTCAGCAACTCGCCGAGCGAGATGTCGTCGGGCACCGCCACGATGTCGGCCCGCGGCACCATCACGTCGTCGACGCGGACGCGGTGCAGGCTGAGCACGTTCTTCAGCATCGCCCGCTCGACGGGCGAGAAGGCGTGGTCGCCCGACTGCGCCTCGGCCAGTGCGTCCGTGATCTCGTCGCGCGGGGTCTCGCGCGGCTTCAGATGGAAAATGGTGAGGAGACGGTCATACCACGGCTCGCGCGCCGGACTGTCCTCGTCCGGGGCGGCCTGGGCGGTCGCGGCGGCGCCACGACTTCGATCGTTGCTCATGTCTCTCTAGTCTGGAAATTGCAGCGTCCGCGACTCACTCCGCGGCGTCGCCGTAGGGATCCGGAACGCCGAGGCGCCGGAGCGCGACGACTTCCAGCGCTTCCATGGCCTCGGCCTCGGCCTCGCCGGTCTCGTGATCCTGGCCGAGAAGGTGCAGCGTGCCATGAACCAGCAGATGCGCAAGGTGGTGGCCGAGGGGCTTCGACTGCTCCCCACTCTCGCGCAGCATTGTGTCATACGCAAGAACCACGTCGCCGAGGGGCCGCAGGTCGCCGCCATGCGGGTGGCCGGCCGGGAAGGAGAGCACGTTGGTGGGCTTGTCCTTGCCCCGCCAGGTGCGGTTGAGCTCCTGCACGGCGGCGTCGTCGGTGAGCACCACGCTCACCTCGACGGGGCCGCCCGGCGGCAGGACGGCGAGCGCCGCCTCGACCGCGCCACGCACGAATCCGCCGAGATCCGGCACGGCCCGATCCCAGCGCTCGTCTTCGACGACCACGTCGATCTCGTTTGTCATGACAGGGGGGTCTTGGCAGGGGAGATCACGGCAGGGGACCGCGCCGGGGCGCCGGACGGCTGTCCGGCTGCTCGCCGGTCAGGCGCGCATCCGCCTCGTAGGCGCTGACGATGCGGCGCACGAGGTCGTGACGGACCACGTCCGCATCCTTGAAGATCACGCGGCCGATGCCCTCCACCCCTTCGAGGATGCGCACCGCCTCGACGAGGCCGGATTTCTGGCCCGGCAGCAGGTCGATCTGGCTCGGATCGCCGGTGACGATCATGCGCGAGTTCTCGCCGAGCCGGGTCAGGAACATCTTCATCTGCATGGATGTGGTGTTCTGCGCCTCGTCGAGCAACACCACCGCGTTCGTGAGCGTGCGCCCGCGCATGAAGGCGAGCGGCGCGATCTCGATCATGCCGGTCTGCAGACCCCGGTCGACGTGGCGCGCCTCCATGAAGTCGTAGAGGGCGTCGTAGATCGGGCGGAGATAGGGATCGACCTTCTCGCGCATGTCGCCCGGCAGGAAGCCGAGCCGCTCGCCCGCCTCGACGGCCGGGCGCGACAGGATCAGGCGCTCGGCATGCCCCTGCTCCAGGAGCGAGACCGCATGGCCCACGGCGAGCCAGGTCTTGCCGGTACCGGCCGGCCCCTCGGCGAAGACGAGTTCGTTGGCGCGCAGCGCCTTGATGTAGGCGTCCTGCGCGGCGTTGCGGGCGCGCACGGCGCCGCGGCGGCGGGTAGCGATCTGCTCGAACTGCGCGCGCTCGCCATTCGCGGGCGCCTCGGCGGCCGGGAACAGGTTGCCCTGCAGGGACACCTCCTGGATGACGCCGTCGACGTCGCCGAGCGTCATCGGCATGCCGCCTCCGTCGCGCACCCGCGCATAGAGCGTCTCGAGCACGAGCCGCGCCCGCTCGGCGGCGTCCGGCGTGCCCTTGACCACCACGTGGTTGCCGAGGGCCGTCGCCAGGACGTCGAGCCGCCGCTCCAGATGGGCGACGTTCTGGTCGTACTGGCCGAAGACGAGGCTTGCGAGGCGATTGTCGTCGAAGGTGATGGCGATCTCAGCGGCCTCGCTCAGGCCCGCGACCGGCCGCGCCGCCGCCTCGCGTGTCCGTCCGCCGCGTCCCGAAGCCTCTCCCGGTCGCACGCGCTCGCCCCTCAAGCTGCGGCGGCCGGCGCCGCCTCCGCCCGTTCCCCGAACAGGCTGTTGGACCCAGGCCGGGTGAGGCGCACCGGAAGCACCGTGCCGATCACGGCCGGATCGGCCTCGATCTGCACCGCCTGGAGATAGGGCGACTTGCCGGCGACCTGCCCGGGATGGCGGCCCGGCTTCTCGAACAGCACCTCGACCGTGCGCCCGATCGTGGCGCGGTTGAAGGCGCGGTTCTGCTCCTCCAGGAGCGCCTGCAGCTCCGCGAGCCTCTCGCGCTTGACCGCCTCCGGAACCGCGTCGGCGCTCTCGGCCGCAGGCGTCCCGGGACGCGGGCTGTACTTGAACGAGAAGGCGCTGGCGAAGCCGACCTCGGCGACGAGCCGCATCGTCGCCGCATGATCGGCATCCGTCTCGCCCGGAAAGCCGACGATGAAGTCGGACGAGAGGGCGATGTCGGGCCGCGCCGTGCGGATGCGGTCGATCAGGCGCAGGTAGGTCTCGGCGTCGTGCTTGCGGTTCATGGCCGCGAGGACGCGGTCGGAGCCCGACTGAACCGGCAGGTGCAGATAGGGCATCAGCGCCGGACAATCCCGATGGGCGGCGATGAGGTCGTCGTCCATGTCCCGCGGGTGGCTCGTCGTATAGCGCAGCCGGGCGATGCCCGGCACCTCGGCGAGCCGCCGCAGCAGGCGCCCGAGCGACCAGGTCGCCCCGTCCGGGCCCTCGCCGTGATAGGCGTTGACGTTCTGGCCGATGAGCGTGAGTTCGCGGGCGCCGCCGGCCGCCAGCCGCTCGGCCTCCGCCAGCACCTTGGCGACCGGCCGCGAGACCTCGGCGCCCCGCGTGTAGGGCACGACGCAGAAGGCGCAGAACTTGTCGCAGCCCTCCTGCACGGTGAGGAAGGAGGAGACGCCGGCGATGCGGCGCGGCGGCAGGTGGTCGAACTTGTCGTCGATCGGAAACTCGGTGTCGACGACCTTCTCGGCCCGGGCGCGGCGCAGCAGGTCGGGCAGGCGGTGGTAGCTCTGCGGGCCGACCACCACGTCCACGGCGGGCGCCCGGTGGATGATCTCGCGGCCCTCGGCCTGCGCCACGCAGCCCGCCACGACGATCGTCGTCTCGCGGCCGGCCTCCGCCCGCTCGCCCTTGAGGTCGCGCACCCGGCCGAGTTCGGAATAGACCTTCTCGGCCGCCTTCTCGCGGATGTGACAGGTGTTGAGGACGACGACGTCCGCCTCCTCTATCACGGCCGTTTCCGTGAAGCCCTCGCGGCCGAGCAGATCCACCATCCGGGCCGCGTCGTAGACATTCATCTGGCAGCCGTAGGATTTGACGAACGCTTTCTTCAACGAATCGGCCTTCTGCGGTGGGGAGCGGGCAAGGGACCCATCGTCATTTAAGCCGTCGCGGCCGGAATGAGAATAGGCTCGCCGGGATGCGGAAACGGAACGGGCCCCGAACGGGGCCCGTCGCTGCATCGCGGATGACACTACCGGTCAGTAGCCGCGGAGCGGATGGCACTACCAGTCAGTAGCCGCGGGCGAGCGGCGAGGTCGGGTCGAGATAGTCGATGCCCGAGAGGTCGACCGTGACGGCGGCGCGGCGGGCGCCGATGAACGGGCCGTTGGTGATCGGGTCGGGCAGGACGCCGGCCCCGCCCCAGCGCTCGCGGTTGGCGATATAGGGCGGCGAGCTCAGATAGGACGCCGTGATGAAATGCGGGTTCGTCGCCGGGTTGGAGACCGCGCCCGAATTCGGCTCGACCACGTTGCCGGCATCGAGCCAGCTGCGCGGCCGCACGCGGATCGCGAGGCCCTGCCCGCCGCGATAGCTGCGGATGACGTAGCTGTCCTGCGCCTCCGAGACGGCGGTGCCGGCGCCGAGCGCCGCGAGTGAGAGGAGCCCGAGCAGGGCCGGTCGGAACATGCGCATTGGCGGAACCTCGATTGTGTCGCCGCGACCTTAGCGGCGAGGTGATAAGGAAAGGTCAGCGGCTTGTCCCAGGATGACGCCCGAGCGCGGCCGTGGTTCCGGGATCCTGCCACGCTTGGGCCGATTGTCGCACTTTCGCCGCATTCTTCCGATCGCGCGACTTGCGCGGCACCAATGCCGCCACCGGCTCGGGCGGCGCGCAGACCGGGCGCGCGGGCCGCGTGAGGAGGTCGACCAAGGCGGCGGGCAGGAGGACGTTGGGCCTGGCGGTGAGCCGGTCGATGGCACAGCCGACCGCCACGGGCTCAGGCAGTAGGCCGAGGGGCGCGCAGAGCCAGCCGTCGAGCCGCACCGTGGCGTCGATGACGCGGAAGGCCGTGCAGACCCGCCTGCCCTCTTCCCCCGAGAGCGTCGCCTCAAGGGTCTCGACCGGGCCGAAGCGGCTGTCGACCTGACCGCGGTCGCCGGTCTTGATCACCGCCAGGCCATCGTGCTCGGCGGCCCGGCGCGCGAGGCTCACGAACAGGCTCGTCTCCGGGTCGGGCGCATCCGCGAGGGTGATCCGCAGGAACAGCGTCTCCACGGCCCCGAAGGTGCCAAGCGCGAGGCTGTCCTCCCGCAGGCCGAGGCCCGGCCGGCGCCGCGCCGTCGCCCGGGCTTCCTCGGCGCCGTCGAGGCGGTAGCGGTCCGGCGCGGCCGCCTCCCAGGCGGGGGGCGGGGCGAGCGGGGCAGCCGCCTCCGGCGGCACGTCCCGGCGCTCGCTCGCCAGGATGCTGATGAGCGCGATCACCGCGGCGGCGCCGATGCTCCTGCGCAGCGGATGCCAGCTGCGCCGCCGGACAGCCCGGGGCAGCGGCCGCGGCACCACCGGATCGGCCGGCCCGAGATCGCGGGCCAGCGCGCGTCCGGCCCGCATCAGGGCCGCGTCATCGAAATCCCGCAGCGGCACGGGGCCTCCGAATGCGTGAAGCGGCCGGGAACGGATGGCCGCGCACCCATGCAACCGCAGCCGCCTCGCCATCCGGTTGGCGGCGGGCAATTGTCCACGGCTCGTGCCGATCATGGTGAATCGGTCCTGACCGCTGACGACCGGCCGATTCTGTTGCCGGCGCAGCGCCCCGGCCCTTGACAGATCGCCCGGCGCGCGCTGTTGCTGCGCCCGGCCGTGCTCCCCATCTCCTGTGGGCGCACCGTCCGGGGACTTTAGACCGCGCCATGCGTGCCGTGTCGATTACGACGAAACCGAAAGCCCTGACGGCGGTCACCGCCGGCTGAAGCCTCGCGTCGTCCTCGGATCCCTCCCCGTCCGCGGCGGACGGAGGCCGGGCTCCTTCAGCGAAGCCCGATCGCGATCTCCGGGGAGGATTCTTTCGCCGAACTGGAGAAGATGAGATGGGTTACAAGGTTGCCGTCGTCGGAGCCACCGGCAATGTGGGCCGGGAGATGCTCGACATCCTGGCGGAGCGCGCCTTCCCGGCCGACACGGTGGTGGCGCTCGCCTCGCGCCGCAGCCTCGGCCAGGAGGTGTCCTTCGGCGACAAGACGCTGAAGGTCCAGGCCCTCGATCAGTACGATTTCTCCGACACGGACATCTGCCTGATGTCGGCCGGCGGCGAGACCTCCAAGGAATGGTCGCCGCGCATCGGCAGCCAGGGCTGCGTCGTCATCGATAACTCGTCGGCGTTCCGCTACGATTCCGACGTGCCGCTGATCGTGCCCGAGGTGAACGCGGACGCGGTGGTCGGCTTCTCGAAGAAGAACATCATCGCCAACCCGAACTGCTCGACCGCTCAGCTCGTCGTGGCCCTCAAGCCCCTGCACGACGCCGCCACCATCAAGCGGGTCGTGGTGGCGACCTACCAGTCGGTCTCGGGGGCCGGCAAGGAGGCGATGGACGAGCTGTTCAACCAGACCCGGGCGGTCTTCACCGCCGGCGAGGTCAAGGTCCAGAAGTTCACCAAGCGGATCGCCTTCAACGTCATCCCGCACATCGACGTCTTCATGGAGGACGGCTCCACCAAGGAAGAGTGGAAGATGGTGGCCGAGACGAAGAAGATGCTCGATCCCAAGATCAAGCTGACGGCGACCTGCGTGCGCGTGCCGGTGTTCATCGGCCATTCGGAGGCGGTGAACGTGGAGTTCGAGCGGCCGATCAGTGCCGAGGAGGCGCGCGAGATCCTGCGCTCGGCGCCGGGCGTGCTCGTCGACGACAAGCGCGAGCCGGGCGGCTACATCACCCCGCACGAGGCGGCGGGCGAGGACGCCACCTACGTGTCGCGCATCCGCGAGGACATCACGGTCGAGAACGGCCTGTCCTTCTGGTGCGTGTCCGACAACCTGCGCAAGGGCGCAGCGCTCAACACCGTCCAGATCGCCGAGGTGCTGATCAACCGCAAGCTGATCAGCCCGAAGCAGAAGGCGGCCTGACCCGCCCGTGCGGCGCCCCCCCTCCGGGAGGGGACGCCGCGCGCTGCCTTTCGCGAACGGCCCGCTCCCGAACCGACGCACAGGAGACCGCATGGCCCCGACCGTCCTCTCCGTCCGCGACGACTTGCTGGCCGTCCTGGAGCGGCTCGGTATCCCGGCGCCCTTCACGGGCGAGGGCGGCGTCCCGGCCCGCTCGCCCATCGACGGCCTCACCATCGGGCATCTGCACGAGACCACCGATGCGGAGGCTGAGGCCGCGATCGGCCGCGCCGCCGAGGTATTTCTGGCCTGGCGCCGCGTCCCGGCGCCCCGTCGCGGCGAGCTGGTGCGGCTCCTCGGCGAGGAGCTGCGCGCCGCCAAGGCCGATCTCGGCCGGCTGGTGATGCTGGAGACGGGAAAAATCCTCTCCGAGGGCCTCGGCGAGGTGCAGGAGATGATCGACATCTGCGATTTCGCGGTCGGTCTCTCGCGCCAGCTTCACGGCCTCACCATCGCGACCGAGCGGCCCGACCACCGGATGATGGAGGTCTGGCATCCGCTCGGGCCCTGCGGCGTCATCACGGCCTTCAACTTCCCCGTGGCGGTGTGGTCGTGGAACGCGGCGCTCGCCCTCGTCTGCGGCGATCCGGTGCTGTGGAAGCCGTCCGAGAAGACGCCGCTGACCGCGCTCGCCGTGCAGGCGATCGCCGGGCGGGCGCTCAAGCGCTTCGGCGCCGAGGCGCCGGAGGGCCTGCTGCAGGTGCTGATCGGCGGGCGCTCCCTCGGCGAGCGGCTCGCCGCCGATCCGCGCATTCCCCTGGTCTCGGCGACGGGATCGACCGCCATGGGCCGGCAGGTGGCCCCGGTGCTCGCCGCGCGCTTCGCCCGGGCCATCCTCGAACTCGGCGGCAACAACGCCGCGATCGTCGCCGCTTCCGCCGATCTCGACCTCGCGCTGCGTGCCGTCGCCTTCGCGGCCATGGGCACCGCGGGCCAGCGCTGCACGACGCTGCGGCGCCTGTTCGTGCAGGAGAGCATCTACGACGCCTTTCTGCCGCGCCTGCGCACGGCCTATGCGTCGGTGCGGATCGGCGATCCGCGCGATCCCGCCACCCTCGTCGGCCCGCTCATCGACCTTTCGGCGGCGGACGGAATGGCGCGAGCCCTCGACGAGGCGAGGGCGCTGGGGGCGACGATTCAGGGCGGGGAGCGCCTGTCCGACATCCGCGGCGATGCGGCGGCCTATCTCCGCCCGGCCCTCGTCGAGATGCGAACCCAGGCCGGCCCGATGCTGCGGGAGACCTTCGCGCCCATCCTCTACGTGGTACCCTACCGGGAGCTGGACGAGGCGATCGCGGCGCAGAATGCGGTGGCGGCCGGTCTCTCCTCCTCGATCTTCACCCGGGATCTGTCCGAGGCCGAGATTTTTCTGTCGGTGGCGGGCTCCGATTGCGGCATCGCCAACGTCAATATCGGCCCCTCCGGCGCCGAGATCGGCGGCGCCTTCGGGGGCGAGAAGGCGACCGGCGGCGGCCGCGAGGCCGGTTCGGATTCCTGGAAGGCCTATATGCGCCGGGCCACCAACACCATCAATTACGGCAAGAGCCTGCCGCTGGCGCAGGGCGTGAGCTTCGAGCTCTAGGGTCAAAACCCAATCAGCTTGACCATGCCAAGGGCGGCTTCCGACCGAGGCTGTCGTCTAATCGCCTCGCATAAAGCAAGTCCTTTTTGGATTGTCGGGCCGTCGTTTGCCGGGAGCACGGTCGTCTTCGCGGTCGGCATGAGCCGCCGCATGATGGGGCTTCGCAGGATGAACCTTCCGATGTGTGAAGCGCACTCGATGGACCGGTCTGGATCTCACGGTGCAACAGCCTAGGCGGAATGGTTCGCCCACGTCCCGGCAGGGACGCCTCGACGCGCCTTCGGGACGCGACAAGCTGGGGTGTTCTGGGATCAGGCCATGGCAGCCTTCGCACGGTAGGAGTGGCCGGACTTCAGCATGGCGTGCATGACGACGGCCAGCTTGCGCGCGACCGCCACGGCGGCGCGCTTGAAGCCGAGCCGCTCGCGCAGCTTCAGTCCCCAGGCTCGCAGGTCGCTGTCCACCTGGCTACGCGTCAGGAGAACGGTCGCCGCCTCGTAGAGAAGCCCTCGCATATGGGCGTCTCCTCTCCGGGAGATATGCCCGTCATAGTCGACCTCGCCCGACTGATAGCGCCGCGTCGTCAACCCGAACCAGGCGGCGACGGAGCGGGACGATCGGAAGTTGGCGGGATCCTCGATCGCGGTCACGAAGGCGGTCGCGGTGATCGCCCCGATCCCGGGAATCGCCATCAGCCGCTGGCAGGCTTGGCTCTGCCGTGCACCGGCCAGAAGCTGGCGTCCGAGCTCCGCTGCTCGACGGCGAACCGCGTTCCAGGCCTCAAGCAGCGGAAGGATGACGCGAGCCAGACCGTGATCGCCCGACAGGAGACGTCGAACCTCCGCCTCGAACGATCCGCCCTTTGCGCCCGGCACGATCAAGCCGAACGTCTTCATCAGGCCGCGGATCTGATTGGATAGCTCGGTCGTCACCTGCACGAGCTTGCTGCGCGCGGCGACAAGCGTTCGCACGAGCAGGCTGTCGTATCCCTTCACCCGCACTTCGCGGAAGAAGCCGACCTCGGCCAGATGGGCCAGCCCGTCGGCATCGTTGGCGTCGGTTTTGTTGGCGGCCATGTCGAGCGCGGCCTTGGCATGGCGCGCGTCGATGCAGATCGCTGGCAAGCCTTCGGCGCGCAGCGCGTGGTAGAACCAAACTGACAAAGGACCCGTCTCAAATACGATCCGTTGGGCTTCGGGCGCATGCTTGCGCAGCACCCTGGCAATGACGGCAGGATCGGAAGCGCACCTGCCGCGCCAAACACGCTTGCCGTCCCGCCGCACGCTGAGCGCCGTCTCTTTCAGGGACACGTCGAGACCGATATACTCACCCATGGTTGTTCTCCGCTCGATGCATGGGCCCGGCGTCCAGTCGTGAGCCCGCAACTTCATCCTGCCGGGGAACAACCACCGCTTCCATTGTAGGCCGCGTCACTCCGGCCCGAGGGGGAACGCTCCCGCGATTACCCCATGTGTGAAAACGGCATTTCGCCTGGACAGCACAGTAGGATTTTCCCCGAGATGGCCCGTGCGTAGATGGGCGCATGATCTCGGCCCATGCCATCACTCCATGTATAGGAAATCCTTCTACAGGCGCACGGGCGTCGGTCGTTTTCACACAGTCTCGACCCGTTCCTGCCCTTCCGCTGTAGAGTTTGAAGGGAAGCCTTGACCCATTGCTGCCGCGCGAATGGTCCGCTTTCCGGCAGCTCACTCCCCAGACCATCCCCTCGTTCACGCGACGCGGCTTCGGAGCAGACCGCTGCGATCAACAACTCAGGAAGGATCAGACTTTGTCGCCAGGCGTGCCGGCGACCGCTTCCGGCCATGTTGAAAGCGCGTCAATTTCGTGCATAAGTGGAAGCTTAACCTGGGGTGACCGTGCGGAGGGGGCGTGGTCAATGTTGTGCAGCAATGGAATCCCGACGACTGGGAGTCCTTTGCGCTAAGCCTGTTGCAGGTGCGCCATGGCATTTTGAATGTTCAGAAAGTGCCCGCCACCCATCGGGGTGATTTCGGCATCGATTTCTACTGCACCGCAGCATCCGTCATCTACCAATGCTTCGCGGTTGAGGAACCCGTCGACGTTGTTGCTCGTGCCACTCGGCAAAAGAACAAGATCACCACGGACCTGAGGAAATTGGTGGATGGCGCAGTCGAGGTATCACAGCTGTTCCTCGGCGTACCCGTGAAAAAATGGATTCTTCTTGTTCCCCTGCACGATAGCAAAGACGTCAATCTTCACTGTGCAAAGAAGACGACGGATACGAGGGCGCTGCAGCTTGCGCACCTCGACACCGATTTTGAGGTGTGTGTTCACGATCAGGGTGCCTTTCCAGGAGCGGCCTTGAGCGCCGCCATTTCCGCCCTGACCAACCTGTCCCTGAGCGTCCAAGCGCCGACCCAAAAGGAACTGGAAGAGTGGCAGGCGGGATCCCCGAACCTCCTGGCCAATGCCACTAAGAAGCTCTCCAAACGCACAGCCCCGGGAGGCGTCCAGGATGCCGTAGTCAGCGGGGTGGAGCTTTTCTTGAAGGGCAACGCGCTCGTCGACGCCTTGCGCTCAAGCGCGCCCGATCTCCATGAAAAGGTCGTTGCTGCCATCTCTGGGCGCGCCCGGCGCCTAAGCTATGTCGGACCGCAAGGCGGCCCGGCTCCAAACAACATCATGAACACCGAGCTCAATACTCTAATCAACGCGATCAAGGACGCTGCACCCACGCTATCTCAAGCGAACGCGGAGGACATCGCGCTCGGAACTTTGTCGGACTGGATCATGCGCTGTCCGCTGGATTTCCCGTCCAATGGCAGCTGACAATTTCTTCCGTCAGGCGATCGAAGGGGCGACGTTCTCCTTCACCGCGAGGCCAGAGCCGGTCGCGGGCGACCTCAGGATGTCGTGGGGGATTGGTGTTCTGCTGCTCAGCCTTTTCTATGCCCGCGGCAAAAAGGGAAGTTTCCCAAAGCTGCAGTTCTTGGCGCATGCGATACGAACCCAGGAAGGGCGGGAAGACGTCCGCGCGCTGATGGCTGGACGTCTACGCACCACAGATATCTCGGTGCGGGTCGAGCCGTGGCTGAACCGGGCAGTCTCCTACGCCCACGGTCTTGGATTTGTCGACGTCACTAAGGGCAAGTCGGTTGGGCTGACCGAGAAGGGCAGAGAGGTGGCGGCGGCGCTCGATGCTGACAAGAGCGTGTTCAAGGAAGAGCGTGCTTTTCTGGCTGAAGTCACCAAGAAGCTCACAGAAGCTCAACTGACAAAGATCTGGCGAATGGAGGATCTATTGTGACGCTGCGCCTTCGGCATTTGCGCATGCGCGCGATGACCTCCGCAGGACTTTACGGGACGGACATTGGCTTTGAGCTAGGTCTGAACGTAATCTGGGCCGACAACACCAAGGGAAAATCCACCTGCATGCAGGGGATGCTCTATGCCTTGGGGCTGGAAAAGATGCTCAGTCCGCGTCGTGAAGTGCCATTGCCTCATGCCATGACCTCCTTTTTGAGGAACGACGACGAAACGACCGCGACGATCTTAGAATCGGGCGTGTCGCTGGAAATCCAAAATGGGGCCGGCACCATCGTTACCGTCCATCGCCCCGTTAAGAAGGCCGGTGTCGATAATCGACTGATTAGCGTGGATTTTGGCCCGACTCTTACGGATCCTGAGGCGCGTCCGGAGCGACGCGATTTTTTCGTTCTGGACGCAGGGGCTGCGCAACGGGAAGACGGATTCCACCGCTTCCTGGAGGATTTCCTTGGGTGGCAGCTGCCAATTGTTCGGCGCTACGACAGCCCTGAAGGTAAGCTCTATCTCGAAACGATCTTCCCGCTTTTCTGGGTGGAACAGAAGGCCGGATGGTCCTCTATCCCAGCCGCTATCCCAACTTATTTGAGAATCCGGGAGGTCCAGAAGCGGGCCGTCGAATTCATCATGGATCTCAACATCCATAAGCTCGAACTCGAGCGACAACGCCTGCAAGAGCGCATCGACCAAAATGCGAGAGACTGGCGAAATCTCTGGGACGAGATAGACCGCTACGCGCGTCGCAGCGGCGGTAAGACCGATGCGCTGCCTCAACGGCCGACCATCGTGCCGAACGAACTCGCAAAAGGGCATGTGCTGATTGCGGAAAAGGGATCGTGGGTTTCGCTGAAGGATATGTTGGCGCAACTGCGGGGGCGCGTCGCCGAACTTAACGGGGTGCCGGTGCCGGCCGTCGGGACTTCGGTCGACCATCTAGAGCGCCAACTGGAGGCCCTCGGAAAGGAGGTCGAGGGCGTCAACCGTGCTCGCATTGAGGTCCACAAAGCCAAGCAGTTGAAGGAGGCGGACATCGGCTCATTGGAGCGCCGGATCCGATCCTTGGCTGACGACATGCAAAAAAATCAAGACGTCCAGAAGTTCCAGCGTTATTCTGGCACTGCCAGATCGCTGACGCCCGATTACTGTCCAACCTGTGAGCAAGCGCTAGTCGATTCCCTAATGTCCCAAAAAGTCCTGACGGCGATTATGCCGATCGAGGACAATATTGAGTACATTCGCTCGCAGATGAAAATGTTCGACGACATTTTGAAGCGTGAGCAGGAGGAGATGTCCAAGATCGAGATTCGGACTGCGCAAGTCGATCGCGATCTCAACGAACTTTACAGCCGCATTAGAACCGTTCGCACCGATCTTATCGCCCCGACGGGCAATCCATCCGCTGTCGCTATTGAAGAGCGGGTGAGGACCGAGGCACGAATCCGCGAGTTGGAGACAATCCAGGCGACTTTCGATGATACGGTCGCGCGGATGCAGACATTGGCAAGCGCCTTTGGCGACCTGCTCCTGGCCGTGGCGGATTTGCCCAAGGACAAAATGAGCCCCCTGGATCGAAGCAAGTTCGACACGCTTACTGCGCTCCTGCGACAGCTAGCCCGGGAATTTGGCTTCTCGACATTCGATGCAAGCGAACTGACAATCGACGAGGACACCTATCGGCCACAAAAAGAAGGCTACGAGATCGGGTTCGAGACGTCAGCGAGTGACGCAATTCGGCTAAAGTGGGCTTATCAGCTTGGACTCTTGGAGTTGAGTCACCGGCATCCAACTCATCATCCGGGCATGTTGCTGCTCGACGAACCCCGCCAGCAGTCGTCGTCGCGAGTCAGCTTTGGAAGCCTGCTCGAGCGGGCTGCAACTCATCAGCGCGTCGATCAGCAGATCATCATCTCCACCAGTGAGGATCTTGAGATGCTCAAGGAAATTCTCTCGCGTATTACGTGCAAGGACACGATCATTCCGGGCTACGTCATTAAGCCCGTTTCTGTGACAGGTAGTGTCCACTGAATAGCGCGCCGCCGAAAGTCCGCAGATGGCGCTCCTCGCTCATTCCGATGAGCAGCACGAACGGCAGCAATCCGCCCACAGCAATCCTCCAGCCGCCAAGCTAACTGAGCTTTGACCCTAAATCGATCGAGGGGGCGGACCGGCGCCGGCCATCTCAAGCCGGCATCGCCCGCTCGATCAGCCGCGCCCACAGCGACACGCCGTAGGGGGTCGCCGCGTCGTTGAAGTCATAAGCCGGGTGATGCAGGCCGGGGCCGTCGCCCGTTCCGAGGAAGATGTAGGCCCCCGGCCGCTGCTCCAGCATGTAGGAGAAATCCTCCGCCCCCATCATCGGATCGACGGCGCGGTCGACGCCCTCCTCGCCTGCCACCTCGGCGGCGACGTCGGCCATGAAGGCCGCCTGGTCCGGATGGTTGTCCGTCACCGGATAGCCGCGGCTGTAGCTGGTCTGCGCCGTGGCGCCGAAGGCCGAAGCGATGCCGGCGGCAAGCGCGCCGATGCGCTCCTCGCAGAGCCTGCGCACCGGCTCCGTCAGGCTGCGCACCGTTCCGTTCAGCACGGCCGTCTGCGGCAGCACGTTGAAGGCCTCGCCCGCCCGCATCGTGGTCACGGAGACGACCGCCGAGGCGACCGGGTCGGCATTGCGCGCCACGATCGATTGCAGGGCGGTGATGACATGGGCGGAGATCAGCACCGTGTCGACGCATTCCTGCGGCTGGGCCGCATGGCCGCCCCTTCCCTCGATGGTGATCGTGAAGCGGTCGACGGCCGCCATGATGGGCCCCGGGCGGATCGCGAAATGCCCGAGCGGCAGGCCGGGCTTGTTGTGGAGCCCGTAGACCTCCTGGATGCCGAAGCGCTCCATCAGGCCGTCCTTCACCATGGCGTCGCCGCCCCCGCCGCCCTCCTCGGCCGGCTGGAAGATCACGACCGCCGTGCCGTCGAAGTTTCGGGTCTCGGCGAGGTACTTGGCGGCGCCGAGCAGCATCGCCGTGTGGCCGTCATGCCCGCAGGCGTGCATCTTGCCCGGTATGGCCGAGCGGTAGGGAACCTCCGTCGCCTCCTCAATCGGCAGCGCGTCCATGTCGGCCCGCAGGCCGATGGTGCGGCCGGATCCGCCTCTCCGGCCGCGGATCACGCCGACGACGCCGGTCCGGCCCAGTCCCGTCACGACCTCGTCGCAGCCGAAGGCGCGCAGGCGCTCGGCGACGAGGCCGGCGGTGCGGTCGACCGCGAAGAGCAATTCGGGATGCTGATGGAAGTCGCGCCGCCAGGCCGTGATTTCGTCCGTGAGAGCGGCGACGCGGTTGATGACGGGCATGAGACGCTCGGGGTCTTGATGGGTGGTGCGACGAGAAGTCAAGGTCACCAGCAAGCCGCAGGCCAGGACGGAGGTCAACTCGGGGAGGGTGGCGCACCGTGCATGGGCGGCGCTGTGCCCATGCATCGCCACGGCCCCGCTGATGGCCGCCACCTTGCTCGAGCGCGGCGCGCACGGGCGCGGGCGCGGGCGCGGGCGCGGGCGCGAGGCTGGACCTCGCCCGCGCCCCCGGTCTAGCTGTAGGCTTGGCCGTGCCGTTGGCCCGGCGGCCCCGTCGCCAATGATCGCTGCCGGGCCGAGGTGCCGCCGCTCCGGGACGGCTGACGCCGGAGATCGCGGCACCCGCCGCCTGAGGATGAATCCATGAGCGAAACGATCGAGATCCGCAGCGGGAGCACGCGCGCGGCCATCGCGCTGCACGGAGCCGAGCCGGTCTCCTGGCAGGTGGAGGGCAACGAGTATCTCTGGAGCGGCGATCCGGCGCACTGGAACCGGCATGCCCCCTGGCTCTTCCCGGTGGTCGGCGCCTCGGCGGGCGGCGAGGTCTTTGTGGCGGGCCGCCGCCATCCGATGCCGCAGCACGGCTTTGCGCGCGACAGCCGCTTCACGGTGGTGGAGCAGGCGCCCGACCGGGTGCGGCTGCGGCTCACCGAGACGCCCGAGACGCTGACCCGCTTCCCCTTCCGGTTCCGGCTCGACATCGCGGCGCGGGTGGAGGCGGGGCGCCTCGCCTTCGCCTGCGAGGTCGCGAATACCGATACGGCGCCCCTCCCCTACGCGCTCGGCTTTCACCCGGCCTTCCCCTGGCCCTTCGCGGGCGGGGAGCGGCGGGCGGGCGGTGGCTACGCGGTGCGCTTCGCGCAGGCGGAGCGGCCCGCCGCGCCGGAAGTCGGGCCGGGTGGCCTGCTCCTGCGCACGGAACGGTCCGTGCCTCTCGACGGCGACACGCTGCCGCTCGACCCGGCCCTGTTCACCGAGGCGCTCGTCTTCCTGAATGCGCAGAGCCGCTCCTTACGCTTCACCGCGCCCTCCGGCGCCGCGATCCGCCTGGAGGCGGAGGATTTTCCGCACCTTGCGGTGTGGACGAAGCCGACCGCGCCCTTCCTGTCGCTCGAATGCTGGACGGGGCACGCGGACTGGGCCGAGTTCTCCGGCGATCTGGCCGAACGCGATTCGCAGCGGCTGCTCGCGCCGGGAACGAGCGCCCGGCACGGTGTGGTGCTGGCCTTCGAGGCGGCCTGACCCGTCAACCGGGCGGAAACCGGCATCGGATTGGATTGGTCGCCATGCTTCCTTCCGCTTAGGCGGGATCCCCTCTCCCGCACGGGAGGGGGTTCCCGTCGCAACCCTGGAAGGCTGCCTCTCGCGACGGAGCCGCCCGTGCTGCAGACCACGCCTCCCGATCTCCTCCTCGGCGCGCCCGACCTGCGCGAGGCGGCGGCGGCCTGGCTCGCCGTCCTGAAGACCGAGCGGCGCTTCTCCGAGAACACCGTCGAGGCCTATGGGCGCGACCTGCGCCAGTTCCTCGCCCACCTCGCCCGCTCCGGCGCCGCCCCGGACATCCCGGCCCTCGTCGCCCTCAAGCCGCGGGACCTACGCGCCTTCATGGCGGCGCGCCGCGCGGAAGGCGTCAGCGGACGCAGCCTGATGCGGGCGCTCGCGGCCCTGCGCTCCTTCGCCCGGCATCTCGACCGCGAGGGCCACGGCACGGTCTCGGCCCTCTCCGCCGTGCGCTCCCCCAAGGTGGAGCGGCGCCTGCCCCGGCCGCTTCCCGTCGCGGCAGCGGTGGCGATGGCGAGCCCCGACATCCGCGCGGGCGAGGACCGGCCGGACTGGGTCCTTGCCCGGGACGCCGCCGTGTTGGCACTGCTCTACGGCGCCGGCCTGCGCATCGGCGAGGCGCTCGGCATCCGGCGCAAGGATGCGCCGGTCGGGGACATCGACACGCTCACCATCCTCGGAAAGGGGCAGAAGACCCGGATGGTCCCGGTAATCGCACCGGTCCAGGCTGCGGTGGCCGACTACCTCGCGGTCTGCCCCCACCCGCTCCCGCCCGACGGCCCGCTCTTCGTCGGGCAGAAGGGCGGTCCCCTGTCGCCGCGCATCGTCCAGCTCGCGGTAGCCTCGCTGCGCGGCGCCCTCGGCCTGCCCGACAGCGCAACGCCCCACGCGCTGCGCCACTCCTTCGCCACGCATCTGCTGGCGCGCCAGGGAGACCTGCGGGCGATCCAGGACCTGCTCGGGCACGCCTCGCTCGCCACCACGCAGGTCTACACGAAGGTGGATTCTGCCCGGCTGCTCAGCGCCTTCGACGCGGCGCATCCGCGGGCCGGGCGCCCTGGCGGATGAAGGAGGCGCATGAGCACCCCCGCCTCTGGCACCCTCAACCGCCCTCATGCTGAGGTGCGGGCGATCGAAGATCGCGCAGGTTGCCTCGAAGCACCCCTGAGCGGTGCTCCCAGCCACCCGGATCTTGGACAAGCGATCAGGCGTGCGTGCTGGCTGATGCCGGCCAGAGGCTCCGTGCGATCTTTGATCGCCAGGAGCGCCTCAGCATGAGGGGCGCTGGGGTCTCCAGGACCGTCTTGCGGGATTGAGGAGGGGCAGCCGTCGAGGCGCGGCGTGACCATCAGCAAAGATGCGCCACGGCATCCGGCGCCGACGCCCTTCAGGGCTCATCGAGTGCAAGCCGGTTCTCGCCCGAGCGGGCTCCGGTGTCGTCGCGGCCCACCGGCACCAGCAGGATGAGCTTGTAGTCCGGCCGGTCCGTAGCCGCGAAGCTGTGCTGGATATAGGCTACGGGCCCGTCCTCCGGATGGAGGAAGCGGCGCAGGCCTCCGGTGCGGTCGCGGACATCCTGCTCGTCCCAGATCGCCGCGAAGCGTGGACTGGCGCGCCGCAGTTCCTCCACCAGCGCGCGGGCGCGCGGATCGGCGCGGCTGTGGCCGTAATCGGCCCGGAACTCCGCGATCACCCGCCGGGCACGCTCCTCCCAGGCCGGGATCAGGCGGCGCGCCGCGGGGTCGAGGAAGACGAAGCGCAGGAGGTTGCGCTCACCCTCCCCGTCGAGCCAGCCGCGGAACAGGCGCGCGGCGGCCGCATTCCAGCAGCAGGCATTCCAGAGACGGTCGAGGCCATAGGCCGGATGATCGAGCGCCGCCACCGCGTCCCGCAGCGAGGCGGGGGCGTCGGCGACCGGCTCGGGCCGGGCGGCTTGCGGGTCGCGCCGGCCGGCGAGCTCGAACAGGTAGGCGCGCTCGGCGCGCGTGAGAGCGAGCGCCGCGGCGAGGCGGTCGAGGGCCTGGGCCGAGACCTGGACATCCCGTCCCTGCTCGATCCAGGCGCACCAGGTCGCGCTGATGCCGGCGCGGGCGGCGAGTTCCTCGCGGCGCAGACCGGGCGTCCGCCGCCGGCCCGTGGGCAGGTCGGGCCGCAGCCGCTCGCGGTGCGAGCGCACGAAGGCCCCGAGGTCGCGTCGCTGGTCCGGCCCGAGCATGGCAGCTTTTATACCAGGATAAGCGCTCAGCTTGTACCAGGCTGAAAGGTGGGCAGGATGGCGCCGTCAAGGAGACTCACCATGGACAGATCGCACGAGACCCCGGTCTCGCACGAGACCCTCGTCACCGCGCAGTTCGGCCCGCGGGCCGCGGCCTATGTGGAAAGCGCGGTCCACGCGTCGGGGGAGGATCTCGCCGCCCTCGACGCCATCGTCGCGCGGGCCGCCCCCCGGCGTGCCCTCGATCTCGGCTGCGGCGGCGGGCACGTTGCCTATCGGCTGGCTCGGCACGCGCAGGCCGTGACGGCCAGCGACCTCTCGGCCGAGATGCTGGCCGCGGTGGCCGCGACCGCGCAGGCCAGGGGCCTCACCGCCATCGAGACCGTGGAGGCCGCGGCCGAGCGCCTGCCCTTCGCGGATGCGAGCTTCGATTTCATCGCCAGCCGCTTCTCCGCCCATCACTGGCGCGACGTCGAGGGCGGCCTGCGCGAGGCGCGTCGCGTCGCCCAGACAGGGGCTCCGGCCGTCTTCATCGACGGCTGCTCGCCGGGATCCCCCCTCCTCGACACCCATCTGCAGGCCGTGGAACTGCTGCGCGACCCCTCGCACGTCCGCGACTACTCGGCCTCGGAGTGGACCGGAGCGCTCGCCCGGTGCGGCTTCGTCATCGAGGCCTGCCTCACCTGGCGCGTGAGGATGGAGTTCTCCTCCTGGATCGCCCGCATGCAGACGCCCGAGACGCATGTGCGGGCGATCCGGGCACTTCAGACCCTGGCCTCCGAGCCGGTGCGGGCGCATTTCGCCATCGAGCCGGACGGGTCCTTCCTGCTCGACGTGCTGATGGTCGAGGCGCGCGCCGCCTGATCCCGGCGTTGGGGACGATGACTTGGCGCGGGATCCTCTCTCCCGGTCGGGAGAGAGGATCCCGCGCGTCAGGGATTGGGGTTCGGCAGGATCGTTGAGAGCGCATCAATCGATCCGACGGCTCCAGGGGGTGTCGGCCGAAAGACTCGGGACCAGAGGCTCAGCCTCCCGACACCTCCGCGCAGGAGAAGCCGCCGAGTTCGAGGACATGGCCGGCGATGTCGCGCTTGGCGGCGAGATAGCGCGCGTTCTCCGGCGTCACCCGGCCGGGCGCCCGCTGGGCGCCGACCACGGTCAGGCCCGCCTCCGCCAGGGCGGCGATCTTCTCGGGGTTGTTGCTGAGCACCCGCACGGCGCCGACGCCGAGGCAGCGCAGCATCGCGGCGGCGAAGTCGAAGCGGCGCTGGTCCAGCCCGAATCCGAGAGCCGCGTCGGCCGCGTAGGTGTCGAAGCCCTTCGCCTGCAGGTCGTAGGCCCGGATCTTGTTGGCGAGCCCGTTGCCCCGTCCCTCCTGGTCGAGATAGAGGATGATGCCTCCGCCATTCCCGGCCATCCAGCGGGCCGTCCCGCGCAGCTGATCGCCGCAATCGCACTTGAGCGAGCCGAACAGGTCGCCGGTGAGGCAGGCGGAATGGACCCGCACGGCCACGGGTTCGGCGAGGTTCGGACGCCCGACCACCACCGCCACCTGGTCGCGCAAGCCCTCGCCGCCGCGGAAGACCACGAACTCGGTCTCGGGCGCGCCGTCGAGGGGCACCGGCGCCCGGCTGACGATGCGGAGCGCAGCCGCCTGCCGCGTGCGGAAGAGCTCGACCGCGGCGGGGTCGACCGTGAGGGCGTCCTCCGGAACGCCCGAGACCGGCGCGACCACCATGGCCGGGATCACCTGCGCCAGCCGCGCGAGTTCGAGAGCGACCGCATCCACCCGCCTGGCACAGGCGACCGGCGCGTCGATGCGCCCGTCGACCTTGAGGGCGAGCGCGGTGATCCGCGCCGGATCGACGACCGGCAGGGCCACTGCGCCGGCCTCGAACCGGTTGGCGAGCCCGATGCGGCGCAGGCGGGGCGCCGGCAACACGAGGCGCACCGCCGTGCCGAGGCGCTCCCAATCGGCCGCAAGGCGCGCATCGACGCTTTCGGCCGATACGGCCAGGGCCGGCTCCTCGCCCAGGATCGCGACGGCCCGCCCGGCGCGCATCTCGGCGATGGCGCGTTCGACCTGCACCTGTTCGCGGCGCAACCGCTCGTCTACGTTCGTGACCGTCAGAGACATGAGCAACTCGTGGACGTGCCGCCCGGGACCGAACCGCGTCGGGAGATCGTGATGAAGGCCGGGGTGGATTACGCGACAGAGGGATGGACACCCGCGCAGCCCTGGCCAGGGCACAGCGCGGACGTTGCGACAGATGGGAACTCCGCCACGCTTTTCGCGCCCCTGGCGGACGGTTCCTGCGATCAACCTTTCGTGATTGCCCAGCTTGGTCAATCCCTGGACGGGCGAATCGCCACCCTGTCGGGTGATTCGAAATACATCAACCGCGGGGCCGCGCTCGATCATCTCCACCGGCTGCGCGCGCATGTCGATGCCATCGTCGTCGGCATCGGCACGGTGCTCGCCGACGATCCCCGGCTCACGGTGCGCCGGGTGGCCGGACGCAGCCCGGCCCGAATCGTCATCGACCCGGCCGGGCGGATCCCGGCGCAGGCCCAATGCCTGCGGGAGGACGGCGTGCGGCGGATCGTCGTCTGCCGGCCGGACACCCGGATTCCCGCTTGCGCCGAGGCTCTGCGGATCGAGGCGCCGGAGGCTTTTCCGCCGCAGGCCCTGGTGTCGGCGCTCGGCCGCCTCGGCTTCCGCCGGATCCTGATCGAGGGCGGGGCGCGGACGATCTCGGGCTTCATCGATGCCGGGGCGATCGACCGGCTGCACCTGATGGTGGCCCCGCTCCTGCTCGGCTCGGGCCGCCACGGCCTCGACCTGCGCCCCATCGCGGCCTTGCACGAGGCGATGCGCCCGCTCACCCGCTGCTACCCGCTCTGCGACGGCGACGTCCTGTTCGATTGCGACCTGCGCCGCTGCGCCGAGCCGTGAGGAGGATGAGGAGGAGCCGATGACGCCGACCCGCTACTCGTCCGTCCAGAAATTCCTGCACTGGACCATCGCCCTCCTGATCTTCGGCCTCGTTCCGGTGGCGATCACGATGACGAATATCGGCGAGGGCGAGTTGCAGAACCGGCTGTTCGAGCTGCACAAGTCGACTGGGCTGACGGTGCTGGCGCTCGCGCTCGCCCGCATCCTGGTGCGGGCGGCCCGGGGCGCGCCGGCCCTCGTCGCGGGCCTGCCCGCATGGCAGCGGAAGGCGGCGCGTGCCTCGCACTACGCCCTCTACGGGCTGATCGTGCTGGTGCCGGTGCTCGGCTGGGCGGGGACCTCGGCCTGCTGCGCGCCCGTGAAATGGTTCGGGCTGTTTTCGCTGACCCTGCCGATCTCGGGCGGCATGCCGGTCGGCGAGGCCATCCTGAAGGTTCACATGGCGGTGGCGTCCCTGCTGGTGCTTCTGGTGTTCATTCATATCGGCGCCGCATTGCACCACCACGTCATCCGCCGCGACGCCACGCTGCGGCGCATGCTGCCGGGGCGCAGCGAGGTGTGAGGCGGTTTTCGGTTGATCTGTTCGGAGACGAGTCCGCGCGGGGAACCCCTCTCCCGAGTGGGAGAGGGGTAGGGGTGAGGGTGGAGACGGTGCAGCAAGGATTCTGAACCGTGCCGCTGTCAGCGCGACGCTCAGTGCATTGTTCTGAACCCGTGCACCCTCACCCCTGCCCCTCTCCCACTCGGGAGAGGGGTTCCCCGCGCATACCCGTCTCGGAAGGAAACAACTGAAAACCGTAACCGTATGAGACAGTTTCGAGGCCCGATGGCATACCCACCGGCCCTCATGCTGAGGTCTCATGCTGAGGTGCAGTCGGAGGCTGCCTCGAAGCACACCTGAAACGCTGGTCCGGGGCTTCGGTGGCCGGGAACATCGGTCCGGGGTGCTTCGAGGCTGCGGCTGCGCCGCAGCACCTCAGCATGAGGATCGATGGGGTTGCCAAAACGCCTGTCGATCCGGCAGCGTCACGCAGCCTGCGGCTCTGCCCGTCCCCGCTCGGCCTCGACGGCCTTCAGCACCAGCGGATCCACGCCCTTGCCGTCATCCGTGCAATAGGCGGCGAGCGCTTCGCGCATCTTCGGGGTCCAGAAATCCCGGATGTGCGTGGCGACGCTCGCGACCGCCTCCTCCTCCGGATAGGGATGGAAGAAGGTCGCGATCTGATTGGCCATGCGGATCAGCTTGGCGGTGTGGTCGGCGGCGCTCATGGGGTTTCCTCCGGATGGTCGGGGGCGAGGAGGAGGCGCTCGGCCCCCGTGAAGACCGTGACGGTGTCGCTGCGGGCAATCGCCGCCAGGGTGAGGCCGTGCGCCTTCGCCCGCTCGACGGCAAGCGAGGTCGGCGCCGAGATCGCGACGAGCACGGAGGCGCCGAAGCTCGCCGCCTTCTCCGCCATCTCGAAGGAGCAGCGGCTGGTGATGACGAGGAAGCCCTGCGCCGGATCGGTGCCGGCGCGCAGGAGCGCGCCGATCAGCTTGTCCAGGGCGTTGTGGCGGCCGACATCCTCGCGCACGGCAAGAATCCGGCCGTCGAGATCCGCCCAGGCGGCGGCATGCACCGCACGCGTCTCGCGGTTGAGAATCTGGAGGTCGTAGAGGGCCGAAAGCGCCCGCTCGACCGCCGCCATCGTCACCCGCACCCCGGCATCGGGCCGGGTCTCGGCCTTGGGGATGTCGGCAAGGTCGTCGATGCCGCAGACGCCGCAGCCGGTGCGCCCGCTCATCGCCCGCTTGCGGGCGAGGTGCTCGCGCAACCGCCCGGGCGCGAGGTCGACGACGAGCCGCAAGCCCCCCTCCCCCGGCTCGACGGCGGCGCCGCGGATCTCGTCGGCCCCCCGCACGATGCCCTCGGTCAGGCTGAAGCCGTAGGCGAAGTCCACGAGGTCAGCGGGCGTGGTCATCATGACGGCGTAGGGCACGCTGCCGTAGATCACGTTGACGGGCATCTCGACGGCGAGCGGACGGGTGTCCGCCCGCGCCTGCGGATCGCCATAGGCGACCACCTGCGTCGGGACGCGGATCGCGGTGTCCGCCGCTGCCTCGCCGCCGCTACTCGGCGGCATCGAGCCGTTGGGCGATGCGGGTGAGGGAGACGTCTTCCTCATAGAACCGGGCCTGCCAATCGGAAGGCCGGTTGGTACGCCGGACCTGCACCGCCGTCACCTTGTATTCGGGGCAGTTGGTCGCCCAGTCCGAATAGTCGGTGGTGATGACGTTGGCGCCCGTCTTGGCGTGGTGGAAGGTGGTGTAGACGATCCCCGGCTGCATCCGCTCGGTGACGCGGGCCTTGAGCGCGATGTCGCCCGACCGGCTCTCCAGCGCGACGAGGTCCCCGTCCACGATGCCGCGGCTCTCGGCATCGAAGGGATGGATCTCCAGCACATCCTCCTCATGCCAGCGCGAATTGTGGGTGCGCCGGGTCTGCGCGCCGACATTGTACTGGGACAGGATGCGCCCGGTGGTGAGGATCAGCGGATACTTGGCCGTAGTGCGCTCGTCGGTGGGCACGTACTCGGTGATCATGAACTTGCCGAGGCCCCGCACGAAGCGGTCGACATGCATCATCGGCGTGCCCTCGGGGGCCTCCGCGTTGCACGGCCACTGGATCGAGCCGAGCTCGTCCAGCCGGGCATAGGACACGCCCGCGAAGCTCGGGGTGAGCTGCGCGATCTCGTCCATGATCTCCGACGGGTGCGTGTAGTGCATCGGGTAGCCGAGCGCGTTGGAGAGCAGCATGGTGCCCTCCCAGTCGGCGTAGCCGCCGAGCGGCGGCATCACCTTGCGCACGCGGCTGATGCGCCGCTCGGCATTGGTGAAGGTGCCGTCCTTCTCCAGGAACGAGGCGCCCGGCAGGAAGACATGGGCGTATTTCGCGGTCTCGTTCAGGAACAGGTCCTGGATGACGATGCATTCCATCGCCCTGAGGCCCGCCGTGACGTGGTGCGTGTCGGGGTCCGACTGGGCGATGTCCTCGCCCTGGATGTACAGCCCCTTGAAGCCGCCGCCCACCGCCTCGTCGAGCATGTTGGTGATGCGAAGCCCCGGCTCGGCCGAGAGCGTCGCGCCCCAGAGCGACTCGAAGGTCTCGCGGGTGGCGTCGTCCGAGACGTGTCGGTAGCCCGAGAGCTCGTGCGGGAACGAGCCCATGTCGCAGGAGCCCTGGACGTTGTTCTGGCCGCGCAGCGGGTTCACGCCGGCGCCGGGCTTGCCGATGTTGCCGGTGGCCATCGCGAGATTCGCAAGGCCCATCACCATGGTCGAGCCCTGGCTGTGCTCGGTGACGCCGAGCCCGTAATAGATCGCCGCGGCTCCGCCCGTGGCGTAGAGCCGGGCGGCGGCGCGCAGATCCGCCGGATCGACGCCGATCATCGGGCCGACCATTTCGGGCGCGTGGCGCTCATCGGCCACGAAGCGGGCCCAGACCTCGAAATCGGCGAGGTCGCAGCGCTCGCGCACATAGGCCTCGTCGACCAGCCCCTCGGTGACGATGACATGCGCCATCGCGTTCACGAAGGCGACGTTGGAGCCGGGCTTGAGCGGCAGGTGGTAGTCGGCCTTGATGTGGGGCGACTTCACGAGGTCGATCCGGCGCGGATCGGCCACGATCAGCTTGGCGCCCTGGCGCAGGCGCTTCTTCATCCGCGAGCCGAAGACCGGGTGGCCGTCCGTCGGGTTGGCGCCGACCACCAGGATCACGTCGGCCTCATCCACCGACTTGAAGTCCTGGGTGCCGGCGGAGGTGCCGAGCGTGGTCTTGAGGCCGTAGCCCGTGGGCGAGTGGCAGACGCGCGCGCAGGTATCGACGTTGTTGTTGCCGAAGGCGGCGCGCACGAGCTTCTGGACGAGGTAGGCCTCCTCGTTGGTGCAGCGCGAGGAGGTGATGCCGCCGACCGCGTCGCGGCCAAAGCTGTCCTGGATGCGCTTGAACTCGGAGGCCGCGTAGGCAATGGCCTCCTCCCACGACACCTCGCGCCAGGGATCCGTGATTTTTTTCCGGATCATCGGCTTGGTGATGCGGTCCTTGTGGGCGGCGTAGCCGTAGGCGAAGCGGCCCTTGACGCAGGAATGGCCCTCGTTGGCCTTGCCATCCTTGTAGGGGACCATCCGCACCACTCGGGTGCCCTGCATCTCGGCCTTGAAGGCGCAGCCGACGCCGCAATAGGCGCAGGTCGTCACCGCCGAGTGCTCGGGCTGGCCGTGCGCGATGATCGACTTCTCCTGGAGCGTCGCGGTCGGGCAGGCCTGCACGCAGGCGCCGCAGGAGACGCACTCGGATTCGAAGAAGTTGGTGGGACCGGCGGCCACGCGGGAGTCGAAGCCGCGGCCCGCGATGGTGAGCGCGAAGGTGCCCTGCACCTCCTCGCAGGCCCGGACGCAGCGGTTGCAGACGATGCACTTCGCCGGGTCGTAGGTGAAGTAGGGGTTCGATTCGTCCTTCGGCAGGTAGAGGTCCGAGGATTTCTTGAAGTGATCCGCCCCCTCCTCGTAGCGCACCTCGCGCAGGCCCACGGCGCCCGCCATGTCCTGCAGCTCGCAATCGCCGTTCGCCGCACAGGTCAGGCAGTCGAGCGGGTGGTCGGAGATGTAGAGCTCCATCACCCCCTTGCGCAGCTTGGCGAGCCTGTCGGTCTGGGTGTGCACCACCATGCCGTCCTCGGCCGGGGTGGTGCAGGAGGCCGGGGTGCCGCGCCGCCCCTCGATCTCGACGAGGCAGAGACGGCAGGAGCCGAAGGGTTCGAGGCTGTCGGTGGCGCAGAGCTTGGGGATCTGCGTGCCGGCCGTCATGGCGGCGGCCATCACGGAGGTGCCGGCCGGCACGGTCACGCTCTCGCCATCGATCGTCAGCGTCACCGTCTTCTCGGCGACGCGGATCGGGGTGCCGTAGTCGATTTCCTTGATCAGGGCCATGGACGCCTCCTCACTCGGCCGCCAGCGGCAGCCGGGAGCTGCGGTCGAAATCTTCCGGGAAGTGGGTGATGGCGCTCATCACCGGCACGGGCGTGAGGCCGCCCATGGCGCAGAGCGAGCCGTCGGTCATGACCTCGCAGAGGTCCTCGATCAGCCGCAGGGGCTCGGCCGGAGCCTCGCCTGCGAGGAGCCGCTCCATAGTCTCGCGCCCGCGCACCGCGCCGATCCGGCAGGGCGTGCACTTGCCGCAGGATTCGACGGCACAGAACTCGAAGGCGAAGCGGGCCTGGCGCGCCATGTCGACGGTATCGTCGAACACCACCACGCCGCCATGGCCGACCAGGCCCTTCCTGGCCGCGAAGGCCTCGTAGTCCATCGGCGTGTCGAACAGCACATCGGGGAAATAGGCGCCGAGCGGGCCGCCCACCTGCGCGGCGCGCACCGGCCGGCCCGAGAGCGAGCCGCCGCCGAAATCCTCGATCACCGCGCGCAAGGTGATGCCGAAGGCGGTCTCGATCAGGCCGCCATACTTCACGTTGCCGGCGAGCTGGATCGGCAGCGTCCCGCGCGAGCGGCCCATGCCGTAATTCGCGTAGGCCTCGCCGCCATGCTCCAGGATCCACGGCACCGCCGCGAAGGAGAGCACGTTGTTGACGAGGGTCGGACGCCCGAACAGGCCCTTCAGCGCCGGGATCGGGGGCTTCGCCCGCACGATGCCGCGCTTGCCCTCCAGGCTTTCGAGGAGCGAGGTCTCCTCGCCGCAGATATAGGCGCCCGCGCCGAGCCGGACTTCGAGGAAGAAGTCCTTGCCCGAGCCTAAGATGTTGCGGCCGAGCACGCCCGCCCGCTCACCCGCCGCGATGGCGGTTTTCAGGATCTGATAAGCGTTCGGGTATTCGGAGCGCAGATAGATGTAGCCGCGCGTGGCGCCGACCGCGACGCCCGCGATCGTCATGCCCTCGATCAGCGTGAAGGGATCGCCCTCCATCAACATGCGATCGGCGAAGGTGCCGGAATCGCCCTCGTCGGCGTTGCAGACCACGTATTTTTGGTCGGCCTCGGCCAGCATCACGGTGTTCCACTTGATGCCGGTCGGGAAGCCCGCCCCGCCGCGGCCGCGCAGGCCGGAGACCTTCACCGCATCGACCGTGTCGGCAGGGCCGATCTCCAGGGCGCGCGCGAGGCCGCGATAGCCGCCATGCGCCCGGTAATCCGCCACCGAGACCGGATCGACCACGCCGCAGCGATGGAAGGTCAGGCGCTGCTGGCGGGCGAGAAAGGGATGTTCCTCCGGCCGGCCGATGCGCAGGCGATGGGCGCCGCCCTCGGCGAGCCCGGCATCGAGCAGCGACTCGACATCGCCCGGCCGCACCGGACCGTAGGCGATGCGGCCCTCTGGCGTCGCCACCTCCACCATCGGCTCCAGCCAGACCATCCCGCGCGAGCCGGTGCGGACGATGCGGATGTCGAGGTTGCGCGAAGCCGCGCCGCGGGTCAGGGCCGTGACGACGCGCTCGGCGCCGAGGCCGACCGCGACGGCGTCGCGGGGAACGAAGATCGTGACGCTCACGCCGCAACCTCCGTCAGGGCGGCCTGCAGGCCGTCGGCATCGAGCCGGGCGACGGGCTCGCCGTCGATGAGGGCGGCCGGGCCGCAGGCGCAGAGGCCGAGGCAGAAGACCGGCTCCACCGTCACTGCGCCGTCGCGGGTGGTGCCGTGCCAGTCGACTTCGAGACGGCGCAGCACCTCGGCGTGGAGCGCATCGGCCCCGACCGCCTGGCAGGCCTCGGCCCGGCAGAGCTTCACCACGTGCCGGCCGGCGGGCTTGGCCCGGAAATCGTGATAGAAGGTGATGCAGCCATGAACCTCGGCCTTCGAGAGGTTCAGGGCATCGGCGATGAGCGGGATCGCCTCGTTGTCCACGTAGCCGAAGGTCTCCTGCAGGGCGTGCAGGATCGGCAGCGTGGCACCTTCCAGATGGGTGTGTTCGGCGATGATCCTGGCGGCGCGCGCGCCGCTCCAGGGCTCGTATCCCGGCATCGTCCCCTTCCCGAGTTCGTTGTCGTTCTAAGGTGAGGGTGTGGGAACGGCCGGGCTGAATCAATCGCGCGGTTCGGTGGCACGACAGGGAATTTTTGTTGAAACCCGCCTTTATCACCATTTTGGTCGTGCGAGAGCGCCATCCGGCCGTCGCCGCCCTGGCTCGGCAAGGACCGGTTTCGGCTTGCGGCAGAAGGCGTTGAGGAGGCCCGTCGCCGTCCCGGAACGCCCGGGACCGGGGCCGACGGATGGGCCTGCGCAAGCAGGAGGAGCCAGGAGGAGCGAGCCGATGCTGACGGGCGGATGCTATTGCGGGCGGGTGCGCTTTGCGGCCGATGCGCCGGCCTTCCACGAGACGGTCTGCCACTGCGCCTCCTGCCGCCGGGCGGTCGGAGCCGCCTCCGTGGCGTGGCTCAGCGTGAAGCGGGCATCGTTCCGGCTGACTGCGGGAGAGCCCATCCGGTTCCGGTCGAGCCCGGGCGTCACCCGCAGCTTCTGCGGCACCTGCGGCACGTCGCTCACCTACGAGGCCGAGGCCTATCCGGACGAGCTCGACCTGACGATCGCAAGCCTCGACGATCCCGACGCGGTGCCGCCGAAAGACCACACCCAGGCGGCCGAGCGCCTGCGCTGGACCTCCCTCGCCGACGGCCTGCCGGTTCATCCCCGGACCCGTCCCGGGCGGTAGTCCCGCACAGGGACGAGCTGTGGGTTGATGACACCACGCGGACCCCCTCTCCCGAGCGGGAGAGGGGGTCCCGCGCCTCAACCGCCACCGCTGAGCGCTTCCCCATCGTCGTATTCGCCGCGTCGCGAAGCCGCTCAGAGGGCCGCGAGATCGTTTTCGAGATGGGGCGCGATGGCGCGCGCCTCGGCCAGAAAGGCGGCGACCAGCGGCGTCATGGGGTCGCGATCCGGCACCACGAGGCCGATCGTGTGGCTGACATCCGGGTCGGTGATCGGCACCGCCCGGACGCGTTCGGTCAGCCTGAAGGTCTCGGCGAGCGCCGCCGGCATGATGCTCGCCCATTTCGCCGTGCGCACATGGGTGACGAGCACGATCATCGAGTTCGATTCGAGGATCGGGGCCGGCTCGGCCCCGACAGCGCGGAGCTGCCGGTCGATGATGCGCCGGTTCTGCATGTTGGGCGTGAGCAGGCAGAGCGGGATATGCGCCACCTCCGCCCAGGTCACGCTGTCGCGCCCGCCATAGATGCCGTCCGCCGCGGTGAGCAGCCGGTACTGCTCCCGGTAGAGCGGCACCATGGTGACGCGGCCGAGGGGCTCGTTCTCCAGGTAGGTCAGGCCCGCATCGAGCTCGAGATTGGCGATCTGGCGGATGATCTCGTGGGAGGTCGCCGATTGCACGCTGAAGCGCACCGCCGGGTGGCGCGCCCGGAACGGCGTCGTCAGGGCCGCCACCACGGGGGTCGCGGTCGGCACCGCCGCCATCCGCAGCGTGCCCGACAGGCCCCGACGCAGGGCCGCCACCTCCTGGCGCATGGCGCGCGCGTCGCCGACGATGCGCCGGGCCCATTCGAGCACGCGCTCGCCCTCGGGCGTGAAGCCCTGGAAGCGCGAGCCGCGCTGCACCAGCATCACGCCCAGCCGCTCCTCCAGCTGCTTCACGCCGGCCGAGAGGGTCTGCTGGGAGACGCCGCAGGCCTGGGCGGCGCGCCCGAAATGCTGTTCTCGCGCCAGCGCGAGGATGAATTCCAGTCGGTCGATCATGACGTGGCGGAGCGCGGGCGCGACGGCGCCCTCCCGCCGGAGCCTGCATGAGGCCGCACCCGCAGCACAACCGGCACGGCGGCCGGAAACACGCTGGTCAACTGGTCGCCCAGTGGAAAAACCGTACGAAGGTCTGGGGCCTGCGGCGGATCCAAGGCCCCGGATGCGACGCCAATGCCGTTGCGCTCGCCCCGGCATTGTGGTGTGAGACGCCCACTGAACGATCGTCGGCTGGTGCCGGTCCACGCGGCCGGCCGGCGCCGCGATCGGCGGCCGGCCGCCTCGCGCTGCAGGTGCCCGGTCGCCGTCAGACCGACTTAAACCGGGAGCACCGAGGGCGATATGGGGATGGCGAGGGCGCAGCATCGGCGATTCGGCCGATCGTTCGTGGGAGGCGCCGCGATCGCGGCCGCACTCCTGACCGGGACCGCGGCCTTCGCGGCGGGCACCGGCCAGCCCGAGCCGTGGCAGATGGACCTCCAGAAGCCCGTCACGGAGGTGGCCACCGAGATCTACAACTTCCACCACCTGCTCAACGTCATCATGGTGGGCATCGTCCTGCTGGTGCTGGTGCTGCTGCTGCTGGTGATCTTCCGCTTCAATGAGCGGTCGCAGCCGAACCCGTCGCGCACCACGCACAACACCATCCTGGAGGTGGCCTGGACGGTCGTCCCGGTGCTGATCCTGGTGGCGATCGCGATCCCGTCCTTCCGGGTGCTGCGCACGCAGCTCTCCGACCCGAAGGCCGACCTGATGGTCAAGGTCATCGGCCACGCCTGGTACTGGTCCTACGAGTACCCGCAGGAGGTCGGCGGCTTCAAGTTCGACGCCAACCTGCTCGAGGGCGAAGACCAGGAGAAGTCAGGCCAGCCCAAGCTGCTCGCCACCGACAACGAGATGGTCGTGCCGGTGAACAAGATCGTGAAGATCCAGGTCACCGCCGCGGACGTGATGCATTCCTGGGCGATGCCGTCCTTCGGGTTCAAGATCGACGCGATCCCGGGCCGCCTGAACCAGTTCTGGTTCAAGGCTGAGCGCGAGGGTACCTATCATGGCCAGTGCTCCGAACTCTGCGGCCAGCGCCACGCCTACATGCCCATCACCGTGCGCGTGGTGAGCGACGAGGCCTTCCAGGCCTGGACCGCCGAGGCGAAGACCAAGTTCGCCCGCATCGACACCAGCGGGGCCAAGTTCGCCTCCGCCCGCTGACCCCATCCGGCCGGGCGTCGCGCCCGGCCGTCACCCTCACGACGCGAAACCCCGCGAAGAGGTTCCTTTCATGGCAACCGCCGCATCGGCCGGGCACGCTGAGGCCCACGATCACACCCCACCGTTCTTCCAGCGCTGGTTCAATTCCACGAACCACAAGGATATCGGCACGCTCTACCTGCTCTTCGCCTTCTCGGCGGGCATCGTGGGCGCCTTCCTGTCCTTCGGCATCCGCATGGAGATGGAGCAGCCCGGGCTGCAGTACTTCTCCAACCCGCAGACCTACAACGTCTTCGTGACCGGCCACGGCCTCATCATGGTGTTCTTCATGGTGATGCCGGCGCTGATCGGCGGCTTCGGCAACTGGTTCGTGCCGCTGATGATCGGGGCGCCCGATATGGCGTTCCCGCGCATGAACAACATCTCGTTCTGGCTCACGGTGGCGGGCTTCCTCAGCCTCGTCTGCTCCCTCTTCGTCGAGGGCGCGCCGGGCGCGACCGGCCCCGGCACCGGCTGGACGGTCTATCCGCCGCTCTCCACCGACGGCCATCCCGGCCCGGCGGTCGATTTCGGCATCTTCGCCCTGCACCTCTCGGGCGCGGGCTCGATCCTGGGCGCCATCAACTTCATCACCACCATCCTGAACATGCGCGCGCCGGGCATGACCCTGCACAAGATGCCGCTGTTCGCGTGGTCGATGCTGGTGACGGCCTTCCTGCTGCTGCTGTCGCTCCCGGTGCTCGCCGGCGCGATCACCATGCTGCTCACCGACCGCAACTTCGGCACCACCTTCTTCAGCCCGTCCGGCGGCGGCGACCCGATCCTCTACCAGCACCTGTTCTGGTTCTTCGGTCACCCCGAAGTCTACATCATGATCCTGCCGGCCTTCGGCATCGTCTCGCACATCATCTCGACCTTCTCGAGAAAGCCGATCTTCGGCTATCTGGCGATGGCCTACGCGATGGTGGCGATCGGCGTGGTCGGCTTCGTGGTCTGGGCCCACCACATGTACACGGTCGGCCTGACGCTGCAGACGCAGTCCTACTTCGTCTTCGCCACGATGGTCATCGCGGTGCCCACCGGCGTGAAGATCTTCTCCTGGATCGCCACCATGTGGGGCGGCTCGATCCGCTTCACGGCCGCCATGCATTGGGCCGTCGGCTTCGTCTTCCTGTTCACGGTCGGCGGCGTCACCGGCGTGATCCTGGCCAACGCGGCCGTCGACCGCTACCTGCACGACACGTACTACGTCGTCGCACACTTCCACTACGTGCTGTCGCTCGGCGCAGTCTTCATCATCTTCGCGGGCGTCTACTACTGGTTCCCGAAGATGACCGGCCGGATGATCCCGGAATGGGCGGGCAAGCTGCACTTCTGGCTCGCCTTCATCGGCGCCAACGTGCTGTTCTTCCCGATGCACTTCCTCGGCCTCGCCGGCATGCCGCGGCGCTACGCGGATTACCCGGACGCCTTCGCGGGCTGGCACTACGTGGCGACCATGGGCGGGCACGTCTTTGCGCTCGGCATGGTGGTGTTCGTGATCGGCGTGGTGCTGGCCTTCCGCTCGAAGGAGCGCGCGGCGGACAATCCGTGGGGCGAGGGCGCCACGACCCTGGAATGGACCCTCTCCTCGCCGCCGCCCTTCCACCAGTACGAGACCCTTCCGGTGATCGTCGACGAGCCGTCGCACGCGCACTGACCGACCTTAGGCAGGGCCGCCCTCGGGCGGCCCTCGCTCTTCCCCCGAATGCTGCCCGGCAGGATTCCGGCCAGAATTCCGGCGAGGAGCGAGACACCCCCTCCCCGCCCCTCGCTTTCGTGCTGGTGGCCATGACGAGTCTGACGAACAGCCTGAACCCCGCACAGACCCTGGCGCCCGCCTCCAACGGCGACGTCGCGGATTTCTTCGCCCTGCTGAAGCCGCGGGTGATGGCGCTGGTGGTCTTCACGGCGCTTGTCGGCATGACCGTGTCGCCGAGCCACGTGAACCCGGTGATCGGGGCCGTGTCGCTGCTGATGATCGCGGTCGGGGCGGGCGCCTCGGGCTGCCTCAACATGTGGTGGGATGCGGATATCGACGCGGTGATGACCCGCACCCGCTCGCGCCCGATCCCGGCGGGCCGGATCCGCCCGGAGGAGGCGCTGACCTTCGGCCTCGTGCTCGCGGTGGGCTCGGTGCTGATGCTGGGCCTCGCGGCGAACTGGCTGGCGGCGGGGCTGCTCGCCTTCACGATCGTCTTCTACACCGTGATCTACTCGATGTGGCTCAAGCGTGCGACGGCGCAGAACATCGTGATCGGCGGCGCGGCCGGAGCGCTTCCCCCGATGATCGGCCAGGCCGTGGTGACCGGCAGCGTCGGCATCGAGGGCATCATCCTGTTCCTCATCATCTTCATCTGGACGCCGCCGCATTTCTGGGCGCTCGCCCTCGTCAAGTCCGCCGACTACGCCAAGGCCGGCATCCCGATGATGCCGAACGTGGCCGGCCCGGATTCGACCCGGCGCCAGATCGTCGGCTACACGCTCCTCCTCGCACCGCTCGGCCTCGCGCCCGTGGCGCTCGGCTTCGGCGGCCTGATCTACGGCCTCGTGGCCCTCCTCGGCGGCCTCGCCATGCTGGTGCTGAGCCTGCAGGTCCACCGCCGCCGCGAGGGCGAGAGCGCCGACAAGGCCGCCATGAGCCTGTTCGGCTTCTCGATCCTCTATCTCTTCCTCCTGTTCTCGGCGCTGCTCGCGGAGCAGGGCCTCGGCCTGATGCGGCCGATTCCCGTGTTGCTCGGATGACTGATCTCCCGACCCTGACCCCGGAGGAGGTGCGCCGTCGGCGCAAGCGCTCCATCGCGATCGCGCTGACCCTCACCGCCCTGGTCGCCATCTTTTACGTCCTGACCATCGCCAAGCTCGGGCCTCAGGTCCTCAACCGGCCGCTCTGACGCGCGAGGTGCCCCGATGACTCTCCCCCGACCTCACGCCGGCACGGCGGGCCGCAACGGCATCCGCACGACGCTCCTGGCCTGCGTCGGCGTCGTGGTCGGCATGACCGCCCTCGCCTATGCGTCGGTCCCCCTCTACGACCTGTTCTGCAAGGCGACCGGCTACGACGGCACCCCGCTCGTCGGCCGTGGCCCCTCGGCCACGGTGTCCGACGCGACCATGACGGTCCATTTCGACACCAACGTCTCCCCGAGCCTGCCCTGGCGCTTCCAGGCGGAAGCGCCGCGGGTCGAGGCCAAGCTCGGCGAGACCCAGACGGTGTTCTTCCGCGTGACCAACACGGCCAGCGTGCCGACCACCGGGGTCGCCACCTTTAACGTCCAGCCCGGGCTGATGGGCGGCTACTTCGTCAAGATCCAGTGCTTCTGCTTCAACGAGCAGACGCTGCAGCCGGGCGAGACGATCGACGTGCCCGTGGTGTTCTACGTCGATCCGGCGGTGCGGACTGACTCGAACACCCGCGACTACACGGAGATGACGCTCTCCTACACCTATTTCCCGTCGCGGAACGGCCAGCCGACGGCCGCACTTGCGACAACGGGCGCGGGCAATCCGCGGCCGAATTGACCCTAAGGCCCGGTGACAGGCTTAGGGCCGCATCTTAAAGCGTGAGCCGGCCGAGCCGCCCGGGGACGAGGGGCACCGGCACACGAGATGGCCAAGACCGGCGCGATGCCCGGCGCGGTGCGCGCCCGGTCTTAAGATCAAGGCGAGGAGATCGAACACGATGGCCGAGGCGCACGCGAAGCACCACGACTACCACCTCGTCAATCCGAGTCCCTGGCCGCTCATCGGCTCGCTCAGTGCCCTCATGACGACGTCGGGCGCCGTCTTCTGGATGAAGAGCCTCACCCTCGCGAAGCTCGCGATCGGCCCCTATCTCTTCTTCGCCGGCGTCATCGGTGTGCTCTACACCATGCTGAGCTGGTGGCGGGACGTCGTGCACGAGGCCAATACCGGCGACCACACCCGCGTGGTGCAGCTTCACCACCGCTACGGCATGATGATGTTCATCGCCTCCGAGGTGATGTTCTTCGTCGCATGGTTCTGGGCCTATTTCGACGCGGCGCTCTACGCGGCCGAGCCGATCCAGGCCTCGCGTCTGGAATTCACCGGCGGGACCTGGCCCCCGAAGGGCGTCGAGGCGTTCGATCCCTGGCACCTGCCGCTCCTCAACACCCTGATCCTGCTCACCTCCGGCACCACCATCACCTGGGCGCATCACGCCCTGCTGAACAACGACCGCAAGGGCCTCAAATACGGCCTGTGGCTCACCATCATCCTCGGCGTGCTGTTCAGCTGCGTCCAGGGCTACGAGTATGCCCACGCCCATTTCGGCTTCTCGGGCAGCATCTACTCGGCCACCTTCTTCATGGCGACCGGCTTCCACGGCGCCCACGTGATCATCGGCACGATCTTCCTGTCGGTCTGCCTCTACCGGGCCTATCTCGGCCATTTCACGCCCCGCCAGCATCTCGGCTTCGAGTTCGCCGCCTGGTACTGGCACTTCGTCGACGTGGTCTGGCTGTTCCTCTTCTCCGCGATCTATGTCTGGGGCTCGGGCTTCGGCCACGCGGCGGCGGCCGGATCGTAGCGCTTCGAAAAGGATGCGAAGAGGGCGGCGCGAGCCGCCCTTTTTTCGTGGCGGGATGCCCGCCCAACCCCCATATCGATGGTGGGCTAAGCAGGTTTCGGAACAGTGCGTTGCGGTTTTCCGTCAAAACCTGCGACACATCGAAAGCCTAAGCGGACGAAGCGGTGGCACGCTCCGCCAAGTCTGCTTAGGCCGGTCCCGGTTGACCGGCCCTCGCAAACGGGATCCGGCGACCGGCGGCGCCCCGAAGGATCGCGGCCCGCATCAGCGAGGAGCATGTAGAGGTGGACGACATCCGCGCAACCTCATCGCCGGCAACGGCCGGCCTGCGCGGGCGCTGCCCGCGCTGCGGCGAGGGCCATCTGTTCAAGGGATTCCTGAGCTTCCGCCCCCGCTGCGAGGTCTGCGGCCTCGACTTCAAGTTCATCGACTCGGCCGACGGGCCGGCCTTCTTCGTGATGTCGATCGTCGGGCTCATCGTCGTGGCCCTCGCCATGTGGGTCGAGTTCGCCTACGAGCCGCCGCTCTGGGTTCACGCCGTGCTGTGGGCACCGCTCGCCATCGTGCTGAGCCTGGTCCTAGTGCGTCCCCTCAAGGGCCTGATGGCGGCCCTACAATTCTCCAATAGGGCCGAGCAGGGGCGTTTCCGCTGATGGATGCGGCGGCAGAACCGGTCCGGCGCTCCCCTCCCTGGCGCGACCTCCTCGCGCCGGGCCTCGCGACGCTCGTCTGCCTCGCGATCCTCCTCGCACTCGGCACTTGGCAACTGCAGCGCAAGGCCTGGAAGGAGGGCGTGATCCGACAGGTGGTGGAGCGCTCGCGGATCGATCCGCCGCTCGCGCCCCCCGCCGCCGGAACCTGGGACCCCGCCGCCGACGAGTTCAAGCGGGTGCGCATCACCGGCCGCCTCCTCAACGACAGGGAGACACTGGTCCACGGCCTCGCGCCGGGCGAGGCTCCGGGCCGCGCCCTCCAGGGCTACTACGTGCTGACGCCGCTCGTGCGGGAGGACGGCCCGCCGATCCTGATCAACCGCGGCTTCGTCCCGACCGAGCTCAGGAACCCGCGCGACCGCGCGGCCGGCGAGGTCGCGGGTCCGGTCACGGTCACCGGGATACTGCGGGCGAGCGAGGAGCGGGGCCTGTTCGTTCCCGCGCCCGATCCGCAGCGGGGCGAATGGTTCAATCGCGACATTCCGGGCATCGCCGCCGCCCGTGGCCTCACGGAGGTCGCGCCCTACCTGATCGAGGCCGACGCGACGCCCAATCCCGGCGGCTGGCCCCGGGGCGGACAGCTCCGGGTCGATCTGCCGAACAACCACCTGCAATACGCCTTCACGTGGTACGGCATCGCGCTGTGCCTCGTCGGCGTGTTCTCGGCCTATGCCTGGAAGCGGCTTCGCGAGGTGGCTTGATCCCAACGGCCCGGGCTGCTGACGCAGCGGGCCGTTGACCCATCTCGATATGAGTTCGCCACCGGCTGCGCCGACCCTGACGGATGAAACCGGTCGCGCGGCGCAGCCGCAGCCTCGAAGCACGCCTGAACGTTGGTCCAAGGCTCTGGTGGGTGGGATCAGCGGTCAGGCGTGCTTCGAGGCTCCTTCGGAGCACCTCAGCATGAGGAGCGGGGCGGCTTCCACGTAGGTCAGGTTCTATTTTGCCCCATCCGGCGGGCATCCCGCTGCGATGCGCTTCCGGCTGACGCCGCCGGACAATTCGTGTAGGGCGTCCGCAGCTTCAGGACGTTCCCCGTGCTTCATGTCTCGACCCGCGGCGCCGCCGCAAAGCTGACCTTCACCGATGCGCTCCTCGCCGGCCTTGCCCGCGACGGCGGCCTCTACCTCCCCGAGCGCTGGCCCGCCCTCGATCCGGCGGCCATCGCGGGCCTTGCCGGGCGTCCCTACGCGGCCGCAGCCAAGACCGTGCTGTCGCCCCTCGTCGACGGCGAGATCCCGCAGGGCGACCTCGACCGGATGATCGAGGGGGCCTATGCCACCTTCCGGCACCCGGCCGTCTGCCCGCTGGTGCAACTCGGCGACAACCTCTTCCTGCTCGAACTCCACCACGGCCCGACGCTCGCGTTCAAGGACGTGGCGATGCAGCTCCTCGGGCGGCTGATGGATCACGTGCTGAAGGCCCGCGGCAGCCGCGCCACCATCGTGGGTGCCACCTCCGGCGATACGGGCAGCGCCGCCGTCGAGGCCTTCCGCGGCCTCGATCAGGTCGACGTCTTCATCCTGTTCCCGCACGGCCGCGTGTCGGAGGTGCAGCGGCGCCAGATGACGACGGTGGATTCGGCCAACGTCCACGCCGTCGCGGTCGAGGGCACCTTCGACGATTGCCAGGCGATCGTGAAGGCGCTGTTCCAGCACCCGCGCTTTGCCGAGGAGGTGCGGCTGTCGGGCGTCAACTCGATCAACTGGGCGCGGGTCGCCGCGCAGGCCGTCTACTACTTCACCAGCGCCGTGGCGCTCGGCTCCCCGCATCGCCCGGTCTCCTTCTCGGTGCCGACCGGCAATTTCGGCGACATCCTGGCCGGTTGGGTCGCCAAGCGGATGGGCCTGCCGGTCGGCCGGCTGATGATCGCGACGAACGCCAACGACATCCTGGCCCGCACGCTGGCGAGCGGCGCCTACGAGGTGCGCGGCGTTGCCCCCACCACCTCGCCCTCGATGGACATCCAGGTCTCCTCGAACTTCGAGCGCCTGCTCTTCGAGGCCCTCGACCGGGAGCCCGAAGGGCTCAACCGCCTGATGGCGAGCCTCAAGCAATCGGGCGCCTTCTCGCTCCCGCCCGCGGTGCTGGAGCGGGTGCGGGCGGAGTTCGACGCGGCGGCGGTCCAGGAGCCGGAGGTCGCGGCCGAGATCCGCGAGACCTACCGGAGCACGGGCTATGTGCTCGATCCGCACAGCGCCATCGGCGTGCGGGCCGGCCGCCGGCTCCTCGATGCCGATCCGGCGACGCCGGTCGTGGCGCTCGCGACCGCGCATGCGGCGAAGTTCCCGGATGCGGTCGAGGCCGCGACGGGGCAGCGCCCTGCCCTGCCGCCCCATCTCGCCGACCTGATGACCCGGCGCGAGCGCTTCGCCGTGCTGCCCAACGACGAGGGCGCGGTCGAGCGCTTCATCCGCGAGCGGGCGCGCATCCTGCGCGGAGCCGCCGCGTGAACGAGCATTTCGCGACCTTCGGCGCCTCGCCCTCCTTGCGCATCACGCGCCTGCCGAACGGTCTCACGGTCGCGACCGAGCCGATGCCGGGCGTCGCCACCGCGACGCTCGGCGTCTGGGTCGGGGCGGGATCGCGCCATGAGCGGCCGCAGGAGCACGGGCTCAGCCACCTCATCGAGCACATGGCCTTCAAGGGCACGTGCCGGCGCAGCGCCCGGGCCATCGCCGAGGACATCGAGAATGTGGGCGGCGACATCAACGCCGCCACCAGCGCCGAGCAGACGAGCTACACCGCCCGGGTGCTCGGCGAGGATATCGGGGTCGCCCTCGACGTGATCGGCGACATCCTGACGAACTCGGTCTTCGACGCGGGCGAGCTCGCCCGCGAGAAGGGCGTGATCCTGCAGGAATACGCCGCCGTCGAGGACACGCCGGACGACGTGGTCTACGATGCCTTCACCGAGGCGGCCTTCCCCGACCAGCCGATCGGCCGCCCGATCCTCGGCCGGCCCGAGACGATCCAGAGCTTCGACCGGCGGGCGATCGAGGTCTATCTCGCCCGCGAATACACGCCCGACCGCATGGTGCTGGCAGCGGCCGGCGCCGTGGAGCACGAGGCGATCGTCGAGGCGGCCGAGCGCCATTTCGGAGCCCTGCCGGCCCGCACGGCGCCCGACGCGGAAGCGGGCCTGTATCTCGGCGGCGAGCGGCGGATGCTGCGCAAGCTCGAACAGGCGAACCTCGTCCTCGGCCTGCCCGGCCTCTCTTTCCGGGACGAGGGCTATTACGCGCTCCACCTCTTCGCGCAGGTGCTCGGCGGGGGCCTGACCTCCCGGCTCTGGCACGAGGTGCGCGAGACCCGCGGCCTCGCCTACGAGATCCATGCCTTCCATTGGCCCTTCTCGGATTGCGGCCTGTTCGGGATCGGCGCGGGCACGGCCGGCGCCGATCTGCCGGCCCTGGTCGAGGTCACGGTCGCGTGCCTGGGCAATGCCGCCGCCTCGATCGAGGAGACGGAGCTCGCCCGCGCCAAGGCGCAGCTCAAGGTCTCGCTGCTCTCGGCCCTGGAGACGCCCGGCGGGCGAATCGAGCGCATCGCCCGCCAGATCCTCGCCTGGGGCCGGGTGATCCCGGCCGAGGAGATCATCGCCAAGGTCGATGCGGTGACGCCCGAACAGGTGCGCGCCGCGGGGCGCGCCGTGATGGCGGGCGCCCCGACCCTCGCGGCGATCGGGCCGATCCGCAAGCTCCCGAGCCTCGACGCGGTCGGAAACGCCCTCAAGGCTGCCTGAGCGTCGGTCGCCGAAGGGGCCGGCGCCGGGGGTCCCACCCTGCCTCGCCCCGCGGCAACTTGATTTGGCCGCAAAGCGGGACCAACCAATTCCATCGCCGGACCGGGAGACGAAAGGCAGGCCGCGGGGGAGACCGGGTCCTCGCGCCTTGCTCCCACGCTTGGGCATCGATACGGTTCGGCGGCTCCTCGACGGCCCGCCTCCCCTCCCCGGTCTTGAAGACGTTCTAAAGCGTTGCGCCACGCCTCCCTTGCCCTCGCCCTCCTCGTCGCCCTCGCGGGGGCGCTCCTGCCGTCCGCGGCGCGCGCGCTGGAGGCGGTGCGGGTCGGGCTCGACGCCCAGGCGATCGACCTCACGCCCGCCATCGAGCGCTACCGCTCCGACGGCGACCTGATCCAGATCTCGACGGCGCCCGGCAAGGACGGCATCGTCCGGCGCATCGCCGTGAAGGCGCGCGAGACCGGGGCGCGGCCGGACTGGATCGTCTTCGCGCTCACCAACGACACCGACGAGCAGATCGACCGGCTTCTCGTCGCGCCGCATTTCCGTCTCGTCGGCTCGGGCATCATCTGGCCGGATCTCGGCGGCTCGCGCATCGCGGCGATCACCGCGAGCCAGGGCATCCGGCCCGAGCGCGACGAGAGCCCGGATGCGGACCAGTTCACCGTCACGCTCGATCCCGGCACGACCGTCACCTTCGTGGCGGAGCTGCGCACCCCCAACGTGCCGCAGCTCTACCTCTGGGACCAGGACGCCTACCGCAAGAAGGCAACCGGGCTCACCCTCTACAAGGGCATCATCATCGGCATCGCGGGGCTCCTCGCGCTCTTCCTCACCGTCGTGTTCGTGGTGAAGGGCGCGATCATCTTTCCCGCCGCGGCGGCGCTGGCCTGGTCGGTGCTGGCCTATACCTGCATCGATTTCGGCTTCTTCCAGCGGATCTTCCCGGTCACGGAGGCGGCCGAGCGGGTCTACCGCGCCTCCGCGGAGGCGGTGCTCGGCGCGACGCTGCTCGTCTTCCTGTTCGCCTACCTCAACCTCGCCCGCTGGCACGTGCGCTACAGCCACGTGGCGCTCCTGTGGCTGATCTTCCTCGCGGGCCTCGTGGCACTCGCCGTCGTCGACCCGCCGGTGGCGGCGGGCGTGGCGCGCATCTCGATCGCGACCGTGGCGGGCGTCGGCCTCCTCCTCGTCGTGTATCTGGCAGCCCATAACGGCTACGACCGGGCGATCCTGCTGATCCCGACCTGGCTTCTCCTGACCGCCTGGGTGGTGGCGGCGGGTTTCGCGATCACCGGGCAGCTGCGCAACGACCTCGTCCAGCCGGCGCTGATCGGCGGCCTCGTGCTCATCGTGATGCTGATCGGCTTCACGGTGCTCCAGCATGCCTTCGCGGGCGGGGGCATCGGCACGGCCGTGGTCTCGGACACCGAGCGGCGGGCGCTGGCGCTGACGGGTGCGGGCGACGTGGTGTTCGACTGGGACGTGCCCGGCGACCGGGTCTTCGCCGGTCCGGAGATCGAGAGCCAGCTCGGCCTCAAGCGCGGCGCCCTCGAAGGACCGGCCGCGAACTGGCTGGCGCTGCTCCACCCCTTCGACGTCGACCGCTACTCGGCGGCCCTCGACACGGTGATCGAGGAGCGCCGCGGGCGCATCTGCCAGGATTTCCGCCTGCGTGCCGCCGCCGGCCCTTATTACTGGTTCCGGCTCAAGGCCCGGCCGGTGATCGGGGCGGATGGCGAGGTGATCCGCATCGTCGGCACCATCGCGGACGTGACGGAGGTGAAGATCGCCGAGGAGCGCCTGCTCCACGATGCGGTGCACGACAACCTCACGGGCCTGCCGAACCGCGAATTGTTCAACGACCGGCTCGACGCCGCCCTGACGCTCGCGGCGCAGGATCCGCGGCTCAAGCCCACGGTCTTCGTCCTCGATATCGACCGCTTCAAGCAGGTGAACGACGCGATCGGGCTCTCGGCGGGCGATTCGATCCTGCTCACCCTGTCGCGCCGCCTCGGCCGGCTGCTGCGCCCGCAGGACACGCTGGCGCGGATCGCCGGCGACGAGCTCGCGGTGATCCTGGTCTCCGAGCGCGACCCCGACCGCATCATCGCCTTCGCGGACATGATCCGGCGCGCCATCACCACGCCGATCACCTACGCGGACCGCGAGATCTTCCTGACGCCCTCGATCGGGGTGGTGCTGCACGAGGCGGGCAGCAATCCGAAGCGCGACCAGATCTTCAAGAATGCCGAGATCGCCATGATCCAGGCCAAGCGCCAGGGCGGTGACCGGATCGAGGTCTACCGGCCGACCATGCGCTCGGACCGCGGCGACCGGCTGATGCTGGAGAGCGACCTGCGCCAGGCGCTCGAACGCAACGAGATCAAGGTGCTGTTCCAGCCGATCGTCCGGCTGGAGGACCGCACGGTCGCGGGGTTCGAGGCGCTGTTGCGCTGGGACCATCCCAAGCACGGGCGCATCCCCCCCCAGACCTTCATCCCGATCGCGGAGGAATCCGGCCTCATCGTCGATCTCGGCGTCTTCGCGCTGGAGCGCACGGCGGCGGAGCTCGCCGCCTGGCAGCAGGCGCTGGTGGTCGAGCCGCCGCTCTTTGCCTCCGTCAACGTCTCCTCGCGCCAGCTCCTGCGCCACGACCTCCTGCACGACGTGAAGACGGTGCTCGCCCGCACCGGCGTCGCCCCCGGGTCGCTCAAGCTCGAACTCACCGAGAGCCTGGTGATGGAGAACCCGGAATACGCCGCGCAGATGCTCGCCCGCATCGCCGAACTCGGCGCCGGCCTCTCCCTCGACGATTTCGGCACCGGCTACTCGGCGCTGGCCTATCTCCAGCGCTTCCCGTTCGACACGATCAAGATCGACCAATCCTTCGTGCGCCAGATGGCGAACGGCCGCTCGGTGATCCTGCGCTCGATCGTGCGGATGGCGCAGGAGCTGGGGCTCGAGATCGTGGCCGAGGGTGCCGAGACCGAGGCGGATGCGCGGGCGCTGGCGGAGATCGGGTGCGATTACGCGCAGGGCTTCGCCTTCGGCGAGCCGATGTCGGTCCATCAGGCCCGCCAGCTCGTGGGAGCGGCGCCGGCCGCCGCGTGAGGCCGGCCCGCGCGGCGACGCCGGCGCCGTCGTCCGGCATCCGGTCGATGGCTCCGCCATACGGGACGGCTTCGCCATGCGGATGTCGGCTCGCTCAGGTGGATGATTCTCCGCCCCTTCGCGCTCCCTCTTTCCGGGCCCGTTCGGGCCTGCACGACTGCAGCGTCAGCGGAATGCGACCCGGGAAAGCATCTGTGTTTGGCGTCAAGCCTGTTGGGGCTGATTTGGCGTCCAGAGGCGGTCCTGAGCGATGAGGCTGTTGGCCAGCACGGCGAGCTTGCGGGCCACGGCGATGATGGCGCACTTTGGCTTCTTGCCGTTGGCGATCAGGCGTTCGTGGAAGGCTTTCAGGCCGGCGTTGTGGCGGGCGGCCGAGAGCGCCGCGAGGTAGAGGACGCGGCGCACGGGCGGGCGGCCGCCCCAGATGACCCGCACGCCCTGGCGCGCGCCGGAATCGTCGGCGACCGGCGCCAGGCCCGCCAGCAGGCCGATCTGCCGGCTGCTGCAGGTGCCCAGCTCGGCCAGGCTGGCCACCAGGGTGGCCGCGATCGTGTCCCCGATCGAGGGGATCGAGACCAGGATGGCATGCCGCCGGGCCAGTCCGGGATCGGCCGCGATGAGCCGGCGGATCTCGCCGGCAAGGGCCTCGATGTCCGCGGCGATCCTGGCCAGACGGTCCTGGAACTGGCGGATCAGGAACGGGCTTGCGGCCGCGGCCAGCTGGTTCTTGAGGGCGGTTTGTTCGGCCACGGCGCTGTCGCGGGCCGCGACCAGTTCCTGGAGCGCTTCGAGCGCGTCCGAGGCCGGCGGGCGCTGCGGGGGGGCCATCACCGCGGCAAACTGCGCCAGCACGCGGGCATCGAGCCGATCGGTCTTGGCCCAGATGCCTTGCGCCTTGGCGAACATGCGCACCCGAAACGGATCGACGACGGCGACCGGCAGGCCCGAGGCATGCAGGCTGCGGCGGGTCTGGCGGTGCCACTTGCCGGTGGCCTCGACCACGACCAGCCCCAGAGCAAAGCGCCCAAGCCAGCGCTTGAGCTGCCGGATGCCGACCTCGGTATTGGCGAACCGCTGGGCTTGGCCGGAGGGGAGGACGTGGACGTCGAGCCAGCTCTTGCTGACGTCGATCCCCACGCTAGACTTGCCCGCGGTCTCTTGTTTGGACACTTCCTTGCCTTGCATACGGGACTTGCTCCCCAGCATCTGTTCAGGACAAGAGCCAGAGGGCGGCCGGATCCTGCTTTCCCACGGTGCCAATCCTAGAGGGAGATCGATCCCGGCCGCCCGCGTCGCGGCCGGTGGCCACCGGCCGCGACGCACCTCACAGCTTGGTGCGCTGGTCGGCCCGTCAAACATGCAAGAGGGAGCGGGCGACAGTAGGCCGAGCGAGACGATCGTCGGTCATCGATCGTCTCCGGCTGCGTCAGACGGAGGTCGTTGCGTGGGCCGACGCGGTCTCAATCGACAACACACCATCTTGGGGTGCGCGGATCCGTATGGATCATCCTGAGGTTTGATCCGTCAGGGGGGCGCCGCCAGGGGTGAACTCATGCCGAGGGGCTACGGCAGTGCCGCAGCCTCTGGCCGGCTGCCGGTGCGATCGAAGAACGCCGTCACTTGGCATGAGGAGCAGGGCGGCTTCCAGCACGTCGGGTTCGATTTCGACAGAGCGAGCACTCGGCGTCGCAGACTCCATCTCACCCGCAGAGTCACCCGCAGAGCCGACTTCCATTCAGGCATGCGCGTCTCCGGCGGCTTGCGGGGCGCCGCACAGGGCCTCGAGGGTCCGGATCAGCCGGTCGGCGCTCACCGGCTTGCGGTGGACCGGCAGGTCGGGCCACATCAGGCGCATGGCGCGGGGCAGAACGCCGCCCGTGCAGACCAGCACGGGAATCCCGCTGCCGATCAGCCGCTCGGCCGTCGGCGTCGCCTCGCCATCCGCAAGGTTGAGGTCGAGGATCGCGACGTCGACAGGCTCCCGGTCGAGGAGCACCAGGGCCTCCCGGTTCGACCGCACTGGTCCGATCGGGCAGCCCTGCGCATCCGCGACGACGTCGGACAGTTCCAGAGCGATCAGCATCTCGTCCTCGACGATCAGGATGCGCCGGCCAGTCAGCATTGGGGAATCTCCGCAGGCTCCCGTGGGAGCCGGCTGGTGATGGGTCGGAGGAGCAGTGTCGCCGGGGGGAGGCCAGCCTCGCTGCAAGAGCACCGAATCGCCGTCTTCCAGACTTGTTCGGCGCCGGCCCGGGGTCAATCAATCAGATCTTAACCATCGGACTTAAGTGCTCCTTAACCTTAACGGAGCCATGGTCGGCCTTATGGACGCGGCGCCCGGAGCACGGGCCCGCCGCACCGGATGAGGGACGAGCCATGGGCGAGGCGGCACGGGACGAGGCGTGGCAGGATCGGGCCCCGGACTCGTCGAGCCTTCTGCGGCGATTGCTGCTGCGCCCCGTCCCGCGCCTCCCCGCGCCTCCCCTCGACGCCGGGGTGGAAGACATCATCGATGAGGAGGATCTGGAGGAGGCCCTCTCGCGGCTCGAAGCCGAGAACCTCGTCATCAAGGCGGCCCTGAAATCCGAGCGCGCGGAAGCCGCGGAGCTGCGGGCCCAACTGGAATCCCTGAGCGAGACGGAGACCGCAGACGACCTTCGCGCCGACCGTGATCGCTGGGCAACGCTCGTCGAGCGGCTGCTCTTTGCCGGCCGCTGACGCGGCCCGCCCCGTCGCGCCGCGTTGAGATCCGGCCCTTCCGATGGCGTCCCGCCCGCGCTGCTCGCTCGTCCTCAACGGCAAGACCGTCCGCGTCGCGACGGGCGACACGCCCCTGGAGGCGGCGCTCACGGCCGGCGTCGCCGCCGGCCATGACGGGATCGTCCAGGATGCGATCCCGCGCCTGCCCAAGACCAGCCGCACCCGCCCGCGGCTCGGCGACGGCGCCACCCGCCAGGGGCCGGCCCCCTCCCCTCTGGCGGCTCTGCGCGCCGCCAAGCGCGCCGGCACCGTTCTGTCCGTCACGCCCCTGTCGGACGCCGTCCGCGAGGTGGTCGTCACCGTCTCGCGGCCCCTGGACATCCAGCCGGGGCAGGCGATGGAGGTCGCCTTCTCGGGCTTCCCGGCCCGGCCCCTCTGCCCGACCCAGCGGCTCGACGGCGCGACGGAACTCAACGAACTCGTCTTCCACCTGCGCCGGGACACCCATCTCGGCAGCGCCCTCGGCGAGGCGGTCGGCCCCGGCCATGCGGTGCGCCTCCGGGGCCCGGTGGGCCCGGCGTCCTATCGGCCCGGGACCGGACGGCTCGTGCTCGTCTCCGCCGAGACCGGCTTCGCGCCGATCTGGGCCATCGCGCGCGCCGCGCGCCACCTGGAGCCGGAGCGCGAGATGGTGCTGATCGCCGGCGCCCGCGACGCGGCCGACCTCTACATGCGCCCGGCCCTGGCCTGGCTGCGCGGGACCGGCGTCACGCGGATCACCCTCGTGGCGGCGGTCAACCGCATCGGTGTGCCCGACGTGCGTCCCGGCCCGATCGCCGCGCATCTTCCGCCGCTCCTCACCAGCGACTGCGTCCACGCGGCGGGCGCACCGGACGTCGTCCGGGCGGTCGAGCGGCTGGCGGCGGAAGCCGGCGCGTCCTGCGCGGCGATCCCCTTCCTTCCCCAACTGAGCCGCGCGCGCAGCCTCGTCACGCCCGGAGAGCCGGACGCGACGCACAGGCGGTGAGGCCGGCCGCAGTATTGCCGCGCCGGTGCCGGACACCCACTATCGGCCGCGGGGCGTGGCGGACGAACAGGGTCGAGGATGGAGCGGGATCCGATCGCGTTCGCGTGGCGCAGCGCCCCGCGCCAGCATACGGCGGCCATTGCCGTCGCGGTGGGCCTCGGCACGCCCGTGGTGGCGCTCGGCCTCGCCCTGATGCGCGACCTCGTGGACGAGCTCCTTGCCGTCGCCGACCCGGCCGGGCCCCTTCTGCTCCTCCTGCGCGTGTCGCTGCCGCTGCCCGAACGACTCGGCGGGACGATCACCCTTTTGCCCGGCTGGCCGGTCGATGCGGCGGAGATGACGCTCTGGGCGGTCGGCGGGCTCGCGGCCGTCGCGCTCGCCCTCGCCGCCCTCGGCTGGCTGACGGCCCGGCTCTGCTTCGCGGCGCAGGGGGCCGCCATCGAGCGGCTGCGGCACCGGGCTGCCGAGGCGATCCTGCGGTCCGGCCCCGCCGGCCGGGAGGAGGCGCGGGCGCTCGGCCATCAGGTCGGCGAGGCTCTCCGGGCGGTCGACGCGCTCCTCGCCGTCGGCCTCCTCGTGCCGGCGCTGACGGCGGGTGCGGTGCTCCTGGCGCTCCTCGTCGCGGCGGCAGCGGCTCCGCGCCTGGTTCCGGCCGTGGCGGTGAGCGTGGTGGCGGCGGCGCTCGCCCGCGCGCTGCTCAACATCCGTGCGAACCGCCAGAGCGAGCAGCGGCGGGAGGAGAGCTCAGCCCTGGAGCGCGCCCTCGCCGATCTGGTGCGGCGGCTTCCCGCCGTGCGGGCGCATGGCACGGCGGCCTTCGAGCGCGCCCGGCTCGGCCACGCGGCCCATTCGGCCCGGCGCGGACTCGCCCGGGCGGAGGCGTCCCTCGCCCGGGCACGGGCCCCGGCCCTGGCGCTCTTCGTCCTGCTGCCGGCCATCGTGCTGGCGACCGCGCTCTGGCAGGGCGAGGGCCCGCCGCGCCCGGTCACCGCGGGGGCGCTGGCCGCCGCCTTCGGGGCGCTGGCGCTCGCCGCGAGCCTGCTCGCCCTGTTCCTGCGCCAGACCGAGCGCCGCCGTGCGGCCCTTCCGGCCTTCCGGGAGATCAGCCGTATCGTGGCCTCCCTGGAGGCACGGGCCCGGGCCGTCCGACGCCACGGCCCGGCCGCCCGGTTTCCTGCCTCCGGCGCCGTGGCGCTGGCGGGCGTCGCCGCCTACGATCCCGCCTCGGGCGAGCGCCTGACCGGGCTCGACCTCGTCCTGCCGATGCCGAGCCACGTGGCCATTCTCGGAGGGCGCGGCAGCGGCGGGCGCGTGCTGGCCGCCCTGATCGCCGGCCAGCTCGAACCCACGGTCGGCCGCGTGACCTATGCGGGCATCGACCTGCGGGCGCTCGATTCGTCGGAGCGGGCGCGCCGCATCGCCTTCGCGGGCGACGAGCCGGTGCTGATGGCCGGCAGCCTGCTGCAGAACCTCCTCTACGGCGACCTCGCCTTCGTGGACGGTTCGGCGCCCGATCCGGAGGCGCCGGCCGCCCATGCGCCGCACCTGGAGGAGCGGCTCGTCGAGGCTCTCGCCGTGACCGGTCTCGATGCCCTGGTCACCGCGCGCGGGCTTGCCAGCCTCGTGTCGCGCACCATCGACCCGGCCACTGCGGCCGCGATCGTGGAGACGCGCGGGGCGCTGCGCGCCGCCCTCGCGGCGGAGAACGCCGCTCACCTGATCGAGCCCTTCGATCCGCACCGCTACAACGCCCAGGCGACGGTCGGCGAGAACATCCTGTTCGGCAAGCCGGTCGGCAGCGCCTTCTCCGAGGGGCGGCTCGCGAGCCATCCCTTCACCCGCGCGGTGCTGGAGGCCGAGGGGCTCACCCGTCCGATGATCGAGATGGGCCTTTCCATCGCCCGGGCGACCGTCGAGATTTTTTCCGATCTCCCCGACGACCACCCGCTCTTCGACGCGTTCTCGCTGTTTCCGGCCGCCGAGCGCGGCTTCTTCGAGGATCTGGTGGCGCGCCAGCCGGAGGCGACGGGCTGGCGGCGGGGGCCGGCCGGGCAGCGCGACCGCGCCCGGCTGATCGGGCTCGCGTTGCGCTACAGCGAGACGCGGCACCGCTTCGGCCTCATCGACGCCGCCTTCGAGGAGCGGCTGGTCGCCGCCCGCCACACCTTCGCGGCCCTGCTGCCGGCCTCCTTACGCCCGGCGGTGGAGTTCTACGACCCCGGCAAGGTCACGGTGGCGGCGAGCCTGGAGGAGAACCTGCTGTTCGGCCGCATCGCGGGCGCCGAGGCCGGAGCCGGGACGCGGGTGCGCGCCGTCATGCAGCGGGTGCTGGCCGAGCGCGGCCTCGAACGGACCGTCTTCCGCCTCGGTCTCTCCGCCCGGGTCGATCCCCGCGCCGCCGAGAGCAGCCTCGGCGCCCGGGACGGGGTCCTGACGCCGGCCGAGCGCAGCGCGATCGACCTCGCCCGCTGCCTCGTGCGCCAGCCCGACATCCTCGTCGTGGGGCTGGCCCTCGACGAGCGCAGCCCGGGGGAGATCCGCGCGGGCCTCGCGCGGCTGCGCGCGGCGCGGGCGGGGCGGGGTCTCGTCGTCTGCCTGCCGGACGAGGCGAGCCTGTCGCCGGACGCCCCCTTCGACGCGGTGATCCGCGCCGAGCGCAACACAGCGCTGCTCCTTGCACCCTCCGGGCCGCCGAACGAGTCCACCCTCTTGCGCCGCGCCGCGGATCCGGGGAACTTCGCGGACGAGACAGCCGTTCGTGATGGAGTGACCGCGTGGAGATGACCGAGGTTCCGCAACGACGCGACCGGCCATCGCCCGGAGTGGCCGTTCTGCCCGGTGCAAGGGCAGGGATACTGCGCGGCGTGATGGCGAGGGACGTCCTGTGCGAAGCCGCACATTCTTTTGCGACGAAGCGGATCACCATCCGCGCATGACACAAGAGGGTCTCACTGCGCCGGGTGACCTGACGCTTCGCTTCTGGGGCGTGCGGGGGTCGATCTGCGCGTCCGGCCCGAACTTCGTGGAGTTCGGGGGGCACACGCCATGCGTCGAGATCCGCTGCGGCGAGCGTCTGTTCGTCATTGATGCGGGCACGGGCCTCAATGCGTTGGGCGCCCATCACGGGGCCGACCTGCCTCAGCGCATCGACCTGCTGTTCAGCCACCTGCATCTCGACCACGTCACCGGGCTCGCCTTCCTTAAACCCGCGGTGCTCGACAAGAATCGCGAGATCCACACCTATTGCGGCAATCTCGACGGGCAGAGCGCCGAGGAGCCGCTGAACCGCCTGTTCTCGCCGCCGCTCTTCCCGATCACCCTCGACGCCCTGCCGGCACGCTTCGTCCATCACGGCTTTCGCGCGGGCGAGACCCTGACCTTCCCGGACGGGATGGAAGTCGACACGCTGCCGCTGCAGCATCCGCAGGGCGCCACCGGCTACCGCTTCCGCCATGCGGGCCGCACCGCCTGCTACATCAGCGACATCGAGCACAGCGAGCCCTGGCCCGAACGGAACCTGCTGCACTTCGTGGAGGGGGCCGACCTCATCCTCTACGACGGCATGTTCACCGAGGGCGAGTATCCGTCCTGCCGCGGCTGGGGCCACTCCACCTGGGAGAAGGGCGTGGAATTGTGCCGGGCCGCGAAGGTCGGCCGACTCGGCATCATTCACCTCTATCCCCAGCACGGCGACGCGATGCTGCGGGACATGGAGCAGGCCATGCAGGCCGCGATGCCGACCGCCTTCATCTGCCGCGAGCGGCAGAAGATCGTGCTGCCGGCCGAGGTCAGGGTGCCCGAACTCGCCTGATGGACCGTCGCCGTTCTTGAAAGACCGACAGGCGGGGCGACCGCCGTCATCCGGTCGATCGTGCCGGATTCGTCCTCCTCCTGAGGGGGCCACACCGCCCGCAGATCAGAGCGGCGGAGCCGTGACGGGCTCAGACGATCGCCGCCGCGTAGCCGGCGAGAAGGGCGGTGCCGAGCACGAGCACGAAGGCCGCTGCCAGGAGTTCGAGCGTCCCGACCGCGACGGCACCTGCCTCCCCGCGTCCGCCCGCGAGGCGCAGCGCCAGCGCCTTGGCGAAGACAGCGAGCGCGGCGAGGGCCGAGGTGGTGAGGGCGGTGCCGAGCGCCATCGCCAGCGTGGCGAGTACCCCGGCGAGAAAGACGCCCTGGGACAGCGCGAAGACCAGGACGAGGATCGCCCCGGCGCAGGGGCGGGTGCCCGCCGCGATGACGACGCCCGCCTGCTCCCGCCAGGTGCCGAGCCGCTCGATCCGCCGCGCATCCGCCAGAACCGCGTGGCCGCATTCCGGACCGCAGGGTGCGGCGCTCCCCCCCTGCAGGCGGGCGGCCAGCGCGCCCGCCTTGCGCCAAGTCACGGCGAGGCCGAGGAGCGCCACGCAGGCGAAACCCGCAGTCTCGATCCAGCGGCCGGCCTCGGTCAGCCCGGCCGCGGTGAGGCGCAGCAGCGCCGCGCCGCCGCCGACGAGCGCGAGCGCCACCATGGCCTGCAGCAAGGCCGCCGCGGCACTCAACGTCACCCCCCGGGCGAGCGCCCGCTCTCCGGCCACGATGTAGCCCGCGATCACCGCCTTCCCGTGCCCCGGGCCGGCGGCATGGAAGATGCCGTAGGCGAAGCCGAGGCCGGCGAGGAGACCGTAGCCCCCCTGCCCTGTCCTGACGGCCGAGACGGCAGCCTGGAGGCTGCGCGAGAAGGCCGCCTGCATGGCGAGCAGCCACGCGCCGAGACTCCCCGCTCCGGAGGGGGCCGCCTCGCGAAATCCCATGCCGAAGGGCGAGCGCGGCGGCGGCGCGAAGCCCGGCGCCAGGAGCGCGACGAGCCCCGCGAGGAGGAAGGCCGCCGCGGCCACGGCCGCGAGGGCAAGCCCCACGCGCAGGATGGCCCCTCGGGCCGGCACAAGCGGGAGAGAGGCGGATCTCACGAGCACGAGACGATGATCCGGTTGGCGAACTGCACCCCGTAATTCGCCGCGTCGGTGAGTGCGGCGAAGAACGATTCCGACATGCCCGTCTGCGGCGGCGCGCTCTTCGGGCGATGCGCGACGGCCTTGCAGCCGGAAGGCGCCCCCTTCAGCGCCGCGACCGCATCGCCCTCGGCGAGGCTGAAGGCGACGAAATAGGTCGGGTCGTAGACTTCGAGGGCGAGCGCGCCCCGGGCCGGGGCCTTCAGCGGCAGCGTGAAATGCAGGGTGAGCTGCCCGTCCGCGTAGGTCATGGCGGGCGCCTCGGGCCCCGAGAAGTCCTGCCGGCGTCCGTCGACCTTCAGGCTGGTGAAATAGCCGGAGTCGCCGAGCGCCTCGACATTGTCGCGGGCGAGCGCCGCCAACGCCTCGGCATTCGGGATCCCCTGCCCCAATCCCTGCACCGTGAAGGCCGAGTAGGACGGGTCGAAGGTCCAGGCATGGCGGATCGCCGTGACGCGGCCATCGGGGGCGAAGACGAACTCGGCCCGGGTCGTGACCCAGACATGCGGGTGGGCATGGGCCGCGCTGAGGCTCGCGGCAAGCAGGACCCCGGCCAGGGCGGGGACGCGCAATCGAATCGGCTTGGTCACGCCCGGCACGCTCGCGCTCGTTGGTTAAGCGATGGTGAAAGCCCGGAACGAGTGCTCCCGCGTCACTGCGGCGAAAGCGGGGCGTCGGCTTGCGCGCGAAGCCAGGCCCGGAAATGCGCCACCTTGGGCGGATCGGGTTCGTCTGGCGTGACGATGAAGAACGAATAGGGGCTCGGCACCTCCTCGGCAAAAGGGCGCACGAGGCCGCCGGGCTCCAGCAGGTCGCCGCCGAGGACGCGGGTCGCGAGGGCGACGCCCTGACCGGCGGTCGCCGCCTGCAGCACCATGAAGGTATGGGTGAAGGTCGGGCCGCGCTTGGCGACGAGGTCCGGCATGCCGACCGCCGCGAGCCATTCCCGCCAGCCGATCCAGCCGATCATGCCCGCGTCGAGCGGATCGTCGTCATGCAGCAGGGTGTGGCTCGCGAGATCCTGAAGCCTGCGCAGGGGCGGCACCCCGTCCCGCAGGCGCGGGCTGCACACGGGAAACACCGCGTCGCGTAGCAGCAGCTCCGTGCGCACCCCTGCGTAGCCGCCCTTGCCGTGGCGGATGGCGCAATCGGCGGCCTCCCGGGTGAAGTCGATCACCTGGTTGTTGGCGACGATCCGCACGTGGAGGTCGGGATTGGCCTCCCGGAAGCTCCCGATCCGCGGAATCAGCCAGAGCGCCGCGAAGGAATGGGTCGTGTTGATGGTGAGCGCGGTGTCGTCGCTCCGACGGCGCAGGGCCAGGGCCGCCGCAGCCACCCCGTCGAGCAGGCTTGCCGCGGCATCGGCGAAACGGGCGCCCGCCGGAGTCAGCACGACCCCGCGGCTCGGCAGGCGACGAAACAACGGCAGGCCGAACCATGCCTCCAGCGCCTTGACCTGCTGCGCCACCGCGCCTGCGCTGACGCCGAGTTCATCGCCCGCCGCCTGGAACGTGGCGTGGCGGGCCGCCGCCTCGAAGGCCCGGACGGCGTTGAGCGGCGGCAGGCGTCGCGATCCCATGCCGTAGTTTTCCTATGCCGGCGACCTAGAGCTTCTGGTTTGCCCCAAGCCCCGGTCCACGGCAAGATTTCCTCACACAATACCCGTGAGCGCCTAGAGGAGAGAGCCATGACGGTGCTCGTCACAGACCGAGGAAATCTGCGTCTTGTTCCCTCCGTCAGCCTGCGCCCGCCTCGTCCGACGCGGGCGGTGTCGGTGATCGAGCGGCTCGAACTCTGGGCGCAGCGGCACAGGCAGCGGCGGGAGTTGCAGACATTATCGGAGCGGACGCTCGACGATATCGGCCTGTCCCGCGCCGACGTCGCCCGTGAAGCGGACAAGCCGTTCTGGAGGGGATAGCCTTGTCCGAGTAAACTTGCGGCCTCCGAGCAGGACTCGGAGGCCGCAGGATCGATGGAGCCGGGCCGGCTCGCGTGAAGCGGCCGGCCCGGCGCATCAAGCGCGCGTTCAGGCGAAGGTGAAGTTGTCGGCCGTGAGGCTCGCCAGCTGCGTGTTCTGCAGCCGGATCGTGTCGCCCGCGCCGTAAGAGATCACCGCGTCGGCGCCAACCTGCTGAGTCGCCGCCTGGACGGCGGCGAAGGACGCGAAGGCACCGCCGTTGAAGGCGATCACATCGCGCTCCGCACCGCCGACCGTGAAGTCGCGGATGAGATCCTGGCCGTCGCCGCGGCCGAACCCGAAGGTGTCGGAGCCGGTGCCGCCCACGAGCTCGTCGTTGCCGGCATTGCCAAACAGCAGGTCGTTGCCCGCCTCGCCGTAGAGCGCGTCGTTGCCGGCGCCGCCCGACACGTAGTCGTTCCCGCTGCCCGCGCCGATGAAGTCGTGTCCGTCCTCGCCGAACACGGCATCGTTGCCGCCGCTGCCGAACAGCGTGTCGTTCCCGTACCAGCCGCGCACCACGTCGTCGCCCTCACCGCCGTCGACCCGGTCGTCACCCGCATCGCCGAAGAGCGTGTCGTTGCCTGCGCCACCGTCAATCGAATCGTTGCCCGCAAGACCCGACAGGTAATCGTCGCCGGCCGCGCCCCGGATGGTGTCGTCGCCGTCGTTGCCCCAGATCAGGTCGGCGATCTGGCTGCCCACGAGGCTGTCATTGCCGGCCGTGCCGTTGATGGTCCGGTCGACATACATCATCTGGAGCTGGCCGCCCTCGACGATCTCGGACGAGCCGAAGGCGTAGTGCGCCTGGGTGTCGAGGAGGAAGGCCTGCCGGCCCGGACCGCCGAAGATCGTGCTGACGTCGAGGACGCCGGAGGATTCCTCGTCCTGGGTGAAGGGCGGCGTCAGCCCCGAGAAGCGCGCCGGATCGTGCTCACCGAGCTGGGTCAGGGCGTCCGTCGCCGGATCGTACTGCCACATCTTGGCAAGGCGCGCGTTGTTGCCCGGATCCTCCTGCAGGATGACCCGGCCCTCGGCCGTCACCGTCAGGTTGTCGAACATCACCTGGCCTTCGGTGCCGTCCAGCAGCATCTTGACCGTGCCGCCGAGTTCCGGACGGGTCACGTCGGTGAAGTCGAGCGCCCAGAGCCGCGAGGGGCTGGTGATCGCGTTGGTGGTGGTGAAGTAGAAGCGGTTCGGGTTCGTCGGATCCCAGGCGCCGTCCTCCGGACGCAGGAAGGCGGTCACACCCTCGGCGGTGCTCTCGGCCTCCAGCTGGGCACCGGTCACGGCCGACACGTCGCCGTTCGGCCCCATCTCCTGCAGCGTGAAGGCGGTGCCCGCCGCGGCCACGGAGGTGGTGTTGGTCTCGGCGGCGAAGGCCGGGACCTTGATGCCGTAGAGCTTGCCGTTGGTGAGGCCGGCCTTCTCGATCTCGGTGCCGGTCGCCTGCTTGTTGCCGGCATAGACGTAGAGCTGGCCGCCGGACGAATCATCCAGGCCGATCGAGACGGTCTTGGCCCCGGAGCCCGGGTTCGCCACCGAGTTCTCGAAGGAGAAGTTGCCGAGGCGCGGAAGCTCGTAGACGCGGCCGGCCTCCGGGCCGTTCACGATCCAGGCGAAGGCCCGGCCCTCGGCGCCGCTTTCCTCGCCGTTCATGAAGATGCGGGTCTGGGTGCCGAGGCCGGTCGTGGCGTCGTAGAAGGCCGAAACCGCCGGCAGGTCGGCCGAGCAGAGCCGCGAGATGGTGGTCGGGCCCTGCACATAGGTGCCGGTGGTGGGGTTGAACGTGAAGGTGCTGGTGCCGAGATCGCTCGCGGAGCGCACCTGGAGCGTCGCCTTGTCGATGATCAGCCGGTCGACGAAGGCACCGATCGCGCCATGCGCGCGGGTGGCGCCGGTGGTCTCACGGAGTTCGTGGTTCACGAGCACCGTGGCGGTGCCGTTGCCGTTGTCGAAGGCGCCGATGCCGTCCGGGATGCCCGCGAAGCGCCACGGAGTTCCGTCGCTCTTGACGGAACCGGCGACCGTGTCGCCCGCGCTCAGGATCGAGGTGAAAGCGACCTTGTCGGTGGTCGGGACGAGATAGGGCGATTGCGTAGTCGACGGTCCGGTCTGGTTGGCTGCCATGGAAGCCCCCTGGTTGGAATGTTTCCAACGAGCCCATAGCGACGCTTCAGCAACACTCGGATGACGGAGCCGCCTAAATATCCGCGCCGCACGGCGAGCCGGACGCGGCCTCTTAATCGCTGCGTTCTGGCAGTCCAGCTTCAGTCCCGGCTACCAAGCGGCAAGGATTTCGTGCACTCTGGCGCTGGATGCGCGTGATGGACCACATCGGGCACCGTCGCACGGGGCGTAGAGGTCGGCATGTCGGGCATGGAGGACTTTTTTCTACGCGAGACCTTCGCGCTGATCGATGCGCTCGACGAGGTTCGGGACCCGTTCGAAGCGCAGACGCGGATTTTCGAGCACATCCAGCACGTGGGCTTTACCTCGTTCACCATCACGCGGCTGCCGCGGCCGAGTGACCGGCTGGGCCCGAACATGCTGTTCAACATGTGGCCGAAGGATTGGCTCACGCATTATGACCGCGTCGGACATTACCGATTCGATCCCGTGGTCCGGCAATGCTACCGGACGACCGAGCCCTTCGCGTGGTCGGAGGTTCCCTTCGACGCCGACCAACCGGACCGCGCCCGCCGGGTGATGGACGAAGCCGCGGCGTTCGGCTTAGGCTTCGGGTTCTGCATCCCGGTGCACGACGCGCTCGGCTTCCAGGGCGGCGTGTCGCTGGCGGGCGAGCGCATCGACCTCTCCCCGAAGATCCGGCGGGGCCTGCACATGCTGGGGCTCTACGCCTGGGGCGCGGCGACGCGGACCACGGAGGATCGCCGCCGCAGCGAGCCGGGGCGGCTGCTGAGCGCCCGTGAGCGCGACGTGCTGTCCTGGGCCGCGATGGGGCGGACGCGCGAGGAGATCGCGACCATCCTCGGCGTGTCTCACGAGACGGTCGCGACCCATCTCAAGAGCGCCCGCATCAAGATCGGGGCCCGCAACACGACCCAGACCGTCGTCGAGGCGCTGCGCAAGCGCGAGATCACGCTCTGACCGCAGCCGGTCGCGGTCCCCTGGTTCGGCTCCAGTGCCAGGAGCGCCCGGCGGGCGCTTCGACCCGGTGGGCTGTGCGGCAGGGGCCGGTCGAGGGGCCTGAGCAGGACGGCATTGGCAAGCCGCCATGTCGCCCGCCGAGAGTCGCCCGCCGAGACTTTCGGGGATACGAAACCTGCTGAGCCGTATGAGAAGTTTGGCCGCCTCCCCGAAAACGGGGATACCGGGCTCCCCACTCCTCTGTCCCAATGGGGTCGTGCCCCAGAGGGACAGGAATGATCCGGCTTCACGCCATCGACCACAGCAACCGCGAGCGCTATGCGGACGTGCTCCGCCAGCACGACCGGCTGCGCCGGCGCCTTGCCGCCGCGGGGCGCTGCTGGAGCCTCGCAGCGGCATCCGATGATTCGGGCGCCGTGGCGGGGCAGGGTGTCGATCTGGTTGCGCTCGCCCCCTGCGGGCAGGTCGCGGGCGGCACACGCCTCATGCCCACGGAGGGGCCGACGCTCCTCGGGGACGTCTTCCCGCATCTCGCGGACATGCGCGATGCCGCGCGCGGCCCGGGGGTCTGGGAGTGGACCCACTTCGTCGTGGCGCCGCGCTTTCGCGGCGACGGACGACGCTGCCACGTCAGCGGGGTGCTCGCGGTCGGCCTCGTCGAGCATTGTCTCGCCCGCGGCATCACCCGGATGAACGTCGTCACCGAGACCTTCTGGGTACCGACCGCCTCGGAGCTCGGCTGGCAGCCCCGGCCGCTCGGCCTGCCGGTCGAGCGCGACGGCGTGTCGATCTGCGCCTTCACGGTCGCGATGACGCCGATGGCCCTGCGCACCACCCGGGCGCTCTACGGCGTCGCCGATCCCTGCCTCTGGGCGCCGGCCCATTCCGCCGGACGGCTCGCACCGCGCCAGACCCTTCATGCCTAAGCCCGAGATCCCCGGACGGGATCAGCCGGAGGTCCGCGAGGCCGGGCCATCGCCGAGAGTCACGAGGAACACCGCAATGCGTAAGCGCTCCCACCTCACCCTGGACGAGCAAGCCAAGCCGCCCTCACGGGCCGGGAATCTGATGGCGGAGATCGGCGAGCGGGCCGGCGACGATGCGATCGTCGTCGAGGTGACCGACAACGTCGACCTCAGCGACGCCGTGAGGGCGGAGCTGCGCATCCTGCGCGCTGCTGCCGCGGCGATCGACCTCCAGAAGGCCGTCGGACCGCAGGTCGAGCGGATGGCGGCGGTGCAGGCGATGATTGATGCCGCCTGGGCGGTCTTCGCGGAACTCGGGCGGGGCGGTCCCGGCGCCGACGACGCGATCCACCATTGAGGCGAGGCGGTCGGATCGATCCCGCGGGCGCCGATGGCGCCCGCCCTGCCCCCCGCGCGGGCCGCGCCGCCCGCGAGGAGGCAACGCGCCATCTCTCCACCTGGACGACGCCGAAAGGGCAGGCTCGCGCTGCACCGCCGGATCGCCGCTTCAGAGCATTGTCCGACGAAATGGATGCCGGTTCGTCGCAGACGATGCGGCAAACTCAAAGGCCAGGAGCAGAAGCCGGTCCACCGTGAACGGATCCTGCTCCAGGCGTCCGACCCGCCATGCAGAAGACCATGACGGTCGAGGCCGTGTGATCACGCCCTCGTGCGGAGCGAGGCGCCGCGCCCGACCCGCGCCGGACGCGCCCGCGGGGCCGCACAGGCCAGTTCCCGCGCCCGCGCGGCCCGATGCTGCGCATGGGTGATCGCGACGGCGAGCGCATCGGCCGCGTCGGCGGTGGCGGGATCGGCCTTGGGGAGCAGGAAGCGCACCATGGCGGCGATCTGCCCCTTCTCGGCATGCCCCGCCCCCACCACGGTCTTCTTCACGAGGTTGGCGGCGTATTCGGCGACCGGCAGCCCGGCGAGAGCCGGCACCAGGAGCGCGACGGCGCGGGCATGGCCGAGCTTGAGCGTCGCCTGGGCGTCCTTGTTGACGAAAGTCTCCTCGACCGCGACCTCATCCGGCTGCATCGCCGCCACGACCCGCGACAGGCCGTCATGCAGGTCGCGCAGGCGCAGGGCGAGATCGTCGTCGCCGTCCGAGGTCAGCACCCCGCAGGACACGAAGGCGAGCCGCGTGCCCGTGACCGTGATGAGCCCCCAGCCGGTGCGGCGAAGGCCCGGATCGATGCCGAGGATGCGGACCGGTTCGGTCGTCACCATGAAGGTCCCTTCGCGCGTCGGCAGGATCGGCGTGCGGCAGCGACCAGCATCGCCCGAAAACGCCCCGGGGACCAGCGCGGTCCCGGGCGGGCTTTACCCGGGCCGCCCCTCAGGCGCCATAGCGCCTCACCCTTGACGAAGCGTGACCGGCACGGTGCCGGAGCCGCCTCTCACCGCGCAGTCGTTCCCGCGCCCTCGCGCAGGACATAGGTGTAGAACCGGATCCGCCCGTCCGGCTCCACCTGCCGGTAGACGCCCTGGATCTCGGCCTCGAAGCCCGGGAACAGGTTCGCCGAGGTCTCGAACATCGTGAAGTAGTCGAGCATGGGCTTGGCGCGCTCGTCCAGGCGCTCGCCCGGCAGCACCGTGCCGATACCCGGCGGATAGACCAGCATCAGGGTCGTGGCGATGCGTCCCGCCGCCTCGGCGATCGGCACGAAGTCGACCTGGTTGCGGGTCAGCATCTGGGCGGCGGCCTTCGGGGGCATCGCCATCTCGGGCAGGTGCTCGGGGGCGAATTGCTTGCGCTGCAGGGTGGAGGTGCCGGCCTCGCGATGGAACGCGTGAAACTCGGCGCAGAGGTCGCGCAGCCGCACGCCCTGGTAGCGCCGAGGCCGCCGCCGCACGAAGTCCGGCATGGCCTCCTCCAGCGGCACGTTGTCGTCGTGCAGGCGCTTGAAGGCGACGAGGCCCGAGATCAGCGTGCCGGCCTTGGAGGATTCGACGCCGGGCGTGAGCAGGAAGAGGAGCGAGTTCAGGTCGTTCTTCTCGGGCACGATGCGGTTCTCGCGCAGATACTGCGCCACGATCGGGGCCGGCACGCCGTGCTCCGCATACTCACCCGTCTCGCGGTCGAAGCCCGGCGTCAGCACCGTGAGCTTGTTGGGGTCGGTGATGGCGTAACCGGGCGCCACCTTCGTGAAGCCATGCCAGCGGGCGCCGGGCGCGAGCTCCCAGTAGCGCGGCTCGCTGGCGAGGAGGTCGGTGGGCAGGCTCTCCCAGGGCAGAACGGTCCCGTCCGGGCCCTCCACCAGGTCGGGGACGAAGGGATCGAAGAACCAGCGGCGCTGCGGATCGGCCTCGTTCTCCTCGAACTCCTTGCGGATCGCCCGCACCTTCTTGCGCCACTCGATCCCGAGCCGGATGGTGTCGTCCCACAGGATCATGCCGGAGCGGCCCTTCATCATCTGGGCGCCGACATCGAGGGAGGCGAAGAGCGGGTAGAAGGGCGAGGTCGAGGCGTGGACGAGGAAGCTCTCGTTGAGCCGCCGGTGCTCGACGCGCCGGCTCTGGCCGCGGATATGGCCGTCCTTGGTGTGGATCTGCGAGGCTTGGCTGAAGCTCGCGAGCTGCTTGTGGGTCGATTGCGTAGCGATGATGCCGGGCGAGTCCGGCCCGAGCCCGTCGAGCCCCATGGCGAAGCGGCCGGCATAGAGCGGGTGGAACTTCATGAAGCCCGCCCAGGCCTCGTCGAACAGGATGTAGTCGCAGAGATGCCCGATCCGCGCCAGGATCTCGCGCGCATCGTAGATCGTGCCGTCATAGGTGCATTGCTCGATCACCGCGACGCGGAACGGGCGCTGCCTGCGCCAGGCTTGCCTGTCCCGGACGAGCGGGTTGCGGCGGATCTTGTCCCTGATCGCCGCCTCATCGAAGGCCTCGTGGTAGATCGGGCCGATCAGCCCATGGGCGTTGCGGTCGGTCTCGAGGAAGATCGGGATGCCGCCGCCGAGGAAGAGGGCGCCGTGATGGGCGGCCTTGTGGTTGTTGCGGTCGAACAGCACGAGGTCGTCCTCGGCCACCAGCGCCGAGAGCACGATCTTGTTCGAGGCCGACGTGCCGTTGAGCACGAAATAGGTTTTTTCCGCCCCGAAGATCGCTGCCGCCTCCTTCTGCGCCTTCAGGGCCGGCCCCTCGTGGGTGAGGAGGTCGCCGAGATCGAGGACCGAGTTGTCGAGGTCATCGCGAAAGATCGCCTCGCCCAGATGCTCGACGAAGATGCGGCCGATCGGCGAGCGGTTGTAGAAGATGCCGCCGTTGTGGCCGGGGCAGGTCCATAGCTGGTTGCCCTTCTCGGCATAGTCGACGAGGGCGCCGAAGAACGGCGTCTTCAGCGTCTCGGCATATTGGGTGACACGCGAGACGAGGCCCCGGGCGATGAATTCGGGCGTCTCCTCGGCGAGGAAGATGTAGCCGTCGATGAAATCGAGGAGCTCGACGGGGATGTCCTCCAGCCGCTTGCGGCGGACCATGATGACGATCGGCATCTCCAGGCCGCGCTGGCGCATCATGTCGATGAGCGCCGCCGCCTTGCCGTCGAGGCCGCGCTTGCCCCAATCCACCACCATGCAGCCGATCGCCGCATCGGTCTGAACTGCGATGGCCGCATCCTCGACCCGCCGCGCCCGCACCACCTCGAAGCCGCGCGCCTCCACGGCCGCCACGATCTGGTTGACCCGCGCGCCCTCAAGATCGTCGGGATCGAAGGCGGGCGCGCACATCAGGACGGTGAAGCGGCGGTGGAAATCCATGGGCTCGGACTCCGGTCGGAATGATCGAGCCTTTCCGGTGCGGGTGTGACGGGTGGATGACAATGCGACCCGCGCCACGCCCGATCCGGGCGGGTCATACGGCGTCCGGTCGATCTGTTCCGAGACGAGGACGCGCGGGATCCCCTCTCCCGAGTGGGAGAGGGGTAGGGGTGAGGGTGCTACGCTTCTGAACAAGGTACTGAGCGTCGCGCTGGCAGCGGGACGGTTCAGTCTTCTTGCGGAACCGTCTCCACCCTCACCCCTGCCCCTCTCCCACTCGGGAGAGGGGTTCCCCGCGCGGACTCGTCCCGGAACAGATCGACTGGAAACCGGGTCACTCCGCAGCCGCGGCCAGCGGCGCCTCCGGCGCGCGGAACCGCGTGAGCAGCACCGCCTCCTCCTGCTTGGCGGCGGCGAGGCTCTTCGCCTTGACCGGCCCGAAGCCCCGGATGGTCAGGGGCAGGTTCGCGAGGCCGACCGCGACCGCGTGGTTCGCCGGGGTCAGGTCGCGCAGGATCTCGGCGACGAGCGTCTCGAATTCGCCGATGAGGCGGCGCTCCTCCCGGCGCTCCTGCGTGTAGCCGAACGGGTCGAGGGCCGTGCCGCGCAACCGCTTCATCCGGGCGAGCATCCGGAAGACGCGCAGCACCCAGGGGCCGAAGCTCATCTTGCGCGGGCGCCCGGTCCGGGGATCGGTGCGCGCGAGGAGCGGCGGCGCGAGGTGGAACTCGTAGCGCAGCCCCTCGCCCTCGAAGGTGTTGCGGATCTGCGCCTCGAAATGCCCGTCCGTATAGAGGCGGGCCACCTCGTACTCGTCCTTGTAGGCCATCAGCTTGAACAGGGACCGTGCCACCGCCTCGGTGAGCGGGCTTCCGCCCGGATGCACCGCAGCCTCCCGCTCCCGCACGGAGGCGACGATGCGGGCATAGCGCTGCGCATAGGCCGCGTCCTGGTAGTCGGTCAGGAAGGCGACGCGCCGGGCGATCAGCGTGTCGAGATCGGCTGAGAGATCCGAGGCCGTCGCGGCCTTGAGCGCGCCCAGGGTCTCGGGCGCGGCGGCGGCCCGCCGGCCCCAGGCGAAGGCCGCGAGGTTCATCGGCACCGCCTCGCGGTTGAGCTCGATCGCCTTCAGGATCGCGGCCCGCGACAGCGGCACGCGACCGCGCTGCCACGCATAACCCAGCATGAACATGTTGGCCGCGATGGCATTGCCGAGCGCCGCCACCGCGAGCCCGGTGGCATCGGTGAGGTCCGCATGGGCCGGGCCGGCCTTCTCGCGGATCACCCGCTTGATGCGCTCCACCGGGAGCGAGAAGTCGGGCCGGCGGGTGAAGTCGCCCGGCATGATCTCGGCGGTGTTGACGACCACATGGGTGCGGCCGGGCCGCACGGCGGCGAGCACCTTGCGGGTCCCGGTCACGACGAGGTCGCAGCCGAGGATCAGGTCGGCGGCGCCCGCCGTGACCCGGATCGCATGGATGTCGTCCTGGGCTTGAGCCAAACGGACATGGCTGAACACCGCCCCGCCCTTCTGGGCGAGGCCCGCCATGTCGATCATGCCGAGCCCCTTGCCTTCGAGATGGGCCGCCATGCCGAGGATCGCCCCGACCGTGACCACGCCGGTGCCGCCGACGCCCGTCACGATGATGTTGTAGGTGCCCTCGATGGGGGGCAGGACCGGCTCCGGCAGGCCCTCGTCCGGCGTGCCCGGGAGCGGCACCAGCGGGTGCGTGCGCGGTTTTCCCCCGTGCACGGTGACGAAGGACGGGCAGAAGCCGTTGAGGCAGGAAAAATCCTTGTTGCAGCTCGACTGGTCGATGCGGCGCTTGCGGCCGAACTCGGTCTCCAGCGGCTGCACCGCCACGCAGTTCGACTGCACCGAGCAGTCGCCGCAGCCCTCGCAGACGAGATCGTTGATGATCACCCGCTTGTCGGGGTCGGGGAACCGGCCGCGCTTGCGGCGCCGCCGCTTCTCGGCAGCGCAGGTCTGGTCGTAGATCAGCACCGAGACGCCCGGCACCGTCGCGAGGTCGCGCTGGACCGTATCGAGGTCGTCCCGGTGGTGGATCGTCAGACCCTCCGGCCAGCGCATCCCGGACGGGTACTTGTGGGGCTCGTCCGTGACGAGCGCGATCCGCTCGACGCCCTCGGCGCGGACCTGCTGGGCGATGCGGTCGACGGTGAGGCCGCCCTCGTGGGGCTGGCCGCCCGTCATCGCCACCGCATCGTTGAACAGGATCTTGTAGGTGATGGTGGTGCCGGTATCGACGGCCCAGCGCAGGGCCAGCGAGCCGGAATGGTTGTAGGTGCCGTCGCCGAGATTCTGGAACACGTGGGTGCGCTTCGAGAACGGCGCCTCGCCGATCCAGTTCGCGCCCTCGCCGCCCATCTGGGTGCAGCCGTCGGTGCCGCGCTCCATCCACTGGGCCATGTAGTGGCAGCCGATCCCCGCATAGGCCCGCGCTCCCTCGGGAATCCGGGTCGAGCTGTTGTGCGGGCAGCCGGCGCAGAAATGGGGCGTGCGGACCGCGATGTCGGTCGTGGCCGCGAGGATCTCCTGCGCCTGCCGGAGGGCGGCGACGCGCCCCGCCAGATCGTCGTTGCGATGGTAGCGCAGCAGGCGCTCGCCCAGCGCCACCGCGATGTCGTTGGGGTCGAGCGCTCCCTTGACGGGGAAGAGCCAGCGCCCCGCCTCGTCGCGCTTGCCGACGCAGATCGGCTGGTTGGCGGTGCCGTAGAGCTCCTCGCGGACCTGCACCTCGATGAGGGAGCGCTTCTCCTCGACCACCATGATCAGGTCGAGCCCCTCCGCGAAGGCGAGGAGTTCGCGCTGCGAGAGCGGCCACGGGCAGGCGACCTTGTAGAGCCGAAGCCCCATGTCGTTCGCCTTCACCTCGTCGAGGCCGAGATCGTCGAGGGCCTGGCGGACATCGAGATAGGACTTGCCGACCGTGATGACGCCGATCTTCGGCTGGCGCCCGCCCGACAGGATGATGCGGTTGAGGTTGTTGGCCCGCACGAAGGCCATCATCGCGTCGCGCTTGTAGTCCTGGAGGCGGGCCTCCTGCTCCAGGATCACGTCCGGCGTGCGGATGTTGAGGCCGCCCGGCGGCATCGCGAAATCGTCCGGCTGCACGATCCTCACGCGGTCGAGCCGGGCATCGACGCTCGCCGTCGATTCGATGTTGTCCTTCACGCATTTGAAGGCGACCCAGGTGCCGCAATAGCGGCTCATGGCGTAGCCGTAGAGGCCGTAGTCGAGGATCTCCTGCACCCCGGCCGGGTTCAGGATCGGCATCATCACGTCGACGAAGTGGAACTCGGACTGGTGGGCGAGCGTGGAGGATTCGGCGGTATGGTCGTCGCCCATCAGCGCCAGCACGCCGCCGTAGCGGGAGGATCCGGCCGTGTTGGCGTGACGGAAGACGTCGCCCGCGCGGTCGACGCCCGGCCCCTTGCCGTACCAGAGGCCGAACACGCCGTCGTAGCGCCCCTCGCCGCGGATCTCGGCCTGCTGGGCGCCCCAGATCGCGGTGGCGGCGAGTTCCTCGTTGAGCCCCGGCTGGAAGACGATGTTGGCCGCCTCCAGCACCTTCCGGGCCTTGTACAGGTTCAGGTCGAGCCCGGCGATCGGCGAGCCGCGGTAGCCCGAGACGAAGCCTGCAGTGTTGAGCCCGGCGGCCCGGTCGCGGGCCTGCTGCATCAGCAGCATCCGGATCACCGCCTGGGTGCCGGTGATGAAGACCTGTTCACGGGACAGATCGTACTTGTCCTCGAGGCTGACGGGTCGAAGGGACGAGACGGCCGACTGCCTGCCCATCGGGCTTCCTCCACAAACTCCCCCCTCGGAGGCGTCGGCGGTCCGGTTCGTCCGGCCCTGCCCCACCCCAAGCCTTCGATTATGTCAGCAATGCTGACATTCTTTGGTACAACCGTCAATGAGGATCGCGGCGCCGTTCTCCGTCATCGCGACGCTCCCCGGCCCCCGCCCGTCCTCGTGCCGCGGCGCGTCGAGGCTTGCGGTCACCGTGACGCCTGCTCTCCTAAGCCGTCTTCTCCGCGACCAGTCCCAGCTTCTCCACCATCGCCTGCCGCATCCGATACTTCTGCATCTTGCCCGTCACGGTCGTGGGGAACTCCTCCACGAACTCGACGTAGCGGGGGATCTTCTGATGGGCGATCTGGCCGGCGCAGTGGGCGCGCAAGCCCTCCGCCGTCAGCGCCGCGCCCGGGCGCAGCCTGACCCAGGCGCAGAGTTCCTCGCCGTAGCGGGGATCGGGCACGCCGAAGACCTGCACCTCCTGGATCGCCGGATGGCGGTAGAGGAATTCCTCCACCTCGCGCGGATAGACGTTCTCGCCGCCGCGGATGACGAGATCCTTGATGCGCCCGACGATGTTGCAGAAGCCATCCTCGTCGAGGGTGGCGAGGTCGCCCGTATGCATCCAGCCGGCGGCGTCGCGCACCTCGGCCGTCTTCTCGGGATCGCCCCAGTAGCCCTGCATCACGCTGTAGCCCCGCGTGCACAGCTCCCCGGGCGTGCCCCGCGGCACGATGCGGCCCTCGGCGTCGACGACCTTCACCTCGGTGTGCGGGTGGATGCGCCCCACCGTCGAGACGCGCCGCTCCAGGGGATCGTCCACCGCGCTCTGGAAGCTCACCGGGCTCGTCTCGGTCATGCCGTAGCAGATCGTCAGCTGCGTGAGATGCATCCGGTCGACCGCCCGCTGCATCACGGCGATCGGACAGGGCGAGCCCGCCATGATGCCGGTGCGCAGGCTCGACAGGTCGAAGCGCGCGAAATCCGGGTGGTCGAGCTCGGCGAGGAACATGGTCGGCACGCCGTAGAGCGCCGTGCAGCGCTCTGCCTCGACGGCGCGCAGCGTCGCCAGGGGATCGAAGCCCTCGCCCGGATAGACCATGGCGGCGCCCGAACTCACCGCCGCGAGATTGCCCATCACCATGCCGAAGCAGTGATAGAGCGGCACCGGAATGCAGATCCGGTCCTCCGGCGACAGGCGCATGGCGCGGCCGACGAAATAGCCGTTGTTGAGGATGTTGTGGTGGGTGAGGGTCACGCCCTTCGGACTGCCGGTTGTCCCGCTCGTGAACTGGATGTTGACCGGATCGTCGAACTGCAGCGCGCCGGCATGGGCGGAGATGCGGTCGCGCTCGGTCGCGCCCGCCCGCTCCGCCACGGCCGCGAAGGGCAGCGTGCCCGGCGATTCCCCGCCGCCGATCTCGATCACGGTGCGAAGCGCCGGGAGCCGCGCGGCCCGCAGGCGCCCCGGCGCCGCCTCGCGCAGCTCGGGGGCAAGCGACGTCAGCATGCCGATATAATCGCTGCTCTTGAAGGCGCGGGCGGTGACGAGGGCCTTGCACCCGACCTTGTTGAGCGCGAATTCGAGCTCCGCCAGCCGGTAGGCCGGATTGACCGTGACGAGGATCAGCCCGGCCTTGGCGGCGGCGAACTGGGTGAGCGCCCATTCGGCGTTGTTGAGCGACCAGATCCCGATCCGGTCGCCCCGCTCGAGCCCGAGCGCCAGGAGACCCGCCGCGAAAGCCTCGGCCCGCGCGTTCAGCTCGGCCCAGCTCCAGCGCACTTCGCCGGCCGGCGCGATCAGGGCCGGGTGGTCGGGCCATGCTTCCGCGGCCGCGCTCAGCGCCTGGCCGATGGTCCGGCCGAGGAGCGGGACCTCGCAGGCGCCATGGACGTAGCTCGCCCGAGGGTGGGTCATGGCGTTCCTCCTGGTTCTTGGCAGTTCGGCATCAAGAGCGGCGCGGGCACCCCTCTCGCATGCGGGAGAGGGGTGCCCGCGCCGCTCTTCGCATCCGGGTCCTCACCCGATCCGCGAATCCATCTTGTTTTAAAAACGATCGTTCGTATAGATAGTCGAAACGCCCGGAGGACGCCCATGATCCCGAACGCCGCACGCGAGTTCAATTTCGGCCTCGGCGAGACGGCCGACGCGATCCGCGAGAGCGTGCGCGACTTCGCGCGGGACCGGATCGCGCCGCGGGCCGAGGAGATCGACCGCACCAACACCTTCCCGCGCGACCTCTGGCCCGAGATGGGGGCGCTCGGCCTCCACGGGATCACGGTCGAGGAGGAGTATGGCGGCCTCGGCCTCGGCTATCTGGAGCATTGCGTGGCCATGGAGGAGGTGTCGCGCGCCTCCGCCTCGGTCGGCCTGTCCTACGGGGCGCATTCGAACCTCTGCATCAACCAGATCCGCCGCAACGGCTCGGACGCGCAGAAGCGCCGCTACCTGCCCAAGCTCATCTCCGGCGATGAGGTCGGCGCGCTCGCCATGTCGGAGCCGGGCTCCGGTTCGGACGTGGTCTCGATGCGCACCCGCGCCGAGAAGCGCGGCGACCGCTATGTGCTCACCGGCTCCAAGATGTGGATCACCAACGGCCCGGAGGCCGAGACGCTGGTGGTCTATGCCAAGACCGACCCGGCCGCGGGGCCGCGGGGGATCACCGCCTTCCTCATCGAGAAGGGCATGAAGGGCTTCTCCACCGCCCAGAAGCTCGACAAGCTCGGCATGCGGGGCTCGGACACCTGCGAGCTCGTGTTCGAGGAATGCGAGGTGCCGGAGGAGAACGTGCTCGGCGAGGTCGGGCGCGGCGTGAACGTCCTGATGTCGGGCCTCGACTACGAGCGCGCCGTGCTGGCGGCGGGGCCGCTCGGCATCATGCAGGCCTGCCTCGACGTGGTCCTGCCCTATGTCCACGAACGCAAGCAGTTCGGCCAGCCGATCGGCGAGTTCCAGCTCGTCCAGGGCAAGCTCGCCGACATGTACGTGGCCACCAACGCCGCCAAGGCCTATGTCTACGCCGTGGCGCAGGCCTGCGACCGGGGCGAGACCACCCGTGAGGACGCGGCGGGCGCGATCCTCTACGCGGCCGAGCGGGCGACGCAATGCGCCCTCGACGCGATCCAGCTCCTCGGCGGCAACGGCTACATCAACGACTACCCGACCGGGCGCCTGTTGCGCGACGCCAAGCTCTACGAGATCGGCGCGGGCACGAGCGAGATCCGCCGCATGCTGATCGGCCGCGAGCTCTTCGCGAAATCCTCGGCTTGAGCCTTAGCCATGCCGGTCCTGCCGACCACCGCCGATCTCGCCTCCGCGGAGGCCGGACGCAACCGCGCCGCCTGGTCAGAGCTGCGCACCACCCTGAAGGCGCGCCGCGCCGAGGCCGCGGCCGGCGGTCCGCCGCGGGCGCGCGAGCGCCACCGCGCCCGCGGCAAGCTCCTGCCCCGCGACCGGGTGCTGCGCCTCCTCGATCCGGGCTCGCCCTTCCTGGAGATCGGCGCGCTCGCAGCCTACGGGATGTACGACGACGCGATCCACGCGGCCGGCCTGATCGCCGGCATCGGACGGGTCGCGGGCCGGGAGGTCATGATCGTCTGCAACGACGCGACGATCAAAGGCGGCACCTATTTCCCGGTCACGGTGAAGAAGCACCTGCGCGCGCAGGAGATCGCCCGCGAGAACCGCCTGCCCTGCCTCTACCTGGTGGATTCGGGCGGCGCCAACCTGCCCCAGCAGACCGAGGTGTTTCCCGACCGCGAGCATTTCGGGCGCATCTTCTACAACCAGGCCCAGCTCTCGGCGGCGGGCATCCCGCAGATCGCCTGCGTGATGGGCTCCTGCACGGCGGGCGGCGCCTACGTGCCCGCCATGTCGGACGAAAGCGTGATCGTGCGCCGCCAGGGCACGATCTTCCTCGGCGGCCCGCCTCTCGTGAAGGCGGCGACCGGCGAGGTCGTCAGCGCCGAGGATCTCGGCGGGGCCGACGTGCATGCCCGGCTCTCGGGCGTTGCCGACCACTACGCCACCGATGACGCGCATGCCCTGGCGATCCTGCGCCGCATCGTCGGCACGCTGAACAGCGTCAAGCGGCCCGACCTCGACCTCACAGCCTCGTGCGATCCGCTCCACGATGCCGCCGACCTCGACGCCGTGGTGCCGGTCGACCTGCGCAAGCAGTACGATTCCCGCGAGATCATCGCCCGGCTCGTCGACGGCTCCGAGTTCGACGAGTTCAAGCGGCTCTACGGCACCACGCTGGTGACGGGCTTCGCCCGCCTGTGGGGCATGCCGGTCGGGATCCTGGCGAATAACGGCATCCTCTACTCGGAGAGCGCGCTCAAGGGCGCGCATTTCATCGAGCTGTGCTGCCAGCGCCGGGTGCCGCTCCTGTTCCTCCAGAACATCGCCGGCTTCATGGTCGGGCGCGAGGTGGAAGCCGGCGGCATCGCCAGGAACGGCGCCAAGCTGGTGACCGCCGTCGCGACCGCGGCGGTGCCGAAGCTGACCGTTCTGGTCGGCGGCTCTTACGGCGCGGGCAATTACGGCATGTGCGGGCGCGCCTACGGCCCGCGCTTCCTGTTCGCGTGGCCGAACTCGCGCATCTCGGTGATGGGCGCCGAGCAGGCCGCGAGCGTGCTCGCCACCGTGCGCCGCGACAACCTCGAAGCCGCCGGCGAGACCTGGAGCGCCGAGGAGGAGGAGGCTTTCAAGGCCCCGATCCGCGAGCAGTTCGAGGCCGAGGGCTCGCCCTATTACGCCACCGCGCGGCTGTGGGACGACGGCATCATCCTGCCGGAGGAAACCCGCCGGGTGCTCGGGCTCGCCCTCTCGGCCTGCCTCAACGCGCCGGTGCCGGAGACGCGGTTCGGGCTGTTCCGGATGTGACGGCGATGAGCCTCCTCCTGCGAACGGGTGACGACATGCAGCAACGCAGAACGAGATGGCGCGGGACGCGCGGGAACCCCTCTCCCGTGCGGGAGAGGGGTAGGGGTGAGGGCCCCGGACCGTGCCGCCATGAATCACTGAGCGTGGTGCTGGCAGCGGCCCGGTTCAGGATACTTGCTGAACTACCTGGGCCCTCACGCGCGATCTTCGATCGCCTGCCCCTCTCCCGCACGGGAGAGGGGTTCCCCGCGCCAAGTCCGGAAGCCTGGTATCGTCGTCGGAGGAAGACCGCATGACCGGGCTCCGCTCCGTCCTGATCGCCAACCGGGGCGAGATCGCCTGCCGGGTGATCCGCACCGCCAAGCGGCTCGGCCTGCGCACCATCGCGGTCCATTCCGAGGCGGATCGCTCCGCCCTGCACGTCGCCATGGCCGACGAGGCGCATCTCATCGGCCCGGCGCCGGCCGCCGAATCCTATCTGCGCATCGACCGCATCCTCGAGGCGGCGGCGCAGGCCGGCGCCGACTGCATCCATCCGGGCTACGGCTTCCTGTCCGAGCGCCCCGACTTCGCCGAGGCCTGCGCGGCGGCCGGGCTCGTCTTCGTCGGGCCGCCGGCCCCGGCGATCTGCGCCATGGGCCTCAAGGACGCCGCCAAGGCCCTGGTCGCCAAGGCCGGCGTGCCGGTGGTGCCGGGCTACCACGGTGCCCGCCAGGAGCCCGACTTCCTCGCCGCCGAGGCCGCGGCGATCGGCTATCCGGTCCTCATCAAGGCGGTGGCCGGCGGCGGCGGCAAGGGCATGCGGCGGGTCGAGCGCTCGGAGGATTTCGCCGCCGCCCTCGAAGGCGCGCAACGCGAGGCGCTGGCCGCCTTCGGCGATCCGCGGGTGCTGGTGGAGAAATACGTCCTCGCCCCGCGCCACGTGGAGATCCAGGTCTTCTGCGACGCGCATGGCCATGCCGTGCACCTGTTCGAGCGCGACTGCTCGCTCCAGCGCCGCCACCAGAAGGTGATCGAGGAGGCGCCCGCCCCGGGCATGTCGCCGGCGGTCCGCGCCGCCATGGGCCGGGCCGCCGTCGAGGCGGCACGGGCGGTCGGCTATGTCGGCGCCGGCACCGTCGAGTTCATCGCCGACGGCCGCGAGGGCCTCACGACCGACGGCTTCTGGTTCATGGAGATGAACACGCGGCTGCAGGTCGAGCACCCGGTCACCGAGGCGATCACCGGGGTCGATCTGGTGGAATGGCAGTTCCGGGTGGCGGCGGGCGAGCCCCTGCCATGCGGTCAGGACGACCTCGCCATCCGCGGGCACGCCGTCGAGGCGCGGCTCTACGCGGAGGATCCGGCGGCGGATTTCCTGCCCTCGACCGGGCGGCTGCGCGCCCTCGACTTGCCGACGGGCGACGGAATCCGCGTCGATACCGGCGTGCGCGCGGGCGATCTGGTCTCGCCCTTCTACGATCCGATGATCGCCAAGGTCATTGCCCACGGGGAGACGCGGGGGCAGGCCCTCGACCGGCTGGCGCAGGCTCTCGAGCGCACCCTCGTCGCCGGCCCCCGAGCGAACGTCGCCTTCCTCAAGGCGCTGGCCGAGGCGGAGGAGTTCCGGGCCGGGCGCTTCGACACCGGCTTCATCGACCGCCATCTCGATGCGCTCACCGGCCGCGCCGCCGGGATCGATCCCGAGGCGATCCGGCAGGGCGTCGCCGCCCTGATCGCCCGCGCGCAAGGGGTGCCGGGTGCCCCCACCTCGCCCTGGGAGGTCGCGGACGGGTTCCAGCTCGGGGCCGGGCGCCGGCAGGCCTGGCCCGTCCTCGTCGAGGGCGAGGCCCGCGCGGTGACGCTGGCCTGGCCCGAGGGCGGCGGGGCCATGGCGATCGAGGCCGGCGAAGCGGCCCGCGCCCCCCGCCCCCGTCCACGTGGTGCCGACCGAACGCGGCATGCTCGTCGTGGCGGGCGGCCGGCAGGTGGCGGTGGAGCCGCCCGATCCCTTCGATGTCGATCTCGACCACATCGATATGGGCGGGAGCGTCAAGGCACCGATGCATGGCCGCCTCGTCGCCATCCTCGTCGCCCCGGGCGAGCGGGTGACGCGCGGCCAGCGCCTCGCCATCGTCGAGGCGATGAAGATGGAGCACGCCCTCACCGCCCCCGCCGACGGCGAGGTCACGGAGGTGGCGGCGGAGGCCGGCGCGCAGGTTGCCGAGGGCGCGCGCCTGATCACCATCCGCACGGAGGATGACGCATGACGAACCCGCTTCCCGTCTCCACCCATCCCCGCGGCGGCCTCTATTTCGAGGATTTCGAGGTCGGACGCGTGCTGCGCCATCGGCTCACCCGCACGGTGACGCAGATGGACAACATGCTGTTCTCCACCATGACCCTCAATCCGCAGCCGCTCCATATCGACGCGCATTTCTGCGCGACCGAGACCGAGTGGGGCCGGCCGCTGATGAACTCGCTCTTCACCCTCGGGCTGATGATCGGGATCTCCGTCAACGACACTACGGTCGGCACCACGATCGGCAATCTCGGCATGACGGATGTGCGCTTCCCCGCGCCCCTGTTCGAGGGCGACACGATCCGGGTCGAGACCGAGGTGGCGGGCAAGCGCGAGTCGCGCTCGCGGCCCAATGCCGGGCTCGTCGAGTTCATCCACCGGGCCTACAAGCAGGACGGGACGCTGGTCGCCGAATGCCGCCGGCAGGCCCTCATGCGGCGGCATCCCCCCGCAGAGACGGCCTGATGCGCTCGCTCCTGTTCGTGCCGGGCGATTCGGCCCGCAAGCTCGACAAGGCGCTGGATTCCGGTGCCGATGCCCTGATCCTCGATCTGGAGGATTCGGTGGCAATGGCCGAGAAGCCGGCGGCGCGGGCCGCCACGGCGGGTTTCCTTGCCCGCGCGCGCGATCTGCCCGCCCGCCCGCGCCTCTATGTGCGCATCAACGCCCTGGAGACCGGCCTTGCCGACGACGATCTCGCGGCCGTGATGCCGGCTTCTCCAGACGGGATCGTGCTGCCGAAGGCGGCGGGCGGCCCCGACGTGGCGGCGCTTGGTGCCCGGCTCGCCGTGCACGAGGCCGAGGCGGGCCTTGCCGACTGCGCGACCCGCATTCTGCCGATCGCCACCGAGACCGCACAGGCGGTCTTCGCGCTCGGCACGCTCGCGGGATCGAGCCCGCGGCTCGCCGGGGTGACCTGGGGCGCGGAGGATCTCTCGGCCGATCTCGGGGCGGAGACGAACCGGGGCGAGGACGGCGGCTGGAGTGCCCCGTTCCGGCTCGCCCGCAACCTCGCCCTGCTCGCCGCCGCCGCCGCCGAGGTCGACGCGATCGATACGATCAATGCGGCCTTCCGCGACCTCGACGGCCTCGCCCGCGAGTGCCGCGAAGCCCGGCGGGACGGCTTCGTCGGCAAGATGGCGATCCATCCGGCGCAGGTGCCGGTGATCAACGCCGCCTTCACGCCCTCGGAGGCGGAACTCGCCCGGGCGCGGGCCGTGGTGGCCGCCTTCGCGCAGGCGCCCGGCACCGGCGTGGTCGGGGTCGAGGGCCAGATGCTCGACCGGCCGCATCTGCGGCGGGCGGAGCGGCTGCTGGCACGGGTGGGTGGAGGCGTGTGATACGGCTTCGGCGGCAGATCGTCATCGCGTGAAGCTCGGCAACGATAAGACGAGAGGGAGGCCCCCGTGCCCGAACACTACGACGCCCGCGAGACCGAGAGCCCGGCCGCCCGCGACGCGGCCCTGTTCGCCCGCCTGCCGGATATTCTCGCCGCCGCCCTGCGCAGCCCCGGCTACGCGGCCCATCTCGGGGAGATCGACCCGGCCGCCATCACCGATCGCACGGCGCTGGCCCGCCTGCCCGTGCTGCGCAAGAGCGAGATGCCGGAGAAGCAGCGGGGCGCCCTCCCGTTCGGCGGATTCGTGCCGGGAGAGCCCGGGCGCTTCCCCCGGCTCTTCACCTCGCCGGGGCCGATCTTCGAGCCGCAGCGCTCCGGCGAGGATCCCTGGGGCGGGGCGCGCTGCCTGTTCGCGGCGGGGTTCAGGCCGGGCGACGTGGTGCTGAACACCTTCGGCTATCACCTGACCCCGGGCGGCTTCATCTTCGACACGGCGGCCCGGGCCCTCGGCTGCGCGGTGATCCCGGCCGGCCCCGGCAACACCGAGCAGCAGCTCGACCTGATCGAGGCCTACCGGCCCACCGGCTATTGCGGCACGCCGGATTTTCTGCGGATCCTGGTCGAGGCCGGCCGCGCCGCCGGCCGAAATATCTCCTCGCTCCGGCGCTCCGTCGTCTCGGGCGCGGCCTTCCCGAAATCCCTGCAGGAGATCGTGGCCGGCTTCGGCATCGCGGCCTATCAGGCCTACGCCACGGCCGATGTGGGCTTCATCGCCTACGAGACCTCCGCCCGCGACGGGCTCGTGGTCAACGAGGACCTGATCCTGGAGATCGTGCGGCCCGGCACGGGCGACCCGGTGCCCGAGGGCGAGGTCGGCGAGATCGTGGTCACGGTCCTCGATCCGGACCGGCCGCTGATCCGCTACGCGCTCGGCGACCTCACGGCGGCCTTGGGGCACGCGAGTTCCTGCGGGCGCACCGCCCCGCGCATCCGCGGCTGGATGGGCCGCGCCGATCAGGCCGCCAAGGTGAAGGGGATGTTCGTGCGTCCAGAGCAGGTGGCCGAGCTGGCCCGCCGCCACCCGGAACTGAAGCGCCTGCGCCTCGTCGTGACCCGTGCCGACGAGACCGACGCCATGACGCTGAAGGCCGAGACGGCCGAGCCCGGTCGGGCGCTCGCGGATGCGGTCGCCGAAAGCCTGCAGGCGGTGACGAAGCTGCGCGGCGCCGTCGAGCTCGTCGCGCCCGGCAGCCTGCCGAACGACGGCAAGGTCATCGCCGACGAGCGCCCGACCGGCTGACCTCGGCGAGCCGCGGTGGTTCGGGAAGGCTCTCTTCCATCCCGACCCCGCTCACCAGCGAGAGCACCATGCCGAGGAAGGTCTCGCGCACCTCGTCCTTCGAGAGGCGTCCGCCCGGACGGTACCACGTGCAGATGCCCGACAGCATCGCCAGGATGGCATAGGCGGCCATCCTGGTGTCGGCGAGACGGAACTCGCCGGTGGCGCGCCCGAATTCGAGGATCTCGATCAGCTTGTCCTCGTAGTCGCGCCGCATGGCGACGATCGCGGAAAAATTCTCGGGCTCGAGGCTACGCAGCTCCGAGTAGCAGATGAAGACCTCCTGCGGCCGCTCGATGTGATAGGCGACGTGGAACTCCACGAAGCGCGTCAGCCGCGCGACGCCGTTCCCCTCCGGAAGCAGGGCCGCATCGAGGGCCGCATGCAGGTCCCGCATGTGGCTGCGGATCAGCTCGAACAGGAATTCCTGCTTGTTGCGGAAATAGTTGTAGAGCGAGCCCTGCTGGATGCCGACCGCCCCGGCGAGCTGGCGCAGGCTCATCGCCGCATAGCCATGCGTGTAGAGGAGTTGCAGGCCCGCCCTGCGGATCGCCTCCTCGGTCTTCGGCCCGGATGAGCCTGCGATGCGCGCCATGTCTGCCCTGCACTCCCTGTCGGCACGCGTCCCGCGTCCGTGCGACGAACGTCGCATCCAGTCTATCACTTGACGGTCGGAAAAAAACAGTCGAACGTATTTTCAAGCTGCATGGCACCGCTTCGCTGGGCGGAGGCCGCGACGGCAGAGCCGCCCCGCCGACGAGGGCGGCCGCCAGGCTCGAGGGAGGTGCGGGTGGCGGAGGCCCTTGAGGTTCGCCATGTCTCGTTGCGCTTCGGCGGCGTGAAGGCCCTGACGGATGTCGGCTTCACCGTCGAGCAAGGCGAGCTGTTCTCGATCATCGGCCCCAACGGCGCCGGCAAGACCTCGATGCTGAACTGCATCTCGGGCCGCTACCGGCCGACCGAGGGGCAGATCCTGTTCCAGGGCCGCGACATCACCCGGGCGACCCCGAATGCGCGGCCCAAGCTCGGCATCGGCCGCACCTTCCAGAACCTCGCGCTCTTCCACCACATGAGCGTGCTCGACAACATCATGGTCGGGCGCCACCATCTCCTGCGCAACAACTTCCTGACAGGCTCGCTCTACTGGCTGCCGGGCGTGCGGAGCGAGGAGCTCGCACATCGGCGGCGCGTGGAGGAGATCATCGACTTCCTCGACCTCCAGGCCTACCGGAAGGCGACGGCCGGCACCCTGTCCTACGGGTTGCGCAAGCGGGTCGAGCTCGCCCGCGCCATGGCGCTGGAACCCAGGCTGATCCTCCTCGACGAGCCGATGGCCGGCATGAACCTCGAGGAGAAGGAGGACATGGCCCGCTACATCGTCGACCTGAACGAGGAGTTCGGGATGACGGTGGTGATGATCGAGCACGACATGGGCGTGGTCATGGACATCTCGCACCGGGTCATGGTGCTGGATTTCGGCCGCCGCATCGCGCTCGGGCGCCCCGAGGCGGTGCTGGCCGATCCGCATGTCCGCCGCGCCTATCTGGGCGAGGAGGACGAGGCCGAGGACGCGCAGGCTCCGATCCGGGCGGTGTCGTGATGGGAACCGACTTCGCGGCCCGCGCGGCCAAGGCCGACACCTTCCCGAAGCTCCTGGCGCTCAACGCCCGCGAACACCCGCACGCGGTCGCCCTGCGCGAGAAGGATCTCGGGCTGTGGCGCCCGACGACCTGGAGCCAGTATCAGGACCGCGTGCGCGCCTTCGCGCTGGGCCTGCGCGATCTCGGCATCGGCGAGGGCGACGTCGTCGGGCTGATCGGCGACAACCGGCCGGACTGGGTGGCGGGCGAGATCGCCGCCCACGCGCTCGGCGCCCTCACGCTCGGCCTCTACCGCGACGCGCTGGAGGACGAGGTCCACTATCTGCTCGACTACGGCGAGGCCCGCGTGGTCTTCGCCGAGGACGAGGAGCAGGTCGACAAGCTCATCGGCCTCGCCGACCGCGTGCCGAGCCTGCGCCACATCGTCTATTCCGACCCGCGCGGCATGCGGAAATACGACGACCGCCGCCTGATCTCGGCCGAGGCGCTGGCCAGGCGCGGCGCGGCGCTGGAGGCGGCCGAGCCCGGCCTCTACGAGCGGCTGGTCGAGGCCACGGACGGCGAGGCGGTGGCGATCCTCTGCACCACCTCGGGCACGACCGCGCGCCCGAAGCTCGCGATGCTGAGCGCAGGCCGGGTGCTGCGCCACTGCGCGAGCTATCTCGCTGCCGACCCGAAGGGCCCGGAGGACGACTACGTCTCGGTTCTCCCCCTGCCCTGGATCATGGAGCAGATCTACGCGCTCGGTCAGGCGCTGCTCTCGCGGATGACGGTGAACTTCGTCGAGGAAGCCGATACCCTGATGCACGACTTCCGGGAGATCGCCCCGACCTTCGTGCTGTTCGCCCCGCGGGTCTGGGAGGCCATCGCGGCGGATGTGCGCGCCCGGATGATGGACGCCTCGCCCCTCAAGCGATGGCTGTACGAGCGCGGCATGGCGCGGGGCCTCCGGGCCCTCGAGGCCGGGCGGCGCTCGCCCGTCGCCGAGGCCGTCCTGTTCCGGGCGCTCCGCGACCGGCTCGGCTTCACCCGCCTGCGCTCCGCGGCGACCGGCGGCGCGGCCCTCGGCCCCGACACGTTCCGGTTCTTCCGGGCGCTCGGCGTGCCGCTGCGCCAGCTCTACGGGCAGACCGAGGCCATGGGCGCCTACACGCTCCACCGCGGCGACAGGGTCGATTTCGACACGGTGGGCATGCCCTTCGACGACAGCATCACGGTGCGCATCGTCGATCCGGACCGCAACGGCATCGGCGAGATCTGGGCCCGCCACGACAACATGTTCCTCGGCTACTACAAGGCGCCGGAGGGCACGGGCGACGTGGTCGACGGCTGGATGCACACGGGCGATGCCGGCTATCTCGACGCCAAGGGCGAGCTCGTCGTCATCGACCGGGTCAAGGATCTCGCGCTCAATGCCCGCGGCGAGCGCTTCTCGCCGCAATACCTGGAGAACAAGCTCAAGTTCTCGCCCTACGTGGCGGAGGCCGTGATCCTCGGGGCCGGGCGCGACGATCTGGCGGCGGTGATCTGCATCCGCTTCTCGGTCGTGGCGAAATGGGCGGAGAAGAACCGCATCGCCTTCACCACCTACAGCGACCTCGCCGCCAAGCCCGAGGTCATCGCGCTCCTCAAGGCGGAGGTCGAGCGCGTCAACGCCAGCCTCCCGGAGACGCAGCGCATCGCCAGATTCGTGCTCCTCTACAAGGAACTCGACGCCGACGACGGCGAGCTCACGCGCACCCGCAAGGTCCGCCGCGGCGTGATCAACGAGAAATACGCCGACCTGATCGCGGCGATCTATGCGGGCCAGCCGAGCTACCGGGTCGACACCGTGATCCGCTTCCAGGATGGCAGCACGCAGCGCATCCGCACCACGCTGCCGGTGACCGACCTGCGCCGGGCTGTGCCGGTCCTTGCCGCCGCCGAATAGGCTTCGCCGCCCATGACCTCCCATCTCCTCGTCCAACTCGTCCTGAACGGGCTCATCGTCGGCGCACTCTACGGCGTCGTCGCCATGAGCTTCGTCCTGATCTACAAGGCGAGCCAGGTCGTGAACTTCGCGCAGGGCGAATTCCTGCTGATCGGCGCCTGGATCTGCTGGTGGCTGCTGACCACCTACCAGCTGCCGTTCGTCGTCGGCATGCTCGTCACCTTCGCGTTCATGCTGGTCTTCGGCATCGCGCTGCAGGTCGTGGTGCTGCGCCCGCTGATCGGCGAGCCGATCATCTCGGTCATCATGGTGACGATCGGCCTCTCGATCTTCTTCCAGGCCCTGTGCAAGTGGCTGTTCGGGGTGTTCGCCCAGCCCTTCCCGCCGATCTTCGCGACGCAATCGGTGTCGATCCTCGGCCTGGAGATCCAGACCGTCTATCTGATGAGCCTCGGCATCTCGGTCGCCATGATGGCGGCCTTCGCGTGGTTCTTCCGCTTCTCCCGGCACGGCCTCGCCATGCGGGCCACCGCCTTCGACCAGCAGGTGGCGCAGTCGCTCGGCATCCCGGTGCGCAACGTCTTCGCGATGGCCTGGGCGATCTCGGCGGTGGTGTCCTCGGTCGCCGGCATCGTGGTCGGCATCGTCAACGGGGTGTCCTCGGCCCTGTCGCTCTACGGCATCAAGGTCTTCCCGGCGGTCATCCTGGGCGGGCTCGATTCCGTCGTCGGCGCGGTGATCGGCGGCCTCGTCATCGGGCTCCTGGAAAACATCGCCCAGTATGTCGACGGGCAGTACCTGCACTGGGGCAACCTCTATGAGATCGTGCCCTTCTACGTGCTGGTCGTGATCCTGATGATCAAACCCTACGGCCTGTTCGGCACCCGCGACATCGAGCGCGTCTGAGGACACGATGGCGACCCAAAGCCTGATCCCGGCCGGCGACTTCCGCACCAGCTACGCGGCCGACACCACCCTCTTCCCGACCGCGGGCAGCCGCTATGCGGTCTGGGCCGGCCTCGCGCTCCTCTGCCTCGCGCCGCTGATCCTCGACCGCTACTGGCTGAGCCTGCTCATCCAGATCGGCTATTTCGCGGTGGCGGCGCTCGGCCTCAACATCCTGGTCGGCTTCACCGGGCAGATCTCGATCGGGCATGCCGCCTTCTTCGGCTTCGGCGCCTTCGCCTCCGCGTGGCTGTCGAACAATCTCGCGATCCCGGTCTTCTTCGCGATCCCGCTCTCAGGCATAGTCACCACCGCGGTCGGGCTCGTCTTCGGCCTGCCGGCGGCCCGCCTCAAGGGCCTCTACCTCGCCATCGCGACGCTCGCCGCGCAGTACATCCTGCAGGACTTCTTCGCCCGGGCGAACTGGTTCACGGGCGGCGTCGCCGGCACGCCGGCCGAGGCCTTCTCGATCCTCGGCTTCGCCTTCGACACCGACCAGCGCTACTTCTACGTGGTCCTCGCCTATCTGGTGCTGACCTTCGTGCTCGCCTCCAACCTGATGCACAGCCGCGACGGCCGCGCCCTGGTGGCGGTGCGCGACCATTATCTCTCGGCCGAGATGATGGGGATCAACCTCACGCGCTACCGCACCCTGTCCTTCGGGCTCTCGGCCTTCTTCGCCGGGGTCGGCGGCGCGCTCTATGCCCATTACCTGCAATTCGTCTCGGTCGAGGGCTTCGGGATCCTGCTGTCGATCCAGTTCCTCGGCATGATCATCATCGGGGGCCTCGGCTCGATCATGGGGACCCTGATGGGCACCGCCTTCATGGTGCTGGTGCCGGAAGCGATGGGCTGGATCACCGACGCGGTGCGCGGCTCCGCCCTCGACCGGGCGCTCGCCCTCAAGGACAACCTCTCCTTCCTGCGCGAGATGGCGATCGGCCTCGTGATCGTCCTGTTCCTGATCTTCGAGCCGGACGGCCTCGCCCATCGCTGGCGCCAGATCAAGGCGTACTGGAAACTCTACCCGTTCTCGCACTGATGCGACGAGAACCAGAACAGGCCGAACGGCCGTGATCCCACCGGAGGAAACCCTGAGGATGCTTCGTCCCATCACCCTGGTCCCCGCGCTCGCCCTCGGGCTCGCGCTCGGCCTGCCCGCCCGCGCCGCCGACGTGCCGATCGGCCACCTTGCCGACCAGAGCGGCGCCACCTCGGATGTCGGCGTGCCCTATGCCCAGGGCGTCGCGGATGCCCTCGCCTGGATCAACCGCAAGGGCGGCGTCGGCGGCCAGAAGCTCGCCGTCGAGACGGTCGATTACGGCTATCAAGTCCCGCGCGCGGTCGCCCAATACAAGAAGTGGACGAGCGGGCGCGACCGGGTCGCGGCGATCCAGGGCTGGGGCACCGCCGATACCGAGGCGCTCTCGGCCTTCGTCGCCAAGGACGAGATCCCCTACATCTCGGGCTCCTACGCCGCGCAGGTGAGCGACCCGACCGGCTCCAGCGGCAAGGCCAAGGCCGCGCCCTACAACTTCTTCTACGGGCCGACCTATTCGGACGCGCTGCGCGCCATGCTGATCTGGGCGGCCGAGGACTGGAAGAGCAAGGGCAAGGCCGGCAAGCCCAAATACGTCCATATGGGCGGCAACCACCCCTACCCGAACTCGCCCAAGGAGGCGGGCGAGGCGATGGCGAAGGAACTCGGCTTCGAGGTGCTGCCGGCCATCGTCTTCGCCCTGGCGCCGGGCGACTACACGGCCCAGTGCCTGACGGCGAAGAATGCCGGGGCGAACTACGCTTATCTTGGCAATACCGGCGGCTCGAACATCTCGCTGCTCAAGTCCTGCAAGGCGGTGGGCGCCGATATCCAGTTCATGGGCAATGTCTGGGGCATGGACGAGAACGCCGCCAAGGCCGCGGGCGAGGCCGCCAACGGCGTGGTCTTCCCGGTGCGCACCGCCACGGTGACGGGCGGCAGCGCGCCCGGCCTCAAGACGATCGCGGAGATCTCGAAGGAATCGGATCCTGCGGGCACGGCCTACCGGCCGGTGCATTATCTCGCGGGGGTCTGCGCGGCGCTCTACATGAGCGAGGCGATCGGCTGGGCCAAGGACAATGGCGGCATCAGCGGCCCGAACGTCCGCAAGGGCTTCTACCAGAAGAAGAACTGGGTGCCGGCCGGCCTGGAGGGCGTCTGCGTGCCCTCCACCTGGTCCGAGACCGATCACCGCGGGATGATGGTGGTGAACATCTATCGGGCGAAGGTCTCGGGCGCCACCGACGGCGCCCTCGCCGACCTGATCCGGGCCGGGACCGTGAAGCTCGAGCCGGTGAAGACCGTGGAACTGCCCCGCAAGCCGGACTGGCTCGGCTGGTAGGCGACGACGCCATCCTCGGACGAGGCGCGGGCCGCGCGGGGGGGATCCCCTCTCCCACTCGGGAGAGGGGATCCCCGCGATACATCCGGCAGCCGTGCAGTGCGTCACCATCGTGGAGCCACCCATGCCCCAGATCACAACCCTGGAGCGCCCCGCCGCGGAGGCGGCGAGCGCCCCGCTCCTGGCGCTGCGCAACGTCGAGGTCGTGTACGACGACGTCATCCTGGTGCTGCGGGGCCTCAGCCTCGACGTGCCGGCCGGCTCGATCACGGCCCTGCTCGGGGCCAACGGGGCGGGCAAGTCGACGACGCTGAAGGCCATCTCGGGGCTCCTGCGCTCGGAGAACGGCGAGGTCACCCGCGGCGAAGTGCTGTTCGACGGTGAGCGCATCGACGGGATCGAGCCCGACCTGATCGTGCGCCGCGGCATCTTCCAGGTGATGGAGGGCCGGCGGATCATCGCCGACATGACCCCGATGGAGAATCTGCGGCTCGGCGCCTTCTCGCGGCGCGACCGCGCCGTCGCGGAGGACCTGGAGCGGGTGCTCACCTATTTCCCGCGGCTGAAGGAGCGCACCGGCGCGGCGGGCTATCTGTCGGGCGGCGAGCAGCAGATGCTGGCGATCGGCCGCGCGCTCATGGCCAGGCCCCGCCTGATCCTGATGGACGAGCCCTCGATGGGCCTCTCGCCGCTCCTGGTGAAAGAGGTTTTTTCCATCATCCGGCAGATCAACCGGGATCTCGGCGTCACCATCCTGCTCGTGGAGCAGAACGCCCGCGCGGCGCTCGCCGTCGCCGACCGCGGCTACATCATGGAACAGGGCAAGGTCGTGCTCGACGGCACGGTCGAGGAGCTGCGCGCCAACGAGGACGTGAAGGAATTCTATCTCGGCGGGGCCGGCGACCAGCGCAAGACCTTCAAGAACCTGAAGAGCTTCAAGCGCCGCAAGCGCTGGCTCTGACCGGCCCTGCGGGCGCGACGGCACATTTCCGGCCCTCGCGCGTTGTCCGGCGTCCCACAGAGGAGCGGACGCGGATGCCGAACGCCACCTACCTCACGCCGGACGAAGTCGAAGCCTATGCCAGGGCCGGCGAGGAGGCGCTGAAGCTGTGCCTTCGCCGCCATCTGGCAGAGGAGCAGGCCGCGTTCTGGCACGCCATCCGGCTCTGCTACGGGCAGAGCCTCTCGCCTCTCCCTGCGGCCGACCTCGCCGCCCTCCCCGCGGCCGCGATTCCGGCGCCGCATGTGCTCCAGGGCGCCGTCCCCGTCGAGCTGCAATAGGCGGTCGCGCGCCCCACGAGCAGCCAGGAAGCCGCCACCGTCCCGGGACGCCTCCCCTCGTCATCGCTGTCGCGCCACCCCGATCAGTTCACCACCGGCCGGGCCGACCTTGAGGGATGACACCGCGGCTGACTGAGCGCGCCCTCCTGGGGCGGCTGCCACGCAGGTCAGGTTCTCTTGAGGGCCCGACCGGACATTCGTCCCTGACGTTCCGGCCCTTGCGTCGCGGCCCGATTCTCGCCTCTGTCGCGCCGATCGCATCGGACGAGCCGGAGGACACAGGAATGGCGCAGCGGCCGAAGGTGGCTTTCATCGGTACGGGCGGGACGATGTCGTCCATCGGCCGGGACAGACTCGACCTCCTCGACTACACGGCGACCGACAAGCGGCTCGAGGCGGATGCGATCCTCGACGCCGTGCCGGAAGCGCGCGCGGTCGCGGAGGTGATCCCGGTCCGGTTCCGGGCGGTGACAAGTCCGGCCATCGGATTCGGCGTGTGGCGCGACCTCGTCCGGCTCTGCGAGCAGCAGGTCGCGGCGCATCCCGACCTCGCCGGCATCGTCATCGGCCACGGCACCGCCACTCTGGAGGAAACCGCCTATGCGCTCTCCCTCACCCTCACGGTCGAGGTGCCGGTGGTGCTCGTGGGCTCCCAGCGGCCGATCAGCGCCCTGTCGAGCGACGCGCCCCTCAACCTCGTCAACGCGATCCGCACCGCCGCCGCCCCGCAATCCCGCGGCCGGGGCGTGCTCGTCGTCCTCAACGACGAGATCCAGGCCGCCCGCGACGTGACCAAGACGTCGGTCGCCCGGATGCAGACCTTCCGCACGGCGGATTTCGGCATCCTGGGGCAGGTGGACGGCCCCTCCGTCACCTACTACCGCCGCAGCGAGCGCCGCTATGCGCCGGACACCGAATTCGACATCCGTGCCCTGCCGGCGCTGCCGCGGGTCGACATCTCCTACGGCTACGCCGATGCGGATGGCACCGCGGTGCGGGCCTTCGTGGCGGCAGGGGCCCGCGGCATCGTCTCGGCGGGCCTCGCCCCCGGCATGACGCCGCCGGCCGAGGCCGACGCGCTCGAGACGGCCGCGCAGGCGGGGATCCTGGTCGTGCAGTCGACCCGGGCCGGGAGCGGAATCGTGCCTCTGACGACGCGCCTGCACCAGCGCGGCATCCTCAGCGCCGACAATCTCACGCCGCAGAAGGCGCGCATCCTCCTCGCGCTCGCCCTCACCGTCACGTCGGATCCGCGGGCCGTCGCCGAGATCTTCGCGACCTACTGAACAGCGCCATCGATTCAAGCAGAGAGCCGGTCTTCACTGCCATTCGGCGGTGAAGACCGGCTTATCCTTTGTTAAACAGACGATTTCTGCCTTATCTCCGCCACAACTCACCGCCGAGATCGCCCAGGGCGGCGGTGATCTTGTCCAGGAGCACCCGATGAGCTTGGTCGTTCTCGATCCCCTCACGGGAGAGCGCGTGGTCATCCGCCAAGAGCGGCCGTCCGAAGCCGGGCCCGATGCGGAGGTTCAGCGATGCAGCGCTTCTACTTCAATGCCCAGATCGGCGAGGTCCTGGTGGCCGATCTCGCCGGCGAGCCCCTCCCCGATGCCGAGCAGGCCTGGCACGCCTCCCAGGCCATCGCCGCCGCGATGATGCGCGAGCCGCGGACCCGCGACACGCTCATGGAGGCGAGCCTCGTCGTCACCAACGAGGCGGGCGAGGTGGTGATCGACCTGCCCTTCGCGGAGGCGGATCTGTTTGTCGCGGAGCCGGAGCACGCCTCCGCCGCCTAGGGTTTAAGTCCAGGAGAACCGGACACCTTTTCTCTGTCCGGACGACGACACATCGATGCCTCAAGGTCTGTCAGGCGCTTCCAGACGCGCCGGACAGCCCCTGAGGCTTGAGCCGCGCGCCTGACCTCAAGCCGTCGCCACCGCCCGGCGGGCGGCGCGGCCGATCATCAGCGACATCATCGCGGCGACGAGCCCGGTGAGCCCCGCGGCCAGGAAGGCTTCGAGGTAGCGGCCCTCGACGGCACGCGATAGGCCGGCCCCGAAGGCCGCCGTGGCGGCGCCCGCCTGATGTCCGGCTGCGATCCAGCCGAACACGATCGGCGCGTCGCGCTCGCCGAAGACCTCGTTCGTCAGCCGAACGGTCGGCGGCACCGTCGCGATCCAGTCGAGCCCGTAGAAGACCGCGAAGATCGACAGGCTGTAGAACGAGAAGTCCGTGAAGGGCAGCGCCATCAGCGACAGGCCGCGCAGGCCGTAATAGACGAAGAGCAGCTTGCGCGGGTCGTACCGGTCGGTGAGCCAGCCGGAGCCGGTGGTGCCGATCAGGTCGAAGATGCCCATCAGCGCGAGCAGCCCCGCCGCGCGCACCTCCGGCAGGCCCATATCGGCGCAGAAGGAGATCATGTGCGTGCCCACGAGCCCGTTGGTGGTGAGCCCGCAGATGTAGAAGGTGCCGAACAGGAGCCAGAAGTCGGACTTGCGGCTCGCCCGCACGAGGCCCTCGATGGCGGTGCGAAAGGGGTTCGCGCGCCGCAGCGGCTCGACTACCGCGCCGGGCGCGGCCCCGTAGGGCAGAAGGCCGATATCGGCGGGCCGCTCGGGCAGGAGCCAGGTCACCAGCGGGATCAGGGCCGCGATCACGCCCGCCACGGTCAGCACCACCGGCTGCCAGCCGCCCGCCGCCGCGATGGCGGCGAGGCCGGGCAGGAAGACCAGCGTGCCGGTCGCCGTGCTCGCGGTGAGGATGCCCATGACGAGGCCGCGATGGGCGGCGAACCAGCGGTTCACCACGGTCGCGCCGAGCACGATGGCAACGCAGCCGCTGCCGAGGCCCGACAGCAGCCCCCAGGTGGCGACGAGGTGCCAGGGCTCGCTCATGAATGCGGAAAGGCCCGTCGAAGCGGCCATCAGCGCCAGCGCGCAGAGCAGGGTCCGGCGGATGCCGAAGCTCTGCATCAGCGCCGCCGCGAAGGGCCCGACCAGCCCGTACAGAAAGATGCCGAGGCCCGCCGAGAACGAGATCGTGGCGCGGCTCCAGCCGAAGGCCTGCTCCAGCGGCAGGATCAGCACGCCCGGCGCTGCCCGCAGGCCGGCGGCCGCGAGCAGGGCCAGGAAGACCACGCCCACCACCACGAAGGCATAGTTCCGGCCGAACGGCCGGCGCGAAGCCGGGGGCGCGCCCCCCGCGGCGAAGGCGTTCGACATGTAGGACAGCCCCCGATTCCGTGATAGGATGTTCCGTACCGGTCAGTAACATCATTGCGCGGAAAGGCAAGGGGCACGGATGGCGGGCGAGGCAGTCGGGACGAGCCGAGCGGAGGGCCCGCGCATGCGGGCCGGGGACCGCATCCGGGCGGCGGCCCGCGATCTGTTCTACCGTCGCGGCATCCGGGCCGTGGGCGTCGAGGAGATCGTCGAGCGGGCAGGCGTCACGAAGCCGAGCCTCTACCGCGGCTTCGCCTCGAAGGACGCCCTCGCGGTGGCCTGCCTGGAGGATTTCGCCGCCGCCTTCCAGGCCCGTCTGGAGACGGCGCTCTCGGCCCATCCCGGAGATGCGCGGGCCGGGCTGATGGCCTTCCTGGCGGATCTGACCGACCGCACCTCCCGGCCGGGCTACCGCGGCTGCGGCCTGTCGAATGCGGTGATCGAGCATCCCGAGCCGGACCATCCGGCCCGCCGGGCGGCGCTCGCGAGCAAGCGGGTCCTGCGGGCGCGCCTGGAGGAGATCGCCCGCGACCTCGGCGCCCGCGAGCCGGAGGGACTCGCCGACGGCCTTCTCCTGCTGATCGAGGGAGCCTTCGCGAGCGGGCAGATCTTCGGGCCCGGCGGCCCGGCCCGCAGCCTGACCCGGGCCGCCGAGGCGCTCATCGCCGCAAGCCGCGCCGCGTGAGCGCCGCGACCGACGCTCGCTCCGGGCCCGATGCCGCATCGCCTCCGGCGTTTCGGCCGGCGATTCGCCGCGCCTCGGCGGGCCCTCCGGACGCTTCCGGGGCCCCGACCCGATGGTAGAGGTTGGACCGGACGCCCGGTTCGGGTAGGACCATAGTCTGGGAGTGCCGGCGCGCCGGCGCGATTGGAGTGGAGTTGCGGCCATGACCCTCGTGCGGCGTTTCCTGGTGGCGCCATCCCTGGTCCGGCTGATCCGGAAGGAACGCGGCGCTTCCCGCATCACGGAGGGCTATTTCCAGCCCCAGGCGGGCCGCACCTCCTTCGTGCGCGTCGATGGCACGCAGTGCCATCTGGTGCTGATGACGACGGACGAGGCCGGCGTGTCGGGCGAAGAGCGGACGGAAGTGCCGCGCGCCCACGGGGACGCGCTCCTCGACGTCTGCGCCGGCAAGGCCGCCTATGACCGCACCGTCATCGCGCTCGGCAACGGGCGCGACGCGCTGGTGGACCGCTACGCGACCCCGGGCGCCCTCGACCTCATCTCGGTCGCCTTCGCGGAAGCCGACGAGGCCTCCGGCTTCGCGCCACCGGCCTGGTTCGGCCCCGAGGTGACGGCGGATACGGCCTATCTCGGCTCCAGCATCGCCCTGCAGGGGACGCCGCAGCCGGGCGAGGTCCCGCTCAGCAACGCGGCGCTCGACGCGGTGCTCGATCTCGTGGAGCACCGCTACGGCTTCGGACGCTACGGCGCACCGCGCACGGACGATGCCAATACGGTGACCAACGCCCTGCGCCGGCTCGCCACGCGGCCTCCCGGCGAGGCCGCGGCCGCGCCGGCGTCCAAGCCGGAGACCCAGGCCGGCGAGGAGCCCGGCGACGCCCGCATCGACGACGTCATCGAGAGCCTGTCCCAGGCGCTCGGCGCCACCGTCCCGGGCGAGGGCGGACGCGAGGAGGGCGCAGCCTTCGAGCGCTGGACGGTCCGCCCGCGGCGCACGCAGCCGACCTGACCGGCGCGCCGGCGAGGTCTCTCGATACCGCATCATCGTCTCCCGCGCGCCGCCGGTCGGCGCGCCGGAACCCGGAGAGCCGCGAACGCGCTCGGCCGCAGCGCGCAGCGCCGGATCAGTTCACCACCGGCCGGGCTCCCCTGACGGATCACGCGACGAGTCCGCCCGACGCGTCCAGCGACGATCATCAATCGGCCCGCCCGGCGTCACCTCGCCCGCTCCCTCTGTCCCGAGCGCATGCAGCGGCAGCGGAAGGATATCCGGGAAGGAGGGAGTGCGAAGGGGCGGAGACCCTGTGATCCTGTGATCCGGTCCGCGAACGCTCCGTTCGGAGACCGTGTCGTCGCGCCCCTTAAGCCAAGCCATGCCGTCCGAACGCTCCCGCCGGGGGCAGCCAACCCCGGCCCTCAATCGATGCTGGCTCAGCATGAGGAGCGGGGCGGCTGCCACGCAGGTCGGTTTCTATCTAGGAGCCCGTCCGAGTAACGGGTTGATGCGTTGGGATTGAGGTTGAGATCTGGGCGGATGGATTCCGCGCCACAGGCTTAGCGCGCGGCCTGCGCCAGCTTCAGGAGGTTATGGGCGGTGCAGATCATCGCCCACTCGCCTCGGACCTGCTCAAGACCGCGCAGCAGGAACTGCCGAAAACCTCTGGCCTGCTTCATCTGCCCGAAGACCGGCTCGACCACCTGCTTTCTCAGGCGGTAGCGGCTCCGGCGCCCAGCCCGCTTCAGCCGCTGAGCCATCGCGCTCATCAGCGGCATCTTCGTCAGCTTGCGCCGTCCAGCCGCATGGGCCTCGCCGTGACGCGCTCGGCCGGGCGGCAGGTAGCCCCGGATCCGACGCGCCTGGAGCGCCGTCAGGTTCGCCTCGGTGGCAAAACCGGCATCGCCCGAGACCTCGCGCGGCTTGCGTCCGAGATGAGCAGAGACGTCGTCGATCAGCGGCACCAGGGCACGATAGTCGGCTGCGTTGGTCACGAGCCGCTGCGCCACGATCACCTGATGCGCCGCATCGACCGCGATCTGGCCATTGTAGCCCTGCACGAACCCGTCGCGGGTGGGCAGGATCCGGCTGTCCGGCTCGGTGAAGTTGCGCTGTGCCCGGTCGGGTGGGCCGCCGTCCTCGCCGCGCAGGGGCCGCCCCTGCCAACGCATGCCCGACGAGGCGCCCGGCCCGCTCTCGTCCTCAGGGGCGGGCGGATCGGCGGCCTCGGCTTCCAGGGCGGCCTTGGCGGCGCGGATCGCAGCAAGCCGCCGCTGCTTGTCGGCCATCCAGTCCGGCGTCTCGTCGCCGCGCCGATCCATTCCGTGCGCGCGGTCCTCAGCGGCATCCATCTCGGCAGCTTGGGCAAGCCACGCCTCGACCTCGGCCGCCAAGGCCGCTTCGGTCGTCTTCATCCGGCCGTAGCTCATCGCTTTGTGGCGCGAGGCATTGGCCTTCAGCTTGGTCCCGTCCACCGCCACATGAGCAAAGCCCACCAGCCCGGCCGCCTGGCACAGCCGCAGCACCTGCACGAACAGGTCCGACAGCGCCGCGAGATGACGCTTGCGGAACTCGGCGATGGTGCGGAAGTCGGGCCGGTTCAGGCCGGTCACCGCCATAACGTCGACCCGCTCCTCGCAGGCGCGGGCGAGTTGGCGCGAGGAGTACAGGCCGCGGCTGTAGCCGTAGAGCAGGAGCGCCACCATCATGCCGGGATGGTAGGGTGGATAGCCGCGCTCCTCGGTATAGGTGTCGAGGATGGCTGACAGATCGAGCGCCTCGCGCACCGTGTCGCGCACGAAATGCGCCATATGCCCGGGCGGCACGAACTCATGCAACGAGGGCGGCAGCAGCCAGCCTTGATCGACATCCCAGGAGCGAAACACCTTGGCCATGGGCCGAGTGAATCACCTCCGCGCCCCGCCGTCGAGACGCTTACTCGGACAGGCTCCTAGCTCAAGACAGGGAGCAGGCTCCCTGCAGGGTGGCACGACCGCTCGAAACGACCGCCGGGCCCGCGCGGCCGGAGAAGACGCAACCGTTTTGCCCTCACGGCGCTTTTCCGCGGGGAAGTTGTGTGATCGATTACGCAGGCTGATCGCCCCGTGACGGAACTCCGTCAGGTTCGGCTGTCCGCACCGGTCCTGCGGTGGCCGCACGTGACGCAGCGCGGGTCGCCCCCGGCACCGGTACGCGCGCCATGTCTTTGAATTCACAGAAATATCGCCGACGCTCGACACCGCCGTCGGACGATCATTGAGGGAGAGAGGCCCGATGCAGCCTACTGCCGCCCCAACCGCCGCCGCGCCCACCGCGCCCGCCGCGCCGCATCACCCCTGGTACAGGGTTCTCTACATCCAGGTGCTGATCGCGATCGCGCTCGGCGTGCTGCTCGGCTATCTGGCCCCGGACACCGCCAAGTCGATGAAGCCGCTCGGCGATGCCTTCATCGCGCTCATCAAGATGATGATCGCGCCCATCATCTTCTGCACCATCGTGCACGGCATCGCGTCGATCGGCGACCTGAAGAAGGTCGGCCGCGTGGGCCTCAAGGCGCTGGTGTATTTCGAGGCCGTGTCGACCCTCGCGCTCCTCGTCGGGGTGATCGTCGGCGAGCTGATCCGGCCGGGCGCCGGCTTCGGGGCGGACCCCGCCAAGCTCGATGCGAGTGCGGTGGCCGGCTATGCCCAGAAGGCAGCCGGCGAATCGACCATCGGCCACCTGATGGCGATCATCCCAAAAAGCTTCTTCGACGCCCTCGCCACCGGCGACCTGCTGCAGGTGCTGCTGATCGCCATCCTCACCGGCGTCGTGGTCACGGGGCTCGGCGAGCGCGCCAAGGGCGTCACCCACGCGATCGACGTCGCGGCCGAGATTTTTTTCCGCATCATCGGGATGATCGTGAAGCTCGCGCCGCTCGGCGCCTTCGGGGCGATGGCCTTCACCATCGGCCAGTTCGGCATCGGCAAGCTCGGCAATCTCGCCGGCCTCGTCGCCACCTTCTATCTCACGAGCCTGTTCTTCGTGCTGGTGGTGCTCGGCCTGATCGCGCGCTTCGCGGGCTTCTCGATCCTGAAGTTCCTCGCCTACATCAAGGATGAGTTGCTCATCGTGCTCGGCACCTCCTCGTCGGAGAGCGTGCTGCCGCACATGATGCAGAAGATGAAGCGGCTCGGCGCATCGGACTCGGTGGTCGGCCTCGTCATCCCGACCGGCTACTCGTTCAACCTCGACGGCACCAACATCTACATGACGCTGGCGACGCTGTTCCTGGCACAGGCGGTCGGCGCGGATCTGAGCTTCGGCCAATACGCCACCATCATCCTGGTGGCGATGCTGACCTCGAAGGGCGCCTCCGGCGTCACCGGCGCCGGCTTCGTGACTCTCGCCGCGACCCTCGCGGCGATCCCGGGCAACCCCGTCCCGGTCGCCGCGATGGCGCTCATCCTCGGCGTCGACAAGTTCATGTCGGAATGCCGCGCGCTCACCAACCTGGTGGGCAACGGCGTCGCCACCATCGTGGTGAGCCGCTGGGAGGGCGAGCTCGATCCGGTCAAGCTGCGCGAGGTGATGGCCCACCCGGTGGCGATCGGGACCGAGATCTCGGACGAGACGCCGGAGCCGATCACGCCTTGAGCACGCGCCCTCCCCTCCTGATCGGCCTCGATGTCGGCGGCACCAAGATCGCCGGCATCGCGCTTGGCCCGGACGGCCGGGTCCTGGCCGAGCGCCGCGCTCCCACGCCACGGGGCGATTACGAGGGATCGCTGCGGGCAATGACCGATCTCGTCGCGGCGCTGGAAGCCGCGGCCGGCGGCACCGGCACGGTCGGGCTCGGCATCCCGGGCGCGGTCTCGCCCGCGACCGGCCTCATCAAGAACGCCAATTCCACCTGGCTCATCGGCCGGCCCTTCAAGTCCGACCTGGAGCAGAGGCTCGGCCGCCCGGTGCGGATCGAGAACGACGCCAATTGCCTCGCGGTCTCTGAGGCGGTCGACGGCGCCGGGGCGGGAGCGAGTCTCGTCTGGGCGGTGATCCTCGGCACCGGCGTCGGCTCAGGGATCGCCGTCGAGGCCCGCGCGCTCTCCGGCCGCAACCGCATCGCCGGGGAATGGGGCCACAATCCCCTGCCCGCTCCGCGCGAGGACGAGCACCCGGGGCCGCCCTGCTATTGCGGCCGCCGCGGCTGCATTGAGGCCTGGCTCTCCGGACCGGCGCTGACCGCCGATCACGCCCGGGTCACGGGCGAGACCTTAAGCGGCGAGGCGATCGTCGCGGCGATGCGGGCCGGGGATGCCGTCGCGCGGGCGACCTTCGCGCGCTGGCGCGAACGGCTCGCCCGCAGCCTCGCCTCGGTGATCAATATCCTCGATCCGGACGTGATCGTGCTGGGCGGCGGCCTCTCGACCATCGACGAGGTCTATCCGGGCCTCATCGAGGAGGCGGCCCCGCATGTCATCTCGGACGTGGTGACGACGCCCATCGTGAAAAGCCGCTACGGCGACGCCTCCGGCGTGCGCGGAGCGGCTTGGCTGTGGAAGGATGCGACGGACTGACACCTCGCCACCGCGTCCGGGGAATCAGGCCGGCCGCGCGGCGCTTGGCGGCAGGGCCTCGGCATGCCGGCTGCGCAGGCGGAAGGCGAGGATCAGCATCAGGACGCCGAACGCGATGGCGTAGCCGGCCAGCCAGTAGGTGAGCACGAGCAGGGATACGCCGGGATTGATCAAGAGCGCGATGCCGAACAGCACCGAGCAGACGCCCCCGAGCACCAGCCACCAGCGCCCATGGTCGAGGTGCAGCCGGAAGGCCGCCGCGATCATCAGCGCGCCCGTGACCAGCGCCCAGGCCGCCGTGAGATAGACGAAGGCCAGGAGCGCGCTGCCCGGCACCAGGAAGGCCACGATGCCGACCAGGATGTCGAGAATCCCCTCCGCCAGGAGGAGACCCCAGCGCTCGTGCCGCTCCGCGGCCCGCACCGCCGCGACGATGTCGGCGATCCCGTCGACCAGCATGTAGGCGGCGAAGAAGATCACCAGCGTGTAGAGCGTCGCGATGGGCGAGACCAGGGCGATGATCCCGAACAGGATCGCGAAGACGCCCCGCAGGGCGACCAGCCACCAGTTGCGGGCGAGCACGGCGCTCATGGCGGTCAGCCGGTCGGGCGGCGTGCCGGCGGAAGGAACGGACGGTCCGGTGCTCATGGGAATCTCCGGAACTGCGAGGACGGCGTGAAGCTCGGCTGCGGCCGGCCTGCTCGCTGAACGCGGCGCACAGCGCTACGTTCCGTCGCCGGGTCGGGATGAAACTCCGCGCGAAACCGTCACTTGGGGAACCCGGCCGCGGGCGGCGGAATTCACTGGCCGAGGCGGGCGCCGTGCGACGGCCGCAGAGGCGGCCGGACCGTGGATGTCGAGTATGCTGGACGATCAATCCGGCGCGGAGCACCGCGACGGGCGGAGTCCCGATGCGCCGGCGGCGAGGAACCGGGCCGACCTGCCTCGCTCCCACGACGCGACCCCCTCCCCGGACCGGGAGCCGGAGCGGACGGGTTCGTCCCGGGACGGCCGAGGCGGCCGGGGCGAGAAGACGCCGTCGCCGATCCGCCGCCACCCGGTCTGGTTCGCCCTCGGCGCGATCCTGCTCGTCGCCACGGGGGCGGCGGGCTTCTGGTACTGGCTCGTCTTCGTGCACCCCTACGAGTCCACGGACGACGCCTTCGTGGCCGCCCGCCAGTTCTCGGTCGCCCCGAAGGTCTCGGGCTACGTCGTGGCCGTGCCGGTCACCGACAACCAGCACGTCGAGGCCGGCAGCGTCCTGTTCCAGATCGACCGGCGCGACTACGCGGCCGCCCTCCGGGAGGCGCAGGCGCAGGTCGCCTCGGCCGAGGCCGCGATCCGCAACATCGACGCGCAGATCGAGGCCCAGAGGGGCAGCATCGCGGAGGCCGAGGCGCAGGTCGAGCAGGCCGATGCCGCCCTCGCCTTCGCCCGCCAGGAGGCTGCCCGCTACCAGGACCTCGCCCAGCGCGGCGCGGGCAGCATCCAGCAATCCCAGCAATCGACCTCGAACCTGCAGCAGCAGCAGGCCAACCTGTCCCGCGCCCGCGCCGCCGTGACCGTGGCGCAGAAGCAGGTCGGCTCGCTGCAGGCCCAGCGGGCCGGCGCCGAGGCGAGCCTCGCCCAGGCGCGCGCCCAGGAGGAGCAGGCGAGGCTCAACCTCGGCTATACGACCGTGACGGCGGCCCAGGCCGGCCGGGTGGTCCGCCTCACCGGAGCGGTCGGCCAATACGCGCAGGCCGGCCAGGCGCTCGGCATGTTCGTGCCCGACGACATCTGGATCACCGCGAACTTCAAGGAAACCCAGATCACCGACATGCGGCCGGGCCAGGACGTCGATGTCGAGATCGACGCCTACCCGGATCGCACGATCAAGGGCCGCGTCGAGTCCGTGCAGCCGGGCTCGGGAACCGCTTTCAGCCTGCTCCCGGCCGAGAACGCCACGGGCAACTTCGTGAAGGTGGTGCAGCGCGTGCCGGTGAAGATCGTGGTCGACCACTGGCCGGAGGACGTCGCGATCGGGCCCGGCCTGTCCGTCGTGCCGACGGTGCGGGTGCGGTGAGCGCTCCCGACCCCGCCGACAGCGCCGCGGGCGGGCACAATCCCTGGCTCGTCGCCGTGGTGGTGGCGATCGCAACCTTCATGGAGGTGCTCGACACCACGATCGCCAATGTGGCGCTGCGCTACATCTCGGGCGGCCTCGCGGTGGGGCCCGACGAGGCCGCCTGGGTGGTGACGAGCTACCTCGTCGCCAACGCCATCGTGCTCACCGCCTCGAGCTTCGTCGCCAAGCGCTACGGGCGCAAGGCGTTCTTCATGGCGGCGATCGCGCTGTTCACGGTCTCCTCCATCCTGTGCGGATTCGCCTGGAGCCTCGAATCCCTGCTGGTCTTCCGGGTGCTGCAGGGGCTCGGCGGCGGCGGCATGGCGCCGCTCGCACAGTCGATCCTGGCGGATTCCTTCCCGCCGGAGAAGCGCGGGCAGGCCTTCGCGCTCTACGGAATCGCCATCGTGGTGGCGCCGGTGGTCGGGCCGACGCTGGGCGGCTGGCTCTCCGACACCTATTCCTGGCACTGGTGCTTCCTGATCAACGCGCCGGTCGGCGTGATCGCCCTCGGGTTGATCCATCTCCTGGTCCAGGATCCGAAATCGGCGATCGAGGAACGCGAGCGCCTGCGCCGCGAGGGCGTCGATTTCGATCTCGTCGGCTTCGTGCTGGTCGCGACCTTCCTCGGCTCGCTCGAAGTCGTGCTCGACCAGGGGCAGCGGAAGGACTGGTTCGGCTCGAACCTCATCGTCACCTTCGCGGTGTTCATGGGGATCGCCTTCGCGGCGATAATCCCGTGGGAGCTCACCCGCAGGAACCCGGTCGTCGACCTGCGGCTGCTCGGCCGCCGCCAGTTCGGCTCCTGCTTCCTCGTGATGATGGCGACGGGCGCCATCCTGATCGCCACCACGCAGTTCCTGCCGCAGCTGCTCCAGGATCATTTCGGCTACACCGCCACCTGGGCCGGCCTCGCCCTCTCCCCCGGCGGCCTCGTCACCTGCCTGATGATGTTCGTGATCGGTCGCATCGCGAGCGTCGTGCAGCCGAAATACCTCATCGCCGGCGGGGCCGCGATCATCGCCGTCGCGATGGTCGATCTCACCAACCTCTACGGCGACCTCGATTTCGGATTCTTCGTCTGGTCGCGCATCGCGATCGGCATCGGCCTGCCGATGATCTTCCTGTCGATCACCGCCGCCTCCTACGAGGGAATCGCCCCGGCGCAGACCGACCAGGCCTCGGCGCTCATCAACGTCGCCCGCAATGTCGGCGGCTCGATGGGCGTGTCGCTCGCCCAGAACATGCTCGCCTACCGGCAGCAATTCCATACCAGCCGGCTCGTGGAGCACGTCGTGCCCTCCGAGCCCGCCTACCAGGAGACGCTGCGGCACGCCACCGACTACTTCGCCACGCACGGCGCCTCGACGGTCGACGCGCAGAGCCAGGCCTTCGCCTGGATCGGCCAGCAGGTGCAGACCCAATCGGCCTTCCTGGCCTATATCGACGTGTTCTGGACGCTGGCCATGGTGTCGGCCGCCACCATTCCGCTGGCGATGATCCTGACATCGGTGAAGCGCCGGGGCGGCGCGCCCGCCACCGGGCATTGAGGCCCGGTGCCGGGCGTTCGGGCCCGGTGCCGGGCACTGGAGCCCGGCGGGAGCGTTGGCGCGGTGGAGGACCGCCCGTGAACCAGTCCGGATCGCGTTTCGTCATCTACGCCGCCCTGGCCGGCAACCTCGCCATCGCGGCGACCAAGCTCATGGCCGCCCTCTACACCGGGTCGAGCGCGATGTTCACCGAGGCCGTACATTCCTTCGTCGATACGGGCAACCAGGGGCTGCTGCTCTATGGCCTGCACCGGGCCGCGCGGCCGGCGGACGACAGCCACAATTTCGGGCATGGGCTCGAACTCTACTTCTGGTCCTTCGTCGTCGCCCTGATGATCTTCGCGCTCGGCGGCGCCTACGCGATCTACGAGGGCATCGAGAAGATCCGCCACCCCCACCCGATCGAGGCGGCCTGGGTCAACGTCGCGGTGATCGGCACCGCCCTGGTCTTCGAGGGCCTGTCCTTCCTCGCCGCGTGGCGGGAGATGCGCCACCGCTTCGCGCGGCTGCCGCTCTGGCGCGCGGTCGCGCGCAGCAAGGACCCGAGCACCTTCGCGGTGGTGCTGGAGGACGGTGCGGCCCTGATCGGCCTCGGCTTCGCGCTGGCGGGCATCGTCGGGAGCACGTGGCTCGGCCGGCCGCAGAGCGACGGCGTGGCCTCGGTGGCGATCGGCCTGCTGCTCGTCGCGACCGCCATGGTGCTGTTTCGCGAGACCCGCAGCCTGCTGACCGGCGAGAGCGCCTCGCCCCGCCTGATCGAGCAGGCCACCGCCATCCTGCGGTCCGACCCGCGGGTCCTCGGCGTGCCGCGTCTGCGCAGCCTCCATCTGGGACCGACGACCGTGCTGCTGGCCGCCTCCCTCGACCTCGACCGCGACCTGAGCGCCGAGGGCATCCGGCACGCCGTCGGCGACCTGCGCGGGGCGATCCGGCACGGCCTGCCGGGGGTGGAGCTGCTGCTGGAACTCCGCGAGGCGGAGGCCGTGGCGTCATCCGACCGGGGCGCGATCCCGGCCCGCCCGTAGAGGCTCCGCTCCCGCGCGACGGGACAATCCCGCGTGAAGGGCCTACCGTCCCGCGCGCCCGTCACCACTTGGAGCAGCGTCGCTGTTCCTCCCGCCGAGTTCGCCTCACGATGGCTCTCGTCATGCCTGCCGCGCGCGCCGCCGGCCACGCGCCGTCCGGATCGACCGTCCGGCTGTGGCGCGGCTCCGTGGCGCAGCGTCTGCGCCTCGTCTCGGGGCTGATCCTGTTCGCTTTCGCGGCGACGCATTTCCTCAACCATGCGCTCGGACTCTTCGGCATCGAGGCCATGCTGGCCTTCGAGCGCTGGCGCGCCACGGTCACTCGCTCCGTCCCCGGCACGGCGCTGCTCGCGGGCGCGCTCCTCGTGCATGCCGGGCTGGCGCTGAGAAAGCTCGCGGCGCGGCGCAGCCTGCGCCTGCCCGCCTGGGAGGCGGCTCAGATCGTCCTCGGTCTCGCGATCCCGTTCCTGCTGGTGCCGCACATCCTCGGCACCCGGGTGGCGAACCTGCTCTACGGCCTCAACACCTCCTACCCGACGGTGATCGCCCATCTCTGGCCGGACGCCATCCCGCGCCAGACCCTCCTGCTCACTCTGGTCTGGGCCCATGGCTGCCTCGGGCTGCACCATTGGCTGCGGCTCTCGCCGGGCTACCGGCGCGCCGCCCCCTGGCTCGGCGTCGCGGCGCTGATCCTGCCGCTCGCGGCCATGCTCGGCATCGCCATGCAGGGCGAGCTGATGGAGCGCGACCTCGCGGCCGCGGCGCGGTTCGACGCGGCGGATCTCGCGCAGCGCTGGCCGCAGTACCGCCCGCCCGAAGCGCTGACGGGCCTCGGGACGCCGATCATCGCTGGCTTCTACGCCGCTTCCGGTCTGGCCCTGGCGCTCGGACTCGTCCGGATGACGGCGGCCTGGCGGGCCCGGCGCATCGCCGTCACCTATCTGGACGGGCCCTCCGTGCGGGCTGCCGACGGGATGACACTCCTTGAGGTGAGCCGCGCCCACCGCATCCCGCATGTGGCGGTCTGCGGCGGGCGGGGACGCTGCTCCACCTGCCGCGTGCTGGTCACCCGGGGCACCCACAACCTCTCGCCGCCCAGCGCCCAGGAGACCGCGACGCTGACCGCGATCGGGGCGCCGCCCGGCGTGCGGCTCGCCTGCCAGGCGCGGCCGCGCGGCGAGGTCACCCTGATGCGGATCCTGCGTCCTGGCACCCGCGACCGTACCGGCGACCGCCTCGGCGATCCGGATCTCGCGGGGGTCGAGCGCGAGGTCGCGATCCTGTTCGTGGATGTGCGCGGCTTCACCCCGCTCGCCGAGCGCAAATTCGCCTTCGACGTCGTCTACATCCTCAACCGGTTCTTCGAGGCAGCCGGGGAGCCGGTCGTTAAGCATGGCGGCTGGATCGGCGGCTATGCGGGCGATGGTCTGCTTGCCCTGTTCACCCATCCGGACGGGATCGACGCCGCCTGCCGGGCGGCCTTTGCGGCAGCCGCCGACATCGATCGGGCCGTGCAGGCGCTCAACCGGCAGATCGCCGCCGAACTACCGGCGCCGCTGCGCATCGCCATGGGCCTACATGCCGGCCCCCTGGTCCTTGGGCGCCTCGGCTACGGCGAGAGCCGTCCGATGTCGGCGATCGGCCCGGCGGTGAACATCGCGAGCCGTCTCGAAACGCATGCCAAGGCCCACGAGGTGCAGCTGGCCGCCTCGGCCGCCGCCGCCCGCCGGGCCGGGATCCCCCTCGATGGCCTGCGCGTCGAGACCGTGGCGATCCGCGGCAGCGAGCAGGCCCTGGAGGTGGTCTCGGTCGAGCGGGCCGGCGACCTCGCCGGGCGCCTGCCGGCCGCCTGAAAATTTCTCGCGGCACCCCGGAACCGGCGGCAGCCTGCCGGGTTCTTCGGATGCAGCCTCCGCGTGCCATACCGCCGCGCGGGGCGATGGTCCGCGAGACAGCTTCGTCAGGGTCTCACGGAACCAGCGTTGCTTCCGCGGGAATCGCATCGCCCGGACGACGGGTGTCGATGCGATCCGCCAGAGCCGCGGCCGATTGGAAGCGGTCGAGGCGCCGGTCGATCATGAGGTCGAGTCTCTCGTAGACTTCGGCCACCGTGAGGCTGCGTGTCTTCTTGCCCTGGCGTTCAAAAAAAAGGCTTCGGTTTGCCCGCGCGGCGGCCCGGAACGCGGTCTGGGCCGGCTGGTCCGGCTTTTCCTGGGTGAGCTGCATGAAGCGGCTGGCGCTCGCCACCCCGAGGAGATGGGCGACGTAGCATTCGGTCTGCTTCAGGTCGCGGCCCAGGCGCTGCTCGATCCGCGCCCGGTCGCGCTTCATCATCTCGCCCGCCATCAGGCTCGCCACATAGGGGTCGCGGCGCAGCGCCAGGATTCTCCGGCGCGCCGCCGCATCCGGCACGGTCAGGCCTCCGCGGTGGCGCTGGATCAGGCCCGCCTCCTCGGTCAACCCATGCCGGGCGCCGAAGCTGCGGACCAGCTCGAGCCACGTGCCGGTGAGGAACTGGAACAGCCCCTCCGCCGACGAGGTCGCGGCCTGCGCATTCGGCCGGAAGCTCGATTCCTTGTCGGCAAGGGCCATCAGGTAGACCGGATCCACCTCGGTCTCCTTGGCGGCGCGCAGGATCGTGTCGACGAGAGCGCGGGGCACCCGCAGGGTGTCGAAGACAACGGTCTGGTCTTCGCCCGCCTCGCTGGCGAGGCGGTCGAGATCGAGCTGGATCAGCTCCGCCGTGCTGGGCTTCTCCTGAACCGGCACGAGGCCGCGCCACTCGGTCGTCCCCATGGGCGGCAGCGCGGAGCGCCGGGGCACCTGCAGATCGGCCCGGTCATGGGCCGCGGCGGCCGGCGCCAGCGCGTCCTGCGGCAAAGCGCCCGCGAGCGCGAGCCCGATGCCGAGTGCCGTCAGCACCCGGCCCGTCAGCGTGCGAACCACCCTGGCCTTGCGCGATTTCCGTCCCTGCGCGCTCTGCGGGATCAGCCACCGCACGGCGGCCTCGCCCTCGTCCGTCCCAGTCTCGGGCACGAGTCGGCACGCGTCGTCGGCGCAGGGCGCCGGCTCCGGGAAAACCCCCATGTCCTTGCCTTCGTTACCGCCCGGCCACTCGCGCGGCCGTGCCTTGCTTCGTCAGGAAAGGCACCTCTGGAGGGCCGAAGTGACCAGAATGGGACAGCGTAGCGTTAACGTCCGGGTCATTTTGCGGCGCGGTAAGCACCTGCCTGATCACAGATTTGTCGAAATTGGTCGGAACGGCCGGCCGAGCGTCACTGAAGCTTGCGCTAGTCTCTCGCGAACTAGCGGTTTCCTCGCGCCTGTCCTGCGGCCCTGCCGACCGGCCGGGCGACGCCACCCGCCGAGGGCCGCGCCTTCGACGCCGCGGATGCGAAGCGCCGCTCCGGCCCCCTCTCCGGTGCGGAGGGCGGGATCCCCGCGCCGTGCTCTCGCATTTCGGCCTCTGAACCCCCAGCGTCGGAGCCGCCGCGTGATTCCCTTCGGACTTGTCTCGCCGCAGAGCGGCGAAGCGCTGCACCACGACACGCCCCATTCCCTGCGCGAGGGCCGGCTCGGGCCACGCTGGCCCGTCATCGATGGCATTCCCTATCTGCGCGTCGGCCGGGACGACCTCGTCCGCGAGGCGCTCGGCCATCTCGACAAGGGGGCCCCCGGCCACGCCCTCGAACAGCTGCTCGCCGACCAGGACGACGGCTGGACCGGGCCGCGGCCCGATCCGGCACAGCTGCGCGAACTCGTGCGCGACCTCAAATACGTGTCCCTGCGCGAGGCGGTGGCGCGGCTCGCCTGGGGCGAGGTCGGCGACTATTTCGTGCATCGCTGGACGGACCCGACCTTCCTCGCCGGCCTCGCCCTCCTCGAAGCGCATTGGAACGCGCCGCTCTGCGTCTTCGAGCTCGCCTGCGGCATCGGGCATTATCTGCGCGAGCTGCAGGGCCGGGGCGTGCGCACCTCCGGGGCGGACGTGGTCTTCGCCAAGCTCTGGGTCGCCCGGCACTGGGTGGTGGGCCAGCGCGCGCAGCTCCTCTGCTTCGATGCCGGCTCGCCCCACTGGCCGATCGAGGGCACCCCCGTCGACCTCGTGCTCTGCAACGACGCCTTCTCCCTTCTGAAGGACAAGAGCTGCATCCTCGACTGCCTGCGCAGGACGGCCGGCGAGGAGGGCTGGCTCGCGCTCAGCCACATCCACAACAGCGCCCGGGCCGGGTTCTCGGCAGGCCACGCCGTCTCGGCGGCCGAGATCGAGGAGCTGTTTCCGGATGGGCTCGTCTACGACGACGCCGAGCTCACGCACGCCCTCGTCGAGGCCCGCGCCCCGGCGCCCGCGGAGCCCTCGGCGCTCGGCGCGGTCGAGGCCTTCTCGGTCGTGTGCGGCCCCGGCATGCGCCCGGCTCCGCGCGCGCTCGTCGACGGGCTGACCCTGCCGCCGGACGGCACGCAGCTTCGGCTCAACCCCCTCTACCGGCCGATGCCGGAGGGCGACTACGCCATCGCGTGGCCCTCCGAGCGCTACGCGGCGGAATACGGCCCGTTCGCGACCTACCCGATGCGCTCGCCCGGCCCCGAGACGATCGTGGCCGGCCCGGACACCGCCGAGCGAGCGCGGCGGCGCGAATTCGCGTCCCTGCCGGAGCGCTGGTGACGGCATCCTCACGGCCAGCAGGCCGGGGCGGCGTTGGCTCCGGCGCCCGTCCGGACGACGGGCCTATGCGGCCGCGGTCGCTCCGGCCGGCGCGCCCGGAGGCCGCAGCGGCAGCGTGGGCAGCCAGGACGCCCCCTCCGTGACGATGTAGTCCCACAGGGAGCGCGCAGCCGGGCTCAGCACCTTGTCGGCGCGCCGCACCACGAACCACTCGCGGCGGATCGGCAGGCCCTCGACGTCGAGGATGATCAAGCGGCGGCTCGCCACCTCGGCGGCGACCGTGTGGCCCGAGATCAGCGCGATCCCGAGACCCGCCATCACGGTCTGCTTGATGGTCTCGTTCGAGCCGCTGTCGATGCCGAACCGGGCGCGCTTGATCATCACGCCCGTCATGAACTCCTCGAACACCGTCCGGGTGCCCGAGCCGTACTCGCGCACCAGGAACGGCTCCTCGGCGAGTTCCGCCCTGGTGATGCCGACACGGCCGGCGAAGCGGTGCCCGGGCGCGGCGATCACCACCAGCGGGTGCGGCCCGAACGACTCCGCCGAGATCGGAAAGTCCCGCGGCGGCCGTCCCATGACGGCAAGGTCGACCTTGTAGTCCCGGATCGATTCGAGCGTCGCCCCCCGGTTGCCGACCACGAGGTCGATCTCGATGGACGGGTGCTGGTGCACGAAGCCGCTGATGATCTGCGGCGCAAAGTACTTGGCGGTCGAGACGACGCCGACCGCGACCCGGCCGCCGCTGCCGCCGCGCAGGGCCTTCAGGCGTTCCGCGCAGGTCTCCAGCACCGTGTTGATGCTGTCGATCGCCCACAGCATCTCGCGCCCGGCGTCCGTGGGCTTCAGACCCGCGCTGGTGCGGTCGAACAGCAGCAGGCCCGCCTCGTCCTCCAGGGCCTTGATGCGGGCGGTGAGAGCCGCCGGGGTGACGTTCAGCTCCTGTGCGGCGCGGGTCATCGTCCCGAGCCGGGCGATCGCCGCAACGGCCTGAAGCTGCTTGAGGGAGAGGTTACGCATCACATCCTGCCGTGTTCGCCCCATGCTCATTTTTTTTGAACATGGAGGCAAGTTTTTTCACATTTGCCCCCGGGAACCTCGGCCCCCATAGTTGATATCAAGGCGGACCCACGGGCTTGAGGCTTCCGCTTCCGGCGCGGGCTCCCGGGATCGGACCCGGATGTGCAGCGGGAAGCGCCGTGCACGGAAGGGATGGTGTGATGGTGGTCGGGACTCGCCTCGAGGCCTGCCTCGCCAGCGAGGGGGCTGGCGGCGATCGTGCGGTGGCGTCCGTGCTGACGGCTCTGGCCCTCGCGGCCGCCGAGACGAGCACCCTCCTCCGGAATGGCGGCCACGATTCCGGCCCCGGCCCGAACGGCCTCGAAGGCGCGGTGCGGTCGCGGTTCACGGCCGCCCTGCGCGATGCGCCGACGGCGCTCCTCGCCCTGCGGGAGGCGGAGCACGACGAGGTGCTCGACCCGGCGGCCTCCCTCGCGGTCGCCCTCTCGCCGCTTGACGGGGCCGACAATCTCGCCGGCAACCTGCCCGCCGGAACGATCTTCTCCCTGCGCCCGGCCGGCGACGGGGCCCCCTTCCGTCAGCCGGGCCGGTCGCAGGTCGCGGCCGGCTTCGTCACCTACGGGCCGCGGACCGACCTCGCGCTGACCTGGGGCCGGGGCGTCCGCATCTTCACCCTCGATCCGGCCTCGGGCGCGTTCCATCTCACCCGCGACGCGGTGACGATCCCGCCGACGAGCCCGCTCTACGCCGTCGATGCCGCCAATGCCCGCTTCTGGGAGGCGCCGGTGCGCGCCTTCGTGGACGATTGCCTGCGCGGCTCCGAGGGGCCGCGGGGACAGGATTTCGCCATGGGCTGGAGCACCTCGCTCGCCGCCGGCGCGCACCACATCCTGGCGCGCGGCGGCGTGCAGCTGATGCCGGGCGAGACCCGCCGCGGCTGCGCCAACGGCCAGACCCGCCTCGTGCACGAGGCGGCCGCGATCGCGCTCGTCATGGAGGCGGCGGGGGGCGCCGCGACGGACGGGCGCGATGGCCCGATCCTCGACCTCAAGGCCCTGGACCTGCACCAGCGCACCCCCTTCGTGTTCGGCTCCGCCGAAGAGGTGGCCTGCGTCGGCAAGTATCATGACGGCCGCCGCCATACCGGCGCCCGCTCGCCGCTCTTCGGTCAACGGGGCCTTCTGCGCGCCTGAGACCGGGCTCTCGGCCTTTGGTGCGGTCGCGCTTTGCGCGCCGAACCGGCATCCATAGGATCGGGAACTAGAGCAACGGGACTGGCCGCGCGATGTCCGCCCTCCACCCGATCATCTCGGTGACGGGCTCCTCGGGAGCCGGCACCACCTCGGTGCGCAACACCTTCGAGCAGATCTTCCGCCGCGAGAGCGTCACGGCGGTCTACATCGAGGGCGACGCCTTCCACTCCATGGACCGCGCCACGATGCGCAAGGCCATGGCCGCGGAGCCGACGCTGAGCCATTTCGGCGAGCGGGCGAACCTGCTGCCCGAACTCGAAGCGGTCTTCCGCGCTTACGCGGAATCCGGCCGCGGCCGCACCCGCCACTACATCCACGACCGCAACGATGCCGAGCGCTGGGGCGGCGAGCCCGGCACCTTCTCGGAATGGGAGGAGTTCGACGCGGAATCCGACCTCCTCTTCTACGAGGGCCTGCACGGCGCGGTGCACAACGAGCGCATCAACATCGCGCAATATGCCGACCTCAAGATCGGCGTCGTGCCGGTGATCAACCTCGAATGGATCCAGAAGCTGCACCGGGACCGGGCCACGCGCGGCTACTCGACCGAGGCGGTCACCGACGTGATCCTGCGCCGGATGCCCGACTACGTGAACGTCATCTGCCCGCAATTCACCAACACGGACATCAACTTCCAGCGCATCCCGACGGTCGACACCTCGAACCCGTTCATCGCCCGCTGGATCCCGACCGCCGACGAATCCATGGTGGTGATCCGCTTCCGCGACCCGAAGGGCATCGATTTCCCCTACCTGATCTCGATGATCGCCGGCAGCTTCATGTCGCGCGCCAATTCGGTGGTCATCCCCGGCGGCAAGCTCGACCTCGCGATGCAGCTCATTCTGACGCCGATGATCCTGCAGCTCGTGGAGCGGCGGCGGCGCCTGCTCTGAGATGGCGCTTCACTGACGCAGCCGGACGGGACCGATGACGATGAAGCCGAGACTCGCATGACCATGCCGGGGCCGATGCACCGGGCCGAGCAGTTCCGATCGGCCGTTACGGGGATCGAGGCGGTTGCGCTGGCCTCCAGGCGTCACTTCCCCCGCCATGCGCATGATCACTTCGGAATCGGCGTAATGCGATTCGGCGCGCACCGGTCCTGGAGCGGCATCGGGCCCGTGGAGGCGGGTGCCGGGGACGTGATCACGGTCAATCCCGGGGAGATGCACGACGGCCACCCGGTGGATGATCGGGGACGGGGCTGGACGATGCTCTATCTCGACCCCGGTCTCATGGCCCGAGAGATGCGGGACGAGACACCCGGCCCCTTCGAGATCACCCGGCCGGCCGTTTCCGATCCGGGGCTGGCCGATAGCCTCACGCGCCTGTTCGCCGGGATGATCGCACCGAAGCCGGACCTTCTCGCCCTCGAAGAGCGATTGCTGCGGACGCTGATGCTCCTTCTGCGCCGGTACGCGAACCGGTTCCCGCCGGTTCGCGAAGCATCGCCTCCGGTCGCCCGCGCGCTCCGGCGCCTGAACGAGGCTCCCGAGATCCCGGTCACGCTCGGCGAGCTGGCCGCCCTGTCGGGGGTGAGCCGGTTCCAGCTCCTGCGCGGCTTCTCCCGCGAGGTCGGCACGACGCCGCATTCCTACCTCATCCAGCGGCGGGTCCGCCTCGCTCGGCAGCTTCTGGCTGCGGGACAGCGCCCCGCCGAGGCGGCGATCGCGGCCGGCTTCGCCGATCAGAGTCACATGACCCGCGCCTTCGTTCGCCAGTTCGGCGTCACCCCCGCCCGGTATCGGTCCGCCGTGGCCTGAGCGCTCCAGGCAATCCCGTTCAAGACGCGAGATCCGCCCCGACCGGATGATCGGCCCGTTCAGGAAAGGCCGGGGTCACATGGATCAGCACTATGTTCACGGGTACGACGGCGTGGAGAGCCTGCGCCTGCACGATCAGGCGAGCACGCTGGAGGACCTGCTTCACGGCGACACCGCCTACCCGGGCGGCAGCACGATCCTCGAAGCGGGCTGCGGCGTGGGCGCCCAGACTGTTGCGTTGGCTCGGAGAAACCCGGGCGTGAAGATCACCTGCGTCGATGTCTCGGCGCGATCTCTCATGACGGCGGAAGCGCATGTGGCAGCGGCGGGCCTTCCTCGTCCGGATTTCCGCCAGGCCGACCTTCACGCGCTGCCTTTCAGTGAGGCGTCCTTCGATCACGTCTTCGTCTGCTTCGTCCTCGAGCATCTCGCTCGGCCGGCCAGGGCGCTGGCCGAGTTGCGGCGCGTGGTGAAGCCGAATGGCACCATCACGGTCATCGAGGGTGACCACGGCTCCACATTCTTCCATCCCGATGACAGCGACGCCCGAGCGGTCATCCGATGCCAAGTGGATCTCCAGCGGGCGGCGGGCGGGGATGCGCTGATCGGCCGGCGTCTCTTTCCGTTGCTGGCGCAATCCGGCTTCGATGCCGTCCGCGTCTCGCCACGCCTCGTCTACGTGGATGCAAGTCGCCCAAACCTCGCCGAAGGCTTCGTCCGGAAGACGTTCACGGCCATGATCGCGGGTATCCGCAGCCCCGCAACCGCTGCGAACCTGATCGACGGCGCCACATTCGACTCCGGGATCAGAGCGCTCCTCCGGACATCCGAAGCCGACGGCGTTTTCTGCTACACCTTCTTCAAGGCCGTTGGCCGGAAAGCGTGACCAGCGCAGGCCCACCCAGCCGGGCAGATGCGGGACCGGCTCCCCGCCCGCGCCGAGCCGCGCTATAGACCAAGGTCCGAAGGATGAAAGCGCGGTGCTCAAGGCTCTGATCTTCGACGTGGACGGCACGCTGGCCGAGACCGAGCCGGTACACCGGGAATCGTTCAACCGCGCCTTCGCGCGGTTCGGCCTGCCCTTCTCCTGGGACGAGGCGCTCTATGCGGATCTCCTCCAGGTGACGGGCGGCAAGGAGCGGCTGCTGCACTACCTCGCCCATTACCGCCCGCCGGGTGTCGAGGGCATCTTTCCGCTCCTCCCGGAGATCTACGCCGCCAAGACCCGGGCCTATGTGGAACTGGTGGCGGCCGGGCGGCTCGTGCCGCGTCCCGGCATCCTGCGGCTCGTCGCCGAGGCGAAGGCGGCGGGACTCCGGCTCGCCATCGCGACGACGAGCCATGCCGACAATGTCGCGGCCCTCATCGCCGCCCTGTTCCGGACGGGACGCGGGCCGTTCGACCTGGTGGCGGCGGGCGACGCGGTGACGGCCAAGAAGCCATCCCCGGCGGTCTACGACTTCGCCCTCGCCCGGCTCGGCGTCGCGGCGACGGAGGCGGTCGCGTTCGAGGATTCGACCAACGGCGTGCGCGCCGCGCGGGCGGCGGGGCTGCCCGTCGTCGCGACGCCGAGCCAGGCGCTGCCAGTAGACGATCTCGGCGAGGCGCCGGCCATCGTGTCCGATCTCGGCGAGCCGGGTCTCCCGCACCGGCTGCTGGCCGGCGATCCCTGGCCCGCAGGCATGGTCTCGGTCGACGCCCTGCACGGGTGGCATGCCCGCCAGGCCGCCGCTTGTCCTGTCGAAGGGATGGCGTAAGACTCAAAGGCAAGTCTCCCGCCGCGGCGGGGCGGCGGGACATGTGTGGATTCCTCTCGATGTCGGGTGAGTGGTCGAACCGGGACATGGCGGAATCCGGGCGCGCGGAACTGCCCTATCGGCTCCGGCAGCAAGGTTTCCTCGGATCCCTCACCCGGATGCTCCTCCAGAGCCGCGACCTCGGCGCGTTCCTGCAGCGGGCCTGCGACGCCGCCGCCGAAGGTCTGGGCGCCCCCTGCGCGCATGTTCTCGAATACCGCCCGCACGATCACGACTTTCTGATCCGGGCCGCGACCGGCTGGCCGGAGGGCACCATCGGGGCGACCTGCCCGGCCGCCGACGAGGCCGCGCCGGCCGCCTACGCCTTCCGCACCGGCGCGGGCGTCCTGGCGAACGGGTTGCCCGACACCGCGGGCTTCCGCCTGCCCGACCCTTTCGGGGGAGCGGGCATCCGCCACGCGGTCAACGTGCCGATCGTGCTCGGGGAGGACGGCCGGCGGGCCTACGGCGTGCTGGAGGTCTGCGGCCGGGAGGATCCGGGCTTCGACCGCGCCGATCAGGACTTCCTCGCGGGCCTCGCGGGGCTGATCGGCCTCGCGGTGGAGCGCTCCCACGCGGATCAGCGCCTGCGCGATGCGCTCGACCATCAGGCGCTGCTCGCGCGCGAGATGAGTCACCGGGTCAAGAACAGCCTCGGCGTGGTCGCGGGCCTGCTGCGTCTCCAGGCGCGCGATACCCATTCGGAGGAGGTGCGCTACGCCCTGGAGGATGCGGGCGCCCGCATCGCCACGGTGGCGCAGGTGCACGACCATCTCTGGCGGGGGCTGCATGTCGGCACCGTGGAGGTCTCGGGCTTCGTCCGCGAGTTGGTGAGCAAGCTGCAGGAGGCCGCGCCGGGCCATCCGCTCCGATGCGAGGCCGACCCGCGGGTGATCGCCGCCGATCAGGCGATTCCGATCGGCCTCATGGTCAACGAACTCGTCACCAACGCCGTCAAATACGCCTATCCGGGCGGCACCGGCCCGGTCGAGGTCACCGTGGCGGTGCAGGGCAATCGGCTGCGTGTCGACGTGTCGGATCACGGCGTCGGCCTGCCTCCCGGCTTCGACGTGCATTCCCGCCAGCGCAGCCTCGGGCTCAAGATCATCAACAACCTCACCCGCCAGCTCGACGGCCGGCTGTCGGCCGAGCCGAACAATCCGGGCGCGCGATTCGTGCTGGAGATGCCGCTCGGCTGATCGGGCTGCAGCATGCCGGTCCCGGAGGACCTTGGTGGCAACCGCCACGCCCCTGGGCTGAGCTGATGCGTCGCTCCCGCCCGCTGCCTCTCACGCAGGCAGGCTGCCTGCCAATATGTCTATACAAGTGAGGGGGCCGCGGCTACGAAAGAGCACGTGACGAAACGGCAGCGGGGGACGGGATGAGAGCGGCTGCGATCGGGATGGGCCTTGCCGCGCTGCTGGCGGCTCCGGCTTTCGCGCAAGGGACCAAGGTCACGATCGGGATGAGCGGCTGGACGGGCTTCGCTCCGCTCACCCTCGCCAAGGAGGCCGGGATCTTCCAGAAGAACGGCCTCGACGTCACCATCAAGAAGATTCCCCAGGCGAGCCGCCATCTCGCCATCCGCTCGGGCGACGTGCAATGCGCCGCGACGACCGTCGAGACCTGGGTGGTCTGGAACGCCAACGGCGTGCCGGCGAAGCAGATCTTCCAGCTCGACAAGTCCTACGGCGCCGACGGGCTGGTCGTGCGCAACGACATCGCGGCGATCAAGGACCTCAAGGGCAAGACGGTCGCGGCCTCGGTTCCGGGCACCGCGCCCTACTTCACCCTCGCCTGGATGCTGAAGCAGAACGGCCTGTCCCTGAAGGATGTGAAGGTGGTCAACCTGGAGCCGGGCCCCGCCGCCCAGGCCTTCATCGCCGGCCAGAACGACGCGGCGGTGACCTACGAGCCCTATCTCTCCTCCGTTCGCGCCGCGCCGCAGGCCGGCAAGATCATCGCCACGACCCTCGACTACCCGATGATCATGGATACGTTCGGCTGCACGCCGGATTTCCTGAACCAGAACCCGAAGGCCGCCAAGGCGCTCGCCGACAGCTACTTCGAGGCCCTCGACCTCATCGCCAAGGATCAGGCCAAGTCCTTCGAGATCATGGGCGCCGACGTGAAGCAGACCGGAGAGGCCTTCGCCGCCTCGGCGAAATTCCTGCGCTGGCAGGACCGGGCCGCCAACAAGGCCTTCTTCTCCGGTGGGCTGCAGAAGTTCTCAGCCGAAGCGGCCGACCTGCTGCTCGAGATCGGCATCATCAAGCAGAAGCCGGACATCGACAGCCTCGCGGACGCCCGCTTCATCCAGTGAGCGGGATGCGTCCGCTCCAGCCGGTCGGCCGCGTCCCGCGCGCTGTCCTCGGCGTCGGCTTCTTCGTCCTGTTCGTGCTGGCCTGGGCTGTCGCCACCCTCGGCGGCTTCGTGCCGGTGACGTTCCTCGCCGACCCGCTGACCATGCTGCAGGACGGCTGGCTCCTGCTGACGCGGTTCGGCTTCCTGTCGGATATCGGCGTCACCGTCTGGCGGGTGGTCGGCGGCTTCCTGCTCGCGGCTGTCGTTGCGGTGCCCCTCGGCATCCTGATGGGCGCCTACAAGCCGGTCGAAGCCTTCTTCGAGCCCTTCGTGTCCTTCGCCCGCTACCTGCCGGCCTCCGCCTTCGTGCCGCTGCTGATCCTCTGGGCCGGGATCGGCGAGATGCAGAAGCTCCTCGTCATCTTCATCGGCTCGGTGTTCCAGATCGTCCTGATGGTGGCGGTCTCGGTGGGGCAGGTGCGGCGCGACCTCGTGGAGGCGGCCTACACGCTCGGCGCCAGCGACACCGGCATCATCCGCCGGGTCCTGATCCCGGCCACCGCCCCCGACATCGCCGAAATCTTGCGCCTCGTGCTCGGCTGGGCCTGGACCTACGTCATCGTCGCCGAGCTGATCGGCTCCTCCTCGGGCATCGGACACATGATCATCGAGAGCCAGGCGCTGCTGGCGACGGGCCAGATCATCTTCGGCATCATCGTCATCGGCCTGATCGGCCTCGCCTCGGACTTCCTGTTCAAGGCGGTCAACCGGCAGGTCTTCCGGTGGAAGCTCGCGTGAGGGAGGCCCGCATGAGCGCGCCCGCCGCCGTCGCGATCGAGGGCGTGTCGCGGGTCTTTCCCGGGATGGGCGGGCGGGCCCCCTTACGCGCCCTCGACCCCACCGACCTCACGGTCGCGGCCAACGACTTCATCACCATCCTGGGCCCTTCGGGTTGCGGGAAATCGACCCTCCTGCGCATCGTCGCCGGGCTCGATCTCCCGAGTTCGGGCCGCGTCCTCGTCGGCGGGCGGGAGGTGCGCCGGGCGGGGCCGGACCGGGGCATGGTGTTCCAGTCCTACACCCTGTTTCCCTGGCTCACCGTCGCGGAGAACATCGCCTTCGGCCTGCGCGAGCGCGGCGTGCCGATGAGCGAGCGCCGCGAGATCGTCGCGGCCTATATCGACAAGGTGGGCCTGCGCGGCTTCGAGGGCCACTACCCCAAGCAGCTCTCCGGCGGCATGCAGCAGCGCACCGCGATCGCCCGCGCGCTCGCCAACGATCCGGCGATCCTCCTGCTCGACGAGCCCTTCGGCGCCCTCGACAACCAGACCCGCGGCCTGATGCAGGAGCTGCTCCTCGGGATCTGGGAGCGCGAGCGCAAGACGGTGATCTTCGTCACCCATGACATCGAGGAGGCGGTGTTCATGGCCTCGCGGGTGGTGGTGATGACCGCCCGTCCCGGCCGCATCAAGGCCGACGTCCCGGTCGACCTCGCGCATCCGCGCCACTACACCGTGAAGACGAGCCCCGCCTTCTCGGACCTCAAGGCCCGGCTGACGGAGGAGATCCGCAGCGAGGCCGTGCTGGCCGCGCTGGAGCACTGATACCAACGATCATTTCCAATGACCGTTGGTTCCGCTCTCGAAGTGTCGCCAAGCCTTTGGCTTGGTGTCGACACTTCGAGATGGTCAACAGCCCGATGCGTCAGCATCTTGGGCCGTTGGTATGATTCTGGGAGGTCGGCATGGGAGGCATCGTCGTGGTGGGCACCGGCCAGGGCGGCTTCCAGCTCGGCGCCTCCCTGCGCGAGGGCGGATACCAGGGACCCGTGACGCTCATCGGCGACGAGCCGGGCCTGCCCTACGGACGCCCGCCGCTCTCCAAGGCCTACCTGATGGGGAAGACCGATGCGGCCGGCCTGCTGCTGCGGGCACCCGGCTATTATGCCGAGCACGGGCTCACGATCCGGTCCGGCGAGCGGGTGGCGGCGCTCGACCGTGCGGCGCAGCGGGTCGAGCTCGCCTCGGGCGAGCGGCTGCCCTTCGACCATCTCGTCCTCGCGACGGGCGCGCGCAACCGCCCGCTGCCCGTGCCGGGCGCCGACCTCCCCGGCGTGCATCAGCTGCGCAGCCTCGCGGAGGCCGACGCGCTCAAGGCCGCCCTCGCCGGGGTCACCCGGGTGGCCGTCGTTGGCGCCGGCTTCATCGGGCTCGAATTCGCGGCCGTCTGCTCCAGCAAGGGGCTGTCCGTCACGGTGATCGAGGGGCTGGACCGGGCGCTTGCCCGGGCGGTCTCGCCCATCATGGCGGGCGCCATCACGGCCTCGCACGAGGCGGCGGGCGCGCGCCTCCTGTTCGGGGCGCAGGTGGAGGCGATCGCGGGGCGCGAGCGGGCGACGGGCGTCGTCATCCGGGGCGGCGGGACGGTGGAGGCCGACCTCGTCCTCATCGGCATCGGGGTGCTGCCGAACCAGGATCTCGCCGAGGCCGCCGGCCTGCCGATGGGGAACGGCATCGAGGTCGACGCGATGCTCTCGACCGCCGACCCCGCGGTCTCGGCGATCGGCGACTGCGCCTCCCATCCCTCGCCCCATGCGGACGGCGCCCGGGTGCGCCTCGAATCGGTGCAGAACGCAGTCGACGGCGCCCGCTGCGTGGCGGCCCGGCTCACCGGCCGGCCGGCCGCCTATACGGCGGTGCCCTGGTTCTGGAGCGACCAGGGCCCCCTGAAGCTCCAGATCGCCGGCTTGAGCACGCCCGCCGATGCGGCCGTGACCCGCGGCGCGCCGGGGGCGAGCTTCTCGGTCTTCCGCTACCGGGAGGGCCGCCTGGTCTGCGTCGAGTCCCTCAACCGCCCCGCCGACCACATGATCGCGCGGCGCCTGCTCCAGGCCGGCACGAGCCTCAGCCCCGAGCAGGCGGCCGATCCCGGCTTCGACCTGAAGGCCTTCGCGCTCACCTCCGCCTGACAGCGGCTCAGCTCGTCCCGTCGTCGTTCTCGGTGGTGAGCTCGCGCGGGTGGATGCCGTCATTCACCGGACCGCTGCCGCGCAGGCGCGCGCCGGGGTCGCCGGTGTCGGTGAACGTCACGCCGGCCGCGACCAGGGCACCCCGGAGCGCGTCCCGCTGTCCGCGCGACGGAGGATAGGTGCCCGTCTCGAAGTGGCGGATCACCGCCGCGTCGACATTGGCATGCAGGGCGAGATCCGCCTCCGACCATCCGAGCAGGTCCCTCGCCCGCCGCACCTGTCCCGCCGTGATGTCGTTCCCGCCGTTCACTGCCCACCTCTTCGGTTCGGCCCGGGGCTGAGTCGCCTCGCCCAAGGCTCGTCACTCACGCTAACGGTTCGGTTGGCCATTCGTTTCCGTACGGCCAAGCTTTGCTCGAATCACCCGATCGTACAGCCAAGCTTGCGGCAAAATTGCAACAGTCTTGCGAAAGACTCGACTGTCCCCCGGCCGCGCGAATGCGCGGCCCCGCCGACGGGTTGCACGGCTCCGCTCGCCTCACTAGAGTCCGCCGCAACAGCAAGGCTCGATGGGGCAACCAATGATGGCGATGCGGATGGCGGCTGCCGCCGGTGCCGTCGCGCTCGTGGCGTTTGCCACTCAGGCGTCGGCGCAGGCGATCCTGGGATACGGGCAGAAGAACCGCGACAAGCCGGATCAGAAGCAGTACATCCCGCCTGCCAAGGCGCAGGAGAAGATCTTCCCGCTGGATTCCACCTGGACAGCCGTGAGCCTGAACGGCAGGCCGTTCGCGGGGGCGGATCGTCCGAGCTTCATCATCGACAAGCAGTACCGCGCGCGCGGTTTCGGCGGCTGCAACACCTTCGCGGCGACGGCCTTCCCGCTCAAGGAGCAGCACCTCGCGGTGGGCCCGCTCGCCATCACCAAGAAGTCCTGCGACAAGGCCGTGAGCGCCGCCGAGATGCAGTTCTTCACGGCGTTCCGCACCTCCGCGCAGTGGGACATCGTCGGCTCGCAGCTGGTCATCAAGTCCCAGGCCGGCGAGCTGCGCTTCGACCGCGCGCTCTGACCGATCGCTCCGGCCCGGCCGGCAAGCGGATCCGCCCTGCGGGTCCGCTTTTTCGCGTGAAGTGCGGCGCGAGCCGCGCCGATCGCCGCTCTCGGCATGAATCCGCCGGGTCGGCACGTGGAACGCCGATTGTCCCCCGCCCGCGGCTGCTCTAAGGCAGCAGCCGATCTTTCCAAGAAGACCGGCGCCCTGTCCGCGGTGCGGCTCGCGGCGGGAGGCGGCGCGCGGCCGGACGGTGCGAGGGAGGCACGAATGCGTGTGCTGATGAGAGGATTGGTGGCCGCGGCCCTGCTGGCCGGGGCCGTGACGGGAGCTGCGGCTCAGGACAAGACGCCGGTGAAGCTCGGCGCCATCGAGATCCTGACCGGTCCCAACAGCCGCTACGGGATCGCGATCCAGCGCGGCTTCGATCTCGCCGCGGCCGAGATCAACAAGGGTGGCGGCGTGCTGGGCGGTCGGCCGCTCGCGCTCGTCTACGAGGATTCGGCCGGCGCCAAGGAGCAGGCACTCAACGCCGCCCGCAAGCTCATCGGCCGGGACAAGGTTCCGCTGATCCTCGGCCCCACCCTTTCGAACGAGATGTTCGCCGCAGGCCCGGTCGCCAACGAGCGCAAGGTCCCGATCGTCGGCACCTCCACCACCGCGAACGGCATCACGGCGATCGGCCCCTACGTGTTCCGCACCTCGCTGCCGGAGGCGGACGTCATCCCGGTGACGCTCCGCACCGCGAAGGAGAAGTTCGGCATCAAGCGCGTCGCCGTGATGTACGGCAACGACGACGCCTTCACCAAGTCGGCCTACGACGTGATGAAGGGCGCGCTGGACAAGCTCGGCATCGAGGTGCTGACCACCGAGACCTTCGGCTCCAAGGACACCGACTTCTCGGCCCAGCTCACCAAGATCAAGGGCCTGAACCCCGACGCGATCGTGCTGTCGGCGCTGGTCGAGGCGGCCTCCGGCATCGCCCTCCAGGCCCGGCAGCTCGGCATCGACCCGAAGGTGTTCATCATCGGCGGCAACGGCCTGAACTCGCCCAAGCTCGGCGAGATCGCGGGCGCGGCGGCCGACGGCACCATCGTCGGAAGCCCCTGGTTCATCGGCAAGAAGGACCCGGCGAATCAGGCCTTCGTGGCCTCCTTCCGGGAGAAGTACGGCGACAGCCCCGACCAGTTCGCCGCCCAGGCCTACGACACGCTGTTCATCGTAGCGAAGGCCATCGACGCCGCCGGGGCGCCCGAATCCGAGAAGATCAAGGATGCGCTGATCAAGGTGAAGCATACCGGCGTGATGGGTCCGTTCTCGTTCTCGGAGAGCCGCGATCCGGCGGACACGTCCGGCGTGGTGGTGCTCACCATGAAGGGCGGCAAGTTCCAGCTGCTGGAGTGAGCCCGAAGCGCGGGGATCCCCTCTCCCGGGTGGGAGAGGGGCAGGGGGTGAGGGTGGCACGGTTTCGAATAAAACACTGAGCGTCGCGCTGGCAGCGGCACGGTTCAGGGTCTTTGCTGCACCGTCTCCACCCTCACCCCTGCCCCTCTCCCAAACGGGAGAGGGGTTCTTCCCGTGGGTCCCTCCAGGTCGTCGCCCGCACCACCGAATCATCTCTTCCCCATGCTTGAGCAGCAGCTCGTCAACGGCGTCGTCCTCGGGGCGACCTACGCCCTCTTCGCCATCGGCTTCACGCTGATGTTCGGCGTGATGGGCGTCATCAACCTGACCTACGGCGTCTATTTCGCGATCGGCGCCTTCGCGGCCCTGTGGTCGACGCAGAGCCTGAACCTCGGCATCGCCGCCGCCCTGCCGGTCGGAGCCCTGGTCGCGGGCCTGATCGCGGTGGCGATCGACACGGCGCTCCTCACCCGGCTGCGCAAGGCCAAGGCGCCGGAACTCGCCTCCCTGATGGTGACCCTCGGCGCCACGCTCTTCCTCTATGCGGGCCTTGCCGCGTGGCTCGGCACCGAGATCCGGCGCTTTCCCGCCGCAATCTTCGAGGGCGGCGCCTACAGCCTCGGCAGCATCCGCATCGGCACCACCCAGATCCTGATCGTCGGCGCCGCTATCGCCTTCGTGATCGCCCTGATGGCGCTGGTGCGCGGCTCGCGCCTCGGCCTCGCCATCCGGGCCGTCGCCGAGAACCCGGACGCGGCCGCGCTGATGGGCATCAATGGCGGGCTGATGCTGCGCGTCGTGTCCTTCCTGTCGGGCGCCATCGGAGGCGCAGCGGGCGTGCTCGTCGGCCTCAACTTCAACGCCATCCAGCCCTTCATGGGCGAGCACATGATGCTGCGGGGCTTCGCGGTGATCATCGTGGGCGGCCTCGGGGACCTGCGCGGGGCCCTGGTGGCCGGCCTGCTCCTCGGCTTTGCCGAGGTGCTGACCGCCGCCTATCTGTCCTCGACCTTCAAGGACCTCACCGCCTTCGCGCTCCTGGTGGCGACCCTGTGGTTCCGGCCCATGGGCCTGTTCGGCCGCGCGGCCGCCAAGCGGGCCTGACCGCCATGTGGGAGGCCCTCGACGATTTCTACTGGACCTATCAGAGCCTCATCCACGGCATCGGGGTGAACGGGCTCCTGGCGCTCTCGATCTACGTGGTGCTGGCGGTGGGCCAGCTCTCGCTCGGGCAGGCGGCCTTCATGGGCGTCGGCGCCTATACGGGGGCGCTGCTGACCGTGAAGTTCGGCACGCCCTTCGCGGTCTCGATGGCCGCCGCCGCGGCGGTGCCGGCGTTGATCGCCCTCGTGGTCGGCGGCCCGACCCTGCGGCTCACCGGCGTCTACCTCGCCATTGCGACGATCGGGCTCGGCGAGATCACCCGCATCGTCTTCCTCAACTGGGATTACGCGGGCGGGGCGCTCGGGCTCTCCGGCATCCCCGAGAGGGGCGGGGTCGGGGCGATCTACGGCACGCTCGCGGTCGTGCTCGTCGGCCTCATCCTGGTCGCGCGCTCGCGCGTCGGGCGGGCCATGGAGGCGATGCGCGAGGACGAGGCGGCAGCCGGCGTGATGGGCGTGAACCTGCCGCGCTACCGCATGACCGCCCTCGTGGTCTCCTCCGCCCTCGCCGGCATCGCGGGCTGCCTCTCGGCCCATGTCTCCTCCTTCATCGGCCCGAACGAGTACGGGTTCGAGACCGCCGTGACCATCCTCAGCTACGCCCTCCTCGGCGGCATCGGCTCGCCCGTGGCGCCGGTCCTCGGCGCCGCGATCCTCACCCTGCTGCCCGAGGTGCTGCGCCCGCTCGCGGATTTCCGCCTCATGGTGAACGGCCTCATCATCGTGATCGCCGTGCTGTTCATGCCGCGGGGCATCCTGCCCTGGCGCATCGCCCGGACGGGGGCCCGATGAGCATGCCGGCCCCTTCCCTGCTGGTGGCCGAGGGCCTGACCCGCCGCTTCCAGGGCCTCGTCGCCGTCGATGGCGTGGATCTCGCGGTGCGCGAGGGCAATGTCCATGGCCTGATCGGCCCGAACGGAGCGGGCAAGACCACCCTGTTCAACCTGCTCTCGGGGGTGCTCGCCCCCACGGCCGGCAGCGTGCGCCTCGACGGGCGCGCCCTCGACGGCCTGCCGCCCTACCGGCGCACGGCCCTCGGGCTCGCCCGCACCTTCCAGAACATCCGCATCTTCACCGAGATGACGGTGCTGGAGAACGTGATGACCGGCATGCATGCGCGGCTGTCGTCCGGGCTCGGCATCCTCCTGCGCAGCCCCGGCTTCCGGGCGGAGGAGCGGGCCGCCAAGGCGCGCGCCCGCGAGCTTCTCGCCTTCGTGGGCCTCGCCGAGGCGGCGGAGCGGCGCGCCGGCAGCCTGCCCTACGGCGACCAGCGGCGGCTGGAGATCGCCCGGGCGCTCGCCTGCGAGCCGCGCCTCGTCCTCCTCGACGAGCCGGCAGCGGGCATGAACCCGGCCGATACGCATGCGCTCCTCGGCCTGCTGCGGCGGCTGCGCGACGAGCGCGGCCTCACCCTGCTCCTCGTCGAGCACGACATGCCCCTGGTCATGAGCCTGTGCGACCGCCTCACCGTGCTGAATTTCGGCCGCCGCATCGCGGACGGGACGCCCGCGGAAGTGCGCGCCCACCCGGCCGTGATCGAGGCCTATCTCGGCACCAAGGCGGCGATCCCGCAGGGAGCGGCCTCGTGAGCGCGCTCCTCAGCGTGACCGGCCTGCGCCTCGGCTACGGCCGGGCCGACGTGGTGCACGGGCTCGACCTCACGGTCACTGAGGGCCGGATCGTCTCGCTGATCGGCTCGAACGGAGCGGGCAAGACCACGATCCTGCGCGGCCTCTCGGGGCTCCTGAAGCCCCGCGCGGGCGAGATCCGTTGGGGCGGCCAAGCGGGCGAGGGTACTTCGGGCGGGAACCTCCCGGGCCTGGACCTGGCGGGCGAGCCCGCCCACCGCATCGCCCGCCGCGGCATCGTGCAGGTGCCGGAAGGTCGGCAGGTCTTCGCCAACATGACGGTGGCCGAGAACCTGCGGCTCGGCGCCTATCGGGCGAGTCATGCCGAGGCTGCGCGGCGGCAGCAGGCCGTGGTGGCGCGATTTCCCCGGCTCGGCGAGCGGCTCTCCCAGCAGGCCGGCTATCTGTCGGGCGGCGAGCAGCAGATGCTCGCCATGGGCCGCGCCCTGATGGCCGAGCCTAAGCTCCTTCTCCTCGACGAGCCCTCGATGGGCCTCGCTCCGCTCATCGTGGATGAGATTTTTTCCATCATCGCGGCGCTGCGGGCCGAGGGCCGCACGATCCTGCTCGTGGAGCAGAATGCCGGCGCCGCGCTCGCCATCGCGGACGACGCCTATGTGCTGGAGACCGGCCGCATCCGCCTCCAGGGCCCGGCCGCCGAGGTGGCCCGCAATCCGGAGGTGGCGGCGGCCTATCTGGGCCTTTGATACGGCTTCCGGTTGATCCGTTCGGAAACGAGTACGCGTGGGAACCGCGGGATCCCCTCTCCCGTGCGGGTGTATAGACCGGAGACAAGGGTTACAGGTGTTCGGAGACATGGGTGACACAATGGCCAAGAGCAATCGATGCGGGAGCGTGTCGTGCCTTGGCAAGAGGTGTCAGTCATAGACAACCGCGCCGAGTTCGTGGGTCTGGCCCAGCAGGAGGCGGCGAACGTGGCGGCGCTGTGCCGCCGCTTCGGGATCAGCCGCAAGACTGGCTACAAGTGGCTGGGCCGGGCGCGGAGTGGCGCGGGCTTGGACGACCGCTCGCGGCGCCCGCACGCCAGCCCGGCCCGCACGTCCCCCGAGATGGAGGAGGCGGTGCTGGAACTGCGCACGGCTCATCCGAGTTGGGGTGGGCGCAAGCTGCGCCGACGGCTGCAGGATCAGGGCCAGGAGGTGGTCCCGGCCGCCTCGACGATCACCGCCGTGCTGGCGCGCCACGCCCGGCTGGGCCAACCCGATGCCCCCAGCATCCCGTTCACCCGCTTCGAGCACCCCCGGCCCAACGCTCTCTGGCAGATGGACTTCAAGGGCCACTTCGCCCATGCCGGCGGCCGCTGCCACCCTCTCACCGTGCTGGACGACCACAGCCGCTACGCGCTCTGCCTGGCGGCCTGTGCCGACGAGGTCACCGCGACCGTGCAGGGGCAGCTGAGTGCCACGTTCCGGCGCTACGGCCTGCCCGAGCGGATCAACCTGGACAACGGCAGCCCCTGGGGCAACGGACCGGGCCAGCGCTACACGCCTCTCACCGTGTGGCTGCTGCGGCTGGGCATCCACATCAGCCACAGCCGGCCCTACCATCCGCAGACCAACGGCAAGGACGAGGGCTTCCATCGCACCCTCAAGCGCGACGTGCTGCATGGCGCGTTCTACGCCAGCCTGGCGGCCTGCCAGCGGGCGTTCGATCGCTTCCGGCTGATCTACAATTGCTCATCAGAACGCACATCTCGCTATGCTGTTGATGCGAAGAGGCTTTGCTGCGCCGGATCCGGTACCGCGGGGTGTTTGCTGCGGTTCAGCGTCCCCTGCGCGAGGGCCCGGGCGGCCGGGCTGTCGAGAGCGGCTCGGCTGAACACCCAGGGTCCGTCTGCGAGAGGATGCACCGCATCGACCTCGCCCCGTTCCGCCGCCAGACGAAGCGTGCGCGCGGCCACCCCGACGAGGGCGGCTGCCTGGCTCAGGTTCAGCCAGGGCTCCTCTCCCTCTGCGCCCGCGCGGAACACCGGAATGCGGTAGTGCGAGCGCAGCGCCGTGACGCGCTCGCGCGTGAAGCGGTTGCCGTGCCCTGTCCTCACGCCGTTGCGATTGAGCACGCCCGCGATCACGTCGTCACGCGCGATCAGCGCCAGCGCGCGCACGGCCTCAACCACGTCGGCGGGCGTGCTGGTGCGCTGGCCGCGCCGGCGGCGTGGCAGGCGGTGCTCGGTGTGGGCGCCGCCCACCCAGTGCAGCGTCAGCACGATCTCGGCCCGCGCCTCGTCGAGGTCAGCAACGGCCTCGTGGAGGACAGTGCGCACGATCCGCTTCTTGAGCCGGGCATCCGTTGTCGGTGCCGACCAGATACCGCGCAGGTCCGCGGCCAGCGTCTCGAGCGCCGCAGGAGCGAGGGCGGGCCGCGGAGTGGCCGCTTCGTGCTCGGCGATGCGCGCCTCGCAAGCGCCCACTCGGGCCAGAGCCCGGTTCCAACGCGCCTCGAGTTCGCCGGTCACCAGGCGGTTCTCGGGATCAGCGGCATCGTACTGCCGGAAGGCGCGGTCGGCCGCGAAGCGTGCCGCCTCCAGGTCGCGCACCATGGCCGCGCGGGCCTCGTCGCGCCGCGTGTTCGCCTGTGCCTCGGCCGCTCGCGCCGCCTCAACCGCGGCCGGCTGCACGACAGACAGGAGCGCTGACTCCACCACGTCGTCGACGCGCAGGCCCCCAAAGGCGATGCAGTTCGGCTCGCCGTAGTCGATCCGCCCGCGCACGCAGGCGTAGCGCGGGATCTGTCCCTTGGCCCCCGTGTACTGCACGTTCAGCTTGCGCCCGCAGCGGCCGCAGCCCCGAGAGCAGCGCCGCGCCGAGCTTGGGCGCGCCGCGGGAACTTGCCGGGACGTTCTCGCTCACCATCGCCCGGATCGCCTCCGCCCGCTCCCACGCCACGTAACCTTCATGCGCGCCAGGCTTCAACGCCAGCCATTCCGAACGAGGCGTGCGCCGCGCCCGCGCCTTGGCTCCGGCCGCGTCGTAGCTGGCGGTGACGCGGCTGCGACCGTAGGCGTAGGCGCCGCCATAGGCGGGATTGGCAATGAACGCGCGAAGCGTCGAGTAGCGGGGGCGGCGCCAGACGACCGGACCGGCGTTGACGCGGGTCGGCAGATCGAGCCCGTGCTCCAGGAACCAGAGCAGCGCCTGACGCACGCTGCCGAGTTCGGCCACCTTGTCGATGGCAAGCCGGATCGCCGCCTGCACGCGCCGATCAGGATCCATCTCGAGCCGGGCTCCGACCTTGATGAAGCCCACGGGGGCCGCGACCACGAGCTCGCCGCGGTGGGCCTTCTCGTAGCGCGCCGCCAGCGAGCGCTGGCGCAGAAGGTCGAGCTCGTACTCGTTGAGGCTGCCCTTGAGCCCCAGGAGCAGGCGGTCGTTGCCGAGGCGAGGCGCGTAGATCGTCTCCTGATCAACAAGCAGGGTATCGACGACGCGGCACATCTCCACGAGCTGCTGCCAGTCGCGGCTGTTGCGGGCAAAGCGCGAGACCTCACGGGCGGCGACCGCGCCGACCTTGCCCAGGCACACCTCGGCGACCATGCGCTCGAAGCCGGCGCGGGGCGTCCCGCCGGCGGCCGAGCAGCCGAGGTCCTCGTCGATCACCTCGATCTCAGCAAAGCCGAGCCCCGCAAGCCGCTCGCGCATGGCGTACTGCAGCGCCTGGCTCTCACGGTTGTGCTGGACCTGATGCGCCGAGGACTGGCGGACGTAGAGCACGGCTTTGCGGGCCCGGTGCTGCGGGCCGATCTTCTCAGCGCTCATCGGGGCTGCCTCCGGCTCGGGCGCCCGGCTGCGGATCGGCGCCGCGGGCGTGCGCGACGAGCAGGTGGGTCAGGAGACGGGTGAGGGTCTGCTGGGTCGCCTCCGGCAGGTCGCCTCAGGCCGGCGGCGCTGTCGGGGTCGATGGCCCGCTCGTTAAACCGAGTTCGAGTTGCGGGTCCGACCGGCGCGGTCGGCGCGGAGGATGAGGCATGACGATCTCCCGGGGACTCGGGCGATGCTAGCCGGGCTCGGCTCGGGGCGCGGTGCTGGCCGCCCGTCGCAGCGGCGAGGAGGGCGTGCAAGCTCATCAGCGCGGACATGGCCGCGACCGGCTGCGCCGTCGCCTGCATCGTGCGGCACGCAACGGGATCGAGCATCCAGACCGGGAGTTCCTGAGGGCGGACGATGGGCGCGTCCGCGAGCGAGCAGCGCGCCGCCGCGCCGGTCGTGCGCTCGATCACCTCGTGGACGCAGACGGCGCGCCCGGCCCACGGGTGCCACGCGTAGACCACGACGACCTCGTCGCCCGCGCCGGTACTATGGGTCTTGTGGTGAGAGGTTGTACAACAGCGAGCGCCCGCACGAGGCCTTAGGCTTGGCGGTGCCGGCCAGCCGCTACCAGATCAGCCGGCGCGCTTATCCGGCCGAGCTGCCGGCGATCGAGTACGATCCGACCGATCAGGTGCGGCGCGTGCAGCGGGACGGCTGGATCAGCGTGCGCGGCCAGCTCGTGCGAGTGCCCAAGGCGTTCGTCGGCCAGCCGCTGGCCCTGCGGCCCACTCAGACCGATGGTCGGGTCGACCTTGTGTTCATCACCCACAGGGTGGGGCAGATCGACCTGACACAGCCAACACTCAGGGTGCAACCTGTCACCCATGTCTCCGAACACCTGTAACCCTTGTCTCCGGTCCGTACAGCGGGAGAGGGGTAGGGGTGAGGGTCCCGGACCGTGCCGCCATGAATCACTGAGCGTGGTGCTGGCAGCGGGACGGTTCAGGGTCTCAACGGAACCACCTGGACCCTCACGCGCGATCTTCGATCGCCTGCCCCTCTCCCGCACGGGAGAGGGGTTCCCCGCGCTGACTCGTCTCGGAAGGGAGAGACCGAAAACCGTATCAGACCGTCAAGATCCCGCAGGTCATCCAGCCGGAATCTGCGTAAAGCCCTAGCATCGATTTGCTTTCCCGATCCGGGCGCAGCCTCCATCAACACTCTGTTTACGACGTCGGCAGCCTCGATTGTGCGATTCACCGCCCTTTCACCGTCTCGGCTTCTGATGAGCCGGTCAGAAACGGGGATCCGCGGCGGCCGCTTCGGCCCATCACGCGGGCAGGGATGGCGGCATGCAACAGGGTCGGACGCCTGGAGCGGCGGCGCGGGGGGACGCGCCGCCGCTCCTCAGACCACACGGGCTCGTCCACGGGCGCTACGCGGCCGCTCCGGCCTTCGACCGCACGGCGCTGATGGCAGCGTCCCTCGGAGCCGCGTTCGGAACCGGTCTTCTCGCCCTGATCGGCCTCGCCGCCCGCGCGGCGCTCTGACCCGGCGGCTTGTCAGGAGCGGGGCCTCGCCGCACCTTGATCGGCGATGATGCGCCGCCACGTCCCGATCACCATCGCGACCCTGCTCGCCCTCCTGGCCGCGGGGCTCCTTGTCTACCAATGGGCGTGGCTGCCGACGACGCTGCGCGTCGCGGTCGGTCCCCCGGGCGGCGAGGATGCGCGGATGATCGGGGCCGTCGCGCAGTCGCTCGCCCGCGGCCACGAGGATGTGCGCCTGCGGGTCATGCCGACGAGCGGCGTCGCCGAGAGCGCGGCCGTGGCCGGGCGCGAGAAGGCCGACCTCGCGGTGGTGCGCTCCGATATCGGCATTCCGGCCTCGACCCAGACCGTCGCCATCCTCCACCGCGACGCCGCGGTGCTGATGACCGCCGATCCGGCCCTCGCCGCCGTGCCGGACCTGAAGGACCGCCGGGTCGGTGTGGTGCGCCAGCAGGTCGGGAACGCGAAGCTCCTCGCCACTATCCTCGAACAATACGAGGTCCCGCCCGGCAGCGTCGAGACGGTGCCCCTCGCCCACGGCGACGAGGCGGGCCGGGCGCTGCAGGAGGGGCGGGTCGATGCCGTGTTCGTGGTCGCGCCCGTCACGGGGTCGACCATGACGGAGGCGGTCGCCAGCATCGTGCGGGCGGGACTGCACCTCACCTTCATTCCGGTGGGCGAGGCGGCGGCCATCGTCCGGCGCTCCCCCGCCCTCGAAGCCGTGGAGGTCGGACGCGGCACCTTCGGCGGGACGCCCTCGCGGCCGGCCGAGGCCTTCACCACGCTCGGGGTCAGCCACCGCCTAGTGGCGCAGGCGAAGCTCCCCGACGCCATCGTCTCGGAACTGACGCGCCTTCTCTTCGTGACCCGGCCGGCCATCGTCGGCGAGGTGCCGCTCGCCAACCAGATCGAGGCCCCGGAGACGGACAAGGGCGCCTCCCTGCCCCTGCATCCGGGCGCCGAAGCCTATTTCGATGGGGAGATCGAGACCTTCTTCGAGCGCTACGGCGACTGGTTCTACCTGATCGTGATGTGCCTCTCGATCCTGGGCTCGGCCGCCGCGACCCTGGTCTCCCGGGCGGCGAACCGCTCGCGCGCCCGCGACATGGAATTGCTGCGAGAACTCCTCGCCATCGTGCGGGCGAGCCGGGACGTGGAGAACGAGGACGACCTGTTCGGGCTGGAGCACAAGGCCGACGAGATCCTGGCGGCGGCGCTCGCGCGGGCCGGCACCGGGGCGATCGACAATGCGGGCGTCGCCGCCTTCACGCTCGGCCTCGACCAGGCCGGCGGGCTATCGCCGAGCGCCGCATTCTGATCCAGTCCGGCCACGCCCATCCGGCCGGCCCCCCGGACAGATGGGCCGCGGAATAGGACGCCCGACCCCTATTGCGGTCGGGCGCCGCACATTATATTGCGACGCAACAGCTTTCCCCCGCCCGTCCTGTCCGGTCGCGATTCGCGGCCCGCGTCAGGGTGGGCGATTTTTGCTTCGGACCCCCTATGAAGCTGCGCAACATCGCCATCATCGCCCACGTCGACCACGGGAAGACCACCCTGGTCGACAAGCTCCTTCAGCAATCGGGGTCCTTCCGCGAGAACCAGCGCGTCGAGGAGCGCGTGATGGACTCGAACGACCTGGAGAAGGAGCGCGGCATCACCATCCTGGCCAAGGTGACCTCCGTGGTCTGGAAGGACACCCGGGTCAACATCGTCGACACCCCCGGCCACGCGGATTTCGGCGGCGAGGTCGAGCGCATCCTCTCGATGGTCGACGGCGTGATCGTGCTCGTCGACGCGGCCGAGGGGCCGATGCCGCAGACCAAGTTCGTGGTCTCGAAGGCCCTCAAAATCGGCCTCAGGCCCATCGTCGCCATCAACAAGGTCGACCGGCCGGATGCCCGCATCGACGAGGTGGTCAACGAGGTCTTCGATCTCTTCGCGGCCCTCGACGCCACCGACGAGCAGCTCGACTTCCCGATCCTCTACGGCTCGGGCCGCAACGGCTGGATGGCGACCTCGCCGGACGGCCCGCAGGACGGCATGGCGCCGCTCTTCGACCTCGTCCTCGACCACGTGCCTCCGGCGAAGACCGAGGACGGCGCCTTCCGCATGCTGGGCACGCTGCTCGAAGCCAACCCGTTCCTCGGCCGGATCGTCACCGGGCGCATCGCCTCGGGCAGCGTCAAGCCGAACCAGACCATCAAGGTCCTCGACCGCACCGGCAAGGTGGTGGAGACGGGCCGGGTCTCGAAGATCCTCGCCTTCCGCGGCCTGGAGCGCCAGCCGATCGAGGTCGGCGAGGCGGGCGACATCGTGTCGGTCGCGGGCCTTACCAAGGGCACCGTGTCCGACACCTTCTGCGATCCCTCCGTCGAGACGCCGATCCAGGCTCAGCCGATCGATCCGCCGACCGTGACGATGTCCTTCATCGTGAACGATTCGCCGCTCGCCGGCACCGAGGGCGACAAGGTCACGAGCCGCATGATCCGCGACCGCCTGTTCAAGGAGGCGGAGGGCAACATCACCCTCAAGATCGAGGAGGCGGCGGACAAGGATTCGTTCCACGTCTCGGGCCGCGGCGAGCTGCAGCTCTCGATCCTGATCGAGACCATGCGCCGCGAGGGCTTCGAACTCGCCGTGTCGCGTCCGCGCGTGGTGTTCGAGAAGGACGAGGCCGGCAACCTCCTGGAGCCGATCGAGGAGGTGGTGATCGACGTCGACGAGGAGCATTCCGGCGTCGTCGTGCAGAAGATGTCGGAGCGCAAGGGCGACATGCTGGAGATGCGGCCCTCGGGCGGCAACCGCCTGCGCCTCGTCTTCCATGCCCCGACCCGCGGCCTCATCGGCTATCAGAGCGAGCTTCTGACCGACACCCGCGGCACCGCGATCATGAACCGGCTGTTCAAGGCCTACGAGCCCTTCAAGGGCGAGATCCCGGGCCGGCGCAACGGCGTGCTGATCTCGAACGACCAGGGCGAGGCCGTGGCCTACGCGCTCTGGAACCTGGAGGATCGCGGCCCGATGATGATCGAGCCCGGCTGGAAGGTCTACCAGGGCATGATCGTGGGCGAGCACAACCGCGAGAACGACCTCGAGGTGAACGTGCTCAAGGGCAAGAAGCTCACGAACATCCGCACCACCTCGAAGGACGAGGCGGTGCGGCTGACGCCGCCGATCCGCATGACGCTGGAACGCTCGCTCGCCTGGATCCAGGACGACGAGCTCGTCGAGGTCACGCCGAAATCCATCCGCCTGCGCAAGACCGTGCTCGATCCGAACGACCGCAAGCGGGCCGAGCGCTCGAAGGAGGCGCTGAGCGCCTGATTCCGCAACTCAAGGGCCGTCGTCGGATCGCCGCAGCATAGCGGCCAGATTCCTGTCCCGGGCGCATGAAGCGTGAGCGGAATGCGACCCGGGATCCAGCGCGGAAAGCCGCGAAGCGACTGCTTGTCGGCCACAGTGCCGGCATGCGGAGCCGCTTCGCGGCAATTCTCTTGCTGGATTCCGGATTTCCTTCCGCTCACGCTGCACTCGTCCGGAAAACAGGCTGCGCGAGAGACAGAAGCCGCGAAGGCGGAGTCGCCGGACGTTGCGACGGGTTCAGTTCCCTGCGCGTCGTCTCATGCGGCAGGGTCACCGACGGCCTGCGGCGCCGTCCCGTAGGCCTCGGCCATCTCGGCGATGGCCCGCATCTTCGCCTCATAGGCCGACCAGTCGTCGCGTTCCGCGATCGGCGCCCATACAGCCTCGACCTCGTCGATCAGCATCGTACAGGGCGTGGACCGTGCGAAATACGGATGGTCGAGCCGGATGTCCGGTGCCGGCGCGAAGGCCGGCAACAGGTCGCGCACCCGCGCGAAGGTCTCGCCCGCATAATGCTCCGCCGCGGGGCTGCGGGCCGCGCGCGCCGTGCTCAAGGAGCCGCCGTACCAGTCGAAGAACACCTGCTCGAAGGGGGCGCGGCTCTCGCGCAGGAAGGCCCAGAAGGCGCCCACCAGCGCATGCAGCCGATCCTCGTCCTCCGGCCTGGCGAGGCCGAGGCGCCGCAGGATCGCCTCCGCGAAGGAATCCTGCAGGGATGGGCCGATGACATCGAGGGCCGCCCCCAGGCGGTCGATGTCGGAGAGCGGCAGCAGGCACTCGGCGAGGCGCCCGAGATTCCAGGCCAGCGCCTCGGGCTGGCGGCCGAAGGCGTAGAGGCCGAACTCGTCGAAATAGGCCGCGGTGAAACCCGGATCGTTCACGGGCGCGAAGCGCCAGGGCCCATAATCGAAGCTCTCGCCCGTCACGTTGATGTTGTCGGTGTTGAGCACGCCGTGCACGAAGCCCGCCGCCATCCACTGCGCGCCCGTGCGCACCACAAGACGGCAGACCTCCGCCAGGAAGGAGGCCGCGCGCGTGCCGACATCCTCGTGCCAGAGCCCCGGCATGTAGGTGCGGATCGTGTGGTCGAGGAGCCGGCGGATCTCCTCCGTGCGGCCAAGCGCCCGCGGACGCTGGAAGCTGCCGATGCGGATATGCGAGTGGCTGAGACGCACCAGCACCGAGGCGCGCGTCGGCGAGGGCTCGTCGCTGCGCTCGAGGCTCTCGCCGGTCTCGATCAGGCTGAAGGATTTCGAGGTGTCGACGCCGAGCGCCTCCAGCATGGTGGTGGCCAAAACCTCGCGCAAGCCACCCTTCAGGGTCAGGCGGCCGTCGGCGAAGCGCGAATAGGGCGTCTGCCCGCTGCCCTTGGTGCCGAGGTCGAGGAGGCGCCCATCCCTCAGGTCGTGCAGTTGCGCGAACAGGAAGCCGCGGCCGTCGCCGAGATCCGGGTTGTAGGAGCGGAACTGGTGGCCGTGATAGCGCAGCGCCAGCGGCTCCGGGAAACTGCCCTCCATGGGCTCGAACCGGGCGAAATGCGCGATCCATTCCTCGTCCGTGAGCCCGCCGAGGCCGACGCGGGCGGCCCAGGCCTGGTTGCGGTGGCGGATGATCGCCTGCGGGAAGCGGGCCGGCGCGACCACGTCGTAGAAATCGGGGCCGAGTTCGGCGTGGCGGCGGGACGGTCGGGCGGGCATGGATTCTCGGGGATGCAGCGCGCCTTGGTGACGCGCCTTGGCAACGCGCCGGAGACTCGGCGGGGTCCCTCAGAAGCCGAGCAGCGTGGCGAAACCCGCGGCGGGCTCGCGCTCGGGCACCAGCCGGTTCTCGGGCGCCTGCGGATCGGCATAGCCCAGCGCCATGCCGCAGACGACGGCCTCGTCGGGTCCGAGCGGCAGATGGCGCCGGATCACCGCATCGAACGGGGCGAAAGCGGCCTGCGGGCAGGTGTCGAGCCCCCGAGCCCGGGCGGCGATCATCAGCGTCTGCAGGAAGCCCCCGTAATCGAGCCAGCTGCCCGTGGCGAGGCGGCGGTCGATGGTGAAGATCAGCCCCACCGGCGCGTCGAAGAAGCGGAAATTGCGGGCGTGCTGCGCCTGCATTCGGGCCGCGTCGCCCTTCGGGATGCCGACGAGCGCGTAGAGCCCGAGGCCGACACGGCGCCGCCGCGTGCGATAGGGCTCGAAGAACTCCTCCGGATAGTAGCGGGCGGCGGGCTCGCCCTTCTCGCCGGCCAGATAGGCCGCCACCACGGCCTCGCAGAGCCGCGCGCGCGCCTTCCCGGCCACCGCATAGGCCCGCCAGGGCTGCATGTTGCTGCCGCTCGGCGCCTGGGCGGCGAGGTCGAGCAGCGCCGTCACCGTCTCGCGCGGCACGGGATCCGACCGGAAGGCCCGCACCGCCCGGCGGGTCCGGATCGCCGTCGCCACGGAATCGAAAGAATCATCGGCCATGAAAAAATTCCGTCGGTCGGCGGGTGGGCCGCGCCACAACGACGCGTCGACGGCCGCCACTCGCACACAGCTGCGTGCTGATTCGGTCTGTCAATCCGTGCCGGTTCGTGAGAGAGTGCGCGGGTCGTCGCCACGCCGGGCAGATCCGCCTTGCGGTACGGTCTGAGTTGCGTCAGGACTGTGGCGGACTTCTTGGTCACCGCAACCGGGAATGGAGATGTGCCGCGAGGCCGACTGAGAGATGCAGCGGGGCGCGGTACGAGTGGGGTCGGCGGGTTACGTTTTGGCGAGCTTCTAAATGGGACGTGGTCGTGATTTTCGGGAGCCGCGTCGTCGCGGCTTCGATGATGGTGCTCCTGAGCCGCGGTGGCCGGATCAGGCGCCATCCGGGGGGGGATACGGTGGCGGTGGCGGTGGCTACGGCGGCGGTTTCGGTGGCGGTTTCGACCGCGGCCCGTCGCGCAGCAGCATTCCCTCCGGGCCGGAGCGTGATGCGACGGTCAAGTGGTTCAACAAGGAGAAAGGCTTCGGGTTCGTCGAGCTGGGTGACGGTTCGGGCGATGCCTTCCTCCATATCCGCGCCGTCGAGGCGGCCGGTCATACCGACCTCCTGCCCGGCACGCGCCTGACCGTTCAGACGGCCCAGGGGCAGAAGGGCCCGCAGGTGACCAACATCACCAGCGTCGACACCAGCACGGCCGAGGCCCCGGCGGCCCGCGGGCCGCGCCCGCCCCGCGCGGGCGGCTTCGGTGGCGGCGGCGGCTACGGCGGCGGTGGCGGCGGTGGTGGCGGTGGGCGCTTCGCCAGCGGCCCCGCGACCGAGATGAGCGGGACCGTGAAGTGGTACGATCCCGCCAAGGGCTTCGGCTTCGTCTCGGTGAAGGACGGCGGCAAGGACGTGTTCGTCCATCGCTCCGCCCTCGCCCGGGCCGGCCTCGACTCCCTGGCCGAGGGCCAGCAGGTGACGATGGACGTGGTCGAGGGCCAGAAAGGCCGCGAGGCGCAGAGCATCTCCGTCGCGGAGTGATCCGCTCGGTGTCGAAACTTTTCGCGAAGCGGCGGTTCCTCGGAGCCGCCGCTTCGTGCGTTCTGGGCCTCGCCGCGGGTGCGGCGCGCGCCGAGGACTTCACGGGCTTCTATGCCGGGGTGAATGTCGGATACGGGCGGAGCCTGGGCGACGGGGACGGGCGGATGACGCGGCCCGGCGCTCTCCCCTCCCCTGCGGGCGACGCGACCGCCCTGCCGCCGAGCGCGGCCCGGGCGGCGACCGGCAACCCGGCCCTGCGGCCGCGCGGGCGCGGGCCTACGATTTCTGCTTCTTCTGGAGCGCGTCCTTGACCTGAAGGAGCTGGTCGAACACGGCGCTCGGCGTGGTGCCGAAGAAGGCCAGCCCGCCGCTCAACGCCCAGTAACCGGCGATCAGGATCAGGGGCACGAGGATCCAGGCCAGGATCTCCTCGCCAATGATGCGGCGGCGGCGGCGCTGGCGCCGCATCTCGCGGCGGGTGAGCTTGGGCGGCGGCGCGACCGCGGTCGCCGGAGCGAGGGGCTCCTCGTTGAGATCGCCGGTCATGAAGCAGCTCTCGTCGCTGGCCCGGGCCGGCCCCAGCGAGCGGAGCCGCGACCCTCTCCTGAAAAGACGCATCCCGGCGATGGTCCTCGCCGGGATGCCTGTGGCATGGCGACGGTCATAGACGATGCGACCGCCGGGATCGAGTCTCTGCGGGTCCAGAGGGCCGTCAGGCCCGCACGAGCGGCACCTTCGGCACCGTCCGCACGCCCCCGCTGCCGCCCGGACCGCCATTGTCCTTCGGCTTTTTCGGCGCCGCGCGCGGACGGGAGCGCTTCTTCTTGGCCGCGTTCGTCACATCCTTCTCGGGCTTCGGCGTCACCGGGCCGGCCGGGAACTCGAAGCCGAGCGACGGCTTGCCGGTCTCCGGCCGCTTCACGACCACCCGCACCGCGCCGCCGTCCTTGAGCTTGCCGAATAGCACTTCGTCCGCGAGCGGCGTCTTGATGGTCGACTGGATCAGGCGAGCCATCGGGCGGGCACCCATGGTCTCGTCGTAGCCGTTCTCGACCAGCCACTCGCGCGCCTCGTCCGAGAGCTCGATCGTGACGTTGCGGTCGGCGAGCTGCGCCTCGAGCTGGAGCACGAACTTGTCGACCACCTTCGAGACCACCTCCCTGGGCAGGTGACCGAAGGACACGATCGCATCGAGCCGGTTGCGGAATTCCGGAGCGAACAGGCGGTTGATGGCCTCCTGGTCGTCCCCGGTGCGCTTGCTCTGCGTGAAGCCGAAGGCCGCCCGGGCGAGGTCCTGGGCGCCCGCATTCGACGTCATGATGATGATGACGTTGCGGAAATCGACCTGCTTCCCGTTATGGTCGGTCAGCTTCCCGTGATCCATGACCTGCAGCAGGATGTTGAACAGGTCCGGATGCGCCTTCTCGATCTCGTCGAGCAGCAGGACGCAATGCGGGTGCTGGTCGACGCCGTCGGTGAGCAGGCCGCCCTGGTCGAAGCCGACATAGCCGGGCGGCGCGCCGATCAGCCGCGAGACCGTGTGGCGCTCCATGTATTCCGACATGTCGAAGCGCAGCATCTCGACCCCGAGCGCGACGGCGAGCTGCTTGGCGACCTCGGTCTTGCCGACGCCCGTGGGGCCGGCGAACAGATAGGAGCCGATCGGCTTGTCGGGGTCGCGCAAGCCCGCGCGGGCGAGCTTGATCGAGGCGGTGAGCGCCTCGATGGCGCTGTCCTGGCCGTAGACGACGCGCTTGAGGCTGTCGGTGAGATTGGCCAGCACCACCGCGTCGTCCTTCGACACGGTCTTCGGCGGGATGCGGGCCATGGTGGCGATGGTCGCCTCGACCTCCTTCACGCCGATCGTCCGCTTGCGCCGGCTCTCCGGCACCAGCATCTGCGAGGCGCCCGTCTCGTCGATCACGTCGATCGCCTTGTCCGGCAGCTTGCGGTCGCTGATGTAGCGGGCCGACAGCTCGACCGCCGCCTTCACGGCGTCGGTCGTATACTTGAGCTTGTGGAACTCCTCGAAATACGGCCGCAGACCCTTGAGGATCTCGATCGCGTCGGGGATCGACGGCTCGTTGACGTCGATCTTCTGGAAGCGGCGGACCAGGGCGCGGTCCTTCTCGAAGTACTGGCGGTACTCCTTGTAGGTCGTCGAGCCGATGCAGCGCAGCGTGCCCGAGGCCAAGGCCGGCTTGAGCAGGTTCGAGGCATCCATCGCGCCGCCCGAGGTCGCACCGGCGCCGATCACCGTGTGGATCTCGTCGATGAACATGATGGCGTTGGGATGCGCCTCGATCTCCTTCATCACCTGCTTGAGGCGCTCCTCGAAATCGCCCCGGTAGCGGGTGCCCGCGAGCAGCGTGCCCATGTCGAGGGAGAAGACCGTGGCGTCGGCCAGAACCTCCGGCACCTCGTGCTGGATGATCTTGCGCGCCAGCCCTTCGGCGATCGCGGTCTTGCCGACGCCGGGATCGCCGACGAGCAGCGGGTTGTTCTTCTGGCGCCGGCACAGCACCTGGATGGTGCGCTGCACCTCGGCCTCGCGGCCGATCAGCGGGTCGATCTTACCCTCGCGCGCCTTCTTGTTGAGGTTCACGCAATAGGCGTCGAGGGCGTCGCCCTTCTTCTTCGGGCCGCGCTCGTCCTCGCCGCCCGAGGGCCGCTCGGAGCCGCCCTCCTCCTCGGCGCCGCGCACGGGCTTGGCCTCCGACAGGCCGGGCCGCTTGGCGATGCCGTGGCTGATGTAATTGACCGCGTCGTAGCGGGTCATGTCCTGCTCTTGCAGGAAATAGGCGGCGTGGCTCTCGCGCTCGGCGAAGATGGCGACGAGGACATTCGCCCCCGTGACCTCCTCGCGGCCCGAGGATTGCACGTGGATCACCGCGCGCTGGATCACGCGCTGGAACCCGGCCGTCGGCTTGGCGTCCTGGCGGCCGTCACCCGTCAGGTTGGCGAGTTCGGTGTCGATATACTCGATGAGATTGCGCTTCAGAAGCTCGACATCGACGTTGCAGGCCCGCATGACCGCAGCCGCGTCCTGGTCATCCACCAGGGCCAGCAGGAGATGTTCGAGCGTGGCGTATTCGTGGCGACGCTCGCCAGCGAGCGCCAGGGCGCGGTGGAGTGCTTGTTCAAGGCTGCGTGAGAAGCTGGGCAAAGCGGGCCTCTGAGCTGGTGCCTATTTCTTTTCCATGACGCATTGCAGAGGATGTTGGTGTTTGCGGGCAAAGTCCATCACCTGCGTCACCTTGGTCTCCGCCACCTCGTACGTGAACACGCCGCATTCGCCGACGCCGTTCTGATGAACGTGCAGCATGATACGGGTCGCGTCCTCGCGCGACTTGTTGAAGAAGCGCTCCACCACGTGGACGACGAACTCCATGGGCGTGTAGTCGTCGTTGAGCAGGAGCACGCGGTAGAGGTTCGGCCGCTTGGTGATCGGCCGGGTGCGCGTGATGACGGCGGTTCCCGAGCGGCCGTCCCCGCCATTGCCGCCATTGCCGGGGGCGCGAGGCGACGCCGCGACGATCTCGGCCGCAGCGGCCCTTTTGATGACGACGATGTCCTGCCGCGGGACTTGAGACATTGGGATCGTACCGACCTCACCCTTTCGGTGGCGCCGAGGATCGGGCGGAGACCCATGGGCGCTGCAGACCGGCAACAACGTAGCACGCCCCGTGCCGGATCCGAGCCTAATCTATAGGCCGAGGGCGGCCGACGCCAGACGGCTGCGCCCTCTTGTCATGCCGCGGATCCGTTGCGGTCGGTGCGACGCAAAAAGGCGGCGCGGACCGTGCCGGCCCGCACCGCCTGTCCCCACTCGCATGTCGACGCCGCGCCCCTCCTCCGGGAGCCAGAGGCTCGCAGCGCGCCGCGCCGGATGCCCTATACCAACGGCCCGTCGGTATTACGCCGCGGCCGGAACCTTGGCGGCGAAGGACTCGAGCGGCTTCACCATCTCCTTGGCGAGGTTGCCATAGAGCTCGGCCATCTTCGTCGACTGGGCCAGGAAGCGCTCGTAGGAGGTCTTCAGGTACTCGGTCTGGATCTCGATCGCCTTGTCGAGCGAGCGCACGCCGGCGAGCTTCTCAAGCGTCGCGGTGGTCTGCTCGATGGACTGCTTGACGAAATCGGCCGCCTCGACCGCGATGGCCTGGCTGCCCTTCGACAGCGTGCCGAAGCTGCGCAGCAGGGAGTCCATGCTCTCCTTGCCGTACTTCTGAGCCGTCTCGAATTGCTGATTCATCACGATGCACGGCGCACCCGGCGCCGCCCCCTGGCGCGGTTCCTGACTCGGATGCGGAGGCGTCCGCGCATCACCCCCCGGCGGCCATTATGTGCATTGCACAATGGGCGTCAAGGATTTTTGTGCGGTGCACAATGCGTCCTTCTGATTGCATTAACCCGGGCGTAACCGCGCGAACCTAGCCTGATTGACAGTGATGCCGTGGCGACGGGGCGATTCCGTGGCGCGGCGCGGCTCGGGGCCAGCCGTTGCTGGCGCGCCCGACGCGGCTAGGCGTGGGATGAGTTCGTGATGCGTGGCGTTCGCGGCACCTCTGGTCGTGCAGTTCCGGCCCTGATCGCAGCCGCAGCGATCCTCACCGCCATGACGAACCCTGCGGATGCCCGCAGGCGAGGGCATCACCATGGCGGGGGCGGCGGATACAATCCCCCGTTCGCGGCGATGGTGGTGGACGTGAAGAGCGGCCGCATCCTGCACGCGGTCAACGAGGACGCGCTGCGCCACCCCGCCTCGATCACCAAGGTGATGACGCTCTACCTGCTGTTCGAGCAGCTGGAGCGGGGCAGGATGTCCCTCGACACGCCGCTCGAGATCTCCGCCAACGCGGCGCGGCAGGCGCCCTCCAAGCTCGGCCTGCGCCCCGGCGCGACGATCACCGTCGAGGAGGCGATCAAGGCGCTGGTGACGAAATCCGCCAACGACGTGGCCTGCGCCATCGGCGAGAACATCGCGGGTTCGGAGGGCGCCTTCGCCGAGATGATGACCCGCAAGGCGCATGCGCTCGGCATGACCCGGACGCACTACGCCAATGCGTCGGGCCTGCCCGATTCCGACCAGATCACCACGGCGCGCGACCTGACGATCCTGGCCCGGGCGATCCAGGACCGCTTCCCGCGCTACTACCGCTACTTCCAGACCCGCTCCTTCGCCTTCCGGGGCCGGGTCATCGGCAACCACAACCACCTGCTCGGGCGGGTCGAGGGGGTCGACGGGATCAAGACCGGCTACACGCGCGATTCCGGCTTCAACCTGATGACCTCGGCGCGGATCAACGACCGGCACATCGTCGCGGTCGTCCTGGGCGGCAAGTCCGTGGCGAGCCGCGACGCGATCATGACGCGGCTCGTCGAAGCGAACCTGCCGAAGGCCTATGCGGGAGCGCGCACGACCGCGCCTGTGGTGGAGGTGGCCGAGCGGCCCCGCCCCGCGGTGGTCGCCGAGAAGCCGGTCGCCACGCGCACGCTCGTCGCCGCGGCGGACGGAGAGGACGAGTCCATCGAGACGACCGCCTCGACGGGCCGCCCGGGCCAGCCCCTCGACCTCAATCCCTCGCGGCAGACGGCGACGCCGAGCGGCGGCCGCTGGCGCAGCGGCTCCGGCCTTCCGGCCAATGCCCAGGCCTATGCGGCGACCCCCGACACGTCCTTCCCGGCGCCGGGCGGCAAGTACGGGTCGCGCCTGCCCTCGACCGAGCCCGGCGAGGTCCGGGCCCCGGCGCCGCCGGCGCGCACGGAGGCGCCCGCGCCCAAACCCGTCTCGGTCACCCCCTGGGTCATCCAGCTCGGCGCCATGGACGACGAGGCGAAGGCGAAGTCGATGCTGGCCGAGGCGCGCCAGCGCAGCGGCGGCATGCTCGCCAAGGCCGCGCCCTTCACCGAGCGCGTCACCCATGGCGGCACCACGCTCTATCGCGCCCGCTTCTCCGGCTTCTCGGAGGCCGAGAGCGCGCAGGATGCCTGCCGGGCCCTCAAGCGCAACGGATTCACCTGCTTCGCGACGCGGAGCTGAGGGCGCTGGAGCATTTCCCGACGAAGTGGATCCCGGTTCGTCGCAGACAATGCGGCAAATTCAAAGACCTAGAACAGAAGCCGTTCACGGTGGAACGGCCTCTGTTCTAGGGGCAGCGATGAGCCTTCCGTGTTTCGCGGGTCTTAAGCCCCGCGGTTCGAGTCGACACGCGCGTGGAGTATCAGCGATGTCGGTTGAGAAGCCGGTCCTTGGCCGCGTTGACGCGCGCCGCGAGGTAGTCCGATCCCCCCTGGTCCGGGTGCAGCCGTTTCATGAGGGTCCGGTGCGCCCGGCGCACGTCCTCCACGGACGCCCCGCGCTCAAGCCCCAGGATCTGATAGGCCTCCTCCTCCGTCATCGCCCCTGGCTGCGGCGCAGCGCCCGGCCGCGCGTCCGCATCGCCCTCAGCGTGTTCACGCCAGCCGGCAAACCGGCGATCCAGATAAGCCTCTAGGAGCCGCGCTCCGTCCGGATCGCCGGCGCGGCAGGTGGCGAGGAGGGCGAGCAGGTCCGGCAGCGGCAGGGCGTCGAGCGCCTGCCCGGCTCGCGGTCCGGCGAGAACGCGACCCCGCATCGCCCCGGTCTCGTGATCGAGCTCCATCTCGATCATCATCGAGCGCACCCGGGAGGTGCTGCCGGGGCTGCGCGGCGCGGGTCCCTGCTGCCCCAGGCCGAAGGGCAGCGCGGGCATCTGGCTCCAGCCGAGGAGCCAGCCGCCGATCAGCCCAAGGGCAATCGCCATGTCGAAGCGCCCGCGCAGGAACAGCACGGCCGCCACCGCGAGCGCGAGCCAGCCGCCGAGGCGCCGCAGCACCCGCGCCAGGAGGGTCGGATTGGCGTTCGTCGCCTGACGGCCGAGCCACCACAGGCCGACCAGGACCAGCACGCCGAGACCGAGAGCAATCATGGGGCCCAAGAGAAATCAGAGGGCGAGAAATCAGAGGGCGAAGCGTCACCGCGGCGTCATGGCGCCGAGGAGCCGGCGCGCCACCGCATCTTCTCGCGCAGCGAGGCGCAGCCCGTCGAGTCCCCGCGCGGCGTAGACGGCCGCGGCCCGCAGCAGCCCGGCCAGCGTCGCGGGGGCATCGCGGTCGAAGCGCGCATGGGCGCCGCCCGACAGCCGGGCGATCTCGGCGAAGCCCGTCGCCGCCTGCGGCTCTCCACCCTCCTGGAAGCAGAAGGCCGGAACCCCGAGCAGCCTCAATTCGCCCGCGACCGCGCAGAGCCCGTCGAGATCCTCCTCGACGGCGTCGCCGACGAGGACGAGGGCTTTCACCGGCCCCTTGCCGGCCTCCGCGCGAGCGTGCCGCAGGACGCGGCCGATCTGGGTCAGGCCGCCGCGGCAGTGGATCCCGGTCATCAGACCGGTGAGCGCCCGCGGATCGGCGACGAAGCGCGAGGCGCGGCACTCGGAGAAGCCGCGGAAATAGACGAGCTGGACGGCGAGGCCGCCGAGATCCGCCGTCGCCGCGAACATCTCCGCCTGGAGCCGGCAGGCGAGGTCCCAGGTCGGCTGCCGGCTCATCGTCGCGTCGAGGGCGAAGATCAGCCGCGGGGCGGCCGGGGTGGCGGGCGCGAGCCGCCGCGCCTCGCCGAGGAAGGCCGCGACGGCGGCCTCGCCGGTCGGGACGGGAGGAACGGAGCGCTCGCCCATGGCCCCTCCTCGGCCTCAGTGGCGCCGGATCGAGGTGGCGGTGAGCGCGTGGATGGAGAACAGCCCGTCCGGATCGGTCCAGACCGCCCTCCCCTCCCAGCCGGCGGATCGGGCCAGGGCGCGGAAGCCCTCGACGGTGAACTTATAGCTGTTCTCCGTGTGGATTGTCTCGCCGGCCGCGAAGGTGATCGGCACATTGGCCACCGTGACGCGCTGGGCTTGCCGGCTGACGAGGTGCATCTCGATCCGGGACAAAGCGGTGTCGAAGAAGGCGCGATGCGCGAAGGCGGCGAGGTCGAAATCCGCCCCGACCTCGCGGTTGATCCGGGCGAGCAGGTTCAGGTTGAAGGCCGCCGTGACGCCGGCCGCGTCGTCATAGGCGGCATCGAGCACCGCCTTGTCCTTCACGAGATCGACACCGACGATCAGCGTCGCCTGCGGCCCGAGCGTCGCCCCGAAGTGCCGCAGCAAGGCGGCGGCGGCCTCGGGCTCGAAATTGCCGATAGTGGAGCCGGGAAAGAAGCCCGCCCGCGCCGCCGCGCCTAAGGCTTCCGGCGGCAGGGCGAAGAGCTGCGTGAAATCCGCCGCCACCGGCGCCACGCGGAGCGCCGGGAAGTCGCGGCCGAGATCCTCCGCCTCGCTGCGCAGGAACTCCTCCGAGACGTCGACCGGCACGTAGGCGGCGAGGTCGCGCAGATGCGGCAGCAGGCGGCGCAGCTTCTGGGTCGAGCCGCTGCCGAACTCGACCAGGGCGGCACCGGGCGGCAGGGCGGAGGCGATCTCGGCCCCGTGGCGGGCGAGGATGCCGAGCTCGGTGCGGGTCGGATAATATTCCGGCAGGCGCGTGATCGCCTCGAACAGGGCGGATCCCTGCTGGTCGTAGAAGTACTTCGCGGCAAGGTGCTTGCGCGGCGCCGTGAGGCCCGCGAGCACATCCTCGGCGAAGCGCCGGCTCGCCGGCTCGGCGGGCGGCGCGGCGGGGGGCAGGTGGGGACGCGGTGCGGTCACGGGCAACTCCGGGGCGTCGACGCGGTGGATCGCAAGTCGCCTCAGGCTCGACCGTGAGATAGTCTGAGGCCCGTGAACTGCCAGCGCTGGTGGGGATAGAAGAAGTTCCGGTAGGTCGCGCGGCTATGGCCGGCCGGCGTCGCCACCGACGAGCCGCGCAGCACGAACTGATTGACCATGAACTTGCCATTGTACTCGCCGAGCGCGCCGGGCACCGGGCGGTAGCCCGGATAGGCGGAGTAGCTGCTGCGGGTCCATTGCCAGACATGCCCGAAGGCTCCGTCGAGCCCGGCCCGGGCGGCCGCCTCCCATTCCGCCTCGGTCGGCAGGTCGCATCCCGCCCAGCGGGCGAAGGCATCGGCCTCGTAGTAGCTCACATGCGTGACCGGCAGCGCGGGATCGATGGCTTTCAGCCCCGCGAGCGTCATGCCGGACCAGACGCCATCCCCGGCCTGCCGCCAGTAGCCGGGCGCTTCCCAGCCTTCGGTCTGCGCCGTGGCCCAGCCGTCCGAGAGCCAGAGTTCCGGCCGCGCGTAGCCGCCATCCTGCATGAAGTCGAGCCACTCGCCGTTCGTCACGAGAGCCCGGTCGAGGGCGACGGGCTGCAGCAGGACCTCGTGGCGGGGCAGTTCGTTGTCGAAGCTGAAGCCGCCGCCCGCATGCCCGATCGGGACGATCCCGCCGTCGAGCCACAGCGTCCCCCCGGCCGGCGGCGCGGGGAAGCGCCAACCGGAATCGTAGGCGGGCGACAGCGGGTTCTGCGCGAAGGCATGCAGGATGTCGGTGAGCAGGAGTTCCTGGTGCTGCTGCTCGTGGTGGAGGCCGATCTCCAGGATGGCGAGCACCTCCGCCAGCGCCGCGTCGGGAGCGGTCTCGATGAGCGTGCAGACGGCGCCGTCGACATGGTCCCGATAGGCCGCGACCTCCTCGCAGGTCGGACGGGTGACGAGGCCGCGGCTGACCCGTGGCGCCCGCGGCCCGGCCGCCACGTAGTAGGAATTGAACAGGTAGAGGAACCGCTCGTCGAAGATCCGGTAGCCGTGCGCGCGGTCCTTCAGCAGGAACTGCTCGAAGAACCAGGTCGTATGGGCGCGGTGCCACTTGGTCGGGCTCGCGTCCGGCATGGACTGGATCTGCTGGTCCTCGGGGGAGAGCGGGGCGGCGCGGCGCTCGGTCTCATCGCGTACGTGCCGGAAAGCAGCGATCCAGGCGGACCGATCGACGGGCCGGGCCGAGACGTCCGGGGGCGGAAAGGCGGGGCGCATGTCCGTCGCCTGCGCGGTCGCAGTCGCTGCCATCACGAGGGTCCCTTGCGCATAGATTTATTGCGCACCGACAACGCGGCCGGATGGAATTCGTTTCTCCACCGCGACGGCGCGGCGCAGGTTTTACATCTCGCGGGGCCCTGCGGATTGGCGCGGCCTTTTTGCCGCCCCAGTGACCGCGCCTTAACGATCGGCCGGAGATTTTCAGCGGTGCGGTTCGAGGGAATGCCCGTGCAGCAGCACGGGCGCGCCCGCCCCAACGAGTTGATGCGCATGCGATTCGATCTTCTGGCCGGTGCCGGCGCGGCGCCGCTCGCGCCCGCCATGCGGGCGCCGGCCGTGCTGGTGTTCGATTCCGGCCTCGGCGGCCTCACGGTGCTGGCGGAGGTGCGGCGGGCCCGACCCGACGCGCGGGTCGTCTATGCGGCCGACGACGCGGCCTTCCCGTATGGCGACCTGTCGGAGCCGGCCCTGGTGGCGCGGGTGGTCGCCGTGATGGAGCGCCTGATCGCCCTGCACGCCCCCGACCTCGTGGTGGTCGCCTGCAACACCGCGACGACGCTGGTGCTGCCTGCCCTGCGGGCGCGCTTTGCGATTCCGTTCGTCGGCACGGTTCCGGCGATCAAGCCGGCCGCCGCCGCGACGCGCTCGGGGCTGATCAGCGTCCTCGCCACCCCGGGCACGGTGCGGCGCGACTATACCCGCGAGCTGATCGACGCCTATGCGGGTGCCTACGCCGTCACCCTCGTCGGGGCGACGCGGCTTGCCGCCTTCGCGGAGGCGGAACTGGCCGGCACGCCGGTGGGCGACGACCTTCTGCGGGAGGAGATCGCCCCCTGCTTCGTCGGCGCGGGCGAGAGCCGCACCGACGTGGTGGTGCTCGGCTGCACGCATTATCCGTTGCTGCTGCGGCGCTTCGAGCGGCTCGTCCCCTGGCCCGTCACCTGGATCGACCCCGCCCCGGCCATCGCCCGGCGGATGGCCCAGCTTCTCGGCCCGGCGCCGCACCCGGCGCCGCCGGAGGATGCGGCGCCGGTGGCGGCGGTGTTCACCGGCGGCGAGCGCATCACGCCGTCCTTACGCGACGCGCTCGCCGCACGGGGGATGGGGTCCATCGCGGTCGAGGCGATGCCGCTCGCCCGGCAGTGAGGGCGCGCCGCGTGCTGCTGGGCCTCCTGCTCGCTCCGGTCGCGCTCTATGGCGCGGTCGGGGCGGCGCTCTGGGCGCTGCAGCGCGACCTCATCTATCCGGGCGCGCGCGGCCTCCTGCACGGGCGCCGGGATCCGCCGCCCGGCGTCGAGACGATCAGCATCCGCACGGCGGATGGCGAGACGCTGCGCGCCCTCTGGCGGGCGCCCGCGCCGGGATGCGGCATCGTCGTGAGCTTCCACGGCAATGCCTCGATGCCGGAGATGCATGCCGAGCGCTTCGTGCGCGACCCCTGGGCGGCCCATGGCTGGGGCCTCATCGCCATCGCGTATCGCGGCTATCCGGGCTCGACCGGCCGCCCGAGCGAGAGCGGGCTCATCGCCGACGGGCTCGCGGCCCTCGCGGAAGCCGGGCGCCGCGCCCCCGGCACGCCCGCGCTGCTGCACGGGCATTCCCTCGGCACGGCGGTGGCGGTCGCGGTGGCCGCCGAGCACCCGCCGCTCGGCCTCTATCTCGAAGCACCCTTCGATTCCATGACCGCGATGGCGCGGATGCGCTTCCCGTTCCTGCCCACGGCGCTCCTGCGCGATCCCTACCGCTCGGACCGGCGCATCGGCGCGGTGACGGGCCCGATCGTGATCGTCCACGGCGACGACGATCCGGTGATCCCGACGAAGTTCGGCCTCCGTCTCGCGCGGGCCGCGCCCGCCGGCACGCGATTCGAGGTGGTGGAGGGCGACCACGTCACGCTGCTCGGGCGGAAGGACGCGGAGGCGGAGGCGCTGTTCCGGGCCAAGCTCCCGGCGGGTTGCGTCGCCGGCTGAGGAAAGGCTTGACGCCGTCCCCATTCCCGCGTACCAGCGCCCGGCTTGCGGGGTCCTTCGGGGCCCCGCGGCTTTTTCAGCGCACCCGTGAACGGCTTACCCGGCCGGTCTGTCATCCCGCAAGGGAGGAGGAGGGCGCGTTCCTCGCAAAGTCGATCGGTTTCCTGAGGACACGCGATGTCGAAACGCATCCAGGCGAAGCACAAGCTCGATCGCCGCATGGGCCAGAACATCTGGGGCCGCCCGAAGAGCCCCGTCAACCGCCGCGAATACGGCCCCGGACAGCACGGACAGCGCCGCAAGGGCAAGCTGTCCGACTTCGGCACGCAGCTGCGCGCGAAGCAGAAGCTGAAGGGCTACTACGCCAACATCACCGAGAAGCAGTTCCGCCGCTACTACGCCGAGGCGATCCGCCTGCGCGGCGATTCCGGCGAGAACCTGATCGGCCTCTTGGAGCGCCGCCTGGACGCCGTCATCTACCGGGCGAAGTTCGTGGCGACCCCCTTCGCGGCGCGCCAGTTCGTGAACCACGGCCACATCAAGGTGAACGGCCAGCGGGTCAATATCCCGAGCTTCCTCGTCAAGCCGGGCGACGTGATCGAGGTCAAGGAATCCTCCAAGCAGCTCGAGATCGTGGTCGTGGCCTCCCAGCTCGCCGAGCGCGACGTGCCGGACTACATCGAGGTCGATCACGGCAAGATGACCGCGCGCTTCACCCGCGTGCCGACCCTCTCCGAGGTGCCCTATCCGGTGCACATGGAGCCGAACCAGGTCATCGAGTTCTATTCGCGCTGATCGCAGGCGAGAGAATTCGCGGAACCAAGGCGGGCGCTTGCAGGCGCCCGCCTTTTTTGTGCCGGTCATCCCTCCGCCGGCTCGCCCCTTCCCGGGGCTCGGCGCTCATGCTCCGTTATTCCGGCAGCGTCCGATACAGGTCCGGGAAGCGCCTTCCCTTCGCCATCGCCTCGACCAGACGGCCCACGGCTGACGCGCCGCCATTCGCCTCCGTCCAGCGCAGCACGCGGCAGGCCGCACGGGCGTAGATGGTGTTGTCCACCGCCCCGGAATGGCGCCAGTCCCGGCCGTCGGCGGGGAGCGGCCCGCCCGGCTCGACCCGGCAGCGCGAGACGGCCGTGCCTTCAGGCAACAGGTCGCGCGGGTCGTTCGAGACGAGCACGGCCACGCCCTCGTCGAACCAAGCCGGCATATCGTTGGATAGGCTACGGATGAGCCCGAGCTGCGCCACCATTTCGGCGTGGGATAGCTCGTGCAGCACGGTCACCCGGTCCAGCCCGCGCGGGGAGAGCCGCAGCCCGTAGGAGCCGTAGGCGACCCCGCGCGCGCCACCGGCACCGATCCGCTGCTGGCAGGCCTCGTCCGAGCAGGCGAGGACCCGCGGCGCGGAGACCGGGCTGCCATAAAAATGCGCGAGCCGACGCGGTGCTTCGGCAACGGCCTCGAGGAGCGCCGCCCGGGTCTCGGCCGGCATCGCCGGATCCACGTAGACGCGGCCAGCCAAGTGCTCGAAGCCGTAGCAGCCCGGGCAGGCCAGCGCTGCGATGGCAGGCTGCGTCAGGGCCAAAGCGCCGGCAGCGCACATCATCAGCAGACCAAGGACGCCCAGTCCCCGCAAAAGCCACGATTGCGCCTTGCCCATCTTGGCTACTCCGAAACAGGTGCTCCGAACGTCCGGCGGAGGTGCGGCGAAGGGGGCGATCCTCAGACTGGCCGTGTTGCGCCTCTCACCCCGGGTCAGGCGTCAGCCTCTTCGGGAATCACAGCCATCCTGGCCTCAATCTGACGTAAGGGCAAGCCGCCACGCTCCTCATGCTGAGGTGCTGCGTCTACGGGACAGGCCCTCAGCGCATCGCCGCAAGCAGGGTCTCCTGCACGGCGCGCGGGGCGGCGACGAGTTCGCCGTGGACCGGCTCCCGGCGGTTATAGGCCGGGGCACGGCCGGCGAGGTCGAGCACCACGCCGCCCGCCTCGCGCAGGATGAGGTCGGCGCCGGCGAGATCCCAGTCCCGCGCGTCGGACGAGATCAGCCCCACATCGACCAGACCTTCGGCGACGCGGGCGACCCGCAGCGCCAGGGACGGAATCCGCCGCAGCCGGATCAGCGCGTCGGGGGTGCCGCCGAGGCCGAGATTCCGCTCCAGATGGTCGACCATCGGCTTGGGCCCGGCAACGCGGGCACCCGCCAGGCTCTCCGGCGCGGTGACCCGGATCGGCTCCCCGTTCTTGCGCGCGCCCTGCCCGACCACCGCCTCGTAGACGAGGCCCGTCACCGGGGCGGCCACGATGCCGAGCACCGGCTCTCCCCCGGACAGGAGCGCGATGGCGATCGACCAGTCGGGATCGCCCGACAGGAAGGCCCGCGTGCCGTCGATCGGATCCACGATCCAGACGAGGTCGTGGTCGAGCCGCACGGGATCGTCGCGGGTCTCCTCCGAGAGCCACGCCGCCCCCGGCGCGAGTTCGCTGAGGCGGATCTTCAGGAAGGTGTCGACCGCGACATCCGCCTCGGTCACCGGAGAGCCGCCGGACTTGCTCCAGACCCGGGCGCTCGTGCGCTCGCCCACATTGAAGAAGGGCAGAGCGAGCAGGGCCGCCTCGCGGACCGTGGCACGGACCTGGGGAAGCAGCGCTCGCGCGTCGACGGAGGAGGGCATGACCGACGGGGACCGTATGGTTGGGACAGGGGGCAGCCCGCGCCGACCGGGCCCGGAGGGGAGCGTACGGAACGCGGGCCCCGTTGTAGGCCCGGCTTTGCGGCCCCACAAGGATGGCCCCGCCGATCGTCGCGATCGCCCGCGATCGCCGTGATCCCGCGATCGCCGTGATGATGAAGACAAAATGACGTCGGTCCGGACAAGGAAATATTGAGCATCCGGAGCAGGAAGCAGCCGCGAACCATCGCTTAACGCTGCGCCTTAAGGCGTTCTGAGCCGGCGAGAGGCATTCTGCCCCCAACAGCGGACGGCCCGTCAGAGGCCGCCGCCTCACGCGGACAGGGCGTCGAGCAGAACCATGGTCACGAGAATTCACAGCACGAATCGGCAGACCGACTCACGCAAGGGTGACGGCCTGCTGCCCATCCTCCACCGCGGTCCCGTCCAGGTCGAGCCGTCCCCGCTGCCGATCGTCGGCCGGATGCCGGGCGCGGGCCGCGCAGCCAGCGTGGCGCTCTGCCTCGATGCCGAGGCGAGCGACGCGGCCGGCGAGGACCGCTTCGCGCTCCTGCTCCTCGACAAGGACGGCGACCCGCTGATGCAGCTCGGCACCTACGGGGATGCCGACGTCGTGGCCGTCTGGCGGCGCCTCGGGGCCGAGACCGGCCTGCCGCTTCTGGTGATCCAGGAGGACGGCGCGGTCACCCCGTTGGGCGCGCAGCTCGGGCGGGTCAAGCTCGGCGCCGTGCGCATCCGCCGTCGGCACGGGCTCCTCAGCGGACGCCGGCCGCGCTTCCTCTGCCGCCGCAAGACCGGCCGGCTGCCGCTGCGCCCGGCCGTGCACCGGGACGAGGACCCGCTGACCGACCACGGCCTCTGACGCCCTCAGGCGAGGCCCTGCCAGAGCGCGTCGAGGGCGAGGCCGGCGAACAGGATCAGGCCGGCATCCCGGTTCGACCGGAACAGGCGCAGGGCCGCGGCCCCGTTGCGGGGATCGAGGCGGCGCACCTGCCAGCCGAGATGCGCGCCGAACAGGGCAAGGCCCAGGAAACCCGGGAGTCCTGCCCCCGCCAGAGCCAGCGCGATGGCGATGCACCCGACGGCCGCCACGAAACAGGCGGCCACCGCCCCGCGGACCTGGGATCCGAAGAAGCGGGCCGAGGATTTGATGCCGGCGATCTCATCGTCCTCGATGTCCTGCACGGCGTAGATCGTGTCGTAGCCGATCACCCAGGCGATGGCGCCCGCATAGAGCCACAGGGCCGGCGCATCGAGGCGGCCGATCAGGGCCGCCCAGCCCATCAGCGCCCCCCAGGCGAAGGCGAGCCCCAGGACGAGCTGCGGCACCGGCATCACCCGCTTCATGAAGGGGTAGATCGCCACCGGCGCGAGCGAAAACAGCCCGACCACGACCGCGAAGCGGTTGAACTGCAGCAGCACCGCCAGTCCGATCAGGGCCTGGGCCACCAGGAAGGCGAGGGCGTGGCGCACCCGCAGACGTCCGGAGGGGAGCGGGCGCAGGCGCGTGCGCTCGACGCGGGCGTCGAGATCGCGGTCGGCGATGTCGTTGTAGGTCGAGCCGGCGCCGCGCATGGCCACCGCGCCGATCAGGAACAGGCCGAGATGCCAGAGATCGGGCCCGACCCGGCCCGCCGCGATGGCGGCGAGGGAGGCCGACCACCAGCAGGGCAGGAGCAGGAGCCACCAGCCGATCGGACGCTCGATCCGCGCGAGGCGCAGGTAGGGGCGCCAGCTCGCCGGCGCATGCCGGTCGACCCAATGGCCGCTCACCGCGTCGGCGACCGGCCGATCGGGCCCTCCCGTCGCCTTCCTACCCGTCGCTTTGGGCAGGATCCTCACAGGGCTCCCTGCGGCAGCTTGTAGCTGCCGGACAGGCCGGGCCCGCCGAGGAGACCGCCACCGCCACCGCCGCCATTCTGGGCCTGCGCGCGGGCGCGCTTCTCCAGCACGGCCTGCTGCTGAGCCGCATGACAGATCTTGCCGCGCAGGCCGATCACCTTCGTGTGGTCGGCCTTGAACCCCTCGGCGAAGGAATCCGGGATCGAGCACCAATCCTTGTTGGCCGAGATCCACTTGAGGCCCTCGGCGCCGTTCGCCTGAAGCCTCGTGAAGAGCGAGCAGGCCTGGGCCGGGGTGAGCTTGTTCTTGCTCTTCGAGGCCGAGTTGACCTTCGCGACGATGTCCTTGCGTTCGGTCAGGGTCTTCTGGATCGCGGTGCAATCCGTGCTCTGGGCCCGGGCAGCCCCACCGATCGACACGGCTCCCACCAAGCCTGCGGCCAGCACCGCCACGGCGCGCTTGTTCATGCGAACCATTCCCTGAATCCCCTCGCCGGCTCTATCATCACCGCCCGGGCAGCGCGAGACGCGGCGGCCGGGTCGGACCCGACCGTCCCCAAACAGATCCTTGCCGCAAGCGGCCATTGCGCCGGTTCTGCACAGGATTGTGGCGGCTTTCGTGCGGCCGGCCGCGACTCAAAGCCCGGCCATCCCGGGGAATTGACAGGCACGGCCTTGCTCGGCGAGCAGGGCGCATGGCGGCCTACGACTTCAGCGCTCCGCGCCTGTTCCTCGACCTGCCGATGCGGGAGGGCATGCGGCACAGCCTCGACCGTGCCCAGGCGAACTACCTGCTCGGCGTGCTGCGCCGGGGCGAGGGCGACGGGGTTCTCGTGTTCAACGGGCGGGACGGCGAGTGGCGGGCGGAGATCCAGCCGACCGGGCGCAAGGCCGGCGACCTCATCCTGCGCGAGCAGACCCGGCCCCAGACGCCGCCCGGCAACCTCCACTACCTCTTCGCCCCCCTCAAAGCGGCCCGCCTCGACTACGTGGCCCAGAAGGCGGTGGAGATGGGGGCGAGCCTGATCCGGCCCGTCATCACCCGCCGCACGCAGGGCGACCGCATCAAGCTCGACCGGCTCCGCGCCAACGCCATCGAGGCCGCCGAGCAATGCGGCATCCTGACGATCCCGGAGATCGCCGAGGCCGCGCCGCTCCCCGCCGCCCTGTCGGCGCTGGAGGCGGAGCGCCTGCTCGTCTTCTGCGACGAGGATGCGCCCGTGGCGGATCCGATCATGACCCTGCGGCAGGCGGGCGCGGGCCGGGAGGGGAACGGGGGGCTGCCGCTCGCCGTTGTGATCGGGCCCGAGGGGGGTTTCACGCCGGAGGAGCGCGCCCTCATCCTGGATCGCCCCAACACCGTCCGCCTCTCCCTCGGCCCGCGGATCCTGCGCGCCGACACGGCTGCGGTCGCCGTTCTCGCGCTGGTGCAGGCCGTCCTCGGCGACGGCCGCGGCAGCGGGGCCGATGGCCGCGACATCACGGCGCCGGTCGCCTGAGGCGCCCTAAAACGCCCCCATCCATCCGACAGAATCACAGCGATGCGGGCCCCGCGCGGCCCGGCATCCCGGAGAGACGCGCATGCATGCGGATTTCGCATTCTGCATCGAAGAGGATGTCTTTCTCAACGACGCCCAGAAGCGCGACGCCGCCCGCGCCCGCGTGCGGGACTTCCTCGCGGTCTGCCGCCGCGACTTCCCGGCGGCCCGCCACGACCTGATCGAGCCCCGCCTGATCTGGACGACGCCGCCGCTCGCCGATCTCGCGCAGGCGCGCCGGGTGCTCGCGGAGCTGCGGGGCGGAATCGGGGCGCTCGCCGCCACGCAGGGCCTCGCCGTGATGGCGGCGGGGACCCATCCGATCGCGCTCTGGAGCAGGGTGCGCCCGCGGGATACGGGCGCGCGCGACCGCGTGCAGCGCGACCTGCAGATGGTGGGGAGCCGCACGGTGGTGTGCGGGCTCTCGATCCGCGTCGGACTGCCCGACGGCGTGTCGCGCATCGACGTGATGAACCGGATCCAGCCCTTCCTCCCGCTCCTCCTTGCCCTGTCCACCTCCTCGCCCTTCTGGCAGGCGCAGCGCACGGGCCTGCTCGGCTACCGGCTCGCGGCCTCGCGCGAGCTGCCCCGCAGCGGCCTGCCACCCTATTTCGCGGATGAGGCCGATCACGCCCGCTATCTCGACGCGCTGATGCGGGCGGGCGCGATCGACGACCTCGGGCATGTCTGGTGGGTGATCCGGCCGGCCCCGCAGGGGAACGCCCTCGACCTGCGGATCGCGGATAGCTGCACGCGCCTCGACGACACGCTCGCCATCGCGGCGCTCACCCGCTGCCTCGTGAGGCGGCTCGCGCGCGATCCGGCCCTCAACCGGGACCTCACGGGCGCCACCCATGCGATCACCGCCGAGAATTGCTGGCGGGCGCAGCGCTACGGCATCCATGGCAGCTTCATGGCCGAGGAGGAGGCGGCCATGCCCGTGAAGGAGGTGCTCGCCCGCACCCTGGCGCTCCTGGCCGAGGACGCCGCCGCCCTCGGCTGCACGGCCGAACTCGACCTCGCCCGCTGGATCGTCGCCCGCGGCACCAGCGCCGACCGGCAGCTCGCCCTGTTCACGGAGGCGCAGGGGCGCGGCCTGACGCAGCGCGAGGCGCTCTGCACCGTGGTCGACTGGCTCTCCGCCGAGACGGTCGGCGCAGCCCCGACCCGGCACTGAGCGGATGCCGCTGTCGACGATCGCGTTCGCCGGACCCGGTCCGAAGGCTCTTCCGAGATCCGATCGGCGGCTTCGCCAGGCGGATGTCGGTTTCACTCGGGTGGGCGCGGAGCTCTGCTCCGTCCTTTCCCGGATTCTCCACCCCCTTGCATGTTTGAGGAGCCGACTCAGTGCAAGGGGGGAGCGGGCGACAGGAAGGCCGGCGAGCCGATCCTCGATCGTCTCCGAACGCGTCGGGCGGACGGCGTCGCGCGGGCTCGATGAGATCGTCTCCGGATGATCAGTTCGGAGACGGTCTCACACCTCGCACCGCAATCCCATCGCCTCCAGCCCCTCCGCGAGGAGATCGCCGACATTCGGGATGCCGAGGAGGTAATCGGCCGTGCTCGTGCCCGCTGCCTCGCGCTCGCGGGCGAGGCGCACGGCATCCGCGAACTCTCCGGGCTCCATGTCGCCGCGACCGACATAGAGGAGCGCGACGAGCTCCGCCCGCTCGTCGTCATTGAGCCCGGCGATCACCTCGCGCAGCTCGTCCTCGGTCGCGTCGTCCGGATCCTCGTTCAGGACGTCGCGGGAGCCGTCGTCGGTCGGGTTCGAGCCCGAATCCGGGTCGGTGGGGCCTTCCTTCACGTCGAGCGCCCGCACCCGCAGGATGAATTCACAGACCTTCTCGACGGCGATGTCCATGCGTATCTCCTGCCTCGCAGCACCGCTTCCCATCGGCGGCTGCCCCTTCAACCCGCGAGGCGCAGGTCGGGTCCACCCGGGTTCCCGGTCCCGAAGCGGCTTGTCCCATCACGCGAGGTCACGATGCTCATCTCCGCCGCCTTCGCGGCCCTGCGGCAGGTGCTCTCCCCGCCCCTGCGGCGCATCCTGTGGAAGTCGCTCGGCCTGACCGTCGGGCTTCTGGTGCTGGTCTGGTTCGCCCTCACCCGGCTGATCGACACCCTCCTGATCGGCCACCCGATCTCGGCGCAATACCCGATCGTCAACAGCTTCGCGTTCTTCCTGGCGGGCGCCGGGCTGTTCGTGGCGCTGGCCTACATCCTGCCGCCGGTCTCGATCCTGGTGGCGGGCTACTTCCTCGATGATGCCGCGGAGGTGGTCGAGCGCACCGACTTTCCGGATGAGGTGCCGGGGCGGGCCATGGCGCTCGGCCAAGCGCTCCTCTACTCGCTGCGCTTCGCCGGGCTCGCGCTCGTCGTGAACCTCGTGGCGCTGGCGCTCTTCTTCGTGCCGGGCGTGAACCTGATCGCCTTCTTCGGCGCCAACACCTACCTGCTCGGCCGGGAGTATTTCGAGATGGCTGCCGCGCGCTTCCGGCCGCTGCCGGAGGCGCAGGCCATGCGCCGCCACTATTCCGCAACCGTGATGGCCGCGGGCGCGCTGCTCGCCGGCCTGATGGTGGTGCCGGTGCTGAACCTGCTCACGCCGCTCTTCGGCATCGCCCTCATGGTGCATGTCCACAAGGGTCTGAGCCGCGAGCGGCTGCTCGCGGCCCCGCAGGCGCGGCCACCGATCCGCTGAAGCGCCTGACAGCCCCTAATGCATGCCGGGCGCCTGATCGGTGCCCGCACCCTTCTGGCCGACCGCCGGGCCGCCCGCCTCGTCCGGATGGTGGGCCGAGTGCTCGTCCATCGGGTTCGGTGCGATGACGTCGGGCACGGCGGCCATGCCGGGGCTGCCGCGCCCGGTGGAGAACTGGCCCGCCTTGCGGAAGCGCCAGAGATAGCCGGGCACCACGGCCTCGACGGCCGTCGGCACAAGCCCGAGCGCCTCGAAGCTGCGCCCCTCCGCCTTCGCCGCCTCGGAGACGACGTTGTCGCGCTCCAGGAGGATCACCTGGTCGCGGGTGAGCTTGAGGCTGTCGGGCAGGAGCCCGAGGGTGAGCGTGTCGGCGATCTCGAGCGCCCGTGCCTGGAGGCGTGCCGCCGGACCGGGCAGAGGCAGGACGATGCGCCGGCGCTTCGTGACCTGCAGCGTGTACTCGACGAGCTGCTGCAGGGTCAGGATCTCGGGGCCGCCGAGTTCGTAGATCGTGCCCGGCTTCGCCTTGCCGTCGACCGTGCGAGCGATCGCCTCCGCGACGTCGCCGACGAAGACGGGCTGCATGCGGGTCCCGGCCCCGGCGAGCGGCAGCACCGGCATCAGGCGCGCCAGTCCGGCGAAGCGGTTGAAGAAGCTGTCGCCCGGGCCGAAGATGATCGACGGGCGGAAGATCACCGCCTCCGGGCAGGCGGCCAGGACCTTCGCCTCGCCGGCCGCCTTCGTGCGCGCATAGGCGGAGGGCGACTCGGGATCGGCGCCGATCGCCGAGACATGGATCATCCGGGCCCCGATGGCCGTCGCCGCGCGCGCGACCAGCCCCGCCCCGTCCGCCTGGAGGCGTTGGAAGCTCTGGTTCCCGCTCTCCTGCAGGATGCCCACGAGGTTGATGACGACATCCGCATGCTCGACCGCGCGGGTGACCGAGGCAGCGTCGCGCAGGTTCGCCTGCACGGCGACGATCTGGCCGACGCGCCCGAGGGGCTGGAGGAACTGCGCGAGGTCGGGCCGGCGCACCGCGACCCGGATGCGGTAGCCGCGCTTGGCGAGCGCCCGCACCACGTGGCGTCCCAGGAAGCCGGAGCCGCCGAACACGGTCACGAGCTGCGAAGCGGGCCGGGTCGGGCCGACGGGGTCGGGCATGATCGGAATCCTGTGCGGAACGCGTTCCGGCTCCTTAGTCAAAGGCGCCGGAGCTGTGAAGCTCCCGCGGGGCCTTGCGGCCGGCCCGGTCTAAGCAGGTTTCGGACAAGTGCCTCGCGGTTTTCCGGCAAAAACCTGCGGCAGACCAAAACCCTTAGCAGGCTTGCGTTGGCACGCCAATGCAAGCCTGCTTAGAGCCGCGGCGTGCGAGCGACCTCGCGGCCGTCGACGAGGAGTGCGTCGAGGATAGCCGTCCCCTCGCCATCCACCCGGGCCCGGATGCGGATCCGGCCGCGGTCGAGCCGGTCGAGATCGGCCGGCACACCCTGCGGCCCGTACCAGCGCTCCAGGCCGTAATCGACAGCGCCGGAGAAGCAGAGGCCGGCGCAGGGCGAGCGCCCACCGTCGCGGGTCAGGCTCCCGAACCGGACGGTGCCGCGCAGGAACGGGTTGGTCCCGGTGGGCTTGGTGGCGGCGATCGCCGCGGCATGGTGCAGGCCGTCCGCCCCCTCAGTGAGCGTGACATAGACCGTCATGCCGCCGGGCAGACGGCATCCCGGCTCCGGCCCGCAGGCCCGGGCGAGATCCTCGGAGGCCGAAAGGCCCGCGGGCTGACCCGCCTCGTAGCTCAGCACGCTGTACTCGCCGCGAAACAGATCCCGGGGGTCTCGGGTGGCAGCCGCGAGGAGCACGGCGCGGCCGGCTTCGAGCCGCCTCGACTGGTCGAGCGCGACTTTCACCGCGGGGGCCGCCTGCACGACGAACAGGAGGGCGAAGGCCACGGCGGCCAGGGCGCCGCCGGCACGAGGGAGGGCGAGGCGGGTCATGGCCAGCTCGGGGCAGCATGGCGCGGGAGACGGCGGATCGCCGCCACGGCGAGCGCCGCGAGAGCGCCCGCGACGAGGAGATGGAGCGACACGCCGATCAGGTTGTCGGCGAGCATCATCAGCGCGAGGGCGATGACCAGGCAGGCCGCGAGGCTGCCGGCATAGAGGGTCCGCCGATGATCGAGCCGGGCCGCCACCGCGACCGCGAGGATCGGCAGCAGCACGGTCCAGACCGCCCAGCCGGCCTCGCCGAGGATGGGCGGCGCCGGGCCGCCGAGGCACAACGGGACGAGCGCCGCCGCCGCGAGGATCAGGAGGCCGACCGGCAGGGGCTCGCCACGCAACCGCGGCGGCAGCAGGACGAGCCCGATCCACACCGCCATGAGGAGCAGGCGGGGTGCCGAGGGGGTGGCGGTCGCGGAGGGCCATCCCGTCACGCCGGCGGCGCGGATCAGCAGCCCGATGAGCAGCAGCCCGGCTGCGGCGCCTGCGAGGCGGCTAAGGCGGCTCGCGACCCGGTCGGGCAGGGCCGGCACGAGCCGGAGGACCTGCGCCAGCGCGATCACCCCGAAGGCGAGGAGCACGAGCCGGCCGGCATCGACCCTCGGCTCGCCGTCGCCCACCACCGCGATCTCGGTCGCGACCGGGATCAGCAGGACGAGGAAGCCCGCGCTCCGGGCGGGGATCCAGCCGGAGAGCTGCCCGGCGGCGAGAAGCCCCAGGCAGGCCCAGCCGGGCCAGGAGACGGCGCGGGCCGGTCCGAATTCGTCGAGATCGGGCCAGGCCGTGACCACCAGGGCCGCGGCGGCGATCCCCGCCGCGCCGCCCGAGCGGGCGACGAGGGCAGTCACCGTGCCGACCACCGCCACCGTGAGCGCGAAGCCGGAGAGGTCCGCGGGCAGGTGGAAGGTCTGGCCCATCAGCGCGAGCGCGGCCGCCGAGACCGCGACCGAGAGCGCCGCGAGGGCATCGGCGATGTGGCGCAGGGTCGGATCGCCGCTGGCCCGCTGGCGGAAAGCCGCCAAGCCGGCGAGCCCGACCACCAGCGCGTCGGCCGCGATCAGCAGCAGGAGCCGTGCGAAGGGCGGCATCGCCGCCCAGTTCGAGGCCACGAAGGCGAGCGCGGCTGTGCCGACGAGGAGCGCGGCAGCGATGCCGAGCGCCACCTGAAGGCCCCCGAGATCCGAGCCGCGCCGCACCTCCTCCTCCAGGCGGCGCTGCTGGGCGAGGTCGATCAGCCCCCGGGCCGCCCAGGACCGGATGTCCCGCAGGACGCGCTCGCGATAGCTGAACGGCATGTCGGTCACTGAAGTCCCTCGCTCCGAGGCAGGCCGGAGGGGGCCACCCGGCGCCGCGCAGGCCGACGATCGCCGGCTTCCTCAATGGGATCGTTCTGCACCAGATGCCGCAATGTCACCACATGCGAAAGAGCTGGGACCCGATCACCTCGCGCGGAGCCCTGGACCACGCGCGGCGGGACGGGATCGTCCACCGCACGACCGACGTGTTCGGCGTGCCGGGGCCGTTCCTTCCGTAGCGGCGGCGCATCGGGGCCGCCTGCACTTAGCAGCACCCGACAGATGGGGTGATTGGGGTCTTAGCCGAGGGTGGCTGCTCCGTTCGGGATGTTGGAACGTGGTCCGTGTTGAGCGGCCACAAGCATCGGGAAGGAGCAGCCGTGAAGTATTATGCCGGACTGGACGTTTCGCTGGAAGAGACCGCGATCTGCGTTGTCGACGATACGGGTCGGATCGTGCGGGAGGCGCGGGCGGCGAGTGAGCCTGGCGCGCTGGTGCAGGCGCTGAACCAGATCGGCCTGCCCCTGGAGCGCATCGGCCTGGAAGCGTGCTCGCTGACGGCCTGGCTGCACGACGGCCTGCGCGAGGCGGGCTTGCCGGCGATCTGCATCGAGACGCGCCAGGCCAATGCCGCGATGAAGACGATGCCCAACAAGACCGACCGCAACGACGCACGCGCCCTGGCGCAGATCATGCGGACGGGCTGGTTCCGGCAGGTCCATGTCAAGAGCCGTCAGTGCCGGCTGTGGCGTTCGCTGCTGGTGGCGCGCCGCACGGTGCTCAACGAGATGCGTTCGATCGAGAACGTGGTGCGGGGGATCCTGCGCGAAGCCGGGCTCAAGCTCGGCACGCCTGGCCGTGCAGCCTTCGCCGGCCGCGTACGCGAACTGGCCGAGGGCGTGCCCCTGATGACGCAGCTCGTCGAACCGCTCCTGGAGGTGCTGGCCAGCATGCTGACCGCACTCGCCGGCTTGACGAAGCAGGTCATGGATCTCGTCAAGAAAGAGGCGGTCTGCCAGCGGCTGATGAGCGTGCCGGGCGTCGGCCCCATCACCGCGCTTGCCTTCCGGGCGACGATCGACCGGCCCGACCGGTTCAGGCGCTCGCGCGACGTCGGCGCCCATCTCGGTCTGACGCCGGCGCGCTACCAGTCCGGCGAGACCGACATCCAGGGCAAGATCAGCCGTTGCGGCGACGAACTCGCGCGCACCGCGCTCTACGAGGCGGCGCATACGCTGCTGGTGCGGAGCCAGAAATGGTCGAGCCTGCGCGCCTGGGGGATGAAGATCGCCAGGCGTCGCGGCATGGCCCGCGCCCGCGTCGCGGTCGCCCGCAAGCTCGCCGTCATCCTCCATCGCATGTGGAGCGACGGCACCGCGTTCCGCTGGGGTAAGGAGCCCGCAGAGGGTGCCACGCTCGCAGGATGACGCCGTCACCGCGAAACAGGAGGGCAAAACACCACGCATGAACCCGAAAGGGTGAACCGGATCGTTCCCGTGGGGACGATGGGCCTGGCGATCTCGTTGAGAGTCCAGAACCTGCGGGTGCAAACCCGCAAGGTCGTGAAACAGATTGAGACGCCTCGCCCTCCTGACCCCATCATGCGGCGGCCAAGCGCCGACCGCGAAGAGAAGCGTGTGACCCACGGGGCGACACAAGCCGGAGAAACCACAACGAGCAGCTTGACCTAAACGACCCCAATCAGAGAAGAGAAGACTCTCAGCCGAAATAGAACCTGACCTGCGTGGCAGCCGCCAAGGCCCTCATGCTGAGGTGCTGGCGATCTGTGATCGCCAGCACCTCAGCATGAGGGCCTTGGCGGCTGCCATCGGAGGGGGCGTCCATGCGGCTGGTTTCATCCGTCAGAGGCAGCCCGGCCGGAGAAGAGACGCCCGCTTCTCCTGGACGGACCTGGGAGCTACGCCACCTTGCGCGGCACCAGCCGCTCGCTCCGGAGCGCCTCGCGCGCCCCCGACAGGCCCGCCTCGGCGTATTCGGCGTCCTCGTTCACGCTCCAGACGTCGTAGAGGCGCTGGCCCGCCAGGATGTTCCGCACGGTGAGCATCGCGGTCATCATGGCGTGGTCCTGGTTGTTGTACTTGTGCATGCCGTTGCGGCCGACGAGGTGGAGCGTCGGGTAGGTGGTCTCCAGGTCGCGGCGGATCGCCGCCACGTTGTCCCGGTAGGCCTCGTCATAGACCGGATAGGCCTTGGGCTGGCGCACCACGCAGGCATCGACCACATCCTCCGGCCGGATCAGCCCGATCTGCGCGATCTCGCGCTTGGCGAGGTCGACGAGCTCGGAATCCGCCGCATTCCACAGCCCGTCGCCCTCGAAGCAGAAATATTCCAGCCCGAGGCAGGTATAGGTCGGGTCCGGCACCATCTCGGGCGACCAGGAGCGGAAGTTCTGCACCCGCCCCACCTTCACGCTCGGATCGTGGATGTAGATCCAGTTGTCGAGGAAATCCTCGGCGCCGCGGGCGATGAGCGCCACGGTGATGAAATCCCGGTAGCCGAGGGCGCGGGCGTGGAAGGTGCTGAGCGGGGCGGGCCGGAGGGCCGCCACCAGATCCTGGATCGCCGCCGAGGAGACGACATGGCGGGCCGTGAAGGTCTCCCGGGAGCCGTCCTGCCGGCGGGCGCCGATGGTCCAGAGGCCGCAGCCAGGGTCGAAGGACAGGCTCTCGACCCCTAGGCCGAGGAGCACCCGGCCGCCGCCGTCGCGCACCGCCGCCGCGGCGGCCTCCCACATCATGCCGGGGCCCCGCCGCGGATAGCGGAAGGATTCGATGAGGGTCTTGATCACCGGCTCGCCGGCCTTCGGCCTACCGCGCAGACCGAGCGAGCGGGTCAGCGCATCGCGGATCGCGGCACCGAGATCGAGGCCCTTGATGCGCTGGGCCGCCCAATCGGCCGAGATCGCATCGCAGGATAGGCCCCACACCTTCTCGGTGTAGGTCTTGAAGAAGATCGAGAACAGGCGCTCGCCGAACTGGTTGCGCACCCAGTCGTGGAAGCTCCTCGGCTCCCGCACAGGCCGGGCGCGGGCGTAGAGGTAGGAGGCGATGCAGGCCGCGCTCTGCCACAGGCCGAGGTTGCGCAGAGCCTCGAACGCCTTGAGCGGATAGGCGTAGTACCGGCCCTTGTAGTAGATCCGGGACAGGCGCGGCCGCTCGATGAAGTCGTCCGGCAGGATCTCGTTCCAGAGGTCCACCACTTCCTTCGATTTCGAGAAGAAACGGTGACCGCCGATGTCGAAGAGATAGCCGTTGTATTCGACCGTGCGGCTGATACCGCCGACGCGCAGCGGATCACGTTCCAACACGGTGACCTGACGCCCGGCCTTTGCCAAGAGATAGGCGGCAGTCAAACCAGCCGGTCCGGCGCCGATGATCAGCGTCTCGGTGTGCAGGCTCATCAGGTCGGGCTCCGGTGCGCGCTCCATGCGGGCGACATTACTGAGAGAAGGGTAAACAACCCTTCACCCCGGCACCGTCGTCCGGCGCCGTAACCGTGGGGTAAGGCCGGCATGCGATTCCGGGACGAGCTGTCCCGGGGACGCCACGATGCCGAGCACTGCCCTCCTCGCCGCGGGGCCAAGTCCTGCCCCGCGCTCCCTGTTCGAGAGCCGGCCGGTGCTATGGGGCCTGGTGGCTTTGGGGCTCGCCGGGGCCTTCGGGCTGTCGCACATGCTGCCGGTGCTGCGCGACCTCGTCCTGCCCGACACCGACGACGCCATGCGCCTCGTGCAGGTGCGCGATCTCCTCGCCGGGCAATCGTGGTTCGATGTCGGCCAGCACCGCCTGCTGCCCCCCGGCGGGTCCTCGATGCACTGGTCCCGCCTCGTCGATCTGCCCATCGCCGCGCTGATCCTCATCCTGCGGCCATTCGCCGGGGCACAGGCGGATGCCGTCGCGGCCGCGCTCTGGCCGCCCCTCCTGTTCGGCCTCTACTCCGCCATGCTGTTCGTCGGCGCGCGCCGGCTGTCCGGCGAGCGGGCTGCCCTCCTCGCCCTGTTCGCCGCCACCCAGACCCCGCTGCTGACCTCCCTGTTCGCGCCGGGCCGCATCGACCACCACAACGTGCAGGTCTGCGCCGTGCTCGGCCTCGCCCTCTGCCTGATGCGCCCGGCTCCGGGCTGGCGCGAGGGCGCCGCCGCGGGTGCGCTCGCCGCGCTCTCCCTGGCGGTCGGTCTGGAGACGCTGCCGTTCATCGCCGCGGCGGGATTGCTCGTCACCGGGGCCTGGATCCTGTCCGGGGAGCGCGCTCTCGGGGCGTTCCTGGGCTTCGCGGCCGCGCTGGCGGCCGGCAGCGCCGCCCTGTTCGGGCTCGGGACGACGCCGGCCCATTGGGGCGCGCCGGCCTGCGATGCGCTGTCGCCGCCCTGGCTCTGGGTCGCCGGCAGCGCCGGCGCCACGGCGCTTGCGGCCGCGGGGCTGCGCCGGCGCCTTCTCCGCCCGGAGACCCGGCTCGCCCTGGCCGCCCTCGGCGGCCTTGCGATCGCGGGCGGATTCGCCGCGATCGCCCCGGCCTGTCTCGACGGCCCCTTCGCGGGCATGCCCGAGACAATCCGCCAGGGCTGGCTCCTCAAAGTCCGCGAGATGCTGCCGCTGTGGCGGAACCTGCCCGAGTTCCCGGGCGAGATCCTGTCCGCCTTCATGCCGCTCCTCGTCGGGGCGCTGGCCGCGACCGTCCTCGCCCTGCGCGGACCGGCCGCGCAGCGCCGGCCTCAAGGGATCCTGGCGGCGGCGCTCTGGCTCGGCGTGGGTCTCGGCACCCTGCAGTTCCGCGGCCTCTACGTTGCCTCAGGCTTCGTCGCGCTCGCCGCCGGCGCGGTGCTGGATCGGGGGCTGGCGATGCTGCGGACGCCGGGAGCGGGTCACGCCGCGCGGGCCGCGACCCTGGCCGCAGGATTGGGGCTGATCGGCAAGCTCTGGCTCGCGGGCGCCGCCGTGCCGAGCCTCCCGAGCCCCACCAAGCCCCAAGCGGGGAATGGCGAGTCCACCTGGTCGCACTGCACCGGCCGCTCCGCCATGGCGGCCTTGGCCGCGCAGCCGCCCGGAACCGTGCTGGCGCCGATCGATCTCGGCCCGTTCCTCCTGCTCCACACGCCGCACGGCGTCGTGGCAGCCCCGTACCATCGCAACACCGTCGGGCTCGCGGCGGCGCTCGAGGGATTTCGCGACGCGGCGGCGCTGCGCCGGGTGGCAGCGGAGCGGCAGGTCGCCTACATCGCGGTCTGCCCGCCATCCGAGGGTGCGGATGGCGGCGCGCCGCTCATCGGCGACCTTGCCCGCCGCAAGGTTGCGCCGTCCTGGCTGGAGCCGATCCCGATGCCTGACTCCCCCCTCAAGATCTGGCGCGTCCGCCCGCAGCCGTGAGGCAGCGGGCGCCGATCGCCATCCTTCTGGCCGCGCTCGGCCTCACCCTCCTGGCGCTGGGCGGGCTCGTCGTGGCGAGGGGGGCGGAGCCCGGCGGCATCGAGGAGGCCTGGATGCTGCTGTTCGGCGCGCCCGATCTCGGGCCGGTCGATTTCGAACACCTGCGCCGCTCCGGCGCCGACGGCCTCGCCTGTCCCCCGGACATCTGCCCCGGCGCACACGCGGATATCGTGCCGCCGACCTTACCCATCGCGGGCGCGCGCCTGCGCGAGATCGTGCGCCGCGTCGCCCAGGGCGAGCCGGACACCGTCCTGGTCTTCTCGGACCGCTGGGGGGAGCAGGACCGCTACGTGGCGCGATCCCGAATCATGCGATTTCCCGATACGGTGACGGTCGAGATCGTCGGGCGCGGCGAGGGCGCCTCCACCCTCGCGCTCTATTCCCGCAGCCAGATCGGCGCCGGCCTGTTCAGCGACAACCGCGCCCGCCTTGCCCGCTGGCTGGACGGCGTGAAGGATGCGGCACGATGAGAGCACCGGATCACGCGCGGTTTCGCCCGCACACCGTCCCGCCGCTGGCCCCGCTGCCGCGCGAGCCCGACGTGGTGGTGGTGGGGGCGGGCGCCGCGGGCATTGCGGCGGCGCGGCGGCTGCGCGCGCGCGGCCTTTCGGTCGCCGTGCTGGAGGCCCGCGACCGCGTCGGCGGGCGAACCTTCACCACGACCCTGCGCGGGCACGCGGTCGATCTCGGCGCCCATTGGCTCCATGCCGGGCCGATCAATCCCCTGGTGGCGTTCGGCGTCGCGCGGGGCGAGCCGCTGCGGCGCGCCGCCCAGGAGAGCCACCTGATGGTGGGGCGGCGCAAGGGGCGGCCCGACGAGGCGGCGGCCTACGGGAGGGCCTTCGCGCTGGCCGACCGGGCCATGACGGGCGGCGCCGGACGGGACGGCCCCGATCGCCCCGCCGCCTTCGCCCTGCCGCCGGGTCTCGGGCCGTGGGGACGGCGCGTTGCCCTGGTGCACGGGCTCGTCTCGGGCCGGCCGCTCGCGGAGGTGAGCCTGCACGACTTCCCCAGCATGGAGTACGGGGACAATTTCTTCATCGCGGGTGGCTACGGCGCCTATCTGGCGCGCCTGGCCCGGGCGCTTCCGATCACGCTTGGCGCGCCCGTCCGGGTCATCGACTGGTCGGGAGCCGGGGTCGCGGTGGATGTTGGCGGCCGGGGCCGGATCCGGGCGCGCGCCGTCCTCGTCACGGCGCCCATGATGGTGCTGCAGGACGAGGCCGCCTTCCGCTTCTCCCCTCCCCTGCCACCGGGCATCCGAGCGGCGATCGACGGTTTCCTGCCCGGCATCTACGAGCACGTGGTGCTGCATTGGCCCTCGGCGCCCTTCCGCGGGCGCGATCGGCTCGCGGGCCTCACGGGCGGGCGGCGCCAGCCCCCGGGCCTCCTCACCCGCGTCGACGGCACGGCCTTCCACTATTTCGAGCTCGACCGGCCGATGACTGCGGCGCTCGATGCGGCCGGGGCGGGGCCGGACGGCGCGCGACGCCTCACCCGCGCCGTCCTGACCGATCATGTCGGCTCCGGCCGCCTCGGCGACCTCGCCATCCCGGCCGTCAGCGAGTGGCGCCTCGATCCCTGGTCGCGCGGGTCCTGGGCCGTGGTGCCGCCGGGCCACGCCCCCGCGCGCGACGCCCTCAAGGAGCCGGTGGGCGAGCGGATCTGGTTTGCCGGCGAGGCCCTGTCGCGTCGGCAATGGGGCACGGCGGGCGGCGCCTACGAGGAGGGCGAGCGGGCCGCCGAGGCGATCGCCGCGGCCCTGGCCGGGAGCCGGGCCGGAGAGGCGAAGAGGGCGCGGGAACCGCGGGATCCCCTCTCCCGTGCGGGAGAGGGGTAGGGGTGAGGGTCCCGGACCCTTTAGAATAAAACCAAGACGGCGGTGCTGGCAGCGGCCCGGTTCAGTCTTCTTGCCGAACCACCTGGGCCCTCACCCCTGCCCCTCTCCCGTGCGGGAGAGGGGATCCCCGCGCGAACTCGTCTCCGAACAGATCAACCGGAAGATGTATCAGAGCATGCTCGGCAGCACCCGGTCCGGCGGCCGGTGCCCGTCCATGAAGGTCTTGATGTTGATGATGACCTTCTCGCCCATGTCGATGCGGCTCTCGTGCGTGGCCGAGCCCATATGCGGCAGCAGCACCACCTTGCCGGCCTTGGCGAGCTTCACCAGGCGCGGGCTCACCGCCGGCTCCTGCTCGAACACGTCGAGACCCGCCCCCGCGATGTCCCCGACCTCGATGAGGCGCGCGAGCGCGGTCTCGTCGATCACCTCGCCGCGGGCGGTGTTCACCACCACCGCCTCGGGCTTGAGGAGCTTGAGGCGGCGCGCCGAGAGCAGATGGTAGGTCGCGGGCGTATGCGGGCAGTTCACCGACACGATGTCGACCCGCGCGAGCATCTGGTCGAGGGATTCCCAGTAGGTCGCTTCGAGCTCGGCCTCGGTGCGGGCCGAGACGCGGCGACGGTTGTGATAGTGAATCGAGAGTCCGAAGGCCCTGGCGCGGCGCGCCAGCGCTTGGCCGATGCGGCCCATGCCGACGATGCCGAGGCGCTTGCCGGTGATCCGCCGCCCCAGCATCCAGGTCGGCGACCAGCCGGTGGTCCAGGACTCCTCCGGGATGATTCGCGCGCCCTCGGTGATCCGGCGGGCCACCGCGAGGATCAGCGCCATCGTCATGTCGGCCGTGTCCTCGGTCAGCACGCCCGGCGTGTTCGTGACCGTGATGCCGCGCTGGAGGGCGCTGTCGACGTCGATGTGATCGACGCCGTTGCCGAAATTGGCGATCAGCCGGAGCTGCGGGCCGGCCTGGGCCAGCAGGGAGGCGTCGATCTCGTCCGTCAGGGTGGGGACGAGCACGTCCGCCTCCTGCACGGCCTGCACGAGGGCGGCGGGCGAGAGGGGCTTGTCGTCGTGGTTGAGGCGCGTGTCGAAGAGCTCGCGCATGCGCGTCTCCACCACGTCCGGCAGGCGCCGGGTCACCACCACGAGCGGCTTGCGCTTCAACGACGACATCTACTCTTCCCCTCCCCGACCCGCGCCGATGCACGCCCGGCAGCCCTTGTCCCAGCCTGCTCAAGCCTCACGATAGGCGATGGCGCGCCCCGGCGGGAAGCCCCACCTCGGACCGTCCGCGCTACACTCCGTTAACCCTCTTTCGGCCACACACGAAGGCGAGAAGCCGAGCCGGGCACGGGGCCGAGCGACAACCGCCGGTTTCTCTACGCATCAATCGCGGCAGTGGCTACCGCCTCGCCTCGAGAAAGCGATGCGTCCCGAATCTTGATGATGGAGACGAGATCCGATGCCCCTTGCGCGCGCCGGTGCCCTCCTGATCGCGCTCATGGCTGCCTGGGCGGCTCTGGCCAGCCTGCCCGCATCCGCCGCCCCGAAGCTGCCGGAGACCGGTCTCGGGCCGGTGAGCGGGCTGCCGATGCCCCGCTACGTCAGCCTCAAGACCGACCGCGTGAACCTGCGCGAGGGCCCCTCCAAGGATCACCGGACCCTCTGGGTGTTCCAGCGGGCGGGGCTGCCGGTCGAGATCGTGTCGGAATTCGAGACCTGGCGGCGCATCCGCGACTCGGAGGGCACCGAGGGCTGGGTGCTGCACTCCCTGCTCTCCGGCCGGCGCACGGCCGTGGTGCTGGCGCAGGGGGACAAGGCGGCGCCGGTCCCGCTCTACGCGGAGCCGGAGGGCCGCGGCGGCGTCGTGGCCCAGCTCCAGGCGGGGGTGATCGGCAGCATCAAGTCCTGCAGCGGAACGTGGTGCCGCCTCATCGTCGCCCTGCCGCAGAAGCGGGGCGACGTGGACGGCTACCTGCGCCAGGATCGCCTGTGGGGCGTCTACCCGAACGAGAAGGTGGAGTAGGCGCGGAGGCGAGAGCGATGACGGTCCCGCAGGAATACGTGCAGGCGTCCCGCGACTTCGAGCGCTTCCTGCTGGCCGCCCGCGATGCGCTCGGCCACGCGACGACCCATCGGACCTACGCGACAATCTACAGCGTGCTCCTCGTCTTCCGCCGGCACGTGAGCGTGCGCGACGGGCTCCGGTTCGCCACCGTGCTGCCGCCCGTGCTGCGGGCCATCTTCGTTTCCGACTGGGATCCGGCGGAGCCGGTCCGGGACTTCGCGGATCGCGAGACCCTCACGGCCGAGATGCTGAGCGTGCGGGGAAACCATAACGTCTCCCCGGCCGATGCCATCGCGGTCGTGGCGCGGGTGCTCCGCGACCATGTCGACCAGGAAGCCTACGACCGGGTGCTCGCCACCCTGCCCGAGCCGGCCCGGGACTACTGGCGCGACGCCATGTGAGGGCGCTCGCGGCGCAGGAGCACAGGCACCCCGCCCGCAAAAAAGCCGCCGTCTCGCGACGGCGGCTCTCTTCAGATCCGGAGTTCGGGCGTCAGGTCCGCCGGCGGAGCCGCACGATCACCTCGACGCCCGCGATCTCCATGCCCTCGGGCGGCTGCGGCAGCGCGTCGACCGTGATGCCGCAATCGGGCATGTCGAGCACCTGCCCCTCCTCCTCCAGGAAGAAATGGTGGTGCTCGCTCGGGTTGGTGTCGAAATAGGCCTTGGAGCCGTCGAGGGCGAGCTGGCGCAGGAGCCCGGCCTCGGTGAACTGGTGGAGCGTGTTGTAGACGGTCGCCAGCGACACCGGGACCTTGGCCCGCATCGCCTCGTCGTAGAGCATTTCGGCGGTCAGGTGCCGGTCTCCCTTGCCGAACAGCAGCCAGCCGAGGGAGAGGCGCTGGCGGGTCGGGCGCAGCCCGGCGCGGCGCAGCCGGTCACGCAGCTCCGACAGCGGGCAGCCGCGGCGCTGCCCCGCCGCACCATCGGCGTGGATGGCCGGGGTGCGTGCGCTGAGCACGGCATGCAGAGGCGACAGGTCGTTCATCGGCCAGACTTATCAGCGTGAGGAGCGAAAGCTTGATCCCTTCCGGTTATAGGGATTGCGCCGCAGCGCTGCAACCCGAACGGGGCGATGCAGCGTAGATCAGAAATGTTATAGTTCACGTCTGGCCCTTCGGCCTTCCGGACGGCTTTGAACCCCTGGGCGCGCTATGCTACAGGCGCCGCTCTGCGGGCCATGTGCCCATCCCGAACCGCCAGCCGACGAGGATTGCGCCGTCTCCATGTCCGCCGACACGCCCGCCACCGACGCCCAGACCCGGCCCTCGCAGTTCTCCTACGAGGATCTGCTCGCCTGCGGGCGCGGCGAGATGTTCGGCCCCGGAAACGCGCAGCTTCCGCTCCCGCCCATGCTGATGTTCGACCGCATCGTCTCGATCGGCCGGGACGGCGGCGCCCACGGCAAGGGGCATGTGCGGGCGGAACTCGACGTGCGGCCGGACCTCTGGTTCTTTCCCTGCCATTTCCAGGGCGATCCGGTGATGCCGGGCTGCCTCGGGCTCGACGCGCTCTGGCAGATGGTCGGGTTCTTCCTCGGCTGGCTCGGCTCTCCGGGCCGCGGCCGGGCGCTCGGCGTCGGCGAGGTGAAGTTCACCGACCAGGTGCTGCCGAGCGTCCGCAAGGTGGTCTACGGCGTCGACCTCAAGCGCGTACGCCAGGGCCGGCTCGTGCTCGGGATCGCGGATGGCTGGCTTGAGGCGGATGGCCGCCGCATCTACGAAGCCCAGGACCTGCGGGTGGGCCTGTTCCAGGCTGCCGCCCCCGCGGGCGGTTGAGATCGGGCCGACACGGTCCTAGGTGACAACGAGACGGCGCTTCACACGCCGCGCAGGAGGGCTGCGATCGTCATGAGGCGCGTCGCGATCACCGGGATGGGCATCGTCTCGTCCATCGGCAACAACACGCAGGAAGTGCTGGCGAGCCTGCGCGAGGCACGATCCGGCATCACCCATGCCGAGTCCTTCGCGGCCCACGGCTTCCGCTGTCAGGTGCAGGGGGCGCCGACCCTCGACCCGGAGAGCGTGGTCGACCGGCGCGCCATGCGCTTCCACGGCGGCGGCACCGCCTGGAATCACGTGGCGATGGAGCAGGCGATCCGCGATGCCGGCCTCGAGGAGCGCGAGGTCTCGCACGAGCGCACCGGCATCATCATGGGCTCGGGCGGGCCCTCGACCCGCGCCATCGTCGAAGCCGCGGACATCGCCCGCGCCAAGGGCCCGAAGCGCGTCGGCCCCTTCGCGGTGCCGAAGGCGATGTGCTCGACGGCCTCGGCCACGCTCGCCACGTGGTTCAAGATCAAGGGCGTGAACTACTCGATCTCCTCCGCCTGCGCGACCTCGAACCATTGCATCGGCAACGCCGCCGAGATCATCCAGGCGGGCCGGCAGGACATCATCTTCGCGGGCGGCTGCGAGGAACTCGACTGGACCCTCTCGGTCCTGTTCGACGCGATGGGCGCCATGTCGGCCAAGTACAACGACACCCCGGCCCGGGCCTCGCGGGCCTACGACGCGGGCCGCGACGGCTTCGTGATCGCGGGCGGCGCGGGCGTGCTGGTGCTCGAGGAGTTGGAGCACGCCAAGGCGCGCGGCGCGCGGATCTACGGCGAGATCGCCGGCTACGGGGCGACCTCGGACGGGCACGACATGGTGGCGCCCTCGGGCGAGGGCGCGGTGCGCTGCATGCGCCAGGCGCTCGCCGGCCTCAAGGGCGTGACGATCGACTACATCAACCCGCACGCCACCTCGACGCCGGTCGGCGACGACAAGGAGATCGAGGCGATCCGCGAGGTGTTCGGCACCGGCGATTCCTGCCCGCCGATCTCCGCCACCAAGTCCCTCACCGGCCACTCGCTCGGGGCCACCGGCGTGCAGGAGGCGATCTACTCGCTCCTGATGATGAACAACGGCTTCATCTGCGAGAGCGCCCATATCGACGAGCTCGACCCGGCCTTCGCGGACATGCCGATCCTGCGCCGCCGCGTGGACGACGCCCGGCTCGGCCATGTGCTGTCGAATTCCTTCGGCTTCGGCGGCACCAATGCGACATTGATCCTGAAGCACGTCGACGCCTGACGGGACCGAGACGGCACGGATAGGACGGGGAGAGCGGGCGTGACGGGTCTGATGGCAGGCAAGCGCGGCCTCATCATGGGGGTCGCGAACGACCATTCCATCGCCTGGGGCGTCGCCAAGGCCCTCGCGGCCCAGGGGGCCGAGCTGGCCTTCACCTATCAGGGCGAGGCACTGGGGCGCCGGGTGACGCCGCTCGCCGCCTCGCTCGGCTCGCGGATCGTGCTGCCCTGCGACGTGGAGGATCTGGGAAGCGTCGATGCGGTCTTCACGGCGCTGGGCGACGCTTGGCCGGACGGCTTCGACTTCGTGGTCCACGCCATCGGCTATTCCGACAAGACACAGCTCAAGGGACGCTACGTCGACGCGACCACGCGCGAGAACTTTTCCCGCACGATGGTGATCTCCTGCTTCTCCTTCACGGAGGTGGCGCAGCGGGCGGCCAAGCGCCTGCGGCCGGGCGGCGCGCTGCTCACGCTGACCTTCGGGGGCGCCACCCGGGTTATGCCGAACTACAACGTGATGGGCCTCGCCAAGGCTGCCCTGGAGGCCTCGGTGCGCTATCTCGCCTCCGATCTCGGCCCGGACGGCATCCGGGTGAACGCGATCTCGGCCGGGCCCGTGCGCACCCTCGCGGGGGCGGGCATCACGGATGCGCGCCTGATGTTCAACCACCAGCGCGCCCATGCCCCGCTGCGCCGCAACGCCACCATCGAGGAGATCGGCGGGGCGGCGCTCTACCTCCTGTCCGACCTGTCGAGCGGCGTCACCGGCGAGGTCCACTTCGTGGATTGCGGCTTCAACATCATCGCGATGCCGCGCCCCGCCGTGCTGAAGGCCCAGGACGATGCCGGGGTGGTGGGCGACTGAACCGCCGGCAGGCCGGCGCCTGAACGTGGCGCCGATCTAGCTAGAAACTGACCTGGGTGGCAGCCGCCCCGCTCCTCATGCCGAGGTGCTGGCGATCGAAGATCGCACCGGAGCGAGCCTCTGGCCGGCATCAGCCGGCACGCACGCCGGACCGGTGCTCCCATCCACCAGAGCCTTGGACCAGCGGTCAGGCGTGCTTCGAGGCTGCTACGCAGCACCTCAGCATGAGGGCCGGGGTTGGCTGCCGTGAGCGGGAGCGCTCAGTCAGCCGGTTTCATCCCCCAGGGGCGGCCCGGCCAGTGGCAACTGATTGATCTGGCGCCGCTCCGGCGGCTCTGCGAAGCTGGCGCTCTGCCAGCGCCAGGAGCCCGCCCATGCCCGCTGAGATCGCCCGCCGGATCGCACAGGGCGCCGGCCGCGAACCGGCCGACCTCGTGATCCGCGGAGCGCGCCTCCTCGATCTCGTCACCGGCGAACTCGTGCCGACCGACATCGCCGTCTGCGGCGAGGTCGTCGTCGGCACCTACGGGGAGTACGAGGGCGCGCGGGTGATCGAGGCGGCGAGCCGGATCGCGGTGCCGGGCTTCATCGACACCCATCTCCACATCGAATCATCGCTCATCACGCCGCACGAATTCGACCGGTGCGTGCTGCCGCACGGGGTCACGACGGCGATCTGGGATCCGCACGAGCTCGCCAACGTGCTCGGCACGGCGGCTTTCGACTACGCCCTCCAGGCTTCGACCGAGACGGCCATGGACATCCGGGTGCAGCTCTCCTCCTGCGTGCCCGCCACGGATCTCGAGAGCGCCGGCGCCCGGATCGAGGCCGCGGACCTCCTCCCCTACCGGGACCATCCGCGCTCGCTGGGGATCGCCGAATTCATGAATTTCCCGGGCGTGGTCCAAGCCGATCCCGGCTGCCTCGCCAAGCTCGCGGCCTTCGCCGGCCGCCATGTCGACGGCCACGCGCCGCTGCTCTCCGGATCCGGCCTCAACGCCTATGCGGCGGCGGGCATCCGCACCGACCACGAGGCCACCGGCGCCGCGGAGGCGCTGGAGAAGATCCGCAAGGGCATGACGGTACTGATCCGGGAAGGGTCGGTCTCGAAAGACCTGGCGGCGCTGGCGCCCCTCCTCACGGTCGCGACCTCGCCCTTCCTCGCCTTCTGCACCGATGACCGCAACCCGCTCGACATCGCCGAGGAGGGCCATCTCGACCACCTCATCCGCACGGCGATCAGGCTCGGCGTTCCGCCGCTCGCGGCCTACCGGGCGGCCTCGCTCAGCGCCGCGACGGCCTTCGGCCTCACCGACCGGGGCATGATCGCTCCCGGGCGGCGGGCGGATATCGTGCTCCTCGACGATCTCGAAGCCTGCGCGGTCGCCCGCGTGATCGCGGGCGGGCGAGCGGTCGAGGAGGCGCTCTTCGCCGGCCGCGCCCGCACCCCCGCGCCTGGCCGCGGCAGCGTCAAGGCCGCTCCGGTCGCCGCGGAGGACTTCCGCATCCCCGGCGCCGATGGGGCCGAGACCTCGGTGATCGGCGTCGTGCCGGGGCGCATCATCACCGAGCACCGCCGTCTGGAGCTCCCGGCCGCGAACGGATGCGCGGGCTGCGACCTCGACCAGGACGTGGTGAAGGTCGCGGTGATCGCCCGGCACGGCAGGCCGGGAATGGGGCGCGGCTTCGTGCAGGGCTTCGGGCTGCGGCGCGGCGCCATCGCCTCGTCGGTCGGCCATGACAGCCACAATCTCTGCGTGGTCGGGGCGGACGATGCCGACATGGCAGTGGCGATCAACCGGCTGATCGCCCTCCAGGGCGGCTTCGTGGTGGCGGCGGGCGGCACCGTGCTCGCCGAGCTGGCGCTGCCCATCGCCGGGCTGATGAGCGACCTGCCCTTCGAGGCGGTGCGCGACGCCCTCCATCCCCTGCGGGAGGCCGCCCGCACCCTCGGCTGCACGCTGCCGGAGCCCTTCCTCCAGGTGGCGTTCCTTCCGCTCCCGGTGATCCCGCACCTGAAGATCACCGATCGCGGCCTCGTCGACGTCGACCGCATGAGGCTGCTGGGCTGACCCTTGCGCTGAACCTCGGGGAAAGGCCGTTGCCTTTTGGCGTCCGCCCTTCTAACTCGGGGCTGCCAGGCATTGCTGCGGCGCAGCATGAGAGGTGGGAGCGATGGCGGATACGCGCGTGAAGCCCAGGCCGGACGAGGTCCCGATCCTCGATGGCATCGCCGATCTCGCGCCGCGCTTCGACGTGATTCTCTGCGACGTCTGGGGCGTGCTGCATGACGGCGTGCGCGCCCACGCGGCCGCGGGCGACGCGCTGACGCGGTTCCGTGCTCTGCCCGGCGAGCGCCCGCGGCGGGTGGTACTGGTCTCGAACGCACCGCGGCCGGGCTCGGCCATCCAGGTGCAGCTCGACGGGTTCGGCCTGCCGCGCTCGGCCTACGATGCCATCGTGACCTCCGGCGACCTCACCCGCGCCCTGATCGCCGCCAGGGGCGACGCGCCGCTCTACCATCTCGGCCCCGACCGGGACCTGCCGATCTTCGAGGGGCTGCCGGCGCGGCGCGTGCCGCCCGATGAGGCCGAGCACGTGGTCTGCACCGGGCTGTTCGACGACGACGTCGAGACGGCGGAGGATTACCGCCCCTCCCTGGCTCCCCTGAAGGAGCGCGGGCTGCCGATGATCTGCGCCAATCCCGACCTCGTGGTCGAGCGCGGGGCGCGGCTCATTCCCTGCGCGGGGGCGATCGCGAGCCTCTACGAGGCGATGGGCGGCGAGGTGATCTATGCCGGCAAGCCGCACAGGCCGGTCTATGAGGCGGCCGTCGAGGCCGCGGCCGCCCTCGACGGGCTGCCGCCGGCACCGTCCGGGCGGGTGCTCGCCATCGGCGACGCGATCCGCACCGATATCGCCGGAGCCCATGGCTTCGGTATCGCCTCCGTGCTGGTGGCGCGGGGCATCCACGCCGAAGAGCTCGGCTGCGCGGCCGGCGCCCCGCTCGCCGAGGTGGCGCATTGGCTGGAAGCCCAGCCGGTGCACCCGGATGCGGTCATCGAGGTGCTGCGCTGGTGATCAGGCGAAGAGTGCGTCGATCGCGTCCTGCGGCGTCTCGGGCCCCTTGAGCTGCGGGCCATTCAGGAGGAGTTCCTCGCGCCGCGCCTTGCGACGGGCCTCCTCCGGGTCGACCTCGCCGTCGCTGACCTTCACGACAGACGCGAAGTGGGTCAGGCGCTCCTCGACCTGACCCAGCGCGTCGACGACCTTGGCGATGCGCTGCCCGGTGATGTCCTGGAAGGTGCAGGCCTCGAAGATCTGGAAGATCCCCGCCTCGACCTTGGCGCGGTAGCCCTCGAGCGTGTCGTCCTCGATCGACAGGATGCCTTCCGCAACCTCCATGATGCGGTTGGTCGCGCTCGCGGTGGCGGAAACGACGCTGCCGAGTTCGTCATGCGCCATGGGCAGGCGGTCGCAACGCAGCTCGTTCGCCCGCAGGTGGGCGATCGCCTGCTTGAGCCGCTTGATGTAATCCGCGATCTCGATGAGATCCTGCACGATCGTGCCGGCATCGATGGTGTCGGCCGTGGGCGCCGCCGACGCGGATGGCCCGTCGGTCCTCTTTCGCATCAGCATGGTGACCAGCCGGACCATTCTGTCCCCGAGCAAGGCACGGCTCCCTCTCCGGCCCGCCGCGCTCCGATCCCGGAGCGAGGCGACGTCGAGCTGTTGCATCGCGCCGCTGAGCCGAAACGGGGTGTGAGGCATCCCCCGCGGCCCGGGCCGCGGAGCGGCGATCAGCGCCGCCGGTCAGGCGCCGCAAACCGCCTCGATCTTGGTCTTCAGCGTCTGCGCGTTGAACGGCTTGACGATGTAGTTGTTCACCCCGGCCTTCTTGGCCGCGATGACGTTCTCGGTCTTCGATTCCGCCGTCACCATGATGAAGGGCGTCGTGCGCAGCGCGTCGTCGGCCCGCACGTGCCGCAGCAGCTCGTAGCCCGTCATCGGCTCCATGTTCCAGTCGGAGATCACGAGGCCGTATTTCTTCTGCTTCAGCTTCGCGAGCGCGCCGGTGCCGTCGGACGCATCGTCGACTTCCTCGAAACCGAGCTGCTTGAGCAGGTTGCGGATGATGCGGACCATCGTCTGGTAGTCGTCTACCACGAGGATCGGCATGCTGAGGTCGAGGGCCATCAGTCCGGCTCCATTGGCGGGCAAGGCGCATTCGGCGCACACCGGGGCCCGCAGCGATGATGAGGGGAAGCACCGGGCGGCGCTTCTGACCTCTACGTGTAGTCCCGCCCCGTTGCGAAGCGGTTAATCGGGTATCCGACCAATCGAACCCGGTCGGTGGCCTCCCTGCCGTTGTGCGGAATCACTGGCCGCTCAATGCGGTGCACCGCTTGGCCGGACCCTTGAGGCGATCTGTCCGAGAGTGACTCTGCGGCCGCCGGCCGCTGCACGCAGCCGCCCAGCCGGAGGACGCCGCGTGCCTCCCGGCGATCCGTGGCGGGCGGGCTTGCGCCGGCTTGACCCGTCGGGCGCTTTTCGACAGGGTCGCGCCGCCTCGGCCCGAGGCGTCCCGGCCTCCGGCCGCGGAGTGACCGCAACTGCCGCGCAGACACGATCGGATCCCCATGCCGCCGAGCGACGAGACCGCCGCGACAGGTTCCGCGGCGTCCGCCCCGCCGCGTTCCGTGCTGATCGTCAACCGAGACGGCGAACCGGTGCCCGAGGGCCTGCGCGGCGCGGTCGCGGCGATCGGCAATTTCGACGGCCTGCATCGGGGGCATCGCGCCCTGATTGCGGCCGTGCGGGAGATCGCCGCTGCCGCCGGCCGCCCGAGCGCCGTGCTGACCTTCGAGCCGCATCCGCGCGAGTTCTTCGCGCCCGACGTCGGCATGTTCCGGCTGACCGACGAGGGCGCGAAACTCGCCGTGCTGGCGCGGCTCGGCATCGACGGCGTCTTCGTGCGCCGCTTCGACGCGGCGCTCGCCGGCACCAGCGCGGCCGCTTTCGTGGGGCGGCTCCTCAAGGACGAGCTCGGCCTCACCGGAGTGGTGATCGGGCACGACTTCCACTTCGGGCGGGGGCGGGAGGGAACGCCCGCGGTGCTGCAGGCCCTCTGCGCGGAGCATGGCCTCACCTGCCGGGTGATCGAGCCGGTCGCGGCCGAGTGCGGCGAGGTGCCGGTCTCGTCGAGCGCCATCCGGGCGGCCCTGGAGGCGGGCGACGTGGCCGGGGCCAACCGTCTGCTCGGCTTCCGCTGGTTCGTGCAGGGGGTGGTGCGCCACGGCGACAAGCGCGGGCGCACCCTCGGCTTCCCGACCGCCAACGTGGCGCTGCCGGCCTGCGGCCTGGCCCACGGCATCTATGCGGTGCGGGTGCGCCTCGCGGACGGCGCCCTGCGCGAGGGTGTGGCAAGCTACGGGCGGCGCCCGACCTTCGACAACGGTGCTCCCCTCCTCGAGACGACCCTGTTCGACTTCTCGGGCGACCTCTACGGGCAGAGGATCGCCGTGGAGTTCGTCGGCTTCCTCCGCGGCGAGGCCCGCTTCGATAGCGCCGAGGCGCTGGTTGCGCAGATGCACGAGGACGCGGCGCAGGCCCGTGCCCTGCTGGCGCGCGACGAGGTTCCGTCGATGCTCGGCTAATACCAACGGTCATTTTCATGTGACCGTTGGTTCCGCTCTCGCATTGTCGCCAAGCCTGTGGCTTGATATCGACAATTCGAGGTGGGTCAACGGCCCGATGCGTCAGCGCCTGTTGCGTCAGCAGCCTGGGCCGTTGGGATCATGTCCGCTCCCTATTCCGGAATGAACTCGCGCAGCGCCCGCTCGGTCTCGTCGCGGCGCGGCCGGTCGACATCGATCTCGGGCCCGTCGTAATCCGGGATCAGGATCGGGTCGGTCGGTCCCACGCTGCCGGTGGCGTCGATGTCGTCGTAGGGCGTTCCGACCTGGGGCGATCCGCTATAGGGCGCTGCGGCCCGCGGCTGCACGGCCGAGCCCCTGGCCTCGGCGGCGAGCGCCGGGGCGCTCAGTGACACCGCGAGGACGAGGATGGGGACGAGGGTGCGCATGACGGCCTCCTTCGGTCCGAATGGAGCCTCCGCAGCGTCAAGTCGCGAGACCGGCCGGCGTTCCCCGGTGCGCCCGGGACGGCAGGCCGCGACGCGGCCTGCGCATGCGCCGGATGGCGGGAGCGCTTCCCCCGCCGCCCCGCCCCTGCTAAGAGGGTCGGATGTCCGAATCGCGTCACCGGCCGAGCCCTCTGCGGCGAATTACGAGCCCGGCTTCCGCCTGAGGGCCGCGACGGCGGCCCTGCGGGGGTCGGGATGCCGTTCGCTGACCGATTGCACGACAAGGGCCCCGGCCTTGAAGCCCGCGGCGCCCGCCACACGAGCCCTCGACCATGACCGAGACCAAGCCCGCCTCCGGGCGCGACTATTCCGAGACGCTGTTCCTGCCCCGCACCGACTTCCCGATGCGGGCCGGCCTGCCCGAGCGCGAGCCGGAGATCCTGAAGCGCTGGCAGGCGATCGACCTCTACGGCCGCATCCGCGCCGCCGCGGCGGGGCGCCCGAAATTCGTCCTGCACGACGGGCCGCCCTACGCCAACGGCCACATCCATATCGGCACGGCGCTGAACAAGATCCTGAAGGACGTGGTGGTGCGGGCCGCCGGCCTGCTCGGCACCGACGCCAACTACGTCCCGGGCTGGGACTGCCACGGCCTGCCGATCGAGTGGAAGATCGAGGAGCAGTACCGGGCCAAGGGGCGCAACAAGGACGAGGTGCCGGTCATCGAGTTCCGCCGCGAGTGCCGCGCCTTCGCGGAGCATTGGCTGTCGGTGCAGCGCGAGGAGTTCAAGCGGCTCGGCGTCACCGGCGACTGGGACCATCCCTACTCGACCATGGCCTATCCGGCCGAGGCGCAGATCGCCCGCGAGCTGATGACCTTCGCGATGACCGGCCAGCTCTATCGCGGCTCCAAGCCGGTGATGTGGTCGGTGGTCGAGAAGACCGCGCTCGCCGAGGCCGAGGTCGAGTACGAGGACATCGTCAGTGACGCGATCTGGGCCGCCTTCCCGGTCGTGACCTCCGCCGACCCGGCCCTCGCCGGCGCCCACGTCGTCATCTGGACCACCACCCCTTGGACCATCCCGGCCAACCGGGCCGTGGCCTATTCCCGCAAGATTTCGTACGGACTTTATCGTGTTTCCGCCGCTCCTGAAGAGAACTGGGTCCAACCTGATTTTCGTTGCATTGTTGCTGACGAACTCGCGGGCGACGTCTTCAAGGCTGCTCGGGTCGATGCTGTGGAGCGCTTGGCCGACGTGGCGCCCGAGGCGCTGGCGGGGCTGACGCTCGCGCATCCGCTCGGCGGGTGGAACGAGGGCTACCGCTTCCCGGTGCCGATGCTGGAGGGCGAGCACGTGACCGACGAGGCCGGCACGGGCTTCGTCCACACGGCGCCGAGCCACGGCCGCGAGGACTTCGAGGTCTGGATGGCGAACAGCCGCGCCCTGCGCGAGCGCGGCATCGATGTCAGGATCCCCTACACGGTCGACGCGGACGGCGTGCTGACCGTCGAGGCGCCGGGCTTCACCGGCCGGCGGGTGCTGACCGAGAAGGGCGAGAAGGGCGATGCCAACAAGGCGGTGATCGCGGCCCTCGCCGAGGCCGGCACGCTTGTCGCGCGCGGCACGCTGAAGCACAGCTACCCGCATTCCTGGCGCTCGAAGAAGCGCGTCATCTTCCGCAACACGCCGCAATGGTTCATCGCCCTCGACGCCCCCGTGGCGTCGCTCGGGTCGAAGACCCTGCGCGAGGTGGCTCTGCGCGAGATCGCCGCCACCGAATGGGTGCCGCCGCAGGGGCAGAACCGCATCACCGGCATGATCGCCAACCGGCCGGACTGGGTGGTGTCCCGCCAGCGCGCCTGGGGCGTGCCGATCACGGTCTTCGTGAAGAAGGGCACGAGCGAGATCCTGCGCGACGAGCGGGTCAATGCCCGCATCGTCGCGGCCTTCGCGGAAGAGGGCGCGGATGCATGGTTCGCCGATCCGGACGGCGCCCGCTTCCTCGCCCCCGACCACGACCCGGCCGCCTACGAGAAGGTCACGGACGTCCTCGACGTCTGGTTCGATTCGGGCTCGACCCATGCCTTCACGCTGGAGGATCCGGTCGCCTTCCCGGGGCTCGCCGGCATCCGCCGCCGCCGCGACGGCGGCGACGACACGGTGATGTACCTGGAGGGCTCGGACCAGCACCGCGGCTGGTTCCATTCCTCGCTGCTCGAATCCTGCGGCACCCGCGGCCGCGCGCCCTACGACGTGGTGCTCACCCACGGCTTCGTCCTCGACCCCAAGGGCGAGAAGATGTCGAAGTCGCGCGGCAACGTGGTCGCCCCGCAGGACGTGATCGCGGCCTCGGGCGCCGACATCCTGCGCCTGTGGGTGGCCGCCTCCGACTACACGGACGACCTGCGCATCGGCCCGCCGATCATCAAGACCTTCTCGGAGACCTACCGGAAGCTGCGCAATTCCTTACGCTGGATGCTCGGCACGCTCGCCCATCACCGGCCGGAGGACCGCGTCGCGCCGCAGGCCATGCCGGAGCTGGAGCGCTTCATCCTGCACCGGCTCGCCGAGCTCGACGGGGAGATCCGCGAGGCCTACCGGACCTACGATTTCAAGCGGGTCGTGGCGCTCCTCAACGGCTTCATGACCGGCGATCTCTCCTCGTTCTACTTCGACGTGCGCAAGGACGCGCTCTACTGCGATCCGCTCTCCAGCACAGTGCGCCGGGCCGCGCTCACGGTGGTGGACGAGACCTTCCGGCGCGTGGTGGTCTGGCTCGCCCCCGTCCTCGCCTTCACGGCCGAGGAGGCGTGGCTGTCGCGCTATCCCTCCGAGGACGGCTCGGTCCATCTGCAGACCCTGCCGGACACGCCGTCGGACTGGCGCGACGAGGCGCTGGCGGCCCGCTGGGCGAGGATCCGGCGCGTGCGCCGGGTGGTGACCGGGGCGCTGGAGATCGAGCGCGCGAAGAAGCGCATCGGTGCGAGCCTGGAGGCGGCCCCAATCGTCTACTTGGCGGATCCCGATCTGCAGGCGGCGCTCGACGGCATCGACTTCGCGGAGATCTGCATCACCTCGGATATCCGGATCGAGGCGGGCGAGGGCCCGCAGGACGCCTTCCGGCTCGACGACGTCGGCGGCGTCGCCGTGGTCCCGGCCCTGGCCGAGGGCCGCAAATGCGCCCGCTCGTGGAAGGTGCTGCCGAGCGTCGGCAGCGATCCGGACTATCCGGACGTGACGCCCCGCGACGCGCAGGCCCTGCGCGAGTGGGATGCCCTGCACGCCAAGGCCGCGGAATGACCTCATTTCCGAGGCGGGGCCTCTCTCCCGAGCGGGAGCGGGGCCCCGCCGGGCATCCGGATCCCCGCTGAATGCGCCCCCTTCCCTTCGGCCTTCTCGTCGCGGCGGCGACGCTCGTCCTCGACCAGGCGACGAAGCTCGGCCTCCTGTTCCTCACTGACCTCCCGATCCGCCAGCCGATCGTGCTCGCTCCCTTCGCGCAGCTCGTCGTGGTCTGGAATCGCGGGGTGTCCTACGGCCTCTTCCAGCAGCACACCGAACTCGGGCGCTGGCTGCTCGTGGCGGTCTCGGTCCTCGCCGCCGTGGCCCTCACGGCCTGGATGGCGCGGACGGGCACGCGGCTCCTCGCCGGCGCGCTCGGTCTGATCGTCGGCGGGGCGATCGGCAACGCCATCGACCGCATCGCCTACGGGGCGGTGTTCGACTTCGTCCACCTGCATGCGGGCGGCTGGTCCTGGTACGTGTTCAACGTCGCGGATGCGGGCATCGTCCTCGGCGTCGCCGGGCTGCTCTACGACGCGGTCCGGGCCGAGAGGCGGAACGCCCGGGAGATCCGCTCCGACGCCTGAGCGCAGGCGCGAACGTTTGTGTGTTTCGCCCGACACAGGGCCGGCGCGCCGTTGCGTCACACACCTGCGGCGCCATACCTTCGCCCGAAACCGCGCCCAGGCCGGACCGACCGTCGAGCCGGCGGGTTTCGGGGAGACAGCATGAGAAACCAGCGCACGATCCTCGCCCTCACGGCGATCCTCTGCGGCGCGGCGCCGGGCGCCCAGGCGGAGGACGGCGTGTTCATGAAGAAGGCGCTGTCGTCCATCGGGCTGATCGAGCCGGAGCGGCCGACCATCACCTACCGCGAGCGGGCCCCCCTCGTGCTGCCGCCGAAGATGGACAAGGCCGCGCTGCCGCCGCCGGTGCCGCGCAGCGCCGTGCGGGAGGTGGCCCCGCAATGGCCGACCGATCCCGAGGCCGTCGCCCGCGCGCGCCGGGCCGAGGACGACCGCAAGCCGCGGGGCATGCGCGGCGAGCAGGGCCGCATGAGCGACAACAACACCACGCTGTCGATCCACGAGATGCGGGGAGGCCGCCGCGAGGGCGCCGGCATCCCGAAGGAGCCGGTCTACAAGCCGGGCGACAACGTGCGCGAGGCGACCTGGCTCAGCCCCCTGGAGCTGTTCAAGGGCCGCAAGGACGAGGACGCGACGCCCTCGGACGTTGAGCCGAGCCGCGACATGCTGACCGATCCGCCCACCGGCTACCGCGCGCCGCCGGGCGGCAGGCTCGTCCGCTCGGATAGCGGCCCCAAGGGCATGCCGATCAGCGACCGCGAAGAGGCCGATCCGCGCGCCTACTTGCGCTCGCGGCAGCAGTGACGCTGCGCTCCGGTCGCGGGCCAAGGGTCGCGGCAAGTGCGGGCCAAGCTTCGACCCGCGCCGAACCTTCGCCGCAGGCCGAAAAGCTTCGCGGCAGGCCGAAAAGATTGACTCAAAACGGGCGGAGGGAGGCCCTCCGCCTTAAAATGTTCTAGAAACGCATGTTCAACCGCCCCACATCCGGATGCAGACCCGCGCGGCGCGCGGGCCTGGAGGGCTTCCGTTAACGGGGGCGGTCCACCATCATCGCGGTCGGTTCCGGCGGCCCTGCTTCAAGGAAATCAGCATGCATTCCAGGACGCGCCCTCTCCTCCGCCCGACCGACAGACCCGGCCCCGCCCTGCGCCTCGATGCGGCGCCGTACGGGCGGGCCGAGGCGGGCGGGCCCGAGGTCGCGTCCTTCACCCTCGACAACGGCCTCGACGTGGTCGTCATCCCCGACCACCGGGCGCCCGTCGCCACCCACATGATCTGGTACCGCAACGGCTCGGCCGATGATCCGCTCGGCCAGTCCGGCATCGCGCATTTCCTCGAGCACCTGATGTTCAAGGGCACCGCGAAGCACCCGGCGGGCGCCTTCTCGAAGGCGGTGTCGAGCCTGGGCGGCCAGGAGAATGCCTTCACGTCTTTCGACTACACGGCCTATTTCCAGCGCGTCGCCCGCGACAACCTGAAGACCATGATGGAATTCGAGGCCGACCGGATGACCGGCCTCGTCCTCGACGACGCCGTGGTGGCGCCCGAGCGCGACGTGGTGCTGGAGGAGCGCCGCATGCGGGTCGAGACCGACCCGAGCGCGCAGCTCTCCGAGGCCATGGCCGCCTCGCTCTTCGTCCACCACCCCTACGGCATCCCGATCATCGGCTGGATGCACGAGATCGAGGAGCTGAACCGCACCCATGCGCTCGCCTATTACCAGCGCTTCTACACCCCCGAGAACGCGATCCTGGTGGTTGCCGGCGACGTGACCGGCGACGAGGTGCGGCGCCTCGCCGAGGCGACCTACGGGCAGGTCGCGCCCCGCGGCGAGCGGCCGGTGCGCCTGCGGCCCCGCGAGCCGGAGCCCCGCGCGGCCCGGCGGCTCAGCGTCGCGGATCCGAAGGTCGAGCAGCCGACGCTCCAGCGCCTCTACCTCACCCCGTCCTGCATCACCGCAAAGGACGGCGAGGGTCACGCGCTCGAACTCCTCGCCGAGGTGATGGGCGGCGGCCCGACCTCCTATCTCTACCGCTCGCTGGTGATGGAGCAGGGCGTCGCGGTGAATGCCGGGGCCTGGTACATGGGCTCGGCCATGGACGACACCCGCTTCTCGGTCTACGCCGTGCCGGCCGAGGGCGTGTCCCTCGAGAGGCTGGAGGAGGCGCTCGACCGGGCGCTGCGGCGCCTGCCCGCCGAGGCGCTGGCCCCCGAGGCGGTGGAGCGCGCCAAGACCCGGCTCGTCGCCGAGACGGTCTATTCCTCGGACAGCCAGTCCTCGCTCGCCCGCATCTACGGCTCGGCGCTCGCCATCGGCGAGAGCATCGAGGAGGTGCGCCGCTGGCCCGCCGACATCGAGGCCGTGGAGGCGGACCGGCTCGCGACTGCGGCCGAGCGCTATCTCACCCCGGCCCGCTCCGTGACCGGCTATCTGACGAAGGCCCGCGAGGCCGATGCGGCCGTCGCCTGACGGCTGCCGCCCGCCCGACCTGACACCAAGACAAGAGGTCCCCATGACCCTGGCCGACGCCGCCACCCGGACCGCCGCCCTCGCCACCCCCTCCTCCCCGGCCAAGGCCCGGTCCGTGATCGCCGCGAGCGGTGTCGAGGCGTGGCACGTCGAGTCCCCCGTCGTCCCGCTGGTCGCGCTCGCCTTCACCTTCGAGGGCGGTGCCGCCCAGGACCCGGAGGGCAAGTCCGGCGCGGTGCAGATGCTGTCGCGCCTTCTCGACGAGGGCGCCGGCCCCTACGGCTCGGACGCCTTCCAGGAGCGGCTCGCGGCGCGGGCGATCGAGCTCAATTTCCATGCCGGGCCCGACGCGGTCGGCGGCTCGCTCAAGATGCTGGTCAAGCACGCGGACGAGGCGATCGAGCTTCTGGCACTCGCCCTCGCCGAGCCCCGCTTCGACGAGGCGGCGGTCGAGCGCGTGCGCGCGCAGATGCTGGCGGGGATCCGCTACCAGCAGAACGACCCCGGCGTGATGGCCTCCCGCCGCTTCTTCTCCGAGGCCTATCCGGGCCATCCCTATGGCCGCCCCTCCGGCGGCACGCTCGAGAGCGTGGCGAGCATCACTCGCGACGACCTCGTGGCGCTGCACCGCCGGCTGATCAGCCGCGCGCGGGTCAAGGTCGCGGCGGTGGGCGCGATCGGCGAGGCGGCGCTGCAGCGCGCCCTCGACGCGGCCTTCGGGCCTCTCTCCGAGGGCGGCCCGCTCGCCGAGGTGCCGCCGACCCGGATCGCGGGCTTGGGCACCGCGGGCTCGGGCCGGCGGATCGTGGTCGATCTCGACGTGCCGCAATCGGTGATCCGCTTCGGCGCCGACGGCGTGCCGTGGCGCGACCCGGACTTCATCCCGGCCTATGTGCTCAACCATATCCTGGGCGGCGGCGCCTTCACGTCGCGGCTGTTCCAGGAGGTGCGCGAGAAGCGCGGCCTCGCCTATTCGGTCGGCACCTCGCTGGTGAGCCACCGCGCCGCCTCGATGGTCTGGGGCTACACGGCCACCAAGAACGAGCGCGTGGCCGAGGCGCTGTCGGTGATCGGGGAGGAGATCGCGCGGCTCACCCGCGACGGGCCCTCCGACGAGGAGCTGCAGAAGGCCAAGGACTACCTGACCGGCTCCTACGCGCTCGGCTTCGACACCTCGACGAAGATCGCCCACCAGCTCGTCCAGGTGGCCTTCGAGGGGCTCGGCATCGACTATATCAGCCGCCGCAACGGCCTGATCGCCGCCGTGACCCAGGACGACATCCGCCGCGCCGCCGCGCGCACCCTCGGCGACGGCCGCCTCCTGGTGGTGGCCGCCGGCCGGCCGACGGAGATCTGAGGGAGTCCAGAGGGCCGACGGCCCTCTGGCCGGGGTGCAGGGGCAGGATGCCCCTGCATCGGGCTTCGCCCGAACCCACCAAGACTCCGCCTTGGATCCGCCGAGGCCGCGGGCCCCGGACCCCATCAGGCCATCGGGTCCTCACCGGCCGGCCGCACCTCGTCCAGCTCCGGCAACAGCACCACGCTCTCCTGCTCGTTCGGGTCCGTGCGCGCGATCACGGCGATGCAGGTCTCGGTGCGGCTGGCATTGTAGGGCAGGTGCGGCACGCCGGCCGGGATGTAGACGTAATCGCCGGCCCGGTTCCACATGTGATGCTCCAGGCGCGGCCCGTACCACATGCCGGCGACCCCGCTCAGCACATGCAGGGCCGTCTCGTGCCCCTCGTGCAGATGCGCCCTCGCCCGGGCGCCGGGCGGCATGGTCACGGTCTGGAGATGGATGCCGCGCGACCCGACCGATTCGGCCGAGATCCCCGGCGCATAGGTCAGGGCCTGCTTGCCCACGAACGCGTCGCCCGCGCGGACGACGCGGCAGGTGGGAGAGTCGACGACGTCGGACATGCGCTCGCTCCGCAAGGAAGACCCGGATTCTAGCCCGGCCGCGCCGCGGAAGCGACTTGCGCGGCGGGCCACCGCCACGCTTAAAATCAGCGGCGATGTCCTCCCCTGCCCCCTGGCCGCAGCGCCAGCGCTCCGACGGCCGCGTCATGCTCGTCGCCGGCCGGATGCCGGGCGGCGCGACCCGCCTGACGGACCTCGCCGAGAGCGGCCCCTTACGCCTGCGCCTGCCGCAGATGGCGGGCGGCGCGCTCGAAGGCGTCTTCCTCAACAGCGCGGGCGGGATCGCCTGCGGCGACCGTTTCGCCATTGCGGCGGATCTCGCCCCGGGGGCGGACCTCGTCCTCACCACCACGGCGGCGGAGAAGATCTACCGCTCGGACGGCCCCGTGACCGAGATCGCGGCGGATCTCCGGGTGGCGGAGGGCGCCCGGCTCGCATGGCTGCCGCAGGAGACGATCCTGTATGACGGCGCGCGGCTGCGGCGGCGCCTCACGGCGGAGCTTGCTCCCGGCGCGACCCTGACCCTGTTCGAGGCGCTGGTCTTCGGCCGCGCCGCCCGGGGCGAGACCGTGAGCGAGGGCCTCCTCCACGACGTCTGGCGGCTGTCCCGGGCGGGCCGCCTCGTCTATGCCGACACGCTTCGCCTGGACGGCCCCATCGCCGACCAGATGGCCCGGCCGGCGATCGCCGGCGGGGCCCGGGCGCTCGCGACCCTGATCCATGTCGCGGCCGATGCCGAGGCGCGGCTCGAGGAGATGCGGGCGCTGATCGAGACGGCGGGATGCGAGGGCCTCGGCATCGAGGCCGGGGCGAGCGCCTGGAACGGCCTGCTTGCGGTTCGCCTGCTCGCCCGCGGGATCGGCCCCCTGCGGCAGGCCGCGACGCGGATCCTCGAAGGATTCCGCGGGGTTCCGCTGCCCCGCGTCTGGCAGACCTGACCCGCCCGGCGCGCTTCTTGCCTCCTGCTCAAGCCTCGTGAAGGATGCCGGGGCTTTAAGAATCTCGAGGACGCGCCCGTGCTGTTGACCCCCCGCGAGAAGGACAAGCTCCTCGTCGCCATGGCGGCCCAGGTGGCCCGCAACCGTCTGGCCCGGGGCGTGAAGCTCAACTTCCCCGAGGCGGTGGCGCTCATCACCGATTTCGTGGTCGAGGGCGCCCGCGACGGGCGCACCGTGGCCGAGCTGATGCAAGCCGGCGCGCAGGTGCTCGACGCCTCCCAGGTGATGGAGGGCGTGCCGGAGATGATCCACGACATCCAGGTCGAGGCGACCTTCCCGGACGGCACCAAGCTCGTGACGGTGCACCACCCGATCCGGGGCGCGCCTTCCGCCGAGGTGCCGGGCGCCGTGACGACGCCCCCAGGCGAGATCGTGTTCAACGCGGGCGCCCCGCGCACCGTGATCGAGGTGGCCAATACCGGCGACCGGCCGATCCAGGTCGGCTCCCACTACCATTTCTTCGAGGTGAACCCGGCGCTCCACTTCGACCGGGAGAAGGCCCGCGGCCAGCGCCTCGACATCGCGCCCGGCACGGCGGTGCGCTTCGAGCCGGGCGCGACCCGCGAGGTGACGCTGGTGCCGATGGGCGGCGCCCGGGAAGTGTACGGCTTCCGCGGCGACGTGATGGGTCAGCTCTGACCGCCCCCTCTGCTTCCGAAGGATTCTCTCCCCGTGTCCAACACGCCCAAACCCGCGAGCCTGCCCCGCGCCGCCTATGCGGGCATGTTCGGCCCGACCAAGGGCGACCGCATCCGGCTCGCCGATACCTGCCTCGTCATTGAGGTCGAGCACGACCACACCCGCTACGGCGAGGAGGTGAAGTTCGGCGGCGGCAAGGTGATCCGCGACGGAATGGGCCAGGGGCAGGCGAGCAACGCCGCCGGTGCCGTCGACACCGTGATCACCAATGCGGTCGTCCTCGATCATTGGGGCATCGTGAAATGCGATGTCGGCCTGACAGGCGGGCGCATCGCGGCGCTCGGCAAGGCCGGCAATCCGGACATTCAGGACGGCGTCACCATCGTGGTCGGGCCCGGCACCGAGGTAATCGCGGGCGAGGGCAAGATCCTCACTGCGGGCGGCTTCGACAGCCACATCCACTACATCTGCCCGCAGCAGATCGAGGAGGCACTGAATTCCGGCGTCACCACGATGCTGGGCGGCGGGACGGGCCCGGCGCATGGCACCTTCGCCACCACCTGCACGCCCGGCCCCTGGCACATCGCCCGGATGATCGAGGCCGCCGACGCCTTCCCGATGAACCTGGCCTTCGCCGGCAAGGGAAATGCCTCACGGCCCGAGAGCCTGGAGGAGATGATCCGGGCGGGCGCCTGCGCGCTCAAGCTGCACGAGGATTGGGGCACGACGCCCGCTGCGATCGATTGCTGCCTTACGGTCGCGGATTCCCACGACGTGCAGGTCATGATCCACACCGACACGCTCAACGAATCGGGCTTCGTCGAGGACACGATCGCGGCCTTCAAGGGCCGCACCATCCATGCCTTCCACACCGAGGGGGCCGGCGGCGGGCACGCGCCCGACATCATCAAGGTGGCGGGGCTTCCGAACGTGCTGCCCTCCTCCACCAACCCGACCCGGCCCTACACGCGCAACACCATCGACGAGCATCTCGACATGCTGATGGTGTGCCATCACCTGTCGCCCGCGATCCCCGAGGATCTCGCCTTCGCGGAGAGCCGCATCCGCAAGGAGACGATCGCGGCCGAGGACATCCTGCACGATCTCGGCGCCCTCTCGATCATGTCCTCGGACAGCCAGGCCATGGGCCGCGTCGGCGAGGTGGTGATCCGCACATGGCAGACCGCCGACAAGATGAAGCGCCAGCGCGGCGCCCTGCCGGGCGATTCGGCCGGCAATGACAACCTGCGCGCCCGGCGCTACGTGGCGAAGTACACGATCAACCCGGCGATCGCGCACGGCGTGGCGAAGCACATCGGCTCGGTCGAGCCGGGCAAGCTCGCCGACCTCGTCCTGTGGTCGCCCGCCTTCTTCGGCGTGAAGCCCGACCTCGTCATCAAGGGCGGCGCCATCGCGACGGCGCCGATGGGCGACCCGAACGCCTCGATCCCGACGCCCCAGCCGGTGCATTACCGGCCGATGTTCGGCGCCTTCGGCCGGGTGCCCGCCACCACCTCCCTCACCTTCGTGTCGAAGGCGGCGGTCGAAGCGGGCCTGCGCGACCGGCTGCGCGTGCAGAAGGACCTCGTCGCGGTCGAGAACGTGCGCGGCGGCATCGGCAAGCGCAGCATGATTCTCAACGACGCCACGCCGGTGATCGAGGTCGATCCCGAGACCTACGACGTGCGGGCGGACGGGCAGCTCCTCGTCTGCGAGCCCGCCGAGGTGGTGCCGATGGCGCAGCGGTATTTTCTCTTCTGAACTCAGCGCGGACGACGCGCAGCGTGTCCCCTCTCCCGCTCGGGAGAGGGGAGATGTCCGGCGGAAACGTCGCTCCCCCCCTGGACACCTGCCCCGCGATCCGATCCGATGTCGGTCGGCGGTTCCTGGTCCGCCGCATGCATAGGACCACCGGCGCTTCAGCGGGGAGAACGAGGATGCGGTCGGGTCTGACGAGACGGATGGCGGTTGCCTTCGGGGCGGCCCTGGTGCTGGCGGCCGGTCAGGCCGCCGCGCAGGACAAACGCGTGCTCAAGGCCGTGATGCATTCGGGCCTGCGCATCACCGACCCGATCATCACCACCGCCTACATCGCCCGCAACCACGGCTACATGATCTACGACACGCTCTTCGCCACGGACGAGCGTTTCGAGATCAGGCCGCAGATGGTGAAGGACTATTCCGTCAGTGACGACAAGCTGACCTATACCTTCACGCTGCGCGATGGGCTGAAATTCCATGACGGCACGCCGGTCACGGCGGAGGACTGCATCGCCTCGATCGAGCGCTGGGGCAAGCGCGACGGCATGGGCCAGAAACTCATGGAATACACCACGGCCATGAAGGCCGTGGGCGACAAGACCTTCACGCTGACCCTGAAGCAGCCCTACGGCCTCGTGCTCGCCTCGCTCGGCAAGCCGTCGTCGAACGTGCCCTTCATCATGCCCAAGCGCATCGCCGAGACGCCGGCCGACAAAAACGTGCCGGAGGAGATCGGCTCGGGGCCATTCCGCTTCGTCAAGGCCGAGTTCCAGCCCGGCCTCAAGGTCGTCTACGAGAAGAATCCCGACTACGTGCCCCGCGCCGAGCCGCCGAGCTGGCTCGCCGGCGGCAAGGTCGTCAAGCTCGACCGGGTCGAGTGGATTAACATCCCCGACTACCAGACCGCCGTGAATGCCCTCATCAATGGCGAGATCGACTACATCGAGCAGCCGCCGCACGACTTCCTGCCGATCCTGAAGGATGCCAAGGGCATCGTCATCAACAACTACAACCCGCTCGGCTTCTCCGGCATGCTCCGGATGAACTGGCTCAACCCGCCCTTCGACAACCCGAAGATCCGGCAGGCGGTGCTCGCCGCGGTCAACCAGCAGGACTATCTCGACGCGCAGATCGGCAACCCGGACTACATGCAGCCCTGCCTGGCGATGTTCGTCTGCGGCACGCCGAACGCGACCGATGCGGGGGCGCCGAAGCTCGACCCGGCACGGGCCAAGCAGCTCCTCAAGGAGGGCGGCTATGACGGGCGGCCCATCGTGATCATGCAGCCGACGGACCTCGCCATCGTGGCGCCGCTCGGCCCGGTGACCGCGCAGGCTTTGCGCAATATCGGCATGAAGGTCGACCTGCAGTCGATGGACTGGCAGACGCTGGTCGGGCGCCGCGCCAAGCAGGATCCGGTGGACCAGGGCGGCTGGAACATCTTCCACACCACCTGGGTCAATGCCGACATGCTCAACCCCATCGCCAATGTCGGGGTGAACGGCAAGGGCAAGCAGGGCGGCTGGTTCGGCTGGGCCGAGGACAAGGAGATCGAGGCGATGCGGGACGCCTATGCCCGCGAGACCGATCCCGCCAAGCAGAAGCTCATCGCCGCCGACGTGCAGAAGCGGGCCTACGAGATCGGCATGTACTTCCCGACCGGGCAGTACACCTCGCCGCTCGCGGTGCGCAGCTCCCTGAAGGGCATCCTGCAGGGGCCGGCTCCGGTGTTCTGGAACATCGAGAAGCAGTGAGGGGCCGATGCTCCGCTTCGTCGCCGGACGGCTCGTCGCCACCCTCCCGGTGATGGGCGTGGTGGCGGTGGTGGTGTTCGGGTTGCTGCGGCTCGCCCCCGGGGATCCCGCGGCGATCCTCGCGGGCGACGCGGCGACCCCGGAGCAGATCGCCGCGATCCGGGCCCGGCTCGGCCTCGACGAGCCGATGCTGCAGCAATTCGTCTCCTGGCTCTGGCGCCTCCTGCATGGGGATCTTGGCACCTCGATCATCTCGAACCAGCCGGTGACGCGGCTGATCGGCGAGCGCATCGAGCCCACGCTCGCGCTCGCCACGACCACGATCCTGTTCGCGGTTCTGGTGGCGGTGCCGCTCGGGGTGGTGGCCGCATGGCGCCACGGCACGTGGATCGACCGGGCGGTGATGGCCTTCTCGGTGCTCGGCTTCTCGGTGCCGGTCTTCGTTCTGGGCTATCTCTGGATCTTCGGCGCCGCCCTCAAGCTCGGGCTTCTGCCGGTGCAAGGCTATGTCAGCATCCGCGAGGGGTTCGGCCCCTTCATCGAGCGGCTCATCCTGCCGACGCTGACCCTCTCGGTGATCTACATCGCCCTCATCGCGCGCACGACGCGGGCGAGCGTGCTGGAGGTGCTGGGGGAGGACTATATCCGCACCGCGCGGGCCAAGGGGCTGCGCGAGCGCCGGGTGCTCACCCGCCATGCGCTGCGCAACGCCGCCGTCCCGGTGATCTCGGTGATCGGCCTTGGCATCGCGCTCCTGATCAGCGGGGTCGTCGTCACCGAGAGCGTGTTCAACCTGCCGGGGCTCGGACGCCTCACCGTCGATGCGGTGCTCGCCCGCGACTACCCGGTGATCCAGGGCGTGATCCTGCTCTTCTCGGGGTTCTACGTGCTGATCAACCTCGCAATCGACCTCACCTACCTCTTCTTCGACCCGAGGATCCGCTATTGAGCGCGTCGATCGCGGCAGCCCCCCGCCCCCGCCGCCTCCCGCCGGCCCTGCGCCATCCGGGCGTGCTGTTCGGCCTCGCGGTGCTCCTCCTGGTGCTGGTGGCGGCCCTCGCCGCCCCCTGGCTCGGCACGGTCGACCCGATCCAGCTCCGCCCCCGCCTGCGCCTGCGCCCGCCCTCCGCCGCCGCCTGGCTCGGCACCGACGCCTTCGGGCGCGACGTCTACAGCCGGGTCGTCTACGGAGCGCGGGTCTCCCTCGCCATCGGGGGCGCGGTGGCGGCGATCGCGGTGGCGGCGGGCCTCGCGATCGGGCTCGTCGCCGGCTACATCCGCTGGCTCGACGCCGTGGTGATGCGGGTGATGGACGGCGTCATGGCGATCCCGTCGATCCTGCTCGCCATCGCGCTCGTCACCCTGTCGGGCGCAGGGATCGGCACGGTGATCGTCGCCATCACCATCCCGGAGATCCCCCGCGTCGCGCGGCTGGTGCGCGGCGTGGTGCTCACCGTGCGGGAGGAGCCCTATGTCGAGGCGGCGATCGGGGCCGGCACCCGGCTGCCGCTCCTGCTCCTGCGCCACGTCCTCCCGAACACCGTCGCGCCGCTGATCGTCCAGGGCACCTATGTCTGCGCCTCGGCGATCCTCACGGAGGCGATCCTGAGCTTCCTCGGGGCCGGCATCCCCACCGAGGTGCCGAGCTGGGGCAACATCATGGCGGAGGGGCGCCAGGCCTTCCAGCTCGCCCCCTGGGTGATCCTGTTCCCGGGCCTCTGCGTCGCCGCGACGGTGCTCGCGGTCAACATCCTGGGCGACGGCCTGCGCGACGCCCTCGACCCGCGCCTCGCCCGCCGTCTCGGAGGCGTCCGATGACCGCGCCCGTGCTGGAGATCCGGGATCTGGCCATCCCGCTGCCGCTGCGCGCCGACCGGGCCTACGCGGTCGAGGGCGTCTCGCTCGCGGTCGCCCCGGGCGAGATCCTCTGCGTCGTCGGCGAGTCGGGCTCAGGCAAGTCGGTCACGGCCCATGCGGTGATGGGCCTGCTGCCGCCCGTCCTGAAACCATCGCGGGGGGAGATCCTGCTGCAGGGCGAGGACGTGCTGAAGGCCACGCCCGCCCGCCTGCGGGGCCTGCGCGGCGGCCGGATGGCGATGGTGTTCCAGGAGCCGATGACGGCGCTGAACCCGGTGCTGACCGTGGGGGCGCAGATCGACGAGATCCTGGAGGCCCATGCCGACCGGCTCGGGGCGGCCGAGCGCCGGGCGCGGGTGATCGCGCTCATGCGCGACGTGCACCTGCCCGATCCCGAGCGGATGGCCGGCGCCTATCCGCACCAGCTCTCGGGCGGGCAGCGCCAGCGGGTGATGATCGCCATGGCGCTCGCCAACGATCCGGCGCTGATCATCGCGGACGAGCCGACGACCGCCCTCGACGTGACGACCCAGGCCCAGATCCTGCGCCTCCTGCGCGAGCTGCAGGCGCGGCGCGAGGCCGGGATCCTGTTCATCACCCACGATTTCGGGGTGGTGGCGGAGATCGCCGACCGGGTCGCCGTGATGCAGGGCGGGCGCCTCGTCGAGGCGGGGCCGGCCCGCGAGGTGCTGCATCACCCGCAGGATCCCTATACCCGCATGCTGATCGCCGCGGTGCCCTCCGCGACGCCGCCCCCGCCGCGCCAGCGCCCCGCCGCCCAGGCGCCCGTTCTCACCGTCCGCGACCTGGAGAAGACCTATGGCGGCAGCCTGTTCTCGCGGGCGGGGCGCCATGTGCGCGCCCTCGACGGGGTCAGCCTCGCGCTGAAGCCCGGGGAGACGCTCGGGATCGTGGGCGAATCCGGCTCCGGCAAGTCGACGCTCGCCCGCTGCATCGCCCGCTTCGTCGATCCCAGCTCCGGGGAGATCCGCCTCGACGGCACCGATATCGCCCGGCTGTCGGACCGGGCCCTGCATCCCTACCGGCGGCGCGTGCAGGTGATCTTCCAGGATCCCTACCGCTCGCTGAACCCGCGGCGCACGGTCGGCCAATCGATCACCGAGGGGCCGCGCAACTACGGCATGGCGCGCGACGAGGCCCTGGCCCGCGCCCGCCGGCTGATCGGCCTCGTCGGGCTCGATGCCGACGCACTCGACCGCTTCCCGCACGAATTCTCGGGCGGACAGCGCCAGCGCATCGCCATCGCGCGGGCGCTCGCCATGGAGCCGGACCTGCTCATTGCCGACGAGGCGGTCTCGGCACTGGACGTCTCGGTGCAGGCCCAGGTGCTCGACCTCTTGGAGGAGGTGCGCGAGCGGCTGAACCTCGCGATCCTGTTCATCACCCACGACCTGCGCGTGGCTGCGCGCCTCTGCGACCACCTGATCGTCATGCTGAACGGCCGCGTGGTCGAGGAGGGCGAGACCGCCGCGCTCTTTTCCGATCCGCGCCACGACTACACGAAGGCGCTCTTCGCCGCCGCGCCGGGCGCGAGCGCCCTTCGGCCAGAGGCGGGCCCGCGCGCCGCGAACGCGGCGCCGCCGCAATAGGCCGCCTCAAGGAGGGCCACGGAGGCATTCGTCGCCGCTTTCGCAGCCGGCCGAGTGATCCGGTTTCCGGTTGATCTGTTCGGAGACAAGAGGGCGCGGGAACCGTGGGATCCCCTCTCCCGCACGGGAGAGGGGTTCCCCGCGCGTCCTCCATCTCGCCCGCAGAGCCCGTATATTTTAGAGCCGCGGCTGCACCGCCCTCAGGATGGCCTGCGTGCTGTCGATAAATTGCAGAGCCTGACGCGTCTTGGCCGCGGAGAGCGGATAGCGGGCACATTGGTCCGAGAGTTCGCCGAGGCGCCGCCGCTCGATGTCGAGAATCTTGAGCGCGTTCTCCACGGCAAAGCGCAGCACGCTCTTGAGCGTCGCGTCGTCGCCGAAATCGACGAGCTCGCCCTCGATGGTGATCAGCGACTCGTAGCCCTTCAGCTCCTCGGAGATCTGCAGCAGGGCGCGCAGGGTGGAGCGGAGGCAGTCGCTGTCGGCGCCCGAGAGGTCCGCGCGCTGCGCGGATTGCGACACGTCGTTCAGCACGTCGACGAAGAGCGGCTTGATCCGCGCGACGCTCGCGAGATCGCCGTCGCTGAGCACCCGGGCCGGCGCGGAGCCGGGCGGAACCGTCAGCAGCGCCAGTGCGATCAGGATCGCGGACCGGTGCCGGACGAATCGGAGCCCGTGCGGCACGCGCGAGGTGCGCCGGCCGCGAGCGCCCTCGACAGGGGGGTGCGCACCAGATCCCGTCCGCATCGCAGGCCCCCGTCCTCTCGTGAGCGTCAGTCCGGCCGGATCCGGGCAAGGTTTCCGCTGGTCATGCGGCGAAATCCTACTACACTCAAGCCCGGCTGTGCCAATCGACACGACGGGGTCCGGCACCGCGCCGGCGTCGGAACCGCGCGGGATCTGTCGATGGCCGAACGAGGTGCGGTCCGGGCGAGACGTCATGAGTCCATCCCCGCAGCGGACCTTCCGGGCGATTTCGCTGGAACGTGCCTCGTCGCCCGAACAGCTCGATCATCTTGTCCGCATCACCAAGCCCGCCGACTGGATCCTGGGCGCGGTCATCGCCCTTCTGCTCACGACGGCCCTGACCTGGAGCGTCGTCGGGCGTATCCCGACCCGCGCGGCGGGCGAGGGCATTCTCGTGAGCGTGGGCGGGCGAGTGGTCGATGCGGTCTCGGCCACGGCAGGCCGCCTCGCGACGATCGAGGTCGCGGTCGGCGACCGCGTCGCACAGGGCCAGACGGTCGCCCGCATCGCCCAGACCGAGATCGAGCAGCGCTACCGCAACGCCGTGGAGGTCCACCGCGAGCGTGAGCGCGAGCACACCACGCTCAAGGCCAAGACCGAGAGCGAGCTCGCCGCCAAGGCACGCAACTTCGCCAAGCTGGAGGAGGCCTTCACCCAGATCGTCCAGGCCACGGAGCAGCGCATCGACTATCTGGCCGGCGAGGTGAAGAACCTGGAGATGCTGCTCTCCAAGGGCATCACCACCCGCCGGATCGTCGAGGACCGGCGGCGCGAGCTCACCGACGCGCGCCAGCGCCGCCAGGACGCCCAGAACGAGGTGCTCAAGCTGCGCTCGCAGAAGGCCGACCTCGAAACCCAGCGCGAGCGCGACATCCAAGATTCGGAGTTCCGCCTCAACGAGGCGCGCCGCCAGATGGAGCAGCTTGCCGGCGAACTCGGGCGCAACACGCAGGTGACGAGCCCGATCGAGGGACGCGTCCTCGAGATCAAGGTCTCGCCGGGCTCGGTCCTCTCCGTCGGCACGCCGGTGATCGCGGTCGAGACCGAGGGCAAGGCGCTGGAGGCCGTGATCTACATCCCGGCCGACAAGGGCAAGGCCGTGAAGCCCGGCATGGAGACCCGCCTCGAGCCGAGCACGGTCAAGCGGGAGGAGTTCGGAACCCTCGTCGGGACGGTGGTGTCGATCTCCGACTTCCCGATCACGCCACAGGGCATGGCCGCGGTGCTGCACAACGACAGCCTAGTCACCCGCTTCTCGCAGGAGGGGGCGCCCTACGCCGCTCTCGTGCGCCTCCAGCCGGATCCGGGCACAGCGAGCGGCTACCGCTGGGCGGTCGGCAAGGGGCCGGACCTGCGGCTCACCAGCGGCACGCTCACCAAGGCCGAGATCACCACCCGCGAGCAGCGCCCCCTCGATCTCGTGGTGCCGATGCTCAAGCGCCTGACCGGCCTCGCCGGGTAGCCTCCCATGCGCCTCGCCGGCCTCCTCCGCAGCCTCGGCGCCCGGGCGTCCGTCAAGGCGACCCCGACCGTGCTGCAGATGGAGGCCGTCGAGTGTGGAGCGGCGGCCCTCGCCATGGTCCTCGCCCATCACGGGGCCTGGGTGCCGCTCGAACAGCTGCGGATCGCCTGCGGGGTCTCCCGCGACGGCAGCAAGGCCAGCAACATCGTCAAGGCGGCGCGGCGCTTCGGCCTCGCCGCCAAGGGTTTTCGCAAAGAGCCCGCGACCCTGCACGAGCTGCCGATGCCGTGCATCCTGCATTGGAACTTCAACCACTTCGTGGTCCTCGAAGGCATCCGGGGGGATCACGCCTTCATCAACGACCCGGCCATGGGCCGCCGCCGCATCACCATGACGGAGCTCGACCTCGCCTTCACGGGCGTCGCCCTGGCGATGGAGCCGACGGACGAGTTCCGCAGGCTCGGACGCAAGCCGCAGGGCCTGCTGCTGCTGCTGCGGGAGCTGCGCTTCTCGCGCGCAGCCGTCGGCCTCGTGGTCGGCGTGAGCCTTGCGCTGATCGTTCCTGGCATCCTCATCCCGGGCTTCACCAAGGTCTTCGTCGACGAGGTGCTGATCCAGAACTCGAAGGGCTGGCTCGTGCCGCTCCTCATCGGCATGGGGCTCACCGCCCTGTTCCGGGCCGGCGTGACGGCGCTGCAGCTCTCGCTGACCCTGCGGCTGCAGACCAAGCTCGCGGTGGTGATGACGAGCCGATTCCTGTGGCACGTCCTGGCACTGCCGATGGAGTTCTTCGCCCAGCGCCACGCGGGCGACATCGCCAACCGGGTCGCCACCAACGAAGAGATCGCCCGCCTGCTCTCGGGCGGCGTGGTGAGCAACGCGCTCAGCCTCACCTCGCTGGTGTTCTTCGCCGCCGCCATGGCGGTCTACGACGGGCTGCTTGCCGCGATCGGCGTGACCCTCTCGCTCCTCAACGTCCTGGCGCTGCGGCTGATCGCGGGGCGCCGAGAGGATCTGAGCCGCAGCCTCGCCCTCGAACGCGGCAAGCTCCTCGGCAGCACGATCAGCGCGGTGCGCACCATCGAGACCCTCAAGGCGAGCGGCCTGGAGGACGAGGCCTTCGCCCAGTGGGCGGGGATCCAGGCCAAGGCCCTCAACGCCGAGCAGGAACTCGGCGCGGCCTCGACCCTGCTCGAGGCGGTCCCGACCCTCATCTCCGGGCTGACCCTCGCGGCGATCCTCGGCATCGGCGGCCTGAGGGTGATCGAGGGCTCGTTGACCCTCGGCGGCCTCGTGGCCTTCCAGTCCCTGATGGCGAGCTTCTCCGAGCCGATCACCGCGCTCGTCAACCAGATCGGCAGCATCCAGACCATCAAGGGCGGTCTGGAGCGGCTGGAGGACGTCTACAACTATCCGGTGGACCACCCGGCACCGGAGCCGGAATCCGAGCCGCTGCCGCCCAAGCTCGTCGGCCGCGTGGAGCTGCGGGACGTCTCCTTCGGCTACGCGATCCTGGAGCCGCCGCTGCTTGCGGATCTCTCGATCACCATCGAGCCCGGCACCCGGCTTGCCCTGGTCGGCCTGTCGGGCAGCGGGAAATCCACCCTCGGGCGCCTGATCTGCGGCCTGCTCAAGCCCTGGTCGGGCGAGGTGCGGATCGACGGCCGCCGGCTCGATGCCATCCCGCCGGAGGTCTTCGCGAATTCGGTGGCCTATGTCGACCAGGACGTCGTCCTGTTCGAGGGCACGGCGCGGGACAATCTCACCCTGTGGGATCCCACCGTGGCGGAGCCCGACCTGTCCCTCGCCCTCAAGGACGCGGCGATCCACGGGGAGATCGCGACGCGGCCGGGCAACTACGATTGCCGGGTGGTGGAGGGCGGCACCAATTTCAGCGGCGGCCAGCGTCAGCGCATCGAGATCGCCCGTGCCCTCGTCGCGAACCCGTCGGTGATCGTGCTCGACGAGGCGACCGCCGCCCTCGACCCGGTGACCGAGAAGGCCATCGACGACAACCTGCGGCGGCGGGGCTGCACCTGCATCATCATCGCCCACCGCCTGAGCACGATCCGGGATTGCGACGAGATCATCGTGCTGGAGCAGGGCCGGATCGTCGAGCGGGGGACGCACGAGCAGCTCATCGCCCGCGCGGGCGCCTACGCCCATCTGGTGGCCCAGCAATGACCGAGGCGCGGACGCGGCAGCCGGGCGGGCTCGCCCTGGTGGAGGAGGCGCTGCCCCCCCCGCAGGTCATCCTCGATGGCCGGCATCCGGTGCGGCTCGGCCGCGCGGACAGGCTGCTGCAGGTCGTCTTAGGCCATGCCGACCTCTTCGCCGTCCGGCACGCGGCAGGGGGCGTGGCCGGCCCGCGCCGTCACCTCCTGCGGATCGAGAGCGGCGGCCTCATCCCGCCTATCCCCGAGGCGGCCGGAGAGGGGGGCGAGCGCCTCGAAATCATCGCCGTGGGCACGCCCGGCACCGAGGCTCGCATCGTCGCGCGCGAAGCCTGGGCGCGCCGGGACCTCGTCGAGGCCTGGATCGCGCGTCTTGCCGGCGTGATCGCCGGGTCGCATCCGAGCTGGGACATCCGCGAGGCGGAAGGCGGGGCCGAGGCGCTGGAGCCAGGCGAGCGGCGGCGCGGGCCGGCCCGCGCGCTGCGCTGGGTCGCGGTCGAGGCCGGAACCGGGCGCCTCCTCGGTCGCGAGCCGGCCCTCGGTCCCGGCGGCCTGCCCCTGCCCCTCGCCGCGGGCCTGTGGATCGAGGCCGGCCCCGACGGATGCCGCCTTGCCGCGAGCGCAGGCCCGGAGGATGACCGGCTCTGGGAGGCGCTCGACTGCTTCCACCATTGCGCGGTCGCCGCCCTGCACGAGGCCGCAACGGGCGAGGAGGCCCGCGAGGCGCAACGCCTCGCCCGCCGGTCCGAGCTCGACGCGGTGCGCTCGGCCGAGCTGTTCGGGCGCTTGAGCGGAATCGTGGCGCGCCGCCCCGAGCAAAGCCGCCCCTCCGTCGATCCGGACGATCCGCTTCTGTCCGCCTGCACCATCCTGGCCGAGACGATCCCCGCTCCGATCGTGCGCCCGCCCGGCCGCCGCAGGACTGCGCAGGACTTCGTCGCCGTGGTCGAGATCGCCCGCGCGTCGCGGCTGCGCGTGCGCCGCACCCTGCTGCGTGGCACGTGGTGGCGCGAGGATGTCGGGCCGCTGCTCGGATGGCACGGCGAGGCAGGCGATCCGGTGGCGCTGGTCCGCGACCGCCGGGGCTACGTGATGACGAATCCGGCCGCGGGGACGCGGCGGCGCGTCGATGCGGCCCTCGCTGCGGAACTCGCCGTCGAGGCGGCGAGCTTCTATCCGACCCTGCCCGCCCGGGCCCTCACCCTGCGCGACCTCCTCGCCTTCGCGCTGCGGCGCGCGCGCGGCACCATCGCGGGCATCGTCCTGCCGGCCGTGGTGCTGGGCCTCCTCGCCCTCGTCTCGCCGCTCATCACCCAGGCTCTCGTCAATTCCGCCATTCCCCGCAGCGAGCTCGACCAGCTCACGGTCTGCGCCATCGCGCTCGCCGTGACGGCGATCGCCGCCGCCGCCGTGCAGGCGCTGGAGGGGCTCGCCGTGCTGCGCCTCGAAGGCCTGATCGACTGGACGCTCCAGGCCGCCATGATCGACCGCCTGCTGCGGCTGCGCGCCGGGCTTTTTCGCGACTACACGGTCGGCGACCTCGTCGACCGGGCGATGGGGATCGACGCGGTGCGGCGCCTGCTCACGGGGCGGACCCTGCGCAGCCTGCTCGCGGGCGTCTTCTGCTGGTTCAGCATCGGGCTGATGCTGGTCTACGACGTGACGCTCGCGCTCATCGCGGTGGCGCTCGCCCTCCTGCGGGGCCTCCTCATCCTGGCGGCGAGTGCGCTGCGCCTCTATCACGAGAGCCGGCATTTCGACGGCCAGGGCCGGGTGGCGGGCTTCGTGCTCCAGCTCTTTGCAGGGATCGGCAAGCTGCGGGTCGCGCATGCGGGCGTCCGGGCGCTCGCGGTCTGGTCGCAGCTCTTCGCCACGCAGAAGGGTCACTTCCTGGCCGCCCAGCGGATCGGCAACGGGCTCGCCGTCGTCGAGACCGCCTTCCCGACCTTCGCCACCCTGGCGATCTTCGCCGCAGCCTCGGCGCTGGGCAGCACGCTGACGCAGAATCTCGGCGCCTTCCTCGCCTTCTTCGCCGCCTTCGGCCAGACCATGGCGGGGATCGGCCTGTGGGCCTCGGGGATCAGCGAGGCCCTGGTGGCGATCCCGCACGTCACCCGCATGCGCCCGCTCGTCGCCGCGGAGGCGGAGATCGCGGACGACCGCAAGCCGCCGGGGGAGCTGGCGGGCGCGATCGAGCTCTCGCGCGTCACCTTCCGGTACGCCCCCTTCGGGCCGCCCGTCCTCGACACCGTCTCCTTGCGCATCGCGCCCGGCGAATACGTGGCGATCGTGGGGCCCTCGGGGAGCGGCAAGTCCTCGCTGTTCCGCCTGCTCCTCGGCTTCGAGACGCCGGAATCCGGCGCGGTCTTCTATGACGGGAAGGCGCTCGACACCCTCGACGTCAGCGCATTGCGCCGCCAGCTCGGGGTCGTGCTGCAGAACGGGCGGCTCGCCACCGGCAGCCTGTACGAGAACATCTGCGGGGGTGTCCCCCTGCCGCTGGATCAGGCCTGGGAGGCCGCCCGGCTGGCGGGGCTCGAAGCCGACATCCGGGCGATGCCGATGGGCCTGCAGACCGTCGTGGCCGAGGGGGTGAACACCCTGTCGGGAGGCCAGCGGCAGCGCGTGCTGATCGCGCGCGCAATCGCCCGCCGGCCCCGGATCCTGCTGCTCGACGAGGCGACGAGCGCCCTCGACAACCGGTCGCAGGCGGTGGTGAGCGCGTCCCTCGGGGCCCTCAACGTGACCCGCCTCGTCATCGCGCACCGGCTGAGCACCGTGCGGGAGGCCGACCGCATCGTCGTGCTCGCCGAGGGGCGCATCGTCCAGACCGGCACGTTCGACGAACTCATCGCGGCGCCCGGCCTGTTCGCCGAGTTCGCGCAGCGGCAGCTCTTGTAGGGCGAAGGACGGGACCGAAATGCTCCCGGCCTGACGGATGAAGCCTCAGGATGAGCCATAGGGATCGGCGCACCCCAAGCTGGTGCGTTGTCGATCGAGACCGCGTCAGCCCAGGCGAGGATGTCCGCTCCCCCCTATCCCGGGCGCATGCAGCGAAAGCGGAATGCGACCCGGGACTTAAGCCGAGAAGTCGCGCAGCGCCCGCTTGTCGGCCACGGTGGAGGCAACCGGCGCCGCTTCGCGGCAACTCACCGTGCTGGGTCCCGGATCTCCTTCCGCTGGCGCTGTGGTCGTCCGGGAAAAGGCGCGGCGATCCTGTCTGCGAACCGACCGTCCGGAAACCGCATCTTCCATATCGGCCACCGCGGGCCGGGAGAGGCGCGACTGGCCGTGCGCGGCCGGAGAGCCGGAATCCGGCTCTCCGAGGGCTTCCTAACCGGCGCCCAGGACCAGCCGCGCGGCGGCCCGCGCGATCGGCAGTTCCTCGTTCGCCGGCACGACATAGACTGCCACCGGGGATCCGTCGCGGCTGATGCGGCCTCGCCCGGCCGCGTTGCGCTCCTCGTCGAGCTCCACCCCCGCGAAGGACAGGCCGGCGGCGATCGCGGCCCGGACCCGCGGCGCGTGCTCGCCGATGCCGGCCGTGAAAACGATGAGGTCGAGGCCGCCGAGCGCCGCCATGAGAGAGCCGGCCTCGCGCACCGCCCGGTAGGCGAAGAGGTCGAGCGCTTCCGCGGCCCGCGGGTCGCCGGATTCCTGGAGCACCCGCACGTCGTCGCTGAGTTCGGAGACGCCGAGGAGGCCGGAGCGGTTGTTGAGGAGGTCGGCCACCGCGGCCGGATCCAGGCCGCGCTCGCGGATGAGGTGAAGCACCAGCCCCGGATCGACGGCACCGGAGCGGGTGCCCATCATCAGCCCGTCGAGGGCCGTGAAGCCCATCGTGGAGGCGATGCTCCGCCGCGCCCGCATGGCGCAGAGGCTGGCCCCGTGCCCGAGATGGGCCACGATCACGCGGCCCTCCGCCCGCTCGCCCGCGACCTCCGGCAGCGTCTCGGCGACATGCTGGTAGGAGAGTCCATGGAAGCCGTAGCGGAGGATGCCCGCGTCGGTGAGCGCCCGCGGGATCGGGAAGAGCTGCGCCAACCGCGGCTGCGTGCGGTGGAAGGCCGTGTCGAAGCAGGCGACCTGCGGCAGGTTCGGCCAGGCCGCCGCCACCGCCCGGATGGCCGCGAGGTTGTGGGGCTGATGCGCCGGGGCGAGGGGCACGAGCCGCTCGAGCGCATCGAGGACCGCGCCGTCGATCAGGACGGGGGCGGCGTAGTCCCGCCCGCCATGCACGACCCGGTGTCCCGCCGCCCGCAGGACGAGGTCCGGCATGCGCCGGACCGCATCGAGGAGCCACGCGATGGCGGTCGCGTGGTTGCTGCCCGCCGGCGGTGGGGCCCCGGTCGCGAGCGGCACCGGACCCGACGCCTCCACGGCGACCGGGCCGCCGAGACCGGAGACGCCGCCCCGGCACAGCAGCGCCAGCGAGCCGGCCGCGTAGAGGGCGAATTTCAGGCTCGACGAGCCCGCATTGATCGCCAGGATCGCATCGCTCATACGGCGGCTCCTACGGGACCCGCGGCGGCTCCTGCCGGCGCCGCGGCGGCACCGGCCCGGTGCACGAAGAGCTGGGCGAGCGCACAGGAGGCCTCGCGCACCTCGGCACTGTCGGATCGGCTCGTCAGGATGATCGGCACCCGCGCCCCGAGGATCAACCCGGCCGCATCCGCCCCCGCGAGATGGATCAACTGCTTGGCCAGCATGTTGCCGGAGACGAGATCGGGCGCCACCAGGATGTCGGCATCCCCCGCCACCGCCGAGGCGAGCCCCTTCGTGGCGGCGGCCTCCCGCGAGACGGCGTTGTCGAAGGCGAGCGGCCCGTCGACGATCCCGCCGGTGATCTGGCCGCGCTCGGCCATCTTGCAGAGCGCCGCCGCATCGAGGGTGGAGCCGAGCTTCATCGACACCGTCTCCACCGCCGAGAGGATCGCCGCCTTCGGCTGCGCGAGGCCGAGCGCCCGGCACAGATCGATGGCGTTCTGCACGATGTCGCGCTTCTCTTCGAGCGTCGGCGCGATGTTGACCGCCGCATCCGTGATGAAGAGCGGCTTGGGGTAGTGCGGCACGTCGAGGGCGTAGACGTGGCTCATGCGCCGCTCGGTGCGCAGGCCCGTCTCCTTGCGCACGGCCGCTGCCAGGATCTCGTCGGTATGGAGCGCCCCCTTCATCAGGGCCGCCACGGTTCCGGCCCGGGCCAGCGCCACCGCCCGCTCTGCGGCGGCGTGGCTGTGGGGTGCATCGACGATCTCCAGCCCGTCGAGGGAGAGGCCGGCAGCCTCGGCCGCCGCCGCGATCTTGCCCCGCGGCCCGACCAGCACCGGAGCGATGAGGCCAGCTTGGGCCCCCGCGAGAGCGCCCCGGAGCGAGACCGCATCGCATGGATGCACCACGGCCGTGCGGATCGGGGCGAGCCCCTGCGCCGCCGCGATCAGGCGCCGCCACTGCGCGCCCCGCTCGTGCAGGTGGACCTCCGGCAGGAGGACGCGGGGGCGGCGCACCTTCTCGGTCGGGGCGAGCACCTCGGCCTCGCCGGTGATGACCGCCTCGCCCTGCGCGTTGAGGCAGGTGCAGTCGAGGATGAGCCGCGCGCGGGCCGCATCCTTCTCGCGCACGGTGACGCGCGCCGTGATGGCGTCGCCGACCCGCACCGGCCGCAGGAAGCGCAGCGACTGGCCGAGATAGATCGTGCCCGGCCCCGGCAGCTCGGTGCCGAGCACGGCCGAGATCAGCGAGCCGCCCCACAGCCCATGCGCGATGACGCCATGGAAGCGATCGGCCTCGGCGTAGTCCTTGTCGAGATGGGCCGGGTTCACCTCGCCGGAGACGACCGCGAACAGGCTGATGTCCTGCGGCTTCAGCGTCCGGGTGAGGCTCGCCGTGTCGCCGACCCGGATCTCCGCCAGGGTGCGGTTCTCGATGTACTGGAGGGGTTCCATTCAGGCCACCGCGTGCAAGCCGCTTTCTAGGATGGGGACGATGCGGGCGCCGAGGCGGGCGGCCGGGCCGCCGCGCTCCGCGATCGGAGATGCCATGGATTAGCCCTCCCGCACGTAGGTACCGGGCGCCGGGCCCAGATCCTGGCTGCCAGACGCCCCCATCCGCGGCGGGGGGCCAGGCGGCCCGGAGCGCGCGGCGAGCCACGCAGTCCATTCCGGCCACCAGGATCCCTGTTCGAGCCGGGCGGCCTGCAGCCAGGTCTCCGGGTCGAGGTAGCGGTCGGTGGCGCGATGCGTGTGCACGCGGAAATGGCGGTGGGGACGGCCGGGCTCGGACACGATCCCGGCATTGTGGCCGCCGCTCGCGAGCAGGAAGGTCACTTCGGTATCGGAAAGCAGGATGAGCTTGAACACCGAGTGCCAGGGCGCGACGTGGTCGCGCTCGGTGCCGACCGCGAAGACCGGCGCACGGATGTCGGTGAGCGCCACCGGCCGGCCGCCGACCGCGAAACGGCCCTCCGCGAGATCGTTGTCGTGGAAGAGGCTGCGCAGGTACTCGGCATGCATCCGTGCCGGCATCCGGGTCGCGTCGGCGTTCCAGGCCATCAGGTCGGTCATCGCCTCGCGCCGGCCGAGGAGATAGCTGTTCACCATGCGCGACCAGATCAGGTCGTTCGAGCGCAGCAGCTGGAAGGCGCCGGCCATCTGCTTCGCGTCGAGGGTCCCGTCGCTCTGCATCAGGCTCTCGAGGAAGCTGATCTCGCTCTCGTTGATGAACAGGGTGAGTTCGCCGGCCTCGGTGAAGTCGACCTGCGCGGCGAAGAGGGTGAGCGAGGCGAGCCGCGCGTCGCCGTCGCGCGCCATGGCGGCGGCGGCGATCGAGAGCAGCGTGCCGCCGAGGCAGTAGCCCGCTGCATGCACCGGCCGGTCCGGAACGATCGCCGCGATCGCGTCGAGCGCCGCCATGATGCCGAGGCGCCGGTAATCGTCGAACGAGATATTTCGGTCCTCCGGACCCGGATTGCGCCAGGAGATCATGAACACCGAAAAACCCTGCCCGACGAGGTGGCGGACGAGCGAGTTCTGCGGCGAGAGATCGAGGATGTAGTATTTCATGATCCAGGCCGGCACGATCAGGATCGGCTCGGGCCGGACCGCCTGTGTGGTCGGCGCGTACTGGATCAGCTCGATCAGGCTGTTGCGGTAGACGACCCGGCCCGGCGTGACGGCGACCTCGCGTCCGACCGCGAAGCCCTCGGCGCCGACGGGCTTCGATCCCGCGAGCGCCCGCCGCGCATCCTCCATGGCGTTGAGTGCGCCCTGCACGAGGTTGGCGCCGCCGCTGCGCAGGGTCTCGCTCAGCACCACCGGGTTGGTGATCGGATTGTTCGACGGGGAGACGCCGTCGAGCATCTGGCGCGCCGTGAAGGCAACGAGGTTCTCGTGCGCCCGCGACACGCCGCGCACGCCCGTGGTGGCGTTGTGCCACCATTGCTGGTTGAGCAGGAAGGACTGGTAGACGAGGTTGAAGGGCCATGCCTGCCAGGCCGGATCATCGAAGCGGTGGTCCTGAGGCAGCGGTGCGATGCAGGGCTCGGCCCGCCCCGGCGGCATCAGGGTCCGGAGCAGGAAATGCGAGAGGCGGCTGCTCTTGCGGGCCGCCTTGACCAGGAGCTCGGTCTGCTTGCCCGGCGAGAAGGCCAAGTGGACGCCCCAGTCGAGCCAGGCATTGGCGAGGGCCGCCGGCGAGAGCCCGCCCGTGAGGCGCGCCGCCGCCGCGTGAAGGGCGAGGTCGATGGCCTCGCTCGTCATCAGGAGTTCGCGGTCGGCATCCGTGAGCGCCGGATCAGCCCTGCGGTCATTGGTGGGCGCCGGATCGGCCCTGCGGTCATTGGTGGGCGCGAGCGGCTTCGGCCGGGTCGCGGCCTGGACCGGCCATACGTGATCGGGGGGATGCATCTGGATGGAGGTGGCGGGCATGGTTGGTCTCCAGCTCTCGCCAGGACCCTAGCCGAGCAAGCGGAGCCGCCCCATGATCCAGATCATGGCCCGGGCCGGGCGGGTACGGCAGAGTCGTCCGACCTGCTGCGGGCGGATCGATCCGCCGTTTCACATGCGCTCGGCGTGATCGGGGCCGATCGCCCGGCTGGACGGAAAGATGAGAAGCCATGAAGATCAGCGCGCGCAATCTGCTCAAGGGCAAGGTGGTGTCGGTCGAGAAGGGCGCCACCACGGCGCATGTGAAAATCGAGATCGCGCCCGGTCAGGTGGTCACCGCCTCGATCACCAACGAATCCGTCGACAGCCTGAAGCTGGCGGTCGGCGCGGAGGCCTATGCGGTCGTGAAGGCGTCGGACGTGATGGTTGCGGTCGACTGAGCGAAGCCGGAATCCGAATGGCGGAGCAGGCAACCGGCTGCCGGATGAGTTCGCCGCCGGCCGCGCTGACCTTGGCAGATGCAACCGGCTGAACGAGCGCTCCCGCCTGTAGCAACCCACCGGCCCTCATGCTGAGGAGCGTGGCGGCCTCCATGCATGTCAGGTTCGATTTGCGTCAGCCCAGGCGAGGATGTCCGCTCCCTCTTTCCGGGCCCGTTCGGGCCAGCACGACTGCAGCGTCAGCGGAAGGAGATCCGGGACAGGGGCAGAGAAACCGTGATCCGGTCTGCGAACGCTCCGATCGCAAATCGGATCATCAAGCCCGCGCGGCGACGGACCGAAGCGAAAATCTGCCTGGCGAAGCAAACATCCGGATGTCGGATGATGCGCCCGGGGCGCGGCTCCGGCCGCCCATGATCACGGCGCTGCGCGGCCGATCCCACGGCGGGCTCACCTGCGGGTGAAGAGCCGCCGGTATTCCGCGCTGATGAGCGCATGGCATTCGCAGCTGTCCTGCTCCAGGGCCTCGCGGCAGAGCACCGTGATGGAGGCCCGCTGCTGGCGCACGATCCCGGCCTGCTCCAGACGTTCGATCTGCTCGCTCACGCTCGCCCGCCTGACGCCGAGCAGGCCCGCGATGAGCTGGTGGCTGACGGCGATTTCCGGCTCCCCCAGCCAGTCCTGGGCGAGGAGCAGCCAGCGCCGCACGCGGTGCTTCATGGAATGGCGCGCATTGCACAGGCTCAGCTGAGCGCCCTGCACCATGACCGCCTGGATGTAGGCGAGCCCCAGACGGCGCAGGGCGGTATTCTCCGCGAACAGGGCGGCGGCCTCCGCGGCATCGAGGCGGAATGCCTCGCCCGCGACCTGGACGCTGATGCGGAACGGCGCCCGGCGGGTGCCCAGCAGCAGGGACAACCCCGTCATGCCGAAACGTCCGACCAAGCCGACGCCGTGGGTGCCGTCGGCCTGGGTCCGAACCTGCACGGCCGCGAAGCCCCGCTCGATGAAGTAGACGGCGCGGATCTCGGTCCGGGGCTCTTCGAGGATCTGCCTGGGGCGCAGCGTCACGCGCTCCAGGCGGGGCGCCACCGCCGACCAGTCCTCCGGGCTCAAGGACGCCAGCAGGAGATTACGGGGAGGAGGCAAGGAGTTCACTCGGCACGCAACCACCCGTCATCCCCGCGACCGCTCGGCCCGGCAGGCCGAGGGCGGGGCCGTGCTTCACTTCGTCCGCTACCGTACCGGCTTTGCCGCAAAGGCAACCCTCGCTCAGGAACCTGCGCCCGACCCACACCCGTTGAGAGAGCGCCGGAGTCGCCGCTCTTCCCTGGGCTTGGCCGTCGCCGCCCGCGAACTCCGTCGGAACCGCGATCCGAACCCGATCTCTCACGTTACACCCTTGGTGCTCTCCACACGACAGGTGATGTTCGATGGCTGAAACGGTCGGTGATTTCGTCTGTCAGCGCCTCTCCGACTGGGGTGTGAGGACGATCTTCGGGTACCCGGGCGACGGCATCAACGGGCTGCTCGGGGCGATGCAGCGCCACGACCCGCCCTTTGCGTTCATCCAGGTGCGGCACGAGGAGATGGCGGCCTTCATGGCCTGCGCCTACGCCAAGTTCACGGGCGAGCTCGGCGTCTGCCTCGCGACCTCCGGGCCGGGGGCGACCCACCTGATCACCGGCCTCTACGACGCCCGCCTCGACCATATGCCGGTGCTCGCCATCGTGGGCCAGCAGGCCCGCAACGCGCTCGGCGGCCATTACCAGCAGGAACTCGACCTCACGAGCGCCTTCAAGGACGTGGCCGGCGCCTTCGTGCAGCAGGCGAGCGCCCCGGCGCAGGTGCGCCACCTCGTCGACCGGGCGGTGCGCATCGCCAGGGCGGGCCGTCAGGTCACCGCCCTCGTGCTGCCGAACGACCTGCAGGACGCTCCCTACGAGGATCCGCCGCGCAAGCACGGCACCCTGCAATCGGGCGTCGGCTACAGCGATCCGCGCGTGCTGCCCAAGGATGCCGACCTGAAGCAGGCCGCCGCGGTGCTGAATGCGGGCGAGCGGGTGGCGATCCTGGTGGGGGCCGGCGCGCTGCACGCCGCAGACGAGGTGATCGCGGTGGCCGAGCGGCTCCAGGCCGGCGCCGCCAAGGCGCTCCTCGGCAAGGCGGCCCTGCCCGACGACCTGCCCTGGGTGACGGGCTCGATCGGGCTCCTCGGCACCAAGCCGAGCTGGGACCTGATGACGGAGTGCGACACGCTCCTGATGATCGGTTCCGGCTTCCCCTATGCGGAGTTCCTGCCGAAGCCGGGCCAGGCCCGCGGCGTGCAAATCGACCTCAAGGCCGAGATGCTCTCGCTGCGCTACCCGATGGAGGTGCCGCTCGTCGGCGATTCCGAAGAGACCCTGCGCGCCCTGCTGCCGCTCCTGAACCAGAAGCCCACGGGCGGCGAATGGCGGAACCGCATTGAGGAGGGCGTCACTGCATGGTGGAAGGAGGCGGGCGACCGCGCCATGGCGAAGGCGAACCCGGTCAATCCCCAGCGGGTGACCTGGGAGCTGTCGCCGCGCCTGCCCGACCGGGCCATCATCACCTCGGATTCCGGCTCCTGCGCGAACTGGTTCGCCCGCGACCTGAAGATCCGGCGGGACATGATGTGCTCGCTCTCGGGCGGCCTCGCCTCGATGGGGGCGGCCGTGCCCTACGCCATCGCCGCCAAGGTCGCGCACCCGGACCGGCCGGTGATCGCCCTCGTGGGCGACGGCGCCATGCAGATGAACAACATGGCCGAGCTGATCACGGTCGCGAAGTACCGGCATCTCTGGCCGAACCAGACCTGGATCTGCTGCGTGTTCAACAACGAGGACCTGAACCAGGTGACCTGGGAGCAGCGCGTCCAGGCGGGGAACCCGAAATACGAGGCGACCCAGGTGATCCCGAACGTGCCCTATCACCGCTTCGCCGAGCTGATCGGCCTGAAGGGCCTCTACGTGGATGATCCCGAGCGCGTCGGCACCGCCTGGGACGAGGCGCTGGCGAGCCCCGTTCCGGTGGTTCTGGAGGTGAAGACCGACCCCGAGGTCCCGCCGCTCCCGCCCCACATCACCCTGGAACAGGCTCGGAATTTCATGGCGATGCTCTGGCAGGGGGAGCCCAAGGAAGGGCATCTCCTCGCCGACACGGCCCGGCAGGTGCTCTCCCGCGTCCTGCCCGGCGAGGGCGGCTGAGGCATGCGCCCCGAGGCCCCGATCAGCGCCGTCTCCGCCCGGGCCTATGCGGTCCCGACCGACGCGCCGGAGGCGGACGGCACCTTCGCGTGGCGCCGCACCACCCTGGTGGTGACGGCGATCACCGCGGGATCCTGCACGGGCCTCGGCTACACCTACTCGCATGCGGGGGATGCCGGCCTCATCGCCGGCACCCTCGGCCCCTTGCTCGATGGGGGCGATCCCTTCGACGTCCCGGCCCTGACCGCCCGGCTCTGGCGCGAGGTGCGCAACATCGGCCGGGCCGGGATGGCCGCGACCGCGATCTCGGCCCTCGACGCCGCCCTGTGGGACCTGAAGGCGCGGCTCCTCGGCCTGCCGCTCGTGCGTCTCCTCGGGGCGGCGCGGCCGGCCGTGCCGATCTACGGCAGCGGCGGCTTCACGAGCTACTCGGACGCACAGCTCACCGAGCAGCTCGCCGGCTTCGTCGGGCGCGACGGCTGCCGGGCCGTGAAGATCAAGATCGGCAGCTTCCCGGAGCGCGATCCCGCGCGCATGCGCCTCGCGCGCTCGGCCATCGGCGCGGCGGAGCTGTTCATCGACGCGAACGGGGCCTTCGCGCCGAGGGCCGCGCTCGCCATGGCGGAGACCGCGCGCGACTTCGGCGTGCGCTGGTTCGAGGAGCCGGTGTCGAGCGACGACATCGCGGGCCTGCGCTTCGTGCGCGAGCGGGTGCCGGCCGGCATCGAGGTCGCGGCCGGAGAATACGCCTACGACCTCGACGATATCCGCCGCCTGCTGGCGGCGGGCGCGGTCGACGTGCAGCAGGCGGATGTCACGCGTTGCGGCGGGATCACCGGCTTCCTCGCCGCCGGCACGCTCTGCGCGGCCCATCACACCGACTTGTCGGGGCATTGCGCCCCGGCGCTGCATCTTCACGCGGCCTGCGCCGTCCCGCGCCTGCGCCACCTCGAATGGTTCCACGACCACGTGCGCATCGAGGCGATGCTGTTCGAGGGGGCGCCGGTGCCGCGCGACGGGCAGATCGCGCCCGACCTCACCCGACCCGGCCACGGGCTGACCTTCAGGCAGCAGGATGCGGAGCGCTATGCGGTTTGAGATCGACGCAGAGGATCCGCCGAGCCCGCGGGCGGGATCCGGCGCGCCGGTCCGGCCCGCAGGACCGGTCCGTCCCGCACTTGGCCGACCTGCACTTGGCCGACCCGCGGTCTCGGCCCGGATCCGGCTGACGGCGCATCCGGTGGCGGCGCTCGCGTGCGCGGCGGCCTGCATCGGCGCCGCGACCTGGATCGCCGCCGGCCGCTCGCGCAAACCGGCGCCGGGCCGGCCGGACGGCGCTGCGGCCGAGGCGGCGCGGCGCCTCAACCGGGCCTCGACGCTGCTTGCGACCTCGGTGCTCCTCGACAGCGGCCTCGAACACGAGCGCGGCCAGTATTTCAACCGGGCGATGGTGACGCCGGTCCTGGTGTCGAGCGCGGTCCTCGCCTGCTCGCTCCACGGCGCCGGCCCGGCCGGGCGGGAGGCCTCGCGCCTGCGGCACGCCGTGCAGGCCGCCGCCGCCGTCACCGGTCTCGCGGGGCTCGGCTTCCATGCCTACAACGTCGGCAAGCGCGAGGGCGGCTATTCCTGGAACAACCTCTTCTATGCCGCGCCGATCGGGGCGCCCTTCGCGCTGACGCTCGCGGGGGCGCTCGGGGTCGCGGCGGAGCATGTCCGCGCGGCGGATCCGGACCATCCCCGCCTCCTCGGCCTCCCGGCCGGCCCGCTGCTCGCCGCCGGGACCGCCTTCGGCCTCGCCGGCACCGTGGGCGAGGCGGGCCTGCTGCATTTCCGCGGCGCCTTCCACAACCCGGCGATGCTGCTCCCGGTGACGGTCCCGCCCCTCGCGGGCGCCCTGATGGCCTGGGCGGCCTGGTCCCCGCGCGGCCGGCGCCCCGTCACGCGCGCATGGCTGCGGGCGACGGCGGCGCTCGGCCTCGGCGGGGTCGCGCTCCATGCCTACGGCGTCAGCCGCGCCATGGGGGGCTGGCGCAACTGGCGCCAGAACCTCCTCGACGGCCCTCCCCTGCCGGCCCCGCCCGCCTTCACGGGCATCGCGCTCGCCGGGCTCGCCGCTCTCGACCTCATGGAGCGTCACGACCATGGCTGAGCCGAAGGCCGTCCGGCGCGATCTCTATCCCGGCTACGACGTGCTGGCGAAGCGCGACGGGCCGTCCTGGAACGCCCAAACCCGCGCCGTCATCGACGAGCGGCTCGCCATCGGGCCGGGGACGCACCGCTTCTTCACCGATGCGGAATTCGAGACCCTGCGGGCAATCTGCGCGCGCATCGTCCCGCAGCCGCCCGGCGAGCCGGACCGCATCCCGGTGGCTGCCCTGATCGACGACCGCCTGCACCGGGGCGAGCGGGACGGCTACCGGGACGCGCGGATGCCGCCGGAGGACGAGGCATGGCGCCGGGGCCTGCGGGCGCTCGACGCGGAGGCCCTGGCCGCCCATGGCCTCCGCTTCCACCTCCTCGACGAAGCGGCCCAGGACGCCCTGCTGGCCGCCGCCTCCCGGGGGGAGCTCGCCCAGGCGGCCTGGGGCGGCATGCCCTGCGACCTGTTCTTCGGCCAGCGGCTCGTCGACGATTGCGTCCGCGCCTACTACGCGCACCCGGCCGCCTGGAGCGAGATCGGCTGGGGCGGCCCGGCGAGCCCGCGCGGCTATGTGCGGATGGATTTCGATCGGCGCGACCCCTGGGAGGCGGCCGAGGCCAAGCCCGGCCGCGAGGAGGAGGCCCGGCAGGCCAACCTCCGGGTCGGGCGGATGTGAGGCATCGATGAGGCTTCCCGGAACCGGCGGCGCCGCCGACAACCCGCGCTTCGCCGTCCCGGACGACGATCCGATGCGGGTGCCCCGCGCCCGCGACGGGCGGGCGCCGAACGTGATGCGGATCGGCGAATGGGTGCCCATGCGCCAGCACCGCGACGACGAGGAGGTCGACTTCGCCATCGTCGGCACGGGGGCCGGCGGCGGCACCCTCGCCTGCCGCCTCGCCGAGGAGGGCTTCTCCGTCGTGGCGTTCGACGCCGGGCCCTACTGGCGCCCGCTGGAGGATTTCGCCTCCGACGAGAGCCATCAGTCCAAGCTCTACTGGACCGACGAGCGCTTGGTCGACGGCGAGAACCCGCTGCAGCTGGGCTCGAACAACTCGGGCCGGTCGGTCGGCGGCTCGACCGTGCACTTCGCCATGGTTTCCTTACGCTTCCGGCCCGAATGGTTCCGCTCCCGGACGCTGCTCGGCTACGGCGCCGACTGGCCGATCGACTGGCGCGAGATGTGGGATTATTACGGGCAGGTGGAGCAGGCCCTGAAGATCTCGGGGCCCGTCACCTATCCGTGGGGGCCCAAACGCCCGCGCTACCCCTACCGGGCGCACGAGCTGAACGCGGCCGCCCGGGTGCTGGCGCGCGGGGCCGAGGCGCTCGGGATCGGCTGGGCGCCGACGCCGCTCGCCACCGTCTCGGCGCCCCGCGGGGACTCGCCCCCTTGCGTCTATCGCGGCTTCTGCACCCTCGGCTGCTCGACCAACGCCAAGCAGAGCGTGCTGGTGACCTGGCTGCCCCGCGCGCTCCGGGCGGGAGCCGAGATCCGCGACCTCGCCATGGTCGGGTGGATCGAGACCAGCGCCGGGCGCGCCACCGGCCTGCACTACCACCGTGAGGGGCGCTGGCGTTTCCAGAAGGCCCGCAACGTGGTGGTGGCCGGATACGCGATCGAGACCCCGCGCCTGCTCCTAATGTCCGCCAATGCCGAGTTCCCGGACGGGCTCGCCAATTCCTCGGGGCTCGTCGGCCGCTATCTCACCGTGCAGGGCAACCAGGCCGTCTGGGGCGTCATGCAGCAGGAGATCCGCTCCTACAAGGGACCGCCCTCGCTCGCCCTCACCGAGCACTGGAACTACGAGGATCGCGGCAAGGACTTCTTCGGCGGCTACTGCTACATGAGCCAGGGGCCGCTCCCGGTCCTGTGGAGCCGCACGCTCTCGGGCAGCCGCGGCCTGTGGGGCGAGGCGCTCGTCGCCGAGATGCAGCGCTACAACCACGTCGCCGGTCTCAAGGTCGTCTCCGAGTACATGCCGCAGGAGCGCAACCGCGTGACCCTGGCGGACGAGACCGACCAGTACGGCCTGCCGATCCCCCGCATCACCTATTCGTGGTGCGACAACGACAAGGCCGTGAACCGGCACAGCCTCGCCTTCATGCGTCGCGCCCTCGAAGCCGCGGGCGGAGGCGAGATCTGGGAGCAGGAGAACGACACCTGCCACCTCAACGGCACGGCCCGCATGGGCAGCGATCCCCGCACCAGCGTGGTCGACGCCGATTGCCGCTCCTGGGACATTCCGAATCTGTGGATCTGCGACGGCTCGGTCTTCCCGACGGTCGGCGGCGTGAACCCCTCGCTCACCATCCAGGCGATCGCCCTGCGCACCGCCGACCGGATCGCGGCGCTCGCCGCGCGGGGCGACCTCTCCGGCGCGGCCCGCGCCTCATCAGCCTGAGACCGGGAGGCCGCGATGACGCCCGCACGGATCGACATCCTGGTGCAGGCCCGGGCGGTGATCGGCGAGGCGCCTTTCTGGTCGGGGCGGGAGCCGGCGCTCTACTGGATCGACGTCAAGGCCCCGGCCCTGTTCCGCACCGATCCGGAGACGGGCGACACAAGGCGCTGGACGCTGCCCGCGGAGATCGGCGGCTATGCGCTCCTCGCCGACCGGTCCGGCGCCATCGTCGCCCTGCGCTCCGGGATCTTCGCGCTCGCCTTCGCGAGCGGCGACCTCGACCGGCTGGCCGGTCCGCCCTTCGACCCGCGCACGCATCGCTTCAACGAGGGCGATTGCGATCCGGCCGGACGGCTGTGGCTCGGCACGATGTTCGATCCGCTGCCCGGCGTGAAGGCCGAGCCCAGAGCCGACCACCTCTACGCCTTCACCCTGGCCGGGGGCCTCGTGCGCCACGCCGAGACGGCCTTCGTCGCCAACGGCTTCGCCTGGAGCCCCGACGGAGGCCGCCTCTACCTTGCCGACAGCCGGGCCGGCCGCATCGACGCGGTCGCCTTCGACGCGGCGCGCGGACGGCTCGGCTTGCGGCAGCCCTTCGCGGCCGTTCCCTCCGGTCTCGGCGTGCCGGATGGCGGCGCGGTCGACGCCGAGGGGTTCTACTGGAGCGCCATCCACGGCGGGAGCTGCCTGCACCGCTACGCGCCGGACGGCCGCCTCGACCGCAGGCTGCCCCTGCCGGTCCGCTATCCCACCATGATGGCCTTCGGCGGCGGCGACCTCGCGACCCTCTTCGTCACCAGCGCCACCCACGGGGAGCCGGGCTCGCCGCAGGACGGAGCCGTGCTGCGGCTGCGGCCGGGCGTGCGCGGAGAACCGCGCCCCCTCTTCGGGGAGACCCGCCCATGACCGGAGGCAGGCCGAGGGCCATCGTCACGGGCGGGACCGCGGGGGTCGGGCGGGCCGTCGCGGCGGAATTCGCCCGGCAGGGCTACGATGTCGCCGTGCTGGCGCGGGGGCGGCGCGGCCTCGACGCCACGGTCGCGGAGCTTCGGCGGCTGGGCGCGCGGGCGCTCGGGATCGAGGCGGACGTCGCCGATGCAGCGGCGGTGTTCCGGGCCGCCGACGAGGCCGCCTCCGCCTTCGGCGGCATCGACGTCTGGGTCAACAACGCCATGGTGACGATGTACGCCCCCGTGCAGCGCACGCACCCGGACGAGTTCCGGCAGGTCACCGCCGTCACCTATCTGGGGCAGGTGCACGGGACGCTCGCCGCCCTCCGGCACATGGTGCCGGCCGACCGGGGCACCATCCTGTGCATCGGCTCGGCGCTCGCCTACCGGTCGATCCCGCTCCAGGCGAGCTACTGCGCCGCCAAGGCCGCCGTGCGCGGCTTCGTCGATTCCCTGCGCAGCGAGCTTCTCCACGACGGCAGCCGGGTCCGCCTCACCATGGTGCAGCTGCCGGCCGTGAACACGCCGCAATTCGACTGGGCGCGCTCCGTCCTGCCGCGCCGGCTGCAACCGGTGCCGCCGATCTTCCAGCCCGAGGCCATCGCGCGGCACGTCGTCCGCGCTGCCCGCAGGGCGCCCCGCGAGATCTGGATCGGCATGCCGGCCTGGAAGGCCATCCTCGGCACCATGGCGGCCCCGGGCCTGATCGACCGCTTCCTCGCCCGGCAGGGATATCGCGGCGAGATGACGGATGCCCCGGCCGTGCCGGGCCGCCCCGACAACCTCTTCGCGCCGGTCGATACCGCCCCGGGCGCCCATGGCCGCTTCGATGCCCGCGCGCACGGCCGGGTGGTGGCGGCGCGGCCGAGCACCCTGAAGGCCGGGCTGGCGCTCGGGCTGCTGGCCGGCGGCGCGCTCCTGGCGGCGCGCCGGCAATGGCCCCGGTGATCCGGGTTCCGGACGATCGGTTCGGAAACTGGATCACCAAGCCCGCGCGGCGATTGAGCGGAGCCGAAATCCGCCTTGCCGCGCGATTGCGACAGCAATCGCCGAGCAATCAATCGGATTTCGGATGAGATGCTCTGCCTCCGCCCCAGACCGCAAACCTCTCTTGCGGCCCCTTTTCCGGACGACTGCAGCGTCAGCGGAAGGAGATCCGGAATCCAGCAGGAGGACTTGCCGCGAAGCGGCTCAACATTCCGGCAACGGCGCTGACAATGCGGTCGCTGCGCGACGTCTTGTGCTGGTTCCCGGGTCGCATTCCGCTATCGCTTCATGCGCCCGGGAAAGCGGATCACTCCGGCAGCGCGAAGACCGTGAGCACGCCGCCCGGCGCCGTGTATTGCGACAGGGCCGCGTAGCCCCCGACGGCGCCGGAGCCCTCCGCCGGATCCGTGAGACCCGCGGCGAGCCCGATGCCGGCCCAGCCGCCGATCCCTGAGAGCACCGCCACGTATTGCCGGCCGCGATGCATGTAGGTGGTCACGTTGCCGACGATGCCTGACGGGGTCTTGAAGCGGTACAGCTCCCGGCCCGTCCTGGCGTCGACGGCCTTCAGGTAGCCTTCGAGGGTTCCGTAGAACACGATCCCGCCCGCCGTCGCGAGCGCCCCCGACCAGACCGAGAACGGCTCCGGGATCGACCAGGCGATCCGCCCCCGGGTCCCGTCCCAGGCGATGAAGGCTCCGGTATTCTCCGCACCCGCCGGCGGATGCAGGGTCAGGGTCGCGCCGACATAGGGCTGGCCCGGGCTGTAGGTGACGCGGAAGGGCTCGTAATCCATGCACATGTGGTTCGTCGGCACGTAGAACAGGCGCGTCTGCGGCGAGTAGGCCGCAGGCTGCTGGTTCTTGGCGCCGAGCGCCCCGGGACAGATGCCGGTGGTGGTCTCGTCCTCGCCCGCCGTCTCGGGCGCATAGCGCGGGTCGATCTCGGGCCGGCCGTGCGCGGGCGAGCCGGGATCCATGACGATGCGGCGCGCCCAGTTGACGCTCGGATCGAATTTCTCCGCCACCAGCAGCTCGCCGCTCGCCCGGTCGAGGGTGTACCCGAAGCCGTTGCGGTCGAAATGCGTCAGGAGCTTGCGCGGCCGCCCGTCGATGTCCTGGTCGGTCAGGATCATCTCGTTGACGCCGTCGTAGTCCCATTGGTCGTGGGGCGTCATCTGGTAGACCCAGCGCGCCATCCCGGTATCCGGGTCGCGGGCGAGGATCGCCATGGACCAGCGGTTGCCGCCCGGGCGCTGGGCCGGGTTCCAGGTCGAGGGATTGCCGGTGCCGTAATAGACGAGGTCGAGGTCCGGGTCGTAGGAGAACCAGCCCCAGCTGCAGCCCCCGCCGAGGCGCCACTGGTCGCCCTCCCAGCTCCGGAGCGAGGAATCCCGGCCGACCGGACGCCCGAGCTCGGTCGTCCGCTCCGGGTCGATGAGCATGTCGGCATCGGGCCCCATCGCGTAGGCGCGCCAGAGCCGGCGGCCCGTCGCCTGGTCGTAGGCGGTGACGTGGCAGCGGGCTCCGTACTCACCCCCCGAGATGCCGACGATGAGCTTGTCCTTGACCGGCAGGACCGTCGCCGTGTTGGTCTCGCCCCGGGCGGGATCGCCGTTCTTGACCGACCACAGCTCGCGGCCGGTCGCGAGGTCGAGCGCCACCACCGTGGTGTCGGCGAGCTGCAGGAAGAGCCGCCCGCCCGCATAGGCCGGACCGCGCCAGACCGTATCGCAGCACATCACCGGGATCACGTTGGCCTCCTGGCGCGGGGAATAGCGCCAGAGCACCCGGCCCTCATGGTCGAGGTCGAGGGCGGAGACGACGTTCGGGAAGGGCGTGTGCACCACCATGATGCTGCCGATGACGAGCGGCGCGCCCTCGTGGCCGCGCAGCACCCCCGTCGAGAAGGTCCAGGCGACCCGAAGCCGGCCGACATTGCCGGCATCGATCTGGTCGAGCGCCGCGTAGCGCGTGTTGGCGTAGTCGACCGTCTGCAGGACCGGCTTCGCCGGGGAATCGCCCGCGCGAGCCGGCAGTGCGGAAAGCCCGAGGGCGAACAGGACGAGAAGTCTGATCAAGCGGCGGACCTCTCTTGGCGGGGCATTTCTTGGCGGAAGGTCTTCGGGCAATCGGTGCGGGGCGGATCCCGGTCGTTCTGGCCGGGCGGACGGGCAAAAGCGTGGCGCGACGACCCTCGGCCTTCGGATGCGGACTTGCGCTGGATCAAGGCGCGGCCGCGGCCATCGCGCATCCTCACGGGAAGCGGGAGCGGCGGGCTTCCGAGGGGGATGAATCGGCATGCTGGTGGACACGGGTTCGTGCGACGCGTTCGGGACAGCGTGCTCCCATCGTCGGCCCCGGAATAGCTGCGTCGACTGCAAGGTGCGTCCGATCAGCGTCTGCTCGGTTCTCGCCCTCGACGAGCTTGCCGTGCTGGAGACCCTCGGCCAGCACCTGAGCCTCGACAAGCGCCAGGTCCTGTACGGGCAGGAGGAGCCGGCGGAGGCCGTGTTCAACGTCATCGACGGGTCGCTGCGGCTGACGCGCCTGTTGTCGGACGGACGGCGGCAGGTGATGGGGTTCGCGCTGCCCGGCGACTTCCTGGGACTTGCCCGCGAGGACCGCTTCTCGGTCTCGGCCGAGGCGCTCACGCCCGTGACGGTGTGCCGGTTCGAGCGCCGGGCCTTCGGCGCCCTCGTCGACGACAAGCCCCATCTGCTGCGGAGCCTGCACGAGCGGGCGGGCCATGAGCTGACCCTCGCGCAGGACCAGATGCTTCTCCTCGGCCGCCGCACCGCGGAGGAGCGGGTCGCGAGCTTCCTGGTGGGCTTGCGGGAGCGCTATGCCCGCATGGGGCGTGCCTCGGTCACTCTCGAACTGCCGATGGGCCGCCAGGACATGGCCGATTATCTCGGCCTCACCATCGAGACCGTGAGCCGGATGCTGACCCGCCTCGATCGGGAGCGCACGGTCCTGATCGTCCCCGGCGGGGTGCGGCTGCTCGATCCGGCCCGCCTGGAGGCCCTGGCGGCGAGCTGACCTGCCGCCTCCGGCTCAGTGGCTCATGAGGCAGCAGACCGGCACCATGCGCAGGATCTCCCGCGTCGCGCCGCCGAACAGCCATTGGCGCAGGCGGGCATGGCCATAGGCGCCCATCACGAGGAGGTCCGCGTCCTGCCGGGCGGCGAAGCGCAGGATCTCGTCGGTGGTCTCCCGGGGCGGGGCGGAGAGAAGATGCGTGGTCACATGCGCCCCGTGCCGGGCGAGCAGCTCGGCGACGTCCTGGCCGCCCTCGAACCGCGCCCCCTCCCCGGCGGTCGCAACGAAGACCTGATCCGCCTGCACGATGAACGGCAGGGCCGCCGAGACCGCCCGGAGCGCCTCCGGAGTGTCCTTCCAGGCGACGACGATCCGGGCCCCCCGCAGATGCTCGAGCCCGGGCGGGACGACCAGCACGGGCCGGGCCGCCTCCATGAGGATCCGGTCCGGGGCGACGCCGAAGGGCCCCGGATCCGGATCGCGCGGCCCGCGGCGGGAGACCACCACGAGGTCGGCGCCCCGGCTCTGCCGGATGAGGAAGCCCTCGGGATCGCCATCGCCCTGCTGCCAGGCGGTGCGGACGCCCTCGCCGGCGCCCCGGGCGAAGACGCTCCGGACCTGCCGCAGCTCGTCCGCGAGGCGCGCCCGCCCCTCATCGGCGATGGCCTGGATCTCGACCCCGCGGTCGATCGGGCCTGCGGCGGGGAACGGCCGGGCGGCAATGCCGGTCAGCGTGGCCTCGAACCGGGCGGCGAGCCCGGCGGCGAGGCGAACCCGCTCCGCCGCTCCCGGCCCGAGATCGACGGAGGTCATGATGCTCGCAATAGACATGATCGCCTCCCGCGTCGCGCCGCCTCGACCCGGCAGGGTCTGGGACAGGAATGGTCCGAGCATCGCCCGGGAGGGCCCCTTCCGTCCGGCGTCGCAGCCGGTGGCCTCGTCCTGCCCGCCGGCGATGCGGAAATCCGCCTCACGCGAAGCAGCTCTCGATATCCGGAAGGTCGTGGGACGGGAGATCCTCGCGGTGAGGATCCGGCGACGCGTCCGGCTGCGGCGCGGCCCCGAGCACGGTCTCGTCCCCTTCCGCCGTGGGAGGCGCGATCGCCGCGACCATGAGGTCGCCCATCTCGCCGGCCATCGCGATCGGAAGATCCATGCACATCCGCTGCAGGGCGGCGAGCCACGCCGCGTCGATGGGCGGCTGGCCCGGTTCCGGGAGTGCGACCGCGCTCATGACGGGCCTCCCGGCGCCCGGGCGACGCGAGCCACCCGGAATGTGTGGAGCCCATCCTCGTCGGCGCCGCGCACCGACACGTACTCGCCCTCGACGAAGCGATGCACCCCGAGGCGGTAGCCGGTCTCGTCGTCCTCCGCCGTGCGGTCGTCGTAATCGATCAGCCAGGTCGCGCCGCCGGGACCGCCCGCCCGGTGCACGAGACGGCCGTGGCGGTCGGGCTCGCCGGTCCAGAAGCGGCGCACCCGGCAATGGTCGCGCGCCTCGCGCCAGCGCACCTGATCGAGATGCCCGTCCGGATCGAGCGGCGCGGTGATCTGATAGCCGCGTCCCGCGCTGCCTTCCGGATACTCGGCGCAGCGGGCCAGGGTCAGGGTGATGGTCGACAGCATGGCGCTCTCCCGGTGTCAGAGGGCCGGCTCGGCATCGAGCATCCGCGCGATCTCGTCCTTGAGGCGCATGCGCTCGCGCCGCGTGCCCTGCTCCGTCTCCTCCGAGACCGGCTCGATCCGGGCCTCCATCCGATGCACGGCGCGGTTCACCGCGTGGTAGCGTTCGACCAGCGCGGCGAAGCGGCCGTCCGCGAGCTTGAGCGCGCGGATGCGGTCGGCTTGGCCGGGGAACTCGTCGGTCAACTCGTGCGGAACATGGGACACCGCAGGTCTCCTTCACCGGTCTGGGGCCGTTCCGGATCCCGGCGGTGGCGCCGCTTCCCGGGCAGGCCCGGCCTCTTCGGAGGCGGTCTCATCCTGCGCGACGGGCCCGGCCGATCCTTGATCCAGCGCAAGGCTCCGCTGGCGGCATTCGCTGGCGGGCGCCGAAGGGGCCGCGCCGGCGCGGCCCCGGACCATCTCAGAACTTGCAGGTGACGCCGGCACCCACCATCCGGGGATCGATATCGACCCGTCCGCGGATCAAGCCCGGGCTCGGCTTCACCCTGGTGTCGAGAAAAACCTTCTTCGCGTCGAACTCACCATATTCGGGGGCGGCACTCCGCACGGCGCCTCCTGACGCGTCTTCCGTCAGGGTCGGCGCAGCCGGGGGCGAACTCATCCGAATTCCGGCTGATTGCTTCGCGGTCGCTCCGGCTCCACGGCGGCGGCGCGCAGGCCCTATCCGCCGTGCGGCGCGGCGGGGGCCCGCGCGGTCACGCGGTGCAGGAGGCGGCCCAGCTCCTCCCCGGAATAGGGCTTGTGCAGCAGTTCGAACCCGTGCGCGCCCTCCTGCGCCAGCACGTGGCTGTAGCCGGAGGCCAGCACCACCGGCAGGCACGGCAGCCGGCGGCGGAGCTCGCGGGCGAGCGCGATGCCGCCCATGCCGGGCATCACCACGTCCGAGAACACCGCGTCGAAACCCGCTCCGTCGGGCTCCAGCCGTTCGAGCGCCTCCTCGGCATTCGACGCCCATTCCGGCGTAAAGCCGAGATCCTGCAGGATCTGGCAGGCGAAGCGGCCGACCTCGACATTGTCCTCCACCACCAGCACCCGGCGGCCATTGCCCGCCGGGGACAGGGAGCGGGCATCCGGATCGCCCCCCGCGAGCCCATCCGCCATCTCGACCTGCGGCAGGTAGAGCGTGAAGGTCGTGCCCTGGCCGGGGGTGCTCTCGACCGCGATGTCGCCGCCCGACTGCTTGGCGAAGCCGAAGACCTGGGACAGGCCGAGCCCGGTGCCGCGGCCGACCTCCTTGGTGGTGAAGAACGGCTCGAAGATGCGCCCGATCAGGTCCGGCGGGATGCCGGCGCCGGTATCGGTCAGCGACACCGCCGCGAAGGGGCCGGGCGCCCCCGCATGGCCGCGGATGGCCGGCAGCGCGCAGCCGCACGCAAGCCGCAGCGTCAGCGTGCCCTCGCCGTTCATCGCATCGCGCGCATTGACCGCTATGTTCACCAGCGCGGTCTCGAACTGGCTCAAGTCCGTGCGCACGAAGCAGGGCCGGTCCGGAACTTGCGTGACCACCCGGATGCGCGCGCCCGTCACCGCATCGAGCATCTCCGCCACGGCCTGCAGCCGCACCCCGACGTCGATGACCTCGAGCTTGAGCGCCTGGCGGCGGGCGAAGGCGAGGAGCTGGCCGGTGAGCTTGGCCGCGCGGTCGACCGTGTCGGAGACCGCATCGAGATAGCGCCGCCGGCGCTCCTCGGGCAGGTCGGGCCGGCGCAGGAAATCGACCGACGAGCGGATGATGGTGAGCAGGTTGTTGAAGTCGTGCGCCACGCCCCCGGTGAGCTGGCCCACCGCTTCGAGCTTCTGCGACTGCCGAAGCGCCTCCTCGGCCCGCCGCTGTTCGGAGACGTCGCGGCCGAAGCCGTAGAGCGTCCCCTCCTCCGGCACGATGGTCCACAGGATGCGCCGCGGCTCGCCGGTCTGGGTGAGGAACGCGACCTCGATGTCGCCGCCCGGCACGCCGGACAGGCGCCGCTCCAGCTCGCCCGTCATCACGTCGCGGTCCTCCGGGGCCACGAAGTCGAGGAGGGAGCGCCCGAGGCTCTCGGCCTCCGACCAGCCGAGGGTGCGGACCCAGGAGGGGTTCACCGACAGGACCTCGCCCCGCGCCGTCGCCACGACCTTGAGCACCGGCGACAGGGTCCAGATGCGGTCGCGGTCGCGGGCCTGGGCGGCGATCTGCGCCTCCAGGGACTGGGCCTTTGCCTCCAGGAAATCCTCGACGCGCTTGCGATCGGTGACGTCGTGAACGAAGACGTAGACGCCGTCGATCGAGCCCTCGGGCGTGCGGCGCGGCAGGTAGCGGATATCGGCGACGCGCGGACGGCCGTCGGGCCAGGGCCAGTTCCGTTCGAGCCGCACCTCCTCCCCGGCGAGCGCCCGCTCCACATAGGGACGGCGGAAGGCGAACTCCGCCGGCCCGATCAGCTCGCTCATGGTCCGGCCCAGAACGGCCTCGCGCGGATGCCCGAACCACGTCTCGTAGGCGGCGTTCACGAACCGGTAGGTGAAGCTCCGGTCGATCGCGGCGATCAGCGCCGGCATCGCATCCGCCACGAGCCGCGATTCGGCCTCGCGCTCGAGCAGCGCCATCTCGTTCTCGCGCCGCCGCGTGATGTCGTTGAACAGGATGGCGACGCGATGCCGGGCCGGGTCGTCCACCCGGTAGGCATGGACGTCGTACCATCGCTTGAGCGCCGGCGCGGCATTCTCGAAGCGCACCGGCCGCCCCGTCAGCGCCACCTGCCCGGAGATGTCGAACCAGGGCTGGTCGTGGTCCGGGTCGAGGTCACGCAGCCGCCTACCCACCGCGCCCACGAGGCCCGTCTGGGCTTCGAAGGCCGGATTGACCTCGAGGAACCGGCAATCGGCGGCCCGGCCCGCCGCGTCGAACTCCATCTCGACGACGCAGAACCCGGCATCGATCGAGTTGAAGAGGGAGCGGTAGCGCTCCTCGCTGGCGCGCAGGGCTGCGTCCGTCCGGCGCATCTCGAGCTGCGCCATCACGGTCCGGGCCAGGGCCTTGAGGATGAAACGCTGCGGCTCGGTCAAGGTCCGGGGCACGCGGTCGAGGACGCAGAGCGTCCCGATGGCGTATCCGTCCGGCGTGACCAGGGGCACGCCGGCATAGAAGCGCAGGTGCGGGGCGCCCGCGACGAGCACGTTCCCGGAGCGGCCCGGATCGGCGTCGAGACCGGACAGGAGGAGGATGTCCGGCGAGCCGAGCAGCTCCGTGCAGAAGCCGAATTCGAGAGGCATCTCCCGCATGTCGTGCCCGACCGCGGCCTTGATCCACTGCCGGTGCGCATCGATGAAATTGATATGCGCCATCGGCGTCCCGCAGGCCTGGGCCGCCATCTGGGCGATGTCGTCGAACTCGGCCTCGCGCGGTGTGTCGAGGATGGCATAGCTGCGCAGGGCCGCGAGGCGCCCGGCCTCGCCGACGGCGAAGCCGGGCCTGCTGGCGGTCGCCCCTGGTGCTGTCGCGATGTGGGTCATTGCGGCGTGGTTGTTGCGGGGCGGCTCCCAGGGATATGATCGCCGTGATGTAGCGCGCCGTCCCGAGGCGGATACGGCTGCCGAGCTAGATTTTCGTCCTGTTGCGCCGACACCGCTCCGAATTCCGGAGGCGTCGGCGGCCCGGCCGTCACGAGAGCGCTCCCCGCCGAAGTGGGCACCGATTCGGCGCAGGGGAGCGCGTCACATCAAGAGCTGAGAGCCGTGATCCGACCCGATCGGGTCGGATCACGGCTCTAGGACGCCCCTCACGCGGTCGAGGGCGGCCCCTCCGGCCTTGAGCGCGGCGAGCGCCCCGACGCCGGCATCGGGCCGGCCGGGCCCCGGAGCCGCGCCGCCCCGGCTCGAAATACGGATTAAGATCACTTAATTGTTTGATAATCATTTCATCTCATAGCGAATGATCAATGTTGCGTAGGGATGCGGGGCAATGCTTGGCCTGTTCTCATGCCTTACGAACGAGCACATTCCGCATCTGCTTGCGCTGAATGTGCTTCTGGCCGCAGCGACCGCCTTTGCAATGCTGTCGTTCCTGGCCGCGGGCCGGGGCCTGAACGGGGCCTGGACTCCGCTGCGGCAGGGTTTCGCCGGCCCCGCGGTCGCCCTCTTCGCGGCCGGCTTCGCAGCCCTTCACCTCCTCGGCCCTGTAGGGACGGTCGTCCCGGGCCGGATCGTCTGGGACACCGGACTCGCGGCGGGCGCAGTGTTGTCCGGGACGATGCTCGCGGCCGGCGCGATCCGCCTCGCGATCCGGCGACCGGGCGTTCCGGCGTGCATCGCGGCGAGCTTCCTGCTGGCGCTCGGCCTCTGCGGCCTCCAGGTTCTGGCGCTCGCGGCCGCGAGCGTCGTGCCGGATGCCCCACCCCTGCCCACGCCCCTGCTGTCGCGGGACGCGATCGCCGGGGCCGTCGCGGCGGCGAGCGCGCTTCTCCTGGCGGTCGCCACGCATGGCATCGTGGCCGATGCGCGGGCCGCCGCCCTGCGCAACGCCGTCGCCCGCCTGCGGGCCCTGACCGAGGCGTCCTTCGAGGGCATCGTCGTCGTCCGGGACGGCCGCGTCCTCGACGTCAATCCGAGCTTCTGCGCGCTGATCGGCCGGCCGGCCGAGGCCCTGCGGGGCGAGGCGCTCGCGGCCCTGACGGATCCGGACAGCCTACCACTGCTTGCCGGTGCGGAGAGCCCCGCCTCGCACGAGACGCGCCTGCGCTGCGCCGACGGGACCACCGTTCCGGTGGAGGTCCGCGCGAGACCCTGGTCCACGGGGGATGCCGCCTACGCCATTGCGGTGCGCAGCCTGCGGGAACGGCACGAGGCCGACCGGCGCATCCGCATGCTGGCCTATCGCGACCAGGCGACGAGCCTGCCGAACCGCGCCGCCTTCGACGAGGCGCTGCGGGCGCAGATCACCGCCTGCGTGCGCAACAACACCACGTTCTCGCTGCATCGCATCGATCTCGACCGGTTCAAGGACATCAACATCACCTTCGGGCATGCCCTCGCCGATCAGGTGTTGGCGGGGCTCGCCCGGCGCCTCGCTCAAGTCGTCGAGGCCGGAACCCTGGACCGGGTCTTCCGTCTCGGCGACGACGAGTTCGCCGTGCTCCAGATCGACAGCGAGCGCGCCCGCCCGCCCGAGACCGTGGCCCGGCAGATCGTCGAGCATCTCGCCGCCCCGGTCGTGGTCGCGGACCGGCAGGTGCAGATCCGCGCCAGCGTCGGCGTCGCGGTCTGGCCGGAGGACGGGTCGGGGGGTGAGATGCTCCTCAAGCGCTCGGGCCTCGCGCTCGACCGGGCCAAGCGCGACGGCGGCGGGCGGCATTGCCGCTACGACGAGTCCCTCGTCGCGGCGATCGAGGCGCGCCGCCGGCTGCAGGAGGATCTCGCCGCGGGTCTGCGCGACGGCGCCTTCACCATCGTCTACCTGCCGATCGTGTCCTTCGCCTCCCGGCGCATCGTCGGCCACGAGGCGCTGCTGCGCTGGCGGCATCCGCGCCTGGGCGAGATTCCGCCGAGCCGCTTCATCCCGCTGGCCGAGGAATGCGGCGCGATCGTCGATCTCGGCCAGCTCGTCCTGGCAGAAGCCTGCCGCCAGGCGGCGACCTGGACGGAGGATCACCTCGTCGCGGTGAACGTCTCAGGACCGCAGCTCCAGACGGACGACTTCATCGATCTCGTGGACGCCGTGCTCAGGCAGACCGGCCTGCCGCCCGAGCGTCTGCAGATCGAGGTCACGGAGGCGATCCTGATCGACGACCGCCACCGGGTGGCGCAGCGCCTGCGGACCCTGCGGGCGCGGGGCGTGCGCGTCGCGCTCGACGATTTCGGGAAGGGCCTCTCGTCCCTCCAGCTTCCGCGCGACATCCCGTTCGATGCCGTGAAGCTCGACGTCTCGATCATCCGCGGTCTCGTGCAGGGCCGCGAACAGCGCGCCGTGGTCGAGGCGCTGATCGGCCTGCTGCACCATCTCGGCCGCGTGACGGTGGCGGAGGGGGTGGAGACCCGCGAGCAGTGGGAGGCGCTGCGGGCCGCCGGATGCGACCTCGCGCAGGGCGTGCTGTTCGGGACGCCGCGTGCGCAGCCGATCGCCGGCGACGTCCTCATCGAGCCGCTGCCGCCCGCCGTCACCCGCCTCAGCGACTACCTGCGCCGCCGGGACGGGTGAGCCTGCGCGACGCCCTGCCGCGCATTTCCCGATGCGGCGCCGTCGCCGCTGCGGTCTCGCGCTCCTGGGCGGCCGCGACGAGACGGCGGAGGAGCACCGCCACTCACGCGGCGACCAGTTCACCACCGGCCGGGCCGCCCCTGACGGATGAAGCCGGCTGACTAAACGCTCCCATCTGTGGCAGCTCACCCCGCTCCTCATGCTGAGGTGGCCGGCGCGAGCCGGCCCTCGAAGCACCCCGGATCGGTGCTCCCGGCCACCAGAGCCTCGGACCAGCGGTCAGGCGTGCTTCGAGGCTGCGCGATCTTCGATCGCCCAGCACCTCAGCATGAGGAGCGGGGTGAGCTGCCACGCAGGCCAAGCTCGCTTGAGACAGAGCGAGCGCCGCAGCGTTGCGGCCGAGATGCCCGGCGAGGAGTTGCGCCTCGCGGACGTCGCCTGCGGCCGCGTGGTCGGGGCCGGGGCGGAACTGCAAGCACCATCGCCGCCATCGGCCGTGCAGCGAATCAAGCTTGAGCATAATATCGGCAAGACATGGCCTAGCTTCACTGCTTACAGCCAAGCTTATCAACCCCGCCTGGGACGATCCGAGCACGTGAATTCGACTGCGAGGCGAGGTCCTCGGGCACGTTATCGGCGTCGACCTTCGAATGACCACAGTCTTGCCCCGAAAATGCCGATAGCGCTGAGCTTTCCTCTGCACGGCGGATGGGGCCTCGCCGATCTGGGCGCCTTCGGGCACGCGGAGCGCGACGGCCGGCCCACCGCGCTAGGCAGACGAGCCAGGGAGACGAGCACGGTGGCCGGCTTGCAGATGGTCCTCGACCCCCCATCGGCGAGCGCCGCGGCGGCGACTCGTCCCGCTCGCCGCGCCGGGCCGCTCGCAGCCTCCCTCATCGCTCTGCTGAGCCTCACCGTCAGCGGGGACTGGCACCCGGCCGAGGCGCCCCCGGCCCCGACCGGAAGCCGCGGGCAGGCCGAGGCGCCGCCCGCCCCGGTCGAGGAGGCCCCGCCGGCCGTGACCCGCGCCGATGCGGCTCCGGCTCCCCCCGTGCAGGGCCTGTCCGTCGAAACGCCCGTGCCCTGGCAGAGCGCCTTGCTCGATTCCGTGCTGGAGGCGGCCCTGGCCCCACCATCCGATCCGGTCGAGGCGCCGGCTTCGGAGACCCCGGACGAGGCGCGCACCGCCGCGCCGGACGACCTGAGCCAGGATCCCGCCCGGCTCGCCCAGCCCGTGCCCCTGCCGGTGCCGCGCCCGCCTGAACTGCGCCGTCCGCGAACGGCGGAGCCGGCCCGCGGCGCGAGCCGGTCCGCGGCGCAGCGCGCAGGCGTCGCCTCGCCCCTCCCCCCGGTCGAGGACAACCGCTCCTTCATCGAGAAGCTGTTCGATCTTCCGCCGGCTTCGAGCCCCGGCCTCGCCTATGCGGCGCTGGAGAGCAACCCCGTCGTCCCGGCGCCGAACCGGCGCCTCAGCCCCGTTCCGGGGCCGGACGTGGCCCGGGCGACCGCCGTCTACGACATCAGCGCCCGCACCGTGACCCTGCCGAACGGCGAGCGGCTGGAGGCCCATTCCGGCCTCGGCCCGCACATGGACGACCCGCGCTTCGTGCATGTGCGCATGCGCGGCGCCACGCCGCCCGGCACCTACGACCTGACCGAGCGCGAGAAGCTCTTCCACGGCGTGCGGGCGATCCGCCTCACGCCGGTGGGCGGCAGCGGCGCCGTACACGGGCGGGTCGGGCTCCTGGCGCATACCTACATGCTCGGGCCGAGCGGGGCCTCGAACGGCTGCGTCTCCTTCAAGGACTACAACCGCTTCTTGCAGGCCTTCCTGCGCGGAGAGGTCCAGCGCCTCGTCGTCGTCGCCGGCCGCGGGCAGGACGGACCGCCCGGCACGAACGACCGCCGCATCGGCCTGTCCGATCGTCCGGCCGCGGGCGGCAACGGGGCCTGAGCGCGATCGGGAGAGACCGCCTGCGGCTCTCCCGGTCCCGTCACGCCGGCCGGCAAGGCCGGGAGCGGATCCGTTCACGGTGAACCGGACGTCGCTCCCGATCGTCGGGTTCGCCGCATCGTCTGCGGCGAACCGGCATCCCCGCCACTGGATAAGGCTCTACTCGCCGTCGATGCGCCTGCCGATCAGCGCGATCGCGCGCTGGTAGACGGAAGCCGAGTTCCAGCCCTGGATCGCCGAGAAGTTCGGCTCGCCCGGCTGATAGCCGGCCCCGCGCTGCCAGCCATGGGCGCGCAGGAAGTTCGCGGTCGCGTTGAGGGCGTTCGGCACGCTGTCGAGGCTGCCGCCCGTGCCGTAGTTCAGAATGCTCTTCGGCAGGAACTGCGTGTGGCCGACCTCGCCGTGGGCCGCGCCGCGGGTGCTCGGCGAGAGGATGCCCCGGTCGACCAGGGTGAGCGCGGCATAGAGCTGGTCGGTGAAGTAGGCGGAGCGGCGGCAATCATAGGCCAGGGTCGCCACGGCCGACAGGGTGTTGACGTTGCCCCGGCTCGCGCCGAAGCCCGTCTCCATGCCCCAGATCGCCAGGAGCGGCCCGGGCGGCACGCCATAGCGCTGCTCGATCGAGGCGAAGAGCGCCGCGTTGGACTGCTTGAGCGCCCGCCCGCGCGACACGATGGCCGGGCCGCCGCGCTTGGCCAGGAACTGATCGAGCGAGAGGCGGAAGCTCTTCTGGCCCCGATCCGCCGCGATGGTCGCCGAGGAATAGGAGGTGCCCATCAGGGCCGAGACGCCCGTCGCGCCCACCCGTCCCCGCGCCTCTTCGGCGAATTCCCGCTTCCACGCCTCGAACCCGGCGGGGCCGTTGCCGCATTGCGCAGCCTGCGCGGCATGGGCCGTGAACACGAAGGCCGCGAAACCCGCCGCGACCAAGGGCCTTCCGTACCCGCAATTGATCATCGAATACTCCCCTTTGGGCAGCGAACGAGCGAACCACCCATCTTCGGGTGCTACTTAACCGCTCCAGCGGCCAAGGCTACAGCCCGGACATCCGCGGATCGTCTTCACGCTCCATGCCGAGGACGATGTGCGGCCGCTGTTGTGCCGGCGCATCGCCGCTCCTCGACCGGTCGAGCGCCGCGCCCGCGAAGCCGCCGGCGCGATCGCGCGGCGCCTGCTTCGCCCGCCGAGACGGATCGCGGACCGGGGCTGTTCGGCGCGCGAAAGGAACTTACATACGGTTGGGATGTATGTCTCTGGATCCCGCCAAAGGGGTCGGCAGCCGAAGGGCGTATGCGTGTCGCAGAGCATCCTGATCACCGGCGGAGCCGGTTTCATCGGCCGGGCCGTCGCCCGGGCGCTGGTCGCACGGGGCGACCGGGTTCGTGTCCTCGACAGTCTGATCGATCAGGTGCATGGCGGCCTCGGCCGGCCGGACGATCTGCCGGATGCGGTCGACCTGCGCCGGGGCGACGTGCGCGACCCGGCCGCCGTGGCGCAGTCGCTGATCGGCATCGACAAGGTCATCCACCTCGCCGCCGAGGTCGGCGTGGGGCAGAGCATGTACGCGGTCGAGCGCTACGTCTCGGTCAACGACCTCGGCACGGCGGTGCTGTTCCAGGCGCTGATCGAGCGGCCGGTGCAGCGGGTCGTCGTCGCCTCCTCCATGAGCGTCTACGGCGAGGGGCTCTACCGCGACTCGGAGGGGGCGCTCATCGAGGACGTGGCGCGCCAGCCCCGCTCCGGCCCGGAGGCGCCCTGGGATCCGCTCGATGCGCGGGGCCGCCCGCTCAAGCCCGTCCCGACGCCCGAGTGGAAACGCCCGGCCCTCGCCTCGGTCTATGCCCTGTCGAAATACGCGCAGGAGCGCCTGACCCTGATGCTCGCCCCCGCCTACGGCATGGAGGGCGTGGCTTTGCGGCTATGGAATGCCTACGGGCCGGGCCAAGCGCTCTCGAACCCCTATACGGGGGTGCTGGCGATCTTCGCCTCGCGGCTCCACAACGGGGCCGCGCCGGTGATCTTCGAGGATGGCCACCAGCTGCGCGACTTCGTGCAGGTCGACGACGTGGCGCAGGCCTTCCTCCTCGCCCTCGACCGGCGCGAGGCCGCGGGTCAGGTCTACAATATCGGCTCGGGCGAGTACCGCTCGGTGCGCGAGGTGGCGACCCTGCTCGCCCGCGCCATGGGCCGCACCGACATCGTCCCGGAGATCGCCGGCAAGATGCGGGCCGGGGACATCCGCCACTGCATCCCGGATATCGGCAAGGCCAAGGCCGAGCTCGGCTATGCGCCCCGGCGCGACTTCGCGGACGGCCTTGCGGAACTCGCCGCCTGGGTGGCCGCGCAGCAGGATGCGCAGGACCGCGTCGCCGAGGCGCGCCGCGAACTCGAGAAGCGCGGGCTCGTCGCATGACCAGCCCGGGCGGATTGCGGCCGATCCTCATCACGGGAGGGGCCGGCTTCATCGGCGCGAACCTCGCGGACGCGCTCGCGGCCGAGGGCCGCGACGTTCTGATCTACGACGCCCTGCTGAGGCCGGGCGTCGAGGCCAATCTCGACTGGCTGAAGCGCCGCCACCCGGACCGGATCTCGGCCGTCGTGGCGGATGTGCGCGACACTGCCGCCCTGGCCGCGGCGGCGGGCGATGCGGCGGCCGTGTTCCACTTCGCCGCCCAGGTCGCCGTGACCACGAGCCTCGTCGAACCGGCGACGGATTTCGACGTGAATCTCGGGGCGACCCTGCAGCTGCTGGAGGCCCTGCGCCGCCGCCCCGATCCCGCCCCCCTGATCTTCGCCTCGACCAACAAGGTCTACGGCGACCTCGCCGACCTCGCCTTCCGGCGCGAGGGGGAGGCCTACCGGCCCGCGGACGAGACCCTGCACCGCCACGGGATCGGCGAGGACCGCCCCCTCGACTTCCACACGCCCTATGGCTGTTCGAAGGGTGGCGCCGACCAGTACGTGCTCGACTACGCCCGCAGCTTCGGGGTGCCGACCTGCGTGATGCGCATGAGCTGCATCTACGGCCCGCGGCAGATGGGCACCGAGGACCAGGGCTGGGTGGCGCATTTCCTGATCCGGGCCCTGGCGGAGCAGCCCATCGCCATCTACGGCGACGGCTACCAAGTGCGCGACATCCTCCACGTCGCCGATGCGGTCGCCGCCTACCGGGCGGCGCTGGCGCGGATCGGGCAGGTGAGCGGCCGGGCCTACAATCTGGGCGGTGGGCCTGCGAATGCCGTCAGCCTGCGGCAGGTGCTCGGCGCGATCCGCGACCTCGTCGCGCAGCCGCTCGACCTCTCCTTCCACGACTGGCGGGCCGGGGACCAGCGCTACTACGTGTCGGATACCCGCCGCGCCGCGGCCGATCTCGGGCTCGACGCCCCGATCGCCTGGCGGACCGGGCTGCGCGACCTCGCCCGCTGGCTCGCCGAGGCTCGCGGCCTCGTGCTGCCGGAGGAGTCCGCGCCACGCCGCCTGGCCGCCTCGGTATCCTCCGCTTAACCAGGATCGGGGCACAAGCCCTTGTCGCCGAACGCCGCTCCGCCAGATCTCTCCAGATCGTCACCCCAGTATTCCCCAGGCGTCAGGACCTCCATCGGTGAGAATATCCCTCGTTAATCCGACCTGGACCTTCACGCAGAGCATCTATTTCGGCTGCCGGGAACCCCACCTGCCGATCGAGCTCGGGGCCTGCAAGGTGCTGTTGGAAGCGGCCGGGCATGATGTGCTGATGCTCGACGGAGCCCTGGACGGGCTCTCGCTCGAGGAGCTGGCGGACCGCGTGGCGGATTTCCGCCCCGCCATGACCGTGGTGACGACGGCGCCGACCTACCTGTTCTGGCGCTGCGCGCAGCCGGAGCTGCGGGTTCCGCGGGCCTTCCTCGACGCGCTCGGGGAGCGCGGGGGCAGGACCGTCGTGGTCGGCCCGCACGGCTCGGTGACGCCCGAGACGGCGCTCACCAAGCTCGGCTGCGACTTCGTGGTCCGGGGCGAATGCGAGGAGGTCGTCGCGGCTTTGGCCTCGGGCGGCCTGGAGCGGCCGGATCGCGTGCCCGCCCTGGCCTACCGGGACGGCCTGGAGATCACCGTCACGGGCGGACCGGCCGCGGCGCGCTTCGCCGATCTCCCGGCCCTCTCCTGGCCGGAGGCGTGGATCGCCCGCCACCATCATCATCACCACCGCTTCGACCGCGCGCCGGACGGGCCGGGTGCGGAAGTGGAGGCGTCGCGGGGCTGCCCCTATACCTGCACCTTCTGCGCCAAGATCGATTTCCGCGACAAGTACCGGCGCCGCGACCTCACCATCATCCTGGAGGAGATCGACCGCCTGATCGCGCAGGGCGTGACCTACCTCTACTTCATCGACGAGATCTTCCTGCCGCAGAAGCCGCTCCTCGAAGCGCTCGTCGGCCGAGCGGTGTCGTTCGGGGTGCAGACCCGCATCGACCTGTGGAAGCCCGACATGCTCGACCTCCTGGGCGCGGCGGGCTGCGTCTCCATCGAGGCGGGGGTGGAGAGCCTGACCGAGGAGGGCCGGGCCCTGCTCGACAAGAACTGCCGCGTGTCGACGGACGACCTCGCCGAGCGCCTGATCCACGCCCGGCGCTCGGTGCCCTTCGTGCAGGCGAACCTGATCAAGGTCGCGGGCGACGACCCCGCCCTGGTGGCGGCGTGGCGCGAGCGCCTGCAGGCCGCCGGCGTCTGGGCCAACGACCCGGTACCCCTCTATCCCTACCCCTCCTCGCCGGATTACCGCCGCCTCTGGGGCGAGCCGGACGGCCGCGCCTGGGAGCGGGCGCATGCCCATTACCTCGCCGAGTTCGACCGCTTCAGCGACATCCAGGACGAGCGGCCGGCCCCGTTGACCGAACTGGAATCCGCATGCTGCCCGGCCTGACCGCCGCGCGCCCGCGCGCTCCCTCCCTCAACCTGTTCATGACCGCGGATGCGGTCGGCGGCGTCTGGCAATACGCCCTCGACCTCTGCCTCGACCTCGAGCGCCGCGGCCTCGGCATCACCCTCGCGGTGCTGGGGCCTGAGCCGAGCGTCGACCAGCTGCGCGCCGCGCGTGCCATCCGGGGGCTCGACCTGCGGGTGATGGACGTGCCCCTCGACTGGACGGCGCTCACCCGCAGCGAGGTCGAGACCGCCGCCTGGCGGGTCGCCCGCGAGGCCGAGCGGGCCGGCGCCGATCTCGTCCATCTCAACAGCCCGGCGCTCGCGGCCATCGCGCTGTTCCCGGTTCCGATTGTGGCGGTGGCGCATTCCTGCGTCGCCACTTGGTGGGCTTCCATGCGCGGCGGGCCGCTGCCGCCCGACCTCGCCTGGCGGGCCGCCCTTGCCGGCGAGGGCTACCGACGGGCCGCCGCGGTGCTGAGCCCTACCCGCGCCTTCGCGGAGGCGACCGCCGCCACCTACGCGCTCCCGGCCCTGCCCTGGGTCGTGCCGAACGGCCGTCGCAGCCCGGCCGAGCGCGGCCACCGCACGCCGCGCGGTGCCGCCGCCTCGCCCTTCGCCTTCACGGCCGGCCGCCTCTGGGACGAGGGCAAGAACGCCGCGACCCTCGACCGGGTCGCGGCCCGCCTCGCCCCGCGCCCCTTTCTGGCCGCCGGTCCGCTCGACGGCCCCAACGCCGCCTGCTTCGCCCCCCGGCATCTGCGCTGCCTCGGGCGGCTGACCGATCAGGACATGGCGCGCTGGCTTGCGGGCGCGCCGATCTACGTCTCGGCGGCCCGCTACGAGCCCTTCGGCCTCGGCGTGCTGGAGGCCGCGAGCGCGGCCTGCGCCCTCGTCCTCTCGGATATCCCGACCTTCCGCGAGCTCTGGGACGACGCCGCGATCTTCATCGATCCGGACGACGATGCGGGCTTTGCCGCCGCGATCGAACTCGTGGCGGGAGATCCGGCAATCCGCGCCCGGCTCGGCGCCGAGGCGAAGGTGCGGGCGGACGCCCTCACGGTCGAGGCGATGGGGGCGGGCGTGCTCGCCGCCTATCAGGCCGTGCTCGGCGAGACGCCCCGGCGCGCCGGAGCGCCCGCGTGAGGATCGTCGTCTTCACGCATTCCCTGCGCTCGTGCTGGAACCATGGCAACGCGCATTTTCTGCGCGGCACCCTGCGCGAGTTGATCGCGCTCGGCCACGACGTAGCGGTGCACGAGCCCGCGGGCGCCTGGAGCCTCGCCAATCTCGTCGCCGATCACGGCGAGGCCGGCGCGGCCGCCTCGCTCGGGCCCTATCCGGAGCTGTCCTCGCGGATCGACCCACCGGGCTTCGACCCGGCGGAGGCCCTCGACGGGGCGGATCTCGTCCTCGTCCACGAGTGGAACGAGCCGGCCCTCGTCGCCCGCATCGGCGCGCTCCGCAAGGCGGGCGGACGCTTCACGCTCCTGTTCCACGACACGCATCATCGGGCGGTGAGCGAGCCCGCCGCCATGCGGGCCTACGACCTCTCGGGCTATGACGGCGTGCTGGCCTTCGGGGAGACGCTGGCCGCCGTCTATCGCGGCTGGGGCTGGGGCAGCTGCGTCTTCGTCTGGCACGAGGCCGCCGACACCAGGCTGTTCCGCCCGCCGGCGCAGGAGACGGGCCGCGCCGGCCTGGTCTGGATCGGCAACTGGGGCGACGGCGAGCGCAGCGCCGAGCTCGAATCCTTCCTGTTCCGCCCGGCCCGCGATGCCGGCCTGTCCCTCGACGTCTGGGGCGTGCGCTATCCCGACGAGGCCCGCGCCGCCCTCGACCGCTATGGCGCCCGCTATCGCGGCTGGCTGCCGAATGCCCGCGCGCCGGAGGTCTTCGCCCGGCATCTCGCCACGATCCATGTGCCGCGGCGCTTCTACGTCGAGGCGCTGCCCGGCATCCCGACGATCCGGGTGTTCGAGGCGCTGGCCTGCGGCATCCCTCTCGTCTCGGCGCCCTGGCGCGACAGCGAGGGCCTGTTCACGCCCGGCCGCGACTTCCTGATGGCCGGGGACGAGGCCGCGATGGGCCGGCATCTGCGGGCCCTGCGCGACGATCCTGCGCTTCGCGCGGAGATCGCCGCTCACGGCCTCGCGACGATTCGCGCCCGCCATACCTGCGCCCACCGGGCCGCGGAACTCATGGCGGTGGCGGAGCGTCTCGCGGGACCACTAAGCCTGAAGGCAGCCGGATGAGGAGGGAGTTGGTGGAACCGAGGATCATGCGCAGGCCGAACTCCCCCTCTCCCGTGCCCCCTCCTGCCGCGGGGGCGCCGGCCCGATGAGCACCATCGCCTTCTACGGCTCCAGCCTCCTCTCCTCCTACTGGAACGGTGCGGCCACCTACTACCGCGGCCTGATCCGCGACCTCGCGCGGCGGGGCTGGCGGACGACCTTCTACGAGCCCGACGCCTTCGACCGGCAGCGGCACCGGGACATCGACCCGCCGGACTGGGCCTCCGTCACGGTCTATCCGGCGACCGAGGAGGCCGCGCGGGCGGTGATTGCGCAGGCCGCCCGGGCGGACGTGGTGGTGAAGGCCTCCGGCGTCGGCGTGTTCGACGACCTGCTGCTCGCGGGCGTGACCGCGGCGGCCCGGCCCGATGCCGTGCGGCTGTTCTGGGACGTCGATGCCCCCGCAACCCTGGCCGAGCTGCGGACCGCGCCCGATCATCCGCTGCGCCGCACCCTCCCCGCCCTCGACCTCGTCCTGACCTATGGCGGCGGGCCGCCGGTGGTGGAGGCCTACGAGGAGTTCGGCGCGCGCCGCTGCGTCCCGGTCTACAACGCCCTCGACCCGGACACCCACCATCCCGTGCCGGCGGACCCGCGCTTCGCCGCCGATCTCTCCTTCCTCGGCAACCGCCTGCCGGACCGGGAGGCCCGGGTCGACGAGTTCTTCCTGCGGCCCGCCGAGCGCCTGCCGGACCGGGCCTTCCTGATCGGCGGCAACGGCTGGGATTCGCGGGCGCTGCCTGCCAATGTCCGCCACATCGGCCACGTCTCGACCCGCGACCACAACGCCTTCAACGTGACGCCCCGGGCGGTGCTGAACATCGCCCGGGACTCGATGGCGGCGACGGGCTGGTCGCCGGCCACCCGGGTGTTCGAGGCCGCGGGCGCCGGGGCCTGCCTCATCACCGACGCCTGGGTCGGCCTCGACATGTTCCTCAAGGCCGACGAGGAGGTGCTGGTCGCCCGCGACGGCGCGGACGTGGCCGAGCACGTCGCCGCATTGACCCCGCAGCGCGCCGCCTCCATCGGCGCGGCGGGCCGCCGGCGCATCCTCGCGGAGCACACCTATGCGCGGCGCGGCGCTGAGGTCGACGCCATCCTGCGGGCGGCGCTCGCTTCGAGGCGCGCGAGGAGCGTCGCGTGAGCCGGCCCCTCGATCTCGTGGTTCTGGGCCTCAGCCTGTCCTCGTCCTGGGGCAACGGCCATGCCACCACCTACCGGGCGCTGCTGAAGGCCTTCGCGGCGCGGGGCCACCGGGTGACCTTCCTGGAACGGGACGTGCCCTGGTACGCGGCGCATCGCGACCTCGCCGATCCGGATTACTGCGAGCTGATCCTCTATCCCGACCTCGCTTCCCTCAAGGACCTGCGCCCGCGGCTCCTGCGGGCGGATGCGGCGATCGTCGGCTCCTACGTGCCGGACGGCGTCGCGGTCGGCCGCTGGGCCATCGCGGCGATGCGCGAAGCCGGCGGCGTCGCGGCCTTCTACGACATCGACACGCCCGTCACCCTCGCCAAGCTCGCCCGCGGCGACCACGAATACCTCACCCCCGACCTGATCCGCGCCTACGACCTCTATCTCTCCTTCACGGGCGGGCCGGTGCTGGCGCGCCTGGAGCGGGAGCACGGCTCACCGCTCGCGCGAGCGCTCTACTGCTCCGTCGACCCGGCGCATTACACCCCGGGCGGCGCCAAGCCTTCCTATGATCTCTCGTATCTCGGCACCTACAGCCCGGACCGGCAGCCGACCCTGGAGCGGCTGCTGATCGAGCCCGCCCGGCGGGCGCCCCACCTGCGCTTCGTGGTCGCCGGGCCGCAATACCCCGCCGACATCGCCTGGCCGGCCAATGTGGAGCGGCGCGAGCATGTCGGTCCCGCCGATCATCCGGCCTTCTACGCGGCGAGCCGCTGGACCCTCAACGTCACCCGCGCCGACATGCGGGAAGCGGGCTACAGCCCGAGCGTCCGCCTGTTCGAGGCCGCCGCCTGCGGCACGCCGATCCTGTCGGATGCCTGGCCCGGCCTCGACACGATCCTGACGCCGGGGCGCGAGATCGTGGCGGCGGACGGCCCGGAGGCGGTGCTGCGTGCCCTGACCGAGACCCCCGAACCCGACCGTGCGGCCCTCGCGCGGGCGGCCCGCCGCCGCGTGCTCGCCGCCCACAGTGCCGCGCATCGGGCGACGGAACTCGAAGCGGCGCTCGGCGAGGCCCGCGCCAGGGCCGCGCAGAAATACCCACAGCATGTATGGAAACTCGGCTTCAGCGAGCGCGTTGGGGAGCGAAGGTAAGTACCTTTCCGCCCGGAGGCGTGGCCTTCCCGGCGAGGCACACGGCAGAGGAGGCCCCATGACGAATCGCAAGAGCCCGACCGTTCTCGTCGCCGGCGGCGCGGGGTTCCTGGGTTCCCACCTCTGCGAGGCGCTGCTGGCCCGGGGTGACCGGGTGATCTGCCTCGACAACTTCCTCACCGGACGCCGCCGCAACCTGCGCCACCTCGAACGCGAGCCGCGCTTCGAGCTCATCGAGCACGACGTCGTGCGGCCCCTGCCCGCCTCCCTGCGCCGCCGCCCTTTCGAGCGCATCTACAATCTCGCCTGCGCGGCCTCTCCGCCGCATTACCAGGCCGATCCGGAGCACACGCTCCTCACCAGCGTGCTCGGCGCGCGCCACCTGCTGATGCTGGCGGAAGCCGCGGGCGCGAGCTTGCTGCAGGCCTCGACCTCGGAGATCTACGGCGATCCGGAGGTGCATCCCCAAGCCGAAGCCTATTGGGGCCATGTCAATCCGACCGGGCCGCGCGCCTGCTACGACGAGGGCAAGCGGGCGGCCGAGACGCTGTGCTACGACTATGCCCGGGCCGGCCGCGTCGCGGTGCGGGTGGCGCGCATCTTCAACACCTACGGGCCGCGCATGCGGGCCGATGACGGCCGGGTCGTGTCGAACGTGGTCTGCCAGGCGCTGGCGGGCGACGACATCACGGTCTACGGCGACGGCTCGCAGACCCGGTCCTTCTGCTACGTGGCCGACCTGATCGACGGCCTCGTGCGGCTGATGGCGCATGAGGCGCCGGGCTTCGCCGTTCCGCCCGTCAATCTCGGCAACCCGGTGGAGCTCACCGTCTCGGATCTGGTGCAGCGGGTGCTCGCGATGACGGGCTCGCCCTCGGCGATCGTGACCCGGCCGCTCCCGACCGACGACCCGCGCCGCCGCCGGCCGGATATCGCGCGGGCTCAGGAGCTGCTCGGCTGGGCCCCGAAGGTCCCGCTGGACCAGGGGCTCAAGGCCACGATCCTGTGGTTCGCCGACGAGGCCGAGGACGGCCCGCGAGGCGTCGTCGTGCCGGAGGAGCGCCGGGCGGTCCTGGTCTGAGGGACCCGCGAGCACCGACGCGGGCCTGTGTCCGTCCCGTCCGGAACGGACCATGGTTCTCGGCGCTTCATCGCCCCGCGTTGGTCTCCGGCGAACCGGCCCCCACACCGCCGGGACGGGCGCCGAGCGGGCGCGGCCCGCTCAACCGTGGCAGGTGCAGCCGGCGTGATCGCACCCGGCGTGGTCCGGATGCCCGGCGGCACATTCGTCGCAGCAATAGGCCCGCCCATCGCGCTGCACCGCCTTGGCGAGCGGAACGACGCAGACGCAATCCTGACAGGCACACTTGACCATCTCGACCTTGACCGGATCACTCATCGTGCCCTCCTGATGGACTCACGGCGTCAGTCTGTCAGCTTTACCTAGCGTATGTCGAGAGGACGCGCATGCCGCTCCTCCGCTCCCTGACGAGGGGCCAATGACGGCGGGTTCTCCGGCACCGGTCCTCCGTCCGGACGGACTCCGAGCGCCCCAGACGGAACCAGCTGACAGCGAGGCATCCCGGAATCAGTTCATCACCGGCTGCACTAACCCTGACGGATGAAACCGGCCGAACGAGCGCTTCCTGATGAGGCAGCCCCACCGGCCCTCATGCTGAGGTGCTCGCGCAGCGAGCCTCGAAGCACCCCGGAAGGGTCCTCCGAAACACCAGTTTGGCCGGGATCACCGGTCTGGGGTGCTTCGAGGGCCGGCTCCCGCCGGCCACCTCAGCATGAGGAGCGGGGCGGCTTCCACTCAGGTCAGTTTTCAGGTCAGTTTCTATTCAAGGACAAAGTCCGGCGATCTCCCGCTCCGCCGCCCGCGCGAGGTCGAGGAAGCGGGCCCCGTTCAGCCCCAGCTGCCACTCCTCGTAGAGGAGCCGTCCCTCGTTCGGCAGGGTATCGAAGCGGTAGGCCGGCGCCTCGCGGAACCGTTCGAGGGCGATCGGCAGGCGGTTGAGGATCGCGGCTTGCGTCGCATGCGCGGCGAACAGGTCGGCCTTGAGGGCGCAATCCTCCGGATCGAGGTGGAGCGCGATGGCCCGCCGCGGCGGCTGTGTCGGCAGGAAGGCGCCGGCCTCCGGCCCCTGCGCGCCGCGATGGTAATAGGGCATCTCGATCACCGCGAGGGCTCCGCCCATCAGCCGCTTCGCCCCCTGCACGGCCAGCGCCACCGCGTCGTGGTCCGGGTGGCCGCCCTCGTAGGCATGGGTGAGCGCGAGCGTGATGCCGCGCGCCGCGAAGATCTCGGCGAGGCGCCGGGCGAGCGCCGCCAGCGCCTCCGCGACGCCCTGATCCGGCAGGCCGAGGGCGAGGCGCCGCTCGGGCGGCACGCGCGCGAGCGTCAGCGCCGCATCGAGTTCCCGGGCACGGGCGGCCGCGTAGGCGGTCGGATCCGCGAAACCGTGGCGCGCGGCATCCGGCCCACTGCGCGGCGCACCGTCGGTGACGTGGATGACCGCGAGGCCGGCGAGCCGCGGCAGCTGCGCGCCGCAGCCGATGCTCTCGTCGTCGGGATGCGCCACGACGAGCGCCGCGTGGCCGGCCCTCACGGGGCCGCGGGCCGGATGCGCCAGCGCCGTGAGGAAGGCCTCCGCCTCCGGAGAGGTCGGCGCCAGCGGCCCGGTGACGACGGCGCTCATGCGAGGGAAGCCGGCATCGCGAGGGCGTCCGACCGCGGGCGAAGCTGGCCGGCATAGCGCCGGATCATGGCGGTGCAGAACTCCGCGAATTCCTCCTTCACCTGGGGCGGGCTGGTGTGGTGGGGCGCGATGCCCCGGTGTTCGGGCGTGAAGCAGAAGGTGACCGTGACGTCGAACTCGGCGAGCGCCTCCATCTGCCGGTCGAACCAGTCGAGGGCGTTCGGCCGGAAGGAATCGGCCCAGGAGAGGCCGGTGCGCAGGTAGCGCACGCCGAGCCGCCGCATCCAGGCGACAGCGTCGTCGAGGCGATGGTCCTCGAAATGGAACCACTGGCACAGCCCCATCGCGGGGGCGTAGCGGCCGAACTGCTCGAGTGCGGGCTTCGGCGTCCCGTCCTCGCGCAGGAGCCCCATGTAGAAGTGGCGGTAGTAGGAGGAGCCCTCCGCCTCCTTGTGCCGGGTGGTGGCGCCCCAGGCCTGCGGCAGGTCGTAGAGGCTGTACCAGTGGATGCGCGGCGTGCGGCCGATCAGCAGCGCGGCGGTGCGCTCAAGGCCGAAGACCTGCACCTCTTCGGCCCCGAAGGTCGACACGCCCACCTCCGTCACCCAGACGGGCTTGGGCGTCACCGCGCGGATCTCGGCGAGCTTGGCCGGCCACTCGTTGATCTGCCAGAGGTTCCAGTCGAGGGGGAACCCATGCACCGCCACGACGTCGACATGGTCGAGGGCGCGCTTCGAATCGAGGAACTGCACGAAGGTCGGATCGATGGGCGAGAGGCCGCCCAGCACGGTGGGCAGCGCGGGCGCCTCCTGCTTGAGGGCCTGCGCCGCGCAGGCGAGCGTGTCGGCGAAGAGGTGCCAGCCCGGATCGATCTCGGGATCCCAATGCGACTTGTTGTTGGGCTCGTTCCAGATCATCGCCGCTTCGATCATGCGGGCTCCTCAGCTGTGTGACGGCTCGTCCTGCCCCTCATGGCGGCCGGGGAGCGGTGGGGCAAGGCACGGCCTTGCACGCACGCAAAGGCGATTTGGCAGGTGAGGCCCTGGCGGCAAGGGCGCGGAACGCGCACGTCGTGACCGACCGATGGAGATCCCCCGATGCAGCTCACCGGAATCCACCACCTCACCGCCGTCACGGCGCAGGCCGCCGACAATTTCGCCTTCTACACCCGCGTGCTCGGCCAGCGCCTCGTGAAGAAGACCGTCAACCAGGACGACGTCTCGGCCTTTCACCTGTTCTATGGCGACGGTGTCGCCTCGCCGGGCTCGGACCTGACCTTCTTCGACTGGCCGGCCCCGCGCGAGCGGCGCGGCACGAACAGCATCGCCCGCACCCTGCTGCGGGTGGCCGGCCCCGAGGCCATCGCGTGGTGGCGCGAGCATCTCGGCCGCCAGGGGGTCAGCCACCGCCTGCCGGTGGAGCGCGACGGGCGGCTCACCCTCGACTTCGAGGATCCGGAGGGCCAGCGGCTCGGCCTCGTGGACGATGGCGGCGCCGGCGAGGCCCATCCCTGGGCCGGCAGCCCGGTGCCGGCCGAGCACCAGATCCGCGGGCTCGGGCCGATCCTGCTCAGCGTCGCCGACCCGGCCGCAACGGAGGCGGTGCTCACCGGCGTGCTCGGGATGCGGCCGATGCGCGAGTACCCGGCCGGCGACGCGGCGGCCGAGCGCTCGGCGGAGCGGCCGGTGCGGGTCTACGCGATGGGGGCGGGCGGCCCGGCGGCGGAGCTGCACGTGGTGGCCGAGCCCGATCTCGGCCCGGCCCGGCCCGGGGCCGGCGGCGTCCATCACGTGGCCTTCCGCATCCCCGATGCGGCGTACGAGGCCTGGGCCGACCGGCTGCGGACCCTGCGGGTGCCGTCGAGCGGCCCGGTCGACCGCTACTACTTCCGCAGCCTCTACTTCCGGGAGCCGAACGGGATCCTGTTCGAGATCGCGACCGACGGCCCGGGCTTCGCGACGGACGAGCCCCTGGACAGGCTCGGCGAGCGCCTCGCGCTCCCGCCCTTCCTGGAGCCGCGCCGGGCGCAGATCGAGGCGGGGCTGAAGCCGCTGTAAGCGTGAAGGAGCAGATGCGGGATCCCCTCTCCCACTCGGGAGAGGGGATCCCGCGCCCTCTTGTCTCCGAACAGATCAACCGGAAGCCGTATGAAAAGCGGCGCCCCGCCCTACACGTCCTTGTCGAGGACTTCCTTGCTCTCGACCGTGGTGTCGGCCTTCAGATGGTAGACCAGCGGCACGCCGGTCCACAGCTCCAGGCCCGGGATCGTCTCGGTGGTGAGCCCGTCGAGCACCATGACGAGGGCACGCAGGGAGTTGCCGTGGGCCGCCACCAGCACCCGCTCGCCGCGCATCACGCGCGGCAGTATCTCGCGCATCGTGTAGGGCAGCACGCGGGCGACCGTGTCCTTCAGGCTCTCGCCGCCGGGCGGGGGCACGTCGTAGGAGCGGCGCCAGACATGGACCTGCTCCTTGCCCCAGCGCTCACGGGCGTCGTCCTTGTTGAGGCCCGAGAGGTCGCCGTAATCGCGCTCGTTCAGCGCCGCGTCGGCGATGGTCGGCAGGTCCGGCTGGCCGAGCTCCTCCAGGATCAGCTCGGCCGTGCGCTGGGCCCGGGTCAGGGCCGAGGTGAAGGCGACGTCGAACCGGATGCCCTTCGCCTTCAGCCGCCGGCCCGCCGCCCGCGCCTCGGCGACGCCGATTTCGGTGAGGTCCGGATCGCGCCAGCCGGTGAAGAGATTTTTCAGGTTCCACTCGCTCTGGCCGTGCCGCGCGAGGACGAGAAGGCGCTCCATGGTCTTTCAAGCCGCTCCGTGATGCCGGGGATCAGAGTCCCAGGACGTCGTCCATGTCGTAGAGGCCGGGCTTCTGCGGGAAGGCCCACAGCGCGGCCCTGACCGCCCCGCGCGCGAAGATCCCGCGATCCTCGGCCCGGTGGGTGAGCTCGATCCGCTCGCCGGCCCCGGCGAAGATCACGCTGTGCTCGCCGACCACGCTGCCGCCGCGCAGGGTCGCAAAGCCGATCGTGCCGGGGACGCGGGCGCCCGTATGGCCGTCGCGCACAGCCACCTTGCGCTCGGCGAGCGCCACGGCCCGTCCCTCGGCCGCCGCCTTCCCGAGGAGGAGCGCCGTGCCGGAGGGCGCATCGACCTTGTGGCGGTGATGCATCTCCAGGATCTCGATGTCGAACTCCTCGCCGAGCGTCGCCGCCACCTTCCGCACGAGGCCCGCCAGCAGGTTGACCCCGAGGGACATGTTGCCCGAACGCACGATGCGCGCGTGGCGGGAGGCGGCGTCGAGCTTCTTCAGGTCGTCCGCGGAGAGGCCGGTCGTGCCGACCACGTGGACGAGGCGGGCCTGCGCGGCGAGTTCGGCGTAAAAAACCGTGGTGGCCGGCGCCGTGAAATCGAGGACGCCGTCGGCCTCCGCGAAAGCCCGCAGCGGGTCGTCCGTGACGGCAAGGCCGAGCGGCGGCAGGCCGGCGAGCACGCCCGCATCCTCGCCGATCGCGGCCGAGCCCTCACGCGCAACCGCCCCCGCCAATGTGCAACCCTCAGTGCCGACGACCGTCTGGATCAGCATCCGGCCCATGCGCCCGGAGGCGCCCACCACCACGAGACGCATGGCGTCCGCTCCTTGCTGCGGCGCAACCGGGCCGCGTGCGGGGTCTACAGGGCGGGGCCTCTCCTGCCAAGGCGCCCCGACCCGTCCAGGACAGGTGGAGTCCGGCTCTCCGTTCGGACAGATGCAGTCCGAGGGCTCAGCGCCCCCGGGCCGCGAGCAGGGGTTCGAGCACATCGCTCACCCCCGTGAGGGTGATCTGGGTGCCGATGCAGAGGAGCAGGAAGGCCGAGAGGCGCCCGAGCACCCGGGCCCGGGCATGGCCGATGCGCTTCACCACCCGGTCGGCCGACGCATAGGCGATGCGCACCGAGGCCGCGATCACCAGCACCGCCAGCGTGGCGCCGAGCAGGAAGCCCCAGCGGGCCGCGCCCGCCTCCGGCCGGCTCGCCGCGAGCGCGATGATGACCGAGATCGTGCCGGGCCCCGTCGTGAAGGGCAGGGTCAGCGGGAAGAAGGCGATCTCGTCGAGCCCGCCGGATTCCACGCCCACTTCCCGGTCGCGCGTCTTGGCGGACGCGGCGTCGGCCGCCTTGCGGGCCTCGCGCTCCTCCGGCACGGCGAGCAGCCGCCAGGCCTGGGCCGCCACCACGAGCCCGCCCGCGATGCGAAGCGCCGCGAGCGAGATGCCGAAGAAGCTGAGGAGCGTGGCGCCCAGCCAGAGCGAGACCAGCATCACCGCCGCCGCGTAGATGCCGATGCGGCGCGCGAGCAGCACCCGTTCCTCATGGGTGCGGCGGCCCGTGACCTCGGCGAAGATCAGCGCCCCTCCGAGCGGGTTGATGATCGAGAACAGGGCGGGAAGCGCGAGCAGGAAGCTCTGCAGGGCGGATTCGATGGCGGGCATGGGGCGCTCAGACGCCTCCCGGCACCGGCGCGGGCGCCGGCACCAGCACGGGGGCGCGCAGCCGCGCCGCGCGGCGGGCCTGCACGGTCACCGGCCGGTGGAGCTGCTTGATCGCGTCGACCACGTGCAGGCCGGCGAAGGGCAGCGACAGGCTGGTGCCGACCCTCTCCCAGGCGCTCGCGGTGCGCAGCGTGATCCAGCCCTCGACGGGCGGCACGTAGAGCGTCTCGGCCCAGCCCTCGGGCGAGAACAGCGTCTCGCGCATCAGCCGGCCGAGCTGCGAGCGGCTGTAGGGCTGACCGTGCCCGAAGGGCGTGGCGTCGCGCCGCGCCCAGAGGCCGCGGCGGTTGGGCACCACCAGCACCAGCCGTCCGCCCGGGGTGAGCACGCGCCAGACCTCCTGCAGCAACTCGGCGGGGCTCTCCACTGCCTCGATGGCATGCACCAGGATCACCCGGTCCACCGCCGCCTCCGGCAGGGGCATCATGGTCGGATCGACCAGGGCCGAGGCCGAGCGACCGGTGGCCGGCCAGTTCACCACCCCCTGCATGGCTGGCATGAAGGCGAGCGTGCGCTCCGCTGCGTGCCGCACCGGCCCGAGATACGGCACCGCGTAGCCGAGGCCGAGCACCCGCAGGCCGGCGACGGAGCCGAGGAACCGGTGCACCGTGCGGCCGACAAGGCGCTGCGTCACGGCGCCGAGAGGCCCGCTGTAGAAGGCGCGAAGATCGGTGACGTCGACGCTCATTGAAGACTGGATGCTCGCGCGACGCGACGAAGGGGGGCCGGAGGTCCGACCCCGCCCTGTCGCGTCCGGGTCATCAATGGGCGCTGTCGGGCCGCACGGCAAGGCGGGGAGAAAAACCAACCCCGAGCCTCCCCGCAATACCCCGTGCCGGATCCCCGGCGGCGGCGCCCCGCCCTATCTTGTCCCCGACCCGAGGGGAGACGACGATGCCCGAGATCCGCACCTTCCTGTGCCGAAGCGACAATATCGGGGTGCTGCTGCACGACCCCGTCACCAGCGCCTGCGCGGCCATCGACGTGCCGGAGGCGGGCGCGGTCCTGCGTGCCCTGAAGGAGACCGGCTGGAGGCTCACCGACATCCTCGTCACCCACCGGCACTTCGACCACGTGGAGGGCATCCCGGAGGTGAAGGCCCGCACGGGCGCCCGCGTCACCGCGCCGGCCAAGGCGGGGGATGCCGTGCCGGAGGTCGACGCCACGGTGCGCGAGGGGGACGTGGTCAAGGTCGGCTCCCTCGTCGGGACGGTCTGGGAGACGCCGGGCCACTGCGCCGATCACGTCACCTACTGGTTCGAGCGCGAGCGCCTCGCCTTCGCGGGGGACACCCTGTTCACCCTCGGCTGCGGCCGCGTGATGGAGAGCCCACCCGAGGTGCTGTGGCGCTCGCTCAGCCGCTTCCTCGCCCTGCCGGACGAGACCGCGATCTATTCCGGCCACGACTACGTGCTCTCGAATGCCCGCTTCGCCCTCGCGGCCGATCCGGACAACAGCAACCTCAAGGCCCGGGCCGAGCTCGCCGAGCGGGTGAAGCGCGACGGGCGCTTCCTCATCCCGACGACCCTCGGCGAGGAGAAGGCGACGAATCCGTTCCTGCGCGCCGGGGAGCCGGCGCTCGCGCGCTCGGTGGACATGGCTCCGGGCTCCGATCCGGCCGCGGTGTTCGCAGCCCTGCGCGAATGGAAGAACCGCTTCTGATGCGCGCGCCCTCGCTCCGGCCTCGGAGGCGCGCGCATCCGTCGGTGCCGAGGGCCGGTTCCGGTTCGACGTGCCGGTGCGCCCGCCCCTCGCGGGGTGGGTGGTGCATGATCACGGCGGGCTCGTGCCCGCTTCCGCCTCCCTCAAGGATCCCGTGACGTGACCTCCTCCCCCAGCCTCACCGCCGCCGAGGTGGTGCGCCTCCTCGACCTGAAGCCGCATCCGGAGGGCGGGCATTTTCGCGAGACTTTTCGCGATCCGCGGGAGATCGATGGCCGCGCGGCCTCGACGGCGATCTACTACCTGCTCGATGTCGGGGAGACCTCGGAGTGGCACCGGGTCGATGCGGCCGAGATCTGGCTCTGGCACGCGGGCGCGCCCCTCGTCCTGACCGTCAGCCCGAACGGCCACGACGCCGAGGCCCGGCATCTCGGCCCGGACCTCGCCCGCGGCCAGCGGCCCCAGATCGTCGTCCCGGCCGGCCATTGGCAGACGGCGACCAGCCTCGGCGCCTGGACGCTCGTGAGCTGCACGGTGGCGCCCGGCTTTCGCTTCGAGGGCTTCGAACTCGCACCGCCGAACTGGCGGCCGATGCCGCGGGGCTGACGCCTAGAGCGCTCCCCGCCGAAGTGGATGCCGGTTCGGCGTAAGGGAGCGCGAAAAATCAAAGACTTGAGAGCCGTGCCCGTTTCAACCGAAACGGGCACGGCTCTAGAGCAGGATCCGTTCCACCGTGAACGGATCCTGCTCTCGGTTTTTGATTGTGCCGCATTGTCTGCGACGAACCGGCGTCCACTCCGTCGGAAAATGCTCTACGCCACACGCTCGCGCTTCTCTGCGCCCGCCCGCGTCGCCACCAGGGCCCCCGCCACGATGAGCCCGCAGGCGAGGGCCAGCGAGAGCGTTGCGGGCGCGTAGCCGGCGGCCACCAGGATCAGGGTCGAGAGCACCGGTGCGGCGTAGGAGCCGACGCCGAGGAGCCGGATATCGCCGCGCTTCACGCCGATATCCCAGAGATAGAAGGCCGCACCGACCGGGCCGAGGCCGAGCGCCGCCACCGCCGCCCATTCGCTGACCGTCGCGGGCCAGATTGTGGTCTCGAAGGCGAGATGGCAGAGGAGGCTCAGGGCGGCGGTGGCGAGGCAGAAGCCCGCCACCGCGTCGGTCGGCACCGCGCCCACCCGCCGCGACAGCACCGAGTAGCCCGACCACAGGAAGGCGCAGGCGAGCGCCGCGAGGTAGCCCGGCAGGGCGGCGGCCTCGAAGCTGAGCGTGCCGCGGCCGAGGAAAAGCGTCACGACGCCGGAGAGCCCGAGAAGCGCGCCGACGAGATGCGGCGCGCGCAGGCCCCCCTCCCCCGGCAGCAGGGCCGAGAACAGCACGATCAGGAGCGGCCACAGATAGCTGATGAGCCCGGCCTCCGCGGGCGGCGCAAGGCGCAGGGCCGCGAAGTAGAGGGCGTGGTAGCCGAACAGACCCGCGAGCCCCAGGGCCCAGACCGCAGGCTTCTGGCGCAGGGCCGCAACCCCGGAGGGCCGCACGATCCAGCTCGCGCAGCCGAGGAGACCGCCGATCAGGAAGGTCATCGCGGCGAGCTGGAAAGGGGGCACGGCGCCGGAGGCCGCGGTGAAGAGCGCGAGGAGCGACCAGAGCAGGATCGCCCCGGATCCGGTCAGGGTGGCGGTGCGGACGGTCATGGCAGGGCCTTACCACAGGGAGCAGCGCCGGCTCATCCGGAATCGGGTAGAGGGGACGGATCCGCCCATCGGGAGACCGCCCCTGATCGAACTCGCTCCGGGCCTCGTCCAGCATCCGGGCTATCTCGGCCCCGCCGCGCAGGCCGCGCTCGCGGCCGAGCTCGCCCGCGTGATCGACGAGGCGCCCCCCTTCACGCCGACCATGCCGCGGACGGCCAAGCCCTTCTCGGTGCAGATGACCAATTGCGGCCCCCTCGGCTGGGTCTCCGACCGGGCCGGCTACCGCTATCAGCCGCATCATCCCGAGACCGGCCGCCCCTGGCCGCCGATCCCGGCCGCACTCCTCGCCGCCTGGGACGACCTCGTCGGCTTCCCGCACCCGCCCGAGGCCTGCCTGGTCAATCTCTACGCACCCGGATCCCGCATGGGCCTGCACCAGGACCGGGACGAGGCCGAGTTCGCGGCCCCCGTCCTGTCCCTCTCGCTCGGGGCAACGGCAATCTTCCGCTACGGCGGCCTGCGCCGCGGCGATCCCACGCGCTCGATCCGCCTGCGCGGCGGCGACGCGCTGGTGATCGGCGGGGCCTCGCGCCTGATCTTTCACGGCATCGACCGGATCGTCGCGGAACCCCCCGATCTCCTCGCCGCCCCGCTGCTCCCGCAGGCCGTGCCGCCGGGCGGTCGCCTCAACCTCACCCTGCGACGTGTGTCCGCTGCCCGCCCCGCTTGACAGCGGCCGGCGAGGGGCCGACCCATCGCCGGCATGATCCGGCCGGACCCGGTGCCGGCCGCAGGAGATCGCGATCCATGTCCTTGCGCGTCCTCGCCGCCCTGCTCGCGAGCCTCGTCCTGTCGGGCGCGGCCCTCGCCGCCGAGCCGGTCTATCCGCCCGGCTCCCGCTTCGGCTTCGAGCCGATCCAGGACATGCAGATCTCCCGCCGCTTCACCGGGTTCGAGCGGCCGGGCGGCGGCGCGACGGTCTCGGTCGTGGAGCTGCCGCCGCAGGATTATGCCGCGCTCACCGCGAGCTTCACCGCCGAGAGCCTGAAGGCGCAGGGGCTCACGGTGAAGAACCGGGAGGAGCTGACCCTCGGCGACAACCGGAAGGGCATCCTGTTCACCGGCGAGCAGCCGATCGAGCAGCCGGGCGCGCCGACAATCGCCAAATGGGTGCTGCTCATCGCCGACCCGACCGTGACCGGCCTCGTCATCGGCCAGACGCTGCCGGGGGCCGAGACCGACGAGGCGATGCGCAAGATGCTCACCAGCGTGCGGGTGCGTGCGGCGCTGACCCTCGACCAGCAGGTCGCCGCCCTGCCCTTCCGGGTCACCGAGACGGCGGGCTTCCGCCCGGTCCGGGTGCTCGCCGGCAACTCGGTGCTCTACACCGCCGGGCCGAAGGACCAGATGATGAATCTCGACCAGCCGATCCTGGTTCTGGCCGAGGCGGTGCAGCCGCCGCTGCCGGCCGAGCAGCGGGACGCCTTCGCCAAGGCGGCCCTCTACTCCAACCAGACCATGAAGGACTTCGCCATCGAGCGCTCGCAGATCTTCCGGCAGGGCGGCGCGGACTGGCACGAACTGGTGGCGCGGGCCACCGATATCCCCTCCGGCATGCCGGTGGTGGTGTCCCAGACCATCCGCTTCAAGCCGGACGGCTATTTCCGTGCGGTCGGCGTCGTAAAGGCGCAGGACCGCGACTCGGTGCTGCCCCGCTTCCGGCAGGTTGTCGACGCCGTTCAGTTTCCCTGAGCAGCCCCGCCCGGCCGCATGAAATCGAAGTCGCAGCCCTCGTCCGCCTGCGTGACCGTGTCGTGGAACAGGCGGGCATAGCCCCGCTCGGCCCAGGCGGGCCGCGGCGGCGCCGGCAGCGCCGCCGCGCGCCGGGCGAGTTCCGCCTCGTCCACCAGGAGGTCGATGCGCCGCCCGGCCACGTCGAGGCGGATCCTGTCGCCGGTCCGCACCAGGGCGAGCGGGCCGCCCACCGCGGATTCCGGGGTGACGTGCAGCACGATCGTGCCGAAGGCCGTGCCGCTCATCCGCGCATCCGAGATGCGCACCATGTCCTTCACGCCCTGGCGAGCGAGCTTCTTGGGGATCGGCAGGTAGCCCGCCTCCGGCATGCCGGGCGCCCCCTTGGGACCGGCATTGCACAGCACCAGCACGTCGTCGGGCGAGACGTCGAGATCCGGGTCGTCGATCCGCGCGGCCATCTCGGGGATCGATTCGAACACCAGCGCCCGCCCCGTGTGCTGGAGGAGGCGCTCGCTCGCCGCCGCGTGCTTGATGAGCGCGCCCCGGGGCGCGAGGTTGCCGCGCAGCACGGCGAGCCCGCCCGTCGGCTTGATCGGATCGGCAGGGCTGCGGATGACGGTCTGGCCCGGCACAATCTCGGCCGCCGCCACGACGTCGCGCAGTTTTTCTCCCGCCACGGTCGGCACGTCGAGGTCGATGAGGTCGCCGAGTTCCGCAAGCAGGCGGGGCACCCCGCCCGCATGGTGGAAATGCTCCATGTAGTGGTCGCCCGAGGGTTTGAGGTCGACCAGCACCGGCACCGCGCGGCCGATCGCGTCGAAGGCGTCGAGGTCGATCTCGGCGCGGACGCGCCTGGCTATGGCCGTGAGGTGGATGAGCCCGTTCGTCGAGCCGCCGATCGCCTGGAGCACGGTCTGCGCGTTGCGGAAGGCGGCCGGCGTCAGGATGGCGCTCGGACGCGGCCCCCCGGCGACCGCCATCTCGGCCGCACGCCGCCCGCTCGCCTCGGCGAGGCGCACGCGCTCCGCATGAGGGGCGGGAATCGTCGCCGAGAGCGGCAGCGACAGACCCATCGCCTCGGTGAGGCAGGCCATGGTGGAGGCCGTGCCCATCACCATGCAGGTGCCGACGGAGGGCGCGAGGCGCCCGTTCACCATCTCGATCTCCTGCTCGTCGATCGCGCCGGCCCGATGGGCGGCCCAGAGGCGGCGGCAATCCGTGCAGGCGCCGAGCACTTCGCCCTTGTGGTGCCCCACCACCATGGGCCCGACCGGGATCACCACGGTCGGCAGGTCGACGCTCGCCGCGGCCATGATCTGGGCCGGCAGGGTCTTGTCGCAGCCGCCGATGACGATGACAGCGTCCATCGGCTGGGCCCGGATCATCTCCTCCGTGTCCATCGCCATCAGGTTGCGCAGGAACATGGAGGTCGGATGGGCGAAGCTCTCGTGGATCGAGATGGTCGGGAACACCATCGGCATGGCGCCAGCCAGCATCACGCCGCGCTTGGCCGCCTCGACCAGCGCCGGACCATTGCCGTGGCAGGGATTGTAGTCGCTATAGGTGTTGGTGATGCCGACGATCGGCCGGTTCAGCGCGTCGTCGGAATAGCCCATGGCCTTGATGAAGGCCTTGCGGAGGAAGAGCGAGAAACCGGCATCGCCGTAGCTCGTGAGCCCCTTGCGCAACCCCTTGCTCATCGTGCTCCTCCCCGCAGCCGGCGTTTCGACCGCTTCTAATCCTCATTGCCGGGCCTGTCCCGGGGCTCCGGGGAAATCCGGCACGTTCCCGGTGAATCCGCTTCGTCTGAACGGAACCGGCCGGGTTCTATCAGCCGCCGTTCATGCAGCGGCCCTATAGTCCAGCTTCATCGATCACCGACAGACGCTGCCCTCGCGCACCGCCCCCCGGCGCGGTGCGCGCGGTGTCGTGCGCTCCGGAGCGGCCTTTCGCCATGCTCGCGCTTGCTCCCGCCCTTGAGACGACGGCGCGTCCCGACTCGCCGCGGGTGCTCGTCGAGAGTCTGATCCCGGTCCTCGATGGGATGTTCGGGCTCGACCGCAGCGGCGTCTTTCCGGAGGAGATCGCGAGCCTGCTCGCGCAGCTCGATCCCGGCGACTGGGAGACCGGCCGCGGCACGGACGTGAAGGCGGGCACGGCAGAGTTCCTGGCCGTCGAGGACTGAGCGTTCACCGGACGAGCGCCCCGCGGAAGCAGCCCGACGCCGGCAGATGAGCGGCCCTCTCGTCCCGGACGACGCGCGTGGAAGCTGCCAGGCTCCTAAATGAAACTGACCTGCGTGTGCGTGGCAGCCGCTACGGCCCTCATGCTGAGGTGCGAGCGTCTAGCGAGCCTCGAAGCACGCCTGACCGCTCATCCCGTCTCCCAGAGTCTCGGATCACCGCTCAGGGGTGCTTCGAGGCTCCTTCGGAGCACCTCAGCATGAGGACCAGTGGGGGTGCCATGGCAGGGAGTGCTCATAGCCGGTTTCATCCCTCAGGGTCGTTGCAGCCGGTGGCGAACTCATACTGAGAGCGTGTGAGTCTTTTGGATTTTTGGCCTTCTGACGTCCGCTAAGTGATTGATTTTACTGAGTTTAGTAAAGTCCAAAACCGAAAGATCCACAGCCTCTGAGATGCGGGCGATCCGGCTCGCCGCCGGGCTCGCGACCTATTTCGGCGACTTTCGGCAACGGCCGCACCCAGAGCCGGGTCGGCCGCGAGACGGCTCGCGAGGCCATGTCCTGACCCCGGGGCGGGGCCGATCAACAAGGTTTCCCGAGATCACCGGAGAGGATGTCCGCCCAGCGTGCGCCGTCACACCGCCTCGTACCAACCGCAGGGCGAGACAAAAGCGGCTTCTTCAGCGAAGCTGTCCTTCTCCCACGTTGGAGGAACATCCGCATGAAGTCCTCTTCGATCCTCGCAGCGGTCACGCTGCTGCTCGCGGCGCCGCCGGCCTTCTCCCAGGGCACGGCGGAGCAGCGGGCCGCCTGCACGCCGGATGTCTGGCGTCTGTGTGCCTCGGCGATCCCCAATGTCGGCGCGATCACGTCGTGCCTGCGGCGGGAATCCGCCAATCTCAGCCCGGCCTGCCGCACGGTGATGAACGAGGTCCAGGGGCCCGCCCAGCGGGTGGAATCCGCCCAGCGGGTGGCGCCCGCCCGGCCGGAGGCGCCCCAGCGGATGGCGACGCGGCGTCAGGAGCCCCCGCGGATTGCCGTGCATCCCGCGCCCGTCCGGCGGACCCTGGCGGCTCGTCCGGCGCCACGGATGATGACGCCCCGTCAGGCGCCGGTGCGCTTGACGATGCGGCGCCACTATGCCCGCACCGCGATGGTGCGCCACCCGGCCGTCCATGCAGCCACGCCGCGGCGGCACTATGCCGTGCGGTCCCCGCGGCGCGACTATGCGGGCATCCCGGCGGGCTTCGCCAGATTCGGCGGCAGCCGTTCCGCCATGCGGGAGGCCAATTACTGGATGCGCCAGATCAGCGGCATGATGGGTGGGATGGGAGGCATGGGCGGGATGTCCCTCGACTCCATCCGCGACATGCGCGTCGGCGACCTCATGAACATGATGGAGTGAGCGCGAGGCCGCTCCGCTGCGAACCGGCCCGTGCGTCCCGGAACGACAAGAGACGGCAGCAACCCTTGAGCGGGCCGTCGTGGCGCGAGGCCGCGACAGCCCGCGCAGGCCATGCCCCCGACCGTCGCGCGGGAAGCGTCACACAAGTGTCATCCCCCGCGGATCAGGGTCTGCGCAAGGATCCGCCCAGGCGGGTCCGGCGGAGCGGGGAAACGGCGATGGCGCGTTCAGCGGCCGGTGGCGTGGGGAGGCTGGACGGCCCGCCGGGAGCGCCGCAGCCGCGCCAAGGACGGCCGAACCGCGACGGCAGACCGTCCGGCCACCCGCTCGCGACCCTGCGCAATCGCGCCGTGGCGCGGCTCCTCACCCTGCCGGTTGCGACGGCGCTCTCGGGCGCGCTCTGCGCGATCCTCGTCCGGGTGGCCTGACCGTGGCGACGCCCACCGCCACGCCGCGGCTCCTCTGCGACGAGCCGGCCCTGCCGGGCCTGCTCTTCGCCATGGTCTTCGACGAGACGGGCAGGGGCCGCCTCGTCCGGCACGACGAGGAGGTGCCGGCGCCCGGCAGCTTCGGCGAGGGCTTCCTGTGGCTGCACCTCAACCTTGCGGATGCCCGCATCGAGGGCCTGATCGCGGAGGGGCGGCTCGGGCCGCCGCGGCTCGCTTCCTCGGCCTTCGCGCGCGACGAGCACCAGCGCATCGCCGTCGAGGGCGGCTTCGTCGGCGGTGTCGTGGCCGACCTCGCCCGGGAGGAGGCGGCGACGAAGCCGAACCCGGCGGGCCGCCTGCACTTCGTGATGGGGCCGCGCTTCCTCGTGAGCGGGCGCCGCCATCCCGTGGTCGGGCCGGACCGCACGCGTCAGGCCGCCGCGGAGGGCGAGACCATCACGGCGCCGGTGCGCCTGCTCGAATCCCTCGTCGGCCACGTGGTCGGCGCCATGGCGGCGACAGGCGCGGCGCTCTCGGACGAGCTCGACGCCATCGAGGATCATATCCTGGACGAGGCCGTGCGCGACGAGCGGCGTCGCCTCGGCCCGATCCGCCGCGACGCGGTGCGGCTGCACCGGCAGCTCCTGGGGCTGCGCGCCGCCTTTCACCGCTTCGAGGAAGAGGGGGAAGCCGAAGGGCTCCCCGACCGTGAGGTCGCCACGGCGGCCCGCATCGCCCAGCGCCTCGATTCGCTCGACCGCGACATGCTGGCGATGGCAGAGCGCAGCCGCCTCCTCCAGGAGGAGTTCGCGGCGCGGCTCGCCGAGCAGTCCAACCGCCAGCTCTTCACCCTCTCGGTTCTCACCGCGCTGTTCCTGCCGCCGACCCTCGTCACGGGCGTCTTCGGCATGAACACCAAGGGCCTGTTCCTGTCGGACTTCGAGGAGGGCTCGACCATTGCCCTCGCCCTCGCGGTCGCCTCGGCGCTCGCGGTCTATCTCGTGATTCGCAGCCTCGGGCTGCGCACGCCGCGCCGCTGAACCGCCCGGGGCCGCGGCGCAGGGCGGCGCGGCTCGTCACGACGAGCGATCGACCGCAGACCCCGGCGCTCGCCTCGTTCAAGCCCGTCGCGGGCGGGCAGCCCCCGTGGCAGCGCCTCGCCCGTCGGGCGAATCTGCCCGCGCCGCGAGTGTGGCCCCACTGCCGCAACTCGGGGAAAATGGCGGAATGCCGGATGGCTGCCGAGACGAAGCAGGAGCGCAGCAGCTAGGCTTCAGCGCGTTCCCGGAAGGAACGTCTCGGGTCTCAACCATCATGCGTGCCATTCTCCTGGGTCTAGCGGCGCTCGCGGTCGCGGCCGGCCATCCTGTCCAGGCCGCCGATCTCGCGGCGCCGGTTCCGGCTCCGGACTACCATCCGCCCGTGCAGCCGCTCAGCATCGTGTCGGAGCTGCGCATCGGCGGCTCCGTCCAGGATCCCTGGAGCCCCGAGAGCGGCAGCGGCAACGTCACGGGCGAGGTCCTGCTCGCCAAGCCGACCCTCACGCCGGACCCGTTCTGGAACCAGTTCATCCCGCGCCCGACCGTGGGCGGCAGCTACAACACGGCCGGTCGCACCAGCTACGCCTATCTGGGCGCGACCTGGACCTTCGACATCACCGAGCGGTTCTTCGTCGAAGGCTTCTTCGGCGCCTCGTTCCACAACGGCGCGACGGGCCGCTTCGTCCCGCCGGGCTTCAACGCGCTCGGCTGCTCGCCGCTCTTCCGCGAGGCGGGCTCGGTCGGCTTCCGCATCACCGAGCACTGGAGCGTGCTCGCCACGATCGAGCACCAGTCCAATGCCGGCCTCTGCGTGGCGAACCGCGGCCTGACCAATGTCGGCGGCAAGATCGCCTACACGTTCTGACGCCGGGAACCTCGGCCGAGCGGCGGCCCCTCGCTCCCGCCCCCGGTCCAATTGGAACGGCCGGCACCCTCGTGTAGACGAGTCCGACAGCCGCACGAGGTCCGTAAAGCCGTGGTCGTCCTCAACCGCATCTACACCCGCACCGGCGATACCGGCACCACCGCGCTGGCGAGCGGCGAGCGCCGCTCCAAGGCGGATCTGCGCATCGAGACCTACGGCACCGTCGACGAGACCAATGCCTGCGTGGGCCTCGCCCGCCAGCACAGCACCGGCGATCTCGACGCGATGCTCTCGCGCATCCAGAATGATCTCTTCGACCTCGGCGCCGACCTCGCCACGCCCGAGAGCGACACCCCGCCCGCCTACGAGCCCCTGCGCATCGTGCCGGAGCAGGTCGAGCGGGTGGAGCGGGAGATCGACGCGCTCAATGCCGGCCTCCAGCCGCTGCGCTCCTTCGTGCTGCCCGGCGGGACCGCGGCGGCGGCGGCACTCCACCTCGCCCGCACGGTCTGCCGCCGGGCCGAGCGGCTGGCCGTGGCACTCGCCGCGACCCCCGGCGAGCGGGTCTCGCCGGTGGCGATCCAGTACCTCAACCGCCTGTCCGACTTCCTGTTCGTCGCCTCCCGGGTCGCCAATGACGGCGGGGCCAAGGACGTGCTCTGGGTGCCCGGCAAGAACCGGGGGTGAGGCGCCGGGCCGGCATGTGGCCGCTCTCTCGGACCTGCCATACCGAATTTTCGAAACGATTCTCCCGCGGCGCCCGCCGGCGGACGGCACCCCGGCCTTACTCCGCGTTGACATTTCCGAAAATCGGCCGTTACGGTCCGCCACCTTGCTCCCTTGAGGGATGGTCGGCACTTAAGGCGCGACGCGCGCGCGACCGCCCGATCGTCCCGGTCCGGAAGGATGCGACGATCATGAAGGTTCTGGTGCCCGTGAAGCGGGTGGTCGACTACAACGTGAAGATCCGGGTGAAGCCGGACGGCTCGGGCGTCGACCTCGCCAACGTCAAGATGGCCATGAACCCCTTCGACGAGATCGCCGTCGAGGAGGCCATCCGGCTGAAAGAGAAAGCCAAGGTCAGCGAGATCGTCGCCGTCTCGATCGGGCCGCAACAGGCCCAGGAGACGCTGCGCACCGCGCTCGCCATGGGTGCCGATCGCGGCATCCTGGTCAGGACCGACGCCCCCGTCGAGCCGCTCGCCGTCGCCAAGCTCCTCCGGGCCCTGGTCGACAAGGAGCAGCCCCAGCTCGTCATCCTCGGCAAGCAGGCCATCGACGACGATGCCAACCAGACCGGCCAGATGCTCGCCGCCCTGCTCGGCTGGCCGCAAGGCACCTTCGCCTACCGGATCGAGCTCGGCGAGGGCAGCCTCGAGGTCACCCGCGAGATCGACGGCGGCCTGCAGACGCTGACGCTGGCGCTGCCGGCGATCGTCACCACGGATCTGCGCCTCAACGAGCCGCGCTACGCCAGCCTGCCCAACATCATGAAGGCCAAGAAGAAGCCCCTCGACACCCTCGAGCCGGCGGCGCTCGGGGTCGATGTCGCGCCGCGGCTGAAGGTGCTCAAGACTGTCGAGCCGGGCGGCCGCCAGGCCGGGGTCAAGGTCGCCTCGGCGGCCGAACTCGTCAGCAAGCTGAAGGGCGAGGCCGGCGTCCTCTGACGCGCCTCCCGATCGAGAGGAAACACGGAAGATGGCCACCCTGCTTCTCGTCGAGCACGCCCACGGCGCGCCCAAGGACGGTTCCCTGAAGGCGCTCACCGCCGCCCGGCAGCTCGGCGCCCCGGTCCACGCCCTGGTGACCGGCGCCGGCAGCCGGCCGGCGGCCGAGGCCACCGCCCGGCTTGAGGGTGTCGAAAAAGTGCTGCTGGCCGAGAACGCCGCCTTCGACCACCTGCTGGCCGAGCCGACCGCGGCGCTGCTTGCCGAGCTGGCGGCGGGCTACGACGCGGTGATCGCGGCGGCGAGCACCGAGGGCAAGAACGTGCTGCCGCGCGTCGCCGCGCTGCTCGACGTGGCGCAGGTCTCGGACATCACCAAGGTGGTGGCGCCCGACACCTTCGAGCGGCCGATCTATGCCGGCAACGCGATCCAGACCGTGCAGGTGAGCGAGCCGAAAAAGGTGATCACGGTGCGCACCGCCGCCTTCAAGGCGGCCGAGGCGGGCGGCGCGCCAGCCCCGATCGAGGCGGCGGCAGCGGCAGTGGCGCCGGAGGTGAAGTCGGCGTTCAAGGGCGAGGAGATCGCCCAGTCGGACCGGCCGGAGCTGGCCTCGGCCCGGATCGTGGTGTCGGGCGGGCGCTCGCTGGGCTCGGCGGAGAAGTTCAGGGAGCTGATCGAGCCGCTGGCGGATGCGCTGGGGGCGGCGGTGGGGGCCTCGCGGGCGGCGGTGGATGCGGGCTACGCGCCGAATGACTGGCAGGTGGGCCAGACCGGCAAGGTGGTGGCGCCGGATCTCTACGTGGCGGTGGGGATCTCGGGGGCGATCCAGCATCTGGCGGGGATGAAGGATTCCAAGGTGATCGTGGCGATCAACAAGGACGAGGAGGCGCCGATCTTTCAGGTGGCGGATTACGGCCTGGTCGGCGACCTGTTCCAGATCGTGCCCGAGCTCCAGCAGGAGATCGCCAAGGCCAAGGGCTGAGGCGTTTGCCCGCGCGGAATGCGGGGGCTGCCCCGCGCGGCGACGACGATGCGGGGCCGCCTGTCGTCTTAACGAGACGGCGCGGCCCCGCGTGGCATGTTAGAATGTGAAGACGGAGGGGCCCCGCTGCCGGTTGGGTCCTGTCGGGGCGGTGCGGGGCGAAACGGCGATGGGCATCGAGATCAAGACTGTCGGGATCATCGGGGCCGGCCAGATGGGCAGCGGCATCGCGCATGTCTGCGCCGTCTCGGGCCTCGACGTGCGCCTCAACGACCGGGATCCGGAGCGCCTCAAGAACGGGCTGGCGACGGTGAACGGCAACCTGCAGCGTCAGGTCGCCAAGGGCACCATCACGGAGGAGGCGCGCCGGGCCGCGATCGAGCGGATCCAGCCGGTCGAGAGCTTCGACGAGTTCACCCCCTGCGACCTCGTCATCGAGGCGGCGACTGAGGACGAGGCGATCAAGCGCAACATCTTCTCGGCGCTGTGCCCTTCGCTGCGGCCCGAGACGATGGTGGCGACCAACACCTCGTCGATCTCGATCACGCGGCTGGCCGCCTCGACCGACCGGCCCGAGCGCTTCATCGGCATCCACTTCATGAATCCGGTGCCGGTGATGCAGCTCGTCGAGCTGATCAGGGGCATCGCCACGGAGGACCCGACCTTCGAGTCGGCCCGGACCTTCGTGAACAGGCTCGGCAAGACGGTGACGGTGTCCGAGGATTTCCCGGCCTTCATCGTCAACCGCATCCTGCTGCCGATGATCAACGAGGCGATCTATACGCTCTACGAGGGCGTCGGCTCGGTGGATTCCATCGACACGGCGATGCGTCTCGGCGCCAACCATCCGATGGGGCCGCTGCAGCTCGCCGACTTCATCGGCCTCGACACCTGCCTGTCGATCATGCAGGTGCTCTACGAGGGCCTGGCGGATTCGAAGTACCGCCCCTGCCCGCTCCTGGTGAAATACGTCGAGGCCGGGTGGCTCGGCCGCAAGTCGAAGCGCGGCTTCTACGATTATCGCGGGCCCGAGCCGGTCCCGACCCGCTGACGGGGCAGGTCATTCCGCGCGAAGGGCCCCTCTCCGGCGGGAGAGGGGCCCTTCGCGTTTCGCCTCACCGCGGGTTGGTCGAACCGGTCGTGGTGGGCTGGGACGGCTGCGGATAGGCCGGGTTGCCGGCCGGCACGTGGCTGCTCGGGTTGGTCACGTTGCCCTTGCCGCCGGCCGAGCCGGTGATCTGGGCGCGCGAGGCGTCCTGGCTCTGGCTGGCATAGTCCTTGGGCGAGTTCGCACCATTCCAGGTCAGGAGCGCCACGGCCGCGATCACCAGGAGCGCGAGGCTGCCGAGGAGCACGTAGAGGACGGGCTTGCCCTTGGTGCCCTGGCGGGCTTCGGTCGTCGTCTCGACCCGACGGTCGTCGATGGCCATGGGGATCTCTCCGGGGCTGTGGGTGGGGCCACCATTCGGCGGCGTTCTGCCCGGGCAACGGCCGCCGGGCAGCCACGGTTCCGCGGAGAGGCCGGGCCTATCGACCGGTGGTCAGCATGATCTTGCCGAGATGCGCACTCGATTCCATGAGCGCATGGGCCTCCCGCGCCTGCTCCAGCGGGAAGGTGGCGTGGATCACGGCCTTGAGCGCTCCGGATTCCAGGAGCGGCCAGACCTCCCGGCGCAGCCCCTCCGCGATGGCCGCCTTCTGGGCGGTGGTGCGGGGGCGCAGGGTCGAGCCCGTGAAGGTCAGGCGCTTCACCATGATCGGGGTCATGTTGAAGGACTCGACCTTGAAGCCCTGCAGGAACGCGATGACGACGAGGCGGCCCTCCAGCGCCAGGGACTTCAGGTTGCGCTCCAGATAGGAGGCCCCGACCATGTCGAGGATCACGTCGACGCCCTTGCCGTCCGTGAGGCGCTTCACCTCCTCGGCGAAGTCGGTCTCCCGGTAGTTGATCGCCACGTCCGCGCCCATCCGCTCGCAGAAGGCGCATTTGTCCGCCGAGCCGGCCGTGGCGTAGACGGTCGCGCCGAAATGCTTGGCGAGCTGGATCGCCGTGTAGCCGATGCCGCTCGACCCGCCATGGACGAGGAAGCGCTCGCCCTTCTGCAGGCGCCCGCGCTCGAACACGTTGGTCCAGACCGTGTAGTAGTTCTCCGGCAGGCCCGCGGCTTCGATCAGCGAGAGCGGGCCGGGCTTCGGCAGGCACAGCGGCGCCTCGGCGAGGCAGAACTCGGCGTAGCCGCCGCTGATGACGAGGGCGCAGACCTCGTCGCCCACGGCGAGGCCGGTCACCCCCTCGCCGAGAGCCGCGATGCGGCCCGCAACCTCGAGCCCCGGGACGTCGGTGGCACCGGGCGGCGGCGGATACTTGCCGGCGCGCTGCTGGCAATCCGGGCGGTTCACGCCCGCCGCCACGACCTCGATCAGCACCTGACCCGGCCCGGGCTTCGGCACCGGCGCGGTCTCGATGCCGATCACCTCCGGCCCGCCGGCCCCGTTGAAGCGGACCTGGCGCATGGTGTCGGGAAGGGCGGGCATGGGGCGGCTCCTCGCGGTTGTTTGGCCCCTACCTGACACGTTGGCGCGGCTTGGCAAGATCCCGGGCCAAGATCCCCGGCCATGCGCGGGGCCGGACGGCGGCGCGAGCGGTCAGCGCGTCCCGTACATCCGGTCGCCGGCATCCCCGAGCCCGGGGATGATGTAGCCGTGCTCGTCGAGGTGGCTGTCGATGGCGGCGGTCCAGACCGGCACGTCGGGATGCGCGCCCCGGAACTTCGCCAGGCCCTCCGGCGCGGCGATCAGGCAGACGATGCGCAGGTCGCGGGCGCCGCGCTCCTTCAGCCGGTCCACCGCCGCAATGGCCGAATTGGCGGTAGCGAGCATCGGGTCGAGGACCAGCACCGTACGGTCGGCGAGATCGGACGGCGCCTTGAAGTAGTACTCGACGGCCTGGAGCGAGTCCGGATCGCGGTAGAGGCCCACATGGGCGACGCGGGCCGAGGGCACGAGAGAGAGCATGCCGTCGAGGAAGCCGATGCCGGCGCGCAGGATCGGTGCCAGAACGAGCTTCTTGCCGGCAATCTGCACCCCCTGCATGGTCACGAGGGGCGTCTCGACCTCGATCGGCTCCAGCGGCAGGTCGCGCGTCACCTCGTAGGCGAGCAGCGTGCCGATCTCGTTCAGCAGCTGGCGGAAGCCCTTGGTCGAGCGCGCCTTGTCCCGCATCAGCGTCAGCTTGTGCTGCACCAGCGGATGGGAGACGACCGTGACCGGCGCGGCTCCCGTCGTCTCCCGCGTGCTCGCACCCTGCATCTGATCCCCCTCAAGCGTGGCTATGTCCGAGTGTAGCCGGGTCCCCCGGCTTTAGAACACCGTGCCGTCGCTCGCGATGGCGAGCGGCGGCGTCCCGTCCGGCCGCAGGGCCCGGGCGAGCCGCCGGCCCGTCGCCCAGGTCCCGCCCTCCAGCACCTTGGCAAGCGGCAGGTCGGCCGGGTCGCCGATCCCGAGGCGCTCGCGCACGAGCGGCGCCAGCCGGTCGAGGAGCGCCACCGTCAGGGCGCGCCACTCGACCACGAGCTCGGACTCGACCGGATGCGCCCGCGACGCCTCTTCGGGCCGCTTGAGCGTCAGCACGCCGGTGTCGAGGAAGAGGCCGCCATTGCGGTATTCCGGCAGGCCCGTGAGCGCGTCGAGGCCGGTCACGGTCAGGCCCGCCTCCTCCAGAGGCTCCAGCAGCGAGTAGGCGAGCCACTGCGACAGCTTGTGGAACGGCACGAGCCCCGCCGTCTCCCCCTCCCCTCCGGCGCGGGAATGGCGCCAGGTGTCGCCGAGATCGACCCCGTCGAGGGTGATGCGGCCGGGCCAGATCGGGCCGAGATGGGCGAGGAGCGCGGAGAGGATCGCGGTCGCGGGCAGCGCGCCGTCCGTCGCCCGTGCGGCGAGGCGGTCGTAGAGCCCGCCCGGGCGCGCCTCGGGACCGAACCCGTCCGGATCCGCGGCGACGACCTGACCCAGCCGGTTGAGCAGCGCGGTGCGCCCCTCCAGGCCGACGAGCGGGTTCGTCGGCGTGACCTGGAAGCCCTGGGCGAGATCGGCGACGGTCAGGCTCGCGAGCGCCCGCGCATCGACCCGGAAGGGATCCTCCGGCGCCTCCGAGAACAGACCGGAGATGAAGAGGTCGAAGCTCGCCACCGCGAGCCCTTCCGAGCGCGCATAGGTCTCGCCCGTGCGGCCCTCCTCGTAGCGCCAGGTCGGGCCGGCGCCCGCATCAAGCAGCACGCTGACGATCACGAGGTCGAAGGCCGCCCGCGCCCGCGCGGCCACGTCCTCCCAGGACGCCGCCTGCAGGAGGCTGCCCCAGCGGTCGAAGCCGCCGACGGAGAAGTGCCGCCAGCGGGCGTGATAGGGGATGTCGAGGTCCGGATAGGCGGCGCGGATGGTCTCGACCACCGCGTCCGCGCAAGGACCGAGTCTGTCCGGATGAACGGCGAAGTGCTCGAGGCCCCCGTCGAGGCCGAGGGCGAGCAGACCCTCGGCCCGCGCGCGCACCGCCTCCGGGGTGAGGAGCCAGCGGGCGTCCTGAACGGACGGGGTTTCATTTCTGTCCTGCGGCACGCTCACGACGGTCCCTTTCCTAAGCCGACGCTTCCGGAAACCTCACCCTTCCTCGATCGAAACTGACCGTCATGGAGGCTGCCTCGCTCCTCATGCTGAGATGGCCGGCGGCAGCCGGCCCTCGAAGCACCCCTGACCGCTGGTCCTCAGTCTCCGGTGGATGAGAGCACCGGTCAGGCGTGCTTCGAGGCTGCTACGCAGCACCTCAGCATGAGGGCCGGTCCGGCCTCCACAACCGTCGGTTTCGATCGCGGAGCAGCCCGTCTGCCAGACCGATCCTCCCGCATCAGAACCGGTCGAGATCCCGCCCCTTCACCGTGTCGAGGGCGGCGGCATCGGGCGCCTCGCCGGGCGTGTAGTAGCCCGCCGCCTTCTTGGCCTCGATCTCGACCGCGGCGTCGGGCGGGATCAGTTCCGGCGGGATCGGCACCCGCTCGCCGACCTCGATGCCCGACCCGGTGATCGCGTCGTACTTCATGTTGGACATCGACATCAGCCGGTCGATGCGGCGGATGCCGAGCCAGTGCAGCACGTCGGGCATGAGCTGCTGGAAGCGCGCGTCCTGCACGCCCGCCACGCATTCGGTGCGCTCGAAATAGGTGGCGGCGGAATCGCCCCCTTCCTGCCGCTTGCGCGCATTGTAGACGAGGAACTTCGTCACCTCGCCGAGGGCCCGCCCCTCCTTGCGGTTGTAGACGATCACGCCGACGCCGCCCCCTTGCGCCTCGCGCACGCATTCCTCGATGCCGTGCGTGAGATAGGGCCGACAGGTGCAGATGTCCGAGCCGAACACGTCCGAGCCGTTGCACTCGTCGTGCACCCGGCAGGCGATGCGGGTACCGGGCTCGGCGATCCGCGCGGCGTCGCCCATGATGTAGACCGTGCAGCCGCCGATCGGCGGCAGGAAGACCTGCATGTCGGGCCGGGTGACGAGTTCCGGGAACATGCCGCCCGTCTGCTCGAACAGGGTGCGGCGGAGCGCCGTCTCGGTGGTGCCGAAGCGCGCAGCCACGCCCGGCAGGTACCAGACCGGGTCGATCGCGATCTTGGTGACCGCAATGTCGCCGCTCGCGTGCAGGATGCTGCCATCGGGTGCGAGGCGATGGGCACCGATCGCCGCCAGGATCTCGGGCAGGCCGAGCCGGGCCTTGGTGACCGCGATGGTCGGACGGATGTCGGTGCCGGTGGCGATCTCGCGGGCGAAGATCTCGCCCGGCAGGTGACCCCAGGGATCGAGCGAGACGATCCGGTCGGGCTCCGCCCATTGCGGGTGCGGACCGATCGGCACCACCGGATGCGTGTTGGTGAGGTCGGGCCGCGCCAGGGGATTGAGGGCGCGGCCGGCGATCGCGAGCGCCCGGTAGAGCGAATAAGCGCCGCCATTCGCCCCGATCACGTTGCGGTCGGCCGGGTTGGTGACCGTACCGATGACGGGCCCGCGCTCGCGCGGGTCGGCCGCGCCCCAGCGGATCGGCCAGCGGGCGGCGCGCGGCTCGGGATGCGAGGTGAGCCGGATATGCGTCGAGCGGTTGGATGTGGTCATGCGGTCCCGCCTCATCCTGAACGGCGAAGGCTCCCCGCGCTGTCCGCCCGGGGAGCCTCGTTGGCTTGACCTCGATGACGATGGCCGAATCCGGCCGAACCGTCAAGATTCGAGGAGATCTTTGAGAGCGTCAGTAGTTCGAGCCGGCGCGGCGCTTGGCCATGAAGGCGTCGAACTGCTCGCGGTCGCGGGCGCGCTTCAGCTCTTCGACGAATTCCGCGAAGGCGCGGCTCTCCTCTTCGAGGCGGCGGCGCTCTTCCTCCAGGCGCTCCAGCTCGCGCTGGCGATACTCCTCGAAGGCCCAGTTGCCGGTGCCCGGCCGGAAGGCCCCGGCGCCGCCAAATCCGCCGCGGAAGGCGCGCTCGGCGAAGGATTTCAGTTCGTCGAAGGCCGGATATCCCATGAGCTTCCACACCACGTAGGCGACCGCGAGCGGCCAGACATAGATGAAACCGAGGACGATCGCGCCGATCTCCAGGGAGCGGCGCGGGAACGGACCGGCGCCGCGGCAGGCGCGGCCGTTCGACCAGGGGGCGGAAGAGAAGGTCACGTCGTGTCTCCCGGGGAGATGTGAATGTGAACGACATTTACATGCGGGGGCGCCCGAAGGGTTTCAAGGGCGGGACGGACGAGAATCGTAAGCGGGATTCGGGCACGTGCTCGTTTCCGAAACGGCACAGAAAACCCCCTCTCCCGAACGGGAGAGGGGGTTTTCTGTGCCGTACGGCCCCGTGCGGCAGCGCACACGGATCCGATCGGCTCGCGGCACTCAAGGGCATGGGATGCGCGTTCGCATCGCCCGGAACGGAGACGCACCAATGATCACGCTCTACCAGCACGGCCGCCCCCTCCCCGTCGCCCCGGTCGCGGCGCGCCTGCGGGAGGTCGCCGCGACCATCGCCGGCTGGGCGGCGCTGCTGCCGCTCGCCCTGCTGATGCGGGAATCCCCCCGCGCCGTGCTGGCGACGATCCCGGGCGGGCGGGCCCAGGCCGATCTCGGCTTCGGGCTTGGGCGCCTCAGCCGCTGAAGACCGAGGTGAGCTGCTGCCCGCCGCGGTTGATCGTCACCTCCCAGGCCGAGAGGGCGCCGCGGGTGATGCGGTCGAGATCCCTGGTGGTGGTGACCGGAACCCCGTTCACCGCGACGATCACGTCGCCCTTCTGGAGGCCGACGCGGTGGGCGATGCTGCCGCCATCGACGTCGGCGATCACCACGCCATCGGCCGGCAGATCGAGCTGAAGCTCCTCGGCCACCGCCGGCGAGAGGTTGATCGCCGTGGCGCCGAGGAAGGGGGAGCGCGTGCGGATCTTGAGCGTGTCGCGCGGCCGCGTCTCCGGCGCGGGGGCGAGGCGGACCGGCACGGTGATCCGGTTCGATCCGCGCAGCACCGCGAGCTTCGTCTCGCCGCTGATCCCCTTGAGGGCGAAGCGGTAGCCGAAGGCTTCGGGATCGTCGACGGGCCGGTCGTCGACGCTCAGGATCACGTCGCCGCGCTTGAGGCCGGCTTCCTCGGCCGGGCTCTTGGCAACCATGCTGGCGACCAGCACGCCGGTCGGATGATCGAGGCCCACGCTGTCGGCGATGTCCGGCGTGACGTTCTGGAGCCGCGCGCCGAGCCAGGGCCGGCGCACGAGGCGCCCGCCGCCCTTGGCGGTCTCGACCACCGCCTTGACCATGCTGGCCGGGATCGCGAAGCCGATGCCGTGGCTGCCGCCCGACTGCGAGAAGATCGCCGTGTTGATGCCGACGAGCTGCCCGTTGAGGTCGACGAGGGCGCCGCCCGAATTGCCCGGGTTGATGGCCGCGTCGGTCTGGATGAAGAACTGGTAATCCGCCGAGCCGACCTGCGTGCGCGCGAGCGCCGAGACGATGCCCTGCGTCACCGTCTGGCCGACGCCGAACGGGTTGCCGATGGCGAGCACGAAATCGCCGACCTGAAGCCCCTCGGAATCCCCGAATTCCATGGCGGAGAGCCCGCCCGGGGCCTTGATGCGCAGCACCGCGAGGTCGGTGCGGGGGTCGCGCAAAACAATCTCCGCCGGGAATTCCCGCCGGTCGCTCAGCGCCACCTTCACCTCGTTCATGTTCTCGATGACGTGGTTGTTGGTGACGATGAGGCCCGCGGCATCGACGATCACGCCCGAGCCGAGGGAGCGCTGCGCCCGCTCCTGGGTGCCGCCCGGCCCGGTCTCGCCGAAGAAGCGGCGCAGGAACTCATCCATCGCGTTGCGGTTGGCCGAGCGCCTCTCGACATGCGCGCCGTAGACGTTGACGACGGAGGGCGCGGCCCTGCGCACGAGGGGCGCGAAGGAGAGCTGCACCTGCCCGCGGCTCTCCGGCAGGGCGCGCGTCGGGGGAGCAGGGTCGGCCACGGCGGCGGCGGGGCCGAGGGCGAGCGCGGCGACCAGGGCAAGGCGCGTCGGAAGGCGCATCGGGCAGGGCTCCGGACAAGATCAGGGACGTGCCGGCCAAGAGATCCCGAGCCGGCGAATCGTCCTCTCTCCCCTATACAGGACTGCGCTGAAAAGATGGCGCCGTGGCCGTCGCGCCGAGCGGCGCCGGCCGGCCGATCATGGTGGCGTAGAGCCGGGCCGCGCCTTCCGCATGCGCCGCGAGGGTCAGGGGCGCGGCCCAGTAGCGCGCATGCGCCGCCAGCCCCATGCGCCGCGCGAGGGCGTCGTCGGCGAGGTCATGAAAGATGCGGGCCAAAAGATGGGCCTCCGGCGCGGTGACGAAGCCCGTCTCCCCCGGCACGATCCGCGCGGCCGCCCCCGCCCGGTTCGAGGCGATGGCCGGAATGCCGCAGGCGAGCGCCTCGTAGACGGTGAGCGGTCCCGTCTCCAGCCAGCGGGAGGGGGCGACGACCGCCCGCGCCCGGGCCCGCAGCAGCGCCTCCACGGCGGCGGGCTCGCGCCAGCCCAGCACCTCGACGCCCGGCATCGCAGCGAGTTTTTCGGCGAGCGGCCCGTCGCCGATGAAGAGGGCAGGCAGGCCGGCCATCCGGGCCGCCTCCGCGACGAGGTCCGCCCCCTTCTCCCGGGTGAAGCGGCCGACGAAGACGACCGCATCGCCGCGCGCCGGATCCGCGGGGGCACGGCGCTCCACCCGCACCGGATTGTCGATCCGGTGATGGCGAAAACCGCTTCCCGGCAGCATCGGCTCCAGCCGCGCCCGGCTCGCATCCGAGACATGCACGAGGTCGATCGCCCGATCGCCAAAACCCCGCATCAGACCAATCCGGGTCGCGGCCGCGCGCGCCACGCGCACCAGCTTGTGGGCGCGCGATTGCGGATCGCAGGGAGAAGCGAGGCATCGGGCGCCGAGGGGAGCGAGGCTGCAGGGCTCGGCCCGGTCGAAGCGGTAATAGACACCGTTCGGGCAGACCAGGAAGTAGTCGTGCAGCGTGACAGCGACGGGCAGGCGGCATCCCGCCAGCACCGGCAGCACCGCGGGCGAGAGGCTGCGGGTCCAGTTGTGGAGATGGAGGCAGTCGGGGCGCAGCTCCGCGAGCGCCGCGCGAAGGCGCCTTGCGGCCAGCCGGTTCCAGATGCCGTCGCGCGCGCCGCGCCAGGCCGGCTCGTCCCACACATCCGTCAGCCCGAGGCCGATGCGCCGGATGCCCGGGTGATCGAGCATCGGGTCGGCGGGCCCGTCCACGCCATGCAGGAAGCTCACCGCCACGCCCGCCTCGGCGAGCCCACGAGCGGATTCGATCGCGACCTTCTCGCCCCCGCCGCGCGGCAGGCAGAAATTCGTCAGGATGGCGACGTGCATGGGAAAAATCCCGCGCCCGCCCGGCGGGCGGTGTGGCGCGACTTTACCGGGGCTCAACTGCCGGCCCGTAAACAGGTCCTCCGGCGGAGCAGGTTTTTCATGGACGTCGTCCTCATTCTCGATCACGGCCACGTCAATGGCGGACAGGCGAAGGTCGCGATCGAATCCGCCCTCGGGCTTGCGGCGCGTGGCCACCGGGTGGATCTGCTCGCCGCGGTCGGGCCGGTGGATCCGCGGCTCGCTGCGGCCGGAATCGGCGTCACCTGCCTCGGCCAGCCCGACATCACGACCGCCACCTCGAAACTCGCCTTCGCGGGCCAGATGTTGTGGAACGGGCCGGCCGAGCGGGCGCTCGCGGGTCTGCTCGCCGGCCGCGACCCGCGCCACACCCTCGTCCACATGCATGCCTGGGCGAAGGCGCTCTCGCCGTCGATCTTCGCGGCGATCCGGCGGGCCGGGCTGCCCGCCCTCTACACGATGCACGAGTTCTTCCTCGTCTGCCCGAATGGCGGGCTCTACGACTACCGCCGGCACGAAATCTGCCATCGCAGGCCGCTCTCGGGCGCCTGCATGGCGGCGAATTGCGACATGCGCAGCTATCCCCGCAAGGCGATGCGGCTCGCCCGCCACCTGCTGCTGGAGCGTGTGGCGCGCTGGCCGGAGGGCATCCGGGACGTCGTGACGATCAGCGCCCTGCAGGAGGAGGTGGCCGGCCCCCTGCTGCCGCCGGGGGTGCGCCGCCACCGCATCGACAACCCGATTGCGGTCGAGGATGCGGGGCCGAAACCAGCGGGCGCGAGCGGGCCCATCACCTATGTGGGCCGCCTCTCCACCGAGAAGGGCGTGGTACTGCTGGCGGAGGCGGCGCGGCTTGCCGGCATCGCGCCGGTCTTCGTCGGCGACGGGCCGGAGGCCGAGACCCTGCGCCGGCTTTATCCCGAGGCGCGACTCCTCGGCTGGCGGGATGCGGCGGGCGTGCGGGACGCCTTGCGGGCCGCCTCCGCCCTGGTCTTCCCGTCGATCTGGTACGAGGGCCAGCCGCTGACGGTCTATGAGGCGCTGGCGCTCGGCACGCCGGTCGTCGTCAGCGATGCCTGCGCGGGCCGCGAGGCGGTAGCGGATGGCGAGACGGGCTACTGGTTTCCGTCGGGCGACGCCGCGGCCCTCGCCGAACGCCTCACCCGCCTCCGGGACCCGGCCACCGTCACGGCCCTCGGCGCCGAAGCCTACCGGCGCTACTGGGCGAAGCCCCTGACGCTGTCGGCCCATTGCGACCGGCTGGAGGAGGTCTACGGGCTCGTCCTGCGGCAAGGCTCGGCGGAGCCCGCGGCGGCGCGGGCCGGAGACCGGCCCCGGCTCGCCCCCGTCGGCTGACGCGATCGAGGATCGCCTTGCCCAATCTCTTCTCGCCAGCCCCCCTGTCCCGGGCGCATGCAGCGTCAGCGGAATGCGACCCGGGACCCAGCAGAAGACGTCGCGCAGCGACCGCATTGTCAGCGCCAGTGCTGGACTATTGAGCCGCTTCGCGGCACGTCCTTGTGCTGATGGTGTGGACGGCCCCCCACGGCATCAGTGTGTGCCAGAATGAGGTCGTCAGGATCTCATCCGAGGAGGCCGTCCATGAGCGAGATTATCCGCATTGGGCTGGATACGTCCAAGTCTGTTTTCCAGCTGCACGGGGTCGATGCGGCCGAGCGGCCGGTGCTGAAGCTGAAGCTGTCGCGCAGCAAGATGCTGGCCTTCTTCGCCCAGCAGCCGCCCTGCCTGGTGGCGCTGGAAGCCTGCGGGGCCTCGCATCACTGGGCCCGCACCCTGGCCGGGCTGGGCCACACGGTGCGCCTGATCGCGCCCCAGCACGTCAAGCCCTACGTGCCCGGCTCCAAGACCGACGCGGCCGATGCGGCGGGCCTGTGCGAGGCGGTCAGCCGGCCGCAGATGCGCTTCGTGCCGGTCAAGACCGCCGAGCAGCAGGCGGCGCTGATGCTCACGGGCCTGCGCGAGCAATGGCTCAAGCGGCGCACCCAGGTCAGCAACAGCCTGCGCGGGTATGCGGCCGAGTTCGGGCTGGCGGCGCCTCAGGGGCTGGCCCGTCTCGCGGAACTGGTCGCGCGCCTGGCCGAGGACCCGCGCGTGCCGGCTCTGGCCCGCCCGCTGTTTGCGGCGCTGTGGGCCGAGTACCAGGAGATCGAGGCCCGGGTGCAGGAGGCCGACCGCCAGCTCAAAGTGTGGCAGCGGGGCAACGCCAGCTGCCGGCGGCTGAGCGCCGTGCCGGGGATCGGTCCGGTGGGCGCGGCGCTGCTGGTGCTGAAGACGCCGGCCCCCCAGGCGTTCCGCAGCGGGCGGGACTTTGCGGCCTGGCTGGGGCTGACGCCCAAGGATCACGCGACCGCGGGCAAGCCGCGGCTGGGCGGGATCACGCGGGCGGGCGACGAGCAACTGCGCAGCGTGCTGGTGGCCGGCGCGATGGCGGTGCTGCGCCAGCTCAAGCCGGAGAGCGCGGGGCTGGCGGGCTGGCTGACGCGGCTGGTGGCGCGCAAGGCGCGGCGGCTGGTGGCGGTGGCGCTGGCCAACAAGCTGGCGCGGATCGCCTGGCGGCTGTTGGTGAGCGGGGCGAGCTACGACCCGGCCCGGGCCGGCCCGCCGATGGGAGGGGCGGAGCCGGCCCGGGCCTGACCGGGCCGGTGGCGCGATCAGGAGGGAACCGGGGGCCGGTGAGGCGCCCATGAGCTTGCAAGCGGGAGATGGTTGGTCAGCTCGGCTGTCGTGACATGCCTCACTCCGGGGGATCCAAGGGCCGTTCGAGGTCACTGTGCTGATTGGGCGGCGTGTCGCGCACCACCACCTGGGCCGCGGTCGGCAGAGCCGCACCCGAAGGCCGAACATATGGATGCAACGGCAGAGCCGGACCGGGATTGTCCGCTTGCGAGAACGGGCCGTCCACATATGGGTCCCGGATTTCCTTCCGCTATCGCTCCAGTCGTCCGGGAAAGGGGCGGAAAATCTCTGATCCGGTCTGCGAATGCGCGAGCGCGCGCACCTCCCCACCCGGGCAGGTGCCAGGCTTGCCCGCACACCTCACATTCCGGGAATCCGCTCAGGAGCCCCCGCGATGCCCGATCCCGCCTCTCCCCTTCTGGCCTTCTCACAGGACCTCGCCGGGCTCGTCGCCCGCACAGCGCCGAGCATCGTCGCGGTCCACTCCCACCGGCACCGCGCGAGCGGCTTCGCCTGGAAGTCCGGCCTCATCGTCACCGCCGACGAGGCGCTGGCCGAGGAGGGCGCGATCACCGTGCACACCGCCGACGGCGCAACCGTGGCGGCGACGCTCGCGGGCCGCGATCCCTCGACCGACATCGCGCTCCTGCGCATCGGGCGCTCCGACCTGCCGCCGGCTCCCCTCGATCCCGGGCCGGTGGCCGCCGGCAGCCTCGCCGTCGCGGTCGGCGCCGAGGAGGGCGCGCCGACGGTCGCGCTCGGCCTCGTCTCGCGCGCGGGCCCGGCCTGGCGCAGCCTGCGCGGTGGCGAGATCGACGCGCGGATCGAACTCGATCTGGCGCTGCGCCGCTCCGGCGAGGGCGGTCTCGCCCTCGACCCGGCCGGGCGCGCGATCGGCATGGTGGTGTTCGGACCGCGCCGCCGGGCCCTCGTGATCCCGGCCGCCACGATCGGCCGGGTCGCGCCCCATCTCGAATCCAGCGGCCGGATTCCCCTCGGCTATCTCGGCCTCGGCCTCCAGGCGGTGCGGCGCGAGGACGGCAGCACGGGCCTGATGGTGATGAGCGTCGAGCCCGGCGGCCCCGGCGCGCAGGCCGGCCTGCGCCAGGGTGACATGATCACCGCCTGGAACGGGCAGCCGATCCGGGGCCTCGGGATGCTCCAGGCGGCCCTCGGCCCGGGCAGCCCAGGCAGCACGGTGACGCTCGCTATCAGCCGCGGCGGCGCCCCGCTGGAGGTGGCCCTGACCATCGGCGAGAGGCCGTGAGCGATCCCATCGTCATCGCCCTCGAGGTGGCGGAGCCGGGCCTCGCGGACCGGCTGGTGGCGTTGCTCGCGGATGTGCCGGGCCTGCGCCTCGCGCGCCCGGGCGAGGCCGCGGACGCGGTCCTGACCCTGCCTCCCGGCAGCGCGGCGACGCCCGATGCCGGCCCCGATGTCGGCCTGACGCCCCGCGAGATCGAAGTGCTGAGCCTGCTCGCCGAGGGTGCCTCGAACAAGGCGATCGCCCGGCGCCTCGGCATCTCGGTCCACACGGCGAAATTCCATGTCGGCTCGCTCCTCGACAAGCTCGACGCGACCGGCCGCACCGATGCCGTCGCCCATGCGGCCCGGCGCGGTGTGATCCACCTGTGAGGTCTCCCGGCATGAAACCGCCTCGATGCCATCGGCACCCGCGACGCGCCTCACCTTGAGGAGCGTCGCGACCTCCCCGTTCGGCGATTCCCGCTTCGCAGAGATCCGCCATGCTGCATGATGCCTCCATCCCGGACGACGATCTGCGCGACGCGCCCCTCGACGCCTATTCCCGAACCGTCGCCGGCATCGTCGAGGCGGTCGGTCCGGCCGTGGTCAGGGTCGAGAGCCCTGGGCGCGGCCTCGGCTCGGGCGTCGTCATCGCGGGCGACGGGCTCGTGCTCACCAACAGCCACGTGGTCGCGGGCGGCCGCCGGGTCCGCCTCGCGCTGGCGGACGGCGCCGGCGCGGAGGCGACCGTCATCGGCGACGATCCCGACACAGACCTCGCGCTGCTGCGGGCGGACCTCCCCGCCGGGACGGCGGCCGCGCGGCTCGGCGAGTCCAAGCGCCTGCGCCGCGGCCACCTCGTCGTAGCCATCGGCAACCCGCTCGGCTTCGAATCGACCGTGACGGCGGGCGTCGTCTCGGCGCTCGGGCGGACCCTGCGCGCCCGCAGCGGCCGGCTGATCGACGACGTCATCCAGACCGATGCCGCGCTCAATCCCGGCAATTCGGGCGGGCCGCTCGTCGCCGCGTCGGGCGAGGTCGTGGGCATCGCCACGGCGATGATCGGCGGCGCGCAGGGCCTGTGCTTCGCGGTCTCCAGCAACACCGCGCGATTCGTCGTCGGCGAGTTCGTCGCGCACGGGCGAGTGCGGCGGGCCCATCTCGGCATCGTCGCCCAGACCCTGCCGCTACCCCGGCGGATCGCGGTCGCGGTCGGCGCTGGGCCGCAGGCGGTGCGGATCGGCGAGGTGGTGCCCGAGGGCCCCGCCGCCCGTGGCGGCCTCAAGGCCGGCGACGTGATCCTCGCCCTCGACGGCGCCCCGGTCGCGGGCGCCGACGACCTCGTGCGACTCCTCGGCGCGGGGCGGATCGGGCGCCCGGTCGCCGTCACGGTGCTGCGCGACGGCGCGGTGCGCGATCACGCCGTGGTTCCGAGCGAGCGCGGCCCGTGAGCGCGTTTCGCCGGCCCCGCGATGTGCTAGAGGGCGCGCCGGCCCCGCCAACCCGCCGGAGCGTGATGTCGCCGATCATCGCCGTCGCCAACCTGTCGAAGGTCTACGCCTCCGGGTTCCAGGCGCTGAAATCCGTCTCCCTCGAGATCCGCCGCGGCGAGATCTTCGCCCTGCTCGGCCCGAACGGGGCGGGCAAGACGACGCTCATCGGCATCATCTGCGGCATCGTCAGCCCGACCGAAGGCCGCGTCACGGTGGACGGGCACGACATCCGGGCGGAGTACCGCAAGGCGCGCCGCCTCATCGGCCTTGTGCCGCAGGAACTCACCACCGATGCCTTCGAGACCGTCTGGGCGACGGTGAGCTTCAGCCGCGGCCTGTTCGGCCTGAGGCCGGACCCGGCCCATATCGAGCGGGTGCTGAAGGATCTCTCGCTGTGGGAGAAGCGCGACAGCCGGATCATGACCCTCTCGGGCGGCATGAAGCGGCGGGTGCTGATCGCCAAGGCGCTGTCGCACGAGCCGCAGGTGCTCTTCCTCGACGAGCCGACGGCGGGCGTCGACGTCGCGCTCCGCCAGGACATGTGGCGCCTCGTGCGGCGGCTGCGCGACCAGGGCGTCACCGTGATCCTCACCACCCACTACATCGAGGAGGCCGAGGAGATGGCCGACCGGGTGGGCGTGATTCGCCGCGGCGAGATCATCCTGGTCGAGGACAAGACCGAGCTGATGCGCAAGCTCGGCACCAAGCAGCTCACCCTCCAGCTTCAGACCCGCCTCGTCGCGGTGCCGGACACGCTCTCGGCCCACCGCCTCGACCTCTCGGAGGACGGCACCGAACTCACCTACACCTACGACAGCCAGGGCGAGCGCACCGGCATCACGGCCCTGCTCACGGACCTGCGCGCGGCCGGCATCCGCTTCCGCGACCTTCACACCCGGCAGAGCTCGCTCGAGGACATCTTCGTCGGCCTCGTCAAGGATCCCGCATGAACTGGCCCGCGATCCGCGCCATCTATCGCTTCGAGATGGCGCGCACCTGGCGCACACTGCTGCAGAGCATCGTGGCGCCCGTGATCTCGACCTCGCTCTACTTCGTGGTCTTCGGCGCGGCGATCGGCTCGCGCCTGACGGTCATCGAGGGGGTGCCCTACGGCGCCTTCATCGTGCCGGGGCTGATCATGCTCTCGCTCCTCACGCAGAGCATCGCGAACGCCTCCTTCGGCATCTACTTCCCGCGCTTCTCCGGCACGATCTACGAGATCCTCTCCGCCCCGATCTCGCCCATCGAGATCGTCGCCGGCTATGTCGGGGCAGCCGCCTCGAAGTCGATCCTGCTCGGGCTCATCATCCTGGCGACGGCGTCGCTCTTCGTGCAGATCCGCATCGAGCACCCGGTCTGGATGGTGCTGTTCCTGGTGCTCACCGCGGTGACCTTCAGCCTGTTCGGCTTCGTCATCGGCCTGTGGGCGGACGGGTTCGAGAAGCTCCAGCTCGTGCCGCTCCTCATCGTCACGCCGCTGACCTTCTTGGGCGGGAGCTTCTACTCCATCGACATGCTGCCGCCCTTCTGGCGGGGGCTCAGCCTCGTCAACCCGGTCGTCTACCTGATCAGCGGCTTCCGCTGGAGCTTCTACGGGCATGGCGATGTCAGCGTGGGGGTGAGCCTCGTGATGGCGCTCGCCTTCCTGGCGATCTGCCTCGCCCTCGTCACCTGGATGTTCCGGACCGGCTACCGGCTGAAGACCTGACCGCACCCCTTCCCGAGCGCACCCTCTTGCCGATCTGATATCTCAGTCTACGGTGCGGCTCAGTGAGACCCTCCGAGACCGGCGCCCGAGCGCCGGCGGGCTGAGGGACGACATTGATGGCGGACATCCCCACGCCGATGATGCGCAAGGCGCCGAACCGCATCCCGTCCACGCCGCGGCCGGGCCGGGCGCCGTCCGCCGCGACGGTGATCTGCCAGGAGCTGCGGACCGAGATCGCCTCCCTCGCCCGACTGCCCGGCCAGCCGATCAACGAGAAGGAGATCGCCGCCCGCTACGGCGTGAGCCGCACGCCGGTCCACGAGGCGATGCTGAAGCTCGCCGACGAGGGGCTGGTCGAGATCTTCCCCCAAGCCGGAACCTACGTCGCCCGCATTCCCTATCGCGACCTGCCGGAGGTCATCGTGATCCGCCGGGCGCTCGAGGAATCGAGCGCCCGGCTTGCGGCCGAGCACGCGAAGCCTGCCGATCTCGCCGCTCTCGACCGCATCATGGTCGCCCTGGACGAGGCCGCGGCGGATCAAGACCGTGAGGCCTTCCGGCAGCGGGACGAGGATTTCCATGCCGCGGTCGCGGGGGCGGCCGGCTATCCGGGCCTGTGGCGGCTGACCCGGCAGGTGAAGATCCAGGTCGACCGCTTCCGGCGCCTCACCCTGCCGCAGCCGGGACGGTTCGCGCGCATCCTCATCGAGCACCGGGCGGTGCTCGACGCCATCCGGGCACGCGACCCCGCCGCGGCCTGCGCCGCCATGGGCGCGCATCTCGACGGCCTGCTCGCGGAGCTCGGCGGCATCGCCTGGCTCAACGCGGAATATTTCGACATGTCCGGGATCGATCCCCCTGTTTTGACCGAGACCGACAAACGGGATGAGGGGGTGTCGGGCTTGGGCCTGTAGCCGGGTTTGCCAGTGCGCTCGATCCAACCAAGGATGGTGCCAAGCTCGCCTTGCAGGGTGATGCTGAGGTCGTGACGCGTCGGGCCAGGGGTGATGACGATGCGCTCGATCACCTCACGGATGGCCTCGGCCATCTCCGGCGCGTCGTCGGGATGAGCGAGCGCGGCGGTCAGTCGCTCGATCCTGCTCCGATAGGTTTCGGCAATACCGGGGTGGATGTCGGGAATGTTCAGCGGCGCCTGCGACAGCCGGGCATTCGATGATGGCGGCGTCAAGGATTTGCCTGCGGGATCGTTCTGTTCGGGACATCGCGCTCACTGATCGAAAGTGCGATTTATACGCTCGTTCGTTTTTGGATATGTTTCAGTTTTAAGTTGCATATATCCACACGGGCAATTTGTTATTTACATATGAGTAAATTTACACTAATGTGTAAAAATGACATCCCCCAAGCGAACGGAACGGTCTCGAAGCCTCATCCTCGACGCTGCTGACGAAGCGTTTCGAGAGCTGGGTTTTACTAACACATCGGTAGAGGAAATCGCGACGCGCGCAGGTCTGACCCGCAAGACGGTCTACAATCTGTTCAGCTCGAAAGAGGAAATCGCACTTCATCTCATCGCCCGTGTGGAGGCCGGAGATGAGATTTATCGTGCGCGCATGGAGGTGAATGAAGACGTCCTTGTGCTCCTTGAGAAAGTCTTTCTCGACAGCGCGAGCTGGTGCTTGGCTAATCCTTCCATTGCGAGACTTGCCCTTGCCCCCACGGAGCGGCCATCTCTTGAACCTCCGCCAGATCGTCCCTCCTTCCAGCGGCTCGTCCGAGACCTTCTCGTTCTTGGCCAACGGCAGGGTGTCATTCGCAAGGATGACGACCCTAATTTCATGTCGCTCGTTCTGCTCGGCATCTATGCCCAAGCCATGCTCACGGCTCTTTCAGGCAGGCCATTCAGCCAGGAGGACATCAGACATCTCATCCGTATCGTTGTCGAAGGCATCGGCGAGCAATCCTCACGTTCAACCCCGTAACAGAGTTTTCCGACAGCAGGATCGAGCATGTTGAAAGAATTTGGTCACGCGATATGGACGGCCAATGGTTCTGATGTCGTGGCCATGCTTGGATTTCACTACCCGACGCGCATGGTTGTCATAAGTCTGTCTGGCGAAAACCTTTTCGTATGGTCGCCAGTTGCATTGACGGAGGACCTTCGCGCCGATGTCGATGCTCTCGGAAAGGTCCGCTATCTGGTGGCGCCCAACTCGCTGCATCACCTGTTCATCGCTGATTGGAAGCATGCTTATCCAGATGCACGGATCTATGCCGCTCCTGGACTGCAAGAGAAGCGCAAAGACATAGCATTTGACGACGAGCTGGACGGCGCGTCAGTTCCGGAGTGGTCCGGAGAGATCGAATACGTTGTAGTGCGAGGCAACGCGATAACCAGTGAGGCGGTGTTTTTTCACCGCAAGAGCGGCACCGTGATCTTCACCGATCTGATCCAGCAATTTCCCGCCGGCTGGTTTTCGGGCTGGCGCTCGATCGTTGCGAAATGGGACCTTATGCTTGGCCCGGAACCATCGGTGCCTCGAAAGTTCCGCGCAGCCTTCACCAATCGCCATGCGGCCCGCGGATCGCTCGAACGCATTCTCGCATGGCCCTCTGAAAAGGTGTTGATGGCGCATGGAACGCCTGTCATCGAAGACAGCCAAGCATTCCTGCGGCGTGCATTCAGATGGTTGGTAGCCTGAAAGTCATTTGGCCCTGAACCGCCGCTGCCATCAGCGCGTGATGAAGATCATGACGGGGCATTGCTGTACTGCCGCGCGAGCGACGCCCGCGCGATCGCTGCCTGTGCTGTGGGCACCCGAGCGGACGGAACATCGGCCCCAAGGCCGGGGTTGCGTTGCCAGACACCCCGACCCGGAGGTTCGCATGACCGACCTGCGCCATGCCGTGGTTGTGATCACCGGCGCATCGAGCGGCATCGGCCGCGCGGCCACCCTGGCCTTCGCGCGTCGGGGCGCCCGGGTGGCGCTCGCCGCCCGGCGCCGCGAGGCCCTGGAAGATCTGGCGCGGGAGTGCCGCGCGCAGGGCGGGAAGGCGATCCCCGTGCCGACGGACGTCACCGACCCCGACGCGGTCGAGCACCTCGCCCGCACCGCGCACGAGGCCTTCGGGGGCCTCGACGTCTGGATCAACAACGCCGGCACCGGCGTGTTCGGCCCGTTCCAGGACGCGCCCCTCGACCTCCACCGCCGCACCATCGAGGTCAACCTGCTCGGCGGCGTCTACGGCGCCTACGCCGCCCTGCCCTATTTCCTGCGCCAGGGCCACGGGACGCTGATCACCACCATCTCGCTCGGCGGCTGGGCACCCACCCCCTTCGCGGCGGCCTACACGGCGAGCAAGTTCGGCCTGCGCGGCTTCACCGCGAGCCTGCGCCAGGAGTTGCGCCGCCACCGGCACATCCACGTCTGCTCGGTCTTCCCCACGATCGTGGACACGCCCGGGCTGGAGCACGGGGCGAACGTCTCCGGGCGCGCCATCGACACCGGGCCGCTCGTCTACGCGCCCGAAGACGTGGCCGAGACCTTCGTGTATCTCGTGCGCCATCCCCACGATGAGGTCGCGGTGGGCTGGCCCGCCCGCCTCGCCCAGGCCGCCTATGCGCTCGCCCCCTGGCCGACCGAGCACCTGATGGGCATCGCCATCCATCGGGCCCTCGACCGGGCTCGGCCGGCGCCGATCACGCACGGGGCGATCCGCGCACCGGTTCCCGAACGGCCGCGGACGAGCGGCGGCTGGCGGGCCCGCAAGGGCCTGCCCTCGGCGCGCACGCTGAGCACGGTCGGCGCGGTCATGGGCGCCGCCGGCCTGATGCTGCTCGCCTCGACCCGGGCGGCGGCGCGGGCGCGTTGATCCGGGCTCCGGCCGGCTCAGAGCTCCAGCAGCGCGTAGGGTCGGCCGTTCGGCTTCGGGATCTGGATCGCCACGTTGTAGACCGGGACACCGCCGGGCGTGCGGCCTTCGAAGGTGCCCCGGTGCGCGTGGCCGTGCACCACGGCGCCGACCTCGAACCGGTCGATCGTCTCGGCGAGGCGGGAGGAGCCGAGGAAGGGGAAGATCTCGGGCGGCTCGCCCTGCACCGTCGCGGCGACCGGTGCGTAGTGCAGCACCACGAGGGCCCGGCGGCTCGCCACATGCCGCATGGCATTCTCGAGCCGCATCGCCTCGTGCTGGCTCTCGGCCACCAGGGCCTTGATGGCGGCCTCGCCGAAGGCGCCGAGCGTGAAGCGCCCGAAGCCGCCCACGAAGCCCTTCACGCCGACGAATCCCACACCCTCGATCTCGACCGACTGTCCCTCCAGGAGCCGCATCCCGGTCTGGCGCAGGATGCGGCAGACCTCCTCGGGCGTCCCCGATTCGTAATCGTGATTGCCGAGCACCCCGACCACCGGGATCGCGCAGGCGCGCAGCTCCTCGGCGAGGATCTCCGCTTCCCGCGCCGTGCCGAGATCGGTCAGGTCGCCCGCGAGAACCAGCACGTCGGCCTCCCGCGAGATCTCGCCGAACAGGTCCCGGTACGAGGTCTGCCCCTCTTCCTTGACGTGAAGATCACCGATGGCGGCGACCTTGAGCGATCCGGTGCGGTCAGCCATGGTCCTGAGCATTCTCCGTGATGTCGTCCCGCCACGCGCCCTCGCCACCGAGATCCGCGTAGCCCCATTCCTTGACGTCGATCGCGTAATCGACCCGCGACAGCATGCGTCCGCGGCAGATCTTCATCTGCGGCGGCGGCAGCTTGCGCAGCTGGGCGAGCCGGTCGAGCAGCTCGTCGAGGAGCCAAGCCGGCACCACCTCGCGGTCGGTCGGGTAGATCCAGCGGAAGGCGAGGAGATGCATGAGCAGCAATTCCCAGTGCTGCTCCATGTAGGCGAGGAGCCGCGTCCAATCGATTGCCTCGTGTGCCCGCAGGATCGTGTGCGCCACGTCGGCGCCGTCGAAGCGGTTGCGCATCTGGATGAAGGCCTTCGACCAGACGAGTTCGGTCGGCCCGATGATCCGCACGGTATGGCCGAACAATTCGATCTGGTGGGCATGGGCGAACCACGCCTCGGTGACCGGGGTCGCGCCGCTCGGCGAGGCGTAGATCACATCGAAGAAATGCCCGTCGCCGAAGACCTTGCCAAGCCAACGCTCGTCCTCGATGGCGACCGTGTAGCCGAGGTCCTGGAAATGGGCGAGGATGCGCGGCGCATCCCCGGCCTTGCAGAAGACGTCGAGATCCTTCGTCTCGCGGGTGATCCCCGTATAGGCGCTGACCGCGTAGGTGCCGGCAAGAAGGAAGGGCAGGCCCGAGGCGACGAGCCGGGAGATCGCCTCGGCATAGAAGGCCTCGGCCTCCGGGCTGACGAGCGTTGGCTCCGCCTTCGCGATGACCTGCGGCAGGGGAGAGCGGGGATCCGGCATCCCGCTCCAACCGACCGGGAGCGGCTCCGGTTCCGGAGCACTAGGCCGCCCGCCTCAATCGCACCTGACCTGCATGGACGCCGCCCCGTTCCTCATGTTGAGCAACCATTAGCTTGAGGGCCGGTGGGGCTGCCATCGGGGGGCGCCTTGCGGCCGCGTCAGGGCTCATCCGTCAGGCGGCAGCCGGTGGTGAACTCATGCCGGCGGGCTTTGACAATGCCCGTTGGTTTCGGTCTCGAAGGGTCGCCAAGCCTGAGGCTTGGCATCGACCCTTCGAGAGAGGTCAACGGCCCGCTGCGTCAGCAGCCTGGGCCGTTGGCATCAGGTCAGGCGAAGGTGAAGTTCTGGGCGGTGAGGCTGGTCGCCTGCACGTTCTGCAGCGTGATCGTGTCGCCCGTGCCGTAGGCGATCACCGCATCCGAGCCCTCCTGCCGCAGCGCCGCCTGCACCGCCGCAAACGACCCGAACGCGCCGTTGTTGAACGCGATCACGTCCCGCTCCGCGCCCCCGGTCACGAAGTCCCGGATCACGTCCTGACCGTCCCCGCGCCCGAACGCGAATGCGTCGGACCCAAGGCCCCCCGTCAGCGCGTCGGCGCCCGCATTGCCGAACAACAGGTCCGCGCCCTCGCCCCCGAACAGCTGGTCGGCGCCCGCCCCGCCCGATAGGTAGTCCGAGCCCGCCCCGCCCAGCAGCACGTCCTCACCCTGCTCGCCGAACACCTGGTCGGCGCCCGCCTCCCCGCTCACCAGGTCGTTGCCGGTGCCGCCATAGACGCGGTCATCGCCCTCCCCGCCCGAGACCGCATCGTCGCCGTCGTCGCCGAAGAGCAGGTCGTTGCCGGCATCCCCATTCACCTCGTCGTTGCCGAAGCCGCCCGAGACGAAGTCGTGGCCCTCGCCGCCGCTGACGAAGTCGTTGCCCCACTCGCCATAGACTTGGTCGTCACCGGCCGCGCCGAAGACGAGGTCGGCGCCGGTGCCGCCATAGACGCGGTCGTTGCCCGCCCCGCCATCCGCGACATCATCATCGTCGTCGCTGAAGACGAGATCGTCGCCGGCATCGCCCGAGACGCTGTCGGCCCCGAAGCCGCCCGAGACGAAGTCGTTGCCGGCTCCGCCCCACACCGTGTCGTTCCCGTTCTGCCCGAAGAGCTGGTCGGCACCCGCAAAGCCCTTCAGGGTGTCGTTGCCGGCCCCGCCCCGGATCGTGTCGTTCCCGGCGCTGCCGGTGAGCGAATCGTCGCCCTCCCCGCCCGAAAGCTGGAGGTTGCCGGGCGCTGCCTCACCCGGCGCGATGACGCGGACGTCGTCGAAGCTGACGCCCTCGCTACCCCAGGAATAGAGGGCGACAGTGCCCTTCGGATGGGCGTGGTCCTCGATCGGATAGGCGAAGATGGCCTCGCCATCGAGGAATGCGGAGATCTTGCCGCCGATGACGTCGACACGCAGCCGCATCTCGGTGCCCGGCTCATATTTGGCCGGAACCTGATAGAGAACCTCCTCGACACCGTCGCGCACCCGGGTGATCTGGAACAGGCTGCCCGCGCCGTTGCCCGCCTTGCGATCGTAATTGCCTTCCGCGTCGAGCTCGACCTTGTAGTAGTTCTTGGCGTCCACATAGTGGATGAGGAAGCCGAGCGCATCGTTGTCCAGCGTCTTGATCGTCGCCTCGACGGAATAATCCGTCCACTCCTTCGCCGCCGGATCGTCGTAGATCGCCTGCGTGCCGCGGCGCAGGACGTTCACGCCATCGCCGAGGGGGCTCCAGCCGCGCGTCCACAGGTTGGGAGCAGTCGCCCCGCCCTGCCATTCGAGTTGGCGGCTCTGCAGGTCGGAGAGCTGCACGAGCCGGCCGTCGCGGAGTTCCCATTGCGAGGACTTGCCATCGGGCCCGACGCCTCCGGACTCGCCCTCGTCAAGGATCCGCCACTTGGCGAGCGCCTCGGCGGAGCCGAAGCTCTCGTTGAGCAGCACTTGGCTCTTGGCCATCACATCGATATCGACGCGGTCGGTGGCCGTGGCGCCGTTGGCGTCGGTCACCGTCAGCGTGAGCGCGTTGGAGCCGAGGCCGAGCTTCACCTCCGGCTCAATGCCGGTGGCGACCTCATCACCATTCGCATCGGTCCAGCGATAGCTGACGATGTCAGCAAGGCCGAGCGAGGCACCGGCATCGAGCCGGACGGAAGCCAGACCGTCACCGTCGAAATCGATCGCCCGCTGATCCGCACCGGCATGCGCCAGCGCCTTGACCTTGGTGACGACGAGATCATCGAACATCGAGGAGCGCTGCTCGCTCGAATAGAGGCCGACCGTACCCCCTTTAAGCGGATCGGTGGCATCCTTGACGACGCCGTCGAAGATCGAGCTTCCATTGAGGAAGGCGCTGATCTTGCCGTCGAGAACCGCGACCTTCACCGCCATGTCGGTCTGGAAGGGCTGGCCCTTGGCCGCGGAGGCGAGCACGGTCTCGACGCCGTCCTTGACCTTGACGAGTTCGCGCCGGTTGGTCTTGCCGTTGAAGGTCAGGCGGTAATGGTTCTGGGCGTCCTGATAGGAGAACACAAGACCGATGGCGTCATTGTCGGTCGATTGCAGCGTCGCCTCGAAGGCATAGTCGGACCAGGACTTGGCCGTGGCGTCGCCCCAGAGCAGCAGATTGCCCTTGGCGTCGGACTGGTCGTAGAGCCTGGCCTCCGGCGCGGCCTGCCCCTCTGCAGCCGTCGGGCGCGCGAAGACCGAGCCCTTGACCACGAAATTGCCGCTGCTGCCAGTATTGTCCAGCGAGCCGAAGCTCATCTCGGCCGGGCCGAAACTCGGCCTGAGGCCGGCATCGTTGAAGTCGAACTGCACGGAGAGCGGCGTCGGCGCTGACGCCACGATGCCGCCGGCCTTGGCTCCGCCGAGGGCCGCGATCTCGGCCTCCGTGTAGACCTTGTCGGTGATGAGCAGGCTCGAGACATAGAGCTTCGAGACTTCGCCGTCCTCGTCCGAGAAGAACAGCGCCCCCTGGCTCACGTCGAGCTTGAAGCGGTCGCCGGACACGCTCTGCGAGCCGACCTTCACGCCCTCGATGAACTTGTTCAGGGTGACCGTCCCGTCGGCCTCCTCCTTGAAGGTGAAGGCGACGCGCTGCCAGGCGCCGTATTGCAGGCTGCCAGTATAATTGCTGCTGATGCCGATGCCGCCGGTGCCGTTGCCATTGCTGCGGATGAACAGATCGCCGTCGCTCTTGTTGGCGACGTCGGTCTGCATCAGGCTCGTCCAGTCACCCTGGCCGGGCGGGACGAGGATGTCGAAGATGACCGAATAGGAGGCGATGCGCGTGCCCGCGGGCGCGCCGAGATTGGGCGTGACGCGCAGCCCTTCGTTCGAGGGCAGCGCCGGGACGAACGCCACCTTCTTCTCGCCGCCCGGGAGCGCCGGCAGGCCGAACTCGGCCGGCGTGCCGGTGGAGAGCGTCTTGACGGGGACGGGGGGCTTCACCCAGCCGTAGGCATTGCCGTCGTTGAAGTTCTCGACCAGCAGCGTGGCATCGCCCTTGACGACCACCAGCTTCTGATCGGTCGTGACGTGACCCTTGGCGTCCGTCACTTCGAGCGTCAGCGGATGCCGGCCGACGGCGAGATCGACCGTCGGCTTGGCGCCCCTGGCGATGACATCGCCATCGGCATTGCGCCAGACATAGGAAGCGATGTCGTGCGCCGGATCGAGCGTGCGCGAGGCGTTGAGCGTCACCGCCAGCCTGTCCGCGCCGGCCGGGGCGGACAGGTAGAGGTCATCCCCGGCCTTGGCGACGGCGCGCAGCTCCGGCGCCCCGAGCTCGACGTTGCCGAACTCCTCCTGGTGACCGCGGTAGGAGCCCGTCAGCCCGTTGCGGTCGAGCTCGGGCTTGACGCGATAGCCGTCGAGATAATCGTCGAATTCGGTGAAGTAGGTTTCCGTCGAGAGCGTCCTGTTGTCGGGATCGATCGTCACCAGCCGGATGGCGCCGTTGCCGCCGCGATTGCCGAGGGCTTCGTTGCCGTTGCCGGTGATCTCACGGGAAATGCCGTTCTGATAATTGACCAGCATCTCGTACACGGGATTGCCGTGCTGCGAGTAGCTGACATTGGTCTCCGCCCCGTCGCCGAAGATATGGCCGGAGAAGGTGAAGCTGATGTTCGGATATTTGGCCGAGAGCAGGCGATAGACGGTCTCGCCGTCATTGACGCTCTGCGGATCGTTGCGCAGTCCGTAATCGGCGCCGGTGCCTTCATCATAGAGGCCGAGGCCGGCGGCGTCGTGGCGGCTGGCGAAGTCGGTCAGCGAATGCGAGATGATCATGACCCGGTGGTCGAGATGCTTGTCGAGCACCTCGCTCGCCCAGCGGATCACGTCATCGCGCGGGCCGAACTCCATCGACAGGATCAGCCACTTGGTGCCGTCCGGCGCGGTGAAGGTGTGGTAATTGTTGCGGCTGGAGGTCGGCTCCTGGTCGTAGACACCGCGGAAGGTATTGGGGTTGGTCGCCGCCTGCTTCTCCGGCGAGAACAGCGTGTCGAGATTGACCGATGAGTGATTGGCCGCCGTGCCGCCATTCGCCTGGTCGTGATTACCCGGCAGCAGCGAATAGGGGATCTTGCCGTCGAGCGTGCGCATGGCCTTTTCGGCGACGACCCATTCGGTCGGCAGATTGTTCTGCGTGACGTCACCGACATGCGCGACGAACTGGATCTTGCGCGCATCCTTATGGGCGGCCAGCCATTCCGTCATGCGGTAGAAGGTTTCGGGCGGGCCGTTGGCGGTGTTCTGGTCGGTATAGTCCTGCGTGTCGGGCAGCACCGCGATCGTATAGGCGTTCGGACCGGCGACACGAACGCGGAAGGCATCGGCGGCGGTATTGCCGGCGGCATCCGTCGCCGTCACCCGCACATCCGAATGGCCGAGGCCGCCGAAGTCGAGCGTCAGCTTGCCGTCCGCGACCGAAGCGTTGACCACCCGGCCTTCGGCGGTCTCGACCTTGTAGGTGAGATTGTTGCCGGCGAAGACGCCGGCGAGGTCGATGACCGTGTTCGCGGCCGTGGGCGTGACCAGCATGTCCTTGATGGGGGCGCCCACCCGCACGCTGGCGGGCGGCGGCGGCTCCACCACGCCGGGCGCGCGCGCGGTCAGGGTGCCGCTGCCGAAGCTCGGGCTGAATTCGCCCTTGCTGAAGTCGAACTGGACGCCGTTCACCCCGGCGATGGGCGCGGTGAACGGACCGCCGGCACTCGCGCCGCCGAGAGCCGCGACCTCGCTCTCGCTCAGGGTCTTCTCCATGAAGGCGACGGAGGACAGTGAGAATTTCGGCGTTTCGTTGCTGTCATCGGCAAACAGCAGGAAGCCCTTGTCGCCGATGACGAAGTCGTTCTTGACGGTCTGCTGGCCGATTTTTACGCCATCGACATATTTCTTCAGGGTGAAGGAGTCGCTGCTGATCCGCTCGATAGAGAAGGCCAGGCGATGCCAGGCATCGAGGGTGATCCTGCCCTCATCCTGGCTGTCGGTGCCGAGGACGGCTTGGTCGTCCCTGAAGCCGAGCCAGAGATCGCCGTCGCTGCGGCTGCTGAGATCGCTCTGGAAGATCGAGCCGAGGCCGGTCTGCTTCGGCAGATAGAGATCATAGACGATTGTGTAGGTGTCGAAGGTGGCGCTGCCGTTCTTCGGGGCGAAGCCCGGCTTCAATTCGAGCCCGTGGTCGGGATCGAAGCTCGGCGCGCTGATGACGCCGTCCTGCCCGCCGGGAAGCGCCGGCAGGCCGAGCGATTCCGGCGTGCCGAAGACGACGGCCTGCTTGTCGGCGGCCGGCTCCGGCGGCACCACGGTGGCGGCTGCCGCCATCGTCCCGCTGCCGAAACTGGCCGCCAGGGTTCCGTTGGCGAAGTCGAACTGGGTGGCACGGCCCTGCGCGGGCGCGGCCGCGAGCACGCCGCCGACCTTCGACCCGCCGAGCGCCTTGATCTCGTCGCCGGTCATCGCCCGGTCGGTGAAGTAGAAGCTGTTGAGGTGCGAGGGCACGCCCTCGCCGTCGTTATCGGCAAACAGGAGCACGCCCTTGTCGTCGATGGTGTAATCCGCCGTCGCATAGGCTGAGCTGCCGACCTCGACCCCGTCGATGTATTTGCGCATGGTCGAGGTGCCGTCGCCATTGGCGGTCAGCGTCACGGCGATGCGGTGCCATGTGTCGAGGGTGGCGCTGCCGTGATAATCGCCCTTGCCGATGCCGAAGGTCGCACCGTCCTTCTTCATGAAGAACTTGGCGTCGTCGCCATTGGTCAGGTTGGTCTGGAACAGCGCGTTCCAGTCGCCCGCGAAATCACCCGTCTTGACCAGCACGTCGAAGATCATGGTGTAGGTCGTGGCCGTGCCGTCGATGGCCGGATCGAACACGAAGCCGTCGGTCTTCTTCGCCGGGGCCGGGACATGGAGCACGCCGGGATCGCCGCCAAGCGAGGGCACGCCCGTGAAGGTGCCGGCCGCGTCCTGAACCGGCTGCGCGGCGAGGACCGCGTTGACCACCGTATCCGTATTGTCCGTGAAGACGCCGTCCACGCCGGCCTTCGTCAGGGCGTCGATGAAGCTCTTCGAATTGGCGCCGAAGGCATCGTCGCGGTGCGTGTAGGGATGCACCTTCAGACCGGCCGCATGGACATCGAGGAGAAGCTGCTTGGGCGCACCGGTTGCAGCGTCGATGACGAAGGGCATGTCGGGGCCGAGGCCCGATGCATAGAGGTTGGCGATCGTCTTCAGAGCTTGCGGGGTCGTGAAAGCCTCATAGGTGGACGTCGCCGAGAGGTTGAGACCCAGCACATTATAGACCGAAGGATCGGCACCGGGCGCGCCGGAGAAATTGTAGGCGACATCGTCAGGAACATAGGGGGCTTGGAAATAAACCAATTGCACGAGCGGGAGATTCACGCCGGCGGCCGGCATGATTTTCGTCTTGAGCTCGATCAGATTGGCGAATTCGAAGGACTGGATGAAAACACGGCTCGGATCGATAAAACCTGCCTCCTTCAATGCGTCGATCAGCATCTTGCTGGTATCGAGACCTTGAATCTTGTGGAACGTCGGGTCCTTGGTCTCGGGATAGATGCCGATCGTCAGCCCCGTATCGGCCTCGGTCTGCTTCACGAGGGCGATGATCTCGGCCAGCGTCGGGATCTGGAACTGATTGTCATAGCTCGCCGAGCCCGGGCGGAGCTGGGGCTGGTCCTCGCGCGCGCGCAGTTCCTTGATCTCGGCGAGCGTGAAGTCGCTGACGAACCAGCCCGCGACCTTGCCGCCGGCATAGTCCTTGACCGTCAGCTTGTCGGCGAATTTCGCGATGTCGGCGACATTGGTCGTCTGGCTCGTGACGATCGGCTTGCCATTCGCGTCACGCGCGATAGTGCCGGCCGCATCGAGCTTCACGGAGGCGAGCCAGGGATCGTGGCGGGCGACCAGCACGCCATCCTTGGTCGAGACCAGATCGGGCTCGATGAAATCCGCGCCCATGTCGATCGCGAGCTTGTAGGCTTCGAGCGTATGTTCGGGGCGGTAGGCCTGCGCGCCGCGATGGGCGATCACCAGGAAGTCGTTGGCCCGGCCGGGCGTCAGCACCTCGCTCGCGTCCGGCATGGCCGGAATGCCGAGCGTTGCCGGGGTGCCGAATGTCGGTGTGAGCCCGGTCGCCTGCAGGGTCGCCGTGCCGAAGGTGGCGTTGAGCGTGCCGTCGGTGAAATCGAACTGGCTGGCGCCCGCAATGGCCGCCTTCGACACGCCCTCCTTCGACGCTCCGCCGAGCGCCTTGACCTCATCGGTGCTCAGCGCCCGGTCGGCAAACAGGAAGCTGCCGAGGTAGCCCGCGGAGGTCTCGCCGTCCTCGTCGGAGAAGATCAGGAAGCCCTTGCTCCTGTCGATGGCGTAGCGATCGGTGCTGGTCGAGGTCTGGCTGCCGACCAACTCGCCGTTGATGTACTTGCCGATCGCCACCTCGCCATTCTGGGTCTCGACCGTGAAGGCGATGCGGTTCCAGGCATCGAGCTTGGCCGAACCCTTGTAGTCGCCGCCGATGCCGATGCCGTAGCTGCCGGCCTCGATCTTGCCGAAGAGGTCGCCGTCGTTGCTGTTGGCCGAGTCCGTCTGCAGGAAGGGCAGCCAGCCGCCCGCATTCGCCGCGGGAACATAGACGTCGTAGACCAGCGTATAGGCGCTCGCCGTGCCCGTGCCGCCGGGAGCGACCCGCAGGGTCTGGTTCGGCGCAGCCTTGACGATGCCGAGCATCCAGTCGGTCGATGCTTCGACTGCATTCGCCGGGGTGGTCGTGGACATGATCGCGCCTCTTCGCATCCGCTGGCCGATGGAGGCCGGGCGGCCTCGGTTGCGGCGACCGCTAGCAACGGCGCTCTTCGTCTCTGTGACAGTTCGCCGAGAACTCGGCTCCTCAGCCATAACGATTTTCGATGGTGCACATCGCCCCGCAGGATGTTTCCGGGGCGGGCGCCGATGTCATCAAGGTGTTACGCTCCGCGCCCTAGAGCATCGGATGAGAATCGGGCGCGCTCTGCCGGACGGCATTCGGTCCAAGGCCGAGGGAGGTTCGACAAGCTCGTAGCGGCACTACGGCAGCCGGCGAGCCTCGACGAATCGGGGCCGCATGCCCCCGGCCCGCAGGGTTTGCGCCTGCCGGGTGCCCAGGCGTCGGCGTGACTTGACCGTGCCGCCGGTACGGTCCGTCACCGGGGAGCGGGCGAGAGGGCATGTCGATCAGCAAACTCCGGGCCTTCCACCTCGTCGCCAGCGCCGGAGGCTTCACCCAAGCGGCCCGCCAGGCCTCGGTGAGCCAGTCAGGGCTCTCCGGTCAGGTCCGCGAGCTGGAAGCGGCCTCGGGTCTCCATCTCTTCGACCGCAAGCCGCGCGGCGCCGTGCTCAGCGAGAACGGCCGGGAGCTGTTCGCGATCACCACCCGCCTGTTCGAGGCCGAGGCGGAAGCCCAGCGCTTCCTGCGCCGCGCCCCGCGCGACGGCGAGGCCGGCCATCTGCGCGTCGCCGGCGACGGGCCGATCGTGCCGCTCGCCATTCTCCAGGCGCTGAAGCGGAGCCGGCCGCAGCTCACCTTCTCGCTCGTGATCGACAATTCCGACCGCGTTGTCGAACAGGTGCAGAACTTCCGGGCCGATGTCGGGGTGACGGCGACCCGGCCGGACACCGATCAGCTCCACGGCGTCTATCTGATGTCGATGAAGATCGGCCTGTGCGTGTCGCGCAGCCATCCGCTCGCCGGGCGGCGCATCGCGATGCGCGATCTCGCCGGCCTCGCTCTCGTCCTGCGCGAGCGCGGCTCGCGCACCCGGGCGGTGCTGGAGGCCAATCTCGCCGAGCACGGCGTCGAGACCGGCCCGGTCCTGGAAATCTCGACGCGCGACGGCATCCGCGAGGCGGTCGCCGGCGGGCTCGGCTGCGGGGTGGTCGCCGACCGGGAATTCGGCCACGATTCCCGCCTCGCCTTCGTGCCGATCGTCGATGCCCGGATCGGCATCGACGAATATGCCATCACGCTCGCCGAGCGGCGCAACCAGCCGCTGGTCCGGGCCTTCTTCGACGGCGCACGAAGCTGGCGCAGCGAGCCTCCGGAGATGGCATGATACGGTGTCCGGCTGATCTGTTCGGAGACAAGAGGGCGCGGGATCCCCTCTCCCGTGCGGGAGAGGGGTATGGGGATCGAAGATCCCACGTGAGGGCCCAGGTGGTTCAGCAAGACGACTGAACCGGGCCGCTGCCAGCACCACCGTCTCGGCTTTATTCTGAAGGGTCCGGGACCCTCACCCCTGCCCCTCTCCCGCACGGGAGAGGGGTTTCTTGCGCGCACTCGTCTCGGCCGGACGCCGTATGAAGTCTCTTGGAATGCACTCGCAGAAGCGACAGCGCGGAATCAGGCCGCGGCGGGCGCTTCGGCCAGGAAGGTCTCGGCGTAGTGGCAGGCGACGAGCCGGCCGTCGAGCGGGCGCAGCGCAGGACGCTCGGCGCGGCAGAGATCGGTCGCATAGGGGCAGCGGGTCGAGAAGACGCAGCCCTTCGGCGGCGAGAGGGGCGAGGGCAGGTCGCCACCGAGTACCATCCGCTTGCGCTTCGCCCCCGTGAGGCCGGGCGTCGCCCCGAGAAGCGCCTGGGTATAGGGGTGGAGCGGGGCGGCGTAGATCCGCCCCTTCTCGCCCTGCTCCATGACGAGGCCGAGATACATCACCAGCACGTCGTGGGCGATGTGCCGGACGACGCCGAGATCGTGCGAGATGAACAGGTAGGCGAGGCCGAGCTCCTGCTGCAGATCGGCCAGCAGGTTGAGCACCTGCGCCTGGATCGACACGTCGAGGGCCGAGACCGGCTCGTCCGCCACCACGAGCTTCGGGCTCAGCATCAGCGCGCGGGCGATGGCGATGCGCTGGCGCTGGCCGCCGGAGAACATGTGCGGGTAGCGGTCGTAATGCTCGGGCCGCAGGCCGACCTTGGCGAGCATGGCGCGGGCCCGCGCGGTGCGCTCGGGCCGCGCCAGGTCGGTGTTGATGGCGAGCGGCTCCTCCAGGATGGCGCCGACCTTCCGGCGCGGGTTGAGGGAGCCATAAGGGTTCTGGAACACGAGCTGCACCATGCGCCGCAGCCGCCGCCAATCGGCACGCGGCGGATCGACGGCGTCGATCCCGTCGAGAGTGAGGGAGCCGGCGGTCGGCGGCTCGATCAGCGTCACCATGCGGGCCAGGGTGGACTTGCCGCAGCCGGATTCGCCGACGACGGCGAGCGTCCGCCCGGGCTGCACCGCGAAGGAGACGCCGCCCACGGCCTGGAGCCGGGCCGGTGCCCGAAAAAACCCGCGGCGGATCTCGTAGACCTGACGGAGATCCTTCGCCTCGACGACCGGCGCGCTCACGACGTCACCGCCTCGGTGGCGCCGACCCGCCCGTCCTCTGCGATGCGCGCCGTGCGCTGCGGGTCGCCGAGCGGATAGTGGCAGCGCACCCTGCCCTCGCCGCAGGCGCGCAGCTCCGGGCGCACCCGGCGCGAATGCTCGGTCGCGTCGGTGCAGCGCGGGCTGAACAGGCAGCCGGAAGGCCGATCGAAGAGCCCCGGCACCACGCCGGGAATCGTGGCGAGCCGCCCGCCCTCGCTGCGCTCCGGCAGGGCCGCGAGGAGCGCCGCCGTGTAGGGGTGCTGGGGCGCCGCGAACAGCGCGGCGGCTTTCTGCTCCTCCATCACCTGGCCCGCATACATCACGATCACGCGCTGCGCCGTCTCGGCCACCACGCCCATATTGTGGGTGATGAGCACGAGGGCCATGCCGCGCTCCCGCTGCAGGGTGAGCAGCAGGTCGAGGATCTGGGCCTGGATGGTGACGTCGAGCGCCGTCGTCGGCTCGTCGGCGATCAGCAGCTTCGGGTTGCAGGCGATCGCCATGGCGATCATCACCCGCTGGTTCATGCCGCCCGAGAGCTGGTGCGGATAGGCGCCGAGGCGGCTCTCGGGCGCCGGAATGCCCACCTGCGCGAGCAGCTCCACCGCCCGGTCGCGGGCCGCCCGCCGGCCCATCCCCTCGTGCAGCCGCAGGGTCTCGGCGAGCTGGAAGCCGACCGTGAAGCAGGGATTGAGGCTCGTCGTCGGCTCCTGGAAGATCATCGCGACGTCCTTGCCGGTGAGGCGACGGCGCTCGCGGGCCGACAGCGTGAGGAGATCGCGGCCCTCGAAGCGCAGGCGGTCGGCGCGCACCCGGCCCGGATAGGCGACGAGCCCCATCAGCGCCAGCATGGTGACGCTCTTGCCGGAGCCCGATTCGCCGACGACGCCGAGCACCTCGCCCGCTTCGAGGCTGAGCGAGACCCCGTCGACGGCGCGCATCACGCCGCCCGCGCTCGGGAACTCGACGGAGAGATTCTCGATCTCGAGGAGGGGCACGGGGCTACCGCTTCAGCTTGGGGTCGAAGGCGTCGCGCAGGCCGTCGCCCAGGAGGTTGAAGGCCAGCACGGTGATAAGGATCATGAGCCCGGGAAAGGTGACGACCCACCACGCCCGCAGCACGAATTCGCGGGCATCGGCCAGCATCGTGCCCCATTCGGGGGCGGGCGGCTGGGCGCCGAGGCCGAGGAAGCCGAGGGCCGCTGCGTCGAGGATCGCCGTCGAGATGCCGAGCGACGCCTGGACGATCAGCGGCGCCATGCAGTTCGGCAGGATCTCCTTGAACATCAGCCGCAGCGTCCCCGCCCCGCTGACCTTCGCGGCGGTCACGTAGTCCCGCGACGCCTCGGCCAGCACCGCCGCGCGGGCGATGCGCACGTAATGGGGCAGGACCACCACGGCGACCGCCAGCATGGCGTTCATCAGCCCGGGCCCGAGGATCGCCACGATGACGATGGCGAGCAGCAGGCTCGGCAGGGTGAGGATGATATCCATCACCCGCATGATCGCGATGTCGACGATCCCGCGGAAATAGCCCGCCGCGAGCCCGAGCGCGGTGCCGACCAGGATCGAGAGCGCGACCACCGCGATGCCGATGGTGAGCGAGAGCCGCGCCCCGTGGATCAGCCGCGAGAGGATGTCCCGCCCGATCGCGTCGGTGCCGAGCGGATAGGCGAGCGAGCCCCCCTGCTGCCAGAACGGCGGCTTCAGGAACATCGCCTCGTTGGTGAGGGTGGGCGAGTGCGGCGCCACCACGTCCGCGAGCGCCGCCAGGGCGAGCACCAGCACGATCACCGCAAGCCCGATCACCGCGCCCGTATTGGCCCGGAAATAGGACCAGAATTCCTTCAGCGGGTGCGGCGGCGTCGCGCTTGGGGCGGCGGCGGAAGGGGTCTCCATCACCTCGGCGGTCATGACCACCTCGACAGGGTTGGGCGGAGTTCGGGCGTATGCGTCATCGCATGTGCCGGATGCGCGGGTTGATGAGGCCGTAGGCGAGATCGACGAGGAGGTTCACCGTCATCACCACGGCGCCGATGAGCAGGATGCCGCCCTGGAGCACCGGGTAGTCGCGCCGGCCGATCGCCTCGATCAGCCACTTGCCGATGCCCGGCCAGGAAAAGATGGTCTCGGTCAGGATCGCGCCCGTGAACAGCACGCCGACCTGCAGGCCGATCACGGTCACGACCGGGATGAGGGCGTTGCGCAGGGCGTGCAGCCCGATGACGCGCATCCCTGAGAGCCCCTTCGCCCGGGCGGTGCGGATGTAGTCCTCGCCCAGCACCTCCAGCATGGCCGAGCGGGTCATGCGCGCGATCACCGCCAGCGGCACCGTGCCGAGCACGATGGCCGGCAGCACCAGATGGGCGAGCGCCGAGCCGAAGGCGCCCCTGTCGTCCGAGAGCAGGCTGTCGATCAGGAGGAAGCCGGTCACCGGCTCGACGTAATACTGCACGGCGATGCGGCCCGAGACCGGCGTGAGGTCGAGCTGCACCGAGAACAGCAGGATGAGGAGCAGGCCCCACCAGAAGATCGGCATCGAGTAGCCGGCGAGCGAGAGCCCCATCACCCCGTGGTCGAAGATGGAGTTGCGCCTGACCGCCGCCAGGATGCCGGCCGGAAGGCCGAGCAGCACGGCGAACAGGATGGCGCAGACCGCGAGCTCGACCGTGGCAGGAAACAGGCTGGCGAATTCGTTGATCACGGTCTCCTGCGTGATCATCGACTTGCCGAGATCGCCCTGGAGCAGGCGTCCGAGATAGATCCCGTACTGGACCAGGATCGGCCGGTCGAGGCCGAGCTCGTGGCGCAGGGCCTCGTGGCGGGCCGGATCGATGCCGCGCTCGCCCGCCATGGTCTCGATCGGATCGCCCGGGACGAGGCGGATCAGGAAGAAGGCGACCAGCGTGATGCCGATGAAGGTCGGCACGATCAGGCTGAGGCGGGTGAGGAGGAAGCGCAGCATCGGGCGGCGGGCCGGGCGGCGCGGGCAGCGCCGCCCTTCACGGCTTTAGCCCTTGATGTCCACGCCGTAGAAGACGTGGCGGCTGAAGGGCGACAGCTTGAAGTCGATCACCTCCTTGCGCATCGGCTTCAGCTGCACCGCATGCGCGATGGTGAACCAGGGGGCCTGCTCCTTGAACACGACCTGGGCCTGTTCGTAGAGCTTGGTGCGCTCGGCCTGATCGGTCAGCATCTTGGCCTTGACCACAACGTCGTCGAAGGTCTTGTCGCACCATTTGGCGACGTTGCCGCCATTGTTCTTGGCGGCGTCGCAGCCGAGCAGCGTGTGCAGGAAGTTGTCCGGATCGCCGTTGTCGCCGGTCCAGCCGAGCATCCCGGTCTGGTGCTCGCCCGCCTGCATGCGCTTGCGGTACTCGCCCCACTCGTAGGACTTGATCTCGGCCTTGATGCCGACCTTGGCGAGATCGGCCTGCATCAGCTCGGCGATACGCCTTGCATTGGGGTTGTAGGGGCGCTGCACCGGCATCGCCCAGAGATCGGTCTCGAACCCGTTCGGGAAGCCGGCCTCGGCGAGGAGCTTCCTCGCCGCCTCCGGATCGTAGGGATCATCCTTCACCGCCGTGTTGTAGGACCATATCGAGGGCGGGATCGGGTTCACCGCCGCGATGCCGGTCGAGAGATAGACCGCCTCGATGATGGCCTTCTTGTTGATGGCCATGTTGAAGGCCTTGCGCACGCGCACGTCGTCGAAGGGCTTCTTGGTCGTGTTGTAGGCGAGATAGCCGATGTTGAGGCCCGGCTGCTCCAGCACCTGAATCGCCGGATCCTTGCGCATGGCATCGAGGTCGGCCGGGTTCGGATAGGGCATCAGGTGGCATTCGCCCTTCTGCAGCTTCGCCCAGCGGACGGACGCATCCGGCGTGATTGCGAACACGAGGTCGTCGATCTTGGCCTTTCCACCCCAGTATTCGGGGAAGGCCTTGTAGCGGATGATCGCGTCCTTCTGGTACTGCACGAGGTAGAACGGCCCGGTTCCGATCGGGACCTGGTCGATCTTCTCCGGGGTGCCGGCCTTCAGCATGGCATCGGCGTATTCCTTCGACTGGATCCCTGCGTAGGACATGGCGAGGTCGGCGAGGAACGGCGCCTCGGGCCGGTTGAGCGTGATGCGGACGGTGTGATCGTCGAGCCTCTCCACCGACTTCAGCAGCTTCGCCAGCCCCATGTCGTTGAAGTAGGAGTGGTTCGAGCTGGTGACCTTGTAGAAGGGATGATCCTCCTTCCACTGCCGCTCGATGGCGAACACGACGTCGTCGGCGTTGAAGTCGCGGGTCGGCTTGAAGGCGCGGTTGGCATTGTGCCATTTCACGCCCTTGCGCAGGTGGAAGGTGTAGGCCGTGCCGTCCGGCGAGATCTCCCAGCTCTCGGCCAGGCCCGGCACCACCTTGGTGCCGCCGCGTTCGAACTCGACCAGATTGTTGTAGACCTGGGCGGTCGCGTCGAAGGTCGTGCCCGTGGTGTTGATCGCCGGATAGAAATTCTCCGGCGAGCCTTCCGAGCAATAGACCAGGGTCTTGGCCTGAAGGGGGGCGGCCAGGACGGCCGCGCCGGCGACGGCGGCGAGCAGGATGGTTGTCTTCACGGGTTCGGCCTCGTGCCTTCGATCGACCTTAGGTAGAGCGGCGATCTGAAGCAGGCAAACCGTGCGCCCGGATTTCGGCTCCCTCCGCCGCGGTCCGGATCCGGTCCGCCCGGGCCGGGGCCCGCGGACTGCCCTGGGCGTTAACCGTCCCGGCGCTAGGTTCCGCCCGGCTTCACACGATTCGCATCCGCCCATGCCCGCACAGACGTCCCGCGCCCGCCCCGTGGAGGAAATGACCGCCGCGCAAGCCCGGGAGGCGCACGAATCCCTCTCGGCGGAGATCGCCGAGCACGATCGGCGCTACCACGGCGAAGACGCGCCCATCATCTCGGACGCCGAATACGACGCCCTGCGGCGTCGCCTAGAGGCGATCGAGGAGCGCTTCCCCGAGCTTGCCGGCACCGGCGCGGCCTCCGTGAGCGTCGGCGCCAAGGCCTCCGACAAGTTCGCCAAGGTGCGCCACGCCGTGCCGATGCTCTCGCTCGGCAACGCCTTCGCGGAGGAGGAGATCACCGAGTTCGTCGAGCGCGTGCGCCGCTTCCTCGGCCTGCCGGCCTCCGAGCCCCTCGCCTTCACGGCCGAGCCGAAGATCGACGGGCTCTCGCTGTCGCTGCGCTACGAGGGCGGGCGCCTCGTCACCGCCGCGACCCGCGGCGACGGCGAGGTGGGCGAGGACGTCACCGCCAACGTGCGCACCATCCGGGAGATCCCGCACGAACTCGCCGGAGACGACGTGCCTGAGATCTGCGAGGTGCGCGGCGAGGTCTATCTCTCGCATGCGGATTTCGCCGCCATCAACGCGCGCCAAGAGGAGGCGGGCAGGCCCCTCTTCGCCAATCCGCGCAATGCCGCGGCCGGGTCGCTCCGCCAGCTCGATCCGGGCATCACCGCCTCGCGCCCGCTGCGTTTCTTCGCCTATGCGGCAGGCGAGATGTCCTCCTGGCCGGCCGAGACCCAGAGCGGGCTGATCGGGGCCTTCCGGCGGTTCGGCCTGCCGGTGAATCCGCGCACGAAGCGCTGCACCAGCGTCGCCGAGATGCTGGCGCATTACCGCGCCATCGAGACCGAGCGGGCGGAGCTCGGCTACGACATCGACGGCGTCGTCTACAAGGTGGACGAGTTCGCGCTGCAGCGCCGGCTCGGCTTCGTCGCCCGCGCCCCGCGCTGGGCCCTCGCCCACAAGTTCCCGGCCCAGCGCGCCGTCACGGTGATCGAGGCGATCGAGATCAATGTCGGGCGCACGGGCTCGCTCAACCCGCTCGCGCGCCTCAAGCCGGTCACGGTGGGGGGCGTCGTGGTGTCCAACGCGACGCTCCACAACGAGGATTACATCCGCGGCATCGACGCGGACGGGAACACGATCCGCAGCGGCATCAACATCTGGGACGGGTTCCGGCTGCGCGAGGACGTCGACCTGCGGCAGGGCTCGGACGTGCGGGTCGGCGACACCGTGGTGGTGCTGCGCGCAGGGGACGTGATCCCGAAGGTCGCCGACGTGGTGCTGGAGCGCCGCCCGGCCGATGCGGTGCCGTATGCCTTCCCGGAGACCTGCCCGGCCTGCGGCAGCCATGCGGTGCGCGCCTACAATCCCCGCACCGGCAAGCTCGATTCCGTGCGCCGCTGCACCGGCGGCCTGATCTGCCCGGCGCAGGGGCAGGAGCGGCTCAGGCACTTCGTCTCGCGCAACGCCTTCGACATCGAGGGGTTCGGCGAGACCTACATCGCCACCCTGTTCGAGGCCGGGCTCGTGCGCCAGCCCGCCGACCTGTTTCGGCTGGATTTCGAGCCCCTGAAGGCGGCCATCGTGGCGCGGCGCCAGGCGCTCTCCGCCGAGCGGGCGCTCGCGGCCGGCAAGACGCCGGAGGCCAAGAAGGCCAAGCCCAAGGCGAACGAGGAGGACAAGGCGATCCACAACCTCCTCGCCGCCGTCGAGGCGCGCCGGACGATCCCGCTCAACCGGTTCATCTTCGCGCTCGGCATCGAGCAGGTCGGCGAGGCGACCGCCAAGGCGCTGGCCAAGCATTTTCCCGATATGCCCGCCCTGATGGAGGGCGTGCGGGCGGCCGCCGCCTGCCGGCCGGGGCCGGACTGGATCGAGCTTGCGAGCCTGCCGCGGGTCGGTCCGACCACGCGCGAGCGGCTCCTCGCCGCGGCCGAGGCCGGCGAGACCGACCTCCTCGCCGATGGCGCGGTGACGCGGCTCACCTCCGCCCAGAAGGAGGCGCTGCTCGCCGCCTACGGTGATCGGGATGGCCTGCGCAACGCGGTGGAGCGGGCGCTCCGCCAGAAGCCCGGCGACGCCTACCGCCACCTCGCGGATGACAGCGAGATCGGGGCGGTGACGACGGCCTCCCTGATCGAGTTCTTCTCGGAGGCCCACAACGTCGAGGCGGTGGAGGCCCTGCTGCGCGAGGTCCGGACGGAACGGGCCGGTACGCCCGCCGCTGCCGCCGTGTTCAGCGGGCAGACGGTGGTGTTCACGGGCTCGCTCGAACGCATGACCCGCAGCGAGGCCAAGGCGACGGCCGAGCGCCTTGGTGCGAAGGTCTCGGGCTCGGTCTCCGCCAAGACCGACCTCGTCGTCGCGGGGCCGGGCGCCGGCTCGAAGCTGAAGGACGCCGAGAAGCACGGCGTGCGCGTCATCTCCGAGGCGGAATGGCTGGCGATGGTGGAGGCCGCCTGAAAAGCGGCGGATTTCGCCGCCAAGCGCCCCCGATGCGAACGCTCGCGATCGATTTCGAAACGGCGAATGAGCGCCGGGACAGCGCCTGCGCGGTCGGCCTCGCCTGGATCGAGGACGGGCGCGTGGTGCGCCGCGAAGCCCGCCTGATCCGCCCGGCCGAGATGCGCTTCTCGCCCTTCAACGTCCGCGTCCACGGCATCCGCCCGGAGGACGTGGCGGATGCGCCGGATTTTGCCGCCGCGATGGCGCCCTTCCTGCCCGAGATCGCGGGCGCGCTGGTGCTCGCCCACAATGCGAGCTTCGACATCGGCGTGCTCGCCGCGGCGCTCGCGGCCTGCGGGTTGCCGCAGCCGGACTACACGTCGCTGTGCACGCTCCAGCTCGCCCGGCGGCAATGGCCCGGTCAGGAGCGCTACCGGCTTCCGGCCCTGGCCGCGCGGCTCGGCATCGCCTTCCGCCACCACGATGCCGGGGAGGATGCCTTCGTCTGCGCGGAAGTGGCGCTCGCCGCCATGCGCGAGGCGGGAGCGCCGGACGTCGCGACGCTCGCCCATGCGTCGGGCCTCGCCCGGCGGCGCGGCGGGCTGCCCCTCGGTGCCTGATCCGGTTTCCGGTTGATTCCTTCCGAGACGAGTCTGCGCGGGGAACCCCTCTCCCGAGCGGGAGAGGGGCAGGGGGTGAGGGTCCCGGACCCTTCAGAATAAAACTGAGACGGTAGTGCTGGCAGCGGGCCGGTTCCGTCTTCTTACTGAACCACCTGGGCCCTCACGCGCGATCTTCGATCGCCTACCCCTCTCCCGCACGGGAGAGGGGATCCCGCGGTTCCCGCGCCTCTTGTCTCGGAACAGATCAACCAGACGCCTATGATCCGGCCGGCAGCCAGGCCGTTTCCTCTCCGGGGAGGGATGGTCTAGGGTCGCGCCCCATTTCGACGAGTCGCGCTCCATGACGCCCAGCACCACCTTCGCCGGCCGCACCCTCGCTCTGTTCGGCCTCGGCGGCTCGGGCCTCGCCACCGCGCTGAGCCTCCAGGCGGGCGGCGCCCGGGTCGTCGCCTGCGACGACAATCCGGAGCGCATGGCGGCGGCCGAGGCTGAGGGCGTCGCTACCGCCGATCTGCGGGGAGCCGACTGGGCGGAATTCGCGGCGCTCCTCCTCGCCCCCGGCGTGCCCTTCACCCATCCGGAGCCGCACTGGACGGTCAAGCGCGCGGCGAGCGCGGGCGTGCCGGTGATCGGCGACATCGAGCTGTTCTGCCGCGAGCGCGCCACCACGGCCCCGGACGCCCCCTTCGTCGCCATCACGGGCACCAACGGCAAGTCGACCACCACGGCGCTCATCGCCCATGTCCTGCGGGAGACCGGCCACGACGTGCAGATGGGCGGCAATATCGGCACGGCGATCCTGTCGCTCGCGCCGCCCGCCCCCGGCCGCGTCCACGTGATCGAGATGTCGTCCTTTCAGATCGACCTCACGCCGACGCTGAAGCCGAGCGTCGGCGTGCTCCTCAACATCACGCCCGACCACCTCGACCGCCACGGGGACATGGCCAACTACGCGGGCATCAAGGAGCGGCTGATCGCGAGTTCCGACCACGCGGTGATCGGGGTCGACGACGACTACACCCGGGCGATCGCGGCGCGGCATGCCGGGCCGCTTACGCGGGTGCATGTGGGCGAAACCGCGCCCGGGCCCGGCATCCTCGCCCGCCACGGCGTCCTGATCGACGGCTGCACCGAACCGCCCTCCCCGGTCGCGGATCTCACCGGCATCCCTTCCTTACGCGGATCGCACAACTGGCAGAATGCCGGGATCGCCTATGCGGTGGCGCGCGCGCTCGGGGTGGCGCCGGACGCCTTCGCGCAGGCCCTGCGCAGCTTCCCCGGCCTGCCCCACCGGATGGAGGAGGTGGGGCGGCGCGGCTCCGTGCTCTTCATCAACGACTCGAAGGCGACCAACGCCGATTCGACCGAGAAGGCGCTGGCGGCCTTCCCGCGCGTGCACTGGATCCTCGGCGGCAAGCCGAAGGAGGGCGGCATCGCGAGCCTCGCCCCCTATTTCCCGCGCATCGCCCACGCCTACCTGATCGGCGCCGCGAGCGACGCCTTCGCGGCGACGCTGGAGGGGCACGCGCCCGTCAGCCGCTGCGGCACGCTGGAAGCGGCCGTGGCGCAGGCGGCCGAGGATGCGGCGCATGAGCCGGAGGCGGTGGTCCTGCTCTCGCCGGCCTGCGCGTCCTACGATCAGTTCCGCAGCTTCGAGGATCGCGGCGACCAGTTCCGGGCGATGGTGCGGGCCCTGCCGGGGCTGGTGCCGACGGGCGGGTGAGGCCCTCCGGTTCCGTCCCTCGGCCGATCGGCGTATGGTTGGGGCCTGCTCTGCGTCGCGTACGCGCCTCCCGCCCCCTCCTGCCATCGTCGTGGCGCAATCCTGGCCTGCAAGGAGCCATGCTGAATCACCCCCATCTCCTGCCGGCCGGCGGGGCTCCGATCCAGGTCCCGGTGCACCGTGCGCCCCGCAAGATCATCAGCTGGAACCTGCTGCGGCGGAGCGGGGCGACGGTGGAGGCCGTAGCGGCGCTGATCGAGCACGAGAAGCCCGACCTGCTGCTGATGCAGGAGGCGACGGTCGAGATCACCGACCTGCAGGAGCGCGTGGGCGGGCATTATGCCTGGGCGCCCCTGCCGCGGCGCATCCACGGGCTGGCGATGTGGAGCCCGACGCCCTGGCTTAGCACCCCGCGGGTGATCCCGATCCCGTCCGGCGCCCTGGTCGACCGCGTCTGCCAGGTGCTCGATTGCGGCACCTACGGGGTTGCCAACGTCCACCTCTCGCACGGGCAGATGCTCAACCGGCGCCAGCTGCGACGCATCGAGCAGCACCTGCCGGTGCGCGCCGCCGTCCTCGGGGACTACAATCTCGTCGGGCCGGCCCTGCTGCCGGGCTTCCGGGATGTGGGGCCGCGTCATCCGACCCACGCGATGGTGGAGATCGTTCCCCTGCGCCTCGACCGCTGCCTCGTGCGCGGCCTGATCTGCCGGCACACGGCGGTGCTGCCGCGGGGCGCCTCGGACCACCGGCCGATCGTGGTGCATCTGGAGCCCTCATCTCTGCCCCTCAGCCGCCCCGGGATCGCGCATCTGCGCGACCGCGTCGACCTCAGAGGTATGGCAGCAGCAATCGCACGCCGGCGTCGCGCAGGCGCACCGGCATCCCCCTTGCCTTAAGCGCCTCGCGGGTGAGCTGCGTCTCCATCTTGGCCGCGAGCAGCCGGTCCAGCTGCGCCGCGAAGGCCGGATCGTAGAGTTCGACGTTCAGCTCGAAATTGAGCCGGAAGCTGCGCGTGTCCCAGTTGGCGCTGCCGACGAAGCACCACACGTCGTCGACGACCATCAGCTTCGAATGGTCGAAGGGCGGCCGGTCGAGCCAGATCCGCACCCCCGACTTGAGCAGCGGCCCCACATGCGCGCGGGTCGCCCAGTCGACGAGCCGGTGGTTGCTCGCCTGCGGGATGACGACGTCGACCGCGATCCCGCGCATCGCCGCGAGCGCGAGCGAGGTGAGCAGGATCTCGCTCGGCAGGAAATAGGGCGTGGCGAGCCGGATCGAGCGCCGGGCGGTGGCGAGCGCGGCCAGCACCACGAATTCGATCTTCTCGATATCGGCATCGGGCCCCGAGGTGACGACCCGGGCCGGAATGGCGCCCGCCGGCGGAATCGCCGGGAACCATGCCGGCCCGTCGAGATCCTCGCCCATCACGAAGGCCCAGTCGCGGGCGAAGGCCTGGGTGAGCTGACCGACCACCGGCCCGTCGAGGCGGAAATGCGTGTCGCGCACGGGCTCGGGCGGGTTCTGCGACACCCGGTTCTCGTCCCCGATATTGACGCCCCCGACGAAGCCGATCCGCCCATCCACCACGAGCAGCTTCTTGTGCGTGCGCAGGTTCAGGAAGGGCATGCGCCAGGGCACGGCGGAATGCATGAACAGGCCCGCCGGGATGCCCTCGGCCCGCAGGCGCCGGTAGATCGCCGGGGAGAAATAGCCGCTGCCGATGCCGTCGACGAGTACGCAGATCGCGGTGCCCCGGGCCTTGGCGGCGGCGAGCGCCCGCACGAAGGCCTCCCCGCTCGCATCGTCGCGCATGATGTAGCTCGACAGGCCGATGCTGTGCTGCGCGGTCCCGATCGCCTCCAGCATCGCCGGATAGGCCTCGTCGCCGTGGCGCAGCAGCGCCACGCGGTTGCCGCCGGTGAGCGGCAGCCCGGTCAGCTCGTCGCCGGCCCGTTCGAGGGGCAGGAAGGGCTCGGGCACCCGGACGGGATCGGCCTGCGGCACGCCGGGCTTGCGCACCGGCAGCACGGGCAGGCGGCGCGCCCGGCGCATCACCCGGTTGATGCCGAACAGCGCGTAGAGGGCGCTGCCGGCGAGCGGCGAGAGCCAGGCCAGCCCGATCCAGCCGATGGCCGCCCCGACCTCCCGCTTGTTGAGGAGGGCGTGCAGGGTGACCGCGAAGGCCAGGGCGAAGCCGAGGAGCGCCAGCCCCTCCACCCGGACCGCGCTGAGCAATCCGAACCACGCGGTGACCAGCTCTTGCACCCGAGACAACCCGCACGACGCCGACGCCCCTCAGCGCATAGGGGATGCCTGCCTGAGATTCCACTGCCAGGTCCGATGGAGCGGCGAGGCGCGCCTGCGCCGGGGAGCCCGACGCCTCCCCGGCCGACGAACCCGGCCGCACCTATTTCTCGTAGGCGATGCGGTAGATCGCACCCGCCGTGTCGTCCGAGACGAGGAGCGAGCCGTCCGGCAGGGTCGCGACATCGACCGGCCGCCCGAGATACTCGCCGCTCTCCGTCAGCCAGCCCTCTGCGAAGGGCTCAGGTCTGCCGGCGGTGCCGTCCTTGGTGATGGGCACGAACATCACCCGGGCGCCGATCGGCGTGGTGCGGTTCCACGAGCCGTGCTCGGCCGTGAACACCCCGCCCCGGTACTTCTCGGGAAACATCTTGCCCCGGTAGACGATCATGCCGAGATCGGCCGCGTGCGGCGCCAGTTCGGCCTTCGGCGGCACCACGTCGGGCGGCACGGTGTCGTTCTTGTACTCGACGGTGCGCACCGCCCCGCCACCGTACCAGGGGAAGCCGAAATTCTGGCCCGGCTTCGTGGCCTGGTTCAGCTCGCCCGGCGGCTGGTCGTCGCCCATCCCGTCCACTTGGTTGTCGGTGAACCACAGCGTCTTGTCGGGCGCGAAATCCATGCCGACGGAATTGCGGATGCCGGTGGCGAACACCTCGCGGTTCTTGCCGTCGGCGTCCATGCGGATGATGCCGCCGATGCCGGTCCTGGCGTAGAGCTCGGCCTTCTCCTTCGGGGGCACGTTGTAGGGCTGGCCGAGCGCGATGTAGAGCTTGCCGTCGGGTCCGATCCGGCAGACCCGGGCCGTGTGGTTGTAGCTCTCCTCCGAGACCGGGATCAGCTCGCCCTGCTTGACCACCACGCTCGCCGCGACGTCCGGCCCCTCGTAGAAGAACTCGGCGGCCGGGAAGGCCAGCACCCGGTTCTGCTCCACCACGGTCAGCACCCCGTCGCGCGAGAAGCACACGCCGTTCGGGATCTTGAAGTCGATGGCGGGCGCGAAGACCTTCACCTCGTCGGCCACCCGGTCCTTCGCCCGGTCGGTGACGGTGTAGACCTTGGATTTGCGGGTGCCCACGAAGACCACGCCGGCATTCGGGCCGACCGCCATGGCGCGGGCATCGGGCACGATGGCGTAGAGGCTGATCTTGAAGCCCTCGGGCAGCTTGATCTTCTGCAGGGTGCGGTTGATGGCGTCGGCGCGCCGGCCGGTCTGGGGGATCGGCGGCGGCTCGGCCACGCCGGTCGTCCTGAAGCCCTGCAGCTTCTCCAGGTTGTCGACCTTGGCCTTGGTGTCGCCGGCCTCCTGCGCTGCGGCCAAGCTCGCGAGCGACACGCTCGCGGCGAGCGTGGCGCCCGCGGTGAGCGCCGCGATCAGACCCGATCTCATCGTCTCCTCCCGGGATCTGCGGCCGATTGGGTCGGACGCGCTTGGTTTACGCCCGAAGTATGGGCCGCCGAGGCGGCACGGCAAGCGCTCGGCCGCGCATTCATGGAGCCGTGAGCGGCGGCGGCAGCATCCGGTCGAAGGCGGTCGCCTCCTCGTAGGCCGCGGCGACGGAGAGGAGCGCGGCCTCGCCCCGGTGCGGGGCGATGAGCTGGAGGCCCATGGGCAGGCCGCCCTGGTTGCGGCCGGCCGGGAGGCTGATCGCCGGGCAGCCCGCCATCGTCGCCGGAATCGTGACCTCCATCCAGCGGTGATAGGTGTCCATGTCCCGCCCCGCGATGCGGCGCGGCCACGCCTCCTCGATCGGGAAGGGGAAGACCTGGGCGGCCGGCAGCGCCAGCAGATCGACCGTCTCGAACAGGCGGAGCACCTGCGCGTACCAGCGGCTGCGCATGGCGCTCGCCTCCAGGATGGCGAAGGCATCGAGCTTGAGCCCCTCCTCCACCTCCCAGGCGGCCTCGGGCTTCAGCGCCGCGCGGGTCTGCGGATCGCGCCAGAGGGGCGCCTGCGCCCCGCCCGCGAGCCAAGCCCGCAGCACCCGCCACGCCTGCCAGACCTCCTCCGGATCGAGGCCGAGCGCCAGCGGCTCCACCCGGGCGCCGCGCGCCTCGAGCACGGCGAGGCCCTGCTCGCAGAGGTCGAGGACGCCAGGCTCCGTCGCGAGATGCCCGCCGCAATCGCCGAGCCAGCCGACGCGCAGACCGGGCAGGTCGCGGGGCTGCGGGCGCGCAAAGGGCGCGGGATCCTCCTGGATCGCCTGCGGCAGGCGCGGATCGGGACCCGCCATCACCGAGAGCAGCAGGCCGAGATCGGCGGTGCAGCGGGCCATCGGGCCCGCCACGGTGAGGTCCGGCAGGAAGACCTCGTCGGTGCGCAGGGGAACCCGCCCGGGCGAGGGGCGCAGGCCCAGGACACCGTTCCAGGCCGCGGGGTTGCGCAGCGAGCCGGCATGGTCGCTGCCATCGGCGAGCGGCAGCATGCGCAGCGCCAGGGCGACGGCGGCGCCCCCGCTCGACCCGCCCGCGCTGCGGCCCGGATCATAGGCATTGCGGGTCGGGCCGAAGACCGGGTTGACCGTGTGGGAGCCGAGCCCGAATTCCGGGACGTTGGTCTTGCCGATCAGGATCGCCCCCGCCTGCCGCAGGCGCGCCACGTAGGGCGCATCCGCCTCCGGCATCCGGCTGCGGAAGACGGGCGAGCCCTGGGTCCAGGGCATGCCCTGCGCCGGCGAGGTATCCTTCACCGCGTGGGGAAGGCCGTGGAGCGGGCCGCGCCAGCGCCCGGCGGCGAGATCGCGGTCGGCGGCCTCGGCCTCCGCCAGCAGCAGCTCGGGATCGCGCAGGGAGACGATCGCGGTGACGGCGGGGTTGAACCGCGCGATCTGGTCGAGATGGGCCTGCATCACCTCGCGGGCCGAGACGGCCCGGCTGCGGATCGCCTGCGCGAGGTCGGTGGCATGCAGGGTGACGAGATCGGACGGAAGAGTCATGACGGAATCCTGGGCGGGGCGGCCGAACGGAGCACGGGCGGCCCGACCCCGCAAGAGCGACCGCCCGACGCTGCGCCCGGCCGCCCACCAGTGTAGACTGCCCGCGGAACGGCCGCCCGCCAGAGGCGCCGCCCAGAGGAAATGCCGGCCCGAGCGATGGGCCGCCCGGAGGTGACGATGACCCCGATCGCCCGCGAGTCTCCCCTGCCGGGCGCCGCGAACGCGCCTGCCCTCTGGGAGAGCGTTCCGCTCGACTGCCTGGCCTCGGCCCTGTTCGTGATCCTGGCGGGCGCCCTGTCGCTTGCCGGATTCATGCCCTGACCCGTCCGGATTCCGGCCGCGAAAAAGCTCCGCCGCCTGTCCGATGCTGCCGCAACGGATTCGCAACGCGGCCCGCGGCATGATCCCTGCCTTGGACCCTGTGCGATCTGATGGTGCAGGAGGACGACGCGATGCTGATGGCCCTTCTCGGCCGCCTCGCCGAGGCGTGGCACACCGTTCTTGCCTCGGTGACCGACCCGTACCGGCCCGAGCTCCACTATATGCGGGGTCCCGGCCCGCGCTGGCGCGAGCGACACCGAAAGGACTGATCCGGTTTCGGTTGATCCGTTCGGAGACAAGAGGGCGCGGGAACCCCTCTCCCGTGCGGGAGAGGGGTTCCCGCGCGTGGACTCGTCTCGGAACAGATCAACCGGAAGCCGTATGAACCTTCAAGGCAGCGGACGGTCGCCGGGAGCGCACTCGCCGCGCCAGCGGCCGGTCTGCAGCTCGGTCAGGGTCATGTTCTTGCCGCCGAGCCGCAGAGCGATGCGCCCCTCGAACCCCTCCGGCGCGAGCCGGTAGATCGCCGAGCCCTGCCCCGCATTGCGTCCCTCGCACTGGATCGCAAAGTGAACGGCCTCGCCCTCCTGGCGCAGGCCGGTCGCGGGGCAGTGGGCGAACGGCGTGTTGTCGCTCAATACCGGAAAGCCTTGCGCCGGCAGGCCCGCGAGGCACAGGCGCACGATCTTGCGGGCTCCGGCCTCGTCGAGATGCGGCAGGTCGAGGCGGACCTCCACCTCGTAGGCGCCCGGGCGCAGGCGCACCGGCTCCGGCCCGCCGGCCGCGAGCACCGCGCTCACCAATCCCAGCCATCGCATCATCGGGCCGCCTCCCTGTCGATCGCCGCAAGCTGGCGCGTCCCGCGCCGCGGGGCATCCGGTTTCTTGCGCTCGCATCCGGCGCGAATTCGAGCGCAAGAGCCGGGATGCGGACCGGGCCGGACCGCGCAAGAGTGGCGGCACCGGCGGGCTCCAAGCCCCATCTCCGTCACAGGATGACAGCCATGAAGCTTCCCGACCCCGATCCCCCGGTGATGCGCCCCGACGAGGCCGCCTGCCGGGCCGCGCTCGCCCGACGCGATCCGGCCGCCGACGGCACCTTCGTCTACGCGGTGCGGACGACCGGCGTGTATTGCCGCCCGAGCTGCCCGGCCCGCACGGCGCGCCCCGAGAACGTGTCCTTCTACGCGACCTGCGCGGAGGCGGAGGCGGCGGGCTTCCGTCCCTGCCGCCGCTGCCGCCCCAACGAGCCGGGGCTCGCCGCGCGGCAGGCCGAGGCGGTGGCCCGCGCCTGCCGGCTGATCGAGGAGGCGGAGACGCCGCCCTCCCTCGATGCGCTCTCCCGCACGGAGGGCCTGAGCCCCTATCACTTCCACCGCATCTTCAAGAGGATCACCGGCGTGACTCCCAAAGCCTATGCGGCCGCGCGGCGCGCGGCGCGGCTCGAATCCGGCCTGCTGCGCGACGCCGGCACCGTGACGGAGGCGATCTTCGAGGCCGGCTACGGCACGTCGAGCCGCTTCTACGCCGCGGCGGCGGCGCGCCTCGGCATGACCCCGACCGCCTATCGCCGGGGCGGCGCCGGCACGGCGATCCGCTTTGCCGTGGCCGCCTGCTCCCTCGGGGCCGTCCTGGTCGCGGCGACCCAGAAGGGCGTCTGCGCGATCATGCTCGGCGACGACCCGGAGGCGCTGGTGCGCGATCTTCAGGACCGCTTTCCCCGGGCCGAGCTGACCGGGGGCGACGCGGAATTCGAGACCGTCGTCGCGCAGGTGGTGGGCCTCGTCGAGGCGCCGGGGACGGCCCGTTTCGACCTCCCGCTCGACATCAACGGCACCGCCTTCCAGCAGCGGGTCTGGCAGGCGCTGCGGGCGATCCCGCCGGGCCGGACCGCCACCTACACGCAGATCGCGCAGGCCATCGGCGAGCCGAAGGCCGTGCGGGCGGTGGCCCAGGCCTGCGGCGCCAACCCGCTCGCCGTCGCGATCCCCTGCCACCGGGTGGTGCGCCACGACGGGGCGCTCTCCGGCTATCGCTGGGGCGTGGCCCGCAAGCGGGATCTTCTGGCCCGCGAGAGCACGACTACGCGCGACGAGGCCCAGGGCGACCTCGCCCTGGACGGCAAGTGATGAGCGCCGATCCCGTCGAAGCCCTCGACTGGCCGCGGATCCTCGCGGAGCTCGACGCCCATGGCTGCGCCGCTTCCGGCCCGCTCCTCGATCCGGCGGCCTGCGCACGGCTGCGGGCGCTCTATGCCGACGAGGCCCGGTTCCGCAGCCGGATCGTGATGGCCCGGCACGGCTTCGGGCAGGGCTAGTACAAATATTACGCCTATCCGCTGCCCGAGCCCCTCGGCGCCCTGCGCTCGGCCCTCTATGCCCGGCTCGCCCCGCTGGCGGAAAGGTGGAACGCCGCGCTGGGCTCGCCCGTGCGCTACCCGCCCGGCCATGCGGAGTTCCTCGCACGCTGCCACGCGGCCGGTCAGCGGCGCCCGACGCCGCTCCTCCTGCGGTATGGTCCGGGCGACTACAATTGCCTGCACCAGGATCTCTACGGCGAGCACGTCTTCCCGCTCCAGGTGGCGATCCTGCTCTCGGCGCCGGGCCGCGACTTCACGGGCGGGGAGTTCGTGCTCACCGAGCAGCGCCCGCGGCGGCAGTCGCGCGTCGAGGTGGTGCCGCTCTCGCAGGGCGAGGCGGCCATCTTCGCGGTCCACCATCGCCCCGTGCGGGGAACCCGCGGGACCTACCGGGTCGCGATGCGGCACGGGGTCAGCCGGGTGCGCACGGGCGAGCGCTATACGACCGGCCTCATCTTCCACGACGCGGCGTGAGATCGCCATCGGACCAGCACCTCAGCATGAGGGCCGGTGAGGGTGCCCCGGGAGGGCGCGATCATAACATGGCCGCCACTACCTCCGCTTGGGCGCCGGCGGCGGGGCCCGCTCCTCACCCCCGCCGCCGAGGGACCCCTTGATGGCGAAGGCGAGGAGCGGGCCCGCCACATCCACGAGCTCGGCCTTGGTGAGGCCGGCCTTCGGGTCGTAGGTGCCGACGAGCATCACCACCTTGCCGTCGTTCTTGGCGAGGTCGGGAGCGTTGGGCCCCTCCCCCGCCACGGCGAGCGGCTTGCCGGAGATCGTCTCGCCCTTCGGGTCGTTGGTGAAGAGCACGGTCAGCTTGCCGTCCTTGGCGACGCCGATGTAGCAGATCTCCGTCTCGCTCCGGCAGGGGAAGAGCAGGCCCGCGGCGGCGTCCGGCGGCGGGGCAGCCTCCTTCGGGGGCGGGGGCGGTGCCTTCGGCCGCGGCTGGGCCGCCGCCGGGGCGGCAAGGGCGACGAGGATGGTCACGGCGAGCGTTGGGCGCAGCATCACGGTCGGTGTCCTCCCTGCTGCCCCCGAGAGTGGCGCGAAACCTCGTCCCGTCAAGCTGTGCCCCGCCCGAGAATCCGCCGGACGGTCCGGCAAGCGCCCGGCGGACCATCAGCTCTCGATCGATCGTCCGCCCGGATGGAGAACCGACCTCCGGGTCTCCCGGATGGAGCCTGCCGTCAGGGCAGCGTCACGACGATCGGTGCGCCCTCCTCCTCGCCGTCGAACATGACGAGGACGCGCAGGCCCGACGGCGTCGTATCCAGCGGGAGGATCGCCTCCGGCTTTTGCTTGGGGGAGACACCCGCAAGGGCTCCGAGATCGCCCAGGCTGCGGATGGCCTCGTCGCTCTCACCGTCCCATTCGTAGATGGAGGACGGCCCCGGCTCGTCGCCGACGGGGCCGACCAGGACCAGGATCTTCGTCCCGTGCACCGCGAGGTCGCGGACGCCCCGGCGTTCGCCGACCGGCAGCCGGAACAGCCGGGAGGGCTTCGCCGGCGCCTCTCCGAAGGCACTGCCGAGGTCCACCGCCAGGACCGCGGCGCGCCCGTTGTCGAGCGGCGGGCCGCGGAACCCCGCGTAGAGCCGGTCTCCCCTCACGGCGATCCCCTCGATGGTCACGCCGTCGTTCTCCAGCCGCCGTCCGGCGAAGGGCGCGAGGGCCGGCTCGGCCTCGATGGCCCTGGTGAGCGAAGCCACCGGGGGCACGACCGACCCCTTGCCCTCCGGGGACAGCCTGACGCGCACGATCTGGCTGGCCGCGGCGATCCGCGCCGCGACCATGTCGGCATGCTCCGCCGACTTGAGCTTGCCCTTCTTGTCCCGCGGATGCCCGTGCGATCCGATGACGTAGAAAAGGCCGTCCGCGTAGGCGACGCCCTCGCCGTCGAGCTCGAGCGCTTCACCGCCGAACTCGTTCCTGATCAGCGGGACCTTCTGATCCTTGTCAGTCTTGAGATGATCGGCATGCAGCTCGACGATCTGGGCGGCCTGCAGATTGTCGTCGATGACGAGGCACTTGCGAGCCTGACCGCCGTTCGCCGGAGCGCAGGCGATGCCGCTGACGTCCTTGGACTTCTTGTCCTTGCCGACCAGCTTGCCCTCGACGCGCCAGGTTTCGGCGTCCTTGGCGCCGGCCACCCCCGTGACGGCCGTCAGAGCGCAAAACAGCATCAGCGCCGGCAGACCGTGCCTCTGCATGGTGCCCTCCCAGATTATCGAGCGGCGCCATCTTGCAACGAAACGACCGGCAACACAACGCGCGCCTCTCTGCTTGCGTCAGGATATCCTGAGAACCGAAAAGGCCATCAATGGCGCCATGAAATATCAGGACGATCATTCTCCATATTGCATGGTTACAACTCGAGAACAGAAATTTTCATTCATTGATGACTATACGCCGGCAACACCGAAGGATCGCATCACCATATACTCAACCAACCAAAGAGATTCATGTCGCGGCAATATTGCGGCCCTGAGCCGAATTCCGATCACCGACATGCCCGGCAACCAACTCGCATGCCCGACAACCACCACGGGCGACCGATGGACCGTCGGCTCACAGGAGATAGCCGCGCGAGCGGTGGATCACGCCGTCGGCAGGCGGCCGCCGGGTCTTGTGAGCGTGCCAGCCGAGAAGAGCGAGCCCCAGGATCGCGGCCGGAACGGCGGCAATGAAGAGCAGCAGGAGATCCATCGCAGCGTCCCTCTCGCAAAGCGGCCGCGACGACACGACGGGATTCGAGCCGATCTGTGGCCTGGATGGCGTCCGGTCCGGCTCGTCGGTCCAGGTCCGGCGACGGCACGCGGGCCGGGCGCTCCCGGCGGTGCGGCGGAACGGAACGGCGAGCTTGGCGTTGAGGCTCCATCCCTGCTCCCGCGACCCGGAGGTGTGCGTGCGCGTCCGTCACCTTGTGCTGGCCTTGGGCCTTCTCGTGGCGCTCTGCGGCTGGGCTGCCGCATCGCCGCTGCTTCCGCGCGCCGCGGTCACCGTCGCGCTGGATCAGCCCGCCGCGGTCGAGACCGTGCGCTGGCGGCGTCACCGGCACTGGCGGCATCATCGGCACTGGCGCCATCACCGGCACTGGCGCCGCCACCACTACCACCGGCGCCACTGGCACTACCGCCGTCATTGGCATCATCGGCGGCACTGGCACCGGCGGCACCATTACCGGCGGCACCACGCCCGCCCCCTGCGCTTCAGCCGTCCGGCAGCGACCCGTTCGTGGATTGAGCCCCACCAGGCGGCGGGGCACTGAGCGGCGATGCCCCGGCCGCCGCGCGACTGGCTCGATATCGGATCGGAGCCCAGCACCGGCGGCGCGGCCGGAGCTCCGCCACCGCGGCTCGCCGAGCGGGCGCGCGCGGCCCGGGATCATGTTCGGACCGGCCTCGGCGCGGTGCGTGCGGCGGCGGCGCGGGCCGCGGCGCACCCGGCCGCACGGCGGGCAGCGGCCGGCGCTGCCGCCGCATGGCGGCCGGTGCGGCGCGGCGCGGCGCGGATTCCCTGGGGACGGACGATCGCCGGCACCCTCGCGCTCGCCGCGCTCCTGATCGCCGGCCTCGTCGTCTATGCCCTCGCGACGCTGCCGGTGAATGGCGGCCTCGCGATCGAGCCGACCGCCTCCGCCCTGGTGGTGCGGGCCGAGGGCGGGCAGGCCTTCGCGACCCGCGGCGTCATCAAGGGCGCGAAGCTCAACCCCCGCGAGGTGCCGAAGGTCCTGGCTGAGGCCATCGTCGCCATCGAGGACCGGCGCTTCTACGCGCATCACGGCATCGACCTGCGCGGGCTCGCCCGCGCGGCATTCCGCAATCTCGCGGCGGGCGGCACCCGCGAGGGCGGCAGCACGCTCACCCAGCAGCTCGTGCGGATGAGCTATCTATCGCAGGACCGCACGCTGAAGCGGAAGGTCCAGGAAGCGATCCTCGCCCTCTGGCTCGAATCGCAGCTCCCCAAGGAGGAGATCCTCACCCGCTATCTCAACGCCGCCTATTTCGGGGCGGGCGTCTACGGGGCCGACGCGGCGGCCCAGCGCTATTTCGGCAAGCCGGCCCGCGACCTCAGCTTGAGCGAAGCCGCCATGCTGGCGGGCCTCGTGCGCGCGCCCTCGCAGCTCGCGCCCCACCGCAACCTCGACGGCGCCCGCGGCCGGGCCGCCCAGGTGCTGGAGGCCATGGTGGAGACCGGGGCCATCACGCCCGCCGAGGCCGAGGCCGCCCGCAGGAACCCGGCGGCCGTGCAGGTGCCGACCGACACGCCGGTCGGCACGAACTATTTCGTCGACATGGTCGCCGACCAGGCCAAGGCCCTGATCGGCGCCGGACCGGCCGACGCCTCGCTGCGCACCACCCTCGACCTGACGCTCCAGAACATCGCCGAGAGCGTGCTCGCCCGCCGCCTCGACCAGGACGGGGAGCGGCGCAAGGTCTCCCAGGGAGCGCTCGTCGCCATGGCGACCGACGGGGCGATCCTGGCGATGGTCGGCGGACGCGACTACGCCGAGAGCCAGTTCAACCGGGTGACGCAGGCGCGCCGCCAGCCGGGCTCGATCTTCAAGCTCTTCGTCTACCTGACGGCCCTGAGGAACGGCTACCGGCCCGATTCGGTGATGATGGACCGCCCGACGCAGGTCGGCGAATGGGAGCCGGAGAATTACGGCGGGCGCTACCGGGGCGCCGTCACCCTGCGCTCCGCCTTCGCGCAGTCGATCAACACCGTGGCGGTGCAGCTCGCCGAGGCGGTCGGCATCCCGGCGGTGATCGAGACCGCCAAAGCGCTCGGCGTCCAGTCGGACCTGCCGAACCTGCCGAGCCTCGCCCTCGGCTCCGCCGAGACGACGCTCCTCGAACTCACCCGGGCCTACGCGGCCGTGGCGGCGGGGGCCGAGAGCGTCGAGCCCTATGCCATCCGGCAGATCGCGAGCCGCGATCAGATCCTGTACACGCGGCCCGCCACCGCGCTGCCGCCCGCCCGCGACACTGCGGCCCGGGCCGGGATGCTCGATCTCCTCGCGGCCGTGATGCGGGAGGGCACCGGCAAGGGCGCGCGCGTCGCCGTGCCCGCGGGCGGAAAGACCGGCACCACGCAGGACAACCGCGACGCGTGGTTCATCGGCTTTGCGGGCGATCTCGTGGTCGGGGTCTGGCTCGGCAACGACGACAACGCGCCGATGCAGGGCGTTACCGGCGGCGATCTGCCGGCCGCGATCTGGCGGGACTTCGTCACCCAGGCCCTCGCCGTGCGGGGCCGCGCCGCCAAGGCCCAGGCCGCCAGGCCCGAGCGGCCGCCGCCGCGGTCCGAGATGGCCGCCGCCGATCCCGACGCCGATCAGCGGCCGGGCCGCGGATCGCTGCGCGGCACCCCCTCGGTGATCGACACCGGCACCCTGAACTTGGACGGTCAGACGGTCCGGCTCCTCGGCGTGGAGGGGCTGGCGGGCCGCAACGCCCGCGAGCTCGGCCGCTATCTGCGCCGCCGCGACGTCGCCTGCCTGCCCGCCGAGGGCGGCGCCTATCGCTGCAGCCTCGACGGGCAGGACCTCTCGGAGCTGATCCTGTTCAACGGCGGCGGCCGGGCCGGCGCCGACGCGACGCCGGATCTGCTCGCGGCCGAGGAGCAGGCCCGCTCGAACCGCATCGGGATCTGGCGGCGCTAGAGCCATTTCCGACGAAGCGGCAAACCCAAGCACCGGATCACTGGCATTGTGGCGCCGTTTCGACGAGGTCTCGCTTGGGATCGATTGTACGGAGATCGAAGTTACGCATCAGCGGGACGTAAGTGCCGGTCTCGGAGGTCTTTATGTAGGTCGTGGCCAGAACAGGTCCGCTGGCAAATGGCCCCGCACGGCAGCCCTCAGTGCGGACTTCCAGGTTCACCTCGCCCCTCCCTCCTTGCTCCGCCTTCTGTCGGAACAGGGATGATCTGAAGGCTGTGAGGCGATTCGCATCGGCACTCGTCAATCGATAGGCCGAAATTCTCCGGTCCGCCTTGACGCTACCGACATCGGCGACGGTCGGATCGTTGATCTCCTCAAGGTCGAATTCTTCCGTCTGGTCAGGGCCGTTATTGATCCGGCCGATGAAGCGAAGCACAACGCGACGAGGCAACATGGCTTTCGGCAGCTCCACCGCTGCACGCAATGCTCGTGGATCTGTCACACGGAAGTCGATCGCCGAGAGCTTCAGCATGGACGTGACCGGCACGTACCCGCAAGCCGCCAACGCGGAAATGAGAACGGCCGAAACAGAATGGCGAATAGTGCCCACGGGATTGTTCCGCTGCTTGATTTGGCAGAGAGAGGACGCGAATGAACTCAACGCGCCGCGCTTTGCCTGATTACGCCAGGCCAGCATTAAGGTCATTCCTGAGTTGTTGTCCCGCACGGTCTGCTCCGCTGGGCCAGGGCATGCTTGCCTGCTTTGTCGCCATGCGAGTTCGCGAAGCCCATGATCGCCGCCCGTTACACGTACATTACGGCAGACGCACATTTCCCTTTTGTAAGACGGGACACTCGGGCTCTCCGAGAGGTGCCCGACGGACTTGAGGGCATCGATCCATCGGATGTCCGGACGGAGATTCGGTGTCGGACAAACCCCAGCCGGCCAGGAACCCCCTCCTGCCAGGGCGCATTGACCCGCACACCCGACTGGGAGGGGCCGGCATGGCGCAGCAGATCCCGATTTCCCCCGAGGCGCGGGCCGACGGCCCGGCCGGTCCGGACGGCACCCACGCCATCGCGCCGGACGTCGCCTATCAGCGCCTCACCCTCGTGAACGTGATCTTCGTCGGGCCGCCCGGGGCCGGCGACCGCGGCTGGGTGCTGATCGATGCGGGCATCCTGGGTTCCCGGACCGCGATCGAGCGGGCGGCGACCGCCCGGTTCGGCGAGGGCGCGCGGCCCTCCGCGATCCTGCTGACCCACGGCCATTTCGATCATGTCGGGGTGCTGGAGGATCTTGCGATGGCCTGGGATGCGCCGGTCTGGGCGCACCCGCTGGAGAAGCCCTATCTCGACGGCAGCGCCTCCTATCCGCGGCCGGATCCGCGGGTGGGCGGCGGGCTGTTCTCCCTGATCTCGCCGCTCTTCCCGACGAAGCCCGTCGATGTCGGCGAGCGCCTGCACCTGCTGCCGCAGGACGGCAGCGTGCCGCCCCTGCCGGGCTGGCGCTGGCTGCACACGCCCGGCCATTCGGTCGGCCATGTCTCCTTCTGGCGGCCGGTCGACCGGCTGCTGGTGGCGGGCGATGCCTTCGTCACCACGGCGCAGGAATCCGTCTATGCGGTCGCGCTGCAGGAGCCGGAGCTGCACGGGCCGCCCCGCTACCTGACGCTCGACTGGGAGGCGGCGCACGGTTCCGTCGAGGCGCTGGCGCGGCTGCGGCCCGAGACCGCCATCACCGGGCACGGGCGCCCGCTCAGGGGGCCCGGCCTGCGGGAGGGGCTCGACGCGCTGGCGCGCGATTTCGTCATCGTGGCGGTGCCCCGCGACGGCCGCTACGTGGAGACGCCCGCGCGGGCCGAGGACGGATCGGCCTATCGGCGCGCCTGAGGCTGCGGCGCAGGGGGATCGGCCACGCGGTCGATCCCGGGCCCTTTCCCGGTGGCGGCTGGCCCAGAGACGGTCTCCCAGCGGAGCATTCGGAGACCGTGGTCTCGCCCGGCCTCCCGTCGCCCGCTCTCCCTGTCCCGGGCGCATGCAGCGTCAGCGGAATGCGACCCGGGACCCAGCACAAGGAGCCGCGAAGCGACCGCTTTGCAGCGCCGTTGCCGGAATATTGAGCCGCTGCGCGGCGAGTCCTCATGCTGGTTTCCGGATCTCCTTCCGCTGACGCTGCAGTCGTGCAGGCCCGAACGGGCCCGGAAAGAGGGAGCGGGGGGGGGCGGAGACCCTGTGATCCGGTCTGCGAAGGATCCGTTCGGATTTGTCGGATGTCTGGACGGAGAACCGGGCTACCCCTCTCCCGGACCTCCGCTCGCGAGCCACACGGCGAGGAGCCGGCCGACATCCTCGGCGGCCGCGGCAGCGACGCGCTTCGTCTCGGCGTGGTGCGGCGCGCCGCCGTCGAAGCCCGCGGCGTAGTTGGTCACGATCGACAGGGCGGCGACCCGCAGGCCGAAGAACCGCGCCAGGATCACCTCCGGCACCGTCGACATGCCGACGAGATCGGCCCCGAGCCGGCCCGCCATGCGGATCTCCGCCGGCGTCTCGAAGCTCGGGCCCAAGAACCACGCATAGACGCCCTCGTGGAGCACGAGGTCAGCCGCCGCGGCGGCCCCGTGCAGGCTTTTCCGCAGACCGGGATCATAGGCGTCGACCATCGGCACGAAGCGCGCCTCCGAGTGTTCGCCGATGAGCGGGTTGAGCCCCGACAGGTTGAGGTGGTCGGTGATGAGCGCAAGTCGGCCGGGGCCGGCTTCGTGGCGCAGGGAGCCCGCCGCGTTGGTGAGGAGGAGCGGCGGTGCGCCGAGGGCCGCCAGGACACCGAGGGGAACCCGCATGGCCGCGGCATCGCCCTGCTCGTAAGCGTGCGCCCGGCCCTGGAACAGCAGCACGGGCCGGCCGCCGAGATCGCCCGCCACCAGCTGCCCGGCATGACCCGAGACCCCCGAGACCGGGAAGTGCGGGATCTCCGCGTAGGGCAGGATCCGGGGCGCCTCGATGCGCGCCGCAAGCGGCCCGAGGCCGGTGCCGGCCACGACGGCGAGCGCGAAGGGGCCGCCGAAGCCGCCCGCCCGCAGGCGCGCCACGGCTTGCCCGACGCGCGGATCCGCGGCGGCCCCGGCTGCGCTCGGGTCCGCACCTCGGCTCATGCGCCGACCCCGAGATTGTCGGGGCCGAACGACACCGGCAGCAACGCATCGAGGGTAAAGCTGCGGCGTAAGCCCTCGGGCCCCGCCACGTGGACCGGTGCATCCGGAGCGGCGAATTCGCGGATGCGCTGGCGGCAGGCGCCGCAGGGCGTGACCAGCGCCTCGCCGTCGCCGAGGACGAGGATGGCGGCGATGCGCCGTCCTCCGCCCGCCACCATGGCGGCGATGGCGCCCGCCTCCGCGCAGGTGCCGACCGGGTAGGCCGCGTTCTCGACGTTGCAGCCGGCATGGACGGCGCCCGTCTCGTCCAGCACCGCCGCCCCCACGCGGAAGCCCGAATAGGGCGCGTGGGCGCGGGCCTGCACGGCCAGGGCGGCGGAGAACAGGGCGTCGATCGGGCTCATGCGGTCCGGCACGGTCGGCATACGGCCCGATGATTGCCCGGGACCGGGGCGGGCTGTCGAGCCCCCGGCCCGTCGTCGCGCCGCAATCCGGGATGGTCCCGGCGCCGGAGGCGCCGCGCTCACTCGGCGACGAGCCGCGTGCTCTCGCGGAAGGGGTGAGCCGGATAGGTGCCGATGATGCGCAGCTCGCGGGAGAAGAAGGAGAGCTCGTCGAGGGCGCGGCGCAGGGGCGCCTCCTCGGGATGGCCGTCCACCTCGGCGTAGAACTGCGTCGCGGTGAACTGGCCCTCGACCATGTAGCTCTCGAGCTTCGTCATGTTGACGCCGTTCGTCGCGAAGCCCCCGAGCGCCTTGTAGAGCGCGGCCGGCAGGTTGCGGACCCGGAACACGAAGCTCGTCACGGTCGGCCCGCTTTCGGGCGGGGGCGGTGACGGCTCGCGGGCGAGCACCACGAAGCGGGTGGTGTTGTGGGCCTCGTCCTCCACGTCCTCCTCGATGATGCTCAGTCCGTAGATCTCGGCGGCGAGCCGCGGCGAGAGGCTGGCGCGGGTCGGGTCGCCGCTCAGCGCCACCTCGCGGGCGGCGCCCGCCGTGTCGGCGGCCACCACGGCCTTCAGCCCGCGGCGGCGGATCACCTTGCGGCACTGGCCGAGGGCGTGGACGTGGCTGTAGACCGTGCGGATCTTCTCCGGGTCGGCGCCCGGCAGCGCCATCAGCTGGAAGTGGATCGGCAGGAACTGCTCGCCGACGATGTGCAGGCCGGAGGCCGGCAGCAGGTGATGGATGTCCGCCACGCGGCCCGCGATGGAATTCTCGATCGGGATCATGCCGAGATCGGCGGTGCCGTCCGAGACCGCGGTCAGCGCATCCTCGAAGGTGGCGCAGGGCAGCGGCGTCCAGTCCGGATAGGCCTCGGCGCAGATGATGTGCGAGTTCGCGCCGGGCTCGCCCTGGTAGGAGATCGTCCTGGTCATGGGGAGGGAGAAGGCCTTCCGTCATACGAAATCCGGATGATTGCTTCGCAATGCGGATTTCGGCTTCGCTCAATCGCCGCGCGGGCTTGGTGATACGGTTTCCGAACCGATCGGTTCGGAAACCGTATCAGTTGAGGCGCCGCGCCGCCATCACGGCGCGGGCGCGGTCGAGGTCGTGGGGGGTGTCGACGCCGAGCGGCACGTCGTCGACCACCACCGCATCGATCCGCATGCCGGCTTCGAGGGCCCGCAGCTGCTCGAGCTTCTCGCGCCGCTCCAGCACGCTCGGGCTCAAGGAGACGAAGCGCTCCAGGGCCCGGCGACGATAGGCGTAGAGGCCGATATGGTGGTAGAGCGGCCCCTCGCCCCAGGGGGCGGTGGCGCGGGTGAAGTAGAGGGCGCGCAGCCGGGTCGGCGTGATCGGCGAGCCCACGAGCTTGACCACGCTCGGCTCGGTCCGCTCCTCGTCGCGGGTGATCACCGCGCAGAGGGTGGCGATGTCCACCGCCCTGTCGGCGAGCGGCGTCACGGCGGCCGCGACGATGCCGGGATCGATCGTCGGCAGGTCGCCCTGCAGGTTCACCACCACGTCGTGGCGGCCCTCGGGGTCGATGATGCCGAGGGCCTCGGCGAGGCGATCGGAGCCGGAAGGATGGTCGGGCCGCGTCAGCACCGCGAGCCCCCCGACCGCCTCCACCGCCGCCACGACCGTCGGCGCATCGGTGCAGACCACCACGGGGCCGAGGCCGGCCGCGATGGCGCGGCGCCAGACATGCACGATCATCGGCTCGCCGCAGATATCCGCCAGCGGCTTGTCCGGCAGGCGTGTGGCGCCGAGGCGGGCGGGGATCAGGATCAGGGGATCGGACATGGTCGATCGGGTCTGGGGCGCGAGGACTGGCCGGCTGTTCGAGCCGCTCCATAGAGCATTTTCGGCCAATCCCGCCACCGCCGCCGCGCGCGGCGGGACGGCGGCGGCCCGCCGCACCGGGGGCGCTCTCCACATGCCGCTCCCTCTGCGACCAACCGACATTGCCGCAAGCCATTGTCAACGCCGCAGGAGAACGGCTAAGCACCCGCCCGTGTTGTTCCCGTGCGCGCGGCCCTGATGCGGCCGTCCCGACTACCCCCAACCGCCTACGAGGCCCTGCTCGTTCGAGCACCGGAGCTGCCGAGACATGGATTCCTTCGAGCTTAACAAGGTCGCCGGTGCCGTGCTCGGCACGCTGTTGTTCGCGATGGGCACGGGCTTCCTCGCCGAGCTGATCTACAAGCCGAAGCCCGCGGGGGATCACGGCTACCCGCTGCCCGCGGCCCAGGAGGAGCCGGCCGGCGGGGGGGCCGCCGAAGCCGCCAAGGAGGAGCCCCTGCCGGTGCGCCTCGCGAGCGCGGATGCGGCCAAGGGCCAGTCGGCCGCCAAGAAGTGCGCCGCCTGCCACAGCTTCGACAAGGGCGGCCCGAACAAGGTCGGCCCGAACCTCTGGGGCATCGTCGGCCGGCCGAAGGGCAGCCACGAGGGCTTCAACTACTCGGCCGCCATGAAGGCCAAGGGCGGCGATTGGTCCTATGACGACCTCGACCATTTCATCCACGCGCCGAAGGGCTTCGTGTCGGGCACGATCATGGCCTTCGCGGGCGTGCCCTCGGGCGCCGAGCGCGCCGACATCCTGGCCTACCTGAAGACGCTCTCGGACAAGCCGGTGGACTTCCCCAAGCCCTGACCGGGCGCGGGATGCGGGACGAAAGGCCGGGCTCCCGCCCGGCCTTTCGCGTTTCGGAAGGCGAAGCGCGGGATCCCGGGCGGGCGGGGACCTGCGCGCCTGAGACCTGCGCGCTTGCGACCTGCTTGGGGCGGGTGGCGCGGGGGGATCACGGGACTTAAGAACAGGGGCGACCCCACGACGGCCCGGCCCATCCGGCCGGGCGCCCAGCCGGAGGATCCCCCCGCGTGATCGCCCGCCGCCTCGCCGCGCTCGCTCTCGTTTGCCTCACGGCGCTCCCCGCCACTGCCGCGGAAGCGCCCTGGCGCCATGGCCTCTCGCTGCTCGGCACGCCGAAATACCCGGCCGACTTCACGCATTTCGCCTATGCCAACCCGGAGGCGCCCAAGGGCGGCCTGCTGCGGCTCGGCTTCCAGGGATCCTTCGACAACCTGAACCTCGTCGTCGCGGGGGTGAAGGGCGACCTCGAGAGCGAGATCCCGATCATCTACGACACACTGACGACGGAGGCGGGCGACGAGCCCTTCACCTCCTATGGGCTGCTCGCCGAGAGCGTGCAGGTGGCCGAGGATCTCGGCAGCGTCACCTACCGCCTGCGCCCGCAGGCCAAGTGGCATGACGGCGCGCCGGTGACGCCCGCCGACGTGGTCTTCTCCTTCGGCGTGCTGAAGGAGAACAGCCCGCAATACGCCTTCTACTACCACAACGTGGCCAAGGCCGAGGCGGTGGGCGAGCGCGAGGTGCGCTTCACCTTCTCGGAGAGCGGCAACCGGGAGCTGCCGCAGATCGTCGGCCAGATGCCCGTCCTGCCCAAGCACTGGTGGGAGGGCAAGGACGCGAATGGCCGCCCGCGCAACCCGACCGAGACCAGCCTCGAGATCCCCCTCGGCTCCGGCCCCTACCGGGTGGCGCGGGTCGAGGCCGGGCGCACCATCACGTACGAGCGGGTGCCCGACTATTGGGGCCGCGACATCCCGGTGAACAAGGGCCGCTACAACTTCGACACGCTGCGCAACGAGTACTATCGCGACGCGACCGTGCTGATCGAGGCCTTCAAGGCCGACCAGTTCGACTGGCGCACCGAGAACATCGCCCGCAACTGGGCCACCGCCTATGACGGCTTTCCGGCCGTCCGGGAGGGCCGGATCCTCAAGGAGGAATTCCCCTCCCGCGGCAGCGGCATCATGCAGTGCTTCACCTTCAACATGCGCCGCCAGAAATTCGCCGATGCGCGGGTGCGCCGGGCGTTCAACCTCGCCTTCGATTTCGAGGAGATGAACCGCACCCTGTTCTACGGGCTCTACAAGCGGATCGATTCCTACTTCTTCGGCACCGAACTCGCCTCCTCCGGCCTGCCGGAAGGGCGCGAGCGCGAGATCCTGGAGAGCGTGAAGGACAAGATCCCGGCCCAAGTCTTCACCGAGCCCTACCGCAATCCCGTGGGCGGCAGCCCCGAGGCGCAGCGCGCCAACCTGCGCGAGGCGGTGCGCCTCCTCCAGGCGGCGGGCTATACGCAGCGCAACGGGCAGATGGTCGAGGCGGCGACGGGCCAGCCGCTCACCGTCGAGTTCCTCGGCTACGACAACTCGGCCGAGCGGATCGTGCTGCCCTACAAGCAGCAATTGGAGCGCCTCGGCATCAGGGTGTCCCTGCGCATCGTCGATCCGGCCCAGTACCAGAACCTGGTGCGCAGCTTCGACTTCGACGCGCTGGCGCTGAATTCCTGGCCTGAGTCGCTCTCGCCCGGCAACGAGCAGCGCGACTTCTGGGGCTCGGCCGCCGCCGACCGGCCGGGCTCGCGCAACCTCGCGGGCATCAAGGATGCGGGCGTCGACGCCCTCATCGACAAGGTGATCTTCGCGAGCGATCGGGCGGAGCTCGTCGCCGCGACGCGGGCGCTCGACCGCGTGCTCCTCGCCCACGACTACGTGGTGCCGCAATGGGCGGCCGGGGTCACCCGCACCCTGCGCTGGAACCGCTTCAGCCGCCCCGCCACCCTGCCGCAATACGGGGGCTCCGGCTTCCCCTGGACATGGTGGTACGACCAGGCGCTCGCCGCCAGGACGGGGGTGGCGCGATGAGCGCGACCCGCCGCACGCTCTTGAGCCTCGCGGCCGGCGCCGCCCTCGCGGGGGCCCTCCCCCGCCCACCGCGCGCCCAATCGGGCCCCCAGGCGCCCGACGCCCAGGCGGACGAGCGCCACGGCCTGTCGAGCTTCGGCGAGCTGAAATACCCCCGCGACTTCCAGCGCTTCGACTATGTCGAGCCGATGGCGCCGCGCGGCGGCACCTTCTCGGCGCAGATCGCCACCACCACCGGCAACCAAGCCTTCGAGACCTTCAACACGCTCAACATCTACGTGCTGAAGGGCGACGGTGCGGCCGGCATGGACCTCACCTTCGACAGCCTGATGACCCGGGCCCTCGACGAGCCCGACGCGCTCTACGGCCTCGTCGCCCGCTCGGTCCGGGTGAGCCCGGACGGGCTCACCTACCGCTTCGCGCTTCGCCCGCAGGCGCGCTTCCACGACGGCTCGCGCCTGACCGCCCGGGACGTCGCCTTCTCGATCAGGACCCTCAAGGAGAAGGGCCACCCGCGGATCTCGCAGGTGCTGCGGGACGTGGCCGACGCGGTCGCGGAGGGCGACGAGGCGGTCAGCGTCACCTTCGCGGCCGGGCGCAGCCGCGACCTGCCGCTCATCGTGGCCGAACTGCCGATCTTCTCGGAAGCCTATTACGGCGGACACGACTTCGAGGCCTCGACGCTGGAGGCGCCGCTCGGCTCGGGCCCCTATCAGGTGGCGCGGTTCGAGGTCGGGCGTTTCATCGCCTTCGAACGGGTGCGCGACTATTGGGGCGCCGACCTGCCGGTGAATGTCGGCCAGAACAACTTCGACGAGATCCGCTTCGAGTATTTTCGCGATCGCGACGTCGCCTTCGAGGCGTTCAAGGCCGGGGCCTTCACCTGGCGGGAGGAATTCACCTCGCGGGTCTGGGCCACGGGCTACGACTTCCCGGCCGCCCAGGAGGGCCGGGTCAAGCGCGAGACCGTACCGGACGCCACCCCGTCGGGGACGCAAGGCTGGTGGTTCAACACCCGCCGGCCGATCTTCAAGGATCCGCGGATCCGCGAGGCGATCGGCCTCGCCTTCGACTTCGAGTGGTCGAACCAGAACCTGATGTACGGCGCCTATCGCCGCACGGCGTCGTTCTTCGAGAATTCGGACCTGAAGGCGGAGGGCCCGCCCGGGCCCGAGGAGCTGGCGCTGCTCGAACCCTTCCGGGGCCGGGTGCCGGACGAGGTGTTCGGCCCGCCCTGGTCCCCTCCCCGTTCGGACGGGTCGGGCCAGGACCGGGCGCTGCTGCGCCGTGCCGATGCGCTCCTGCGCGAGGCCGGCTGCACCCGCGACGGCGGCCAGCTCAGGCTGCCGGACGGGCAGCCCCTCGCCTTCGAGTTCCTCGATTCGAACCCGGTCTTCCAGCCGCTGGTGCAGCCCTTCATCAAGAATCTCGGGCTTCTGGGCATCCGGGCGACGTCGCGGATCGTCGATCCGGCCCAGTACCAGGCGCGGCTCAAGGATTTCGACTTCGACGTGGTGTCGGCCCGTTTCGGCGGCTCGCTGACGCCGGGCGCGGGCCTGCGGGAGGTCTATGGCAGCCGCAGCGCCGCGACGCCCGGCTCCCAGAACCTCGCCGGGATCGCCGATCCGGCGGTCGACGCGCTGCTCGACCGCGTCGCCACCGCGGCGACGCGGGCGGAGCTGACCGTGGCCTGCCGGGCCCTCGACCGCTGCCTGCGGGCGGGGCGCTACTGGGTGCCGATGTGGTACTCCGCCTCGCACCGGCTCGCCCTCTGGGACATCTATGGCCGCCCGGCGGAGCTGCCGAAATACGGCCTCGGCGCCCCGGCGATCTGGTGGCACGACGCCGCCCGGGCGCGGCGGATCGGACGCGGGTGACGCGATGGCGAACTACATCCTCCGCCGCCTGCTCCTGATGATCCCGACCATCCTGGGGATCATGCTGATCTCCTTCGTGATCGTCCAATTCGCGCCGGGCGGCCCCGTGGAGCGCGTGCTTGCCCAGCTCCAGGGCCAGAACACCGCGATGTCGCGCGTCTCGGGCAGTTCGGGCGACCTCGGCGCGCCGGCATCCGGACCGCGCGGCGGCGGCGAGACGAATTCCCGCTACCGCGGCGCGCAGGGGCTCGATCCCGCCTTCATCAAGCGCCTGGAGCAGCAGTTCGGCTTCGACAAGCCGGCCCACGAGCGCTTCGCCAAGATGATCTGGGACTACGCCCGCTTCGACTTCGGCAAGAGCTATTTCCGCGATGTCTCGGTGCTGCAGCTCATCCGCGAGAAGCTGCCGGTCTCGATCACGCTGGGCCTGTGGATGACGCTGATCTCCTACGCGGTCTCGATCCCGCTCGGCATCCGCAAGGCGGTGCGGGACGGCTCGCCCTTCGACGTCTGGACCTCGGGGGTCGTGATCGTGGGCTACGCGATTCCGGGCTTCCTGTTCGCGATCCTCTTGATCGTGCTGTTCTCAGGCGGCTCCTTCCTGCAGATCTTCCCGCTGCGGGGCCTCACCAGCGAGGGCTGGCAGAGCTTCCCGCTCTGGCAGAAGGTGACGGATTACCTCTGGCACATCACGCTGCCGATCCTGTCGATGGCGCTCGGCGCCTTCGCCACCTCGACGCTGCTCACCAAGAACTCCTTCCTCGATGAGATCCGCAAGCAATACGTGCTCACCGCGCGCATGAAGGGTCTGTCCGAGCGACAAGTGCTCTATGGGCACGTCTTCCGCAACGCCATGCTGATCGTGGTGGCGGGCTTTCCGGGCGCCTTCATCTCGGCCTTCTTCGCCGGCTCGCTCCTGATCGAGACCATCTTCTCCCTGGACGGGCTCGGCCTCCTCTCCTTCGAGTCGATCGTGAACCGCGACTACCCGGTCGTGTTCGCGAACCTCTACATCTTCTCGCTGCTCGGGCTGGTGGTGAACCTGATCTCGGACCTCACCTACAGCTGGATCGACCCGCGGATCGACTTCGAGAGCCGGGCGGCCTGAGGGGTCCGGCGGCCTGCGCGATGCGGCACCGGGGGAGAGGATCCCGCGCCTGATCCTGCCGGCCCGGATCGGAGAGAGAGACTCAGTGCCGCGTGCCGGCCGTCAGGGCGACCGGCCCGTTCTGGCCGCGCCCGCGGCACGGGATGCTCATCACGCGGCCGAGATCGTCCGGCCGCGGTAGGCGTGCGTGGCTGGCCTTCATCACGGCGAGATTCGCCATGATATCGTCCGGGAAGGACGACACCCGCCGCGTCGTCGCATCGACGTGGAGCGACATGTTCTCGGACGAGGCCGCGACCCAGCCGTCCTGCGCGTGGCGGATCTCGGAATAGAAGTGCAGCCGCTTCTCGTCGAAGTCGATCAACTGCAGCGTCACCCGCACGCGATCGTCACGCGTCAACTCTCGCCGGTACCGCACATGGACTTCGGCGGCAAAGTAACTTGCCTGACGCTCCACCACGTAGTCCGGCCCCAATCCGACGATGCCGAAGGCTTCATCGACCGCGCGGTCGAACAACACGTGATAATAGGCCATGTTCAGATGGCCATTGTAGTCGATCCAGTCCGGCTCGACCGCCATCGTCGATGAGACGAAGGGGGCGAAGAAGAACACCGATGCGGTTCGCTCGTGTGCCATGGCGGACTCCCTGGCAAGCGCGGCGGGATCTCTGGATTCCGCGGTCCGGCGTAACATGCTCGTCCGATAGGTCTACCCCCCAGGAAGGGGGGCGATGCGCCACAAGGGCGATTTACAGAGGCTTGACTGTGATTTTTGCACAACATATCAGCACCCGCGACATTACGCCGCAAGCAGTGTGACAGGAGGATGAAGGATGCGTAGACGGCGTGACGACACGAGCCGGGCGAGCCGGCCGCGCCGGGAGGCCCGATGATCATGAATGCACCCAGTCCCGCCCCGCTGCGCGAGCGCCCGAGCCAGGAGACGGTGGCGGCGGTGACCGCCGCGCTTGCCGCCCGATTCGGCAACCGCCTCGTCACCTCGCAGGCCGTGCGTGAGCAGCACGGGAGCACCCTGACCTGGGTGCCGAACCAGCCGCCGGACGCGGTGGTCTTCGCGCAGAGCACCGAGGAGGTGCAGGAGATCGTGCGGATCTGCGCCGCGCACCGGATGCCGGTGGTCGCCTTCGGCACCGGCACCTCGCTCGAGGGCCACGTGAATGCCCCCTTCGGCGGCGTGTCGGTCGACCTCTCGCAGATGAACCGGGTGCTCGCCGTCCATGCGGAGGATCTCGACTGCGTGGTGCAGCCGGGCGTGACCCGCAAGGCGCTGAACGAGCATCTGCGCGACCAGGGGCTGTTCTTCCCCATCGATCCCGGCGCCGACGCCTCCCTGGGCGGCATGGCGGCGACGCGGGCCTCGGGCACCAATGCGGTGCGCTACGGGACCATGAAGGACAACGTGCTGGCGCTGACCGCGGTGCTCCCGAGCGGCGAGATCGTCCGCACCGGCTCGCGGGCGCGCAAGAGCTCGGCGGGCTACGACCTGACGCGGCTCCTCGTCGGCTCGGAGGGGACGCTCGGCATCATCACCGAGCTGACCCTGCGGCTCTCTGGGATTCCGGAGGCGATCTCGGCCGGCATCTGCCCGTTCCCGACCATCAAGGCGGCCTGCGATGCGGTGATCATGACGATCCAGTCCGGCCTGCCGGTGGCGCGGATCGAGCTCCTCGACGAGGTCCAGGTCGCGGCCTGCAACGCCCATTCGAAGCTCACCCTGCCCGAGACGCCGCTGCTCCTGGTGGAGTTCCACGGCTCGGAGGCCGGGGTCGCCGAGCAGGCGGAGCGCTTCGGCGAGATCACCGCGGAGTTCGGCGGCGGCCCCTACGAATGGGCGACGAAGGCCGAGGAGCGCTCGCGCCTCTGGCAGGCCCGCCACGACGTCTACTGGGCGGCGAGCGGGATGCGCCCGGGCGCCAAGGTGATCGCCACGGATGTCTGCGTGCCGATCTCGCGGCTGGCCGAATGCGTGGACGAGACCAAGCGCGACATCGTCGCGAGCGGCATCGTCGCGCCGATCGCGGGCCATGTGGGGGATGGCAACTTCCACACCTCGCCGCTCGTGATGATGGACGATCCCGACGAGATCGCCCGCGTCACCGCCTTCATCGAGCGCCTCGTCGCGCGGGCCATCGCCATGGAGGGCACCTGCACGGGCGAGCACGGCATCGGCCAGAAGAAGATGCGCTTCATGGAGATCGAGCACGGCTCGGCCGCGCTCGAGCTGATGCGCAGCCTCAAGCGCACCATCGATCCGGACAACATCATGAATCCGGGCAAGGTGCTGGCGGTCTGAGACGCCGGCTCCAGGGCGCGGCCGGGCGCCCCTCAGGCACCGGGCGCGTGAAGCGTCAGCACCCGCGCGATGCGCTCCCGCGCGCTCCCGTCGTCCCGGGCCCGCCGGCAATCCGCCACCGCGGCGCGGGCGGCATCCACTGCAAGAATGAGCGCGCTCATGGTGCGGATGTCGGTGGCATGCGAGCGGGCATGGCCCACCACGTCGACCACGAGGCCGTCGATCTCGATGGCGAGCGCATCGAGGGTGGCCGCGTCCGGGGCCGTGCGGGCCTCCGACAGGATCGAGAGGAGGCGGTCGAGCACCGCGTCGATGCGCGCGCGCTTCTCGCGGGCGAAGCGCTGCCCGAGCCAGGCCCCCGCGGAGCCGAGCCCGCCGCCGAAGAAGGCCACGAGGTAGATCCAATCCTCGTAGCGCTGCAGGAAGGTCTGCTGCTCGCGCTCGAAATAGTCGACCGCGCCCGGATGGTTCGGCAGCCGGGCGCTGGTCGCGGCGACGGAGCTGTCGAAGTCCGGCGCCTTCATCAGGTTGGCGGTGGTGGTGCGGGCGGCGAGCCGCGAGCGCAGCTCGAACAGGTGCTGGGTGACCCGCGCGGCGGTGTCGCGGTCGAGGGAAGCGCGGGCCATCAGCCGGTAGGAGGCGCCGACCGTGCGCACCTCCTCCTCGGGCCGCTTGGGCCGCCCGCCGAAGGTGCCGGCCGGGATCGTCATGGCCTGGAGCTCGGGCAGGCGCTGGATGATGGCCTCGCCGTCCGGGATCGCCACCAGGACGGCGCTCCGGTCGGGCGCCGCGGCCTCCACGGCCCGGACCACATGCCCCGCCCGGCGGGACGAGGGGGCGGCGATCACCGCAACCGCGTCGATCCGGCCGCTCGTCAGTGCGGCGGTGATCTCCTCCGCCCGCAGCGGCACCAGGGTCACCGTCCCGGGCGCCCCGGCCCGCTCGGCCGGCGCCTGCGCGAGGTCGTAGTAGGTCAGCAGGCTCGTCACGAAGGGCTGGTCGGCCCCGTGATGGGCGACGAGGCCGAGGCGCTTGCCCGTGAGTTCGTGAAAGGCGGTGATGCCGGCGGCGGCGGGCGCGGCGACCACCAGCGCCTCGTCCTGCAGCACCGCGAGGGTGAGGCCGTTCTCGGGCAGCCGCACGTCGGGACGCACCACCGCGAGATCGGCCTGACCCGCCTGCAGCGCCGCGGCGCTGTCGCGCACGTCGTCGAACGGGACGACCTTCAGGCGTATATCCTCCTGGCCGCGGGCGAGAGCCTCCGCGTAGGCCTCGATCAGCCGGGCCTCGACCCCGTCGCGCGGGCCCACCGCCACCCGGAGGGTCGTCGGCCGCGTGAGCACGAGCACGAGGGCGGCGAGCGCGAGGAGCAGGAGCCCGCCGGTCAGCAGAAGGGTATCGCGCCTGTGGAGAATCGTCGGCATCACTCCTCACACCGGATGCGGGTCAAAACCATTGAAGACGCCTCCGCGATCCCTGCGGCGCACGAGGATGCCGACCGGCATGGCGGAATGACGGCGCTTCCGATCAGCGCGGCCTCTCTGGAGCGGGCGGCCCTCGCCTATCTGGAGCGCTACGGCGCCTCGACCGACATGCTGCGGCGCGTGCTGCTGCGCCGGGTCGCCGGGCGCTGCCGCCTGCGCGGCGAGGATCCGGCCGATTTCGCCGCCCTGGTGGAGGCGGTGGTCGCGAAGGCAGGCCGGGCCGGCCTCGTGGACGACACGATCTTCGCCGATGCCAAGGTCCGCACCTTACGCCGCCGCGGCGGCTCGGCCCGGGCGATCCACGCGAAGCTCGCGGCGAAGGGCGTCGATCGCGAGACCGTGCAGGCGGCCCTCGCCGCGCACGAGGCCGACAGGGGGGAGGACGACGAGGCCGCCGCGGCCCGGGCCTATGCCCGCCGCCGCCGCCTCGGCCCCTGGCGCCGGGCGGAGGAGCGGGCGGAGGCGCGAATGCGGGATCTGGCCGCGATGGCCCGGGCGGGCTTCGCCCCCTCGCTCGCGCGGCGGGTGATCGACGGCGAGGGCGAGACCGGAGCCGCTGCGCCCGACAGGGAGTAGCGCCCCCGGCGGCCGGCCGCGCTCACAGGGGTCTTGTTCACATGCGCCTGTTCACATGCGCCTGCTCACATGGGCCTAGCGTGGAGGATCGCGGTCCTGACCGCATTGCGGCGGGCCCGCTCGATTATCGCCTCGTCCTCCACGATGCGCCTGGCCCAATCATGTGCCGCGACGGCCGCGGCGACGTCGATCCTGATGCCGCGCGCGATCTCGCGCGGCCCCGGTGTCGGGTCGGCGAAATAGGCCGCCACGGCCGCGCTGAGGTCGTGGTCCGTCACCGCCTTGATCCTGAACAGCTCGCCCAGCGTCGGGCGCTCGCTCCCAGTCATCGGCTCTCCTGCGTGATGCCGCCGGCCGCCCCGCGAGGCCCTCGCGGTGCGCCGGCCGGCCCAGGACCTGCCCGATGCGCGTTTCAGCAGAATTGCGTGGACGTCGCTCGCCGCGACACACGCCCGCCCGGCCCGCTGCCGCAGGGTCTATAGCCTGCGGCCCCCGACAGAGCGGTAGGGGCGCAGCCGCGCCTTCAGGATCTCGCGGCCCCCCACCTGCCGGCCGTCCCGGCTCTCCTGACCCCTCGCCCGCTCGGCAGCCGCGAGCGGCACGATCGCCAGCCCCGCCGCCGCGAGCGCGTCCCCGTAGGCTCCGATCGCGGCGCGCGCGAGATCCTCCGCGTCACGGGCCTCGATCCCGTACGGGGTGCGGAGCTGGCCATCCTGATGCCGGATCGCCTGCGCCACGAGGGTGGCGATGACAGAGCTCATTCTCACCTCACCTGAACTGGCCGATCGCGAGACCGGGAACGGGGCATGCGGCCGTCGCAGCGGTCGGTGCAACAGCGCACATCGGCCGTCCCGGGAGATGGCCGCAGCATGCGCCCCTTGCGATAAGGTCCGATGACGCCCTTCCGCCAAGGCCCTGTGGCCGACGGTCACGGTCCAGGCTCGTCTCGGGATGCGGTCGCCTCCCGGATCGGCCCTTCGTCGCCGGCCCGATCCGCCGCACCGCTCGCGAGTTCCTGCGGTGTCGCGCTCTCCTGCGCCGAACCGGTTCTCCGTCCGGACATCCGACGCCTCGAAGGCGTGGGAGTCCGGCCTCACGCCACCTCCCGGCGCTTGTCCCCGTCCCTCCCCGTGTCATCGTCGTCGCGCCGGATCACGCTGATGCGTCCGTCGCCCTCGATGGATGCAATCCGCACCATGGCGGGATCCTCGATGCCCTGCTGCCGGAGCTGGCTCATCAGCTCCGCATGCGTGATCATTTCCCGGCGCATGTTCCTCCAGCAGATCTCGCCATCGACGACCAGCGGCAATCGTCGCGGCGTGATGAAGCGCTCGAAGGCCGGGAACCGGTAGCCGAGCCAATCGATGCCGTAATTCCAGCCCACGATGGTCAGGACGAGCAGCACACCTTCCGTGAGCGACTTGTACTCGTTGGAGAAGGCGTTCTGCGATACGTCCGCGATCAGAACGATCACCAGCAGGTCCGCCAGGCCGACCGCTCCGGCCTGGCGCTGCATCACGAAGCGCAGGATGACGAAGAGGGCGAGGTACATGATGGTGCCGCGCAGGGCGATTTCCACCAGGGAATGCTCCGGCACGAACAGGGCTCGCCAGTCAGGCATACCATCCTCCTTGCGCGGCGGGTGCCGCTCCGATCACCTCCTCCGATGAGCCGGTCCTCGCGTGCCGGGGAGTGCCGTCGTGTCCGGCCACCGGCCGCTATGGGGATCAGGCGCAATGGAAGATCGGGGAGCGGGCCCGGTGGTTCGGCCCGTCACGGCAGCGCAGTTCCTCCGGGAGGCCCCGCCGCCAGGATCGCTCCGCCCGTGCAGGCGGCCCTGAGCCGGCGCCCGCTGCCGATCGTCGGCCTGTCTCAGCCGCGGCGATGCCGCGCCGAATGCCCGCCCATCACCTGCGGCTGGCTGATGCCGGGAGCGGGGATGACGGCCTACAGGGAGGTCCATAGCCTCTGAAGCCGCTGGCAGGCGAGCTGGCCCAGCAGCTCGGCGTGGCTGAAGGCCCGCTGATCCTGCGCCAGGTAGGCCCGCTGCATCCGGCCCGTGGCCCATTCAAGGCGACGGGTCTCCCGGTCGATCCGGTGCACGATCCCACGGATACGGCGGCAGGTCTCGTCGCGGGCCCTGTCGGCTGCGAGGGGCAGGCGCTGGCCCAGATAGACCGCGCGGCGGTCCTGCAGGGTCGTCCAGACCTCCAGATGACGCAACAGGCCGCGGTGATCACGCCGCCTCCGGGCTTGGTCCAACCGCCAGCCGGTCACCCCCAGGCGCATGTCGGTGGCGAAGAGTTTTAGCCTGCTGGTGAACGGGACCGCCGGAGGAAAAGGCTCGCGAGGAAGGTCGATCGGCATCGGATCCTCCGTTCTCGGCGGCCATATGGGCAAAACTCGCCGGCCAACCGCCGGCGAATAGTCTAGGATGATCTCACGCTCTGACCAGAGCACGCAGGAAAACCTGAGCAGCAGGGCGCAAGCGTCCCCGGAACGGCACGGCTTGTGAGGGTTCGGCCGGAGCAACGATCCCCTGCGCTCCGAAGATCGTTCGTGGATCGCGTCGAAGGGCCTGGGCGGACCGGAGGGTTGCCGTCGCGGCTGATCGCGGTCGCCGCGCGCGACCGGCTGAAGCACGCCGGGATTCATCGCGGCCGAGAGCGTCCAGCCGTTTCGGGCGAGCGCGGCGATGCGCACCCGCCGCGACGATTCCGCCATCCCCCTGCGCGCCGCCAGCCACGCGATGCCCGACGCACCGTCCGAGCAGCCTCAGCCCCTCCCGCGCGTTCCCGTGGAGCGTCCCGGGGCGGTGCAGGGAGCGTAGTCTCGGCGCTGGCCTAAGCCTTCGCCGCGCCCCGCCTCAAGGCGAGCAGGGCGCGGAACGGCAGGGTCAGGCCCCGCAGAATGCTGCTGACCAGCAGGACGACGACGATCGGCAGGAGTGCCAAAGATACGCCGATCACACGCATGGCCCGCCTCCTTGCAACTGGCGCAATGTCACCGGTGCGCCCTGCCCGATGCGGCCGTAGAAACGTGGCAAGACTGAGGTCGCGACAGCCATCTCGCCGGGCGATGCTCACACCGGAATGGATCGCGAGCTGTCAGCCCGCCCCGGCGCCGCGGAGTCGACGCCTGCGCAGGCCGGAGCCGGGCCTGTCATGCTCACAGACAACCAGTGCCAGTTCGCGCAACTCAGCAAGATATAGCAAGGCAAACCGCCAACCGGCCGAACCCGCCTCTATATGGTCTCCGATATCGGATTTGCTGCCCGCTTTTGGATTCGTCAAATTTTGCACGCCAATCAATAAGCTCCAGACTTTCGGCGTCAGGAGACCCTCTCGGACGAGAACTTCGACCATCCGAAAAGTGAAAGCGCGGAACGCTCCCAGGCCCCGGACCTCCAATGCACAGGCAGCTCTGGAGCCGGTCTTCCGTTATGCGAGGCGATTTAACAAATATCAGTCAGGATCGCATTCAAACATCACATAACACAGATACCGATATCGATTGAATGATACAGCAAATATGAAGATATCGACTGCCTATACATATTGATCAATGTTTAAAATCGGAATAATTGCGTTCCGCGATTCACGTGATAAGCTCCATAATGAAGGTTATCATGCAGGCCCGGGGCCGCAACCGCCAAGGATCAAAGGTATGTAGAACGATCCGTTCCACGCAGAACCCGGGCAAGTCTCGAAATCGGCCTCAATCACGCAGCTACGGCCTGCCGGTCACGCACGACCTGCCGGCCGACTATTTGCGCCCGAGCTTTGTACAACTGCCCAGTCGGAGGGTGGCAACACAGCATATTCATAAGCGGAGACGCACAGCCGAACAATAGAGCAAGATCGCAGGGAGGCGACGTCATGCGAGGGGAACTGCACGCTTCACCGGGCCAGAGCAACAGGCTCGTGTCATCTTTCACGGTGGTTTGCTTGTCTGCCTGTCTTCTTGCAGATCCGGTCGCCGCCCAAGATCCGTCCGACCCCTCTGGAAGCCCGGTCTCGGCGACGAAATCGGACAGCGTTGCAGGCGGCAGCCTCTCCATGGCAACGATCAGAGTCCCGCAGGGGGAGCGAATCGTTCTGCCGATCACCAACGCATCCACGCAGAATCGCAATTTCAGATCGATCTATATGGTCGGTCTACCACCCGGCGCCATGGTATCCGACAACATCCATGATGCAACGATTACCAGCGAAAGCCGAACGCTGGACGTCAGCAACTGGAATCTTGAAGGGATTTCATTGCTTTTGCCGGACGATATAGCGTCACGCTTTCCGGATCCTATCGTGACGAGCATTGTCGCCATTCTGCCGCGATCGGAAAAAGCCGGTTCCATAAGAACCGAAACGCTGTCGACGACAGTTATCATTCCCGAGATCAAGGCGACGAAATCACCCGAAACGGTGAGCACGCAGCCGAGCGCTCAACCAGACAATCCACCACCTCCGGCACTCACCCCGCAACCCGCGTCGCAACCCACGCCGAAAGACGACAAGCCCGAGACTCCCTGGCTCAATCCCAAATCCGCCGAAGGAAAACCGAAACCGGACAACACCGGCGAGCCAACCTCGGCACAACTAAAACAAGCCCCGAGCACAGCAGAGAAAACACGGGACACCGCGCAGGATCAGGCAACCGCATCCAGTCAGGCCCCCGATACGGCGGCACAAGCCGGGCCGACAACGGCTCGGGATGCAGGCGAGAGCGCCCTGGCCAAGTCGCTCACTCAGAGAGCGCAGCAAGCACTCCGACTTGGCAATGTGAGCGGAGCCAGATTGCTGCTGCAGAGAGCGGCGTCGAGTGGCGATGCCGAAGCCACGTTCATGCTGGCGCAGACATATGACGAGAGCTTCCTGCGGCATTTGGGAGTCCGCGGTCTGAAAGCCGATCCGGAACAGGCCCGCACCTATTACGACGCTGCAGCCCGCGCCGGCTATGCCGGCATTCAACGCCAAGCGAAATCGGGCAGATAAAGACAATAAAACATCGGACGGAGGACACGATGGACAGAAAGCGCGCCAGGATCTTCACGACGGCCGCCTTGTGCGTTCTCAGCATCGGCTGGACAGCCGGCTCGGTCGCAGTCGCCCGTGATCAAACCCAGAGTTCCAACAGCGCCACGGCCAGCGACAAGCTCGAAACCGAGGCGGCCATCACCGATCACATGAATTCCTCCACCGTGTCCATCATCACCGGCACGCCGGGAGGCACCTATTTCCGCATCGGGGCAGATCTTGCCTTCGTGCTGGACGACGACAGCAAGCTGCGCATCCTGCCGATCCTGGGCAAAGGAGCCGGCCAGAATGCCTACGATCTGCGCTTTCTGAAGGGAGTCGATCTCGCGTTTCTGAGAACCGATACGCTTGAGCAGCTTCGACAAGACAAACGCCTCTCCAGAATTGAATACCACATTCACTATATTGCAAAGCTGTTCGATGATGAACTTCATGTCATTGGACCGAACGACATCACCGATGCTCGGCAGCTGGCGGGCAAGAAAGTGACCTTCGACGTCAAAGGGAGCGGCACCGATTACAGCGGCAAAGCGATGTTCCGCAACCTTGGGATTTCCGTGCAGGCAATCAATGTCGACCAACCAACCGCATTTGAGATGTTGCGAAAGGGCGAAGTCGACGCCGTCGTTTCAGTGGCTGCAAAGCCGGTGGCCGTGGTCGCGAATTTCGATCCAGCCGATAAATTTCACCTCATCCCGGTGAAATACTCGGAGTCGATAAACGAGTCTTACGCGCCAGCATCTATCTCAAAGAAGGATTATCCCAAGCTGATCAAGGACGATGGGCAAGTCGAAACACTGGCGGTCGGCACGGTGCTCGGTGTCTACAACCACCCGAAAGGATCCTTCCGTTACAAGAAACTGTCTCGTTTCGTGGAATCCTTCTTCAGCCGGTTCGACGAGTTCCTCTCCCCGCAGCGCCATCCGAAATGGCGCGAGGTCAACCTCGCGGCCGAAGTGAGCGGGTGGACGCGGTTCCGGCCCGCCCAGGACTGGCTCGACAGCCAGCGCGAGCATCAGGTTTCATCCAACGACAATCTTACCAAGTTCTTGAACGAGCAGCAGCCAGGTGCAGCAACCGACAAGGAAGAGCTTTATCAGGCCTATTTGAAATGGCGGAACGCCCGTCGAAACACGACCAGCGGCCTGTAGCGCTCGCAAGACCCGACCGGTCGCCGCGCGAGGTGCGCTCCGCGTCGAGGCGGCGGGTTCCCGCGGCCCGCGGGACCGTCCGGCTCGGGGCGAACCCGCACGGCCTCGGCCGGGATCACGGTCCCCCTATCCGCGTGCGGGCTGCCTGAACCCCTCGACCAGGCTGTCGACGAACAGGCGCGTGGCCCGCGCGAGACCGCGACGGGACGGCAGGACGGCGTGGATGATGCCGCTGCGCGGCGTCCAGGCCGGAAGCACGGCTTCGAGGTCGCCCTTGTCCAGGGCCGCCTGCACCAGATAGGTGGGCAGGCGGACGACCCCGACCCCCTCCCGGGCGGCCTGGCGCAGGGTGAGCATGTCGTCCGACACAAGGCGCGGCGCAAAGGGAATCGCGACGCTGCGCCCGTCCTACGGCTTACAACCCGATCACGTACAGGGAGACACTGACAGCAAAAAGGATGGCTCCTGCATTATACAGCCTGATTTTCCTTTTGAGGAATTCGCCAACGACGCGCGTGTTGGCGATCATCTGACGGAACAGGTCATCGATCTGAGAGCCAACGTACCTGTCCTGCAAACTTCCGATATCGAGATCAGAGAACGCTATCCGGCTGAACAGGTCATCCGCCCTCCGAACCCTCGCCAGATCGGACCATAATAATATTATCATTCCAGCAACGCCGATCAGTAGAGATGGATGAGAGAGAACAAATTCGACCTTCTCGGATACCGAAGCGGCGTCTCTTTTCATCAAGGGCGACATCGCGAAGCCGAGGAACGAGGCAAGGAAGGCCATCAGAAGAGAAGACCGGCGTGCGACCGAGTCGATCCGTCCACCAAGATAGCCATAGAACGCGGCCAGGAGCGCGGCCTTGTCCTGCTTCGGATGAGCAGGGACTGGCGGTGCGGTCACCCTCACCTCCGGTTCGTCGGATGAGCGTTCCTGGCTCACTATCGGCAATCACGCATTGCGGAAAATGCGTTGTGCTGACCGCTCCGCCATCCGCATCGCCCCTCGCACATCCTCGCGCCCAGTGCAGTAACCGGCATACATGTCGACGACGATGAACTCAGCCAGAGCCGCTGCTATCCGCTCGCTCACGGGCGCACTCCCACCAGCGGCGAGAGAGCGTTTGACGCCTCCGGCGATTGCGCCCAGCTTCGGATCCTTCGCCCAGACCGGGTTTGCCGGATAAGCCGAAAGGGGTTCCACCAAGTAGCCTTGAGCATCGTTCAGCCAGGGGCAGTAATTCGCGGCGTCCATCATGAATGCCATGAATGCCTTACAGGCGTTTGGCGCCTTGGTGTATGTGTAGGCGAGTATCGGGAAGGCCAGGGTGAACTCCGTCGGCTTCCCTGCTGGGCCAATCGGCAGCGGCGCGTGATCCATATCCTCAGCGATCCGAGGATTGTCCGTCTTTGCCGTTGCGTAGATCGACACGCCATTGACGGTAAGATGAAGGTCGCCGGCCAGAAAAGCCTTGTTGTTTGATGAATCATTCCAAGACACGGTGCCCGGAATGAAGGTTTCATAAAGCGCTTTCACATATTCCAGCGACTTGGTGGTCTCGGGCGAATTGATGACGATCTTTTCGTTCCGATCCACGAGGCCGCCACCGTGAGCCCACAAGGCCCAGTGCAGCCAGGAATTTGCATCGCCCGTGGCATGGCCCAGCGCCATTCCTGCAGGAGTGTTATTCCGCTTCAGACCTTTACAGAGTTCCAGGAACTCTTCTGTGTTGGCCGGAAACGAACTGAATCCCGCCTTCTTCAGGGATGAGATGCGATAGTTGATCCCCGAACCGGTGAAAGCCACTGGTATGGCGAGCCACCTGCCTTTGATCCTTCCATAGGCCGCGGCGGCCGGAAGCCAGGGACCATACTTCCTTTCGAGAGATGCAGCCACGTCGTCGACGGGGAGACATTTGGAGGGAAACAATGCCGGGAAGGAGTAGAGCCCCCAAACCAGGTCGGGTCCTTGCCCCGTATTCGCAGCGACGGATGCCTTGGGCTGGATGTCGTCATAGGACTCGTTGGTGACACTGATTCTGACGCCGGTCGCCTTGATGAACGCATCCACCAGTCGCATGAATGCCTCATCCTCCGAGGGAACGAACCGCTTCCACCGCAGCAGCGAGAGGCTCGCATTGGGTTCAGGCTTCCACTCGGCTGTCTCAGCCCAAGCCCTGGCGAAGACGTCGAGGTGGCCGGCTCCGATCACGCCGGATACCGCAAGACCACCCAAGAAAGATCGACGTCGCATGCTGACGGCCATGTGAATCCTCCCTCTATACCCATACCCTGGTTTCTATTTTTTCGGTGATTAGAACGCAGCAACACCATACCACGCGACAGCTCGGCCAGACAGATCAGTTACTGGCCGGAGCACTCTGGCGGATGCTGTCGACTCCGGGACGAAAGCCCTTCGTGACGAGATCATCGGCGCCTCGATGATCGGGTTGCTCATGCTGGCTCGATTCCTGACGCTTGCTTCCGTCCCCACAGCGATGCCAGCGCGCCGCTAAGCCGATCCATGGAGAGGTAGACGACCGGTGTCGTGAACAGCGTGAGAGCCTGCGACACGAGAAGGCCACCCACGATGGCGTAGCCGAGAGGTTGCCGGATCTCCGAGCCCGTCCCGGTCCCGAGCATCAACGGCACGCCGCCCAGCAGCGCGCACATCGTGGTCATCAGGATCGGCCGAAAGCGCAGCAGGCAGGCGTCGTAGATCGCTTCCTCCGCCGATGCATGGCCGTGCCGCTCGGCGTCGATCGCGACATCGACCAGCATGATGCCGTTCTTCTTCACGATGCCGATCAGCAGGATGATGCCGATGATCCCGATCAGATCGAGGGGGCGGCCGAACAGCATCAACGTGGCGAGCGCCCCCAAACCCGCGGACGGGAGCGTCGACAGGATGGTCAGGGGATGGATCGTGCTCTCGTAGAGCATGCCCAGGATGACGTAGACCGCGAACAGGGCCGCCAGGATCAGCGGCGGGGTGCTGCCGAGCGAACTCTGGAAGGCCTGCGCGTTGCCCTGGAAGCTCGTCGCGATCGAGGGCGGCAGGTGGAGATCCACCGTCGCCTTCTGCACCGCGGCGACCGCCGCCCCGATCGTCGCGCCCGGCGCCAGGTTGAAGCTCAGGGTGACGGACGGAAACTGGCCCTGGTGGTTGACAGCCGCCGGCGCGACACCCGGCACGAGACGGGCGATCTGGCTGATCGGAACCGAGGTGCCGCTCTGCGAGCGGACGTAGATCCGGTTGAGCGCCGCCGGGCCGAGTTGGTAGCTCGGGGCGACCTCCAGGATCGCGTAGTACTGGTTGAGCGCCGTGTAGATCCGCGCCACGTGGCGCTGTCCGAACGCGTCGTAGAGCGTCGCGTCCACGAGCGACGGGTCGATCCCGAGGCGGGAGGCGGCGGCGCGGTCGATCTCGACGGTGAGCGTGCGCGCGGTCGATTGCTGGTCGCTCGCCACCGCGGTGAGTTCGGGCAGCCTCCGGAGCGCCTCCAGGAGCTTCGGCGCGTAGAGGTTCAGCTCGTCGAGATTCACGTCGGTGAGCGTGTACTGGTACTGCGTCTTCGACAGGCGGCTACCAATGGTGATGTCCTGCGCCGCCTGCATGTAGAGCGTGATGCCCTGGACCTGCTCCAGTGCCTTGCCGAGGCGGACGATGACCTGATCCGCGGTGACGTCCCGCTCGCCCTCGGGCTTCAGGGTGATGAAGACGCGGCCGTTGTTCTCCGTGACGGTCGGGCCGCCCGGCCCGATGTAGCCGACCGCAGAGGCCACTGCCGGGTCGCGGCTGGCGATGGCGAGGATCGCCTCCTGGCGCTGGCGCATGCCTTGCGGAGAGACGTCCTGGGCCGCCTCGCTGATGCCGATGATCAGGCCCGTATCCTGCTGCGGGAAGAAGCCCTTCGGGATGATCACGAAGAGGTATCCGGTGAGCGCGACCGTGGCGAGGAAGCTCATCAGCGTGAGGAAGCGGTGGCGCAGAGCAACCCGGAGCCCGCGCCCGTACGCCCGGGTCAGCCAGGTGAAGAAATCCTCCAGGAGACGCGACATCCGCCCGGGACTGCCCTCGCCGGCCGGGAGCAGCCGCGCGCAGAGCATCGGGGTCAGCGTCAGCGATACCACCACCGAGACGAGGATCGAGACTGCCACCGTGACGGCGAACTCGCGAAACAGCAGGCCGACGACGCCGCCCATCAGGAAGAACGGGATGAACACCGCGATCAGCGAGATCGAGATCGACAGGATGGTGAAGCCGATCTCGCCCGCCCCCTTGAGCGCGGCCTGCAGCGGCGCCGCGCCCTCCTCGATGTGGCGTACGATATTCTCGACCATGACGATCGCGTCGTCGACCACGAAGCCGATCGCGATGGTGAGCGCCATCAGGGACAGGTTATCGAGCGAGTAGCCGAGCGCATCCATGACCGCGAAGGTGCCCACCAGCGAGATCGGCACGGCGATCGCCGGGATCACGGTCGCCCAGAGCTTGCGCAGGAACAGCGCGATCACCCCGACCACCAGCGCGATCGTGAGGAGGAGCGTGAACTGGACGTCCGCGAGGCTCGCCTGGATGGTCTGAGTGCGGTCGGAGACCATCTCGACTTGGATTCCGGGTGGGAGCGATGCGCGGAGCTGCGGCAGGGCGGCCTTGATCGCCGCAACGGTCGAGGTGACGTTGGCGCCCGGTTGGCGCTGGACGGCCAAGAGCACGGCGGGCTTCTCGTTCAGCCACCCGGCGAGTGTGGTGTCCTGCGGGGCCTTGACCACACGGCCGATGTCGCGGACCCGGATAGGGGCGCCGTTGCGGTAGGCAACGATGGCGTCCTCGAAGCCGGACACGGTCATAAGCTGGTCGTTGGTCTGCAGGGCGACCGCCTGCTGGGGGCCGTAGAGCTGGCCCTTCGGCTGGAGGACGGTCAGGTTCGCGAGGGCAGAGCGGACGGTCTCGAAGTCGAGGTTCTCGGCCGCGAGCTGCGCGGGATTGACCTGGATGCGGAGGGCCGGGCTCTGCAGGCCGCCCACCCCGACGAAGCCGACGCCCGGGATCTGCGAGATCTTCTGGGCGAGGATCGAGTTCGCGTAGTCGCTGACCGTCATGATCGGCAGCACGTCCGAGGTCAGCGCGATCAGCAGGATCGGCGTGTCGGCCGGATTGGTCTTGTGGTAGGTCGGCGGGTTGAGAAGAGCGGCCGGCAGCTGCCCCTGCGTGGCGTTGATCGCGGCCTGCACGTCGCCAGCCGCCGAGTCGACGGTGCGGCTGCGGTCGAACTGCAGGGTGATCTGGGTGAAGCCGGTGCCGCTGCTCGACGTCATCTGAGTGAGACCGGGGATCTGGCCGAACTGCCGTTCGAGCTGAGTCGCGACCGAGGAGGCGACCGTGCTCGGATCGGCGCCCGGGAGCTGGGCCGTGACCTGGATGGTGGGCGTGTCGATGTTCGGCAGCGCCGCGACGGGGAGCAGCGTGTAGCTAATCGCGCCCAGCACCACGATGGCGACCATCAGAAGCGCGGTCGCGATCGGGCGGGTGATGAAGCCGGCCGAGAGGTTCATGGCAGCATCCCCGCGCTCGCCGTAGTGGTGTTCGGGACCTCGGAGGCCGGTGCGCTCACGACGGCCGTCCCGGGCGTGAGGCGGTACTGGCCCTGCACCACCACGCTCTCGCCGGCGGTGAGGCCCGACGCGATCAGGGCCGTGCCCCGCACGCGCTGCGCGACGCGGACCGGGCGCATCGAGACCGTGCGGTCCGGACCGACGACGAAGACGTACTGCCCTCGGTCGTTCTGCTGCACGGCGTCGGTCGGGATGGTCAGGGCGCCGCGGCCGACCGAGGTGATGACCTGGGCGTTCACGAAAGTACCCGGCCAGAGCTGCCGGTGCGCGTTCGGGAAGGTCGCCTTGAGCTGGACCGTGCCGGAGTTCGGGTCCGCCTGGTTGTTGATCAGGAGCAGGGTGCCGGTGTCGAGCTGGCGCGTGCCCGACTGGTCGTAGATGGCGGTCTGGACGGGTCCGCGCGCCAGCGCCTCTTGCACGGCCGGGATGTCCGCGGACGGGAGAGTGAAGATCACGCTGATCGGTTGCACCTGGGTCAGCACCACGATGCCGGTCGGGTCCGTGGGATGAACCACGTTGCCGACGTCGATGAGCCGCACGCCCGTGACGCCGTCGAAAGGTGCGCGCAGAGTCGCGAAGTCGAACTGCGTCGCGGCGTTGTCGATCAGGGCCTGGTCAGCCCTCAAGGTGCTCTGCGTCTGCGCGATCTGGGCCCGCTCGGTGACGACCTGCTGGTCCGTGGCGAAGCCGCGCTGGAGGAGCGGCTCGTCGCGCCTGAGGTTCGTCTCCTGGTTGGTGAGGAGGGCTTGATCGCGGGCGAGCTGGGCGCGGGCCTGATCGAGCTGCGCCTGGTAGATGCGTGGATCGATCGTCGCCAGCACGTCGCCGCGCTTGACGAACTGCCCCTCGGTGAATTCCACGTTCTCGAGGATGCCCGTGACCTGTGTCCGGACGGTTGCCGCATTGAGCGCCTGAACTGTGCCGACCCCGCTCAGGACCAGCGGCACGTCGTGCTGCTGGACGGTGGCGATGACGACCGGAACAGGTGATGGCGGAGCAGGCTGAATTTGGTGCTGCTGGCCCGCAAGGTGGAGTTCAGCAGCAAATCCGACAGCAGCAAGCGTCAGGCTCGCCACGAGCACGCGAGACCAGATCCTCATGGATTATCTGCCCGGGTCAGAAGAATGACGATCTCTGCTCATCAGAGCGTCTTTGCATTCGGACGATCTGGCGTTGGCAGCACTCCCCAACGGAGGCGGTGCGGTCCGGATAGGACATCGCTGAGGCAGTGATCGGCCTGTGTTCCGGGCGGCATTGATTGGGGGCCTGCTCGAACGAGCCGACCGTTACCATTGCAGCGAGAACCGCTGCCGCCATACACGAATCAACAAAGGCATGACGGATTGTGACGACACGATCCTGCCAGCGATAATCATCGAGTCTGCAGAGTGACAACACGGTGCATACTCCAGGTGATCTACGACGCTCTCGTTACCGTAGAACCCAGGATGCATGATGAAGTCTCATGCAGAGCCTTCATGGCGATATTCGGTATGCGACATGTGAGGTGGTCTTGGTGAAGTGGTCTTGGGCGACAACAGGCACGGGACCACAAACATAAGTTGCAGAGACTTCGGCGCCCGGAGGTTGGTGCTTCGCGGCCATGAGTGTGGTGCATGAAGTAGGCGAGCACAGCAGCCGGAAGCTGTATGACCGCGTGTGCAACGTGACGCGATCGGGCGGGCCTCACGAGGCGGCATCGTGACGAGGCCGTCTGAACGCCCGGGCGACTCGCAACACGATGCTGCGCAACCATGCGTGTGCGGCGACATCGTCGAACCGGCGGTGCCACAGCATGGCCGTTTGCAATCTCGGCGATACGAATGGCAGCTGAAGCACCTCAAGTGGCGCCACGCGCGCAAACTCACGGGCCGCGCGCTCTCCGAGCACGGCGAGCATGTCGGACTGTGCCAGTACGGCGGGGGTTGCAAGCAGTGGGGCTCGCAGCGCGATGTGCCGCTGCAAGCCATGGCGGGCCAGCTCGACATCGACGAACTCAGTGCCTTCGCGCGTAGAGGACACGATCAGGTGGGGGAAGGCTCCGAGTGCATCGAGATCGAGAGTTTCGTTCCGCTCGGCAGGGTGCCCACGCCGCAGGAGAACCGCGAATCCGCCGTCGAAGAGCCTACGGTCTGCGAACCGCTCGCCCGGCGCAGCGAGGCCACCGAGTGCGAGATCAATCTCACCGCGGTCGAGTCGCTCGGCAAGGTCGATGGTACCGCTTGGGCGCAGATTGAGACCAATACCCGTAGCCTCTGCGGCGATGGCGGCTGCAAGCGGCGCCGCGAGGATCAGCGCCGCGCTATTGTCGACCGCAATCGTGAAACAACGCTCGGCAGTATTCGGGTCGAACTCCGCCGCACCTTCTAATCCGAGCCGCAGGTTTTCCAGTGCGGCGCGAACGGGACTGGCAAGCCGCTCTGCATATGGCGTCGGCTCCATACCACTTGGAGTTCTCACGAAGAGTTCGTCACCGAGCGAACTGCGCAGACGCGCCAAGGCGTGGCTAAGAGCCGGCTGAGACATGTTGAGCCTGGCGGCGGCTCGACTGGCGCTCCGCTCTTGGACGACCGCGTCGAAAATGACGAGGAGATTGAGATCGAGTTGGCGCCAGTTCACGTACGTCCTCCGCCAGCCTTCCCGTCGATCGGTCGTGGCCATCTCATGCGGCTTTTATCAGCTGCGTAAGGGTTCGAAACCGTCGCACCGCACAGCGAAGATTGAGCCTCCGCCGGTCAGGCTGGGGTCGGCGTGAGGTGATTCGGCTACCGACCCCATACGGGTCATGCCCCAGCAGCGACATGAAAACTGTGCATCCTACCGTGCAACATGTCAATTATCACCTTCATTACTGATCACATCGATAAACAGGCGATGACACCAGGCGTATCGAAAATCAAGAAATGACAAGATCATCTTTCTTTGAATGAACGATGACCGACATGAGCAAGCTGAATTTTGTTCTATCCGGCATGGCGATATTTTGCGACTACTGTCGTTTCTGCTCAGACCGCTAAAGAGAGGTTCAGCTACAAAGCTCCGTCCGGCGTGTTCAGCGAGGGCACCACGAAATGCCGGCCCAGGTGGCGGCTCCGTGCACGTCCCCTACGTTCGAGAGTTGTTGATCGCGGCTCAGCGCAACATCGCCTGCATACCGCGGGTTTCGCAGTCATATCCGCGTTCGTCACACCAGTGGAGTTGCTGTATGACCGAACTCAATCCGTCCGGCACCTTCGCAATCGGCGGCGACTTGGTGGTGCACCGTCTCGGCTTCGGTGCCATGCGCATCACCGGGCCAGGCATATGGGGCGAGCCGGCCTCCCGAGAGGCAGCGATCGCGACCCTGAGACGCGTGCCGGAGCTTGGCGTCGACCTGATCGACACCGCTGACAGCTACGGTCCGTTCGTCAGCGAGGACCTCATCCGCGAGGTGCTGCACCCGTACACGGGTCTTGTGATCGCGACAAAGGGAGGTCTGACTCGCCATGGGCCGGATATCTGGCGTCCGGTCGGCAACCCCGATTACCTGCGCCAATGCGTGCTGATGAGCCTTCGTCGGCTCGGCCTGGAGCGCATTGATCTTTGGCAGCTCCACCGCATCGGCCCTGACTGTCCCCGCGAGGTCCAGTTCGAGGCGATTGCGCGGATGCGCGACGAGGGCTTGATCCGGCATGTCGGCCTAAGCGAGGTCTCGATCGACGACATCCAGGCTGCGCAGCGATTCTTCCCCGTCGCGGCAGTGCAGAACCGGTACAATCTGGTCGACCGAACCAGTGAGGCGGTGCTCGACTACTGCGAATCGGCCGGCATTGGGTTCATTCCATGGGCTCCTCTGGATCGTGGGGCGCTGGCCCGCTACGGCTCAGCCATCGCTCAAGCTGCAGCCCGGCACAGTGTGGGAGAAGGAGCCATAGCGCTCGCTTGGCTCCTCAAGCGCTCTCCTGTCATGCTGCCAATCCCGGGTACGGGCGACCCTGAACATCTTGCCGAGAACATGCGGGGCGCCACCGTTGAGCTGACTTCTGAAGAGTTTAACGCTCTTGATCAGGAGGGGCGGGCCGCTTGGCAGGCGGCACGGTAGCACCCGCGCCGCGGCGCGTTGTGCAGCCGAGGCTGTCAGCCGGACTGAGGCGGCTTCTCGCTGTGAGGTTCGGCGACATCGTTTCAATTTCACCGCCCCAGTGTCTGGCTGATCTGGCCTTCTGATGCTGTTGCGGCTGTGGAGCTGTGGGCAGCGCGGCACGCGCTGTCCATCAGATCCACAGCCGGGGCGGGAGACGGCCATGGATCTGGCGAAGGCACGTCTGGGATGGGTCGAGCTCTATGCCCAGACCGGCGATGCCGGCCTCGTCTGCCAGCGCTGCGGCATCTCGCGCCCGACGCTGCGCAAATAGTGGCGGAGGTATCAGGCCGCCGATCCCGCGGGGCTGGTGGAGCCGAGCCGCCGGCCGAGGTGAAATGATCTCCCCAGACCCTACATGTCAGCACAGTCGCCGCGCAACCGTCGGGCTCTACCTATCGCTGCCCCAGCCATGGAGGCCCCAATGCCCGACAACGGTAAGAAGGCCGATTTCCAGACCCCGCCCGCCACGGATCCAACTGCGGCCGGCCCGCCCCCGCCTGCCGCGAAGATCAGCCCGGACGGGAAGGCCACCTCGGAGGTGAAAGGCACCGGCAGCACAGACAAGGCAAAAAGCTGACTGCTTCAACGATGGTCTGGCAGCAAAACGCCCGGCGGAGGGTTCCGATCCTGCTGGGCGCCTGACTGCATGGAAAGGCGCCTCTCAGCTCGCGAGGGCCAGAGGTCTTCCTGCATTTGTGGCATTGCGCTGACCACCCGAGCAATCCCTCTTGGGCGTGGCAACCTGGTCCGCCACATGCCCTCCGGCTTGGCCATTAGGATCGCTGTCCTTAGCGCCATCTCACGCGTCGCCAACGGCACATCCGACCACCTCATCAGCTGCTTTGTATGGGCGTCAGCGTTGACAGCCGCCGCGATGTCGATGCCGACCCCGCCTGCGATTTCACGCCAGCCCGGCTTCGGGTCAGCAATGTAGCCGTCCACGGCCGCCTGCAGCTCGTCGCGGCTCACGATCTTGAGTCTGAGCAAGTCGCCAATGGTGGGCCGGTCCGTCATGCCGGTCATGTCATTCCCCTCGCCCTGAGTATGTGCGCGGGCAATGCACCACGCATGTTTCAGTAAGATTACGTGGGCGAGGAGGCAGTTGCAGCTCGAGATCGGCAAGACGCAGGTGCAGCGCGTGCTGGTCCGTTTTTGATCGATGAGAGCAGTTGGGCGCCTTTGAGGATGGATTACTCCTCCACGACAGACAGCTTGATTCCGAACTCAAGCGCGCGGTCAAGTACTCGCTTCAGACTAGCGCGGTGGCTAGAAAGCTGCCGCCGATCCCACTCACTCAAGCGGCCCGTTTGCCCCCGATCCTCAAGGCGGTCCATCTCTTCTAAATGGTGGTCTGCACACTGCATCAGTGCGGCCACGCGGTCCTTGAACGACATGGCCACCAGTTCTCTTTTAAGAGGCATTCGACCAACATAGTTCCTTGCCGAGCCGTGCGTTATGAAATTATCCACAACAAAGGTTTCATCTTGATGATATTGTGCATCAACATCTGACAAATTAGCCAGATGGCCTGATTCATGTTCTTTCAGCATGAGAGTCGCCATAGCTAACGCGGCGATCTATTTCAGAGATCGCGGGATAGCTCGTTATGGAGCCGATAACGATTCGATATAATCGCTGTTTTGCGGATTTCCAACGACTAGACTCGCCGGCCGCCGCACTCTGCGGGACATGTCGGCCGAGTTGGCGTGGCGGGCCACGTCTCGTCGGCGGGGGCGCCATTCGGCGCCGCTGCGATCAAGCTCATGATCGAAGTCGCGCATGCCGATCGCGCTTGCCCAGCTCATGGCGGGCACCGATCCGATCCTGCCGACGCCGCATCCGGATGCGGAATTGCTCGCGCTGGCACCCGAGTTCGATCGGGCCTGCGCTGTCCGTTGCGGAACACAAGCACACGAAACCGCTTGCTCCCCCATGCATCAGCTTCCATCCGCATCTCTCCGTTCTGATCCGCCCCACGTTCGGGGACGTTATTGGCCTCTCAATAGCAGAAATCCGGCAAGACTGGAACGAACTGGTTGCTTACGCGCTGAAGCAGTCCTACCTGCGCTTGTCACGCCTGCCCTGCCTCTTTGCTCGGCGGGTGTCATTAGCGTCCGGTCTTACCCCATCGGCCCGGCCGTCATCCTCCTAGAGGCGTGAAGGAAAGCCGGCTCGGGCAGGACCCAGCCGGCAGTGCGTTGGGTAATCCAGGCTCAACTCCGCCGATTATCGTGGGGCGGACTGGCATGTAATGCACAAAGAGATGCCGGCATGGAAGCAAATATTGTCCGGAAGCATCGCCTTTAGAATGACCTCAGTGTGGACCATCTACATGGTGTCACCCCAAATATTTAAAATTTAGACCGTCCCGTGAGCTGAAATTGGGCGACGCAGTGCTCTGATTGCAACCTCAATCGCTCACCATACCAGGGATTTGATGATCATTACTGTCATTCATACCATTGATGAGCACTGCACTGTATCCGCTGGTGTGCGGGTCCTGAGCCCCGGCCGGGCGTTCAGCTGTCGGTAAGGCTTCATCAACCATTCCGCCACAGCCTGCCGACAGCCGAACCGGAGACCCCGAGCTGGCAAAGGCTACGACCCAGAGTCAACCTGTTGGCAGAGCGCTGGGCCGTTGCTCCTGAATTTCCGAGACCGCCTGCTCTTGTCATCACGGATCTGAGCAGGCGAAGGCAGCGACCGGCAGACCGCCACGAGGGCTCGGCGGACTGGTTGCTGCAGCTGGTGGCCGGGCTGATCCGGACCTGTCGGCCTGGCCGCCGGTTCAATGCTGCGTTAGTGCTGGCTCGTCCGTGCCCGTGCAGCACGCGCCATCGCGATCAGCTCTTGAGCGGTGAGGCTGCGGTCGGCCGGCGGCGGCTCGTTCAGCAGCTTGTACGCGGCGAGGGACGCTCGATGACCACACTCGCCTTGTGCTGGGCGCCTCTCTGGTAGCGGAACGTTGTTGGGATCAGGTACGTTGGGAGATCGAGGAGCAGGCTTGGTGCTTCGAGCCGACACGGCGGCGCTCCTCGTCCCGGAGGACGCGCTGATGCTCGCAATCCATCCCAATGCCCGCACCACCCCGGCCGTGCGCGCCGAAACCGCTCGCTCCCCGAGCCCTCCGGCGTGCTCGCCAAGCGCTACACGCCGCGCACCAGCATCATGGTTGAGCACTTCAACGGGCGGGTGCCGCGCGAGGTTTTGGGCATCACACTCGATAGCCATCGTGATCTTGAAGCGGTGCTGGCCGGCTTCAACACGGCCCACAACGGCCGCCGTCAACGTGTCCTGAAGGGCCGCTCCCCAGACCTGGTGCTGCGTGATCGCCTGAAGGTGAAACCCACGTTGGCCAAGCCCGTCACGCGACCGCCTGACCCGGACGCGCTCCCCAAAGCCTCAAGGTTGTTGCGGCCGCCAAGGAGGTTTCGCATCCAGACACAATCGCATTTGCGCGCATGCTGGCCGGCGTTATCGCCTCAACGCCGAGGCGCACCCAGATGCCGAACTGCTGGCGCCGGATCCCGCCTTCGCCGAGCGCTGGGCTGAGAATGAACGCACCTTCTACGGCGAGGAGGCGGCGATGGATGCCGCCGAAGCGAGATACGGGAAGGGCACACCCGAGTTCCGCGCTGCGTGGGATGCCTACAACGCGCGCATGGATTAGACCTATCACGCCATGATCGACGTGGGTTCGCCCGATGGAGCGCATGCCCGCCACGACCCTGGAGGGAGTCATTGTTAAAGCGAAGGCGGTCAGTTCCGGGCAGACGGACCTTGCGCTCAACATCATCAACGACCTGCGCGCCATGGGTAACGCCGAACCGCTGGAAGGCGAGTGGATCCCATAGTGATTCGGTTTGAGCCCGGTGTCAGCCGGAGACCCGGCCCACGAATCGAGATGCCTCAGTGGACGGCAGCGCTGTTACCCGCTGCGTTACCCTGATCCTATAAACCGAATGGGAAAAATCAGCTAGTTGGTGGTGCCGCAAGAGGGATTCGAACCCCCGACCCTCTCATTACGAAGATGTTGGCGAGGGCAAATTCCTGAAGCGTTTCAGTGCTCTGGTTGCCAAACATCGCGCCGGGAACGGGCGAACACCCGTCGTGCGGAGGCGGGGTTTGGCAACCGCAGAGCAGGCCTGTGAGGTAGCCGTGGAGCGCCCTTGCCGACACTTGGGCACGCACCGTACCCCGGTGCATGAGCACCGTTGATTCGCCCTCCCCGACCGTCCTCGAATGGTCCCGCGGACTCGCCTCCCTCTCGCCCGGCCAGCCGCCGTGCCCTGGCTTCCGGCCTGACGAGTGGGGCGAGACGTATCCAGAACGATCACATCGCTCGCAAGCCTGTGCCCGACACGCATATCTGCGCGCTGGCCGAGGCAGCGAAAACTGCTGAAGGAATATGGGCAAGAGGTGCCTTCGTTGGTGGCTCCGGTTGTGGAGCAGCGCTCGGCCCCCCGCTGCGGAAAGCAATGGACCGGAGAGTGCGCCGGAGATGCTGTCGTAGATGGCTTTCTGCGGGATGATCGCACTGTGGGCAACTAGCTCAACAGTAGCTGGGCTATATCTCAAAGCTGCAAAAACTTACCAGAGACATCCTGTGGCGCATCCGTAGAAGAAGTGCTAGCAGATTCCCCTCCCGATGTCTCAGGATCCAGAACAGAAGGATCTATACCCTTGTTCTTGAGTTGCCCTCCAAGATAATCTTCAAAAATTAGCTTTTCAATCTGCTGATAGAAGGGTACGTTCACGCCCAAATTTGGTTGAGGTGATGGTAGATTTCCCTTGTTCCACTGTCTGAATTTGCCATTATCATCCTTTCTCTTGCCACGCTCAAAAAGCTCACGATACCTGCGCGGCGTAATTCCATGGAAGTGCTCGAAATCAACTGCCTGAAAATCTTCATACCGGCCGCGATCGCTATTTTCGATGGAAATTGAGTCGCTATGAAGATCGGCCACCAAGCTTTTAGGATAAGGCTCTAGAAAGACTACTTTTTTGACCCCTGATGCCACAATGTGTTTTGCGCACATATGGCAAGGAAACGTAGTACAGTAAAGTACCGTGTCGTGAGTAGATCTCCCAAGTCTAGCGGCATCTGAGATTGCAAGTATTTCCGCATGAACAATTCTGCCATACTCCAAAGCATCCATAAATTGAGAGTCTCTAATTCCCTTTATCTTCATAACATCTTCAATTTTTAAGTTCAATATTCCTGTTATTTCCGAAAGTATTTCTAACTTTCTTCTATCGTTCGAGTCGTGTTCGCGAACATACTCACGATCGTCAAGACCATCATCGCCCCAATAAGTCCCTCCTTGTCCTTTGGGGACCTCGTTAGAGCCCATCGAAACTATCTCGCCGTTATTGGTAAAAATCGCCGCACCCACTTGTCTTGAGAGATCCAAGGTCCGCAATGCGGCCGCCTTCGCTATGAACATTCCATATTCTACTTTTGTTGGCGATATGCTATTCGATCCAAAAAGAAGATCACAAAATCTTATTATTTGATTTTCAATCGAGGGGCTACGAATATCGCTGTTGATTATGAAATCTGCATCATGAAACACCTTAGAGACCTTCTGACCATGTTCATCTTTTTCGTTTTCATCGCGCTGAACTAAGTTTTCAGCATGATAGCGGTACATATTTGGATTTGCAGAATTATCGCTATTTGCAAACCTCTGCGCCAGATAGTCGACTCTAGCCCCGCGACGCGAATAAACTGAAACTTGAAAGAACAACCTGCCGTAAACTGCACGGAAAAGGTCAATTTCCTCCTTCCTCTTGAACTGATGAACAATGTAAACGACGCGCTCAAACGCACGCTGCCCATGTTGACGCGGAAGATTAGGGCGCGATTTGACAATTCTACCAAGCGAGGTAGCAGCTAGAATATCATCAGAAAATTCAGAACGAAGCTGATTTCCGTACGAAGTATATATGTCATACCTCACAAATAACGGGGCCTCTTCTAAATTTGTGGTCGGCTCAATGTAATTTTTTAGCTTTCTAAAAACATCAGTAACCTTGATTTCTACAACCTCATACTCTGCTTTCTTGAAATATTTAACGAACTCGCGAACACAGGCATTCACTTCAGCGCCTATTGGCGCCACAATACCGATAATGATTTCCGGGAATTTTATCTCGGGGACTGTAGCAACCATGCTCTTCACCAACCGTTTACAGTTTGGTAGCACCGTGACGGTAAGAGGATCAGCGATGCGACCTGCCGACAAGCCCCAGGGTGCCACACCTAGCGCCATTGAAGCGGCCATTCGCGAAACTGTTCGAGCGCACGACGCTGTCGTCGCAGATTGGGTGAGTAGTTGGAAAAGCGAGGTGTCCCGGGCAATTTCAGGCTCCTACGGGCACGACACTGAAGAACCTCAGTCGCCTCCAGAAGCCAACTCGAGCCCGCCACTGTCTTGCTAGCGAATGGGCTGCATCGCTAAGCCTAGAATGACCGGTCATTCGTCATTCGGGGTTGATGGATGAGAAACGGGCTTGATGCCCGCTTCATCGTTTGGGGTTGATTTCACCCACACGCCGCCGCACCACGAGTACAGAACGTCAGCGTAGCCCTGGTTCTCCAGCATCCAGATCGTCGAGCTCTACAAGCTCAAGCACGTCACGGATGAGCAGCTTGATGCGGCCGTCGCTGACTACCTGAACGACCCGACGCCCGGCATGCGGCTGATCGCAGAGAGCGTTGCCCTCGACGTCGCCGCGGTCGTGCTGGCCCACCCCTATGTCCGCGAGGTGCTCGCACGGGAGAGCGCGCCCGAAGCGCAGCGGCACAATGCGGTGCGGACCGCGATCCTGCTGGCGAGGGCGGCATAACAGAGATGCCCGCGAACTCGGTCGCGGCGCCGCCGGCCAAAGGTGCTATCGATCTGGTGCCATGCTTATTCATGCTCAGGAGAGAGCGTGATGAGAGTTCTGCTGATTGGGTACGATCCGGACACGGTCGACTTTTCTGACCCGGCTTTGCCGCCTGGGCTTGACGCTGAGAAGATCCACACGGGCATTGCGCTCGCGCTAAAACAGATGCGAGAGCGCGGATGGAAGGTCGATCATTGCTTCATCCACCCTGATGCGACGGCTGCCGCTGCGGTCAAACAACAGGTGATGTCGGAAACCTACGACTGCATCGTCATTGGAGCCGGTGTTCGTCTCTGGTCCCGCCACATCGCAGTGTTTGAGGCAGTCATCAACGCGGTGCACAAGGCTGCCCCACAGGCAATGATCGCCTTCAACACGCGCCCTGAGGACAGTGCTGATGCCGCGGAGCGCTGGTTGCCATTTTCTCAGGACCGTCCAAGCTCGTAGCGCGGTGGGCCTCGTCCAGCGACCGGATGGAACCCCGCCCCGGCTGGACCGGGCGTGCCATGGCAATGGCCGAGTCTCATCGGATCAAGCGGCGCACATCACAGCATGGCACAACGCAGATGCCCCGCCGCGTTGGCGTCGCAGCGGGGACAGTCTCCTTCCTAGACTCGGGCCGCTCCGCAAGAGCGGCTTTTCCTTTTGCCTTGCTGGATTGCCTCTCGCTCGCGCGAGGCGACGCGCTACGCGTAATGGCGTCTATGGTGCGTAAAAGGCCCGCCACGGTCGGGGAGGCCGGGCGGGCGAAGTGAGCTCAGCGTGGGCAGAGAAAACCCCGCCTGCCCTGCGGAGCGGGTGGGGAGGAACTGCCCCGCCGCCGATCCGGGAAGGACCTAATCGGCGCCTGATCTACCCGCGTGAGTAGAACTGTACTTGGGCAGAGGTTGCAAACAACAAATCTTTCGGATTACCCCTATCGTTGCCAGGATCGCCGCATCAGCGGCGCGCAATGGCGTGTGTGGAACGAGAAAAGCCCGCCACGGCAGGACCGGGCGGGCTGAGGTGGACTTGTCCCAACTAGCGTCAGGCAACCACGCCTGCCGGCGCAGCGCTCTAAACTTTGCTAGCCGAGCGCCGTCTGGACGTTCCGCGCCACATGGCGACGCCGGTGTTCCTTCCGCCCCGCGCTCGGTGTCGTGCCGGTCCTGCGCCGGAAGGCGCGCGTGAAGGCGGCCGGCTCCGAGAACTCCAGCGTGGCCGAGATCTGCGCCAAGCTCAGGTTGGTGTCGGCCAACAGTTGCTTCGCGATGCTAAGCCGCGTTTCATCAGCGACCAGTTTGAAGCTCGTGCCTTCGGACTTCAGCAGGCGGGCCAGCGTGCGCCGATGGATCCCCATCAGCTGCGCGACGTGCTGCTTGCCGAGGGGCTTCTCAGCCACCGTGGCGCGCAAGCGCCGGCGAAGCTCGTCTGTCACGTCAGCGGGAATGGCCGTCTCAAGCTGCTGGATTAGTGCTAGATGGAAGCATTTGGCCATGGCTAATGCGTCGCTTGGCCCCCGCCATCTGTAGCGGCAATTGCATTTGTAAAACGCAACAATGCTCTCTCAAGCTCGCGAGCAGCTATGCCAACATCGTCAGCTCGATCTGCAAGGATCGGAAGTTCGATGAGAAGCTTCCTAATGAGATCAACAACTTCAGCGTCAAGTTCACGAGGCACAGGCGTCTCATTGCGCTCCAATAATGTGCCTCTACATAAGCTTTTTCCATCAATTTATGCAATCCATATTGCGCATACTCACCTCGTGAACGCTGTCGAGGTTACTCCTATCGTCCACAGGTTGTCTCCGCCAACTTCAAGGCTGTATCGCCCCTCACTCGCGTGGAGGTTTCGCGAGGCCCGTAAGCCGATGTATGGAACGAGAAGAGCCCGCCACGGCAGGACCGGGCGGGCTAGGCATCGAGGCAAAGCAAGAACGAGTCGTGTTCGGCTGCCTCACGAAGAATGCGACACACAGCATCTGGAGGCCGCGATGTATAGCAAGCGACCATCAAAGCTGATCTTCGGAACCTTGCTGGCCACCCCCTTTATCTCGTTGGTTGCTGTTGCAGAACAATGCCCGCAAAGTGGTGAGGAGAGCGGGCCCGCTCGTCCAGCATCACCTTCGGTACTTGTGAGATTCAGTCAATGGTTTATCCGACATGGGATCACACAAGAAAGATACACTTTCCACGCGAGCGGAGCATATGAATACGTGAGAGCTGCGGGGGAAACGGTCCGAGCGTGGGAAGATGGTTCCTATACTGTGAAGAGTGACCACCTCATCCTCAGCCCAGAAGGGGGGCGACCGCGGACTATTTGCTGGAGGATCGGAACTTATACAGGTGAGGGCTATCGACCTATTCTATGGTTGAGTACTCCAGACGGAAGAGAGGAGCATTTTTCCCCCACTATGCCGTAGTCGCTTTCTTGCGGCCGATCGCTGGAAGGCCGAACGGCTCGGCGAGTCGGCGTCCATGGCGGGTGTGGCGCATGGCTTCGCGTGTGAGGGCGGCCCATTCGCATAATTGTCAATCTGGAACCGATTACGGGCCCTCCGGACAGTGTTCCGGAGGTCTCGCGCGGGCCTTGAGCCGGCCGCCAGTCGAAGGCCAGTTGATCGGCCTCTGGCGGGGTCTCGTGGGCGGGCGGATCTACTGCAGTGATCTGTCGGCCCGAACCGGGCAGATGCCGGGCAAAGAGACGCCGGCCGCGGGTGAGGACACTGCCCGGGGCCGGCGCGCTGTCCCTCGCTGGCTAGGAAAGAAGCCGGCCGGAGATGCGTCGATCCGGCCGGCAGGCCTAGGGGCCACCCGGTAAGAGTAAAGTGGCCCGATAGGTCAATCGAGGATCGGTGAGGCCTGTTCCGCTGCAGGGTCGTCTTCGCGGAGCAACTCGACCGGCGCACAAAGAAACGCCGGCTCGGGTGGGGAAGCCCGGCCGGCGTCAGGGGGAATCCATTGGTGCCACCCCCTCATCGCGTGGCGGCCCGCGACCGTTCCATTGGCCCTCAGGCCGCCCGCTTCACGACCTTGAACCGCTCCCGGCCTTCCTGCCGGTTCCACTCCTCGCAGATGACGCGGGCCTCATGCTCAGTCGGGAGGGTCAGGGTCACTTCGTGGCCCTGGCGCCTGTCGATCACGTCCCAGATGCTGCCGGCCTCGAAGAGGAGGGCGTTGAACTCGGCCACGAGGTCGAAGCTCTCGGTGTCAGCCATCCTGCAGCTCCTCGCGAGCAAAAGCCTCGCCCCAGCTCATATCCGTAGCAGGTGCGCATGATCGCCGCTGCTCTCGCCTTGTAGCGCTTCTGGTCGAACGTCCCCTCGCGTTCCCGCAAAGTCGTTCCCGCGCGCGTGCGAGAATTTAGAACTAATCTATGTGGGGACATCCCCTGATGGGAGTCTCGCCAGACGCAGGACAAAATTAGCGTCGCTTCCTGCAAGATGTCACGATCCGGTGTATTCTGCACTGGCAACGTTATGGCTGGTGCGGGGCCGTGCCTGAGGCGCCATCCCGCTCCAGCATCGTTGCACTCGCGAGGATGCAAGACTTGCATCACCGCATAGGGAGGGTGCCATGCCCAATGACATCAGCATCACCACCGCGAATGACGCCAGCTCACTCAGCACGATCGCGATCACGGCTGACATCGTCTCGGCTTTCCTGGCGCATAACCAGATCCCGGCAGCTAGCCTGCCGCCCCTCCTCACTAGCGTACACGCCTCGCTGGCGCGCCTGACCAAGCCGGCCGAGCCCGCGCCCGAGCCGCTCGTCCCGCCCGTGCCGATCAAGAAGACGGTGACGCCGGACGCCATCATCAGCTTGGAGGACGGCAAGCCCTACAAGACGCTGGCCCGGCACCTTGCCGGGCGCGGGCTGACCCCGGAGCAGTACCGCCAGAAGTGGGGCCTGCCGGCGAACTACCCGATGACGGCCGCGAACTACTCCTCGCAACGCTCCGAGCTGGCGAAGAAGAGCGGCCTTGGCCAGAAGGCTCCAAGCCGGAAGACCGGCACTTGATCCTGTCGGCGGCCGGGTCTGGACCGGCCGCCTCCCATCCTCCGGCGTTCGGGCGCTAGATCGCCTGGAGGCGGTGAGGACCGCGATCCTGCTGGCGCGGGCCAGCTGAGGTATGATGGGGCGATCCAAGCGCAAGGGGCCGCCCCATGCCGATCTACCTCGACGACGAATGGCACGCCTTTCTGAGCGACGAAACTCGTGTGAAGCGCGTCTATCGGGACGAAGTCCTAATCGGCCGGGTGCGGCGGTGGCAGGTGAGTGAGCCGGGCGAACTGACCCGAGAGTGGTACACGGCCGAACGATGTGAAGGCAGCCTGTTCGTGCAGATCGAGGGCAAGCAGCCCGACTTCGAGGAGGCCTTGCAGCGGGTCGTTTTCTACGGCGTCGCTCATTGATGAGCTGCCGCAGCCCCCGCCGCGCCTACGACGAGAACGGCCGGGAGATCCTGCCACCGACGATCGACATGCTCCGGGCAGAGGCCAACCGAACCGCGGCGGTCAACCTTCTGCTTCCAGCGCGTGACAAGGAGATAGGGCTCGCCCGGCTCGTGCTCAGGGCTTCGAGCGCCCCGGCGGCCCGCTCCAGGATGCCAGGGTTGTACTCGGCCCGCTCGAACCAACAATTTCACGTCAGCGCCGAAGCCAGCTCGCCCGCGGGTTAATCCTCATCGTCCTCATCGCGGCGCAGCTCCTGCTCTCGCCGGTACTCGCGGCGGCGCTCGATCGCACGGTCTCGTCTCATCTCTTGGCGTTCGATGTCGCGCTCGCGTTCCCCTCGTGAGCGGAAGTCGACGCTCGGCCCGCCAGGGCCGATTTCGATGTTCTGGGCTGAGGCTGGTGAGATCGAAAAAATCCCCACCGCGCAAACGGCGGTCACAAGGAATGTTTTCATTTCTCCCTCCATAATGTCCTTACGGGAACAGCCTCCACGAAATTTCGTTCCTCAGCATCAGGGAAGCCTCGTTGCTTGGTGCAACACCAGAAAAAGGGGGCTGTCGCAAACGCGGACGCGACGGCATTCACGGGTCGTTAGGCAGACCCGCCCAGCTTGCCGCCTCCGCCCGAGAGCCGGCCCATGATCCTCAACGCCCTCGCCCTCAAGTTAAAGCGCCAAACCCGGGGCGACTTCAAGGGACGGCACTTCGAGGCCACCCTGATCATCCAGGCCGTCTCCTGGTACCTGCGCTACGCGCTGATCCGTGGAGCGGTGCTGTTCGCATCAACGACCTGGGACGAACTGCCTTCGAGCAGTTGTAAGCGGACACCCTGTCCGCCGTCGCAGCCCAGATATGCTCGCCCATAGAGCCGCTTAGCCATATCAGCGGCAAGGCTACCCCCGTACTTCGGCGATTCGGATTGGACCTGGGCTTCCCGATGCGGCTATGGAGAGGGCAGCAAACATGGTTGGGGGAAGCTGCCGTGCGTCATAGGGTTGCCGCGTTCGCGGCCAGCATTCTTGGATCCGCTCTTCTGGCCCCGGTAGCCGCACAGGCGCAGCTCGATTTGCAAAACCTGGTTCCTTGTGCCCAAGAAGGCGGCGTATGCCGCATGCCTCATCCAACCAACGTCTACTATGGCATCCCTGGTAAGACGGTGGGGCGACCTTTCCCTAAAGGCGGCGCCATCGCCTGCACTAACCAGAACTTCGGCGATCCAGTGCCCAACCAGAAGAAGATGTGCTGGTATGCGCCACGAATCGCGGACCGCGGACGGGGAGGCGAGGAGCGCTACCGCAGAGAGGGTGGCGAGGACTATGGCTATGGACGTCGCGACGCGAGTGAAGGGCGCGGTCGTGACTACGACACTGGCGCTAGATACCGCCGCGAGCGCGACAGTGACAATGGGGCTGGGTCCCGTGAGCGGGATCGCGGGTATGACCGGCAACCCCCAAGCCCATCGTACGGGGGCTATGGGGAGCGCCGTCAGTACCGTGTTGATCCCGATGAAGAGTAGGACCTCTTGAGCGACGTGAGACGTGTACTCGCTTGTGATGCTCGCTCTTGTTGGCGCCTGAAACCGGGCTAAAGCGGCTCCCACAGGTGCGCTGTCGCGACCGGCAGCTCGGCCAACTTCGTTGTGTAGCGCGGCGAGCGCATCTCGAACTTGGTCGCCCACGTCCGTTTCCTCTCCAGTCCCGCCCGCGCCGGTACCACGGTGCCGCGCCCGAAGCGCCGGTTGCACGCATCCATCGCCGCCATCAGCGGGCCGCCGCGCTCCCGGTCGAGCGCGCCGAAGAGGGCCCGCGGGCTCTCCGCCGGCGGCAAGATGTCGGTCGTGATCACGCCGGCCTTGCTGTAGAGCGGCACTTTACGCCAATTCAGTTCACCTCAGGATCAACTTTGGTATGGGTCGCCGAATACTCGCGCAGGCGGTCCTCCAGCCGGCGCGAGCACCTCTGTTTGCTTCACCCACAGCCGGAGAGGCTGCAAGCCGGTGTCATTTATTCTTCATGCTCGCGCAACTTATCATCATACGAAGGTGTAGTCTGATGAGTTTATCACTGCTGAATTAGTTAAGTTTATCACTTCATGAACTTTTCCATCTGCAGAGTTTATGCTATACTGAGTTGCATTTATTTGCGTTAGGGTAGCGCCCTGTTCCGCTGTTCCAAAGCCTCGGAATTCAAGCCGATCTCCGGCGGATGGTCCGTTTCCTTGGAAGTCTGTTATTGTATCACCATTTGCCTGGCCCATCACAAATACGAATGTGTCATTTCCACCGTTTCCGGTAAGAATGTCTCCGCTCCTTCCAATTGGTCTACTGAAAATTGGGGTTCCTCCTCCACCGTTGATTATATTATCCGCATCATCTCCAACGATATAATCATAGAGGTTGCTGCCATTTACGTTTTCGACATTGTAGATAGAGAAACCTAGCTGCGGGACTCTCGGTTGGGAGACATCTGCGTAAACGTAATGCGATGCAAGATTGACATTAATTCCGTTATACAAAATCGTTGTGATGTTAGAACCTGCGAGATCGAGCGTATCTAGGCCGCCCGAACCGTCGATATTTTTAACAGATCCAAAATCACTGCCAGAGACCACGAACCGATCATATAAACCTGACCCCACTATACTCTCGATATTACTGTAATAATCAGTAGCATTTCCGTCGCTTATCGAATTGCTGCCCAGGTATACATTCAGCTCCCGAGCTGAAGAGGTATAGCTTAAAGTGTCAGTACCGGCACCCCCGTCGAATAAATTTGACCCGGAATTACCCTGGAGCGAATCGTTAAACTTGGAGCCCACCACATTTTCGATACTATTGAGGAAGTCAAACGTCACACCATCATACGTTGCGCCAGCTGCCAAGTTGACTGAAACTCCTTGAGAGGCGGAACTGTAGCTGATTGTATCAGTACCATCACCCCCATAAATAGTGTCGGATCCACCTGCACCACCATCAATGACATTATTTTTGAAATCTCCGTAGATCAAATCATTGAAGCCTGTACCTTCAACGTTCTCTACGGATATAAGCGTATCATATGAATTGCCGTCGTACGCATACTCACTTGCGAGATCGAGTGTGATTGCGTGATTTGATGCGGCATAGTTGACGGTGTCGTCGCCTGCGCCGCCATCCAAGCGGTTGGAGCCGACGCCGCCCTGAAGCGTGTCATTGAAGTCAGAGCCGACAGCGTTCTCGATGCTGCTCAGGAAGTCGAACGTGACCCCGTCGAAGGCTGCCCCAGCCGCCAGGTTGATCGAGACGCCCCGGGTCGAACTCGCATAGCTGACGGTGTCGTTACCCCCGCTCCCGTCCAAGCGGTTGGAGCCGGCGTCGCCCTGAAGCGTGTCATTGAAGTCAGAGCCGACAGCGTTCTCGATGCTGCTCAGGAGGTCGAATGTGACCCCGTCGAAGGTTGCCCCAGCCGCCAGGTTGATCGAGACGCCCTGAGACGCATGACCATAGCTAACTGTATCGCTGCCGCCTCCTCCCTGAAGCGTGTCAGATCCGCCCGCACCCCCGTCGATCGTATTGTTTCCTGCGTCCCCGACTATGACGTCATTGAAATTTGTGCCCTGCACGTTCTCAATTGACACAAGCGTATCAACGAACATGCCGTCATCCGCTATCTGTGTTGCGAGATTGATCGTCATCGCACGAGTTGAAGCGGCGTAGAATACAGTGTCATTACCTGCACCACCATCTAGCCGGTTCGACCCGTATCCACCTTGGATGCTATCATCGAACTGTGAGCCAATGGCATTTTCGATGCTCGCCAGAACATCGCCAACCACGCCGTCGTAAGTGGCTTGAGCGGCGAGGTCGATCGTGACTGCGCGATTTGATGCGGCATAGCTGACGGTGTCGTCGCCTGCGCCGCCGTCCAGGCGGTTCGAGCCGGCGTCGCCCTGAAGCGTGTCATTGAAGTCAGAGCCGGCAGCGTTCTCGATGCTGCTCAGGAAGTCGAACGTGACCCCGTCGAAGGTTGCCCCAGCCGCCAGGTTGATCGAGACGCCCCGGGTCGAACTCGCATAGCTGACGGTGTCGTTACCCCCGCTCCCGTCCAAGCGGTTGGAGCCGGCGTCGCCCTGAAGCGTGTCATTGAAGTCAGAGCCGACAGCGTTCTCGATGCTGCTCAGAAAGTCGAATGTGACCCCGTCGAAGGTTGCCCCAGCCGCCAGGTTGATCGAGACGCCGCGAGGCGAGGTTATGTAACTAATAGTGTCACTTCCCCCGCTTCCATCGAAATTATCGGATACTCCTGGATTGCCATCAAAAACATCATCGTTTTGTCCGCCAGACGGCATATTGCTCTCCAATACACACAGGCCACTATACAATGCTATTTACCTTAGCGCAGCTAGCGCCGCGCAGATTGGGACACTTTGTGACTGCAATCAAGCGTAAACTACGTAATTACCCACGCCTGTGATGGCGGATTCAGGCGCCGATGGTCTGGAGGATGGTGGCGAACGGCCTGGCGCCGGTGAGGCGGGCTGTGTCGACGACGGTGCGGAGATCGGCCTCTCCGTTGGCCGCCCACCTCGCACGGTAGCCGTTGGTGACCTTGCGCTGCACGACAGCCGGGCGCAGCAGGCGCTCGCAGCCGTTGTTGGTAATCTCGACTGTGCCGGGATGATCGAGGAAGACCAGGAGCTGATCGCGGGCGCGGCCGATCTTGGCCTGCAGATCGCGGGTCAGATCGCAGCGGCTCGGGGCGGACAGGATCTCCGACAGCCGCCGCTCCAGCGCCCGGCGCTTGGCCGAGAGCGTCGAGGCCGCCAAGTCGGTGACGCGCTCGGCCAGCGCGAACACCGCCTGCAGCCAGAGCTGCAGGCGAAGTGGCCCCGGGTCGTCGCTGACCTCGACCGCATAGGCGACGTCACGGGCCAGATGCGCCAGGCAGGTCTGATGTTTGGCCGCGTGGCCTTGTTGGGCGGTGTAGCGATCAGAGATCCACACCACGGGCCGATGGCCGTCCATCATCTCGTGCACCACGACGGCGCCGCGCGTCGGGGAGGCGTGATGGACCACCGCCTCGGCTGAGCGGAACACCCAATGGTAGGCGGTGCAGCCCTCGATCCGGACGCCCGTCTCGTCGGAGGCGACGACCGCGGCCCGGCGCAGCGCCGACACGGCCGCCTCGCGGCCAGGACGGAAGTAGCCCTGTGCGCGGCGGAGCATGTTCATCAGCCCGCCCTGGCTGAGCGTGAGCCCGAACAAATCCGACAGCGCCGCCTGCAGCCGCTCATACGAGAGCGCCTGGAAGGTCTTGAGGTAGGTCGCCACCGCGTGCAGCCGCGGGCCGAACGGAGTGCCGCGCGCGGCCGAAGGCACCGGAGCGACGACGTGAGCCCCGCACGACGGGCAGAGAACCGCGAGCCGCTGATGCTGGGTGACGATCGGCGTCACCTCGGGCAACTCGACCTGCTCGGCGACGCTGACGACCTCGGCGGGAAGATCACCGTGCAGAGCGCCGCCACAGCACGAGCAGCGATCCGGACGATGCTCGACGACCGCATCGGGATCCCCGCTGATCACCCGGCTGTGGCCTTCGTGGCCGGGCTTGGCGCCGCCGGGTCTGGCCTGCTCGCGCCGCTCCTTGCGATCGGTGGAGGGCGGCTTGGAGGAGGTGCGCGAGGTCTTCTCTGGGCGCTGCAGCCGCAGCACCAGCTCGATCAGCTCCTCCTTGCTCAGGCGCTCAAGCTCGCGGCGGCTCATCCCACGAGGGAATCAGCGAAATCCGATCCCTGCAACGTTGGCGCGGGCGCTCATGTCCCCATAGAGCGTGTAATTCGAGGAGAACACCCGCACCTTCTCGCGTCGGCAGAGGTCGCGGATCATGAAGTAGGGCGCGCCCATCTTGATCCCGAGCGCCTTGGCCTCGCTGGTACGGGCAATGGCGCAGCCACCGTTGTTGCTCAGCACGATCCCCGGCACGCCCGTGAGGCGCGGGTCAAACACCCTCGCGCAGGAGCAGTAGAAGCTGTTGCCGTCGACCAGCGCGATGGCGCGGCCATCGCAGGGGGCTCGGCCGGACGTGGTGCCAGCGCACCGAGAACAGCAGCACGCCCCAGATCTGGCACTCCTCCAGATCCTCCAGGCCGAAGGCGGGCATCTCCGGGTTGTCGAAGGTGAGCGCGAGGCGGTTGCCGTCGAGCACGAGGCGCTTGAGGCTCATCTCGCCGTTCACAATCGCAACGACGACAGCGCCGGGGCTGGGGTGGAGGGAGCGGTCGACGACGGCGAGGTCCTGGTCATGGATGCCGGCGCCCTTCATGCACCAGCCGCGGACGCGCCAGATGAAGGTCGCGGCGGGGTTGGGGGCGAGCCAGCGCGGGAGCTCGAGGGCGCCCTCGGTGAAGTCCTCGGCCGAGGACGGGAAGCCGGCGCAGAGGGTGGTGCGCATGAACGGGATGCGCACCAGCCCACTCCAGTCTGCTGCCTGCTCGCCGACCCGGTAGAGACTCACGCTGCCCTCCGCGTTAGAACGAAAAGAGAACAAACAGGCCGGCGGTTCCGGGTCAAGGTGACGGCATCGGCGTTGTGGAGAGCGGGGATAGCCCGTGAGGGCGGGCGGGACCTGCCATGGCCGGATGAGAATGGCTGACGAGCACTCAGTGCGACCCGCCGGCCTGAGTTCGACGGAGCCGTGGGGAACCGTGCCAACGTCGTCAGGATCTGGCGCCTACTGCGACCGCGTGCACGCACATGCCTGGCCGACAATTGGCTTCCCGCCTGTTCGCGCGAACCTCCCTACATCTACTGCGATGGCCGCACACGTCTTCAGGAACCAGCACTTGGTGCGACCCCATCCAGGCAGTAGGCATTCCCACGGCTCCCCCGTGCCAACGAACACAGAATCCAGCGGACCCAGCACAGGCGATTGCCTGACAAGCAGTTTCCCGCTCGTCTGCGCGAGCCTCCCTGCAACGAGCGCGAGTCGTCATCTACCAGGGCACCTGCCAGCGAGATCAGGATCTGGGATCCGTTGCGACGCGATCGGATCCTCCGCCTCGAGGAGCGCATGCAGTGCCAACGAGCTCAGGAACTGGCGCCCGTTGAGACCATTCCCGCGGTCCGATGGACCGAGAACAGATCGTGTGCCAACGCGATCAGGATCTGGCGCCCACTGCGACCCCCCGTGTCCACATCGACGGCCGCGATGCACCAGTGCCAACGCGCTCAGGATCTGGCGCCCACTGCGACTTCCGGCGACCCTGGATCTGCACGGCTACACAACTGTGCCAACGCGCTCAGGATCTGGCGCCCACTGCGACTTGGCCCCGCCGGCACCGGGTAGGAGACCCGCCATGTGCCAACGCGCTCAGGATCTGGCGCCCACTGCGACATAGTTCTGGCTGTTGGAGGCCAGATTGTTCTGGTGCCAACGCGCTCAGGATCTGGCGCCCACTGCGACCTGACCTTCACGCGTGTCTACTCGGGCGTGGCCAAGTGCCAACGCGCTCAGGATCTGGCGCCCACTGCGACGTCCAGGCCGAGTTGGGCAAGGTCCGCCGGATCCTGTGCCAACGCGCTCAGGATCTGGCGCCCACTGCGACGGCGGGCACGCACATGCCTGGCCGACAAGCGGTTTCCCGCCTGTCCGTGCGAACCTCCCTGCAATGAGCGCGAGGTCCAACCGATGCACAACGGGCCAGAGCCGAAACCCAAGCGAAATCCGGACTCTCACTCGAGCGCGAACGTTCGAGGAGATGCATGAGCGCTTGAGGTTCGCGCAGCCGCAGTGTCAAAGAGCCAGATCCAGATAAATCGTTTCGGCCGGTGGAGCTGGTCTCTTAGGCCACCCCCGAGGCACATCGAACCGACGAACGCAGGCCCTATAGGCCAGCAGCAACAGCATAGCTTGCTTCGGCCTGAGCGTCCAAGTGCGATCTCAAGCGCCCCACCGTTTTTGCGCGGACGATCGACCAGAAGGCCGCTGACGGGAACCAGAGATCGGTCGGCAGCACGACACCGGACGGATCGCGGAAGAAGACGACGCGCTCGCCACTCCGCTCGAGCAGTTCCTCCTCAAGGCCCTGCAGCTCTTCATCCTCCGCTGCAGCCGCCTCATCACGATCCTTCTGTGCGCCAGAGAGGCGGCGCCACTCTGCCTCAGTCGTTTTGCGCCACTGACATGAACCGCTGTCATGTCCCGTTGGCTCGAGATACCCAAACCCGCCGAGAGCGCCCGCTTGGCGCTTGCCCATGCTCAGGGGAGCCCACCGGATCTGACCTTGGACCGCCGACTTCCCGCATGGGAGGCGGAACGCGTCGCCGTGCTGCGTCCAGAAACGCCTCTGCAGGTTCTGGGCGGCGTTGATGTCGGCGTGGATGCGGGACAAGCCATTGGCGTTCAGGCAGACGAACACCTCTCCCCCGGGGAGAGGAACGAGATCGCCCGGCTTGTAGCCGTTGAGATCGAGGCCCTCGTTCTCTCGCTTGAGCAGCTCAAGGAAGCCTTGATCCTCGAATTCCCTCTTGCGCAGGGGATGACACCGAATCCCTGGCGTCATCGTGGAAGCGTGATAGCGGCTCGAGAATGCAGCCGGGGTATCGAGGCAGAATGCGGCAAGAGGCTGACGCGCATGCTTGCGAGCGCTGTCCGGATCCCGTCGATCTTGGATCCCGTAGATCTCGCCCTGCATGCCGACCATGTCGGGCACGCCACGATGGGCCCACTGCATGAGCTGGGAGTTCTCTCGACGAGGGCGGTCGGTCCGCATGCGGTACCGGCTCAGATCCTCGAACAGGATGACGTGACAAGGGGCGTGCTTCTGCACCCAGTACCCGAACTCGTTGCGCTGGAAGCCTCGAGCCGCCTGGACGATCAGGTCAGCACCCGTCTTGAGCCTGTCGTCCTTCAGGGCGTCGATGTGATCCAGGAGGTCCTTGGCGAAGACACCCCCTCGTTCGCGATCGAGCCGGCGGATGTCACCCGAGGCCCGACCCGCCAGGGACCAGCTCTGAAGGAAACGGCGGACGTCGGTCAGGTGCTGGACCGACCACATCGACTTGCCGGCGTACTTGCGGTCTTCGCGGGATCGCGTCCGGCTGCGCCACTCGGAGACGACGGCGCCGAACTCGGTGCGATACAGGCGAGCAGCCCGTTTACAGGTGTCCTGCCAGAGCGGATCAGCGACGGTCGAGCACCGCTCCAACTCAGAGAGCAGGCTGGCCTCGAACGGCCATAGCTCCTTCGCCGACCAGGCCTCGCGGAGGTCGGTGAGATAAGCGTCTCGCTCCCCCTTCTGGACGGTCGCTGCTCGTAGAAGTTGGCGGTGCCGGTTCAGCCCACCACGGAGCTGACGGAGTTCGGCGTCAGCCTGAGCCCGCCACTGTTGGCCAGCAGCCCCGACGTTCTCACCCGGCAGCTCGAGCGTGAAGGACCTCTCGTGTACCGCCCACAGCCGGAACTCGGCGAGTGGAAACGCGACGCCGGTGGTTGGGGCCGTATCCTTCAACTCGAACACTGAGCACGTCGCGAACGAGCGAACTCCGAGGTCGATGGAAAGGACTCGAAGGCCGGCTTGGACACTGTCAGCGTGCTTGCTCTTGGCTCCCTTCGCCGACTGGAAGTGGAAGGCAGCCCTTGCAAGCTGATCGTCAACGCCGTCCGGTAAGACGTGAGCGACGTCGAGCGCCAGCTTGAGGAACGCTGAACCGATATCGCCAGCATCGACGCGATCACGAATGCGACCACGCAGATGGTCCCAGTTCAATAGAAGGTCAGCGCTCCCAAGCTTGGCTTCGAACACCTCATTCATGTTGGTGCAGTAGGTGATCTTCTGCTGCTTGTCCTGCTTCGTGAGCACGACACCCTGCAGCTGATCGGACGGCGCCAGCGAGAACTTATAGGGGGGTGTCGATGCAACGGCCGTCGTCGGCAGCCTTCAGGAGCGGAAGAGTGATCTGCAGCTCACCCCCAACGGCCTCGAGTTGGTAGTTGCGGAGGTTGCTCCCACCTTCGGCTTCCCACTGCGCTGAACGGGGGTGAGCAACCGGATCGGGCAGCGTCATCAGCGCCGTGTCGCGGGATCTCTCGACCAGCCGCTCCATGGCATTGACGCGCGCAAGAACCCCGACCGCATCAGCATGGCCGTCCGCCCAGACGTGATGGTTCTCAGGGCGAGCAAGCCAGCGGAAGAGATCCGGATCGCCGAAGCGCCCGCGCTTGCGCGTCTGTTCCGTGGCGATGATGGCATGAAGTGCCTCTTGTCCCTTGTCTCCGCTGCGGCGCCACTTCTCGCGCAGGTCGTCCCAGCCCCGCGTCATGCGGACGGTGATGAGGAAGTCGCGCTCGCCCATCGGTAGACCGAGCTGCGCGATCTGCTCTTTGCGGGCGCGCTCATACTCGCGCAGCGTGCTGACCTTGGTCGCGAGATCACCCTTCAGGTGCGCGGAGCTGAACTGCTCAAGCCGCTGGACTCGAGCGGTGTGCTCGTCCCGGGCTCGCGTGCACCAACTCTCCCAGGACAGGAGATGGCCGACGGCAAGGCGGAAGGCGAGACGATCCCAGGGTGTGAGGCTGCTCCTCGACCCGAGGATGCGCGGTGCGAGCGACGGCTGAAAGAGCGGGAGAACACCGAAGTCCCTCTTCAGGGCCTTGATGATCGCCGAGGTGCCGCTGGCGGCCTCCTTCCTCAGTTCGCCCAACTTGCGAGCGAACTCACGCGGCCAGATCGGATCCTGTTTGGCGGCGAGACTGCGCCACCGCGGAGGCGCTCCCGTGTCGACGAGCCACGCTCGACCAGCATCGGTGTCGAGCCATGCATTCGCTTCCGCGAGAACGGCAGGATCGATCGGATCCGATGCCGGCACCTGATCGAGCCAGCTCGGAGCAGGCCTGTCGACCTTGTTGAAAGCTTCCAGAAAGCCGGCGCTGTTCGGATCCGTCAGCGGGCCGAGAAAAGCGTTCGCGAGTTGGGCATTCGCGTCGTCGGCGAGAACGATCGCCTCATACAAGGACCGGCACAATCGTACAATCTCGTCGTCAGATCCGCCTGACCCACCGTTCCGGGCCTGCGCCTCACGGGCTTGTTCGAGCAGCTGGCGTCGGACCTCGTCTTGAGGCACAGAGCCGTCACTCGTGCTGTAGGTCTCGCCCCGAAGAAGCAGCAGCTTCTGCTCGTAGAAACTGACCGCCTCATTGACGAGACGATGCGTGCTCCAGAGCGCTTGGGCCTTCTCCAGCTCGGACGGGTGCCGAGGAACGACGATCTTCAGTTTAAGCGAGCGAACAGGCATGGCTCAGAGCACCAGATTGTCCCTCACCATCGGGGGTCCAAGCTTGGCTGTCTAGGCCGAACGAGAGTGCAATGGGAATGCCGTGCTCTCACGCGATAATCGGCTCTGGCTCGACTGCTGGCTTTGGCTCCGGCACGAACATCGAGACAGGCCGATCTGACGCTCGCCAGCGGTCGAGGAATTCTCCCAAGTGAGTGTCTGAAACGCAGAGAGGGCCCCGATCGGCCATAGGTCGCCGAGGCTCTCCATCACATGCGCCATCCGGGGCACTCGTCAGCATCGCCCGAAGTGGCGCAGCCCGCATGCCCGCTGCTGCGGTCGCGCCGGACGGATCAGGACGAGCCGTCGTCGTGCTCATCACCATCCGGCTCGGCATCCCCACCGTCCTCGTCGTGCTCGTCCTCCACCTCGCAATCCATCGTGCCGCCATCCCCCCAGCGGATCTGCGACGTGCTGAGGATGTGGTAGCGGTCGCCGTCGATGACGGTCACCCCGAACTCCGCCGTGCGCTCCGGGGAGCCCAGGGAGGGCTCGTCGTCGCCCTCGTCCTCCAGGTCGGGGTCGCCGTCGGCCTCGTCGAGGCAGGTGATCAAGGCCTCGATGGCATCTTCAATTAGGCGGCGGCAGCAGTAGCGGTATTGCACGGACAACGGCGCACGAGCGCGCGCCAAGAGACGGCGATCGATCGACATAATAAAAGGCGACCTCAGTGCGAATACCCGGACGGGCAACGGCACGGCCAGAGCAAGTAGGGGGTGCGGTGCGGATCCGGACCTCTGCACCCGCTGACGCAGCAGGAGTTGCCTCAGTGGGTGCCGTATCGGCCGGCTCTGCACCACCTGCCGTTGAGCCGCTGACATAACGTTAGCACAGTATAGGGTGGTGTCGATATAACCCATGCAAGCAACACTGGAAAACCGGCGCCGGATCCAGTCAACCCGGAAGAAACAAATTATCTTTTTATATCAAAAGGTTGATTGCGCCCAGCAGGTTCCAGACTCCGTCCGCACGTCCGACCGCTGCCGAATGGCCGATGAGCGAACATGCAAGTTGTACAATTATGACCTTAGGATATGCTGATAATCTAAGATTAGGCATTTAGAGATTTCAAGGTTTAGAGGTTTAGGAAATGCGAGCGCCACCACTCACGCCTAGAGTGCGAAAAAATAACCTATGGGTGCGGCCGGATCCAAGCGCGACGTCAGAAACGACGAAAAGCCCGCCGCGGCGGGGCCGGGCGGGCTCAGAGCATCGGGACAGGGCGGACTAGGAGGGCGCCGGAGGCATGTTGCCGGTTACGGTCAGGCACCCCCGGACTGCCTGCCGTGCGCTCCCTGGTAGCGACGCCTCAGCTCGGCGACCGCCTGCTGCAGCCATGCTGGATTCAACGCAACCGGAGTGCCCAGCTCGGCTGCCGTGCGATCGACCTCGTCCAGAGCGACCCGGATGAGATCGCACGCCAAGCGCCGATGCCGCTGCTCGGCCAGAGCCAGCCGCAGGCGGGCACCCTGGGACGGCTCGATCAGGGGGTCGTCACAGCGCTGTGGCCAGAACCAGCGGAACGGGTTCACCGGCCCATCCCCCGCCGGAGTTCGTCAATGTGCTCCAGGATCGTCTCGATGCGTCCTACCGTCATGTCGAGCTTCTCCCTGGTCCACTGGTCGTTGATGACCCCGTGATTCTTCAGGTCGGTGATCAGGGTGCGCGTTTCGGCTTTGGCCTGCTCCACCGCCTCATGCAGGCGCTCGAAGATGCCGGTCCGGCTCTCCAAGGCTGCCGTAACGGCGGCATTCGTGCCGTTGTTCCGCTCGACCGTGACGGCGAGTTTCCCGATCAGGGCCTCCAGGTTGCTCTGGTACTTCTCGGTCACGGCATCGTAGCGTCGCTGCAGGTACGACATGGCCAGGAGCGTGAGCGCAAGAAGGCTCCAGGGACCATAGTCCTTGAGGAGACCGGCCAGTTCGAGGGGTGTCACAGATCGGCACCTGGGCTCATGGACAAGGAGATCCCTGACGATCAGGCTCGCGGCCCGACTTGATGCGGTCTCGGGTGGAGGCGCCGGGCCGCGCGAAAGCGGCCCGGGCTCCGGGATCAGGTCTGCGGGAGCAGACTGCGCGATCGATCGAGGGCGAGGCGGCGGGCCATGTCAGGCCGCCCTCTTCCCGCCCCGCAGATAACCGGCGAGCAGAGCGCCGGCACCGATGAGGATGTTGGTCGCGGTGCTCGCCGTCGCCGGGTCGTTCAGGATTGCGGCAAGGGCGGGCTTTCCTGCGGCCATGGCGACCGCGGCGCCGAAGGTCAGGGCGCCGGCGACGACGCCCGGGGTCAGGAACTTGGTCATCGGAGATCTCCGGAGGATGCGCCGCGGAACCCGGCGGCGCGCGGGAAGGGTCAGGCCGAGAGCCAAGCGAGCGCACGCCGCCACCAGGGCGCCACGGTAGGCGCAGGAGCGGTCGACAGCGTGGGGCCAGAAGAAAGCCCGCCGGAGGGGGCGGGCTGGGCGACTTTTGACGGGGACACGTCGGCGTCGGCCACCAGAGGCGGTGGAGCCTTATCCGGCAATGACTTACCGCCGGGCGAGTTTTGACCTGGATTTGATCGCTCGGCCGCGAGGGCTCGGGCCAGCATCGCCTCGACCGTGTCGGCCGAGACGAGCGCCCTGTTGCGCCCGTCGCCCGCATAGTAGCTCTGGCCGCGCATGACCGTGCGCTTCCGGCCCTTGGTGGTCGCGAGGACCGGCAGGCTCGCCCATTCCTTGGCGAGGCTGAGCGCGAAGCCGGCCATTGTCAGCCGGCCGGCGATGAAGCTGTCCCAGCCGCGGCGACGCAGCAGGTGCATCGCCATCCGGTCCTGGAGGTCGGGGGAGAACAGTTCGCGGCCGGTCAACCCCATCTCGCCCTCGATGTCCTGGATCGTGCCGGGCTTGTCGAGGGTGTCGCGCATGAACTGGTAGCGGCCGCAGGCGCTCGATCCGAAGCGCCTGGTCCAGGCAGGCTGCTCGGCCTCGACCTGATCGAGCGTCCACGTGGTGATGTCGATGCCGAGCTTCGCCTGGCCGTTGGCGTAGATCGTGCCGTAGCCGTTGGGCGCCTCGGTCTGCCCGATGAAGTCGAGCACGATCGCGGCGCCCGGGGAGATGGAGCGGTCCATGATGACCCTCACGGTGCGGGAAAAAGGAATCGGGATCCGGGACGCCCGGCGCGTGAGGCCGGGCCAATCGAAAGGAGAGCGCCCCCGCGCAGGCGTGAGGCTGCGGACCGCCGCACAGCAGCGCGGCGGCCATCACGGCGGACAGGGGCCACGGGACGGCGCGATCAGTCCCGGCGCCGCTCGGCCAGGAAGCGCGGGCGGGTCCCGGCGGGCAGGAAGTCGCGCATCGCGCCGGAAGCGACCAGCGCCTCGCCCTCGGCCAAGCAGGCCGAGGGGATCGCCGAGCTGCACGGGCGCGGGATGACATCGAGCGCCGTATTGCGGGTGCAGTCCTGGATCGCCAGCTCGACCGGGCAGACCAGGACGACGGTCAGGAGCAGCATGGGCATGCGAGCCTCCGGGCAGCAAAAAGCCGCCCGGAGGCGGCGTCGGAGAAGGCGCAGCCCGTCCGGCATCGGACAGGCCGCGGCAGGCGTGTCGGGGTCAGGGCGTTTCGTAAGTCAGGCTGAATAAGACGCCGCCGGCCGAAGGCGCGCCGCCGTCGTAGCGATGCACGAACGCCACACCGCCGCCGGCCGCAGCCAGTCCGGCCAGCAGGACGCCCGTGCCGATGTCGCGCCCGTACAAGGGCGCGTCGGCCGCGACGGGGACCGGCACGGTGACGTTGATGCCGTCCGCGCAGGTATTGGCGGTCAACTGCGCCTTGACGGTCACGGACACCGTCTTGCCGATGCGCTTGTAGCGGGCCGTCACCGTGCCCACGGTCAGGGAGCCGGTCGTTACGCAGGACACGGTGGGCACATACGCCGTCCAGGCCGCATTATCGAGGACCGTCGTGCCGCCGACCTTGTAGGTGCCGGTCACGTCGGCGCTGGCGCCGGAGAGCGCGCCCGTAGCACTGACGCTCCCGGCTGAGACCGCCCCGGCAATGCTGGCGCTCGCCCCCGACACCGCGCCGGTCGCCGCGAGGCTGGCGCCCGAGACCGCCCCGGCCGCCGTCACGCTCTGCGCGGTCACGCTCTGAACGGTCTCATTACCGGCGCCGTCGACCTTCCAAAGGGTCGTGCCGTCGCTGGTCACGGCAAAGGCGGCAATCGAAGGCATGCCGTTGTACGTGCCGTTGACCTGGTAGCCGTACTTCGGGATCCCGGCAAAGAGATCCGGCTGCACCAAGAACGACGCCTCGCCCGCCCCCATCGACACGAAGCCGTAAGAGACCGATCCACGATTGAGGTAGCAAGTATTGATGTTGTTCGTGACCCCGACGCAGTCGGCAAAGGTGCCGCCCTCGTCGAGCTGATGCTTCGCTTTGAGTGCGACGCCAGTTCCCGATGCTGTCGCCGGATACTTGAGCGTCAGGGTCGAGTTGGCCGTATCGACGGCCGTCACGAGGTTGCCGGCCGGAATGCCCACCCCATAGACCATGATGCCCGAGCGCCATACCGAGATGTTCGTGACGCCCGTGATGGTGCGGCTGCTCGCGGTCACATTGCCCGTGCCGCCGGAGATCTCGGTGGGAATAAAGGGAGGGCCGGCATTGAAGATATCACCTTCGACGCCGACGCCCTTGCCGAACTCGGTGCCAGCCGAGATGACCAGGGTCACGGTCCCCGAAGCGGTCGCCGCCTTTTCCAGGGTGATCGTATTGCCGGTGTAGTTGACGTCGGTGATGACAGTGTTCGGCTGGATACCAGGCCCGGCCACAAGCTGACCGCCCGGATAGAGGCCGTCGGTGCTGCTGACCGAGACCGTCTTCGAGTCGGAGACCGTCGTGCCGGTGACCTTGATTGCGTTGAGGAAGGTGGTCTCTAATCTATTCCAAAGTTTATCCTGCGGGTTAATGAACGCCATCGTTCCGGCCGGCGTTCCGGCCGAGCCGCCGCGCTGCGTCCATTGGCTAACCGTGATGCTTGTGACCTGTCCATTTCCGTTCGTCGTCCAGGATTCGATCTGCCCGTTGTAGCGGGCCGGCGTGTCATTCGTGCGGATCCACATTCCCACGCCGAGATAAACGGTATCGCTAAGCGTGATCGGCGTCGTGGGAACGAAGGTGGTCGCCGTGAACGTGCCGGCGACCGCGGCCATCAGCGGCACGCTGTCGATCTGCGTACAGAGCGCGTAGGCACCAAGCTCGTCGTATGCGCTCGCCTGCCCGGGGTGCGTGAAGCCCGCGACGCAGCCGGGCCTATCGACATTCGCCGAGACGGTCAGCGTGCCCGAGGTGTTGAGCGAGCCATAGGTGTGCCGATTGGTCAACGCCACCGATCCATCCGGCGCGTAGAGCGTCGCGGTTGCCAGCGGCTTGATGTCATAAAAGCCGGAGTAAGGGCCGTTGCCGAGCCCGATCCCCTGCACCCACGACGGATAGGGGCCGGCGTAAGGGTTCGAGGCGCGGGTCGCAGCGCTGGCCTGGAGGCGGTCCGGCGTGACAGTGAATTTTCCGGCCTGCCACGTCCCGAGCGTCGGGCCGTTGAGCAGCGAGACGGCGCCCCCGCTGATGACCGGCACGGCCGAGAACAGATCCTTGACAGCCTGCGCCGACCCGCTGCCGCTCGGCGTGACGACGAGGTCGCCTGCATCGCCCTGCTCGACAGCTTTCTTACCGGCCACGCTGGCGTTGAGCAGGGTCGCGACGCCGAGCGTGTTATCGGTCGCGCGAAAGAACAGCTTCTTGTCGGTCGAGTTGATCACCAACTCGCCTGGCCCGAGCGCGTAAGCGCCCGTTAGCGGTGGCTCGCCTCCAGAGTTGATATAGCGGCGCAGGTCGAGGGACACAGCAGGCGCCGCGAGGACGGCCACCGCGGCCGCGAGCCAGACCGCACGGGAGAGGTTTCGCATGGGGGGATCTCAGGCAGCGGGCGGGTTGAGCACGAAAGTCGAGAGCGCACCGCCGACCCGAGCGGCGAGTACGAAGGTCGGGGGCGTCGTCGAGGTGTCGCAGATGAGTGACCACTGCCCGTCCGCGAGGTCGCCGAGCGCCGGCGCTGTCGTCTTGGCGAGCAATCGCCCCTTGAGGGCGGCCGCCGCGATGGCGTCCCCGATCGGATTGCCGGGCTGGGCCTTGGTCGCGTCCGAGGTGTTGTCGAGATGGTTCGTGCGCGCGTCGAGCGCAGCGAGTTCGCTCGCCGCCGCCTTGTCCGCCAGGGTGGCGGACAGGCCCGCGAGCGCCGTCTGCAGCTTGCCGAGGGTGTCGTGCTGTGCGTCGGCGGTGCCGACGAGGGCAGCCCGCAGCCCGGCGAGCGTGGCGCCTTGGGCCGAGAGGCTGGCCACGAGCGCGGCGTCGCGCGCGTCAACGTACTGCGCGATCCCGCCGCCGACGCGGGTCAGAAACACCTCCAGGGCCGCGATCACGATAGCCCGGTCGAGCGACCCGCGCCGCGTCTCGATCAGGTCCCCGTCGAGCAAGGCCGGCGGCGGGGGCGGCTGCGGCGGCTCCTGGCCGGTCGGCGCGATGGTGCCGAGGTCGAGCTCGTAGCGCGCCTCCACGTCGGTCAGCGCGATCTGGGAGCCGATCGCGACCTCCTGGCCGGCGACCCAGCCGCCCGACGCGGCGAGCACGGTGTAAAGCATGGTCGCCATGCGTCCGATCCTGCAGGTGTGTCGGGGGACTATTCGGCCGAGCGGTCGTCGCTGCCGGCCGACCCTTGCGGCTGCTTGATGCTCAGCGTGGTCTCGGCGCCGGACCGGCTGACCTTGTGGGTGACGCTCTCGATCCGGTAGCTGCCGTCGACTCCGGGCCGCGTGCCGATGACCTCGCAGGTGCCCTCGGCGCGGGCCTCGACGGCGAGCAGCAGCGTGACTTCGCCCGAGCCACCCTCGCGCTCGGATTCCGTCTTGCGGCCCTTGCCGGCGTCCTTGGCGTGGTCCTGGGTCGCGCGCGGGGCCGCCGGCAGGTCGAGCACCTCGGGCGCGCCGGGCGCGTTGCCGATCTCGACGTCTTCCTGCTTCCACTTGGCTTCCTTGCGGTCGTACCAACGCACCCTGGCCTTGGCGTAGCGCGGGCGCGTCTCCTTGGGCGTGATCCGCCAGCTGACGAGGTTCTGGCGGCGGATAGCCCGGACGGTCGGCATCGTACCGCCGCCGGGCGTGCCGCCCTGCCCGCGCTTCGCGAACACGGCCGTGTCGCCCTGGATTTTGAATGTTGCGCCCAGCTCCTCCGCCAGCTCCTGCCCAAGCTGAAGAAAGGTCCTGCCGTCCGTCGACCAGTACGGGCGCTTGATCGACGCGAAGCTCTTGTCGACCTTGACGTCCTTCAGGCCCGCCGCCTTCGCGGCGTCCTTGAGGAAATCTTCCAGGGTCGCGTCGTCCTTGTGCTTGTGCAGGCGCTCCTTGACCTTGCCCCGCTTGTCGACGCTCTTGCAGCTCACGGTGAGCTGCATGCCCGAGCCGCGGGCGGCGCTGCTCTCGGCGCTGTCGACCACGCCCTTGAAGACCGAGACCCCCTCCAACTCGATCTCGACCGGGTCTCCCTTGGTCGGGAGCTTCACCTGCCCGTCCGTATCGTCGAAGACGATGCTCGCGCTGTCGGACTTGCCGCCCGCGTTGTCCGTGGTCTCGATGCTCTCGATATACGGGTTCATGCGGTCGGAAGCGTCGAGCCCATTGACGAGAACGCGCCACGACGTTGCGAGCGACATGACGGATCCTGGCTAGTCGAACAGGCTGACGACCTTGCGGGTCGTGGGCTTGGTTGTTGGCAGGTCGGGCAGGATCACGCGGGTCAAGAGCGGGATCTCCGGCCCCAGCGCAGCGAGGCCCGGGTTGAGCTTGAGGGCTGCCGAGAGCATGGCTGCGGTGTTGCCGGCGCGGCCGTAGGCGCGCCAGAGCAGCAGGTCCAGCACGGCATACCGGTCCTGCACGATGACGGTTAGGGGCATCGGCTCACCCGAACAGGGATGCGACGAGGGAGGCGATCAGGCCAGCGCCCGCGTCCTCGCCCGGGTCGTCCACGCGCTCCAGCTTGATCTCGTACTTGACCTTGTAGGCGACGCCGTCCGGGGCAATCGCGTCGGCATGGCTGTCCTTGATGGACGTGATGACGTACCAACCGAGGGCATAGCCGTCGCCTCGCATGACATACTGCGGCGAGCCGCTGTTCTTGAGATCTCGCGCCAGTTCCAGCTCGGACATGCCGCCGATGTGAAAGGGCAGGAACTCGCCCGACAGCGTGAGCACGTCGTCGGCGGGTCCCTCGTGCTCATACCCCCGGCGGCGGTTGAGCAGGTCGTGCTTGGCGTAGTCCTCGCCATCCTCGCGCTCGGCCCCCGTAACCGAGAACGGGAAGGTGTCGAAAGTCAGTACGCCCACGGAATACTGCACCGAGCCCTCCCGCTCTCGTTATGCGAAGTTGTCACTGAGCGCGTCGCGCACCTTGCCGGTCGAGCCGCCGCCGGCCCCGGCGGGGCTGACGCTCGCGATCGAGGCGTTCGCGGAGGCGACCGCCCCCGGGATGCGCTGGAGCGCCGCCAGGGCTTGGTTCGCCTTCGCGATCAGGGCATCCAGGTTGCCCGTCGAGACCTGCGGGCTGATGCTGACGCCGCTTAGCGCCGCCAGCTTGTCCTTGGCGCCGTCCGCCTTGGTCCCGAGCGCGTCGAGGCCATTGGGATCGGCCTTGGGCGTGATCGCCGGCACGCCGGACGGCGTGACGCCGGGCGCGGGCCGGGTGAGACCTGGGGTGGCCTCCGGCGAGGCCGGGCGTGGGGTATAGCGCTCCTGGATCCGACGCCGGGCGGCCTCGGCCTGCTCGGGCGTGATGCCCTCGCCGGTCGCCTTGATCCGATCCAACGCATCCTGGCGCTCGCGCATCCGCCGCAGATCCTCGTCGGAGTAGCGCGAGAGGCCGGTCCCGCCCTGGTGCAGCGGCTTGCCGTAACCCGGATTGACCCGCTCGGCCCCCGGCATCATGCCGGGGATCGCGGGGCGCTCCGGGGCCTTCGCCGCCGCTTGCGCCGCCGGCGCCTCGCGCGGCCTGAGCGCTTTGCGGATCAACTCGTCGGAATAGAGCCGGCCCGCCGGCCCGTGCTCCTGCGTGATGAGGGCGCGCACGAACCGCTGCATCACGGCATCGTCCGACAGGTCGATGCGCTCATGCAGCCCAACCCCGGCGCCCCGGGCGATGTTCGCCGCCGCCTGATGGTTGCCCGGCGTCCAGCCGCCACGGCGCGCGATGAGATCGGCGACCGTCTGGCGCCCGCCCTCCCACTTGCGCCGGGCGAGATCGACCAGCGCCCGCATGCCGTCTTCGGCGTTGGCAAACACCGCCTGAGGGTCACCCTGATCGGTGTTGCGCGAGGGGCCGATCACCGTGCCGAATGCGCCGACCCGGGTGAACTTGATGTTGCCCGGGTTGTTGTTGCGCATGCCGGCCGGCAGGCGCGCGGCGTCGACCCCCGGCCCGAACTCCGCCTGCGGCGAGACCGCGGGTCCGGGAGCGCCCGCAGATGCTCCCCCGCGGTGCGCGATGCTGCCGAGGCGGCTGCGGGGGCGGCCCAAGTCCGCCCCCGCCCCGCCCGGCAGCGAGACATAGCTCGCCTTGGTGATCGCCGCCGCGCCGCTGCCGCCCTCGAAGTTGATCGGGATGTTCACCCCCTCGGCGAACACATCCTTGATCCGCTCCCACAGGGTCTTGGCCTTGTCGACGGCCTTGGGGCCTTCCTGCTCGATCCCCTTCGCGACACCCTGGCCCGCGTTCTGCCCGGCTTCCGTGCCGGCCCGGCCGGCCGCGGGGATCTGCGCGCGGATGCCGTCGGTGATCCCCTCGCCCGCGTCCGCCCCGGCCTTCTCGGCGGCCTTGATCGCGGCGGCGAAGTCCGGCGGCGCCATATCGGTCGACGCCGGCTTGATCGCCTGGAGCTTGGCCTCCAGGCCGCGGATGGTCGCCTCGACCTCGGCCTTCCGCGCCTCCAGGCCCGACAGGTCGGGCGAGAACGCCGCCTCGCCCGAGGCCTGCAGGCCGGCGAGCTGGCGCTCGATCCCGGCGAGCTCCGCGCGGTAGGTCGCGAGCGCGGACGTGGCGGCCTGGATTGCCGCGGCGTGGTCCGGCGGCAAGCCCATCTCCGGCGAGCGCGCGGGCGGGAGCGGTGCGGGGGCTTGGCCAAGTTCGGGCGGACGCGCAGGGGGAGCTGGCGCACGCACAGTCGGCGCCATCACGGGCGCGGCGGCCGGAGCCGCCTGCGACGCGCCCTCGGCGGGCTTGGGGGCCTCGCCGCCGGCCTTGGTAGCTGCGTCCGTCACTCCGGAGACCTCCGGCGGGCGGACCGACGGGGCCGGTGCCGACACGGTCTCTGGAGGCGCTTGGACCGCGGCGCCCGCCTTGCGCGCATCGAGCGCCTCGCGGGCCGCCTCGCTCAGCTTGAGCCCGGCGCGCGGACCCTCCTCGCCCTTGGTCTCTGTCCCCTGCGCCGTCGCCGCCTTTTCCAGGGCGGCGGTCAGCTCCTTGATGCGGGCCAGGGTGGCGTCGCGGCGCGCGATCTCGGCCGTCGCGTCATCGCCCTGAGACTGCTGGCGGTAGACGCTCTCGTTCTGCCGCTCGAGCCGCTTGTTCAGCTCGGACAGCTCGTCGCGCATCCGCACGACTTCTTCCGGCTGATACCGGCCGCCGGCCGCATAGACCAGCGCGGCGGTTCCGACGCCGGCCGCCACGGCTCCTGCAATCGCGCCGGCCGTGACGCCAGCCGCGCCCGCCGCAACCGGGGCGGCAGTCTTGGCGACCTCCGGCAGGACGCCCTTGCCGCCGAGCGTCGCCGCGGCCGCGCTCAGCTCAAGGGCGGATTTCGAGAGCAGACCCGCGGACCCGGTGAGCGCCTGCGCGCTGGCGCCAAAGCCGAGCAGGTTCTTCATCAGCGTCGCCGTACCCCAGACGCCGCCCGCCACCGCCGCGCCGCCGCCCACCAGCGAGAGGATCTGCTGCTGCGTCTGCGACAGGTTCGAGAACAGGTCCGTGCCCTTCGCCAGGCCGTCCGCCGCGAAGCGGATCAGGCCCTCATTCGCCTGTCCGATGCTGAGGACCATCGTCTCGAACGACCCCTTCAGGTTGTCGATCGAGCCGCCGAGGCCCTGCGTCATGTATTTCGACTTCCTCTCTGCGAACAGCGGATCCTCGCCGATCTTCTTCAGCTCCTCGACGTCCTGATTGAACTGCGCCATCTTCGGCGCAATCATGCCGGCCTTGCCGCCATGCTTGTCCGTAAAGAAGGCGTTGAGCAGAGCGGCCGTCATCTTCGGATTGCTGAAGATCGCGCGCAGCAATCCTTCCGTATCGACGCTCTCCACGGACAGTTTATGGAAGTCGCCGACCATCTTGGCGATCTTCTGCACGTCCTGCGCTTTGGTCTTGCCACTCTTGCCCTTGCCGAACCCCTCCGCGACGATGGCCGAGACCTGCTTGGTGAACTCATCGCGCTCGCCGACGACCTCGGAGTTTTCCAGCAGGTCGGCGAGGCGCGTGCGCTGGTCTTCGGTGAACCCCTTTCCGAACCGCCGCTTGCTGAACGCCTCCAGATTGTCGACGTTCAGACCGCCCGGCATGGTCGTGTACCGGTTGTAGTGGATGCCCGCGGCCGTCAGGGCATCGAGCCCCTTCGAGGTCGGCGCGACCAGCTTTGAGGCCATCGCCCGAGCGAAGACGCCAAGCTCATCGCCGCGCAGGCCGGCGCGGCGTCCGCTCGCGCCGAGGGCGGCGAGCGTGACGTCCGAGAGCCCGGCCTGAGTGCCGGTCGGGAAGCCGAACTTGATGAACTGCTGGGCATCCTCGTCGGACATGCCGCCGAGCTTCGCCATCTTGACGATCAGATTCGTGCCCCGCTGCGCCTCCGCGAGGGATTTCTCGGGCGTCGAGATGTCCTTGTTCGTGTTCTGGAGGAACGACCGGATGCCCTCCGACGCGCGCGTCATGTCGGACTGCATGATCACGGCGTAGTGCCGCGCCTGATCCACCAGTGCCTCGCCCACTCGCGCCTTGAGCGCAGGGTCCTTGAAGGGCAGGCCCTGCATGGTGGCGGTCTGGGCGTGGACGATGTCCTCGTTCGAGAACTTGGTCTCCTGGCCGATCCGCTTGGCCTGCGGGATGAGCAGGCGGCGCTGATCCTCCTCGCTCACGTCGGTGGCGACGTGCTGGTAGCGCGTCGCATAGTCCATCGACGCGGCCGACTGCACGGCCTGGAGACCGATGGCCTTCCCCCGGTGTGCCGCGATCAAGCCTGCGCCCGCGCCGATGGTCTCCAGCGCCTCGCGTCGGGACGCGGCCCGGTCGGCGCGACCCTGCATGGCCGCCTTGCGATGGGCCTCGGCCGCAGCCGCGGCAGCGCGCGCCGGGGCGCTCATACCCTCAACGAGGCGCCGATTCGCCTCGACGGTGGCGAGCGCCTTGCGCCCCGCCTCGCTCATGCCGGCGGCGAGGTCGCGGTAGGCGCGGGCAGCCGTGCGCGCGCCGCCGGCAACGGACGAGAGGACGCCCGTCTGGCGTGAGAGTGCGCCGGTCGTCTGTGCGGCCGCGCCCGCGACGTTCGTCTCGGCCGAGCGCAGGTCCTTGAGCCCGCCGCTCGCTGCCGACAAGCTGGCGGTCAGGCTCGCCACCGTCCGCTTCTGATCGACGAAGATCGCGCGCGTCGCCGCCATCTGGCGTTCGGCCGCCGCATGCGCGCGCTTGGCTGCCTTCAGGCGCGCCTCGGCCTCTGCGACGAGGCCCGAGGCCTCGAAGGCCGGATAGTTGTGCGAGCCCCGCTCCCTGCTCGCCCGGAAGAACGCGACGCGCTTCTCGGCCGCCGCAAGTTCCTTCCCCGCCCGCTCCACCTCGATCTTGGCCTGCCGCATCTTGGCGCCGAGTTGATCGAGCCCGGACGCCGCGTTCTTCAAGCGCGAGAGTCCGTCGCCGGCCGTGCTGAGCCCTTTGAGCGCCTGCGCCGCCTTCCCGGCCGGTCCGCTAACGTCGTCGGTCAGGCGGATGATGAGAGAGGCTGTCTTGCTCACCATCAATATTCATACCTTTAGGACAAGAGGCGCGGAGACGAGATTCCCGCTTGCGATACAGCAGATGAGACGACAAGACTCCTGCAGCCATCCAGGCTGGAGGAGGACAAACACATGCTCTCTGGGCTTGTCCTGCTGGCGCTTGCCGAGATCGGCACTGGCGCGCCAACGGTACAAATTGTAACTCCTAGAAAATTGATAGACAATCCAAGATCATATCTGCATCAGAAGACTTTAGTCCAAAATATTCACTGCATTGATGTGCCAAGGGGGCGCCTCATCTGTATTGTTCCCATCGGCGGACAAATTATCCGACTTGAGGGGAGTGCACTGGGGGCGAAGACTCCACTTAGTATCGCTGAGCGGCTAACCGGAGATTACAAAGGTACCGCGAACATCAGCAATGCGGCATGCGTGGTCGATGTGGAGATCGAGCCCACCAGCGTCGTAAAGGATATGCTTGATACGCCTTCAGGATCGATGCCGCTTCTTACGGTCTACTCACCGCTGATCGAGATGTATCGGCCGCGAGGGCGGGAGCGTTGAGCGCCCCCTACCCCAACTGCACCTGAAGCTTCGGAATCAGCACCGCCCGGACCCGCCCGAGCGACTTCTCCTCGACGCCGTGCCCGAACTCCATCGGCCGCCGGCTCGCCTTGGCACCCTCGACGCTGAGGAGCGGCAGGAACCAATCGTCGGCCCAGCAGGTCTCGGCGAAGACCTGCTGCAGGAAGGGGTGTCTGTCGGCGATCGCGATGTGGTCGCCGCGCCGATCCCGCGCATCGAGCACTACCTTGATTCCGCGCTCGAACAACCAGGAGCGCTTCGGGCCATCCCGCCACGCCGCCTCGATCACGGTCCGAAGGCTCTGTCCGTTCCCGGCGGCGCGGCACATCAGATGGGCGAGGCAGCCAGGCCCATCGTTCTCGCGTCCTTCGTACATCATCCGCGCCGCGGGGTTCGGCACCTGCGGCAGCGGCAGGCGCTCCCACAGGGCGCGCGCCGCTTCGCGGCCGTAGACGTGGCGCGCCTCACTCACCAGCCGGGCCATAGCGCCGATGCGCTCATAGTCGAAGGTGGACGCCTCTCCCTCCCCGGCCCGCATGCTGTATCGCCCTGTCTTGCGCAGCGCCGGCAGGACCTCACCCGTGACCCACTTGCGGAATCGGTGCGGGAGGGAGCCGGGCTTTGTCGCCTCGCGGCAGCGGAGGATGATGGTGTAGAGGCCGGGTTCCGAGATGATGGCCATCTCCTGTCTGCCGCCGGGGGTGTAAATTGAACTTACACCCTTCTCGTCGTCATCGAGCGCCTGAAGCGCCATTCGCGAGTTCGTCAAGCCGAGCGCCCGACACACGTCCGCCGCCACGAACCAGACCTGCCCGTCCCGCTCGAAGGAGCGGACCGCTTGGCTCTCGAAATCAAAGGTCTGCAACGCGTTCATGAACTGGTCTCCACGGGCTCCGGCCGACCAAGCCCGGAGCGCATCAGGGGTCGCATGAAGCGACACCGGAGCCCGTGAAGCTCGGATGTCGCGCCCTCCGCCAAGGTCGCGGCGGAACTGTCAGAAGGGGGGTGGCCGCAGCTGGAGATGTCGAGGAGCTGCGACTGGCTTCAGCGTTCGTCCAAGCCGTCGTCGTCGAACTCGTCGCCGTCCGGCTCGTCGTGCTCGTCCTCCACCTCGCGGTCCATCGTGCCGCCATCCCCCCAGTGGATCTGCGACGTGCTGAGGATGTGGTAGCGGTCGCCGTCGATGACGGTCACCCCGAACTCCGCCGTGCGCTCCGGGGAGCCGAGGGAGGGCTCGTCGTCGCCCTCGTCCTCCAGGTCGGGGTCGCCGTCGGCCTCGTCCAGATAGGCGATCAGGGTCTCAATCGTGTCCTCGATCAGACGGCGACGCGCCAAGCGGCGGCGCGGATGCATGGCGGTTGGGCGCGTGCTATCGTCCCCGGAAGCCTGTGGCATCGAGCTATCCCTCGTCTGCGGGTTAGGGCCGGGTCGGAAGTAGCCGCTTCCGCCCGGCCTGATTTTAGGTTAAACCTTAAAGCATGCTGATGTCAATTCCGGTTGAACCGAAAAGGCGTGGCAGGCCGGCGACTGGCCGCGATCCGCTCGTAGGCTTTCGCGCGCCCCCGTCCCTTCTCGCGACAATTGATGCATGGCGAGAGCTGCAGCCGGACAGGCCATCCCGCTCCGAAGCTATCCGGCGGCTCGTCGAGCAGGCACTGAACGCCGGTCCGGCGATGGGCGGGGCGCATAAGGGTACGAATTGAAAACCGACGCCCTAAGTTGAACTTAGGCCGTTAGCGAACGACCTGACGTCGGAGATTCCGACATCAGGTCCGCATTGCGCCATGATCGAACTCCATAGCCCTCGCTAGTAGCTGGGGTTTTCTCGTCGTCATCCGGTCGCCAACCGCTGCGCGCACCGCCACTCGCGAATGAAATCGTCCCACGGCAGCGCGTCGAGTTCTGCTCGGGTGCCCCCGATCACTCTCAAGATGTCGGCGCGGTAGTCTCGCCACTGGCGGGGGTCGACACGCTGTTGGGGGTCTCCGTGTGCGGCAGCATCCGGCGCGGCAAAAAATCCATCAGCCGCTCCATGATCCGGTCGTCGTCGTCGGGGTCCAGATTCTCGATCACCTCGAAGGGGATGCGGTCCCCTTCGGGCGTGTAGAAGATAGGGAAGCCCTTGAACCCCGTCTCCGCGAGTGCGTCGTAGAATTCGGCAACCTCGCGGGCGGTCGGGCGGCGCATCACGACCGTGTCGTAGACGCGCCCCTGGAACTGGACCGGGAAATCGAGCGGGAACGCCGCCGATCGCGGTTTGCCACCGACGAAGACCGGAGGTTCGGGCGGCGGGGGCGCCTCGGGCGCAGGGGCGGCCTGGGCTGCACTTGGGGCTGCCGTCGGCGGAGATTTGCGGCGGCGCGGGGTTTTGGCCCCGGCGGGCGCCGGAGCGGCCTGTGGGGCTTCCGGCGCGGCCTTGCCGGCCGGCTCGAAGTTGGTCACGAGCTGACTGAAGCTGAGCATGGGGTTCCCGGTCCCGGATTGGTGAGAGCTGCGGCTTTCAGGCCGCAGCCCGCTGGTCTCAGGCGCCCAGGGTGGCGCGGTACTCGGCGAAGACGTCCGTGTCGCCGTTGAACCACTTGCGGCCGTAGAAGTCCCACTCGAAGATCCGCTCATTGTTAACGACGAGCTTGTAATACTTGACCTCTTGCATCGTGTGATCGCAGTCGAGCAGCTCGCCGGGCGTATGTTCGCCGGGTGACCACTCGCAGATGATCCCCTGAATCGTCGCGCGGACCGGCAAGAGCACGTTCGTCTTCTTGTTGCGCAGGCTGGCTGCGAAAATCCACTTGTCGTTTGTGCCGCTCGTAAACCCGTACTTCCGCAGAACGTCGAGGTCGACGCCCTTGACCGCGAACGTGGGTTCGAGCGCATCGATCATCGGCAGGGCATAGTTCACGGTGCCGATGCCGCCGCCGGGGGTGTGCTCGCTCGTCTTCCGCTTGAGCGCCGGCAAGCCCATCTTGTTGATCGTGAACACGCGCGTGTCTTCGGCGTCGTCCTCGCGACGCACGTCGACCTCTTCGATGATGAGAATATCCTGAGCCACGGCTGGGGGCCCTTTCGTAGGCGAGACGAGGGGGTGGGACGGGAGGGCGCCCGCGCCGCCTCTCGGCACGGGCTGGCTGACCTCAGACCGTGGCGGTCATCGGCCCGGTGCCGGCCTGGACGGCGGCGACCAGGGCTGCCAGGGCAGGCCGGTACTGGCGCACGTCGTTCTGGGCGACCGTGAAAGCCGGGGCCTGCTGGATATAGCTCTGGATGTGCAGGTGGCCGAGGGTCAGCTCGTCGTCCGAGTTGAGCCCCTTCGGGAAGACAAGGTTGTAGCCGAGAATGTCCGGCGGATCATTGTTGACGTGATTGCGTAGCATGTTGTTGATCGAGCCCAGCCAGCTCTCGACAAGGCGCGGATACAGGCGCCGGCCGAGGTACTGGCGGGTGATCTTCTGGTATTCGACATCGATGTAGTCCTGGCCGCGGACCTGATGGAACTGCGTCCAGGCGGCCGAGATCTCGGCCGACTCGGTGCCAATGAACACGAACCCGCCGTCCGCGATGCTGTCGACGTTCGCGGACTCGCCGCGCACGATTATCGAAACGTCCGCCGCGAGCAGCGTCTGCCCCTCCACCGAGCCGTCGGTCAGCGAGAAGGCGATCGGGCGCGAGAGGTCCGCGATGCCATAGAGCGGCAGGTTGGCGATCGTGTCGAAGGGCTTGCCGCCGTTGTTATTGTCCTGGCGCACAAACAGGCCCAGGACGCAGGGCGAGCCCGGCATGGTCGTCAGCGTCGCGGTGCTGTTGATCGTCTTGTAAGCGCGTACCCCGACCCCGAGCGGGATCAGGCGCATCGAGGACATGGTCTCACGCGCCGCAATTGCCGCTTCCCTGGTGCCGGGCGCAACGTCGACGACGCACACGGCGCGCAGGGCATCCAGGTGCTCGGGCAGGGCCGCGACGATCGGGTTGGCCACGGTCGGGCCGTCGAGCTGCTGTGCGAGGTAGCCGGGCACGCCGACGAGCCGCGAGGTCGCCTTGACGTGATCGGTCGCGGCCCGAAGGGCGTGGAGCCCGGTCTGCGCCCCGGCCGTGCCGATGATGTTGGCGAAGGTCTGCTCGAGCTTGGTGGTCGGATCGGTGCTTGTGCCCTCCGGCACGCGCACGACGGTCACGTCGGCGCCCTTGCCTTCGAGTTGGGCGTTGATGTTCACGACGGCGTCGTAGAGGTATCCAGAGCCGAGCTTCGACAGGTAGGCCGGATCCGTCGAGGTGAACCGCACCGGCTCATCGGGCGGGAACACCGTGGCGTCGGCGTCCTCGGAGGTCGAGCACATACCGACCTTGGAGAAATCCGCGCCGGCGACAACGACCGGATCATCTTTGGGGCGCGTGTTGATGTAGCCGAAGGTGGGCGCGGTCATCAGGAGGCTCCAATGAAAAAGCCGCCCGGAGGCGGCGCGCAGCAGGAGGGGTGAGGGTCGGCCGGAGCCGGGCGATCAGAATGTCGGCCAGATGATCTCCACGCGGGCGGCCTGGGCGGCTTCGGGCGTCGCGGCGGCGGCGACAGCCGCCTTGCCGGTGAGCCGGGCCTTGCGGATCGCCGCGCCGGCCGTGAGCCAGCGCGCGGAGGCCGCGGCGACGGCGCGGGCGACGCCGAGCACGTCGACCGCCGGCGCGCCGGTCTCCGGGTCGATGTCGATGCCGACCGTAGCCGCGAGCATCGGGTAGGCGTCCGCGGTGGCACTGCCGGGCGCGGTGAGCGCCGCCGCAGCCTGGGCGGCGGCCTCCTGGTACTCCATCGCCTGCCCGGCGCCGGGCGAGGCGAGGCGGGCGCGCAGAGCCTCGGCGTCGGCGTCGATGCCGGCCTGCAGGAGGTCCTTGACGGCTGCGAGGATCACCGGCTCGGGCACGCCGGCGCGGCGCAGGGCCGGCACGTCGTGGCCGCGGTAGGAGAGGCCAGCATGCGTCAGGTCGATCGCCACGCCCGAAAGGACGGGTTGCGTCATGTCATGATCTCCAGGGTCGAGCCGACGTCATCAGGCCGAGGTGATGTTGGTGTCGTACTTCCAGGCCAAGTTGGGATTTCCGCCTGCAGCGACCCCGTCGAAGACATGCCCGGCCGCCCCCGTGCCGAGCACGAGGGAGAGGCTTGCGGTGACGCGGCCCAAGATACTACCGAACAGCGAGCCGGCCGCAGGCGACCCGACCGTGAGGGTCGTGTTGTAGACGACGAAGCTCGCCTGCGCCTGGGCTGAGAAGGCATACGGATAGCCAATCCCGGCTGGAACGTCCGGCAACGCGAAGTCGATAAAGCCGAACTGAACATTTGCCGTATAGACAAACAGCCCCGCACAGAACGTTCCAACCCCGGGCTGCGGCGAATTCTCGGCCGTGCCGAGGAATGACATGCGTCTGTTGAACGGGATATAGCCCGGCGCCGCCGCTGATTTCTGCACGCCGCTGAAAATCACGTTGGCGTATAAGTTGGTCTTCTGCTTCAGCGTGACGTCGGAGAGAAGACGGAACTCGGTCGCGCTCATCCCCATGGCGGCGATGGCCGCGTCGAGCGAGCGCTTGGGCGTGTCGGCTGTCTTGCCGTCGTTGGTGTCCGAGCCGTCGATCTCGTCGATCCAGACGACCTCGTAAGCGGAGCGGTTGATGAATTGATTGACGATGTTCGTCGTTTGCGTCACGTTCTGATTATAGGGCGCGAGCAGTTGCGATTTCAGACCAAGCACATCCGCGACGGCTTGCTCAAGCGCCGTCGTGGCGTTTTCGAGACCTTCAACGACTGTCGTCATTGGTGGGGATCCTCAATAAATGCCGTGGGCGCACATGCGCTGCTCTTGAGCGAGGTCGGCGGAGAAGGTGCGGGCTGCGGTCGCGAGCAGTTCGGCGATCGTCGCTGCCCACTCGGGGATCTCCGGGTCCAGCACCGTGAGCGTGAGAGAGCCGGTCGGGATCTGATCGAGCACCAAGTCTAACGAGAGCGCGACGTCCGAGAGCGCCGTCTTGGACGCCAAGACAAAGCCCGGGGTCGGGTCCGACCACAGCGCAAGCAGGGTGCCGTCCGTGAGGAAGAACCCGACCTCGCGGATCGCATACTCGGCGGGCGATGAGGTCTTGGGGACCTCGGCCAGGACCCGGAAGCGGGCCTCGCCCGGAGCACCGAGCTTGGAGCCCGAGATCAGCGGGACGCGGATCACCTCGTTCTGGAGCGACGTCGCGTCCTTGCTTGGTGTGTAGCCGCCATACGTGCCGGCCGTGTTGAGCCCGCGCCCGACCGCGACGCGATCGACCACGGCCTGGAGGCCGTCGCCTTGGGCGCGCACGCAGGCCGCGAGGCCGGGGCGCGTCAGGGTGATGACGAGAGGGTCAGACATCGGGCGGGCTCACCATTGCGACGCGGACCATCGAGCGGGCGACGGCCACGCCCGCGGCACCGAGGGTTGAGGCAAAGGCTTCGCTGTTGTCCGCGTAGACCGGGACGCGGACCGTCGAGCGGGCGACACCGATGCCGGCCGCGCCGAGGGCGCCGGGCATGTTTGCGGCGACCGTCAGGTCAAATGCGCGCGAGAGCGGCTTGGTCCGCATCACGGTCGCAAACACGACCTTGATCAGGCGGGCGTCGAGAAGGACGTGCCCGTAGATCGGAGAACGGGCATGCGCGACGACCGAGAAGGTATAGGGCTGCGAGAAGGTATAGGGCTGCCCCTGCGGGTTTGCCTGCCACCACTCGGTGACATCCGCCTGGACCTGGAGGGCCGCGAGCGCGGTTTTGACGGCGTAGGCAGTGCCCTTGTAGGCGTGGACGGTCGGCGCCGCCGTGATGACCGCCCGCTTGACTGCCTCCGGCCACGCCGGGTCCCAGACGTCGACCGAGCGCTCCCAGGCGAGATACGGCAGCAGGTCGACCGGGCAGGTGGTCGGGTCCTTCCGCGCCGTGATCGCCCTGGCCTCTGCGAGGCGGTCATCGAGCCGCCCGTCCGTATCCGCGTGCGCCTTCTCTCTTGCCGTGGCGCCCTGCGGGAGCAGGTTGACGCGCTTGACCGGGTCAGCCATCGCCGACCTCGACGGTCACGACGATCTCGGTGCAGTACGGCGCACAGTAGGCGGGGCCGGGATTGTCCGGGCTGATCACGCCGCCATTGACGTCGGACGCCGGGCTGATCAGGTCGAAGTCGCTCACGACGATCGCGCCATCGCTCCCGGGCACGCAGGCGGCGCCTGCGAGCATCTGGCGCTTTTGCGCGGCGCCCGGTCTGTGCTAGAGCCGCTCCCGATCAGGTTGAAGCGTAAGCATCATCCTCGTATCCAGCAGCTGTGAAGTAGTTGCGGCACTCAGCCGGCGAGAAGCATTTGAAGGCTTGGTGGATCGCCGCCCAGAGTTCACTGACACTGCGGGCCGCCGCCCTGCGCAACAGCGCTTTCAGCTTGGCGAAGGCCTGCTCAATCGGGTTGAACTCAGGTGAGTACGGAGGAAGATAAAGCAGCCGGGCCCCGGTTGCCGCGATCGCCTCGCGCACGCCGGCCACCTTGTGAGCGCCCAGATTGTCCAGGATCACGGTGTCGCCGGGTCTCAGGGTGGGGACCAGGGTGTCGGTCACGTAGGCGCGGAAGCGTTCGCCCGTCACAGGGCCGTCCAGCAGAGCGATCGCGTCAGGCCCGCTCGTGCGCAGCCCGGCAATCACAGTGGTGGTTTTCCAGTGCCCTGCGGGTGCCGCGAGGCGGCAACGCTCGCCGCGCGGGGCCCAGCCGTAGCGGCGGACCATGCTGGTGGTGGCGGCGGTCTCATCCAGGAACACCAGTCGCTCCGGATCCAGCTCAAGCTGGCCGGCAAACCACGCCTCACGAGCCGCCTTTACATCCTCCCGCTCCTGCTCAGCTGCGTACGTCGCCCTTTTTTCCGCGTGATGCGGTGCCGGGCGAAGAAGCGCGACAGGCTACTGCGGCTGACCGGAACGCCTTGCTCCTGGAGCGTCTCGCAGAGCTCATGCAGGAAGCTCTGCGGGTGGGCTTGGTAGGTCTGCAGGATGAGCTCGGCATGAGCCTCGATGCGCTGCGAGCGCTGGTCGCCGCCCATGGGCTTGGGCGTGACATCTCCCTGGCCCTCCTGCTGCCTGGACCAGCGGCTGACGCTGGCCACGCTGACCCCGAAGCGCGCGGCGGCCTGATGGCAGGAGGCGCCTTCTGCAACGGCCGAGACGACGCGCTGGCGCAGGTCGACAGACAAAGCTGAGGGCATGGGCCACCTCCGTTGAGCCGCCCCCCCGGGGACCGGCCAACGCGTTGCCATCACCACGGTTTCAACCCGCTCGGACCCCGCTCTAGAGCCTGGCCTGGGCCGCAAACCGCTTCTCGGCCGCCGCTTTGACGATCGCCCGGTCCGCGCCGCCGCCGACGTAGAGCACCGCCTCGATCCGGTAGGGGATGATCGTGGCCGCCGAGGCAGTGACGAAATCCGCGATCGGCCGGCGATCATCCGGCCGCAACGCGGCCTGGACCGCGGCGACCAGGGCGTCCGAGGCGGTGCCGTCGCCGTCGGTACCGACGATCGGAACGTGGACATGGCCGAGCGGCGTGAACGGGTTGTCCGGCGTGCCCCCAAAGCTCATCGGGCCGTAGCAGCTCGCGGCCCTGATCCCCGCAACGCCGAGCGCGAACGACAGGTAGGCGCCCTCCGGGCCAGCGCCGCTCAACTCCTCGGGCGCGAGCTGGATGCGGGCCCGGAAATCATCGTCCTCCTCCCAATCGCTGACGCTGTCCGTCCCGAACACGTAGGGGCGCGGGCGGTCGACCAGCGGCAGGCGCGCCACGGGCGGGGTCTGCGTCGCGCCGAGATGGTCGAGGTACGGGCCCCAGCTCGTCGCCAGCAGGACGGCCCGGGAGGCATCGTCATGAGCCGTATAGACCAGCTCCTCGCGGTAGGCGCCGGCCCCCTGGATGATCGCAACGGTGTCGGCCTTGAGGTTGGTGACGTTGTAAGGGATGCCGGCCTTGTTGAGCCGCGCGGCAACGTCGGCCATGCGCGCCGCATAGATCGTGTCGAAGCCCGGCACCGCGGGCAGCGGCGGCAGGCGCGACAGGTCGATGTCCGCAAACCTCTTCGAGGGGACCATGCGAGGCTCCAAAGTGGCGAGAGGCCAGGATCAAGCGACGCGCGCAAGCTGGACGCGGAGCGTCTTGCCATCCGGAGAGAAGATATTGAGGGCGCGGGGGCCGCCCTCGACTGTATAATCTCCGAGATGGCCGCGCGGGCGGTAGTAACAGATCGCCGTGAACTTGAGATGGCCCAGCGCAATAGCGTCCGTGGAGTTGCCGGTGCCGTCGATCTTCACGACCTGGAGGCGGGGCTCCCAGGTCGCAATGGCGAGCGCGAGCAGCATCCGGTAGCTGCGCAGGAGGGCCGGCGTGATGCGCCGGCCGAGCAGTTCGGCGAGCCCGCCGCCGAACCAGCGCAGCATGACCCGCTCGCCCAGGCGCGTCGTGAAGATCGTCTGAACGGCCTGGGCGACGTGGGCGAGATCGAACAGCGGCTCGCCCGTGTCGCGATCCAGGCCGCAGGAGGCCATGGCTCAGGCGTCGGGCTCGGCCGGAATTGCGGTGCTGGCGAGGGTGACCTCCCGCTCCACCCCATCGGCCGGCAGATCGATTCCCGTTAGCGGAACTCCTGTGCCCTCGCTCCAGCGCCCCTCGCCGACCGCATATTCGACTGGTCCGTCGCCGAGCAGCTCCAGAGGCGGCAGCGCCGCCCGCTCGGCCTCGGTGAGGCCAACGAGCGGCTGCGCCTCCCCTTCGACCGTCGTCGGCACAATGTGCCCGAGGTCGCGCTCGTAGCGTGCCTCAGCCTCGCTCAGAGACAGCAGGTCGCCGGGGGCGACCCGGCGGCCGTGCACGCGCGGGGGCGCCGCCTCGGTGACGCGGTAGAGAGCTTTCGTCATGGGGGCCTCGCGGGGGTTAGGCGTCCGGCACGTCCGTCTTGAGGTTGCCCGTCTGGACGCCCCCGTGAACGTGATCCTTGCCGATGTTCTTGCCGTCGTGCTTGATCTTGTCGCCTTGGAAGACGTGTTCCTTACCGTCGAAGGTGTACGACTTACCATCGACTTCCCAGGTGATTTTCTTTTTTGTCTTGATGTGGACAGTTCCGTCCTTGATCGATATCGTCACATCATCCCGGTTGAACAGGACCGTCGTGTCCGCGTCGGGTGCCGGATCCCGCTTCTGATCGGAATGGGTCAGCGGCCAGAACGCGCCCTGCTCCTGGTCGCCGTTGGGAGAGAGGAGCCAGCCCTGCTCGCCCTCGCGGGGCAGATAGCTCATCACGCCCGAGTGGTCGGAGGACTTGACCCAGGTCGACTTGTTCGGCTCCTCGTCAGTGCCCCCGCCGAGGTCGATGCGCACGCCCTTCTCGTGGTCGCGGTCTGTGACCTTGCCGGGGCGGATCAGATTCGCGACGCGGGTCTTCAGGGCCTCGTGCTCGCGGCGCAGCTCCAGGACCGCGTCCAGGAGGTCGGAGAAGTCGCTCACGGCACCGGCTCCAGGGTCTCGACGATGTCCCCTCGATCCGTGGTGATCGTGACCTGCGAGACCGGCGGCTCGGCCTCGGCGCCGTGCAGGGCACTCAGGCCGACCGCGTCCATCACGGCGCGGGTCTGCCCAAGCTGCGCCTGCACCGCCTGCCAGGGCGGCAGGGTCGAGCCGGTGAGGAGCGTCGCGAGGAGGTCGCCATAGGGCTCCAGCTCCGCGTCCGCCCGCATCTGCGCCACGAGCCCATCCCAGGGCGTCGGGATCGCGTCACGCCCCCGCTCGGGCTCCTGCAGCGGATCGACCGTGATGATGATCTGGCGCGCGGCGAAGCGAACCCCGTCCTCGGTGCTGGCGCCGCGGCGGGTGAGGATCTTGCGCACCTCGCCCCGGAAGGTCCGGTAGAGCTCCGCCCAGGGATTCGTCGGATCCTTCAGCGCCGCCCGCACCTGCCAGGCCATGATGTCGAGGGTGGCCTCCATGCCCGCATCCGTATGGGGCATCTCCAGGCGGACCGTCCCATCGTCGATGGCGACCGCGGTCGCGAGCGCCATCTCGATCACGACGTCGAGCTCCCGCCTGCGGTCGCGCGGAGTGCGCACCTCGGCCTGCCGCAGATCGTCGTCGGTCGAGACGATGAGGAGCGGCTGGGGCGTGTCCGCGGCGAGGAGGTCGAGCGGCGTGATCAGGCTGTCCTTGACCCGGTCCTCTGCGAGCGTGGCACCCCGCAGCGCCCGCTTGAGGCAGGTGCGGATGGCAAAGCCGGTGAGGCTCATCAGGTCGCTCGCACGAGGGGGACAGTGGCGTCGTCGAGATCGGTCGGGCCGCGCTTGACGATCGTGTAGACAGGCTGGCCTGGCCGCTCGGTCAGCGTGATCCGGTCGTCGGGCTTGAGTGCGTAACCGAGGCCCGCCAGCACGCTCGCCTCGAACCACACCTGCGCTGGGGCGACCGCGACCCGCGTCATCCCGTTGAGTTCGGTGCCGCGGCGGACGCCCTGCAGCGTGTCCTCGCCCGGCCGCAGGGTGAACACGCCCCGCACCTCCCGCTCGGGCCGGGCGGGATCGGGCGTGCGAGCTGCCATCTCGCCCTCGCCCGCCATCGGCGTGATCCGGATGGCCTCGCCGAAGGTCGCGGTGCGCACGGTGTGGGCCTTCTGCATCGCCAGGGCGAAGGGCGATGGCATGGCTCAGATCCGGGCTGACTGGCGCGACCGCCCGGCCGCCGTCGGCGCTGGCGATTCCGGCGCGGGGCGCGGTTCGGCGGCATCGAGCGATAACGCCGCCTGCCCGGCCGCGGCTTGCGCAATCGACGGCTCTGCCGCATCTGCGGGCGCTGGACCGACCGCTTCGTCGGGCGCGTCACCCGCCCCCTCCCCTTCGATGGCCTGAGCGGACGGACCCGCCACCCCCCGAGGAAGACAGCGCACCCGGCCGCCAGCGCCTGCGCGGCGATCGCCTCCGGCTCGTCGAAAACCCGCCCACGCGGCAGGGTGCGTTCGCGCCCCGACAAGTCGAGCGGATAGGTGAAGTCAGCCAGCATCCGGATCAGCATCGGGCGCTTCCTCCTGCGTCAGTTCGAAGTGCCCTTGACGAGCAGAGCCGGGCGCTTGCACAGCGGCAGCGGGTTCGACTCGGTGTGGATCTCGATGCCCTTGTCGAATTTCATCCGCTCTTGCTTGGCGTAGATCAGCTGGCCCGGCTTCGGCGCCATGTTGGCCTCGTCGACCGAGTCCGGCGGCGCGATGTAGGTGGCGAAGGTCTGTTGCGTCCCTTCCGGGTAGAACTGCGCCGTGCCCTGGTCGATGAACCGGGTGCGGGTCTGCGAGTTGTCGGCTTCGAGATAGGTTGCCGAGCCGCGGTACTCCTCCCAGGAGATGCCCTTGAATTCGAAGCCCTTGCGCACGTCGTTGCGCAGCGGCTCCTGGGCAGAGGTGTAGAACTGGTAGGCCTTCTGGACGCTCGGGTGGCCGACGAAGCTCGCGAAGAACTCCTGCGAGCAAAGGGCGCGCACGCTCGTCATCACTTCGCCCTGGAGGTTGTCCTCCAGATAACCCTTGAGCTCACGAGCCTTTGCGCCAACATCGAAGTTCGGGTCGGAGAAGGTGAAAGCGAACACCTTCGCGGTGATCCCGAACTCCTGAAAGAGGTCGTAGATCAGCGAGCCATCGGCATCAAGGATCTGCCCCTTGATCGCGCCGACCCGCAGATGTTCCAGCGTGATGAAGTGCTTGGCCGTCATGTCCGCGAGCTTCTCGGTCATCGCGTCCATCATCGGCGTCAGTACGTCGTTGGTGCCGAAGGTGATCCGGTTCTGGAGATCCGTCGCCATCAGCGCGTCATCGTGCGGGATGTGCGGGATCTCGAACGTGCGCTTGTCCCGGCGCCCGCGCAGACCCTGGCTGCCCGCAGTCCCGCGCTCGCGCGTCGGCAGCAGGTTGAGGATGCCGTTACGGTACTCGATCGTGACGTAGGTGGTCGGGACCGGACGGATCGGGAAGACGTTGAGCTGCTCAAGGCGGTGATAGCGGTTCGGGACGGCGTTGACCCCATCCGTGAGCGCCCGCGCCGAAAAGTGCGGGCTCTGGAAGACGTCGAGGATGGTCGGCATGGCGGATCAGGCCCCCTGGCGAGCGATGATGCCGTGGCTCGCGAGCGCGGCGAGTGCGGCGGAGATCTGGGCCGCTGTGGCGCCGGCCGGGAACTCGATGGCGTTGCGCACCACCGTGGCGTGGCGCGCGATGACGGCGATGGGCTGGGTTGCAGCCTTGACCTGCGTCTGGCTGGCCGAGAGCCCGACCACCACGCCCGTGGAGTCGTTCGCGCCGGGCACCCAGGGCACGAACTGGCCGGAGCCATCGGCGGCGAGCGCCAGTGGCGTGGCAAACTCCAGGGCCGCCGCATTGGCCGCGAGCGTGCCCTGGTCGAGGCTGTAGGTCGGCTGGTGGTAGCGCAGGACGTCGGAGAGCCGCTTGGGCTCACGAGCGAGATACGAGGCGGGAGGCATCGGCAGTTACTCCTGGCAGTCAGGCAGGTTCAGGCGGCGGGCAGGTCGAAGCGGGCGCGCATGCGGTCCGCGAGGCTCGGCCCCTGGTCGGCGCCATGGGAGCGGCCCGTCCCGAGGTCGGGATTGGGCTGGGCACGCATGGCGGCCAGGAAATCGGCGCCCTCCGCCGCTGCCGGTGCCATCTTCGGCGCCTTTGCCAGCACCGCCACCGCGGCCTCGGCCGCCATGTCGGTGTCGAAGGCGAGGTGTTCCGCGAGATCCTGGCGGCCCTTGGCCTCGTCGGAGCCGAGGATGGCCTTGATGCGGACTTTGGCGGCGGTGGCACCGACCGCCTCGCCAGCCGTGCGGCCGGCCGCTTCCCCGTCGGCGCGCGCGGCGGCGACGGCGGCCTCGTGGGCCTCCGGAGTGATCATGCTGGGGTCCTCTGCGGTGGGGGTGAGTTCGGCCGCGAAGGCGGCCACGGCGTCGTCGAGCGCGCCGACGGCATCGGCGAGCCCAGTGCGGATGGCTTCGTCGGCCGCGTAGGTCAGCGCCTTCGTGGCGCGGACCGCCGTCTCCTTCAGGCTGCGGTTGCGGGCGACCGCCGCCACGAAGATGTCGTAGAGTCCGTCGATCCGGGCCTGGATCCGATCCTTGACCTCGGGCGGGAGCGGCTCGGCCGAGTTGCCGTCGACCTTGTGCTCACCTGCGAAAATGAAGGTGACCTTGAGCCCGGCCTGGGCGAGCGCGCCCGACGCATCGATATGGGCCGTGACGACGCCGATCGACCCGACCCCGCCGGTGCGCGAGACGATAATCCGGTCCGCCGCGCTCGCGATGGAGTAGGCTGCCGAGTATGCACCTTCGTGGGCGAAGGCGCGCACCGGCTTCGCCCCACGGGCGGCATACAGCACGTCCACGAGGTCGAAGTTGCCTGCCACCTCCCCGCCGGGACTGTCGCAGATCAGAGCAATGCCCCGGACCTCCGGGTCGGCCATGCCGCGCTCGAAGGCGCGCCGGATGTAGACGTAGCCCGTGACGAGCGAGCCGACCGCAAAGGAGAAGTCGTGCAGCAGCACGCCCTTGACGGGAATCTGCAGCACGCCGCCGGTCACCACGTAGGGCCGATAGGCCGCCCGCCACGACCCGGGCTCCGGCCAGAACCCATCCTCGGCCGCCGCCCCCTCTCGCACCATCTCCGGGCCGTGCTCGGCGGCCATGACGGCGGCGAGGCAGGCTTCGAAGCGGTCGCGCGCATGCGGTGCGACGAGGGCGGGCTCGCCCGCGAAGCGTGCGAGAAGAGGGTTCGACATGGCGGGGTCTCGGCGGGTGGGGCGGAGCCTCAGTCTCGGGCGTCGGCGGTCTTTCGCGGGCGTTGATCGCCCTCACCGGAGTCGGCGGCCTTGACTTCCGGCGCATGCACGTCGGGCAGGCCGAGCTCCGCGGCATATTTGCGCTCGCGCGCCCGCTGCTGAAGCACCTCCTGCCAGTCGGTGCCCTGGTCGGCGCATTCGCGCTCGAGCGTCGAGAAGCTGTTGGCAATGCGAAGGCTCGCGGCCTGCGCCTCCTTCAGCGGATCGACCCAGCCGCGACCGGGGCCGATCCAGCGCCCGGCGCAATAGGCGGCCTTGAAGTGGCGGAACGGCTTGCTCTTGAGCTTGGACGGCAGCCGCAGACGCCCGGTTTCGATCCCCTCCTCCAGCACTGCGGCGTACCAGGGAAAGAGGAAACCGCTGCCGAAGAAGCCTTGGCGTGCCGTGAAGCCCCGCCATACCTCGATCAGCGCGGCCCGGGCGCTCGAATAGTTCACCTGGCTCCAGTCGGAACTCAGCTGCTCATAGGTCGTCCCCAGCGCGGTCGCGATGTTGCGCAGGGCCACCCGCTCGAACATCTCGAAGCCCGGATTCGGCCGCTGGGCCTGAGAGAACGTGACCTTCTCGCCTGGAAACAGGAAGTTGAGCTTCACCCCCGGCAGCTGGACCGGGGCTGCATCCCAGTAGTTCAGACGCGCCGCGTTGTACTTGTCGAGATCGTCGCCCCCGCCGTTCATGGCATCAGCGAGCGCCTGGTGGTCAAACGGGCTCTCGACGAAGGCCGCGAGCAGCGCATTGAGCACTGCGGCCTGCACCTCGGCCTCGTCGTAGCGTCCGAGCATGCGCAGCTTCTTCACGATCTGCGCGAACTTCGAGACGCCCCGGTACTGATCGGCCCGCTCTGGCTCGAAGTGATGCAGCACCTTGCGGCGCCCCCACGGGGTCTCGCGCTCGATCCGCTCCCAGGCGAGCACCGAGGTCGTCGCCTTGAGGTCGCCCGGGTGACGGGTGCGGATGTGGTAGGCGATCGGCTCGCCGTAGGCGCCGAGCTCGACCCCGTCCTGCAGCGTCTCGCTGTCCATGCGGCTCGGCGGCGAGGACAGGCGGTCGGGGTCGATCAGGCGCAGTGCCGTCGCGGTCGGACCGCCGCGCTCCAGCCAGAGCAGGGTGCCGAGCGCTTCGCCGTCCCAGACGAAGTGGCGGAACGCGAGGGCGAGCAGTCCGCCGACCGTGAAGCGACGCCCCGCATCGCACCAGCAGTCCGGATCGGTGGCGTAGTCTTGCCAGTACGCCTCGAAGGTCTCGCCGAGCGTTGCGGCTTCGTCCGACTCAAGGCCAAGCGTGCGCGCGTTTGGGGTCGACGAAAGACGCCAGCCCGAGCCGATGATGGCATCGACGAGGCGCGACACCCCTCCCGAGGCCCAGCCATCGTTGCGCGCCATGTCGTGGATGCGCGCCGACAGCAGATCGCGGTCGTAGGAGATCGCGCTCTGGGCCGAGAAGTTGAAGGGCGCGAAGCGGGCGAGGTCCGTGTGGCGGCGAGAGGCCCCCTCATAGGCGGTGTCGGAGGCGACGACCCGCTGGGCCGGCGTGCCGTCCGGGCCGAGGATCTGCGGCAGTCCTGGCATCAGAACAGCACCCGGCGGGCGGGCGTGCGCGTCCCGCCGCTCCAGTCCGTCGCCGGCAGACCGAGCGCGGTCTCCAGCTGGTTGATGTAGCGGCGCAGCTCCGCGAGGCTGGCGGCGTGCCAGCGCACGGTGCCATTCCCGTCCTGCCGCGCCTCCTGCACGCCCTGGCCGGTGACGATCTGGTGATAGGCCGCGCGGGCTTCGTCGAGCATCGCCTGCGTGACCATGGGATCACCTTCGGTTGAGGGCGGCGAGAGCGGCGATGCCGCGTTTCGCGGGCGGTGGTGACGACGGGTCGGCAGTTGAGGGCTTCGCGAGTCCGAACAGGCGCGGTGTGGCCCTCGCGGTGGCTGGACCGGCCGGCGCCTCCGGCTGGGCATGCGTCGCTGCCTGATCCGTGAACAGGTCGGGCTCCGGCAGCAGGATCGCCCGCTCCCGCCAGAGCTGTGCCCACCGCTCCGGCGTGTAGGAATCGACCCCGAGGCCGAAGGCGAGCGCGCGAGCGCCGACGACGATGTCGAGCGCCTCGTTGGCCTGCCCTGCCTTCTTCATCCACACCCGCTGGTCGCCCGAGCGTTGATGCAGGCTGCGGCGGGCCTTGCCCTTGGCCTCCTCGCGCGGGTCGACCAGGATCTCGGCGGTGAGCTGCTTGCACTGCGCCTCATCCACGAGATCGGCGCACAGGTGCAGCGTCTCGGGTCGCCAGCGCCCGCTCGCGTCACGGCCCGCAACGAGGTTGGCGAGGCCTTGGTAGATCCGACCTTTCAGGCCGAAATTGCCGATGTGGTGCAACTCGACCGCCCCAATGTCGCGTCCGAACTTGTCGCGGATCTTCACCACCGTAGCGGTGATCGGGATCGCGTCCGACTTGTTGGCCCCCTTGCAGGCCTTCAGGCGATGCGAGCGCCCGCGGATGCGCAGGTACAGGTCCGGGCCGTGAAAGCCGGTGTCGATGCCCACGACGTCGATCGGGATCTCCGCGCCGCCCTGTGTCGGATAGGTGCGCGCCAGAAGTTCGTCGACCGCGACCCACGCCTCATCCACCTCGGAGGGGTACGGGATCACGCCCCGGTCGATGAGCCATCCTTCGAGCCGCGGCCCCCAGGCCCACACACCCCATTCGAGGCGGTTGCCCTGCACGTCGATGAAGGCCGTGAGCACGGCCGCGGGATAGGGCACCACGCGCGGCGCGAATGCCTCGCGGGCCGCGAACAGCGCCTCCCAGGCGGGTGCGTCCGATTTCGCCTCGTAGGCCTCCCCGAGGTCCTGCTGGACATGGCTCTTGAGCAGGATCGGAGAGGCTGCCGCCTTGTCACCGCGGCGCCAGATGTCGGTCCAGGATTCGAGCGGCGAGTAGGCGGCCCAGATCGCATAGCTCGGCTGCCGCTCCCGAACTCGACCGGTACAGGGCGGGCACAGCCATTGGGCAAGCTCTGCCGCCGGGATGACCTCCGGAACCGGTCGTGCGCCGGCCGGCACCCAGGTCGGGATCCACTCCGCCCTGGCCAGCATCTCGGCCCGGTCGACCTGGTCAATGAGCTGGCCGCAGGACTGGCACGCGAAGGTCGCTCGCCACCCGGTCGCCTCGGACGGCGCCTGCAGGTTCGCGGGCGTCAGCACCTGGAAGTCGCCGCAGTGCGGACAGGGCACGTAGCGGCGGCGACGGTCCCCTGCCTCGAACAGATCCGAGATGCGGCAGAAGCCGGCAAGCCCCGGTGTGGAGCAGTTCAACTCCTTGGCGAGGCCGAGCCCCGAGAAGGTCTTGAGGCGCGCCCGCGACTGCTCGACGGGATCGCCGCGCCCGTCGGTGTCGAACGGGTACTCCGAGATCTCGTCGCGCGCCATGTAGCGGATCGACACCATCTGCAGCCCCTTCGACGATGAGGCCGTGACGATCTGGTTGAAGCCGCCCGAGAAGCGCTTGAAGGAAGTCGTCGATGCCGCCTCATCGCGGGAGTTCTCCGGCCGCACCCGGTGCCGAATGCGAGGGCTCGCATCGATGGTCGGCTGCAGCTTGACCCGGTTGAACTTCACCGCCTCGTCGAGCGACGGCAGCATCGTCATCATCGGCCCGGGCGCCCGGTCGACGATGTAGCCGAACCAGTTGACGATAATCTCGGACTTGCCGACCTGGGCCGAACACTTGAGCGTGATGGTGGCCGCCGGGTGATCCGGGTGCAGGCAGTCCATCGGCTCGCGCAGATGCGGCATCCGGTCCGTGCGCCAGGGCCCCGGGAAGGGCGAGCCCGATTCCGCGGCGACGATGCGGTAGCGGTCGGCCCACTCCGAAACGGTCAGTTCCTCCACCGGCTCGCAAGCCTCGGCCAGTGCCGCGAACAGGATGCTGCGCCCGGTGGCGTGGCGGGGCTCCTCGGCCAGGATGGATGTGGTCATCGGGCGTGTCAGGCAGCGTCGGCGCGCGCGGCCTCACTCTCCCCAGCCTCCAGGGCCGTCGTGAGTGTGCGCCGGAACGCATCGAGTGCCGCCTCCTTCAGCTTGCGCAGATGGGGGCGGATGGTGCGCGGGTCGTGGCTGGGCTGGGCCGCCAGCCGCTCCGCACAATCGGCGACGGCGAGGTCGAAGGCGGCGCTGAGCGCTGTCATGGCCTCGCGTGCCGCCTCCGCGACCTGGGCCGTGGAGGTGAGTTGGTTGCGGGCCTTGGCGAGCTCGATCTCCCGCAGGGCCGCATCCGCCTCCTCCTTGCGCGCCTTGGCAGCGGCGTTTCGGCGGGGCTCCTCGTAACTCCGCGCCGGAGTGGCGCCGGCCGGTAGGTTGATGTTCTCGGCCCGGTGCCGGACGAAGGCGCTGTAGGAGACCAGGGTGTCGCGCCCCTGGCTCACCGGATTGAGGGCGTCGGCGTAGCGCGTGACGTAGCGCGAGAGCGTCGACCGGTTGATCGTGACGCCATCCGCGGTCAATCGCCGATGCAACTCGCTGATCGAGACCAGATCTGTGCAATCTGTGCTCATATCTGTGCAGTCTTGTGCATCGGTTTGAGAACCGACCTACTAGAAAAATCCCGGATGCTTGGCGCCCGCGAGACCCGCCGCCCGGGGAAGGACCCAAGGGCAGCCCCTACGGCAGCAGGCGGGCGAGCCGCTTGAGGACGGCCGCCTCGACCAGCCCCGGCGCCGTCGCTTCGAAGTGCGCCGCGACCCGATCCTTGATGATCTCTTTGGGGATCGCCGGGCCGTAGAGAGCGCGGATCGGAAACCGCTCCGGGCCGAGGCGGGCGCGCAGCAGGCCCTTGGCGCTCGTCTTGAACGAGCGGGCGAAGGTGTGGGCGACGCCCCAAGGCTGCGCCGTCACGGGTGAGCGCGCCGCCGCGCGCACCGGAAACTCCTTGATCGGCAGACCCTTGCCGGTGCCGTCGATCGCGTATTCGAGGTGACCCGGATAGGCGCGGCGGGTCTTGGTGCGGCTGACGATCGTGCCGTAGCGCAGGACGTTGGTCTGCTCGCGCAGGTCGCGCCGCACGGGCGTGCGGGTCTTGTCGCCACCCTCGTTGAGCCCTTCGGCCATCGCCCGCTGCGCCTTGGCCGGGAGTGTGCCGATGGCCGTTGCGAAACCGGAGAGGCCCGCGCCGACCGAGACCGTGAGGCTCATGGCGCTACATCTCCGCATTCCCCAACGAAAAACCCCGGCGGGGTGCGCCGGGGTTCGTCTAGTCCCTTCTGAGGGTAGCCGGAGGATCACCAAATCCCAGCCGCGCTGTCAATCTCCCCTCAGGCGGAGGCATAAGTCACGTGATGGACAGGAGAATTGTGCCTTGGCGCCCGCCCGCGCGGACGCGGCGGCGGTGCACGAAGCGGTGCGACGACCATCAATCGGCTGTGGATAACGCGGCGCTTGGGCCGATCCCCCGTCTCCCACGGGCGAATGGGCCGGTCGCAGGGCTCCAGAGCGTAGCCAGTCAGGTGGTCCCGCAGATCCTCGCACAGCAGGTCGAGGGCCGAGCGCCAGAGCTCGTACTGGCCGCGCCCCACGATGGTGTCGACGGGGCACGGATCGAGGTACGGTTTCTGGTAGGCGTCCGGGAGCGGGTAGCCCCGCTTGCCCATGCCGTTGACCTCGATCTCATACGGCCCGGCCTCCCCCATAATCGTTTCCCGCCGAAACCACGCCGGCTTGCCGTTGGCGCCGAGCACGAGCCGCACCACCGGCTTGTCGCCCTCCCAGATCGGGCAGCCGCCGAGGAGCGCATAGCGGCGCACCAGCGCGGCCGGCGTGTGAGCGGCGCGCAGCCTGCGGGCGCCCTCCGCATCGATGTGGGTCAGGGCTGCGACCCCCTGCCCAACCGCTGCCGTTCCGAGCGCGCCGAGGTCGCCGAGATCCCGGATCGGGTTCCAGCCCTCCGGCAGGTCGAAGGTGCAGGCATCGAGCGCCTGGACGGCCTCCGCCGCCAGGATCGCGTCCGGATGGGCATCGTCGCGGGCGTAGCGGTCAGGCACGACCCCATAGCGGTTCTCGGTCGCGTCGACCCGCGTGCCGAGTGTGCCGACCTGGAGCACGCCGCCCCAAGGTCCGCCGTAGCCGGCCGGCCCCTCCAGAGCGCCCTCCGCCTGCACCTTCGGGAGTTCGTCCCGATAGGCCCAGCGCAGGAAGTCTTCGATCCCGATCCGCTTCCGCATGACGCAACCCTTCACGATGAGAGGATCCGAGAGGCAGGGAGTGCGACCGTTCCCCTGTCGAAATCTCGCATGGACGCCTTAACGGGTTGATACGGAAAGGTTTTTCGTTGTGGCGGCGGCCATTCGGGCGCGACGCGTCGCTGGCTGTCCCACCTGTCCTACCTTCTTCTTCTTCAGAAAAAAAGTAGGACATGTCTAACCCGTTGATTTCATTGGCAGTGTCCTACCTGTCCTACCTGTCCTACCTGTCCTACCTGCTCCTCCCGTGAGTCGGATTTTTCGTCCGCCACCGGATCGGATCCGCGGGAGACCGGGGAGGAAGGGGGGATCGCGCGCGTGCGCGCGTGTGGGGCAAAAAGGTAGGACAGGTGGGACAGGTAGGACAGACCCTTTGTTTTCAAGGGCTTAGCTCTGTCCCACCTCGCCAGCTGTCCCACCTCAAGGTAGGACACGAGGTTGTTGGCCCCCTTCCTTCCCGATCTCTCACGGCTCCGAATCGCGGTCCCAGGCCACGGCCTGGTTGATCTCGCGCTCGAAGACCTCGCGGCACTCATTCAGGGGCGGGAGCAGGTAGCACCACAGCCGCCGGCTCTCCATGTGGCCCACGGAGACGCTCAGGCGCTGGCGCTTCAGGTCCGGGATGAGGCGGCGCATCTTGATGCCGAAGGCGGTCATCTCGGATTTGCGCCGCACGCCGATCTTGTCGGCGCTGGCGATGTAGTCGTCGAACAGATCATCGACAGGGACGTCGTGCTTCCAGAATTCCAGCTTCGTGGTGGGGGCGCCGGCCGCGAGCCGCTCGAACCACCAGGACTCGACGGTGTCGAGGGAGCGCAGCTTCTGCTCCAGGAGCGCCTCGGTGCGCGGAATCTGACGCAGGTTCACCTTCGACAGGTCAACCTGCAGCAGGTCATGCAGCAACGCTTCCCGCCCCCCGTCGTCCAGCTCGCGGTACATCTCGCCGAAGTACTCGGCGTTCTGAGCGCAGGCCGAGCCGACGTCGATGACGCAGAAGCGCCGCTCATCCTTACCCGCCGGGATCACCCAATCCTCGTTCGAGGTGATGAGGAGGCGCACGTAGTTCTTGAGCCGGATCGGATCGACGCCCTTGGCCTCGATCATCTGCGTCTCGGCCGTCACAAGGCCCTTGAGGCGGCCTTCCGCCGCCTTGTCGCCGGCCCAGAAGCCTTCGTCAGCCTGCAGCAGCAGGCAACTCGCCATGTGGGCGTTGAATTGCCCTACGAGGTAGCGGGGGTCGTCGACCAGGAAGAAGTGGCTCGCGATCAGCGAGCCGAAGACGTCGCCGACGACGATCTTGCCGCGGAACACGAGTGCGGTGCCGATGCGCTCGCGCGGGCGCTGCATGATGTGGGCAAACCACCCGAACACCCAGTCGAAAAGCGGCTTCGAGCCGCCGCAGACATTGGTGAGGAGATGATCGCGAAAAATAGCGTAGCCGTTTGGCTTCGCGCGCGGCGTGGCCGCGAAGCCCTGCCAGAGGTTGAAGTAGCCGGGCGTGTTGGCGGCGTTGTCCGGATCAGGGAAGAACTCGATGCCGCGATACTGTCGGCGCTCGCGACTGACCAACCACCGCGCGGCCCAAGTCGTGCGCTTGATCTTGCCGTCTTTGTCGAGGAATTCGGTCGGGCGGTTGAGAAACCATGCTCGGAAGGCGTCGAGGGTGAGGAGCTTGACCCGATCCTCGATCGGGCCGCCCTCCTGCTGCTGCATGATGACGGCCTTCGAGCCCATCAGCACCAGCGCATAAGAGCGGTTCATCTCGTCGACGTCGAAGCCAAGCAGACGCGGCTGGGGCGGGTCGTCGCCGTCGTCATCGGGCAGAATCTCGCTGTCCCCGTCATCGCTCTCGTCGAAGGGCGCCTGCAGGGCGTGGATGGCCTCCGGCTCGCCGAAGGCGGGGGTGGTGAAGGCCTGAGCGATACGCTCGGCAGGATCGTCGGACACGGCTCTACTCGGCGGCAGGACAACGAAGGCGACGAGACGGGACGCGGCGGGCCGATGACCCCCTACGCTCCGGTCTCTCTCGACGTGCGAATTCGGGCGCGACGGCGGGCGCGGTTCCGCCGCGGCGCAGGCGGATCGGATGCGCAAGAATATCTCTTGGTTTTGCGATATCTCTTGCATTATCGCTATAAATGGCGATAATGCCCCCATGAAGGCGATCACCTACACCCCCGCGGCCCGCAAGAGCCTCGCCAAGCTGCCGGAGGCGGTGCGGGATCAGCTCCGCGCCAAGCTGCGGCGCTACGCCGAGACGGGCGCGGGCGACGTCAAGGCGCTCTCCGGCCGGTCGGGCCGGCGCCTGCGCAGCGGAGACTACCGGGTGATCTTCGAGGAGACCGATGACGCGATCGAGGTTGTCGCCCTCGGCCATCGACGCGACATCTACGAGTGAGGGAGGGACCGGATGACGATCCAGATCATCACCACCGAGGGCGGCGAGGAGTTCGTGGTGCTCCCGCGCCGCGCCTACGAGGCGCTGCGGGCCGAAGCCGACGCGCTGCGCGCCCGGCTCGGGGACGAGGCGGCGGAGGACCGCATGACGGCCCGGATCCTCGACGCGCACGCGGCCGACAAGGCGGCGGGCCGCGCCGTGCTGCTGCCGGAGTGGCTGGTCGACGCGACCCTGGACGGCACATCCCCGCTGCGGGCCATCCGCAAGCACAAGGGCCTCACGCAGCAGCAGCTCCAGGACGCGACGGGCTTGCCGCAGAGCTACATCAGCGAGATCGAGAGCAGCACCAAGCGCGCGAGCGCCGAGGCGAAGGCCAAGCTCGCGCAGGCCCTCGGCTGCGATGTGGCCTGGTTGGAGGAGATCAACTGACATTCCGGGCGGTCACGTGCAGGCCGGCGCGAAGGTGCGCTCGGCGCCATCGCCGGGTGCGCGGGCTACGCATGACGCCCCTCCGGCATCTGGCTGAACAGGTCTCCCGTGCGGCGGCAAGGTCGCGCACGGCGTGGCGGAGGCGGGCCATTGTCGTGAGCCGTGCAGACCGGCTGCCCATCCTCGCCATACTGCCACTGGCGCGGATAGCCGCGCTCGGCGATGTCGTGAGCCATGGCCCGCAAGGGGATCTGGCAGCGCGAGCGCTTGTGGCAGTCCGAGCACCAAGTGGCGGCGAAGATGTCGCCCTCGGTGCCGTTGCTGGGCCGGTAGGGCTCGCCTGCATGATCAGAGAGGCGCGAGGCGTGCTCGGGCGGATAGATGGCGCGTAAAAGCTGAGCCACGATCACACCCCCACCGTTGCCCCGCCGCGCCCGGCAGCGAGGTCGAGCCAATCCGCCATCACCGCCGCCGGCATCCGCCAGACGGCAGCGACCAGCAGCTCGATGGCCGCGGCAGCGATGCTGATGAGATCGAAGAGGGAGAGGCGGTCAGGCATGCTCCGCCTCCGCCTGCTTGGCGTCTTCGGCCTGGGTGCAGGCTGGGCACAGATGTTCGAGGCCTGAGCCTTCACCAGCGACCGAGCAGCTGTCGACGGTCACGGTCTGCCGCGGCGCGAGGTGGATCTCCCCGCCGCGCACCGCGTCGGTGGCGAGGTCCATCAGATCCCAGCCTTCGGGGATCGCATCGCCGGTCTCCATGCGGACCTTGAAGTCCTTCCGGCAGCGGTCGCACTCGACGTGCGCGATCACGTTCTTGATGGTCACGGCATCACGCTCCTGTGGATGAGGGATCGGGGCGCCCTGAGGGCGGGGTGAGGCGGGAGAGGGCGGCGGTCACGGCCTCACACCACCAATGAGCAGTAGGTCGCTAGCCAAGGTGGAGGTAAGTTTATCAGCGGGCCAGGGCCAGACACATGCAGCCTTTGACCAAGACTCGAAGCCAGATAGAGAAAGCGATCATCCACATTGTCCGTAACGTTCCGGGCAGCGAAAACATAAGATATTTTCGACTTATTGCGTCCACCGAATGTAATGAAGATCCTGGTGTCATTCTGTGTTTCGAGAATGGCGACGAGGCGGATTATCAGCTTCTTATTGGGGCGATCCACCAGCTGGCACTCACAATGTTCCAGGTTTACGATGTGAAAGACGACTAGGCTCGCGCCGTCTGCGAACAGGTCCGTGAGGCGGGCGGAGGTCATGGCCGCACCTCGAAGAGCTGCGCCTGAGCGAGCACGCTGCCGAAGGCGGAGAGGCGGGCAGCCGCACGCGGGTTGATCCACAGCACCTCAGTGCGCGCCCGGGCGCCGTCGGCGTGGGCGGCCCGCTCGACCCGGGTCCAGCCCGGCAGCGCCGCGTCGTAGACCGGCGACGGGTAGCCGGAGAGCACCACCATACCCCTGAGACCGCGCAGCGCGTCGAGGAGACGCGCGTGGTCCGCGGCCGTCAGCTCGTGACGCTAGACGTGAAACTTGCCGCCGGCTCGCCGCGACTTCTGGGACCTGGTCTCCGGCAGGTACGGTGGGTCGACGTAGTGCAGGCTCTCGGGGCTGTCGTGCTGGGCCAGGACCTCGACTGCGTCGCGGTTCTCGATCACCACGCCACGCAGCCGCTCCACTGCGAGGCAGAGCGCGTCGGGAAGCCCGGCCCAATCCTGCGCCGGCGTGGTGCCGGAGCGATGAGCGTTCGCCCTGAAGCCGGTGGTGACGTCCCGGTTGAAGCCGTCCGAGCCGAAGCCCATGAACGAGCGCACGATGAGCCGCCGGGCCTCCTCGACCGGATCCGCCGCAACCTCATAGGCCCAATCGAATTCGGCCCGGGCGAAGGGCGTCATCCGGAGGGCCGCGATCAGGTCCGGCGCGCGGTCCGAGCGCAGCACCCGGAACAGGTTGACCACGTCGTCGTCGAGGTCGTTGTAGATCTCGGCGTAGGACCTCGGCTTACGCAGCAGGACGCTGGCCGCTCCGCCGAACGCCTCGGTGTAGAGGCGGTGGGGGGCGAAGTGCCGGACGATCCAGGGGGCGAGGCGCCACTTGCCGCCGTGCCAGCGCAGGACGGGACGCGGCGGCTCGGGCGTGGGCGCGAGGGCGGCGGAGGTCATGGGGACACCGCCGCATTTTCTGTTGCGGACAGAAGCTTGGCTGCGCGAGAAGTCAGCGCATGAACTGGCGTGTCTCGCTCTTCACCGTCGCTCTGTTCGCCTTCGTGATTGCCTGGGGCTGGGCGACGTCCAGCACAGGGCTGTGTGACCTGCAGGTCGCACGGGTCGCTTCGACTACATGCCCAATCGAGGATGCGGATAAAGATAAGGTGGCGTGCGCCAAAGATGGAGCCACAAGCTGCACTGAATTCTGGATTAATCGCTACCAGAGCTCCATTGCTGCATTTGTTGCAGTGTTGGCCGCTATCTTGGCATGGGTCGGCGTTCAGCAGCAAGTAGACGCAGCTCGCCAGCAGGTTGACATCGCAAGTCGTCAGTTTGCTGCAAGTGCACTTGCCCCGCTTCAACAGCGGGCACAATCTTTGCGCGCCTTGCTTTCTGCCATGAGCGATGCTTTTCATAATGTAGAGAGAGCCACCAACAGAGTACGACAAGCGGTTTTGGTCATAGATGTTTTCGTTGACACAAGCGCATACGGCCTCGATGGCAAAATCAGTGCTGAAATAGATATGCTGCAAAACCATAATAAACAATTTGCTCAGTATATCGAGCACTACCAGAACTCCGTACTGGATCTGGGCCTTCTTATGGAACAGCAGGTATTCGAAAGTTCGATAAAAGACGAAACCGAAAATAATCTCAAAAACCTTGCGAACTACCTGGACACTCTCAAAAAAACTGCAGACGTCTTTCACTTTCTGGAAATTTTGCGCGAGAAGAGAGATGATACCGATGTTAGAGAATTTTGGAAAAAACAATACAACATCAAACAAATTATGCGAGAAGTCCAATGTCCAAAGCCAGACTACCGACTTATTTCGGCTGGAATATGTAATATAGATCGAGCGATTGATCGCACATTGAAGATGACCAAGGTCTAAAATAACATAGCTCGTGTTCTGCCCGACGCCCATCAAGTGGAGGTCGAGCCAGACCGTGCCGTCCCGGTCGCGGATCGGCGTCAGGGTGTAGATCTCAATGCGGTAAGGGACGGCGGAGACGACCATCAGTGCAGCCCTCCGGCGGCGGGCTGGTCGGCGACGCCAATGGGTGACCGGCGCTCTCGCTCTTTCCGAGCGATCGTCGCCGAGATCGCGCAGCAGGCACCGCTCATGAAGGCGAGGAAGATCACCCAAGGCGATCCGGCCCAGCATGACTGGATAAGGCCAAGCACGCAGGCTGATCCGTTGAGGGCCAGCGATGCGACCGTGCTGATATCGGCCATCAGCGGGCGCCCTCCCCGTCCAGTACCGCGGCAAGCGCCGCCTCCCGTCCGATGCAGCGTTCGAGGACGGCGACGATCGCCTCCGCCTTGGCGTGGTCCACCCGCGCCTTGGCCACGAAGCTCGCGATGCAGTGCGGGGTGGCGTGATCGAGGGTCGGATCGTTGCGGGTGGCGCGATCCTCGAAGCGGCCGGAGGCGAGATCCTCGGCGTGCTCGAGCGTGATCTTGGCGCGGCGAAGCACGTCGAGGGCGTGGGCGTAGAGCTGGGCCAGGGTGAAGCCGCCGAGGGCATCGGCGAGATCGCGGCGCGGGGCGATCCGGATCGGGGCCGGCTCTGGCCCCACGGGGAGCACGGCCTCGGCGCCCGCCCGGCGCATCCGCGCCTCGTCGATCGCCTGCCGCGCCAGCGGACCAAGGCCCGGCAGCACGGCGGAAAAGGCGGGCGCCGGCGCGGTCGCGCGCGTCCCCTCGCCTGCCCCAGGCCGCGGCCCCGCCCGACGGACCGCAACGCCGCACCCGACCGGGGCCGGCAGCCGGTCGAGCGCCAGGGTGGTGGGGACGGGCGGGGCGAACAGGGCCATCAGGCGGCGCTCCTCAGCATGTCGTTGAAGTCCTGGCCCGGATCGGCAGGGGCGATGCCGATGGTCAGGCCGGGGCGGGCGTAGCGGCGGGCGGCCCGCTCCATGGCGAGGCGTGTGGCGAAGGGGTCGGAATCGCCGTCCTGGCAGAGCCAGAGCTCGGTGACGGTGGGAGGGATCGGGATCGCGGGACCGGGATCGTCGGCCGGGATGCCGTTCCCGACGCGGACCGGCCGGGTGCGGCCGCGGCGGTCGGTGAGCGTCTGGGTGGGATGGGGCACGGTGTCGGCGGCGCGCCCCGCGATGTTGCCGAGGCTGACGCCACCCCAGAACGCACAGCCCTCGACGAAGGCGGGCCGGTGCACCCGCAGCGCGCCCCATGCGGACAACACGGTCTCGTTGCCCTCGCCGAGCACGAGGCGCACCGGGTCGGGCACGCGCACGAGCTCGATGCGTCCGCCGCCGATCGAACCGCGGGCCTTGCGCGCGGGTACGCACTCGCCGGTCTTCGGGTCGGCGAGCCGGAGCTTGCCGTCCGGGGCCGTGAGGTCGATCCAGGTGGCGTGCAGCCCGGTGAACCGCCCCTCCGGCGAGAGGATCGCGGCGAGCAGCGCGGGACCTACGTGGATCACCTCGGCCCGCCGGCCGCCATGCGCATAGAGCGGATGATGCGGAGCGCAGCGCAGGTGGGCGCTGGGCGGGGCCGCGACGCGGCGCAGGGCGAGGTAGGCTTCGGCCGGCGAGCCTGCGACAGGGCCGGCCGCGCGCCAGAGCTGGTAGAGGCGCCGCCGCTCGGCCTCGCGGAAGCGGGCGGAGGCCTCGGCCTCCGCCTTGGCTTTCGCAGCGGCTTCGGCTTCGCGCGCCGCCTTGGCCGCCCGGCGGGCCGTGGCCTCTTCTGCCGTCTCGGGCTCGTGGCCGGGTGCGGAGCGGCCCGTCAGAATCGCGCAGGCTGCCAGGAAGTCGCAGCCCTCGACGTGCTGGACGAGGGCGATGATGTCGCCGCCGATCGGTGAGCCGCCGCCCTGACGGCAGGACCAGAGCTTTTTGCTGACATTGATCCCGAAACGGTCGCGGCCGCCGCAGCCGGGGCATGGGCCCGTCCACTCGGTGGTCGAGCGGTGCAGGCGGGGCGAACGCGCGCGGGCGTAGGCCACGAGGTCAACGCCCCGCGCCTCCTCCACCCACGCATCGAACGCCGCCGTGCGCATCGCCTCAGACCTCCATGCAGGCGAGGGCCGGCGAGGAGCCGGACGCGCGGGCGACGGCGGCGCGCAGGGCGTCGCCGTTGATCGGGAGCCCGTCCGTGGGCGGGACCTGCACCTCGGGGTAGAGGGTCGAGCAGTGGTCGTAGAGGTCGGCGAGGGCGAGGAGATCCTGCGCTGCGCAGACCTTGAGGCGGCGCTGCGCTGCGAGCGCCATCGCGCGCTGGTCATCGCCTCCGTCGTCGAGGCCGGTGGCGGACGGCAGGGCGCCGGCCCTGAGGCGCAGCAGCGCGGCGAACATGCGCGCGCCCTTTCCGCCCGGCGGGGGCGCGAGCAGAAAGGCGTCGGCATTCGGAAAGTCGGAGGCGACCCGACCGCGGCGGACTGCCGCCTGGACGGTCACGACCGGGCGGTCCGCTGCTGCCGGGGTTGCGGGACGAGCGAGCGCGGCGAGCTGCTGCGCCTCGGCCTTGGCGACAATCGTCGCGCCGGTCGTCGGGACGGTGGCGCTCGGGCGGCGCTGGGGCCGGGCCGACGCCTTCGGTGACGCCGCGGCCTGGCGCTTGGCGGTTGCCTTCTCCCGCCTGCAGGTTGCCTCCCGCTTCTTCCGGGTGGCGGGGGCATCCTGTTGGGGAGGCGCTGGTTCGGCAGTCCGGACGGCGCTCTCATTCAGAGCTACGCCAGCGTCAGCCTTCTGCATTTCCTGCAGGGCAACACCCTGACAGAAGGCGGCGACGATCGTGGCCCAGGTCTCGGCGTAGGACTCGGGCACTCCGGGCGGGAGCGGGACGGTCATGGCCGGAACGGCCCCTGCGGGCGCCGGCCTCGGTGCCGTGCGGCGGATGTCCTTCGGGGACCAGGCGGGGCGCGGGCGGGCCATGATCAGCCCCGCGCGAACAGGCTGGTCGGCCGGCCTTCGCCGACCGCGATCAGCAGATGGCCGGCGACCGGGAGTCGAGCACGCTGACCTGCCGGCGGCGCCGCCCGCGGGTCGTCGCGGTAGGGCGTCGGGCTGCCCCGGTAGAGGTCGGCGAGGGCCTGGAGGTCCTGGGCCGCGGCCGCGAGGTAATCCCGCTCCTCCGCTGCCTCATCGGTGAGGCCGCGCTGGGCGGTGCCGTAGCGGCGCAGGAGGTAGTCCGCCTCATCCGCGAGAAGAGCGGCGAAGGCCGGCGCCTCGGGCGAGCCGGGCCGCGGGGCGCACGACAGGAGCGACGCGGTAACGACCACGCGCCGGGGAAACGCTTGGGTTGTCATCCGAGACCTCTGCGAACGCCCCGCACTCCGGTGCGGGCGGCGGTGGCCGTCAGGTGTTGGGCGCGGGCGGGTCGGCCGGCGCCGTGGTTGGGGGATCGGGCGGACCGGTCCCGGGAGGAACAACTCTGACGCCGAGCGCGCGCAGCTCCTCAAGGAGGCGCTGGATCTCAACGACGATTTCTTCGCTACGCTCGTTGGTCTCGGCGCGCCTGTAAAAGGACCCACTTCATGTTCCGCAAACTCCCGCTCGCGGCGCTGTCGCTCGCCTGCGTCGCCGCATTTTCCGTGTCGGCATTTTCCGCCCCCGCCCCTGGCGCGGTTTTCTGCGTGTCCGACGCACACAACTCATTCTGTGCCTCCGCAACGCGCGATGGTGGCATCAGCCTCACCCCTTACGACCACAAGGCAGTCGGCACCGTCGCGGTCTACCTGGTGCCCGCGCCTGTCCCTATGCCCGACCCGGACGCGCAGAAGCCTTCCAACTGACCTGCCGACGGCGACGCTGCGGCGCACAGCCTGACACCGGAGACCACCATGGCCGCGTCATCCTACGACCGGGCGCTGTCGCTCGTCCTGGCGCACGAGGGAGGGTATGTCGATCACCCCGACGATCCCGGCGGGCCGACCAACCTCGGGGTGACCCTCGGCACGCTCTCCGCCGTGCTCGGGCGGCCCGCCACCCGCGCCGACGTGAAGGCGCTGACGCCCGCCAAGGTCGCTCCGATCTACCGCGCCCGCTACTGGGACGCGGTGCGCGGCGACGACCTCCCGGCGGGCGTCGACTACGCCGTGTTCGACTTCGCGGTGAACAGCGGGCCAACCCGGGCGGCCATCGCCCTCCAGCGCCTCGTTGGCGTGGCGGATGACGGCGTGATCGGAGCGGTGACCCTGGCGGCGGTCGCGCGGACGGATCAGCGCTGGCTCATCAACGGGCTTTGCGACAGCCGGGTGGTCTTCATGAAGTCGCTGACGAAGAGCTGGCCGGTCTTCGGGAAGGGCTGGACGAAGCGGGTGGCCGGCGTCCGGACGGAAGCGCTCGCCATGGTCAAGGCACCGGTCGTCGCGACCGCAACCACCATGGCGCGGCCCGAAGGCGGTGCGCCGCCGAAGGCGGGCCTGGTGCAGACCGGCGGCCTGCTGCGGGCGCTCAAGCGCCTGTGGCGCGGCAAGGCCGCCTGATCGAACTACCGCAAAATCCGCGGCAGTTCACCACCGCCTTAAGCCGTTGATTTCGCTACGTTACGGGAATTCCCGTTTCGATCTCGTCACCACCCGAGCCGGCCGGGCCCGCCGCGCGCACGCCCCCTCTCAGAAACAGGAGAGGGGTGGAGACCTCCTCACATGGATTGGCTTCAACTCGCCGGGCAGCTCGCGCAGGTCGGGCTGCCCTCGCTCGGCACGCTCCTCGGCACCACGCTGGGCGGTCCGATCGGCGGCGGCATCGGCGCGGCCGCCGGTAAGACGGCAGCAGCCGCGATCGGCGCGGCGCTTGGCGTGCCGGCCACCCCACAGGCCATCAGCCAGGCGGTGCAGGCCGACCCGTCCGGCGCGCAGCTGAAGCTCGCCGAGATCGAGGCCGCCGCGAAACTCCAGGTGGCCGAGCTCGGCGACCTCGCCAACGCCCGCCAGATGCATCTCGGGCTGGTGCAGGCCACTCACTGGACCGCTTCCATGCCGGCGATCGTCACGCTGGCGATCCTCACCGCCTGGGCGCTGCTGACCAGCGCGCTCTACTTCATCCAGGGCGAGATCCCCGAGCGCGTCTACCAGCTCTTGAGCCAAGCCTATGGCGCAGCCAACCTCGCGCTGGGCACCGCCATCGCCTTCTGGCTCGGCTCCTCGCGCTCGAGCCAGCAGAAGGACGCGCAACTCAGCGCCATCCTGCCGAGCGTGGTGAAGCGCTGAGCCGTGACGGCCGTCGAACTCGCCGGTCTCCTTAAGGACTACGGTCCGTGGGGGCTGCTCGCGCTCGCGCTCCTGGCGGTCTCCTACCTTCAGCGACGCTCCGATGCCGTGACCGAGAAGTACCAGCGCAACCTGGAGGCTCTGGTCGAGAAGCTCGCCGTCACGGTCGAGCGGAACAATGGCACGAACGCCGCGGTTACGGCAGCGTTGGAGAGCAGGACCGGCATCTTCGAACGCCTGCATGAGGCGGTCGAGCAGGCCAAAGCCGAGACGCGCAGCCTGATCACCGACCTGAAGCAGCACGGGGTCACCAACGACCAGTGGACGCGGGAGAAGCTCGTCGCGGCGGTGGGGCGAATCGAGACGATCCTTCAGCGCATCGAAGACCTCCGGAGGGAGGTGGGCAAATGAACCCGTTCCGATGGTTCCGGCCGCAGCAGGATGAGCCCCGGATCGAGCCGTCCCAGGGTGCCCGCCTGCGGCTGGCTCGGGCTGAGCGCCAGCATCGGCGCTCGAGCTGCGATCTTATTCGGGTCGCTCTGGACGAGGTTGATCGCGCGGCCGAGTTGATGCGCCGTTATCAGGGAGCGCACGGCGGGCGGTCCAGGGATGCCCGACCATGATCCGGCCATACGCCTCTGGCGCTTCCTGATCCGCCCGATCCTGATGCTCTGAGCCCGCCCGGCCCCGCCGCGGCGGGCTTTTTGTCGTTTCCGACATCGCGCCCGGCCCCGCCGCACCTTAAGTTCTAAAATCACACTCTAGGTTTGAATGGTGGCTCCCGCATTTCCTAAATCGCTAAATCGCTAAATCCCTAAACTCCTAAACCTCTAATACCAACAACTCCTAAGGTCAGCATCGTACAACCGGCGTGATCTCACATAGGCCATTCGGCCTAAGCCGGCGGCGCGGGCGGAGTCGGGATCTCGTATGGTGGGGTCAACCGATTGAGATAAAAAGATAATTCGTTTCGCCCGGCCCGGCCGGGTCCGGTGTCGGTTTTCCAGCGTTACTTGCAGGAGCTATATCGACACCACCCTATACTGTGGTAACGTTGTGTCAGCGGCTCAACGGCAGGTGGTGTAGAGCCGGCCGAAGGCACCCGCTGTCGCATCTCCTGCTGCGTCAGCTGGTGCAGAGGTCCGGATCTGCGCCGCACCCCCTACTTGCTCTGGCCGTGCATTGCCCGTCCGGGTATCTACACCGAGGTCGCCGTATATTATGTCGATCGCCGTCTCCCGGCGCGCGTTCGCGCGTCGTTGCTTCCAGCACTTCGAATTCCGCGGGGGCGAAACGCTATGAGCGCCCCGCACGATCGTCGCGCATTCCTGCGCGGCTTGGTGGGCCTCCCGCTGATCGGCGGTGGCATCACCCTCATCGGCAACCCGACCGCCGCGGCCGAGCCGGTCACGTCCGACCTCCTCAAGGTTTATTCGACCTGGCTCTGGGGCGAGCGCGTCCGGGTCGAGCAAGAGCTCGGTCGCGAGGGTGATCGCATCCGCGGGGTGACGACGAACGCCGGCTACTGGTACCACCATGCGGTACCCGAGCACAGGAACCCGCCGCCGTCGACCCGCGCAGCCGTGGTGCTGAGTGCGGTCGGGTGCGACTGGCGCGGAGGCCGGCCATGAACCTCTTCGCCTCACTCCTGCACCTCTGGCGCCTCAAGCGCATCCAGTGGGCCATGGCGGCGCTCCGGCGCCGCGTCGCAGCTATGCGACGATGAGGGTGGCGCGGACGAGCGCTGAAGCCGAACCGGAGTCACGCCGGTCGCGCATCGGGCGAGCCCCGTCCCGGTCCGTCCGGCGCGACCACCATACGGGCCATCTCACTTTGGGCGACGCCGGCGGGCGACCGGACGCGCATTCGGTCGCCGCACCTCCTGGAGAGGAGGCAGCCGGTGCTTGGCCAAGAGGAGGCTCCAGGCCTGCACGCCCAACTCCTGGAGCGTCAGACCCAGATCGATCCGCAAATGGTGCAGGCGCTTGCGGTCCTCCTCTGTGATCGTGGTCACGACCGCCACTTCCTTCGGCGCATTCGACGTACTCATTCCCACAACCCAAGGTTTGCGCCTCCACCGATCTGTCTTAGCTAATACATTTCGGTGTGGCATCGACTGATAGAGCCGTTGCGCCGCATACATTACCTTGGGCCATGATGGCAAATGACCTTCCGGCATGTGCCAGATAGGCGCTTGCGCGGCTGGAAATATGATGAAAAGCTTCGGCGGCCTGTGGTCGATCGGGCTCCCTGCGTTTCAGGCCTTCTCATCCGGCCACGGCACGTCCCGGCCGACCCATCGGCAGCGACGCCCTCCGGCCGCTTGCGGCAGCGGGGCTCCAGCTCTCCGCCTCGCAGAAGAGCCTCCGCCTGCTCAAAGAAGGCTTGATGAAGCTGATCTGCAGCACGCGGGTACGGCTGGTGAAGCGCGCGGGCTGGCACGAGACTGCGTTCGTGCTCCCCAACCGCACCATTGGCGCCATTGGCGAGCAGGTGGTGTACGACGGCCGCGCCGAGGCCGCTCGCTACGCCAGCAGCGGCAGCCTGCAGGGCTGGATCGACCAAGTCGCGCGGCCCGCCTCCGGCAACTCGCGCTTGGTGATGGCGATCTCGGCTGCCTTTGCCGGCCCGCTCAACGATCTGCTGAAGGGAGAAGGAGGCGGTCTGCACCTGGTCGGCGGCTCCTCCCTCGGCAAGAGTACGGCGTTGGTTGCTGCGGGCAGCGTCTGGGGCGGCGGGAGCCGTGCTGGCTTCTGCCAGACTTGGCGGGCGACCGACAACGGCGTCGAGAGCGTCGCCCGGGCTCATTCCGGCACCATCCTGGTGCTCGACGAACTGGGCGAGTCCGGCGCGCGCGAGGCGGGCTCAATCGCCTACATGCTGATGAACGGGGTCGCCAAGCTGCGCGCCACGCGCGATGCGGAGGCGCGCCGCCGTGACGAGTGGCGCCTGATGCTGTTGTCAGCCGGCGAGGTCGGGCTGGGTGACAAGATCGCGGAGGGCGGTCGCGCGGCTAAGGCTGGGCAGTTGGTGCGCATCGTCGATGTCCCGGCTGACGCGCAGGCGGGCTTCGGCCTGTTCGAGAACTGTAAGGGAGAGGAACCCGCGCAATTCGCCAGGAGCATCAAGGAGGCGGCGCTGCGGGTCTATGGCACTGCAGGTCCGGCCTTCGTTGAGGCGCTCGCGAAGGACCTCGCGGCAGCCGAGCAGGAGGGTCGAGCCAAGATCCGCGCGATGACCAAGCAGGTTCTCGGCGGCGCTGAAAGTGCAGACGGTCAGCTGATCCGGGTGGCCGAGCGCTTCGCCCTGATTGCGACGGCCGGCGAGATGGCCCGGGCTGCGCTCGGGCTGCCTTGGGCCGAGGGTGAGGCAGAGAAAGCGGCGCAGACGTGCTTCGGGGCTTGGCGCGCTCTGCGCGGCGGCGATGATCCCGGCGAGATCATGGCCGCCATGCAGGCGATCCGCGCAACCATCGAGCGAGACGGTGAGGCACACTTCCGCAAACTGATTGAGGACGAGCCAGATCTACTTCTGCCGCCCGTGCGAGACCTTCTGGGCTACCGAATCAAGCGTGAGGGTGAAGTGTGCTACGCTTTCACCGCGACTGGCTGGCGGGAGACGTTGGCCGGCATCGGTGATCCTCGCATGATCGCTGCAATCCTACACCAGCGCGGGGTGCTGATCAGCGGAAAGGACCGGAGCCAGCGCTTGTTCCTGAAGGTGGACGGCCGGTCCGTCGCAACCTACGCTGTGCGATACGGGGCACTGTTCAAAGACGAGGAAAAGGGTGACGCGATTACCTCACCCTAATGTTTCCATCTCGGTCGCTTCTAGAGCATTTTCAGCTTAATCCTGATCGCGTCTCGCCAGGTGAGGCCGCAGGCGCGCCGGCAGGCTGCGACGGGTGCAGCCCAGGATACGATCTAAAGGCTGACCCGGATTTCACTGAAAATGCTCTAACGCGTGACCTGCGTGACCGCGTGACCTCGAATAAACTCAGACACTTTGGCGGCGCCTCCAGCAATAGGGCGTGTGTGACCTGCGTGACCAGAGTCGCCAAGACCCTCTGCAGTGACGCGGACGCTGGATACGGTGCGCAGACCGTGTGACAAGAAAACATGAAGGAGGCCATATACTTAGCTGCCTTGGTCACGCAGTCACGCAGTCACACACGAATAGCGAAATAAGCGCCTCGTGCGGCCCGATAACCGAGATGGTGAAGTGGGCTGTATTCACGCCCGACCCAGCGCACCGAGCGGGATGAGGCGCCTCTCGCTGCTGGAGGAGATGCGGGGGCACTCGTCCTCCCGCAGCTCGTCCTCGCTGAATTTCATCACACACACGAACAGGTCAGTCTCGTGCGCCTCGCCCGCTGCAATCAGGGCAGCGATCTGCCGATCGTGCTCCTCCTGCGTGCGGCCGATCGTGGTCACAATCTGCTGCTCTGGCCTGGAGGCCAGCTCAAGGCGGCGTAGGCGGCTTCGCAATCGGTTCACAGGAAGGCCTCCGAATCCGAACCAGTGCGCGCGGATCACCCGATTTAAGCGCGATCAGGCTTGACGCGCTTGCATCTCCTCCAGCCGAGCCAGGCGCTCGGCGACCTCGGTCAGCTCGACGGCGCGCACGTGCGCATCGACCGCCCTGCCGATGTCCGAAGCTTCAGATGGCGTGAGGTCCCCCGCGGCGACGGCCTGCAGAAGTGCGTGGGTTGCCTTCGGCAGATCCGCCTGGGTCTTGATGGCCGGCATGCTGAAGTGCACGGGTCGGTCCTTGCGCGGCGGGCAGATCCGCTCCAGGCAGAGGCGGAGCGCGACGGTGTCGCCGCCGATGGCCAGCTCGACGGCCTTGCGGGTCAGGGCCTCGGCCTCTCCGTCCAGGAGCGCCGCAACGGCCAGCGAGGTCTTGTTGCGTGATCCGCGGGGCCGGCCCGGATTGCCTGCCGTGAACGGCCTACCCCGGGGCTTTCCTGCCTGCGTACCTTCCGCGCTCTTTCGCGACATGGATGCTCCTCCCGAAGGGCTTCGGCTAGCACAAATACGGTGCTATGGTACCACATCAAGTGAGGTATCGCGGAGGATCACCGTGGGCGAATCGCAGGAAATCGACAGAGCAACGTGCAGGTATAACCGCCCGATCGCAGGCGGCTCTGCACCCAAGCACGTCGCCCGACTGGAGCGACATGCGTGACGAGCGTGGCTTTGCGGCGCCGTCTCGCTCGCGTTGAGCGAACCCAATCACGTCACGCCCCCTCCCCTCTCGTTGCGGTGTTCGATAGGGCTGAGGCCCAGGCCGTTCGCTCCGCTTGGCACGCCGCGGGCTGTCCGGGCGGCAAGGCCATCATCGTGGTGACCGGGGTGCCGCGTCCTGCGTCCTTCCGGGAGGTTGGCAGGCTCGCGTGGCGCTGAACTTAGCGGCGCTCTCCTCGACATGCTGAAGCGCATTGATCAGCCCCCAGGAGGTGGCTCTTCGCGAAGTTTGATACTGCTGGCGAAGTCGGCCCCGAAGCACCGGCCCACAGCCTGAGCGCCGGATTCCAACGCTCCCATGGCACCTTCTCGGCTGCAAAGAGGCGGCCTGGACGATGCGGATTGAGAGCGCATCGGACTTCGTCAGCAGTATCAAACTACGCGATGAGCCACTCCGGTGGGGCTGATCACCTTCCGCGAGATATCAATGACGAGATTATGGTATCATATTACCACAATCTCGGCTTGAGCTCGATAGTCAGGGGTTTGCGGTTCTCAGTCGCAGATCGACTGAGCCCGGATTGATCCATGCTCGTCGCCCAAATGGCTGCGGCTCACATAGCGACGATGATCTTCATCTGCCGCCTCGCGCAGGCAGAGACCGTCCTGCAGCAGGACAGCGCCGAGCAAGCCTTCAAGCTGGCGCGGACCTTCACGGCGCAGGTTGAGGCCGTGAAGCGATACCGCAGCGATGGGCGGCAGATAGTTCGGGTCGAGCGCGTCACCGTCGAGGCCAGTGGGCAGGCAATCGTGGGCGCTGTGAGCCCGCGGCTGGGAGGGGGTGGGGCTTGCAATGGAGAGTGAGGGCAACCCCATGCGCAGTAACCTCGCCATGCACCTGTCGCCCCTCTACGGAGCCAAGACGCGGGCCGGCGCCCCCTGCCGCGGCCCCGGGATGCGGAACGGTCGGTGTCGGTTGCACGGAGGCGCTTCGCCTGAGGCGCCAAGGGGCAAGGAAATGGCATGTACCGCCACGGCGCTACTCGGCAGAGGCAATTAACGAGCAGAGAGAACTCAGAGGGTTGCTTCGAATGATGCGCCCTGCCGCCGAAAACATTTGCAAATTCGACTGCTTCAGGTCTTCAATCATACACGCTGGTCGATTTCGGAAGCACAAGTCATGCGTGCGGTGGTGTGGGTTATGGTCGAGGCGGCGGCGGCTCTGACGAGCGGGCGGTTTATGCGAATATTCTTCATATTGATGTTTCTAAATCTTGCCTTATTTCCAAATAACCTATCCGCTCAGACAGGTGCTGAGAATGGTTTTGCGCACGCAAAGAGATTCTTTGATATAGAATATCCTGTAGACAGTAGAATAATCATACAAGTTATGCTGGTTGCGTCCGGCTATCAAGGAAGCATCCCGACTCCATCGCTTACGAAAGAGAGTTATCATGCTATAAAGAAATTTTCGGACGAGCAGAAGTATAAATTTGATAGACTCATACCCAATGCTGATATGTTAAGCTTAATAAGAAAGTCGGAATCTCTCCTCAACAAGTGGAAGTTCGAGAGGGTATCTCACCCTTGGGGTAGAAGACCTCTGTGGATTCCCATGGGCATAACATCCAACCAAGAAATTACCAGTGATGGGCTGATTTTTAGCGACAGCAATAAGAGAACGATAATTGCATACAACTACTTCAATGGAAAAAGATTGAAGCACTTCGCCCGACGCCTGCTATCTGCCATCAAGCGCAATAACGAAGAGATTATTTACACAGCTACAACCGAGAGTAAGATTTCCATATTTTCATTAGATGCTGACGGGAAATACAAATACGTCAGATACTATCAGGACAAATACGGCATAATAGGATTTACCTTTGTATGGAACAAGTCAGATACTGAAATATATGGCCAGAGGATTGCGACATTGATGTCCGCGTCTCTCGTCTCATCAGTTTACAATCAGCCGACTCTAGATCCAAAACTATACCGTACTATCCTTACGAGGATAACGAATTCCAATGAAAAACCTGATCCATGATAGTAGGATCTGGAGCAATTTTCGACTAAGCGAATACCGGTTCGTCGCAGAAAAATGCGAAAAGCCAAGAACCAAAAGCGGGATCCGATTCGGTAGGAGCGGATCCTGCTCTATACGCTGCGCGCAGCCCAAATCATCATTGAGAGCTGTAGGCGGCATTCCAACCGGGTTTGGCCGCATGTCTCACTGGGCTGTCGGCCACCCGCCCCGGAGGTGTTCATGCCCGTCTTGACCGCTTGGCCGGTTGCGCTCGCCCGACCGGCTCCGCCGACTAAGCTATCCGTGGTGGACAGGCCAACCTTCTAATATTCAAACCGGGCCACCCGGTGGGCTCTTCGCCAACTTTCGTGGAAATGGTGGGCAGAAGGTCGAAGCCCAGATCCCGCCGGTCGCGCCGCAAAGGCCTGCCCTCCGCAGACGCAGAGCCGGTCCTCGTAGACGCAGAGAGGGTCCCACCGGGCGTGTGCAGAAGCTCTATGTCTTGAATGGCTTAAGCCGCTCCACGAAAGTTGGCGAAGAGCCACCCGGTGGGGGGCTGATCACGAGGCCCATGGCGCGCCCGCTATCGCGGCGCAGGTGGGCGACGATGACGAGCTGGTCGGAACGGCAGATGCGTGGTCAACGGCGCAGCCAAGCAGGGACGAGGGCAGGATCATGCCCACCGCGAATCAGTCCGCGACGACTTCGGCGCCGTGACCCGTCCACGCAAAGTGTTGGTGAGTCACCAACTCGAGAGAGCATCACTGCTCTGACATTGAAATGCGATCACGTGGTAAAATCATCGCAATGCCTATTCCTAGGCGGGAAGATAGAGGTGATACGATGACGAAAAAGCCGCACAAGCCACCCTGGAAGTTGGGTCTGACGCTTGGAAGACGTTCGTCGCTGATGCTATCGCTAAGCCGCCTAAACGGCGCACGGAAGCAGAAAAGGAGGCTATCGCGGTTGCGATGGCTGAGCTCGAAAGCCAGAGCGCTCGCAAGCACTGATCCGACGGGCTCATAAATTCCTACTTGATCTCAACCCCACGCTCGCCGGCCTCAATCGCGAATATATCCCAGGTCGCTGACCATAATGCCGCTCGTGGGCGCATCATCGAGGACGCAATCTATCTCCCGCCGCGCGCTTCGCCTGCTCAGGGTTGAGGCGCCGGCTGCATGACAGCAGACAGCGGCTGCGGGCAGAGGCAAGACACGATCCGTTGTTCCTGCGACCGCGCTCAAGCCTCTTGACAGCTAGACCCGCTCCATTGGGGTTAAGTTCGGGGACGTAGACCGGATAGGGCACGAGCTTGATCGTGTCCGGCACGACCAGCGTCTTCGCGCCATGCCAGATCGTCTGAACCAGCACGAGGACGGCGTGCTGCTCGGCCGGAAGTGTGCGGGCGACCTCGGCTAAGACCGTATCAGGATCATCTACTAACTCGAGGGGGCCTTTGCTCGTCCTAGGCCTCCAAAATGTCAGGGTCGAGCGCCTTTAGAGCGGGCTGGACCTTTTCCCACGGCGGTTCCGGCTGTCCCTCTTTGAACATGCCAGTTGCCAAGAGCGTCGCCTCGAACTCCACTTGACCTTCTCGCAAGTTATCATCCGGAGACAAATAGCGGGACTTGAAGTAGATAGGCGTCGACTGCGGCTCACGTCGATCCATGCTCACCTTCTGGCGGCCGAGGTCGACCCGCACGCGCTCAATGATGAACGGGACCGGCTTCTCGATATCGTCGCATACAACCATCGTGACGCGCGGCCCCTCCAGGTCGATGTCGACGAAGTCCGCAGCGTCCACGCCGCCTTGCAGCACTTCGGCACAGCCGACCATTACGCGCAGGCGAGCGGGAAGACAGGGCAGAGCCGACGACCGGAAGCGGAAGGACTTCTCCGCTCGGATGCCACCGAGCCTCATGGCGGCGGCGGCCTCGGCGTCTGCCCGCACGCCCGAGCGGTCACCCGCCGCGAAGAGCAGTCTTCGCCCCTCCTCCAGGCCCGCAGCGTGCGTGCGGAAGAAGGCGCGTATGTCCGCTTGGATAGACTGGGGTAGCGTCTTGTACTTGGGTGCGCCCGGAACCTGAGTCAGTGCTAAATGGACCAGAAGGTCCTGACGACGAGACTGAGACGACTGTGCGAATTCCGCGTCGCCGGCCAGGTCTTCACCAAGAAGTTCCAAGGCGCGTTGGGTGCCGACCCGCTGGGTCGAGAGAGAGGCAAGTTCTTCGCCGGGTATCTCTTCCGCCTCGGGGAGTCTCCCGAGTCGCAGAGCCAGCGCGCGCAGTCTGTGCAGCAGCGGTGCGATCCGCTCCCGCAGCGGGCTGCGTTCGACGATCGCGCGCTCTTTACGCATTCGCGGCGCCCCAACGGGCCGTTCGCGCAACGGCGGTCGCGGCAGGGCCCCGGACACCAGGCTCCCCGATCGGCGGCGCAACAGGACCTCCTGTTCGAGGTCCTTGTCCCGGAACGCGACGACGATTCCGGGAGCTAGGGAGAGCGGAGCCTCGCCGGTCGCGCCCTGGACAACAGCGCGAAGCTCCTGCTGATCGAAGTACTTCTGGAACGTGCCGCGCGAGGTCACGAAGCCGTCGCGGTAAGGGCGGTGACCGGCAGTGGATGCCTTACCCAGCGACATCACTGCCACGCACAGGGCCCGCTGCGCGAAACCCCACGCCGCCTTCAGGGTTTCGACCCGTTCGCGCAGGTCCTCGATCACATTGATGACGAAGCCGAGGTTCACGACGTCTGCCGGCTTACGCGGGCCCGATGGCGCATGGTGAGGGTCCCAACCGAATGCGTCAAACCCCTGCGAAGTCAGCGCCTCGACGTCTGCGCCCTGCCCACAGCCGTAGTCGAACACACTGCGATCGGCGGCAATGATGCCGTAGCGCATGAGAAGCTGCATCGGCTGCGACAGGTCGCGTCGGAAGATCGCGGTCTTGTGCCGCTCGGTCTCTAGAGCGGGGTCCGAGCGGGTTGAAACCGTGGTGATGGCAACGCGTTGGCCGGTCCCCGGGGGGGCGGCTCAACGGAGGTGGCCCATGCCCTCAGCTTTGTCTGTCGACCTGCGCCAGCGCGTCGTCTCGGCCGTTGCAGAAGGCGCCTCCTGCCATCAGGCCGCCGCGCGCTTCGGGGTCAGCGTGGCCAGCGTCAGCCGCTGGTCCAGGCAGCAGGAGGGCCAGGGAGATGTCACGCCCAAGCCCATGGGCGGCGACCAGCGCTCGCAGCGCATCGAGGCTCATGCCGAGCTCATCCTGCAGACCTACCAAGCCCACCCGCAGAGCTTCCTGCATGAGCTCTGCGAGACGCTCCAGGAGCAAGGCGTTCCGGTCAGCCGCAGTAGCCTGTCGCGCTTCTTCGCCCGGCACCGCATCACGCGGAAAAAAGGGCGACGTACGCAGCTGAGCAGGAGCGGGAGGATGTAAAGGCGGCTCGTGAGGCGTGGTTTGCCGGCCAGCTTGAGCTGGATCCGGAGCGACTGGTGTTCCTGGATGAGACCGCCGCCACCACCAGCATGGTCCGCCGCTACGGCTGGGCCCCGCGCGGCGAGCGTTGCCGCCTCGCGGCACCCGCAGGGCACTGGAAAACCACCACTGTGATTGCCGGGCTGCGCACGAGCGGGCCTGACGCGATCGCTCTGCTGGACGGCCCTGTGACGGGCGAACGCTTCCGCGCCTACGTGACCGACACCCTGGTCCCCACCCTGAGACCCGGCGACACCGTGATCCTGGACAATCTGGGCGCTCACAAGGTGGCCGGCGTGCGCGAGGCGATCGCGGCAACCGGGGCCCGGCTGCTTTATCTTCCTCCGTACTCACCTGAGTTCAACCCGATTGAGCAGGCCTTCGCCAAGCTGAAAGCGCTGTTGCGCAGGGCGGCGGCCCGCAGTGTCAGTGAACTCTGGGCGGCGATCCACCAAGCCTTCAAATGCTTCTCGCCGGCTGAGTGCCGCAACTACTTCACAGCTGCTGGATACGAGGATGATGCTTACGCTTCAACCTGATCGGGAGCGGCTCTAGGTGCTCCTCGTCGGCTCGCAGGAGCCTCCCGTTTCTCAGCACTAGGCCGGCAGCCTCGATACGCGCGTTCCAGGCGGCGCGCGTGCCAATCTTATTCGTTTCGTCAAACAGCCCATGCTCCTCCGCCGCAGCCGTTAGTGCCCTGAACTTGGGGAGCCTCGGATCGTCAGGTGGAAGCAGGAGTTCCTTCCGGTGCAGGATCGGCGGGTTCGCGCGGCCCGCGTAGTCCGTCGACGCCACGGCCCCGGACTTCAAGTCGACCTTCGTCGAGCGCAGCAGTGCAGGGAAGTCGACATCGAACGATTCGTAGAGCAGCAGGGAGATCGTAGACCTCTCGATCTTCGCGACGCTCCATTCCGCCGAGGGGACACGGGCCTCCGCCTCGGCGACGCGCTCCCGCTCCCCACCGAGGAGCCCGACCGCTTCGCGATGGATATATAGGGCTCCCCCAACCCGCTTGCCCACCGCGTCGCTCGCGCGGGCTCGCTTCGCCACGGCCTATCTCCCCTTCCAGTAGTTCCCGATCGCCAGCGCCAGATCGAACGCCAGGTCGTCGTCGAGGAACGGGGCCTGACCGTATATCAGGCTCTTCTGGTTGGCCGGCTGCTCATTTGCGAGCTTCGCCGCAAAATGGCCCTTGCCCAACAGCATCTCGGCGCCGCCCTCTTCGAGGATGATGCGCGAGTTGGTCGCCGAGGACACGCGCAGGCAGACCTTATTGTTCATGTTCGCCTTGATCGGCCCTGGCAGCGCATCCTTGTCCGGCCGTTGCAGGATCAGGAAGAGGTGGATGCCCGCCGCGCGTGCCTTCATGCCGAGACGGGCGACATAGCTGCCGACTGCCTCACGGTAATCCTTGTTGTCCTTGTCCGCCATCCAGTCACCTAGCTCGTCGTGGAAGACGTAGATGCGCGGCATTCGCTCTTCGGGAGGCAGCTTCGCGTTATAACGGTCGATGTTGGACGTTGTCTGGGTGATTCTTGCGTACCTCTCCTCCATCTCCTCGACGAGTTGCTTGAGCGTCTCCGTCGCGTCGGGCTGTGTCGTGACTAGGCCACCATCAAGGTGGGGCAGGCTCCCAATCCAGGGATAGTCGCCACCGCTCTTCGGGTCGATCATCCGGATGCGTGCGTTCCGCGGCGAGTTCGTTGAGCAGATGTCCAAGATGATGTTCCGGGTCAGCACGCCCTTGCCGCTGCCGGTCTCGCCCGCAATTAGCGTGTGCGGCCCGTGCTGCGGCTGTCCATTGAATCCGTTCGCCAGGTTCAGATAGACCATGTTTCCGTCGCTCTCCCGCTCCCCGAGCAGGAACGACGCGTTCACCTCGGGAATGGTGTCCGCGAACTTCCGCCTCAGCCAGACATCAGGGAGGTCGGGGAACGCGCGTTCCGGACGCGCCACCATGACCACTACCTCGCCTGGGGCGGGATGGACCGCGATTACCGCAAGGCTGTGCGAGGTGAGCAGCACTTCCTGCTTCTTTTCAACGTCGGCTACGGTCAGCCGGTCGCTTCCCTTGAAGCGCACCAGGGCCGCGTTCGGCGTTAGGCGTTCGCCGAGCACCTCAGCGTCGAAGCCGTAGTTCCTCAGGGCAGCCCTTAGCTTCTTGCGGGCCGCGGCTAACCACTCCAAGCCATCTGACTCGGCCTTCGGAGACGCGTGGTCCATCAGGAACTCGATGACCGGACCGGGAAGAGCGCCGGGGGCGCCTAGGACCGGCGCTGACGTCGGCGGCGCCTGCAGAGCCGGACGCTCGGGAGTGGGCGTCCCCGTCGGTGGTGCGGGCTGGGGAGCGGGCTCAGCCTGCGGCGGCTCGTCAAGGAACCCGCCGGTCGGTGCGGCGCCGCCGCCGCTGATAGAAGGCGGCAGGACGAGGGCCGGCGGAAGGACCGTTTCACCCCTTACGAAGCGTATCAGCTTCGCGACGTCGCTCCGGTCGAAGAGGACCTCCCTCTGCTCCTCGGCCTTGCCGACGGCGGCCTCGCCCCACCCGTCGCGGCGGTCGTGCGTAAAGACGAGCGCCACGCCGCAGATGCGGAGGATCGCACCATCAGAGCGCAAGGCGGCGGCCCATGCTGCGGCGTCCCGGCCGCCGACTGGCCCATCGAATGAGCCCTGTTCTGCGATCAGGTCCGCTAGCCTGGACAGCCACGTCTGGCGGTTCAAGGCATCCTTGTCGAGGACAAGGCTGTCGCGGAAGTGGTCCGTCGTCGCTTTGAGCTGCGCAAGGGCGTCCTTCGCTTCCTGCGTCTCGGCGCTTTGGGCCACGAACTTGCTCTCGACGACGACCAGGTCAACGATCGGACGCCCATCCTCCTCGACTAGGCCGACGACGAGGATGTCCGCGCGCTTGCCGGGCGGGTGCCCCACGAGGTCCGCGAAGTCGTCGACGAGCAGCCACGCGACGGGCGTGGACCGGTCTTGCAGCGCCTTGGCGACAAGGGCCTGGCTGAGGACCAGGCCCACTAGCTCGTTGGCGTTCTGCTCGCTGCGTGCCGCGTGCAGCACGACTTTGCCCGAGATGCGCGCTGCCTCGTCGACGAACAGCTTCGCCGCCGCTGACGCATCGGCGGCCGGGAGGTCGGCGATATGCCCGAGGATTTCCTCCAGGCGGTTCGTCAACGTATGCTCGTGCTTGTTCGTAGAGACGATGACGCTGTGCCGCGTCCCCGGCTTCGCCACGAACCGGATCACACTGACCCCATTCGCGAGTAGAAGTTGCTTGTCCGCGATCGCGTCGAAGGTCACGACCCAGTTGCCGACTTTGTGAGCCTTCTCGATCACCTGGCCCACTCCTGCGTCATCAAACACAATCTCACGCACTGGGGCGAAGCTGAAGAACTGATCGTCCTGCTCGTCCTGCTCCAGGTCGTGAACAAGATTCAGATAACTCTGGACCTCGGACGGCCGCTCATTCGCAACGAGGAAGACCTCGGTCTTGCGGGCACCGGTCTCGAAGGGACGCCGCCTCGTCGACTGCTCGCCGTCCGGCTCACAGAAGTCGGCGTAGGTGACGTCCACCGGATCGACACGGCGCCAGGACGTCTTGGCACTGCGCGCGATGACGTCGTGCAGGAATACGATGTCCACGCGACTCCTGCCTTCCGACTCCTGCGCGACGGTCTCCGCATCGAGGAACCCAACCCTGAGGCGCGACAGGAACGACCGCGCGGCTTCGCTCGCGATCGCGCCGTCGAGTTCGCGGCTGATGGCGACGTTCTGCTCGGCGTAGATCTGGCGCAGCCTCTGCTGGTCCGTGTGGGTCAAGATCAGGTCGCAACGCAGGTCCGGCTCCGTCTCGATCTTGCGCGCGAGGCGCTCCGCGATACGCGAAGGCAGCTCACGATTATCCGCATTGAACAAGGACACCGAGAAATTGGCTCGCTCGTGGGGCTGGAGCGACAGGTACTCCGCCGCCATCGCCATCAGCTCGGAGGCGGCCTCGCGCGAGTAGCCGTCGAAGGCGGTGTTGCCGCCCTCGCCCGTGTTCGGGGACTCGAGCAGGCTGAACTCAAACGATGTGTCGGTCTCCACGAACAGGCGCCGCGTCGGCCCGTCCATCCGGACGGCGACCGCTGGGTGCCACGGCGTTTCGAGCCCTTCCGCCACCCCCGTCGCGAACCGGCGAATACTGGCTTCCGACGCGCCGTTCGGAGCGAGGATCCTGCGCACCGCAGCTACGACGCGCCGCGTTTTGGCGGCCGCCTCAGCCAGCCGGAAAGGATGCCACGGCGTAATGATGGCGACCTCGGGTCGGTCCTCCGACAGGGCGGTCCCGATGAGAAGGATCGGTTCCCACAGCTCCTTCCGGCACAAGTCCTGGCGCGCAGTCTTGCGTAGCAGCTCGAGGAGCGCACCGAACCTGTGCGCCTGCTCGAACAGCGTGTCGGAAACGAGGCCGTCGCCCGAGACCATCGCGGAGATTGCCTCGGCGTAGTACTTCCGGAACTCGGCCAGCGACATCCGGATGGCCTCCACGACGTCCGAGGGGAGAAAGCTCGACACCTTCACCAAGCCCTGCTCGAATAGCGCGGCAGCGTTCAGCGACGGCTGGTTAGTGTCGAAAAGCATGCCGTCCGGATTGCCGTGCACGTCCTGGATTGAGCCTCGGTTTCCGAGGTCGATGCCTTCCTCGACGATCCTCTCGGACCGTTGGGCGCGAGCGAACCGTCCGATCGGCAGGTGTCCCATTGGCGCGGCGGCCGCGATGTCCGCAAGATTGGCACTGTAGGCAACCCCCATGCAATTCGCCGGTATGGACCAGATCAGTTGCCGGCTGTGGGCAGCCTTGAGGGCATCCGGTTTCGGGCGCCCGTCCTGGAAGTCCGCGGCGCCGAGGAGGTGCAAGTCGACCTTGAACTGCCTTGCGCTCGGCCCGGTTTTGGGCGATCCGTTGCCCGGTGTGCGCCCGGCCTCCCACAGGAGGCCGAAGTCGAGGATCACACCAGCTGGCGCTAGGGCCTTGTCGAGCCCCCGGAACCGGTCCCGCAGGTACGCCGAAATCTCCGAGTTCTTGTTCTTCCAATACGACTGAGCGTCCGCATTCGCCAGTCGCGCGAAAACCTTAGGCTCGGACGGTACGACATCGGCCTCGAGGACGAGGTCGCGGATGGCGGAAAGGAGGCCGACTAGGAGGTCCGAGTGTTCATTGCTCGAACTGAAGACGTACGACTCCCAGCGCTTCAGAAGCTTCTTGTCCTCGGCGAACTCGTCGCGATGGTCGTGGAAAAAGACCTTCTCGTCTTCCTCAGGGCCATTCTCCTCGCTGACGATCGTTTCTAGCAATTCCTTTTCGGCCTTTGACAGGGCGCGCGGAAAGTTCGCGTTGAAGAATTCGAGCGTCTCATCGCCGAGGCTCTTTCTCCTCGCCTTCTTTGGCGACTTGAAGACCGGCTCAACCTTGTCCCAGGAGAGCTGGACCACCGCCTCTTGGGTCGGGCGCCACTCGGAGCCCGGCTCGATCGCCCGGTCGGCAACGAGGCTGCGCAGCGTCTCAGCATCGGTCTCCTCTAGCCGTCCCGATGTTGCGAGTCTATCGATCTGCTCCTTGATCGTCTTGCGGTCTAGTTCAACGCCGCGATCGTTGACGAGGTGCACGACGTCGTCGGTCTGCTTCTGCAGGTCCCTGAGTATCTCCGCCCACTTGGCCGGCGTGCGAAGCCGGCCCTTCTGGCCCGGCTCCTTGAAGCGCCCCGCGCAACGGCAGATTCTCAGCGCAGGAAGCGACTCGTCGATCGCGCGCTCAAGAGGTTTATCGCCCCGGTTCTTGTTCAGCGTTAGGAAGAAGTTCGCGAGCATGCGGAGGCCGCCGACCACCACGCCCGACGCGTGGAGTCCGACGACGAAGTTCCTCAGTTCGGCCCTTTGCCGTCCCCCGAGGTCCGCGAGGTTCGAGCAGGCTTCTATCCAGAGGTCCGGATCGGTCGCGAGCTTCTCGAATGAGATGGCGGAGATTTCGCCTGCCGTCGCCCCGACGACATCGAGGTCCCGCGTCGGCGTCGCAAATACTATGCAGCCGCCGCCAGCGCCTCGCGGCATGTTGCGGAAATCGGTCGTGTTCCACGTAGTCCTCAGGCGATCGTCGAGGGTCCCGTCGTCCAGCGATATGTGTAATTACCCACGCCCGTGGCGGTAGGATCAGGCGCGGATGATGTTGAGGATAGTGGCGAAGGTGCCGGCCCCCGAGAGGCGGGCCGTGTCGACGACGGTGCGCACGTCCGCCTCACCCGCGGCCGCCCACATGGCCCGATAGCCGTTCGTCACCTTCCGCTGCACCACTGCCGGGCGCAGCGCGCGCTCGCAAGCGTTGTTGGTGACCGCCACGCGGCCGGGATGGTCGAGGAAGACCAGGAGCTGGTCGCGGGCTCGGCCGATCTTGGCTTGCAGAGCGCGGGTCAGATCGCAGCGGCTTGGTGCAGCGAGGATGGCGGACAGCTGCCGATCCAGGGCCCGGCGCTTGGCCGAGAGCGTCGAGGCGGCCAGGTCGGTGACGCGCTCGGCCAGGCTGAACACGCTTCCCAGCCAGAGTTGTAGGCGCAGCGGCACGGGGTCGTCGCTGACCTCGACCGCGTAGGCGACGTCACGGGCCAAATGCGCCAGGCAGGTCTGGTGATGCTCACCGTGGCCCTGCTGGGCGGTGTAGCGGTCCGACAGCCACACGGACGGCCGGTGTCCGTCCATCATCGCGTGCACCACCGCGGCGGCCCGCGTCGAGGCCGCGTGATGAACGACCGCTGCGTCCGAGCGGAACACCCAATGATACGAGTTGCTGCCCTCGATGCGCACGCCGGTCTCATCCGAGGCGACTACCGCGGCCCGGCGCAGCGCCGAGACCGCAGCTTCGCGATCGGCACGGAACTGCCTCTGGGCCCGACGCAGCAGGTTCATCAGCCCGCCCTGGCTCAAGGTGAGCCCGAACAGGTCCGACAACGCGGCCTGCAGCCGCTCGTAGGACAGAGCCTGGAAGGTCTTCAGATACACCGCCACCGCGTGCAGGCGCGGGCCGAACGGCGTGCCGCGTGCGGCCTGCGGCACTGGAGCGACGACGCGCGTGCCACAAGCCGGGCAGCGGACGGCGAGCCGTTGATGCTGGGTGACCATCGGTGCCACCGCGGGCAAGTCGATCTGCTCGCACACGCTGACGATCTCGGCCGGCAGATCCGGAGCCAGAACACCTCCGCAGCAGGGGCAGTGACCCGGGCGGTGAGCGACGATCTCGTCGGGATCGGGGCTGAGCGTTCGGCTATGTCCCTCGTGACCCGGCTTGGCGCCGCCGGGCTTGGCCTGCTCGCGCCGCTCCTTGCGGTCGGTCGAGGGCGGCTTGGACGAGGTGCGCGAGGTCTTCTCGGGGCGCTGCAGCCGCAGCACCAGCTCGATCAGCTCCTGCTTGCTCAGGCGTTCCAGCTCGCTGCGGCCCATCCCACGAGGGAATCAGCCAAATCGCCTCCCGGCAAGAGGCGCGGCGAACTCCCTCTAGCGGCCTCGCTTGTGGGTCACGCCGCGCTCGCGCGCACCCCGTGGGTAATTACCGATATGTGCACCCTGACCATGGAGTCTCGGACCTCAGCGTCGATCCTCCTAGCGATGGCGCACGTCAAGGTCTTATCCAGGCCGACTATCGAGAACAGGCTCTTGACGCCAGGGTTCGCCTCAAGCGCAGCGGCTACGCGCGCGACGGCCACCCTAGTCGCGAGATCCTCGACCTCGGGCAGTTTCTTGTCGAGGGGCTCCAACTTAAACGCGACGTTCATAGTGTAGCCCCGTTATGACGATGAAAGGGATTGATCACGAAGGCGCAGTCGTCTGATAGACGCTTGGATAGACCGAGAATCCTAAGGCGATCCTCGAATATGCGCTGGTTTGCCTTGAAATGTTCGTAGTTTGCTTCGGGGTATTCCTGGCGGGCTGCCTCTGTCCCGATCACAAAGCCGTAGCGGCGCCACAATTTGTCGAGAAAGCCTTCCAGCTCCATCGGCGCTCCGACGTTGGCCAGGACCAACGCCTCAAGGAACCCGTCGGAGGCGGCGTACCAGCGCCCGTTGCCACGCCGCGCCACTGCGAAACCGATCTGCTCCGCATAGAACCCGACTACCCTCCCGAGATGCTGGTCGTGGTTGTCGATAGCGGCGTTTGTGACCTCCTCTGCCATCATCTCCGCAGTGTGAGCCCACGGTTCGTACTTGAACACCTCCTCGCAGAGCTTCTTCAGCGCCTTCTCTGCGTTCGTCTGGCACTGGGCAGCCTTCCATTCATTTGATTCGACGAGGGCCTGGACGAGCTTGCGGATTGCCTTCCGGCTGAGTTCCTTATGTCGCGCAAAGGCATCCTTCGCCTGCTTGTGCACATTCGCCGTCTCGGCCGCCAACATGTCGATCGGATATGGTGGACGTCTCTCGCCGATCATGTCCGCTGAACGATCAACGATGTACTGGAGGACACCCAACCCCGAGAGGCGCATCAAGGGCTCGGGCACGCTGTCGTCGGGAAGTCCTTCGAGCGAGAGAAGCGAGTACCAATCTTCGGCCACGCGGTCGTAGGCAGGATGGCGCGCCAAAGGCAAGTAGCCGAAGGTGTCCATCGAGACCTTCTTCTCCTCCACCCCGGATTGAAGTGCCTTCGCTAGCTTGTTCCAGCGGCTGTTCTCCCCGATGAAGCGCTTTCGGACGACGGCTTCCAATTTTTTCCGGCTCTCGCTCCGGTTCAGCATGAGATAGAGAAGCTCGCCGCCGCGTGCGAAGAACCGACGGTCCTTGTTCACCCCGTCGTTTCTGCTCTCCCCATAGTCCGCCGTCAGCATGTCGACGCCACGCGGGGCGAGGTGCCTCGATGTCGGGCGCCGGTGCCGTTCGGACTCGACCTCGGCGCCGCGCAGCAGCGTCACCGCGTTCCGGAGCGCGGCGAAGCTGACGAACCGCTCCTGAAGATATGCGAACCGATCCTTGCCGTCGGGCACGCGGGCGAACCATGCCGCCCACTGGCTAGGGTCAGCAATGGCCTGCGAAGACGCTATCTCGTCCAGGTCCCGATCGCGGAACAGCAGGTGGCGGAGATCGGACCTCTTTTGCATCTCGTAGGTGCGGTTTTCGTGGTTCTCCCCCAAACCGGGGAAGATCTCCTCGACGTTCCGGTCCGCCGCGAAAGCCGCCATGATGTTCAGGGCTTCGAGCAGTAAGAGCCACGGCGTCTGGTCGTTGTGGAACCGGTGCCCCCAAATGCGCTGTTCGAGCCAGATTTCCGTTTTTGGCGGCTGGTACTTCACGACGCGATTGCCCACGGTCAGGGCCGCGCTGGATCCGTCGTTGTGCAGCACCTGGGCGATTAGCCCGTCAGTCGGACTGAAAGGGGAGGTCTGAATCGCGGGCATCTCAGCTCTCCAGCGCCACCACGCCGACCTTGTCAGCATTCAGCCGTCCCTCCGGGGACAGTCGCACGATCTGGATATCCTCGACTCCCTCGGAGTCGATCAGTCCGCGTTTCTCGAGCGACGCTATGACCCTGAGCCGGAACTGGCGCAGCTCCTCAGAGCACTGCCGCGAGAAGCTGCCCGGCAAGCTGCCGGCTTCCACCCGGAGCAGGTACTCGAACAGGAGCGGCTGTAGCGCGTTCGCCTCGACGACGTCCTTGCCCTCGCGGACGATCATCCGCAGCGTGCGGTGCGGGCCCAGTGCGTCGAAGTCAAGGTGGACCCTAACGGCCCGCCGCTCCCCAACCGGCATCTCTATGTCTAAGACCTGTCCGATGCGGCTCTGCGCGTTGGCGGCCGGCGCCGCAAACCACAAAGAGGCGCCGTCATCGCACATCATGCCGGTGTAGGTCCGGTTCAGGCCAATTGCGAGACGGTTCCTGATCCGCGCGTCTACTTGGCCGCGTCGCAGTGAGTCAGCGAACATGAGATATTCCCCACCGTGCATAAACACGGTCAGGCGCCAGGGGTCGAGGTCACTCTGGGACAGCGCCTGGGGCACCGGCAGCCTGAAGAACAAGCGTCTCCGCTGCTGCTCGATCGCGTGCCTGAACTCGTCCTGGTCGATGGCTTCACCGCGGCGGTACTGGCGCCGCATCGGTTCGAACAGGGCCTCTCCGAACAGTGGATCGTCCGCCACGAATTGAGAATGCGCTGCCTGTGGTTCCGCGTCGATTAGGACCCCGTCGATCAGGTTGTTGGTCTCGCGCCCAACCCCGAATGCAGCGAGGATCCCGAACGCGCGATAGGTGGACCGATCGGCCTCCAGGTTCAGGCCAAAGACGTTGTCGTACGGGTTCGACGATATCAGCTTGCCCTCACTTACGAGCGCCGCCGCAGACGAGCAGCTCATGAGCTTCGACCGCAGGCCCCGCACCCCGAGCAACGTGTTGACGATCACTAGCAGCACCTGCCGGATCGGGAGATGCATGTCGTTGTCGGCGGCGATCCGAATCATGTCGCGCATTCGCGCGCGGAGTCCGACGGAACTCTTCTGCTTGAGGAGGTCCCGATTCCGCCGTATCGGGCAGCTAAGCGCGCTGCCACATGAAGCGCAACCTCCCCAACCTTCGTGATCGACAACGGCGTCGAGCAGTTTATCAAAAGTCTCGTCGTGCGGCTGCCGGCTCAGGTTCCATATGTCCAGCCGCAGCCCGGGCACGCGACTGGCATCGTTCTTGAGCATATTGCGGATAGCCTCTTCGGCAGCCTTTCCGCTATCGTCCGCCTCCGCGTAACGGCGGAGTGTCCGCAGCAACTGGCCATCGTTAGCGGCGACGAGGTAGACCGTGCCGCACTCGCCGTACGCACTCCTACAGAGACCTCTGACGATCTCGTCCTGCTCCGGCTTCTCATTGTACTGGCTGAGGTCCTTGATGATAACCAGCCGCCGCCCGTCGCGCAGTGTCTTGTCGATGCGACAGTCGGTCTTCCGCCATTCCTCCTCGGTACCTACGAGGGCAGTGAATACTTTTCGACAGTGCCAGGTCTTGCCATCGCCCGCGGTGCCTGTGAGGATCACCGAGCGCGGCTGCTCGCCCATGAGGGCGGACAGAATCCGATCCACCTTGTCCGTGTTTACCGAGATCGGGCTGACCTCGAACCGCCGTGCGCCTTCGAGCACGTGTTCGTCGTACATGGATTGCGCCGCGGGTGTGGGGCCGTAGGTCGCGAGAAAATCGACAAGAGCCTTGGTTGACATCAGTCGCCTCAGAGATGGCAGATCGCGCAGCCGTCCTCGTCCGACTTCGCCTTGAGGGTGCGGCGCGACATCTTCTCAACGTCGTCGAGGGAGCGTCCGTCGACCCACGTGTAGTCACGCCCGCTGTGCGTCTCGTAGGTCTTCGCTCTCTCGAACAGGTTGGGATGGCGCTCCTTGAGCCCCTGCCATTCAGCGATCTGCTGGTAGAAACAGAAATAGCATCCCGACCGGCTGCGCCACTCGTAGTAGCGCGGAAGACCGAGACCACTGTCGTCGAGCAATTTCTGTACGTCAGCAAATCCGAGGCCGTCGTCTTTGAAGGGATAGACTGGCACGATATTCGGCTCCTCCGATAGAAGGACGGGCTTGCCGCTACCTGTGTAGCCTTGTCGGTTCTCATCGGCGCGGATTGCAATATAGGAGTAGGCCGGCGCGCTGCCGATGTACTTTTCGTAGGGATGGATCTTGAGCATCCGCGTGCACCAGCGCGACCGCGGGCTTGGCAAGTAGCCGTTGAAGTGGTCGTAAAGCACTACATCGAACGCTGAGCGCCCGGGCTTGGCGCGGACATCGAGCATTTCTAGCGCCGAGATGCGTGCGATTGCCTGTCCCAGCACGTGCTCCAGGCGGTCAAGATACTCGTAGGTCTCCGGCAGCTCTGCACCAGTGTCGCAGAAGACAAACTCGAATTCGAGATTCGGATAAGTCTGCGCGAGGTAGATTGACATCGCTGTTGAGTCCTTGCCGCCCGACAGCGGCACGATATGTCGCCGCGACGCGTCCGCTGCGGCCTCTTTCATCTTTGCTGGTGTTACCGTCATCGCTTCGCTCCGGCCACAGCTCGCCGCGGCTCCCCGTTTTCCTCAATGCGCGCGAGTACCGCCTGAAGCTCCGCGATCCGCTCTCGGATCACAGGTGCCAAACGCGGCGACGGCGCGTCTGTCGCGAGGGCCGCGTCCTCGATCCGTGTGCGGCACTCGCGCAACAACATCGCGTACTGTCCGGCCGTCCCGTCCTGCCACTGCTCGACACCCCGTTGCAGGAGGATCGAACTGACCGCGCGCGCCAGGCTCGCGGGCGTGTAGCGCCCGTTCACCGTGTCCCTCGCCGTCCTGAGAGTCCTTCTCTGATTGGGGTCGTTTAGGTCAAGCTGCTCGTTGTGGTTTCTCCGGCTTGTGTCGCCCCGTGGGTCACACGCTTCTCTTCGCGGTCGGCGCTTGGCCGCCGCATGATGGGGTCAGGAGGGCGAGGCGTCTCAATCTGTTTCACGACCTTGCGGGTTTGCACCCGCAGGTTCTGGACTCTCAACGAGATCGCCAGGCCCATCGTCCCCACGGGAACGATCCGGTTCACCCTTTCGGGTTCATGCGTGGTGTTTTGCCCTCCTGTTTCGCGGTGACGGCGTCATCCTGCGAGCGTGGCACCCTCTGCGGGCTCCTTACCCCAGCGGAACGCGGTGCCGTCGCTCCACATGCGATGGAGGATGACGGCGAGCTTGCGGGCGACCGCGACGCGGGCGCGGGCCATGCCGCGACGCCTGGCGATCTTCATCCCCCAGGCGCGCAGGCTCGACCATTTCTGGCTCCGCACCAGCAGCGTATGCGCCGCCTCGTAGAGCGCGGTGCGCGCGAGTTCGTCGCCGCAACGGCTGATCTTGCCCTGGATGTCGGTCTCGCCGGACTGGTAGCGCGCCGGCGTCAGACCGAGATGGGCGCCGACGTCGCGCGAGCGCCTGAACCGGTCGGGCCGGTCGATCGTCGCCCGGAAGGCAAGCGCGGTGATGGGGCCGACGCCCGGCACGCTCATCAGCCGCTGGCAGACCGCCTCTTTCTTGACGAGATCCATGACCTGCTTCGTCAAGCCGGCGAGTGCGGTCAGCATGCTGGCCAGCACCTCCAGGAGCGGTTCGACGAGCTGCGTCATCAGGGGCACGCCCTCGGCCAGTTCGCGTACGCGGCCGGCGAAGGCTGCACGGCCAGGCGTGCCGAGCTTGAGCCCGGCTTCGCGCAGGATCCCCCGCACCACGTTCTCGATCGAACGCATCTCGTTGAGCACCGTGCGGCGCGCCACCAGCAGCGAACGCCACAGCCGGCACTGACGGCTCTTGACATGGACCTGCCGGAACCAGCCCGTCCGCATGATCTGCGCCAGGGCGCGTGCGTCGTTGCGGTCGGTCTTGTTGGGCATCGTCTTCATCGCGGCATTGGCCTGGCGCGTCTCGATGCAGATCGCCGGCAAGCCCGCCTCGCGCAGGCCGTCGTGCAGCCAGGCCGTCAGCGAGCACGCTTCCAGGCCGATGCGCTCCAGGGGCAGGCCGATCTGGTTCAGCGCCTGCACCAGCGCGCCAGGCTCACTCGCCGCCCGCGCCTCCCGCACGATCCGACCCGTATCGTCGACAACGCAGATCGCGGTCTCTTCCAGCGAAACGTCCAGTCCGGCATAATACTTCACGGCTGCTCCTTCCCGATGCTTGTGGCCGCTCAACACGGACCACGTTCCAACATCCCGAACGGAGCAGCCACCCTCGGCTAAGACCCCAATCACCCCATCTGTTGGGAAAGGGTGGCCAAGAGAAAATGCGGGATGATAGAGCATGTCTGCTCGTCTCGAATGGATGAATGGCCCCTCCTTGGTCTGGACCGCTGCAAATCGGCCGCGCTATGATCGTCGCAGCCAGAGATACCCGAGTGATATGACGAACGACGAGTGGCTCACCCTGGAGCCACTGCTTCCTGTCGCGGAGGGGATCGGGCGGCCCCGGACCTATCCTATTCGGGACATCATGAACGGCATCCGCTACGTGCAGCGGTACGGCATTCCCTGGGATGCCATGCCAAAGGATCTGCCGCCCGCCAGTCTCTGCTACGATTACTGGCGGTTGCTCACCGATGGCGGCCACATGGACCGGATCAACCATCATCTCGTGATGAGGGATCGTGAGAAGTCCGGGAAAGAAGCCAGTCCAACGCTGGCGATTGTGGATGCCCAGGCGGTGAAGTGTGACGCCCCGCAAGGCGAGCGCGGGTACGATGCGGCGAAACAAGTGCTGGGGCGCAAGCGGCATCTGGCGGTCGACAGCGACGGACGCCTGCTTGCGGTGATGATCACTCCGGCCAACGTTCAGGATCAAGAGGGCGGGATCCCGCTCGTCAAGCGCTTGGTTCGTCTCTGTCCCTGGATCAAGACAATCGTGGTGGACGGTGGGTACAAGGCCCGTTTCATTGAGGCGGTTCAGGCTGGCACGAGCCGTGTCGTGGAAGTGGTCGTACGGCCGCAATTTGGGAAGGGCTTTGTGCTTCTGCCGAAACGATGGCGGATTGAGCAAAGCATCGGCGCTCTCACGGTGTCGCGCCGTCTCAAGCTGGATTACGATACGCTGCTTCACATCTCGGCGGCGGCTATGCTTTTCGCCTCTATAACTCGGCTTCTCGCGTCAATCACTATGAAATGACCCTTTCCCAACGGACTCTGAGGATCGCCTTGTCGGTCAGGCGCAGGTCGTTGCGAGTCAGGAGTGAGTCCACGTCGAGGCAGGCGACCCAGGACTGCATCCCCTGTACGGCATTGTCGTTTCCGATCCGGAACGCCTCGCCGAGGACGCGCACCGCCTCGTCCAGGTAGCCTTCCACTAGTCCGTCGATCTCATCACGCGCGGCCTCCACCACCGCTACGACGGCGTCGAAGTCGCGGCGCCCGCCGCCGAACAGGTCGGGCAGCACGCGCAGGAAGAAGGCAGCGGGATCGGATGCCTCAGCGGCTGCACGCAGGAGCGCCTGTGCGCCCTGTGACAGGCGATGCGAGCGCCGCGCTCCGTTGGGCAGGCCGGCCCACCATTGGGCGAACGCGTCGTGCGCAAAGCGCAGGGCCTCGACCTCCTCATCATTCTTGGCGTGCGCGAACACGTAGGCGAGTTCGTCGAGGTACAGCAGCGTCCCGTCGTCGGCCTCGTGCACCTCCACCTCGTGGCGCTCGGGGTCGGCGAACATGCGGTTCGCGTCGAAGCCGAGGATATCGGCGACGTAGGCGCCGTCGGAGCGCAGCGACACGCATCGCGCGAAAGCCTGGTACCCTGCCATCACTATCACGGGGATCACGCCCGAGGGCGCGCCGATTGGCGGACCGGTCAGCACCGCGACGAGCCCTGACAACTTCTTCGGTTCGGCGGACGGCTCCTGAAAGAACGACTTCGCCGTCGTCCAAGCCAGCTTCAGACCCGGATCCTGCACCTTCTCGGGTTCCGCGAACCCCCACAAGCCGGCGGGACCCTCCCTGTGGAGGCCGGTGTTGGCGAGCACCGTACGGTACACCGATGCCTCGACGGACGTATCGTCTCGGCCGTAGCCCATCCAGGGCTTCTTCGCCGACTCCGTCATACGCATCAGGAGGCGCACGCGTGCGGTGTTCATCTGCTTCGAGACGCGCTGCCGCATAAGTTGGTCGTTCGCGATGAGCGGCGTCTTCGGATACCAGGCACCCATCATTTCCGAGGCGACGATCGTTGCAGGCCGCTCGCCTGTGACTGGGAGTTCGGCGCCGGCGTAGTACCACTTCGCGTCTGTCGGACGGTCGCTCGTCAGCCGGTGCACGGCGAGATCGAGTTGGCGGCGCGCGACTGACAGCAGTTCGTCGATCTCAACCGAGACAAGCGGGTCCTCCGCTAACAGATTGTCGTCGGCCCTAAGGGCCTCGAGACAAGCGACCTCCAGCGCGGCGTCAACCACCCGCAGCGGCCGCGAAGGGATGACGTAGAGCGTTCGCTCGCGGGGGGACGCCAGTGCAGCGCCCCGCGCTTTGGCGATCTCGACTTCGGATTCAGCGAGGACGTAGAGCACATCGCCCCACGGTCCCACCGGTGCGGCATCCGGGGCGGATCCCTCCGCCTGCAGCTCCACCTCCTCCGAAAGGAGGTAGCGCCCACAGAGGTAGCGGGCCGTTCCGTATTCGATGTTGTGCCGCGTCGCGCGCACGATCGGCGCGGGACGGCGCTCCGCGAGGAAGGCTACGGCGTCGAACGCGTCGGCGCGCTTCGCGCGCTCCTCCGCCAGGCGGCTGGCGACGTCCACGTCAATGCCGTGCCACACTGACACATCGTCGACGACGCACCGGTGCAGGAGCAGCTTTCGCCCGATCAGCGCGTTGATTGCCGACGCGGCCTCCGCGAGCGGGATGCCTCGCGACGCAACCGCCACCTCCAATGCAGCGCGGGACAGTTTGCGGCGTTCGCCATCCGTCCCGAGTTGCAGCAGGCATGCCGCGGCGAGCGCCTCGCGCTCGACGTCGCTCTCGGCCTTGGCCCTCGCGCTCTCCGTCTCAATCCAGCGCTTGTGAGCGCCGCCGGCGCCAACATCGGAACGCATCGCGTCCGAGAACCCCCGGTAGAGCTCCTCGAAGCCGACGGGGCGTGACAGATCAACCTCTTCGACAAACGAGAATAGGCTCCGTTCGTTCTGGCCTATCCTCGCCGCTAAGCGCGGCAGACTTTGCAGCGCGCCGGCCGAGAGCGGCCAGGCCCCCTCGACGAGGTCTGCCACCTCGTTGACGTCGGCCGCGCCATCGAACCAACCTGCCTCCATCGCGCGCTGGACGACAGCCCCTTTCAGCCGGGAATCCAGCGGCGGCGTCCCGCTTTCGCGGCGCTCACCGATGCGGTCGACGAGGAGCCGGTAGAGTTCTCGGCTGTCCTCGACGAACCGCAGCGTCCGGAAGCGCCCCTCGATCTTGCGCCACTCATTGCGCGACGTCTGGTTGAGACCGCCCGCGTAGGCCAACAGGTTCTGGTGCGAGAGTAGGGTGAGGCTCGCGGTAGGCGCCTCCGCGCGCGCTGCCCACTCTGCGAGGCGCTGAACGAAGTCCAGCTCGCGGGAGCGGCCTTCGGCGACAAGGCTTTCGAGGTGGCGTCCGAACTCGTCCCAGACTATCGCGAGATGCGCCGCGCTTGGGAGATTTGCAGACGCCCAGTTCAGCACCCGCTCCAGCGTCGAGAGTTTCTCGGGTGCGCCGAGCGCCGAGCCAATCTCGCGCGCGAGGTCTGCGATGTGGCCGGACAAGATGATGGCGCGCCCTTGGCCGCGCGCGGCGAAACGCTGCGATAATCTCTGGTGAGCCTCCGGGTCAACGCGCTGCACCTTCGGGAGGATACATTTGACGGCGTCGCGGGAGCGTGGGTCATTGATCGCGATCAGCGCTCCCACCCCCGCAGCGAGCGACTTGCCGCTGCCATAGGCCGCGATGACGAGCGTCGGATCGCGGCCAAGCACCGCCTCGATAATGGGAAGGGACCGGGTTGTCGGTTGGTAGTGGGAAAGCCTGTCAGGGACCTCGATGTCGGATTCAAGGTTCACTGCCCGGAAGAAGCTTCGGGCCTTGCTCATGCCTGCCTCTCAATCCGGCGGTAATGCCGCTCCAGCCACCAAGCCGGCGGCCTGTTCGGCACACTGAGGCGGCGCTCGGCGCCAAGTAGGACGTAAGTGACCCCGGATTTTGCGTAGATGCGGGCGCCCTCCTGCGCGGCGCGGTCAATCATCTCCGGACTGAGACCGAACAAGCGTCCAGGGCCGTGCCTGCGAGAAGCGAGGTCCATCACGGACAAGGTTTCCTCGCCATTGCTGCACGATGACGCTGCAGCGAGGACAGCCTCAATAGGCACCGGATCAACCGGCCTGACCTTCTCGAAGCGTCGCGTGTCGCGATGGTAGGTTACAAGGCGCAGTTCAATGAGCGGACAAATTGTTCCGTCCTCAGGATCCTGAGCCTCGGTTGGGTTGTAGGCGTAGCTCGCAAGGACGTTTGCGACATCGCGCTGAGTGGACTGTAGCGTCGGCGTCTTGGTCGCCCGCTGCTTTGCGTACCTCAGAAACGCCTCGACGCAGGCCGCGCGCTCGAAGCTGCGTTCGAGATAGTCATTGAAGAACCAAGCCGGCGCCGAGCCGTCGCGGCTCGCGATCGCAAGCTGCAAAAACCAGAGCGTCCCCGGGTATTCCACGTACGCATCGTTCGCGTCGATGACGCGACCGATGTCGGACATATTCAGGCGCCGGGACCGCCCCTCCATAACGACGTCTGCAAGCCCGGATGCCTCAAGCCAGTACGCCAGAGAACGTACCATGCGGCTTCCGAGCCCGAGTTTGTCCGCAGTCGCTGTATCCGCAGCGAACCCCTCGGGCGAGCCGAGACGTTCAAGCCCCTTCCCGAGCCAGCCGTGCCGGATGGTGAAGGTTTCGTGGCGCCCGAACTCCATCCTGATGGGCTTCAGCGTCTGGTTCATCTCGCGATTGCCTTGGCCAGTTCGGCCGCGATGTCCGCGGCTTCAACGGCCTCTTCGATTTTGTTGAGGATCGAAAACGAGAACCGGAGGCTGGAGAACGCCTCTTTTGTGGAGAGCCCCATAGCCGTCAGCGTCGATGAAGGTTCGGGGCGTCCGCTCGAACAGGCTGAGCCCTGCGACGCCATTACGCCTCTTGCGTCGAGAAGCGCGAGAAGTTGCATGCCATCAACATCGGCGAAGCGGACATTTGAGGTATTCGGCACGCGTGGCGCCACAGCGCCGTTGAAAGTGACCCGATTTCCGAGATGCTGCCTCAAGCGCCCTTCGAACTCGTCTCGAATCGCCCTGAGCGTCACAGATGCAGCCAGAAACTCCTCTGTACGACGCTCTGCAGCCACGCCGAAGCCTATGATGCCCGGCACGTTTTGCGTTCCTGACCGGAGACCGCGTTCTTGCCCTCCTCCGTAAAGTAGCGGCGACACGACCGCCTCTGAATTGGCCAAAATCAACGCGCCTGTGCCTTGAGGGCCATGAAGCTTGTGGCCGGAGAACGAGATCGCGTCGGCACGCAATTTATTCAGTTCAAGGCGAACTCGGCCTACGGCTTGCGCCGCATCGAGCAGTATAAAAGCGCTGTCGTATGCCGACCTAAACTCTGTAACGATCTCTTCAACAGGTTGTATAACGCCCGTCTCGCTGTTCGCCGCCTGGATCGCGAGCACGTAAGTTTGTGCCCTTGGAGCAGCGCGGGCTCGGCGTCTAATGCCCTCCGCATCAATTCGTCCTGATGAATCGACATCTAGCCAGATAACTCGGCCGTCCTGGTCCGCACGCTTCAAGGGCCTTGAGATTGAGGCATGCTCGCAACGCGCGGCAAAGAAGACTGCGGCGATTCTCTCATCAAAATGGCGCAGTACGGTGTTGTTGGCCTCGGTGCCGCCCGACACAAACGCGACATCCTCCGAAAATGCCCCGTCGATGAGCCGGCCCACCTGTTCGCGAGCCTTCTCTACCGCGCGGCGCGCCTCACCGCCGGCACGGTGGGCGCTCGCAGGATTACCTAAGCCCGACCGCATCGCCGACGCGACTGCCTCAACAACCTCCGGGAGAGGCGCAGCTGTCGCGTTCGCGTCGACGTAGATTTTACGCTGAGTGCTCATTCGGCCCCACGCTCCAAACGAGTGTTTATCGTTGGAGCACTACAGAATTTACTGATTAATGCTCAGCATATGGAGCAATGCTTGACCATATGCTTCTACAACAGCAAGCTGTGTAGTTCAGTTGACTGCCCAGCCTCAAGTAGATCATGACGGAATTGGAGCGCCTCTTCAGTCATTATTGCCCCTCCTAAGAAATTAACTACCAATGGAGAGGAAATATTTTAGTTGAATTTCGCATACACGTTCAGCTCGGTCGCGACATTTGGTAAGCACCCCACAACGGCCCCACCCAGCGCAGGTGATGATCGAGCGGCTTGATTGCTGCTATACCTCACACCTCAATGTCTCGCGTATTTTGAGCCAGTCCCATTGTCAACCCACCCACTCATGCGCCGCAGATTTCTGTGCATTTAACCGCTACATGACTAGGCGGACTTGATCATCCGGGAGGCCTGCGGCTAGCTTGGCTGTTTAAGTCCTTCGAACGACGTCATCTCCCCCGATCCGGCCGAACGGACCAGTTCACAATCCTCGCAGAGGCGAGGTTCGCTTCGTGCGGAAGCACTGGAAGGATCGCTTGGTAATCAAGGGCCTGTTGCATCCAAAGGATGTGACTACGGCGCGGGAAGTTGGCGCGGACGGCGTCATTCTACCGAATCATGGAGGTCGCCAGCTGGACGGTGCAGTTTCGCCGATGCGGGCTCTCCCAGCCGCAGTGAAACTCGGACAAATCTCGATAGCGTCTGAACGGGTCAGGGTGCACTGCCTTGCGAAGCGGACCGTCGATCCAATCGGGAAGGTTTTCCGGCTCGACCGCATCGTATTGACGGCGCGCCCGCTTGGCCTCGTAGTGGGTCCGCTCACGCCGCAGGCCCCATTGCCGCTCAAGCTGCTGCGCCTCCGCCTCGGTCTGGGCGAGCGCGGCAACGGCGATCGCGATCTGGTCGGGCGCGAGCGCGGCGAGCAGGACGCGCGCGACTAGGAGCCCGTCCGAGTAAGTACCTCGACGGCGGCGCTTTGGGATGATTCACTCGGCTCATGGCCAAGGTGTTTCGCTCCTGGGACGTCGATCAGGGCTGGCTGCTGCCACCCTCGCTGCATGAGTTCGTGCCGCCCGGGCACATGGCGCACTTCGTGCGCGATACGGTGCGCGAGGCGCTCGACCTCTCAGCCATTCTCGACACCTACACCGAGGAGCGCGGCTACCCGCCCTACCATCCCGGCATGATGGTGGCCCTGCTCCTCTACGGCTACAGCCGCGGTCTGTACTCGTCGCGTCAGCTCGCCCGCGCCTGCGAGGAGCGGGTTGACTTCATGGCCGTGACCGGCCTGAACCGGCCCGACTTCCGCACCATCGCTGACTTCCGCAAGCGGCATCTGACGGCGCTCTCGGACCTGTTCGTGCAGGTGCTGCGGCTGTGCCGGGCGGCCGGGCTGGTCGGCTTTGCCCACGTGGCGGTGGACGGCACCAAGCTGAAGGCCAACGCCTCGCGCCACAAGGCGATGAGCTACGGCCGGATGAAGGCGGCCGAGTCGACGCTGGCCGCCGAGGTCGAGGCTTGGCTGGATCAAGCGCGCGAGGCCGACGCGGCGGAGGATCGGGCTCATGGGACCGACCATCGTGGCGACGAGACACCGGCCTGGATGGCCGACAAGCAGCGGCGGCTGGAGACGATCCGCGCCGCCAAGGCCGCGTTGGAGGCAGAGGCTGCCGATCCGCCCGATCCGGAGGACGAGGACGGGCCGGGGGCCTCGTCGGGCATGCGCTGGCAAGGTCGGCCCTTGCGGGGCGAGGACGGCGGTCCGCCCGACCGGGCGCAGCGCAACTTCACCGACCCGGACAGCCGCATCCTGCCCACGCGCGACGGGTTCGTGCAGGGCTACAACGGCCAGATTGCGGTTGATGCGGCCCATCAGGTGATCGTCGCGCATCGGCTCGTGACGAACCCCGCCGACTCGCGCGCTCTCGTGCCGCTCGTCGACGGCGTCTGCACCCATCTCGGGCGCAAGCCGCGGGAGGTCTCCGGAGATGCCGGCTTTGCCACCGAGGCGAACCTGGCCGCGCTGCAGGAGCGACGGATCACAGCCTATCTCGCTCCGGGCCGTGCCCGTCACGGCGAGGCGGATGCAGCAGGTCGCCGGAGGCTGACGAAGATGCCCCTGATGAGCGCGATGGCCGTCCGCCTGAAGCGGGCTGGGCGCCGGAGCCGTTACCGTCTCAGGAAGCAGGTCGTCGAGCCGGTGTTCGGGCAGATCAAGCAGGCCAGAGGCTTCCGACAGTTCCTGCTACGTGGGCTCGATCAGGTCCGCGGCGAGTGGGCGATGATCTGCACCGCCCATAACCTCCTGAAGCTGGCGCAGGCCGCGCGCTGAGCCTGTGGCGCAGGAGCCATCCGCCCAGATCTCAACCTTAGTCCCAACGCATCAAACCGTTACTCGGACGGGCTCCTAGATCATCGACCGGCTGAGCGCGGACCTCTTGGCAGAGCGGCCCGGTGCTCTGGTCGCGATCGCCCCGGCAGCCGTGGACCGGGTACCGCATCGAGCTCACTGGCGAGAGCCTGCGCCGACGCCGGGCCCCGGACCCCGTTCCCGCTTGGCCTGCGCCGTTGCAGCACCGACCATCCCCCACGACTTGGAGGAACAGCTCGCGGCGTCCGGCATCGCTTCGGAAAACGCGTCCGGCTTCATCGGAATCCGCGGTGATGCGGGTGAGGTGGCGTTCAATCGTGCTGCGCCGATCAGCAAGCGGTTCGTTCTTCAATGTAGCCCTGAACCGCCCGGACCAGGGCATACCGCCCGCGCTCCGCCTACGGGATCACGCCCGCAGCGGAAAGCGGCTGCACGTGCCGGGCGCACCCAACGCGGACTCCGGGGCGGGTTTTAGCTGAGCTGATGTTCCGCTCGACGGATCAGCACGGTAGCCAGTCCGACGGCCGCAGCATCTTCCGTCAGGCCTCGGGCCCAGTCCGAGGCGGAGCGCGTCGTTGCCCCCCGGAGGGCACGCCCCAATAGGGTGCCCACCACCGCTCCCGCCATACCCGCCAGGACGCCGCCGACCAGTGTCACATCCCGTCCCGCCAGTGCCGCGCCACCAACCGCACCGATTGCGAGCCGAGCTGCGAAGGAAGGCGGGATGCGACGGTCGGGCGCGAACGGCATCTTATCACCCGCCATCTCGGCCGCGGCGGCGGCCGTGGCCAAGCCGCGTGGCCCTGAACCAGACGGGATCCACGCGATCCGCGTCCGTCCGAGCGAGGCAGCCCAGGTAAGTGCGGCACAGGCCGTCATGCTGCGCAGGCCGGTCACAAGACCGATGCCGAACGATGTCCCAAGCCCCTGCATCCCGGCCTCCTTCGGGGTGTAACGGAACCATCACCGCGCCTCAGTATGCGGACCAACGTTGATCCGAACATGTTTTGGGTCAGGACCAAATCACATTGATCATAGGTGCATCCGCTTCCGACCCGCCGCCGAGCCTCAAGGCGTGCGGGCCAACAGGTGCTCATGACCCCTTCCGGACGTTCGCGGCACGTGTCGGGAACGTCCGGTCGCGAGCGTTTTCCAGACATTTGATTTCCTGACAGGGTTTCCTGACACAGACGGCTGAGGGGGTGGAGCACCACGAGGGCCTCCGTTCGCGTGTAAAGTTTCTGGTCGTTTTCTGTACAAGCCGTCTCGCGATCTGACGACTGTGGCCTGTCTCGTTTGGGTCTAGATGAAGGCCTGGTGGGCAGTTGCGGGATGGCGTCGTGCTCGGCGCCCGACGACTTTCAGTGTCTCACGCCGCCGTCTCGCTTGGGCATACTCAAATGCGACATCGATCGACGTCTTGTCCGAGGGACGATGCTCACGATCGCGCTTCTACCTCCAGTCCTGGCCCGGCAACAGGAATGGTCTGGATGTACGAGCGAGAGGCCGCCTGATGTGTCGACGCGATCTCCTTACGGCCGGTGGCATTCTGGCCGCCTCATCGGCCCTGCCGCGGCTCACGGGGGCGCAGGAGGCCTTTGCGCCCAGTCCGGGCCTGGCGACGCTGCGATGTCACCATGCACCTCACCCTGCCTGTGGGCCGCCCAGCCCAGGCCTGAGAGCCACTTGCCACTTAGGCCTTGCGAGCCTGACGGCGGCGCGGGGCGGGTCTACCCGTCGTATCCCGGATGATGAGTTCCGTCGGCAGGTGCACGACACTCACAGGCGCGTCGAGGTCGTCGATGCGTCTGACCAGGAGTTCGGCAGCGGTCTGCCCGATGAGCTTGCTCGGGACGGACACCGAGGTGAGGGCAGGCCGCCACAGCGTCGCCTCCGCGACGTCGTCGAACCCGACGACGGAAAAGTCGAGCCCAGGCGTCAAACTCCGCGCGCGCAGACCGAGCATGGCGCCAAAAGCGACCACGTCGTTGAAGCAGACGGTGGCGGTCGGAGGGTCCGGGAGATCGAGGAGCGCGAAGACCTGCGACATGCCAGCATCTCGACTCGCCGGCCCGGACCGCACCAGTTGCGGCTCGAATTCGATCCCGCTCCGCGCCAGCGCCTGCTGGTATCCTTCCAGTCGCTCGCGCCCGGTCGAGATGTCCGTGTTCAGGCCAATAAACCCGATGCGCCTGTGGCCGAGGCTGATCAGATGCTCGGTCGCGCTCACCATCCCGGCGCGATGATCGGCCTGCACGAGGTCGGTCTCCGCACCCGGAACCGAGCGGGACACCATCACGAAGGGCAGCCGCCACGATCGCAGCAGGTCCGCGAACGCGGCATCGGTGCCCCGCGCAGGCACGACCAGCAGACCGTCCACGTTGTATTCCCGGATCGTCGCCGCGAAGGCGCTCTGCCGCTCGACCGACTCGCCCGTGTTGGACAGGATGACGATGCGGTTCTGGGCCGTGAGCGCGTCCTCTATCGCCGCAGTGACCTCCGCGAAGTAGGGGTTGACCAGATCGTTGATGGCGAGGCCGACGAGGCGCGTCTGCGTCGAGCGCAGGCTTGCCGCACCCCGGTTGTAGACGTAGCCGAGCTGTTCCGCGGCCGACAGGACGCGCCTGCGCGTCCGTTCCGGAATGCTCGGGTTGTTACGCAGGACGAGAGAGACGGTTGCCCTGGAAAGGCCCGTGGCTTGGGCGATGTCCTGAAGCGTGGGCCGTGCCTGTTGCTTATCTTCGCCCAAACGACCAACGCGCTCCATGCCGCCCGCCCCGCACCTGTTTGCGAGGCGGCCTCTCCCGTTCGTCACACCCCGGCGGGTCGGGGTCAAGCGCTGCGCCATCACCCGATGCCGTGCAGCGCCAGCACGGTCCGCATGCGAGCGACGGCCATCTCGAGGTCTTGGAACAGGCCGATAGCCGCCGCGTGGCGGAACACGCGGGCGAAGTGGAGGATCGATCGGGCGCCTTGCTGTGCCCCGAGCATGACGAAGTGATCCTGGTGGCCGTTGAGATAGGCCAGGAACACGACGCCGGTCTTGTAGTACTGGGTCGGAGCCCGGAACAACTCGCGCGACAGCGGAACCGTGGGGTCCAGAATATCTCTGAACTCTCTCACCCCGCCGGTCTCGAGCGCCGCCAGAGCCGCGGACGCCACCGGCGCGATGGGGTCGAAGATGCCCAGCAGCGCGTGGCTGTAGCCCACCTCGTCGCCGGCGATCATCTCCGGGTAGTTGAAGTCGTCGCCGGTGTACATCTTGATCCCGCGTGGCAGACGGCGTCGCATGCCGACCTCAAGATCCTTGTCGAGCAGCGAAATCTTGATGCCGTCGATCTTGGCCGCGTTCTCTCCCATCATGGCGAGGCACGCGTCCATGGCCGCCGGGACGGCGTGCGGCCCCCAATACCCCGCCAGGGCCGGGTCGAACATCTCGCCCAGCCAGTGCAGGACGACAGGCTGGTCCGCCTCCGCGAGGACGCGGCGGTACACGTCGGCGTAGTCGGCGGGGCTGCGCGCGGCACGGGCGAGCGCGCGGCTGGCCATGAGGATGACGCGGCCACCGAGGCCCTGAACGAAGCCGAGTTGGTCGAGGTAGGCGCGGACCACGTCATCGAGCGTCGCCCCGGCCGGATCGAGCTGGTCCGTGCCAACGCCGGAGAAGACGACGGCTCCCGGCCGGCGCCTGGCGCTCTCGACGGTGTTGCGGATCAGGATCTTGGCGGCCTCCCAGTCGAGCCCCATTCCGCGCTGGGCCGTGTCCATCGCCTCCGCGATGCCGAGACCGAGGTCCCAGAGGTGGTCACGGAAGCGCTGGGTCCTCTCGAAGTCGATGGCGACCTCTCCTCGCATGGGGGAGATGTCGGCCATCGGGTTCGCCACGACGTGACCCGCCGAGAGGGCGATCCGTGGGAGCGCCTGTCCGGCTCTGGCCGTGCGCCACGGCTTCGGCTCGGGGAGTTCGACGGTCTCGATCGTGCCGTTCGATGTCGGGAGTCGGATGGATGCCATCGGATGGTGTCCTCGCTGTCGATGTGTCGTGATCCCGCCGAATCCGCCTCACCGCCTCGCTGGGCGGAAGGGCCGAGCGTCCGGCGTGAGGGCGGCGTGAGGGTTCGCGAGGGCCGGGCGCGTGGTCGCGTGGCGCTCGCCAAGGGTCAGTTCGGCGGATGGGTGCCCGTCATTCGGTGGCCGGAACCGCTTCGTCACAGCCGCCGCACGGCGAGGCCGCCATCGACGCGCAGGGTCTCGCCGGTCGAATAGGACAGGGCGCCCGACGCCAGCATCGCGACCGCACGGCCGATGTCCTCCGCCTCGCCCCAGCGTGCGATAGGGGTGAGCCCATTGGCGAAGGCCTGGTCGTAGCGGTCCTTGGCGACGGAGGTCATCTGGGTCCTGATGACGCCCGGGCGAACTTCGTAGGTATTGATGCCGTGCTGAGCCAGACGTGCGGCGTAGAGCTGCGACATCATGGCAAGTGGTGCTTTGGACAAGCAGTATTCAGCGCGATCGATGGACGCGAAATCGACGTTCGCCGATGAAATCGTGACGATGGTGCGCAGGTGGTCGGCGGGCACCGCAACCATGCGCTTGGCCACGGCCTGGGTGAGGAAGAACGGGCCGCGCAAGTTGATCCTGATCAGGCGGTCGAAGCTCTCCGGCGTGACGGCCAGGATGTCGTCGCGCCGCGCGACGGAGACGCCCGCGTTGTTGACCAGGCAGTCGATCCCGCCGAGTGCGGACCAAGCCTGATCGACGAAGCCGTCGTGGGCCGCCACATCAGAGATGTCGAGCCCAAGTGCGACGGCCCTGCGGCCGCGCTGCTGCACGGCGGCGGCCGTGTGGGCGAGATCGTCCGATCCCGGCAGGTCGTTCACGATCACGTCGAAACCCGCGTCGGCGAGGGCCAGCGCGATGGCCCGCCCGATCCCGCGACCCGCGCCCGTCACCAGCGCGGTGCGGCGTTGTTGCTCTTCCATGGAGCTCCTCCTGCTACGCGGCGGGGCCGCATTTTTCGCTGGCGACCGCGCTTGACCCGCTTACTAGATCGTTCTACTAGATCGATCAAGTGAAATGTCGCACGTCCGGATGGCGGACGATGGGCGTACACGGGAGGAAGGCCATGGAGTCGCAAGCCGGCTTGCATTACGAGCGGATCGCCGTCGCGGAGGCAGCGCCGCAAGAAATCGGCAAAGGAGTCACCCAAGCTGATCTGTATCGTGCAGCTTGGGCGTCATCGCTCGGCAGCGCGCTCGAGTATTACGATTTCGCTCTCTACAACCTCGCCGCAGCACTCATCTTCGGGCCGCTGTTCTTTCCCTCAAGCGATCCAAGCCTGGGGCTGATCGCCAGCTTCGGCACCTACTTTCTCGGGTTCGCGGTCCGTCCCATTGGCGGGATCGCCTTCGGTGTGCTGGGCGATCGCCTCGGTCGCAAGACGGCGCTGATGGCAACCGTGCTGCTGATGGGTGTGGCGAGCACCTTGATCGGGTTGCTGCCCACCTACGCCACGGCCGGGATCTGGGCGCCGATCCTGCTGATCAGCCTGCGCCTCTTGCAGGGCCTCGGCGCGGGTGCCGAGCAGGCGGGTGCATCGGTGCTGATGGCCGAATATGCACCGCCGCAACGGCGAGGCTTCTTCTCCGCGCTGCCGTTCATGGGCATCCAACTCGGCACGGTCGCGGCCGCGCTGATCTACTTCGTCCTGCTCGTCCGCATCGACGATGTCGGCCAGAGCTGGGTCTGGCGTGTCCCCTTCCTGCTCAGCGTCGTCATCATCGCCGTCGCGGTCTGGATCCGGTTGCGGCTGAAGGAGTCGCCGGAATTCAGCAAGCTCGAGGCGCGCCACCAGGTCGACGACAAGCCGCTGGCCCACCTGCTGAAGCACTCCAAGCGCAACACCCTCACCGTCATCGGCCTGCGCATGGCGGAGAACGGCGCGTCGTCGATCTACCAGTCGCTCGCCATCAGCTACATGGTCGCGGTCACGAAGATGCCGGGCTCGGCGGGGACGTTCGCGCTCATGCTGGCTGGGATCGCGGGTGCGATCACCGTCACCCTGAGCGGACTGTGGAGCGACCGCATCGGCCGCCGGCCGGTCTACCGGTTCTTCGCCTGCTACCAGCTCCTGCTCGCGTTCCCGCTCTGGTGGGTGTTGAGCCTGGGCAACCAGACCCTGAGCATCATCGCCATTCCGGTCGCCCTCATCTCCGTGTGGGGCATGTTCGGGACCCAGGCCGCACTGCTTCCGGAGTTGTTCGGCGCTCGGCATCGCTACATCGGCGTGGCCTTTGGGCGCGAGATCTCCGCTGTCATCGGGGGCGGCGTCGCGCCGCTGATCGGCGCCTCCATCATTGCTTGGGCCACGGCGACCTACAGCTCGGCGGTATCCGCTTGGGTTCCTCTGGCCTGCTACGTCGCCCTGCTCAGCCTCATCACCATCGTGACGACGTTCGTCATGCCGGAGACGCGGGCGCGAGATCTCGATGACCTCCGCGATGCCGGACAGGCGACTGGCGTCTAGGCCCGGCGTCCTCCGACCACTGCATCGAAACTGCGCCGCTGAGCGGCGCATCTCCTACCCATCGGAGCATACTGACATGCGCAACAAACTCGTTTCGGCGGAGCAAGCCGCGGCGCTGATCCCCGACGGAGCCGTAATCGCCATCGCCTCATCGAGCGGCCTGAGCTGCCCGGACCGCGTCCTGCGGGCCATCGGCGAGCGCTTCGCCACGGAAGGCCGGCCACGCGATCTGACGGTGCTCTCGCCGATCGCCGCCGGCGACATGTACGGCATCAAGGGCGTCGATCACCTCGCCCGCAAGGGTCTGATCTCCACGATCATCGCGGGCTCCTACCCGAGCGGGCCCTCCTCGCTGCCCTCGCCGGCGATCTGGGAGATGATCGGCCGGAACGAGGTGGCCGCCTACAACGTGCCCTCGGGCATCATGTACGACATGGCGCGCGACGCGGCCGCCAAGCGGGCCGGCGTGCTGACGAAGGTCGGCCTCGAAACCTTCGTCGACCCACGCCTCGACGGCTGCAAGATGAACGAAGCGGCCGCGACGCGGGGCGAGATCGTCCACTTGGTGGAGTTTGCGGGCGACGCGTGGCTCCACTTCCCCAACCACTACCCGCAGGTCGCGGTAATCCGCGGCACGACGGCTGACGAGTACGGCAACGTCTCCATGGAGCACGAGGGAGCGGTGCTCGGCGGGGTCGACCTCGCCCTGGCGGCGCGCAACTCGGGCGGGATCGTGATCTGTCAGGTCAAGCGCACGACGGCTGTAGGCTCACTCCCGGCGCAGCAGGTCCACATCCCGTCCACCCTGGTGGACTATGTCGTCGTCGACCCGCATCAGGCGCAAGCAACAGAGACGGATTACGATCCCGCCATCAGCGGCGAGCTTCGGCGCCCTGCCGCCAGCTTCGCCGCGGAACCGTGGAGCGTCGACAAGCTGATCGCGCGCCGGGCCGCGATGGAACTGACGGATGGAAGTGCCGTCAACCTCGGCTTCGGCATCTCGGCCCTGGTCCCGCAGATCCTGATCGAGGAAGGTCAGTCGGACGCAGTGACCTGGGTGATCGAACAGGGAGCGGTCGGCGGCGTTCCCCTGACCGGGTTCCAGTTCGGCTGCGCCGCCAACGCCCAGGCCTTGTTCCCCTCGCCACAGCAATTCACCTACTTCCAGGGCGGCGGGTTCGATTGCTCCCTGCTGTCCTTCCTGGAGGTGGACGCATACGGCAACGTCAACGTCTCGCGCCTGCCGTCTCGACCGTACCTCACCGCGGGCTGCGGCGGGTTCGTGGACATCACCGCCAATGCCCGCAAACTCGTCTTCAGCGGCTACTTCACCGCAGGTGGACTTAAGGTGTCCGCTGGCGACGGCGTTCTACGGATCGAGCAGGAAGGTAAGATCTCCAAGTTCGTGTCCGAGGTCGGGCACGTCACGTTCAGCGGGCGGTCCGCGGTCTCGCGCGGCCAGGACGTCACCTACGTCACCGAGCGCTGCGTCCTGAAGCTGCGCAAGGCCGGTCTGACGGTCGTGGAGGTGGCGCCGGGCGTCGACCTGCAGCGCGACGTGCTGGCCCGCGCCGGCACGCCGCTCGAGGTCGCACCCGATCTGAAGCTGATGGACGAGCGCCTGTTCCGGCCGGAACCGTTCGGCCTGGCTCTTCCGGCCCGTTCGGCGGCGGGTGCGGCCCTGACCGAACGCCAGGCGGCTTGAGGAGGCAGATCGTGGCTGATCCTGTGATCAACGAGACGTTCGAAGCGCGCGTGGCCTCGCCCGGGGTCGTCCTGGTGCGCATCGTGTCCAAGCCCATAGGCGTGTTCCGCGTCGAAGCCCGGCGCCAGCTGACCCGGTTCCTGCAAACGGTCGATCAGACCCACGCGGCCCGCTGCGTGATCCTGATCGGCTCGGGCGGGTCGTTCTCGGCCGGATCCAACATCAAGGAGTTCGAGGCGACCGCGGAGTGGATCGAGGAGGCGAGACGGGTCGAGACGGCGCTGAATGAGACGATCGAGCGCGGTCCGGTTCCCGTGATCGCTGCCTGCAACGGCCACACGCTGGGAGGCGGTGCGGTGATGGCGCTCGCCTGCGACATCCGGATCGCCGGGCATAGTGCGAGCTTCGGCGTGCCTGAAGTGAAGCTGGGCGCCATGCCCACGGCGAGCGGGACGCAGCGGCTGCCGATGCTGGTCGGACGCGGGCAGGCGCTGCGCCTGATGCTGACCGGTCAGTCGATCGACGCGCATGAAGCTCACCGGATCGGGATCTTCGACGAGTTGGTCCCCGATGACCAGCTCGAGACGCGCGCGCTCGAAGTGGCGGCGCAGATCGCTGCCGTGTCGCCAAAAGCCGTCTCGGCCTGCCGCCGCTGCGTGTCGGCTGGCCTGCGTCACGGCTATCCGACCGGACTGCTGATGGAAGAAGAGATCACGGTTCCGCTCGGGCTGTCCGACGACGCCGTCGAGGGCAAGGCGGCATTCGTGGAGAAACGTGCTCCCAGGTTCGCCTGAGTCATGCACCCTCCGGGTAGAGTTTCCGGAGGGATGCACATCCTGTCCATCCAGAACTGCCGAGTGATCATGTCGCCCCAGAATATACGCCCGCTGACATTGGATCGCTGCTCCATCAACACGGCCACACTCGGCCATCACTCGCCGATCGAGCGGGTGATCGATCTCGTCGCGCGCCATGGCTTCGGTGCGATCGCGCCCTGGCGCCGCGATCTGAGTGGACACGATGTGACGACCGTGTCGCGGCAGATCCGCGATGCCGGACTGGCCGTGAGCGGCCTTTGCCGCAGCACGTACTTCCCGGCGGCCACTCGACAGGACTTCCTCGCCAACGTGGAGGACAATCGCAGGGCGCTGGACGATGCCGCCGTGCTGGGGGCGCCATGCTTCGTCCTGGTGGTCGGAACGACGCCTGCGGGACACAAGGGCCTGGACCTCGCGCGTGCGCAAGTTCTGGAGGGGCTATCGCTCCTGCTCGACCATGCCAGACACGTCGGCGTGGCCCTGGCGATCGAGCCGCTGCATCCGATGTATGCCGGTGACCGGTCTTGCGTCGCGAGCCTATCTGAGGCGCTCGCGATGTGTGACACCCTCGATCCCGAAGGACGCGGTGGCGTGGCGACCGCCATCGATGCGTATCATGTCTGGTGGGACTGGAAGCTGGCCGACGGCATCGCCGAGGCTGGCCGAAAGGGTCGGATCGCCGCCTTCCACGTGTGCGACTGGCTGGTGCCCACCAAGGATCTCTTGCTCGATCGAGGCATGATGGGAGAGGGCGTCATCGACCTCAGTGCCATGCGCGCGTTGATCGAGGCGGCCGGGTACGATGGCTTTGTCGAGGTAGAGATCTTCTCCAACCATTGGTGGAACCAGCCCGAGCAGCATGTGCTGGAAGCCTGCGGGCGCAGCTTACAGCTGATCTGATCCATCAAATGCATTGACCCGAAGCTGGTGCGCTTAGGCGCGAGATCATTGCGCTATCGAGGACGACAACGAGTGAGGTGAGGCCGTGACCGAGCCCGGAGATCTCCTGCGGCGGCTGTTCTCCGCCGCCGTGGCGGCGGCCGATCCAGCCGTCAGCCTCGCCCAGCACCTGCCCGAGCCGCCGCGGGGACGCACCGTGGTGGTTGGGGCCGGCAAGGCCGCCGCCGCGATGGCCCGCGCCGTTGAGGCGGCGTGGCCGGGCGAGATCTCCGGGCTCGTGGTCACCCGCTACGGGCACGCCGCCCCGACCCGCCGGATCGCGGTGGTCGAGGCGGCCCATCCGGTGCTGGATCAGGCGGGCGAAGCCGCCGCCCGGCGCATCCTCGACCGCGTCGCCGGGCTCGACGCCGACGACCTCGTGCTCTGCCTGATCTCCGGCGGCGGCTCGGCCCTGCTCTCGCTGCCGGGGCCGGACCTGAGCCTCGCCGACAAGCAGGCGGTCAACCGCGCCCTGCTCAAGTCCGGCGCCGCCATCGGCGAGATGAACTGCGTGCGCCGCCACCTCTCGGCGATCAAGGGCGGCCGGCTCGCGGCGGCCTGCCATCCGGCGCGGGTCGTGATGCTGCTGATCTCCGACACGCCGGGCGACAACCCGCTCGACATCGCCTCCGGACCAACCGTGGCCGATCCGACCACCTGTGCGGACGCGCTCGCGATCCTGGCCCGCTACTGCGTGGAGGTTCCGTCCGCGGTCCGCGCCCATCTGGAGAGCGGCGCCGGCGAGTCGATCAAGCCGGGCGACCCGCGCCTCGGCACGCCGGACGTGCGGATGGTGGCGACGCCCCTAATGGCGCTCCAGGCCGCCGCCGTCCTGGCGGAGCACGAGGGCGTGCGCGCCTGCATCCTCGGCGATGCGCTCGAGGGCGAGGCTCGCGAGGTCGGCCGCGTCATGGCCGGGATCGCCCTCAGCGCGGCCACCCACAGCCTGCCGGTTCCGGCCCCCTGCGTGCTGCTCTCGGGCGGGGAGACCACCGTCACGGTGCGGGGCTCGGGCCGCGGCGGGCGCAATGTCGAGTTCCTGCTGGCCCTCGCCGCCGCCCTCGGCGGGCGTCCGCAGATCCACGCCCTGGCCGGTGACACGGACGGCGTCGACGGCCTCAAGGAAATCGCCGGCGCGGTGATCGCGCCCGATACCCCGTCCCGGGCCGCCGCGCTCGGCCTCTCTCTCACCGAGAGCCTCGAGCGCAACGACGGGCACGGCTTCTTTGAAGCGCTCGGCGACGCCGTCGTCGCCGGCCCGACACTGACCAACGTCAACGATTTCCGCGCGATCCTGATCGTCTGAGCCCCTTCCAGCAGAGGCGGCCGAGAGGCCGAACCCGACCATGCGCCGTCACCGCCGTGCCAAGATCGTCGCCACCGTCGGGCCCGCGAGTTCCGCCCCGGACCGGCTGAAGGCCCTGTTCCTGGCCGGCGTCGACACCTTCCGCCTCAACTTCAGCCATGGCCTGCAGGAGGACCACGCCCGGGTCCATGCCGCCATCCGGGCGCTGGAACAGGAGGTCGGCCGCCCGATCGGCATCCTGCAGGACCTGCAGGGGCCCAAGATCCGCATCGGCACCGTCAAGGACGGCCGGCTCGAGCTCGCAGCGGGCGAGACCGTGCGCTTCGTGCTGGAGGGATCGGACGGGGACACGCAGGCGATCCCGCTGCGCCACCCGGAGATCTTCGCGGCGGCCGCACCGGGCCAGGACCTGCTGATCGACGACGGCCGGGTGCGGGTGCGGGTGGTTGGTCTCGAAGCCGACGCGCTCACCGCGGAGGTGATCACCGGCGGGCCGATCTCCAACCGCAAGGGCGTCAACCTGCCGGGCACCCTGCTCGACCTCTCGCCGCTGACGCCCAAGGATCGGGCGGATCTCGCCTTCGGGCTGGAGCTGGGCGTCGACTGGGTCGCGCTCTCCTTCGTGCAGAAGCCCTCCGACCTGGTGGAGGCGCGCGCGCTGATCGGGGAGCGCGCCGGCATCATGGCCAAGATCGAGAAGCCGCAGGCGCTGGAGCGCATCAAGGACATCATCCGGCTCTCGGACGCGGTGATGGTGGCGCGCGGCGATCTCGGGGTGGAGATCCCGCACGAGGAGGTGCCGGGCCGCCAGAAGGAGCTGATCCGGGCCTGCCGGCTGGCGGTCAAACCGGTGGTGGTGGCGACCCAGATGCTCGACTCGATGGTGGCGGCGCCGGCCCCGACCCGGGCCGAGGCCTCGGACGTGGCCACCGCGATCTACGACGGGGCGGATGCGGTGATGCTCTCGGCGGAGTCGGCCACCGGGCGCTATCCGGTCGAGGCGGTGGCGATGATGGACCGGATCATCTGCAGCGTGGAGGGGCACAAGCTGTACCGCTCGATCGTCGCGGCCTCCGAGCCCGTCGTGGAAGAAACCCCGCCGCATGCGGTGGCGACGGCCACGGCGACGCTGGCCGAGGCGGTGCAGGCCAGCGCGATCGTGACCTACACGACCAGCGGCACGACCACGGCGCGGGTTGCGCGCAAGCGGCCGGCGGTGCCGATCCTGGCGCTGACCCCGATCCTCGCCACGGCGCGGCGGCTGTGCCTGATGTGGGGGGCGCACAGTGTCCACACGGACGACGTCGATTCCTACGAGGAGATGACCTCGAAGGCCGCGGACTGCGCCCGGCGAGAGGAGTTCGCTGAGCGCAATGGCATCATCGTCACCACCGCCGGCATCCCCTTCCACACCGCTGGCAACACCAACAACATCCGCGTCATCCAGCTGTGAAACACGGCTGCACGTGTGAGGACACGACGTTCCACATCGGCTGTATGGCGAGGTGGCCTATGACCACAGTCACTGGCATCTGCGCCCACGAGGTTTCAGCCTCTCCTGGCTGGTAGCAGGTTCCATACGCCGCTCTTATGCGAGCGGGCACGTGACCGCCAACAAAGAAGGCCACGAAGTGCCGTGAAGACGCAGGTGCAGCGCGTGCTGGCCCGCTTCAGCGCCACGTCCTTAATGGATCGAGTAGCGCCTGATGACCCGCCGGTCGCCGGTGTCATCCTCGATGAAGGCGAGTATCTTCAGCGACGCAGCGAGCTGAGTGGCGGCCTCGCGCGACAGTCCTGTCTGCACGCGCCCATTCACGCGCACCGGCTCGCCCGTGTGCACGGCGTACACGCCCCACCCCTCGCGCTCCCTGCGCGCAGCGTACCCGCGATCCGGCATGGCATTCCTCCGGCTGATCTCTGATTGGCTTGGTGGAGATCATCATCCGGGACAAGGGCCTGTTCCAGCCGCCCACACAAGAATAGCGCTGCCAATTCTCCAGCTTCATCAACCCCGCCCAGCCTGGCTGCGAGCGGGGTTTTGTTTTGCCAGTGTGAGCGGCAACGACGGCCGGGCCGACGGGCTATCATCAACCCAGCCGATGCTGCCTGATCAGCAGAAAAGCTCGGAACAGATCCGGATCGGCTGCCACTTGCCTCTCGTTCCCACACCGTTCGCCTCCGCCGCAGTTTCAAAGAGGTATACCCCAATGAGGCACTAATCCGCTTCTGGTCAGGCCAATGACCTGTCGTGGAGATCCTTCATTGCGGCACGCACCTGCGGCAGGAAAGTCTCTAGGATCCCGGGCGCCGGTGCGCTCGCCTTCCACACGCACCAGGTCTCGGATTGGATCGGGCTCGGCGGGATCGGCAGAAACACGACCCCGGCCAGCTGCGAACCCGCAAGAGCCTGCGGCACCAGGGCGACGCCGGCACCGTGAGCGACGAGGGCAGCCACCGTGAGCCAATGCCGTACTTCGTGGCGCACCCGCGGCAGGAAGCCCGCCGTGCGGCAGATGGCAAGGATGGACTCGTAGTAGTCTGGTGAGACCGTTCGCGAGAACAGAACGAAATCCTCGTGCTGAAGGTCGATCAGCCGCGTCTCGCTCGGATCCGGGGTCGCGGCCATCGGATGGCCCACCGGAAGGCAGGTGACGAACGGCTCGGCATGAAAGAGGATGCCGTCGAGCCCCTCCGGCCGCTCACGGAGGTGGACGAACCCTGCATCGAGCTCGTCGTGGAGGAGCGCCTCGACCTGCTCGGCAGAGTTCATCTCCCGTAGGGCGACCTTGATGTCCGGTGCCTCCGTGCGCATCGCCGTCAGGATGTGGGAAAGGCCACGGTAGACCGTTGAGCCAGAAAATCCGATGCGCAGGCGGCCGCGCCGGCCACACGCAATGTCGTGCACGAGCACACGGGCATCTGCAGCCCGTTGCAGGATCGCTTTTGCCTCCCGCTGCAGCGCCGTGCCGGCTGGCGTGAGGGCGACCTGCCGGCTCGTCCGAGTAAACAAGGTCGCCCCGAGCTCCTCCTCCAGCTGGCGGATGGCATGGCTGAGTGGGGGCTGCGAGAGCGACAGCCGCCGCGCGGCCCGCCCGAAATGCCGCTCCTCCGCGAGCACCGCGAAGTAGCGCAGCTGACGAAGATCCATGCGGTGCCCACTTGAAAGTTTTCCGTATCGATCGGAACACAATCCGTATTGGACTATATCGATCCGGCGCACCATCCTCCACCCTAAGCAAGGACAGGGAGGATGCCGATGACGATGACGGCGCAGGTCGTAGGTGCGATCCCGGACGCGCGGGGTCTCAACCTGTACCGGGCCGACCGCGACGCGGCGGCCCTGTTCGGCTTCTACATGCCGGACACCCTCTTCCGGCACCTCGACCCGCACCTCGATCGGCTGGGTGCGCTCGCCGGCGGTCATCTCGACGAACTCGCCGCCACGGCCGATCGCAATCCGCCGACCCTGCGCCTGCGTCGGCGCACCGGCGAGGATTGCGCGATCGTCGAGAAGCATCCCGCCTACGTGGAGATGGAGCGCCTGGCCTATGCCGAATTCGGGCTCGCGGCGCTGTCGCACCGCGGCGGCGTGCTCGGCTGGCCCGAGCCGATGCTCCCGGCGGCCAAGTACGCCCTGACCTACCTGTTCGTGCAGGCGGAGTTCGGCTTGTGCTGCCCGGTCTCGATGACCGACTCGCTCACCCGCACGCTCAAGCGCTACGGCGACCCCGCACTCGTGGAGCGCTTCTTCTCGCGCCTGACCAGTCTGGACTTCGACACCCTCGCACAGGGCGCGATGTTCATGACCGAGCAGGGAGCTGGGTCGGACGTCGCTGCCACGACGACCCGGGCGGAGGAGCAGGCGGATGGAACCTGGCGCCTCACGGGCGACAAGTGGTTCTGCTCGAACGCGGATGCCGACCTCGCGATGGTGCTGGCCCGCAGCGAGCCAGTGTCGGGCCTCAAGGGCGTGTCGCTGTTCCTGCTGCCGAAGCAGCGCCGGGACGGCCTGCCGAACGACTTCCGCATCCTGCGGCTGAAGGACAAGCTCGGCACCCGGTCGATGGCCAGCGGAGAGATCCGCCTCGAAGGGGCCGAGGCCTACCTCGTCGGCGAGCGGGGGCGCGGCTTTCACCAGATGGCCGACATGATCAACAACTCGCGCCTGTCGAACGGGGTGCGCGCGGCCGGGCTCATGCGCCGGGCTGCGACGGAGGCGCTGTTCATCGCCTGCCGACGCCAAGCGTTCGGCCGCCCGCTCATTGCCCTGCCGCTGATGCGGCGCCAGCTCGCCAAGATGCTGGTCTGGACCGAGCAGGCCCGCACGATGGTCTTCCTCACTGCCGATGCGCTGCACCGGGCGAACGGTGGAGATCCGGAGGCGGCCCGGCTCACCCGCATCCTGACGCCCCTCATCAAGTTCCGCGCCTGCCGCGACGCCCGGCGCGTCACGGGGGATGCCATGGAGGTGCGGGGCGGCTGCGGCTACATCGAGGAATGGTCCGACCCGCGCCTCGTGCGCGACGCGCATCTCGGCTCGATCTGGGAGGGCACCTCGAACATCGTTGCCCTGGACGTGCTGCGGGCGATCACCCGCGACACGGCCCTCCCGGCCCTGCGCACGCACCTCAAGGAGCTCCTCGACGCCGCGCAGCTCGACCGGGCGGAACGAGAGGCGTTCGAGGCGGCCTTCGCGAGGGCCTGCGCCTTCGCCGAAGCAGCGGCACGCGAGGCTTCCGATACCCTCGCCCGTCAAGCGGCTTCCGGCCTCTACCATGCGGTGACTGCGGCAGGCCTCGCCCGCGAGGCCGCCGGCGCCGGCTTGCCCCACCGCCTGGCGCTGGCACACTTGGTTCTGACTCACCGGCTCGCGCCACGCGACCCGCTGAGCAGCCCCGACGACGCAGGGCTGATCGATGCCGTGCTCGACGCCGCCGTGACGCCGGCCTGACATCCTCGACTGCTCGCTCAGACCTAAGAGAATAGGGAGGAGGAAACCATGGTGTTCGGCGCTACCCGGCGCACCGTGCTCGGCGGCATCGCCGCCGCATCCGTCGCGCCGCTGCTGCCGCGGCGCGCCCGGGCGGCGACCCGGCCGATCCGGATCGGTGTCCTCACCGACATGGCGGGTCCCTACTCGGAGGACAGCGGCCGCGGGTCGGTCGTGGCGGCTCAGCTCGCGATCGAGGATTTTGCAAAGCTGAGTCCCGGCATCGCGGTCGAGCTCGTCTCCGGCGACATGCAGGGCAAGCCCGACGTGGCCTCGGCGCTCGCCTCCGCCTGGTACGACCGCGACGGCATCGACGTGATCGTCGACCTCCCGGTCTCCTCTGCGGCCCTGGCCGTGGCGCACATCGCCCGCCAGAAAGACAAGGTCGCGATCCTCAACCCCGGCACGTCGGACCTGACCGGCAAGGCGTGCAGCCCCAACCACGTCCACTGGGCATTCGACACCTATGCGCTGGCGAACTCGACCGGCCGGGCAATCCTCGCCGGCGGTGGCCGGACATGGTTCTTCGTCCAGGCCGACTATGCTTTCGGGGCGGCGCTCGCGGCCGATACCGGGCGGATCGTGCAGGAGCAGGGCGGCAAGGTGCTGGGCAGCGTGCGCTACCCCTTTCCGGGCACCATGGACTTCGCCTCCTTCCTGCTCCAGGCGCAGACCTCGGGGGCGCAGGTGGTGGCCTTCGCCAACGCTGGCGCGGACGCGGCCAACTGCATCAAGCAGGCCGGCGAGTTCGGCCTGACGCAGAGCGGACAGAAGCTCGCCTCGCTCCTCTGCTTCATCCCGCAGATCCACGGCATCGGGCTCCAGGCCGCACAGGGCCTGCTTCTGACCGAAGGCTTCTACTGGGACCTCAACGACCGCACGCGGGCGTTCTCCAAGCGCTACGGCGCGCGCATGGACGGGCAGATGCCCTGCACGATCCAGGTCGGCTGCTACTCGGGCGTGCTGCACTACCTGAAGGCCGTCGCGGCCATGGGCGTCGACGCGGCCCGCGTGAGTGGAGCTGCGGCAGTGCGGCAGATGAAGCAGATGCCCACCGACGATGACGTCTTCGGAAAAGGTCGCGTGCGCGAGGACGGGCGCAAGATCCACGACATGCACCTGTTCGAGGTGAAGACGCCAGGCGAGTCCAAGTCGTCATGGGACCTGTACCGGCTCGTGCGCACGACGCCGGGCGAAGAGGCCTATCGACCGCTGGCCGAGGGTAGCTGCCCCATGGTGCGCTCATGATGACGGACGCAGCATCCGGTGCGCTCGCCGGTATCCGGGTCGTCGATCTCTCGCGCGTCCTCGGCGGTCCGTACTGCACGCAGATCCTCGGTGACCACGGCGCGGACGTGATCAAGGTCGAACCGCCCGGCGGCGACGAGACCCGCGGCTGGGGACCGCCGTTCCGCGACGGTACCGCCTCCTACTTCCAGGGGACGAACCGCAACAAGCGCGCGATCACCCTCGATCTCACGACCGATCCCGGGCGCGACCTGCTCCGCGCGCTCCTCGCGGACGCCGATGTGCTCGTCGAGAACTTCAAGCCGGGCACGCTCGACCGCTGGGGCTTCTCGCGCACGGTGCTGGAGGAGGCCTTCCCGCGCCTCGTCCACTGCCGGATCTCCGGCTTCGGCGCAGACGGTCCGCTCGGCGGACTGCCCGGCTACGACGCTTGCGCGCAAGCGATGGGCGGGCTGATGAGCGTCAACGGTGAGGCCGAAGGCGGCCCCATGCGGGTCGGCCTGCCCGTCGTCGACATGGTCACGGGCCTCAATGCGGTCATCGGCATCGCCTTCGCGCTGTTCGAGCGCGAACGCAGCGGCAGAGGTCAGTTCGTCGACACCACCCTCTACGACTGCGCGATCTCTCTCTTGCACCCGCATGCCGCGAACTTCTTCATGAACGGCCGCGTTCCTGTCCGGACCGGCAACGCGCACCCGAACATCGCGCCCTACGAGACCCTGCCGACGGCGCGCGGCGAGATTTTCCTCGCGATCGGCAACGACCGTCAGTTCGCCAATCTCGTTCGTCTCCTGGACGTTCCGCATCTGGCGCAGGAGCCGGACTTCGCCACCAACGCCGCACGGCTCACGAACCGCGAGCGGCTGCGCACGGCATTGGCCGAACCACTCAGTGCACACGAGGCTGCCGCCTTGGCGGAAACACTCCTCGAAGCGGGCGTGCCGGCCGCCGCTGTCGCGGATGTCGGCGAGGTGCTGGCCCATCCTCATACCCTGCATCGGGGCATGGTCGTCGAACTCGACGGCTACCGAGGGCTCGGGCCGCCGGTGAAGCTCTCGCGCACACCTGCCAGCGTGCGCCGCCCACCGCCCCGCTTCGGCGAGCATGCACATGAGGTCCTCGCGCCGTACCTTGCGCAGGACTAAGGCGACCGCCGCATGTCCGGTCATATGAAACGCTGCAATTTACGCACGATCGGGAGGACGCCATGACCGCCGCCCCGCAGAAGGCCGCCGAGACCTACGAGCCGGCCGCCGCCAAGGCGCCCTCCGCCCGCTTCGTCTGGGAGGATCCCTTCCTTCTTGAGGACCAGCTCACCGAGGACGAGCGCGCCATCTCCGAGGTCGCCTGCGACTTCGCGCAAGAGAAGCTCTTGCCCGGCATCGTGGACGCCTACGCCAACGAAAAGACCGACCGCTCGCTCTTCAACGCCATGGGCGAACTTGGCCTTCTCGGCGTGACGCTGCCGGAGGAGTACGGCTGCGCGGGTGCGTCCTACGTCGCCTACGGGCTCGTCGCCCGCGAGGTGGAGCGGGTCGATTCCGGCTACCGCTCGATGATGAGCGTGCAGTCCTCGCTCGTCATGTACCCGATCTACGCCTACGGCGACGAGGCGCAGCGCAAGCGCGCTATCTGCCGAAGCTCGCGAGCGGCGAGTAGGTCGGCTGCTTCGGCCTGACCGAACCCGACGCTGGCTCCGACCCCGCCGGCATGAAGACGGTCGCCCGGAAGATCGACGGCGGCTACGTTCTGAACGGCGCCAAGATGTGGATCTCGAACTCGCCGATCGCTGACGTGTTCGTGGTCTGGGCGAAGTCCCCCGCGCATGACAACCAGATCCGCGGCTTCATCCTGGAGAAGGAGATGAAGGGGCTCTCCGTCCCGAAGATCTGCGGAAAGCTCTCGCTTCGTGCTTCGATCACCGGCGAGATCGTGATGGACGGCGTCGAAGTGCCGGAGAGCGCGCTCCTGCCGAACGTGTCGGGGCTCAAGGGCCCCTTCGGCTGCCTCAACCGGGCGCGCTACGGCATCTCCTGGGGCGCCATGGGGGCGGCAGAGGATTGCTGGCGTCGCGCCCGCCAGTACACGCTGGACCGCAAACAGTTCGGCCGCCCGCTGGCGCAGACGCAGCTCGTGCAGAAGAAGCTCGCCGACATGCAAACCGAGATCGCGCTCGGCCTCCAGGCTTCGCTGCGGGTCGACCGGCTGTTCGACGAGGGCCGCGTCGCGCCCGAGATGATCTCGCTTGTCAAGCGCAACAATTGCGGCAAGGCGCTCGACATCGCCCGCACCGCCCGCGACATGCACGGCGGCAACGGCATCATGGGCGAGTACCACGTCATGCGCCACGCCCAGAACCTCGAGACGGTGAACACCTACGAAGGCACCCACGACGTCCACGCCCTGATCCTCGGGCGCGCGCAGACGGGGTTGCAGGCGTTCTTCTGAAGTTGGTCCTGCCTGAGGACGCCGCCGCGTCTGCGGCTGGTTCCATGCGCCCAGCTTATGCGAATGGCCGAGGGCCCGAGGCGAACTGCGCGGGTCCTCGAAAGGTCAGCTATCGGGTGACGAGCGGCCCTTCCGGCGGCCCCGATCGAAGGTCCGGAAGTGGCGCAAAGCCGAAAAATTGGCAGGAGCCGCATGGCTCCCACGTCAAGCGGGCGATAGCATGCGCTCAAGGTTCTTCCCTTTCCCATTGAGTCACATGATGGAGCTCGCGCCCGCGGCGGATTTCGAGAGCAGCTTCGCCCCGATGCGGAAGCGCAACCGCCTCAGGCATGATGTTCACCTCTCCTATCATCGCTATGCCCGGTGCCGCTTCGGCTTTGAAGTGATGCGCGATTCGGGTTCCTTGCTGCTTGGCTAGGCATCTTGAATCGGTTGAGTGGGCTCTGACTCGGGAAGGCACGTCTCGTCAGCCGCCCGGTTGTTTCCGATGAGGCAGACGCCATCGTGTACGCAAGCGCACGCATCGCGCCGCTCGTGTGTCAGCGCGGCTGAGCCGGGATGATGCTTGCTGCAGAACAGGCTTGCGGCCGAGAGCGGCGTAGCCACGCACTTCAGGGCGAACGTTGCGCCTTGCTTACCACACGCTTACCAATGTGGTCTTCTGGTAAGCGGTCCTCGCCGACTCATCAGCTAAGCATTTGAAATCTATGGTGCCGCAAGAGGGATTCGAACCCCCGACCCTCTCATTACGAATGAGATGCTCTACCAGCTGAGCTATTGCGGCGACCCCGGCATCCGAGGCGTCGGCGGCCGGCTGGGCGTCCTCATACGCGGGACATCCGGGCTTGGCAAGCCGGAGATGACCGGGCCTTGCACTGCGGCACGGGGAGTGCTTCAGGAAGAGTCCCCGCCCTCGTCCTCCGCTGCACCCCAATGCCCCTGATGCCCCGCCTCCTCGCCTATGCCGCCGAGATGTTCGGCGCGCCTCCCCTGCGGAGAGAAGCGACGGCGAGCGACGAGCACCTCGCCGCCGCCGCCCTCCTCGTCCACGTGGCGCGGGTCGACGGCACGCTCGCGCCGGTTGAGCGCGAGCGGCTGGCTCGCCTGCTGGTCGGGCGATTCGCGCGGACGGAGGCCGAAGCCGAGGCGCTGATCGCGCGGGCGATCGATATCGACGACGAGACCCGCGACGTTGCCGACCTCGTGGCGATGATCGGGCGCGACGCATCGGAGACCGAGCGGCGCAGCCTGCTTGGGATGGCCTGGGCGGTGGCGGCGGCGGACGGGCGCGTGCACGAGTTCGAGGACGACCTCGTCTGGCGGCTCGGCCAGCTCCTCGGCTTCGAGGAAGCGCAGATCACCACCGCCCGGGCCGTGGCCCTGGCCGCGCTGCCGAGCCGCGAGGCAAGCGCGTGAGCGCAGCCGGCGGGACCATGCCGGCGAAGAAGCCGGTGCTGATCGTGCTGCACCAGGAGCAATCCACCCCCGGCCGGGTCGGGCGCCTGCTCCAGGAGCGCGGCCATGCCCTCGACATCCGGCGCCCGCGCTTCGGCGATCCCCTGCCGGAGACGCTGGAACGGCACGCAGGCGCCATGATCTTCGGCGGGCCAATGAGCGCCAACGATCCCGACGACTTCGTGCGCAGGGAGATCGACTGGATCCGCCGGCCCCTCGCCGAGGAGAAACCATTCCTCGGCCTCTGCCTGGGCGCGCAGATGCTCGCCAAATGCTGCGGCGCGACCGTCTGCCCGCATCCGGAGGGCCGGGCCGAGATCGGCTACTACCCCCTCCTGCCCACCGAGGCCGGCCGGAGCTTTGCGGGCGAGATCGGGCAGCCCTGGCCCTCCCACGTCTATCACTGGCACCGCGAGGGCTTCACCTGCCCGGCGGGCGGAGCCACGCTGGCGACCGGCGACGATTTCCCGACCCAGGCGATCCGCGTCGGGCCGGCCGCCTTCGGGCTGCAGTTCCATCCCGAGGTCACGCACGCCATGCTCTGCCGCTGGACCGTGCGGGCCGCCGAACGCCTCGCCTTGCCGGGCGCCCAGGATCGCGTCCGCCAGCTCGAAGGCCGCTACATGCACGATCCCCAGGTCGCCCGCTGGCTCGATGCCTTCCTCGACCACTGGCTCGCCCTCGGGACCTAGAGCAGGTTTCAGAAATGTGCCCGCGGTTTTCTGGCAAAAACCTGCGACAGATCAATGACCTGAGCAGGTTTTCCAACACAAGCCTGCTTAGCCCCGCGGGCGGCGACGGGCCCACCGATGATCCTCAGCCTCACGCTCCTCCTCCTCTGCCAGCTCCTGGGCGAGATCATCGCGCGGGGCGGCGACCTGCCGGTGCCGGGGCCGGTGATCGGCATGGCGCTGCTCCTCTGCGTCATGGCGCTGCGCGACCGGCATCCGGGCGGCCTGCCGAAACCCCTCGTCGACGGCACCCTGGAGGGCACCGGCAAGGGGCTTCTGGCCAATCTCTCGCTCCTCTTCGTGCCCGCGGGAGTGGGCGTGGTCGGACGGCTCGACGTGCTCGCCGCACAGGGTCCCGCCCTCGCCGCGACCCTCGTCGTGTCGACCGCCGCGGCCCTCGTCGCCACGGCGCTCACCTTCGCCTGGGTCGCGCGCCGGGTCGGCCGATGAGCCAGGATTTCGCCCTCTGGGTCTTCCTCGCCCACTCGCCGCTGCTGTGGCTGACCGTGACCCTCGTCGCCTACGTGGCGGCGGACCGGATCTCGCTCGCGACGGACCGCCACCCCCTCGCCAACCCGGTTCTGCACGCCGTCTGGATGATCGGGCTCGTGCTCCACGCCACCCGCACGCCCTACCCGGTCTATTTCGAGGGCGCTCAGTTCGTGCACTTCCTGCTCGGGCCCGCCACCGTCGCGCTCGCCATTCCGCTCTACGAGCACCGGGCGACGGTGCTGCGGGTGCTGGTGCCCATGCTGGCGGCGCTGGCGGTCGGCTCCACGGTGGCGGTCGCGACCGCCCTCGTGATGGCGCGGCTCCTCGGCGTGCCCGGCGACGTGCTGGTGGCGCTGGCCCCGAAATCCGTCACGGCCAGCGTCGCCATGGGCATCTCGGGCGCCCTCGGCGGCGATCCGGCGCTCACCGCGGTGCTGGTCATCCTCACCGGCATCATCGGCGCGGTGCTCGTGACGCCGCTCTTCGACCGGCTGGGCCTCACTGACTGGCGGGCCCGCGGCTTCGCGGCGGGGCTTGCCGCCCACGGCATCGGCACGGCGCGGGCGTTCCAGGTGAGCGAGGTCGCCGGCACCTTCGCGGGAATCGCGATGGGGCTCAACGCCCTCCTCACGGCCGTAATGGTGCCGGCCGCGCTCACCCTGCTGCGCTGACCCGAGATTCGGGTCAGGCGCCCCGCCCGGTCTCGGCCGGGCGCGGGGCGCCTCGCCCCCGCGCCGCTACTGCGCCGCCACCGGCGTGCGCAGATCCGTCGGCACGAACACGCCGTCGTGCCGGGGCGTCATGTCCAGCCGGCGCTGGTGGAAGGCGTCGAGGGTCGAGCGGTGGCCGATCGACACCAGGGTCGTGCCGGGAAGCCGCTGGCGCAGCATCCGGTAGAGCGCGGCCTCGGTCGGCTCGTCGACAGCCGCGGTCGCCTCGTCGAGGAACAGCCAGTCGGGCTTGGCGAGCAGCGCCCGGGCGATGGCGAGGCGCTGCTGCTCGCCGAGCGACAGGGTCTGCGCCCAGGGCGCCTCCTCGTCCAGGCGGGTGACGAGATGCGGCAGGCGCGCCGCCTCCAGCGCCTCGCGGATCGCCGCGTCGTCGTGCCGGCCCGAGGCGTCCGGATAGGTGGCGGCCATCCGCAGCGTCCCCATCGGCAGGTAGGGCCGCTGCGGCAGCAGCATCAGGGTGGCGCCCGCAGGCGTGCGCACGGTGCCCTCGCCGAAGGGCCAGATGCCCGCCAGCGCCCGGAACAGCGTCGACTTGCCCGAGCCCGAGGGGCCGGTGAGCAGCGTCGTCTCGCCCGGCTCCAGGACGAGATCGCGCACGGCGGCGATGCGCCGCCCATCCGGCAGGCCGAGCGCGAGGTCGCGCACCTGCAGCGCCGCACCGGCGCCCGGCGCCACGACGAGGCGGGTCTGCGCCCGCATCGCCTCCGCCCGCTCCATGGCCGCGTCGAAGCTCGTGAGACGGTCGACCTGCGCCTTGTAGTCGGCGAGGGTGACGTAGAAGGTGATGAAGAACGACATCGTGCTCTCGACTCGCGCGAAGGCGCCGGCCGTCTGCGTCATCATCCCGAGCTGGATCTGGCCCGCGAAGTAGTAGGGCGCGACCAGGATGTAGGGGATGACCACGTTGACCTGCTGGTAGCTGACCGTGAAGGCGGAGAGCCGCTTGCGGCGGTCGACGATGGCGTAGAAATTGGCGATGAGCGCGCCGAACCGGTCGCGGAGGGAAGCCCGTTCGGCCGCCCCGCCGGACAGGAGCGCCACCTGCTCCCCGTATTCGCGCAGGCGCGCCAGGGAGAAGCGGAAATCCGCCTCGCGCCGCTGCTGCTCGAAGTTGAGCCGGATCAGGGGCCGCCCGATCAGGTGGGTGAGCCACGTGACCAGGCCCGAATAGATCAGCGCCCCCCAGACCAGGAAGCCCGGCACGTGCCAGTCGGTCCCTGGCACCGTGAAGACGGCCGAGATGTTCCAGAGGATGACGGAGAACGAGACGAGGTTCGAGACCGCCGACAGGAAGCTGATGGCGAGCGTCTGCGTGGTCTGGGTGAACTGGTCGATATCGTCGGCGATGCGCTGGTCGGGGTTGTCGGCCCGCGCGCCCGTAAGGCCCATGCGGTAATGGGTGTCGTTCCCGAGCCAGCGGTCGACGTAATGCCGCGTCATCCAGGCCCGCCAGCGGATCCGCAGGAACGACTGGATCACGTACTGGATGATCGCGCTCCCGACGTAGATCGCCGCCCAGAAGCAGAACACCGAGAACAGCAGCGCCCAGAAGGCGACCGCGTCCTTGCTCTGGATCGCGTTGAACCAGTCACGATTGAAGTAGGAGAGCCGCACATTGATCGCGACCTGCGCGAACTCGATGCCGATGACCAGAACGGCCATGCTTAGGGCGACCCAACGCTCCTGCAATCGGAAGGTCCCGAAGGGCCAGATGCGGATCTGTGTCTCCTCCCGCGTGACGTAATACGGATAGGTGAGGCGCCAGATCTGCAGGAGGGCCCGCTTCAATCCTTGCATGCGTGTCTCCCGGGCCGCGCGACCGATCGCGGCGGGCCTTCATGTCGCGAAGGCCGGCCGCGCCGCAAGAGGGCGGGGCCGAGACGGACCGCGACCGATCCGCCCCCCCCGGCGGGACGCAAGCTCTGCCGCGGCGGCGGCCGCCCCTCGCGAAAAGGGCGTTTTCGGGGTGATCGGGACCGCCGCGGCGGCCAGGATGCCGCGGCCTCGCCGCAATCCGGGCGGAAGAACGCTGTGCGACCGGCTTTAAGCCGGCCGTCCGTGCCGGCTTAATGACGGGCCGGCGCTCCTCATCCTGGACCAAACGGATACCATGTCGGGCCTTTCGATCCTGAACGTCGACGCCGTGCGCGCGGCGCCCCTCTCGCGCGAGCCCTACTCCTACATCCTCGGGGAGGGCGTGCTGCGTCCCGAGGCGGTGGACGATTTGCGGCGGGATTTCCCCGACATCGCCAAGCCCGGCTATCTCACGGTGGACGAGGTGCAGCTCAAGGGCCGCTTCAAGGACCTGATCGAGGAGCTGGAGAGCGACGCCTTCTCGGCGGTGATGAGCGAGAAGTTCGGCATCGACCTCGTGTCCTGCCCGCGCCTCACGACGATCATGAAGCGCTCGCAGCCCAAATACGGGGCGATCCACACCGACGGCCCGTCCAAGGTGATGACGCTGCTCGTCTACATGAACGACGCCTGGGAGGCGCCCGCGGGCGGGCGGCTGCGGGTGCTCTACGACGGACAGAACTTCGAGCCCTACGCGGTCGAGGTGCCGCCCACCATGGGCACGCTCTTCGCCTTCCTGCGTGCCGACAATTCCTGGCACGGCCACCGGCCCTTCGAGGGCGAGCGGCGCGTGGTGCAGGTCGCCTGGGTGCGCGATGCCGCCGAGCTCGAGCGCAAGAAGAAGCGCAACCGCACGGCCCAGTTCCTCAAGGGCATCTTCGGCCGCTAGAGCATTTTCCGACGAAGTGGATCCCGGTTCGTCGCAGACGATGCGGCACAATCAAGAACCGAGAGCAGGGTCCGCTCCAGCATGAACGGATCCTGCTCTAGAGCCGTGCCCGACCGGTCGGATCACGGCTCTCAAGCTTTGATGTGACGCGCTCCCTGACGCCGAACCGGCATCCACTTCGGCGGGGAGCGCTCGAAAGCCCGCGGGCGCGTCTTCGGAAAGACGGCCGGCCCCGCATGGCGATTGATCGCGCAGGCCAGGAGAACCGGTTTCCCGCTCTCCTGGACTTTATTCTAGATTCCGGCAGCGAATCGGGCACCGCCGGCGGATCGAGGGGGCATGGGGCGTGAACAAGCGGCAGCTCAGCGGACGGGCGACAGCCGCGGGGCTCGTCGTCCTCGCCGGAATCCTCGCTGCGGCCTGCGGACGGGCTGCGGCCCAATCCGACCTCGAGGGGCCGCCGCCCGCTGAGGAACCGGTGCTGTCCAAGCCCTACCGCTCCTCCGTCCCGCAGTTCCGCCGCCGGCAGAGCGACCCGTGGCGGGAGCCGCCCGGCCGCGATGCGGCCACTCGCGATGCGGCGGCGGCTCGCGACGCCCCTGCCCGCGATGCCGCATCCCGCGATGCGGCTGCCGAGCCGGCGGCGGCACAGCCGCCCAGGGCCATCGCCGCGCCTGCGGCCGAGGCCCCCGCACCCGAGCCGCGCCGGCCCGTGCGGGTGATCCCGGTGCCGCCGGCTCAGCCCGCCGCAGCGGCGCCACCCGCGCCCCGGCCCGACGAGGACGAGCCGGAGGAAGCGCCGACCGTGACCTATGTGGGGATCTGGGGACCGACGGCCGCCGCCTGCTCGGGCCGGCGCGCCAGGCGCCTGGGCTATTTGCCGGCGGTGATCCGCGACGACGCCGCCCGGGCGGGCAAGACCTCCTGCACCTTCCGGGACACGAAGCGCACCGGCAACTCGTGGACGATGGCCGCGACCTGTCGCAATGCCCGCCAGCGCTGGACCTCGCATGTGCGCCTGTCGGTGGATGGCGACCGGCTGACCTGGTCGAGCGAGCGCGGCGCCGCCGTCTACGTGCGCTGCCCGAAGGCGTGAGCCCCTGCGGATCCTCCCGGGCCGCGTGCCACGGCCGCGGGATGCAGGCGGCCACAACCTGTCCTTGACGCAGCGTATCCGGCGGTGATGGAAGGAGGCGACCATCGAGCCTCCCATGGCACGCCTTCGCTACGCGCCCCTCGATCGGGTTCCCCTCCCCTGCCGGCCCGGTGACGGCGTGCCCCGGCGCGAGCGCATGCCGGCGGAGGCCCGGCCGTGAGCGGCAAGCTGGTGGCCGTCGCCAACATGAAGGGCGGCGTCGGCAAGACCACCACCGTGGTGATGCTCGCCGATGCGCTCGCGGCGAGCGGCTCGCGCGTCCTCGTGGTCGACCTCGATCCGCAGGCGAGCGCCTCGATCTGCTTTGCCGGCGACCAGACCCTGGCGGAGCTGATCCGGAACGGGCGCACCCTCGATCACTATCTCGGGCTGCGGATCGTCGACCGCGACAGCGCGTTGCTGCCCGCCTTCATCCGCGGCTCGATCAGCACCACGACGCATCTCGGGGAGCCGCTCGCCGTCTCGCTCCTGCCCTCCGGGCCGGACCTGCGCATTGTGGAACGCGAGATCATCTACGCGCTCACGACCCGGAAATTCTCGATGCATGCCATCGAGAGCCATCTCTGGACGCTGTTCCATGAGGATTTCGTGCCGCTGCGCAAGCAGTACGACTACGTGCTGTTCGACTGCGCGCCGGGCATCTCGCCGATGACCGAGGTGGCGATCCGGGCCTGCGACCTCGTGGTGGTCGCCTGCATTCCGGATTTCCTGTCGACCTACGGGCTCAAGGGCTTCGCCCGGATGATCTGGGGCGCGCCGGGCGGACCCGACGGCGTGCCGAGGCCGAGGCGCCTGCCGCACGTGCTCGTCACCCGCCTGCAGAAGACCGTGAAGCATCACCAGAGCACTCTGAGCATGCTGGCGCAGGGCGCCGCTGCGGAGAATCCGGCCTTCCGCCTGTTCGCGACCCGGGTTCCTCAGTCGGTTGCTCTCGCCAACGCTCTGACCCGGCAGGACACGACCTATCGGAACAAGTATCACGACAGCTATCATGACCTGATCGGTGGGACGATTGCCCCGCTGATGGCCGAGCTTCAGGAGGTGCTGCATGGCGCTTGAGATCGACGGTCTCGCCATCCTCTGCGCCATCGCCGAGGCGCCGCAGGCTTTCCCGGCGATCCGCCAGGATGTCGGCAAGGTCGCCCAGAGCCTCGTGACGAAGCAGCTCAAGGCGAAGGACCTGACGCTCGACGCCCTGCGGCAGTTGCAGGCCGCCCTCGGGCCCCAGCCGCTCGCCCTGGTGGTCGAGAGTCTCAGCGACGCGGAGGTCAGGACCCTCGTCACGCGCCTCGACAGGACCAACGCCGCTCTCAAGGCCGCGACGCCGGTGGAGCACCGCCGCCGCCTCCTCGCCCTGGCGGCCGGCGCCGAGCCGGAGACGACCCCCGCCACGGCGCCCACGGCGAAGCCGGCCGGTGCGCGCTCCCGGCGGAAAGCCGCGCCCGAGCCTTCTCCCGCCGGGCCGCCCACGGGCCGCGCGCTCGATTCCGCGGCGATGGCCGCCGTCCCGCCGCGCCGGCGACGTCCCGCCTGACCGCACGCGTCAGGTCTCGCCCGCGTCGAGCAGCCTGCGGTAGGCGTCGATCGTGAGCGGCGGCGCACCGGACGCGGCGAGGGCGGCGCGGTCGCGCGGCGGCACTGCGTCCCGGAAGGCGTCGATCCGCTTCCAGGCCGGCACCTCACCGGCGCGATCCTCGCCGGGGACGAACCGGGAGGTGCCGATCCTGCGGTAGCGGTGGATGTAGCGCGGGCAATTGACGAAGATCTCCGCGATGGCGATCCGGATGAGGAACTCGGCACCCGGATGAGCACCCAGCTCCGCCCCGGAGCGGACGAGGCGCGCGGTGCCGTGGATGCGCAGCCGGTGCGGCCGCTCGAAATCGACGAACAGGAGGCCGACCTTCGGATTGGCCGAGAGATTGCCGGCCGTGAGGTACATGCCGTTGCCGTTGTAGCTCGGCAGGGCGAGGGTTTGCGCGTCGAGGACGCGCACGAAGCCGGGAGCTCCGCCCTTGTAGGAGCAGGTCGGGTAGCCGCAATGGTCGATCGTGGTCAGGAAGACCATGTCGCGCTCGGCGATGAAGCGCTGCTGGGTGGGGCTCATCGCGCAGGTCACGGACAGGCTCCGCAGCCGGTTCGCGAGGTCGCGGGTCTCGAACGCGTCCTGGAGCGCGCGGTGCGGCTCACCATACAGGGTGCTGATCGCCCCGAGTGCGCTGAACACCTCCCCCTCCTCCACCGCCGGATCGGTCGACCAGCGCAGGCGGTCGAGGCAGATCGACCACACCGTGCCGTAGAGGTCGGCGGTCTCGGGCGCATCGATCTGGGCGTGAGTCAGGGACATCTCGGTGGTGTCCGGCCCGAGAGGCCGCAGCTCGATGCGGACCCGGGAGGGCGGCCCGCCGAGCGCCGCGGCGCCCCGATAGGACCAGCTCATCACGAGGCGGCGATCCGGCACGACCTCCAGGTACTCGCCGCAGATCGCGTAGGCCGCGCCGTTGGGATCGATCCCTTCGAGCCGGTAGGCGCCGCCCGCGCGAAGGTCGACGACGCCTCGCGGCCGGTCGGGCTCGCGATCGCGGGCTCCAAACAGCAGAAAGGCCGCCTCGCGGCGGCCTTTCCGTTTCGATTGCCGGGTGGCCGGACTTAGAAGTCCATGCCGCCCATGCCGCCGCCGCCCGGCATGGCCGGCGGGGCTTCCTTCTTGGGGGCGTCGGCGACCATCGCCTCGGTCGTCACCAGCAGGCCCGCCACCGAAGCGGCATCCTGCAGCGCCGTGCGCACCACCTTGGCCGGATCGACGATGCCGGCCTGGATCAGGTCGACATAGGTCTCGGTCTGAGCATCGAAGCCGAAGGTCGCCGAGCCGTTCTCGCTGACCTTGCCGACCACGATCGAGCCCTCGACCCCGGCATTGGCGGCGATCTGGCGGATCGGGGCCTCAAGGGCCTTCACGATGATCTTGATGCCGGCCTGAACGTCGGCGTTGTCGCTCTTGAGGTCCTTGATGGCGTCGCGAGCGCGCAGGAGCGCGGTGCCGCCGCCAGGCACGATGCCCTCTTCGACCGCAGCGCGGGTGGCATGGAGCGCGTCGTCGACGCGGTCCTTCTTCTCCTTGACCTCGATCTCGGTGGCACCGCCGACCCGGATCACCGCCACGCCGCCGGCGAGCTTGGCCAGACGCTCCTGCAGCTTCTCCCGGTCGTAGTCCGAGGTGGTCTCCTCGATCTGCGCCTTGATCTGCGCCACCCGCGCCTCGATGTCCGCCTTCTCGCCGGCCCCATCGATGATCGTGGTGGTCTCCTTCTCGATCCGCACCCGCTTGGCCCGGCCGAGCATCGGCAGCGTCACGTTCTCCAGCTTGATGCCGAGATCCTCCGCGATCATCTGCCCGGCGGTCAGGATGGCGATGTCCTCCAGCATCGCCTTGCGGCGGTCGCCAAAGCCCGGCGCCTTCACGGCCGCCACCTTCAGCCCGCCGCGCAGCTTGTTGACCACCAGCGTGGCCAGCGCCTCGCCCTCGATGTCCTCGGCCACGATCAGCAGCGGCTTGCCGGTCTGCACCACCGCCTCCAGCACCGGCAGCATGGCCTGGAGCGAGGACAGCTTCTTCTCGTGGATCAGGATGTAGGGATCCTCGAGCTCGGCGATCATCTTCTCCGCATTGGTGATGAAGTACGGAGACAGGTAGCCGCGGTCGAACTGCATGCCCTCGACCACGTCGAGCTCGGTCTCGGCCGTCTTGGCCTCCTCGACCGTGATCACGCCCTCGTTGCCGACCTTCTGCATCGCCTGGGCGATCATCTGGCCGATGTCCTTGTCGCCATTGGCCGAGATGGTGCCGACCTGGGCGATCTCCTCGGAGGCCGAGACCTTCTTGGAGCGGCCCTGGATGTCCTTGACCACCGCGGTGACCGCAAGGTCGATGCCGCGCTTGAGGTCCATCGGGTTCATGCCGGCGGCGACGTACTTGGCGCCTTCCTTGACGATGGCCTGGGCCAGCACGGTCGCCGTGGTGGTGCCATCACCCGCGAGATCGTTGGTCTTCGAGGCCACCTCGCGCACCATCTGGGCGCCCATGTTCTCGAACTTGTCGGCGAGCTCGATCTCTTTCGCGACCGTCACGCCGTCCTTGGTGATGCGGGGTGCCCCGAAGCTCTTCTCGATCACCACGTTGCGGCCCTTCGGGCCGAGCGTCACCTTCACCGCATCCGCCAGGATGTCGACGCCGCGCAGCATCTTGTCGCGCGCGTCGGAGGCGAAACGGACGTCTTTCGCTGCCATGTCCAATCCTCTCTGAACGATTGTCTTATCGTCGATCGTCCGCGCGGCGCCCGTCATCGGCGCCCGGGCGGCGGACGTCTCACAGGAATCCGGTTCCCGCCCTCAGGCGAGGACGCCCATGATGTCGGATTCCTTCATGATCAGGAGATCCTGACCGTCGATCTTGACCTCGGTGCCGGACCACTTGCCGAACAGCACGCGGTCGCCGGCCTTGACGTCGAGGGGGACGAGCTTGCCGGTTTCGTCGCGGGCGCCCGGGCCGACGGCGACGATCTCGCCCTCCTGCGGCTTCTCCTTGGCGGTGTCCGGGATGATGATGCCGCCCTTGGTCTTCTCCTCGCTCTCGATGCGACGGACGACCACGCGGTCGTGCAGCGGACGGAATTGCATGTGCTGCCCTCTTGCTTCCCACAAGGACTTGCGGTTGGTGCGGCGGCGCGGCGCCCGCCGGCCTGCTAGCACTCTTACGAAGTGAGTGCCAAGGCTGGCGGTGAGTTATGCGGAGCCTTCGGGCGAGTCAAGACGGTCCGCGAGATCGCCGCGGCCCCATCCAGGAACCTTCCCCGATGATCACCCTGCACGGTCCCGGTGGCGTCGTCGCTGAGGGCGCGGCCTGCGCGGCGCCCCCGCCCCACGCGACATGGCTCGACCTCGTCGATCCGAACGAGACCGAGATCGCGCTGGCCGAGGAGGCGACCGGCCTCGCCGTGCCCTCCCGGGAGGCGCTGAGCGAGGTGGAGCGGTCGAGCCGCCTGCGGCGGCGGCGGGACGCGCTCTATCTCAGCACCCCGATGGTCTCCTTCGTGCCGGGCGACCTTTCGCTGCGCCCGCTCGGCTTCATTCTGACCCGCGAGCGGCTGGTGTCGATCCGCTTCCAGCCGCTGGCCGCCTTCGATACCGTGAAGCAGCGCCAGGCGGAGCATGACGGCCCGGAAACCAGCGTCGGGGTGTTCGGCGCGCTCGTCGCGGAACTCGTCGATGCCATGGCCGACAGCCTGGAGGCGATGAGCGACGCCCTCGACGCGCTCTCGACCCGCGTCTTCCACTTCGACGCCGCCCAGGGCGGGCAGGCGGCCCCGAAACGCCGCGACCTCGCGCTGCGGCGCATCCTCGGCGAGATCGGCCGCCGGGGAAAGGCCCTCGCCAAGCTGCGGGCCGCCCTCGTCGGCCTCGACCGCATCGTGCCGTTCGTGGCGAGCGAGGCCACCTGGCTCAAGCCCGAGGATCACGCCCATCTCGATACGCTGCACCTCGACATCGCCTCGCTGGAGGAATTCGAGACGCGCCTCTCCGAGACCGTGCAGTTCCTCCTCGACGCGGCGCTCGGGCTCATCAACATCGAGCAGAACAACACCTTCCGGGTGCTCACGGTGGTGTCGATCATCGGCATCCCGCCGACTCTGATCGCATCGATGTACGGCATGAACTTCAAGCACATGCCGGAGCTCGACTGGGCCTGGGGCTACCCCTACGGGCTGGGCCTGATCCTGCTGAGCGCGCTGGCGCCGGCGGTGTGGTTCAAGGCGAAGGGCTGGTTCTGACCCGCGGGCCTCGATCGGCCTCAAGGCCAGGGGCCGCCCACATGCGGGGAATCGGGCTGCCGAGGGCCGCTGGAGCATCGCGCGACCTAGCTGCGCCGACGCACTTAAGGACATCTTCGCCGCTGGTACCTAGAATCCCCCCGTTCCGTCCCGCAATCCCCGAAAGCCCGGACATGGCGGTCATCGCAGCCTTCGTGATCAATGCCGCGCTGAACTTCGCGCTCGGGCTCCTGATCGCCCGGTTCCTCGGGCCGGCGGATTTCGGCCGCTTCGCGCTCGGCACGGCGGGCGCCGTGCTGCTCAACACGCTCCTGTTCGAATGGCTGCGCCTCTCGGCCACGCGCTTCTACTCCGACCGGGTGCGCCGGCACGAGCCCTGGATCCGCCACATGCTGAACCGCGCCTATGCGGCCGTGGCCGTGGGGCTCTTCGGCGCGGCGCTCATCTGCCTCGGCGGCGGCGAGGCCGCGGCGGGCTGGCGCGACGAGGCGCGGCTCTCAGCCGCGGCGGCCGCGGCGGCGATCGGCATCGGCCTCTTCGACGCCTACGCGGCGCTCGCCCGGGCGCGGTTCGCGGGCGGCCTCTACCTCCGGCTGGTGCTCGCCAAGAACGCGATCGCGGCTTTGCTGATGACCGGGACGGCGTGGCTCCTCCCCTCCCCGGCCCTGGTGATGGTGGCGGGCGGCCTGAGTCAGCTCCTTGCGGTGCTGGCAGTCCGGCAGGCGCTCGCCGACCCGGCGCGGGCCGAAGCGCGCCGGCACGGGCCGGAGACCCTGCGGCTCTTCCTCGGCTACGGCCTGCCGCTCATCGCCGCCAATGCCGTCTATCACCTGATGCCCTTCGCGAACCGCGCAGCCATCGCGGCGGCGGCCGGATTCGCGGAATCCGGCTACTTCTCCCTCGCCGCCGATATCGGCGGGCGCATCTTCAGCACGCTCGGGGCCGCCCTCGACCTGCTGCTGTTCCAGCTCGCCGTGCGGGCGGAGGAGCACCACGGCGCGGCCGCGGGCGAGGATCAGGTGGCCCGCAACGCCGCCGTCGTGGTCGCCCTCATGCTTCCGTCCGCGGCGGGGTTCTGGCTCGTGGCGCCCGCCGTCGAGGCGATCGTGGTGCCGGAGGCCTTCCGCGGGCATTTCACCCATTACACGCTGATCCTGCTGCCCGGCCTGTTCGCCGGCGCGCTGATGAACTTCGCCCTCAACCCGATCTTCCAGATCCGGCGCCGCACGCGGCCGGTGATTGCCGCCGCCCTGATCGGCGCCGCCGTGAACGCGTTCGGCGTGCTGACGCTGGCGGGACGCTTCGGCGCGTCCGGCATCGCGGCGGCGCAGTCGCTCGGCCTCATCGCCGCCTGCGGCTTCCTCGGCCTGCGGGGCCTGGCCGGGCCGCAGCGCCTGCGCCTGCCGTTGCGCGACCTCGGGGCGACGCTCGCCGCGACGACGGTGATGGTTGTGGCCGTGCTGCCCCTGCGCGGGCTCGCGCCCTGGCTGGCGCTGGCCTCGAGCGTGGCCGTCGGCGCGGCGGTCTACGGGACGCTGGTCTGGAGCTTCGACATCGCGGGACTGCGGACGGCGGTGGCGCCGCGCCTGCGGCGGGCGGTCCCGGCAGAATAGGGCTGGTCGCGCGGTGCCGAGCCAGGCGGCTCTGCTCCGGCTCAGGGCCTTGCGAAGACGCCCCGTCGCGGCCCGCGAGGCACGATGGTGGGGCGCGCCGCCGGCAGCCGGCGTGACACGGCCCCGCTTGCACAGCCGGCGCCTTCGCCGCATTCCTCGGCGGACCGGCCGATCCTGGCCGCCAGGGATTTCCGACCATGAGCGTGTACCAGCCCCGGACCGAGGCGGAGGCGGCGGACCTGGTCGCCGCTGCGGCAGCGCGGCGGGAGCGGCTGCGCATCGTGGGCGGCGGGACGCGGACGGCGATCGGGCGTCCGGCCCAGGACGAGGCGACGCTCTCCTCGGGCGGGCTCACCGGCATCACCCTCTACGAGCCGGCCGAGCTGGTGATCCGGGCGCTCGCCGGCACGCCGCTCGCCGAGGTGGAGGCGCGGCTCGCCGCGGCGCATCAGATGCTGCCCTTCGAGCCGATGGACCACCGGGCGCTGCTCGGCTCCGCGGGCGAGCCGACGATCGGGGCGGTCGCGGCCGGCAACATCTCGGGACCGCGCCGGATCACCGCCGGGGCGGCCCGCGACAGCCTGATCGGCGTGCGCTTCGTCAACGGTCGGGGCGAGGTGGTGAAGTCGGGTGGGCGGGTGATGAAGAACGTCACTGGCCTCGACCTCGTGAAGCTGATGGCGGGGTCCTGGGGCACGCTCGGGTTCCTCACCGAAGTGACCTTCAAGGTGCTCCCGGTTCCGGAGCGCACCGCGACGCTCGTCTTTCCCGGGCTCGACGACGGGCGCGCCGTCGAGGCGCTCAGCCTCGGCCTCGGCTCGCCCTTCGAGATCACCGGGGCGGCGCATTGGCCGGCCGGGATCGGCGCGGCGCAGGCGCGCACCTTCCTGCGCATCGAGGGCTTCTCCGCCTCGATCGACTACCGGCTCGGCGAGCTGCGCCGGCTGCTGCGGCGCTTCGGCACCCCGGAGGTCATCGAAGGCGAGGCGGCGACCGCCCACTGGAGGGCGGTGCGGGATGCCACGCCCTTGGCGGCGGAGGGCGACGGCGCGGTCTGGCGGATCTCCACGGCGCCGAGCCGCGGCCCGCAGGTCACGGCCGCGATCGCGCGGGAGCGGATGGCGACGTGGTTCTACGACTGGGGCGGCGGCCTGATCTGGCTGAGGACCGACACGGCCGGGGATGCGGGCGCCGCTCTCGTGCGGGCGGCGGTGGCCCGGGCCGGCGGCCACGCGACGCTGGTGCGCGCGCCGGAGGCGGTGCGCGCCTCCGTGCCGGTCTTCGAGCCCCTGTCGGAGCCGCTGATGCGGCTCACCGCCGGCATCAAGGCGGCGCATGATCCGGCCGGTTTGTTCAATCCGGGGCGGATGTATGCGGGAGTTTAGTGCGGCTCAGGCACCGCCGACAGCGCCTGCCGGCGCCGAACTCAGCTGTCGCCTGCCAGAAGAATGGAAATTAAATTTCCACCTTCCTGCCCACTTGCTGGACCAGAGAGGATTTTTCGTGCATCTCTCCGGGAGGTCGAGTTGTCGCTCGAAATGATTCGGGCGTCACGACCATGTGTCGTCCGGCTTTCGGCGAGGACTGGATGCCAATTCCTGAATTTCTGTTTCCCAAGCCCATCGTCATTGGCTCGCCTCCAGCAGCATCAGCACTCGGCGGAGCCGGTCCCGCCCAGCATCGCAAAACGAACTTCCGGATCGACCGGCAAGAGCAGGACAATTGGTGCTGGTCGGCAGTCGGCGTCAGCATCGAACGATTTTACGACCACACCCAAACGCGCACGCAGTGTGAGCTGGCGAACACGGCGCTTGGCCGCCAGGATTGCTGTACCGACGGAGCCGACGACGCGGGGAAGTGCGACAAGCCGTGGTATCTCGACCGCGTGCTCCGCATCACGGGCAACCTGGAGGACGTGGCGCAGGGTGCCCTGCCCTTCGCCGATCTGCAGACGCGCATCAACAGCGACTTGGTCGTCGGCTGCAGAATCGGGTGGTATGATGGCGGCGGTCACTTCGCCGTTGTCATCGGCTGGCACGTCGCCGGGACCGGCCGGACCTATATCGACATTGCGGATCCGATCTGGATGGAAACGCAGGTGCCTTACGATGACTTTCCTTCGTTGTATCAGACCGGAGGCGACTGGACGCATTCGTACTTGACGGGTCCCGCGACGGCTGGCGGCGCCGTCGCACAAGCGGACATCGATGATCCGGACCTGCTGGGAGCTTGACCGTGAGCCTTGTATTGAAATCCGCACCCGCCACGGGTCGGGCCGTGGTCAGACGAGCATTGCGGGATCTCTGGGATCAGGGCCCCACCGCTGACGCCGCGGGCGGAGCCGCGATCAATCTCGCGGAACCGATCCCGCTGTACCGCCTTGGCCTCAATCAGATTGACGCGACCGGCGGCCTCACCCAGGCGCAGCATGTCGGCTGGCGGTATCTTCTCGAAACGGCGGGCGGGGATACCGCCGTGGCAGACGTCGGCGAGGTGGGCGGCGGGGAAACGCGCTTCGCCAGCCTCGCCCGCGGCGAGAATGCCCGGCGCTTGATCGAGGCGGCCACGCTGGCGGAATCCGTGGCGCAACAGAAGCCTGAGGAGTATGAGGTTCGCATCCTGGATGTTCCGGCCCTACACGTCTCGGCAATCTGGCTCGCCGGCGAGAACAACATCTTCATTCCCTATTTGGACATGAAGAGGCTGCGTGGCGCCAAGGTCGACGTGGCGGATGATTTCCTGAATACGCTGGCGTCGCGCGCCCAGACCTTGACCAAGGCACTCTCGCAGATGGATCAGCGGCCGGACTTCAGATCGGGACCGTGATCTCCCCCACCCCTCCGCCGCGGGCTCGTCGCGCCGCAGGAGCTGGATCGTCATCGGCAGATCGCAGGCGCGGCGGATCCCGGCGACCGAGAGGGCGGGTTCGGCGAGGGAAATGGCTGTATTGAGAAATTCCGCCGCCGGCTTGCCCGGATGCGGCGATACAGGCGCCCCACGCGCCTTGAAATTGGTCTAGAACACGCCCGGCCCGCGAGAAGCCGACCCGACAAAGCGTGACCGAGGAACCGTCGTGCAGACCAATTTCACTCCAGCGCAGCTCGCCGACCCGGCCATGGCGGCCTCGGAGAAGATCCTGCGCACCTGCGTGCATTGTGGTTTCTGCACCGCCACCTGCCCGACCTACCTGCTGCTCGGCGACGAGCTCGACTCCCCGCGCGGACGCATCTACCTGATCAAGGACATGCTGGAAGGGGCCAAGCCCGCCACCCCCCAGGTGGTCAAGCACATCGATCGCTGCCTCTCCTGCCTCTCCTGCATGACCACCTGCCCCTCGGGCGTGCACTACATGCACCTCGTCGATCACGCCCGGGCCTATATCGAAGACACCTACCGGCGCCCCGCTTCCGATCGCTGGATGCGGGCGCTGCTGGCGCGGGTGCTGCCCTATCCGAACCGCTTCCGCCTCGCGCTCCTCGCCGCGGCGCTCGGGCGGCCGTTCCGCGGCTTCGTCGCCGGGCTGCCGCGGGTGGGCAGCCGGCTCGCCGCCATGCTCGACCTCGCGCCGGGCGCACTGCCGACCCGGTCCGCCGCCGACCGCCCCGGCCGCTTCCCGCCGGACGGCCCCGCCCGGGGGCGGGTCGCGCTCCTGCGCGGCTGCGCCCAGTCGGTGCTGCGGCCCGACTTCAACGAGGCGGCGATTCGCCTGCTCAACCGCCATGGCGTGGAGGTGGTGCAGGCCAAGGGCGAGGGCTGCTGCGGCGCGCTCACCCACCATATGGGCCGGGAGGAGTCCTCCCACGCGCTCGCCAAGCGCACGATCGACGCCTGGATCGCCGAGATGGACGGGCCCGGCCTCGACGCCATCGTGATCACCGCCTCGGGCTGCGGCACCACGATCAAGGATTACGGCTTCATGTTCCGCGACGACCCGGCCTATGCCGAGAAGGCGCGGCGCGTCTCGGCCATCGCCAAGGACGTCACCGAATACGTCTCGGCGATCGGGCTGCTGGAGCCGGTGATCGAGACCGACCTCGTGGTGGCCTATCACTCCGCCTGCTCGATGCAGCACGGCCAGGGCATCCGCACCGAGCCGAAGGCGCTCCTCAAGCGGGCGGGCTTCACCGTCAAGGACGTGCCGGAGGGGCATATCTGCTGCGGCTCGGCCGGCACCTACAACATCCTGCAGCCCGAGCTCGCCGCTGCACTGCGCGCCCGCAAGGTCGCCAATATCGAGCGGGTGCATCCCGACCTGATCGCCACCGGCAATATCGGCTGCGTGACGCAGATCGGGAAAGGGACCGAGATCCCGATCGTCCACACGGTGGAGCTGCTCGACTGGGCGACCGGGGGACCGCGGCCCGCGGCCCTGGAGGGCCTCGCCGACCGGGCGCCCCTGCCGGTGGCGGCGGAGTAGCCGTCATACCACCGGCTGGCCGTCCCTGGCGGATGAACCCGGCCGCATGGGCGCCCCCTGATGGCAGCCCCACCGGTCCTCATGCTGAGGTGCCGGGCGGATTCCACGCACGTCAGCTTCTGTTTAGGCGTGCGGCTGCCCGATCGCGTCGAGGAGATCCGTGAACCAGGGGGTGGCGGGGTCGAACGCCTTGCCGCCGCGGATGCGCGCGAACTCGATGGCGCGCAGGCGTCCCCCGTGCTCCTCGTCGTGCCCGATGACGCCCGACACGCCCCGGAGCGCGCAATCGACCGCGAGGTCGACCATGCCCTGGATCAGGTGGAGGTCCTCGGCATTGGGGGCGGCCGAGCGGGAGAAGTGGCCGGATTTCTGGACGAGCGTCTTCTCGACGCCGAGCCGTGGGCCGAAGCGGTCGGCGAACCATTGGCCGACATGGACCGTGTCGATCTTGACGTGACCGAAGGCATCGCGCCCGAGCACCTCGCCGCGCCCCTCGATCTCGGCGACGATCGCGTCGAGGCCGGCACCCTCGCTGAGGAAGATCGTCACGCAATCCTTCGCCGCAAGCCGCGCCCGCAGGCGCTCGGCCTCGCGGTCGAGGTCGATCTCGACCTCCGGCACGTAGACCGCATCGATGTCCTTGTGGGCGGCGGTGAGGTTGAAATCCGGCAGGAAGGTCTGGCGGGAGAAGCGCTCGCGATAGGCGCGGGCCGTGGCGGCGGTGAGCCAGCCGCAATTGCGGCCCATCACCTCGTGGACGAGGAGCATGCGCGGGTTGGCGCTCTGCTCGTTGGCGATGTTCTCGAAGAACAGGGCGCCCTGCTCGGCGGCCGTCCAGGCGCCGAGCGACTGGCGGATCGGCACCACGTCGTTGTCGATGGTCTTCGGCAGCCCCACCACCGTGAGCCGGTAGCCGTTCCGGTCCAGGTAGGCGGCAAGCTCGGCGGCCGTGCTGTTGGTGTCGTCGCCGCCGATCGTGTGCAGGATCGTGATGCCGTCCCGGGCCAGTTGCTCGGCCGCCACCTTCAGGGGGTCCTCGCCCTCGCGCACGAGGCCGCGCTTCACGCAGTCCTTGACGTTGGTGAGCTTCACCCGGCTGTTGCCCAGCGGCGAGCCACCATGACGGAGCAGCGTGCCGGCCTGCGCCCGCACCGCAGGCGTCACCGCCAGCGCCTCACCCTTGAGGAGGCCCCAATAGCCGCTGCGGTAGCCGATGATCTCGATCTCGGGGGCAAGGTCGGTGTAGCGGCCGATCAGGCCGCCGACCGCCGCCGAGAGGCAGGGCGCGAGGCCCCCGGCGGTCAGCATGGCGACTTTGGCTGTGGTCATGGCGGGCTTCCCGCGGCGCTCAGAGCATCAGAGCCGCATACTGACCTCAAGCCCCGCCGAGGCCAAGCCCGCCGTCACTCCTTGCTCAGGTCGGGCGCCTCGGGATTCTTCATGCCGACGACGTGGTAGCCCGCATCGACGTGCAGGATCTCGCCGGTCATGCCCCGCGACATGTCGGAGACGAGGTAGGAGGCCGTCTCGCCCACCTCCTCGATGGTCACCGTCCGGCGCAGCGGCGCGTTGTATTCGTTCCACTTCAGGATGTAGCGGAAATCGCCGATGCCGGAGGCGGCCAGCGTCTTGATCGGGCCGGCCGAGATGGCGTTGACCCGGATCTTCGAGGGGCCGAGATCGGCCGCGAGATAGCGCACGGAGGCTTCCAGCGCGGCCTTGGCGACGCCCATCACGTTGTAGTGGGGCATCCACTTCTCGGCACCGTAATAGGTCAGGGTGAGCAGCGAGCCGCCGTCCTTCATCAGCTTCTCGGCCCGCTGGGCGATCGCCGTGAACGAGTAGCAGGAGATGAGGAGCGACTTGGTGAAGTTCGCCTCGCTGGTCTCGATGTAGCGGCCGGTCAGCTCGTCCTTGTCCGAGAAGGCAATGCAGTGGACGACGAAATCGAGGCCGCCGCCGAAATGGCGGCCCGCCTCGGCAAAGACCGCGTCGATCGAGGCCGGGTCGGTGACGTCGCAATGGCCGACCACCGCCGCGTCGAGTTCCCTGGCCAGCGGCTCGACCCGCTTCCTCAGGGCCTCGCCCTGATAGGTGAAAGCGAGGTCGGCCCCGTGCTGCCGGGCGCTGCGGGCGATCCCCCAGGCGATCGAGCGGTTATTGGCGACCCCCAGCACGAGGCCGCGCTTGCCCGCCAAAAGCCCGGTCCTCGGGCCTGCGGCCTGCTCGTAATCCTCGACCTGAGCCCGGTTCGTATCCGCCATGGTTCACCAACGCATGCTGCCGCGGGACGGCCTGCCGGGCCGTGAAATGCGAAAGGAAAGCTGCCTCCGCCCGGCATCCTTAGCCGACGCCCGCGGGCGACGGAAGTCCGGGCGTCGTGCTGGCGGCGGTCTCACGCCCGCGGGGAGCGGGGGCCGGATCCCGCTTCGCGTGAGTGCACCCTCGCCGGCGCGGCGATTGCCCTCCAGGGTACGACGCGATATGCGATCAACAACAACAAGATAAAGCCACAAGAGCCCGATCGGCGCGCAAGACGGCCCTGGCGGCCCGCGGCGTCGACCGGGGATGTCACAGGAGGAAGGCGCGCCATGAGCGGGTATTGGTTCTGCGAGACCGCGCAGGGCGAGTTCCGGATCGCGATGACCCGATGGGCGGGACGGGACCGGGTCGTCCTGTTCTACGAGCGCGAGCCGCTGGGCTGCTTCGACAGTGCGGAGACGGCCCTCGACCGGCTGATCCACGGGGAAACCTACAAACCCTCCTGCGGGCTGGACCTGCGCCGCCTCGCGCTGCCGACCAGGCTGTCCGACTGGGTGTTCGCGGCCGACACCCACGCCTGACCCTGCGCCGCTCAAGCGCTCCCCGCTGAAGTGGAGGCCGGTTCGGCGCAAGAGAGCGCGTCACATCAAGACCTGAGAGCCACTGGCCCGGGGCCGCCAGGAATCGTCCGGCAGCCTCCCGGCGGACGGCGCGGGGCGGCCTTGCGGCGGGTCAGGTCGCCGACCGCACCAGCTTGGCGATGGCGAGCGGCGGACGGCCGGACTTCGCGGCGATCTCCCGATCCCTGCTCCTCGATGATCTGCCGCGCCGGCGCATCGCCGTCGAGGCCGTTGAGAGCCGCGCGGGGCACACGGCGGTTCGAGCGCCGGGACCCGTCCTCGTAGTAGACATCGAACAGGATGAAGCCGGTCTCCTGCGGCTTGGGCTTCTGCTTGGAACGCAACATGGGCTTCGTCTCTCGTCATGGAGCAAGGCGCGGCCGGCCATGAGGGGTGGCGGGGCGGCGCCGGGCACGGGCTGTCGGGGCCAGATGCGGATCGAAAGACCCCTCGCCGGCCCAGCGCCGGGAGTGCGGGTCGAGGCCCGGCGAAGGGTCGGGCCGGGAGCGGCGCTCTCGCGCGGATCGCCGCCTTTTACATGGCGCGCCTTCGCTCCGATTTCCAGCGGCCCGCCGTCACGTCAGGATCGCGCGGCGCGGCGGGCCGGCCCACCTCTGTCGCCCGGCCGCCACACCTGTGGCCCGCCTGCCGCGATGCGCGGCTTTGAGCCGCGCGCGTTAACCTCTTCGCAATTCCTCGCTGGCCCGGGCCGCGGCCCGATCCTATGACTTAAGGCCATCTGAGACCCGCGCCGGACGCCCGAATCAATTCAGCCGATGTCGGATTCTGACTCCTTTCTTCCCCCTGACCTCTCGGACCAGGAAGCGAAGCGCGCCGCTCTGACCTACGTGTCGGAAGCCTTCGCCGAGGGTTGCCTCGACGGCATCGACGGCGACTGCATGGCTCAGGCCGCGCTCTTCGCGGCCTTCCAGGAGTTGGTGCAGACCTACGGCGAGGAGGCGACCGCGCGCTATGCGGAAGGCTTCCCCGACCGCATCCGCAGCGGTGCCTATACGGTCAACCCCGTTCCCCGGCACTGAGCCCGCGCCCATGAGCCTCGCTTCCGTGCGCGCCTTCCTGGCCGAGCGCGCGCCCGACCTGCAGGTGATCGAGACCAAGGCGAGTTCGGCGACGGTCACCCTCGCGGCGGCAGCGCACGGCGTCGAGCCGGGCCGCATCGCCAAGACCCTGGCGCTGCGGGTCGGCGAGCACGTGCTCCTCGTCGTGACGCGCGGCGACGCGCGTCTCGACAACCGCAAGATGAAGGCTGCCTTTGGCGGGCGCGGGCGGATGCTCGATGCCGAGGAGACCGAGCGCGCGACCAGCCATCCGGTCGGCGGCGTCTGCCCCTTCGGCCTGCCGGCGCCGCTGCCGGTCTATTGCGACGTGTCGCTGCGCGCCTTCGACGAGGTCGTCCCGGCGGCAGGCTCCACGCACAGCTCCGTGCGGCTCTCCCCCGAGCGGATGGCCGCCCTCGTAGAGGCGGAGTGGGTTGATGTGTGCCAGCCGGTCGAGAGCATGGCGGAGACCGTCGTCGGCGCGTCGATCGATGACAGAGGCTTATCCCCGTCCCGGACACCGTGCGTGGAAGCCGCTGCGCTCCCCAATCGAGACTGACCTGCGCGGAAGCCGTGGTGTCATCCGCCCCGGTCGGTTCGGCCGGTAGTGAACTCGTGAAATCCGGTTGCTGGCGTCGCCATGCGGATGTCGGCTTCGCTCAAGGGGGCGCGGTGAGACGGTCTCCGCCCCTTCGCGCACCCTCTTGCATGTTTGACGGGCCGACCAGCGCACCAAGCTGTGAGGTGCGTCGCGGCCGGTGGCCACCGGCCGCGACGCGGGCGGCCGGGATCGATCTCCCTCTAGGATTGGCACCGTGGGAAAGCAGGATCCGGCCGCCCTCTGGCTCTTGTCCTGAACAGATGCTGGGGAGCAAGTCCCGTATGCAAGGCAAGGAAGTGTCCAAACAAGAGACCGCGGGCAAGTCTAGCGTGGGGATCGACGTCAGCAAGAGCTGGCTCGACGTCCACGTCCTCCCCTCCGGCCAAGCCCAGCGGTTCGCCAATACCGAGGTCGGCATCCGGCAGCTCAAGCGCTGGCTTGGGCGCTTTGCTCTGGGGCTGGTCGTGGTCGAGGCCACCGGCAAGTGGCACCGCCAGACCCGCCGCAGCCTGCATGCCTCGGGCCTGCCGGTCGCCGTCGTCGATCCGTTTCGGGTGCGCATGTTCGCCAAGGCGCAAGGCATCTGGGCCAAGACCGATCGGCTCGATGCCCGCGTGCTGGCGCAGTTTGCCGCGGTGATGGCCCCCCCGCAGCGCCCGCCGGCCTCGGACGCGCTCGAAGCGCTCCAGGAACTGGTCGCGGCCCGCGACAGCGCCGTGGCCGAACAAACCGCCCTCAAGAACCAGCTGGCCGCGGCCGCAAGCCCGTTCCTGATCCGCCAGCTCCAGGACCGTCTGGCCAGGATCGCCGCGGACATCGAGGCCCTTGCCGGCGAGATCCGCCGGCTCATCGCGGCCGATCCCGGACTGGCCCGGCGGCATGCCATCCTGGTCTCGATCCCCTCGATCGGGGACACGATCGCGGCCACCCTGGTGGCCAGCCTGGCCGAGCTGGGCACCTGCAGCAGCCGGCAGATCGGCCTGCTGGCGGGCCTGGCGCCGGTCGCCGACGATTCCGGCGCGCGCCAGGGCGTGCGGGTCATCTGGGGCGGCCGCCCGCCCGTGCGCCGCGTCCTCTACCTCGCGGCGCTCTCGGCCGCCCGCCACAACGCCGGCCTGAAAGCCTTCCACGAACGCCTGATCGCCAACGGCAAGAAGCCAAAGTGCGCCATCATCGCCGTGGCCCGCAAGCTCGCCGTGCTGGCCAACAGCCTCATCGCTCAGGACCGCCTCTGGACGCCAAATCAGCCCCAACAGGCTTGACGCCAAACACAGATGCTTTCCCGGACGTCTGCAGCGGCAGCGGAAGGAGATCCGGGACCAGCACGAGGGCGTGCCGCGAAGCGGCTCCGCATGCCAGCACTGTCGCTGAAAGCGGTCGCTGCGCGACGTCTTCTGCTGGGTCCCGGGTCGCGTTCCGCTGACGCTGCATGCGCCCGGGAAAGCGGACATCGTCGCGTGGGCTGACGCAGTCTCAATCGACCCTGAGACGCGTGGAAGCGGCCGCGCTCCTCAGCATACGGGGCCGGTGACAGGGTGCGGAAGCGCTCAGTCAGCCGGTTTCATCGGTCAGGGCCGGCATCCCCTCTCCGCACGAAAGAGAGGATGACCGCCCCCCGCTTCAGAGCCGCGCCTCCTCGAAGGCCCTCACCCATTCGGCGCAGATGCCTGAGCGGACGATGTCCTCAAGCCCGAACTCCACGATCGGGATCGGCATCAGCCGGCTCTTCACGAGATGGATCACGGTCCTGAGGCCCGAGGTCTCCCGCAGGTCCGTCTGGGACACGTCGCCGTTGATGATGACCTGGCAATCGTCGCCGATGCGGGTCAGGAACATCTTGATCTCGGACGGGGTGGTGTTCTGGGCCTCGTCGAGGATCACGAGGCAGTTCTTGAAGGTGCGGCCGCGCATGACCTCGAAGGGCACGATCTCGATGTCGCCGGCCTTGAGCGCGATGTCGAAGGCGCCCGCTCCCATGCGTTCCTTCATCGCTTCCGTGAGGGGAGCGACCCAGGGGGCGATCTTCTCGTCGAGGGTACCGGGAAAGTAGCCGAGGGAGCGGCCGGAGGGGACGTTGGGCCGCGTGATCACCACCTTGGCGATGCGGCGCTGCCGCAGGAGGTCGGCGGCGCGGGTGCCGGCGATGTAGGTCTTGCCGGTGCCGGCCGGCCCGAGAACGATCACTTGCGAATGGGAACCGAGGGCTTCGAGATATTCGGCCTGACGGGCCGTCATGGGTTGGATCGGCGGCGGATTACGCTCCTCCTCGAACCGGGTACGAGACATCCGGATCGGGCGGTCATCGACCAGTTCAAGTCGTGCGCGTCGTCTCTTCATAGATCAACACTCCCACTGGACTTGCGGTGCCGCTGTATCGTGTGCCCTCCTGTGTCCCCAGACCTCCTTCAGTGCCGTTCAACGACTCAAATCCGTGGGTTCGTACGAGTTCCACATCTGATCGACGCCAGCGGTGGACAAGTCCGCTTGCGCCTCCCGTAACGGTATGCCGACACGGGTCGACCAGCAATTCCCGCGCCGCAGCGCACAAGGCGCTTTTCGCAGTTGCCAAGATTAGCTGAGCGGCTGTGTCTCAAAACACACAGCGATGGCGACCGGGGAGCGTCCCAAAGGCGAGCCGTGGACCCTTGCGCGGTGCCCGGCCCGGATGACGACACCCTCACGATCGCGACCTCCGCTGCCACGACGCGGAGACAGGAGGCCCGAGCCGGCTCAGGCCGGCTGGACGAAACTGTCGAGAACCATCTTCCGGCCGGCCTTGTCGAAGTCAACGGTGAGCTTGTTGCCGTCGACCGCCGCCACGGAGCCCGGCCCGAATTTCGTGTGGAAGACGCGCGCTCCGGTTGCGTAATCCGACGCCGTCCCGGTGGATTTGGCCACCAGCGTGCCCTCGATCTGTTTCGGCCCGCTGCGGCTGCTCCGCGCACCGCCGCCGAACCGGTCCTGACCAGCGGTGTTCGCCTGCGCGCGCTGCCAGCCGGGCGTCGCATAGGAGGAGCCGAAGGGCGTCGGCTGCCGGTCGAAGCGCGAGGGGCCGTAGGAGAAGCTCGCCGGTGCCTCGATCACCTCGACGCTGCTCTCCGGCAACTCGTCGACGAACCGGCTCGGGATCGTCGAGGACCACAGGCCGTGGATGCGGCGGTTCACCGCGAAGGAGATCTTGGCACGCCTGCGGGCCCGCGTGAGGCCCACATGGGCGAGGCGCCGCTCCTCCTCCAGCCCCGCCCGGCCGCTCTCGTCGATGGCGCGCTGGTTGGGAAACAGCCCGTCCTCCCAGCCCGGCAGGAAGACCGTGTCGAATTCGAGCCCCTTGGCGGCGTGGAGCGTCATCAGGCTCACGCGCTCCCCGCCCTCGGCCTCGCTCGCATCCATCACCAGGGCGATGTGCTCCAGGAAGGCCGGCAGGTCGGGAAATTCTTCGAGGGAGCGCACCAGCTCCTTCAGGTTCTCCAGGCGGCCCGCCGCATCGGCGGTGCGCTCCTTCTGCCACATCTCGGTGTAGCCGGATTCCTCCAGGATGGTCTGGGCGACCTCCGCGTGGGGCTGGATCTCCAGGAGCTTGGCCCATCGCGAAAAGCTCTGCAGGAGGGCGCGCAGGGTGGAGCGGGGCTTGGGCTTCAGCTCCTCCGTCTCGACGATGAGGCAGGCTGCATGAAGAAGCGGCACGGATTGCCGCCGCGACAGGCTGTGGAGCGCCTGCAGGGTCGCGTCGCCGAGGCCGCGCTTGGGCGTGTTGATGATCCGCTCGAAGGCGAGGTCGTCGGCCGGGTTGGCGGTGAGGCGCAGATAGGCAAGCGCGTCGCGCACCTCCGCCCGCTCGTAGAAGCGGGGGCCGCCGATGACGCGGTAGGGCAGGCCGAGCTGGACGAAGCGGTCCTCGATCTCGCGCATCTGCGCGGAGATCCGCACCAGCACGGCGATCTGCGACAGGGCGTGGCCCCTGGCCTGCAGGCCCTCGATGGTCTCGCCGAGGAGCCGCGCCTCCTCCTCCGAATCCCAGGCCCCCGTCACGGTGACGCGCTCGCCGGCCCCCTCCTCGGTGCGCAGCGTCTTGCCGAGCCGGCCCTCGTTGCGGGCAATCAGCGTCGAGGCCGCGGCCAGGATGTGGCCCGTGGAGCGGTAGTTGCGCTCCAGCCGCACCACTACGGCTCCCGGGAAGTCGTGCTCGAAGCGCAGGATGTTGTCGACCTCGGCCCCGCGCCAGCCATAGATCGACTGGTCGTCATCGCCCACGCAGCAGACGTTGCGGCGCCCCTGCGCGAGCAGCCGCAGCCAGAGATACTGCGCGACGTTGGTGTCCTGGTACTCGTCGACGAGGATGTAGCGGAAGCGGTCCTGGTATCCCGTCAGCACGTCCGGGTTCTCGCGCCACAGCCTGAGGCACAGGAGCAGCAGGTCGCCGAAATCGACGGCGTTGAGGGTGGCGAGCCGCTCCTGGTAGGCGGCGTAGAGCTTCCCGCCCTTGCCGAAGCCGAAGGCGCCCGCCTCGCCGGCCGGCACCTGCTCGGGGGACAGGCCGCGGTTCTTCCAGCCATCGATCGCCTGGGCGAGGCTGCGGGCGGGCCAGCGCTTCTCGTCGACATTGGCGGCCTCGATCACCTGCTTGAGCAGGCGGAGCTGGTCGTCGGTGCCGAGGATGGTGAAGTCGGACTTGAGACCGACCAGCTCCGCATGACGGCGCAGGATCTTGGTGCCGATGGCGTGGAAGGTGCCGAGCCAGGGCATGCCCTCGCCGGCCGAGCCGATCAGCGCGCCGATGCGCTCCTTCATCTCCCGGGCGGCCTTGTTGGTGAAGGTCACGGCCAGGATGTCGAAGGGCCGGGCGCGGCCGATGGCGATCAGATGCGCGATGCGGGTGGTGAGCACCCGCGTCTTGCCGGTCCCCGCGCCCGCCAGCACGAGGACGGGCCCCTCCGTCGCCTCCACGGCGCGACGCTGCTCCGCGTTCAGTCCTTCGAGATAGGCTGCGCTCGGGGGCGCCACGGCGGCCCGGGCGCGGGCGGCGATCGAAGTGGGGACGGGCGCCTCGGCCCCGGCGGCTTCGCGAGTCATGGCGCCATCACTGGACCAAAACGCGAACGGCGTCGAGGGTTCGCGGGCCAGTGGCGGAGAGCCGCAGGGCTGCCGGCGCAGGAACCTGGCGGCGGCCCGGAGCGTCCCCATCTGATGATGGTAAGCCTTCTGCCCGCCGGAGTTCCCATGCCTGCCCGCGCCCTTCTGATCCTTGCCGCCGCCATCGCGGCGGGCCCCGCCCTCGCCCAGAGCCAACGCACGACGAGCCGCGCCGAGCGCACGGTCGAGGGCCTCAACAACTCGATGAACACGCGCAGTGACCTGCGCGACATCCAGCAGCAGAACCGCTTCGAGACGAACCAGCTGCAGGGCCAGATCCGGCGCAACGAGACCCTGCCCCCTCCGCCGGTCACGCCGAGCATCATCGGCCGGCCGCGGTAGGGGGCGTGGCGCCGGCCGTGAACCTGCGGCCGCCGAAAGAAGTGTGGGTCCTGCCGGAACCGCGGGATCCCCTCTCCCGTGCGGGAGAGGGGCAGGGGTGAGGGTTCCGGACCCTTCAGAATAAAACCGAGACGGTGGTGCTGGCAGCGGGACGGCTCCGTCGTCTTGCTGAACCACCTGGACCCTCACGCGCGATCTTCGATCGCCTGCCCCTCTCCCGCACGGGAGAGGGGATCCCGCGGTTCCCGCGCTTCACGGGTTCTTCACGCCGCGCCCGGAACCTCGAAGGTCACGAAATCCGGCTTCGCCACCCGCACGGAGAGCCCGCCCGCCTCGACCCTCTCGCCGGCCGCGACGGCATCCGCCAGGCGGTCGAGGCGCAGCAGCCCGAGGCCCCGGTCGCCCGCGGCGCTCCCGGTCTGCCCGAGCGCGCGGGCGCCGGCCGTGACCGGCGTTCCGGCCGGGACGGCGGCGCCCGGATACAGCAGCGGCACGACGCGGGTCCGCGCGGTGCCGCGATGCTGCATGCGCGACACCACCTCCTGGCCCACGTAGCAGCCCTTGCGGAAATCGACGCCGCCGAGCTGGTCCATCAGCGCCTCGTGCGGAAAGGCGTCGCCCAGGGCGAAATCGGCGCCGCTCTCCGGCACTCCGAGGGCGATCCGGTGCGCCTGGAACGCCTCCGGCGTGGCATCGACGGCCGGCTCTCCCCCCTCGGGCGCGTAGAGCCGCCAGCCGAGCGCCGGCAGGCGCCCATCCCGCAGCCAGGACCCCTCCGGCTCCGCGCCCCAGGCGGCGAAGACCCGAAGCGGCGTCTGCGCGAACGCAACCCTGGCACGCAGCCGATAGAGCGTGAGCCGCCGCATCAGGTCCGGCAGCACGGCACGCGGCGCATCGAGATGGAAGCCGTCCCCGGCGCGGCTGAGCAGGAAGTCGAACAGGATTTTTCCCTGCGGTGCCAGCAGCGCCCCGAGCCGCGCCTCGTCGGGCGGCAAGGTTTCGACGTTGCAGGTGATGAGGCCCTGGAGAAACCCGGGCGCGTCGTCTCCGGTCAGGGCCAGGACGGCGCGGTCCGTCAGGGAAGCGATGGGCATCGGCACCAAGATCCTTCTCGTCCGGACGGCCCGGCTTGAACCTCCGGCGGGGCTGACATAAGCCGCCGGTCGGCCGCTCTCAATCGGCCTTGCGCCGAGCGTGGCCCTTGCCAAGGGAATGCCGCCATGAGCCAGAGTTTCGACCTCCTCCTGCGCGGCGGCACCGTCGTGAACCACGACGGGATCGGCCCGGCCGATCTCGGCGTGCGGGACGGCCGCATCGCCGCCATCGGCGACCTCTCGCGGGCCTCGGCCGGCCGGGTGCAGGATTGCGGGGGCCTCCACCTGCTGCCCGGAATCATCGACAGCCAGGTCCACTTCCGCGAGCCGGGGCTCGACCACAAGGAGGATCTGGAGACGGGCTCGCGCGCGGCCGTGATGGGCGGCGTCACCACGGTGTTCGAGATGCCGAACACCAACCCGCAGACCACGAGTCCCGAGACGCTCGCCGACAAGGTCCGCCGCGCCCATCACCGCATGCATTGCGACTTCGCCTTCTGGGTCGGGGGCACGCACGAGAATGCGGCCGAGGTCGCGGAGCTCGAGCGTCTGCCGGGTGCGGCGGGCATCAAGGTGTTCATCGGCTCCTCGACGGGCTCGCTCCTCGTCGAGGACGATGCGGGCCTCGCCGAGATCCTGAAGCGCATCCGCCGCCGCGCGGCCTTCCATGCGGAGGACGAGGCGATGCTGCGCGAGCGCAAGGGCCTGCGGGTGCCGGGCGATCCCTCCTCGCATCCGGTCTGGCGCTCGCCCGAGGCGGCCCTGAAGGCGACGGAGCGGCTGGTGCGCATCGCCCGCGAGACCGGCGCGCGCATCCACGTGCTGCACATCTCGACCGCGGAGGAGATGCGCTTCCTCGCCGCCCACAAGGACGTGGCGACGGTGGAGGTGACGCCCCACCACCTGACCCTCGACGGGACGGAAGCCTATCGGCGCCTCGGCACGCTGGTGCAGATGAACCCGCCGGTGCGCGACGCCGCCCACCGCGACGGGCTGTGGTGGGGGCTGTCGCAGGGCGTCGCCGACGTGCTCGGCTCCGACCACGCGCCCCATACGCGGGAGGAGAAGGCGAAGCCCTATCCGGACTCGCCCTCCGGCATGACCGGCGTGCAGACCCTGGTGCCGATCATGCTCGACCACGTGGCGGCGGGCCGGCTGAGCCTGGCGCGCCTCGTCGACCTCACCAGCGCCGGCCCCAAACGCGCCTTCGGGCTCGCCCGCAAGGGGCGCCTCGCGATAGGCTACGACGCGGACGTGACGGTGGTCGACCTGAAGCGGCGGGAGACCATCACGGATGCCTGGATCGCCTCCCGCTGCGGCTGGACGCCCTATGACGGGACGACCGTGACGGGCTGGCCCATCGGCACGGTGGTGCGCGGGCATGTGGTGATGTGGGAAGGGAGCCTCGATGCACCCGCGCGCGGCGAGGCGGCGCGGTTCGAGGAGGCCTTTCCGGCGCGCGGCTGAGGCTTTCAGGGCGAGCCGCGGGCAGCACCGGAACCCCTCTCCCGAGTGGAAGAGGGGCTGGCGATCGAAGATCGCGCGTGAGGGTGCTACGCGTCAGAACAAAGCACTGAGCGTTCCGCGGGTTAGCGGCACGGTTCAGGCTTCTTGGCTAGCACCGTCTCCACCCTCACCCCTGCCCCTCTCCCACTCGGGAGAGGGGTTCTGCGGTCTGCGCGGCCTGCACCTCGCGCAGAACGAAGACCCGGATCGCCGAGGACAGGTTCTGCTCGGCCCGGCCGGCATCGATCCGGCCGATCAGGGCCTGGACCGAGAGCCCGCGCGCAGCGGCGAGCTGCTGGAGGGCCTCCCAGAAGGGTCCCTCCAGCGAGACGCTGGTGCGGTGGCCGGCGATCATCACGGAGCGCTTGCGCAGCCCCTCGGGCGCGCCGGTCATTCGGACGGGCCGGATCCCTCGAGGCGGTGGCCCTCGTGGCGCGCAGTCTCGATCGCCTGCCTCGCCTCCGCCAGGGTCCTGGTCTTCCTGGGCCGGCCGAAGGCGGCCCGGTTCTCGGCCGCCGCCGCCTCCTTGGCCTGCCGTGCCTTGGCCTTGCGGGCCTGGCGCAGGTTGACGATCTCGGCCATGGGCCTACTCCGCGCTGGGCGCCAGCATCGTCTCCGGCCGCACCACGGCATCGAACTGCTCGGCCGTGACGTAGCCGAGCCGCAGCGCCTCCTCCTTGAGTGTGGTGCCGTTCTTGTGTGCGGTCTTGGCGATCTCGGCGGCCTTGTCGTAGCCGATCGTCGGCGCCAGCGCCGTCACCAGCATGAGCGAGCGGCTCATCAGGTCGGCGATGCGGTCGTGATTCGGCTTGATGCCGACGACGCAGTTATCGGCGAAGCTCACCGCCGCGTCGGCGAGGAGCCGCACCGACTGCAGCACCGCGTTGGCGATGACCGGCTTGAAAACGTTGAGCTCGAAATGGCCCTGGCTGCCGGCCACCGACACGGTCGTGCCGTTGCCGATCACCTGGGCGCAGACCATGGTCATGGCCTCCGCCTGGGTCGGGTTGACCTTGCCGGGCATAATCGAGGAGCCGGGCTCGTTCTCGGGCAGCGAGATCTCGCCGAGGCCCGAGCGGGGGCCGGACCCCATCAGGCGGATGTCGTTGGCGATCTTGAACAGACCGCTCGCGAGGCTGGTGAGCGCGCCCTGCGCGAAGACCAGGGCGTCGTGGCTGGCCAGGGCCTCGAACTTGTTGTCGGCCGAGGTGAAGGGCAGCCCGGTCAGCTCCGCCACCTTGGCGGCGAAGCGCGTGGCGAATTCCGGATGGGCGTTGAGGCCGGTGCCGACCGCGGTGCCGCCCTGGGCCAGCGCCAGCACGCCGGGCAGCGTCGCGCCGACCCGCGAGCCGCCGAGGGCCACCTGCGCGGCATACCCTGAGAATTCCTGGCCGAGCGTGACCGGCGTGGCGTCCTGCAGGTGCGTGCGGCCGATCTTGACGATCTCGGCGAATTCCCGGGCCTTGGCGTCGAGGGCGGCGTACAGGTGCTGCAGGGCCGGCATCAGCCGGTCGTTGATCTCGCGGGCCACCGCGATGTGCATCGCGGTCGGGAAGGTGTCGTTGGAGGATTGGCCGCGATTGACGTGGTCGTTCGGGTGCACGGGCGACTTGCCGCCGCGCTGGCCGCCGAGCCGCTCGTTGGCGAGGCTCGCGATCACCTCGTTGGCATTCATGTTCGACTGGGTGCCCGACCCGGTCTGCCAGACCACCAGCGGGAATTCGCCGTCGTGGCGGCCCTCGACGACCTCGGCCGCGGCCGCCGCGATGGCGTCGGCGAGAAGCGGCTCCAGCACGCCGAGGTCGCGGTTCACGAGGGCGGCGGCCTGCTTCACGAGGCCGAGCGCATGGACGAGCGGCGCCGGCATGCGCTCCGTGCCGATGCGGAAATTCTGGATCGAACGCTGGGTCTGCGCGCCCCAGTAGCGGTCCGCCGGGACTTCGATCGGCCCGAACGTGTCGGATTCCGTGCGGGTGGCTTTCTCGGTCGGCGACATCATGGCCTCTTTGGCGGTTCGAATCGGCGCCTACTTAAGCCAAAGGCGGGCGTTGCGCGATGCCGGATCGGCGCCAGCGCGCCCGCGGCATTACAGGAGACCCGTTCTGTCAGACGCTGCGGTCGCGGCTCGCCCCGCTCAATCCCCCTTCCGGCCGGCCGTGCCGCGCCCGCGCACGGAGCCGATGGACCTGTTCGCCTTCCTGCGCGCCGCGCGGGCGAACCCGCTCACGACCTGGTTCCGGGAGCATTTCGAGCACCTGATCGTGGCGGGCGACGGAGCGCTCGGGCGCGTGACGGTGGTGAGCGATCCCGCCGCCATCCGGCACATCCTGGTCGACAACGCCGCGAACTACCGCAAGGACGACCTGCAGCGCCGGGTGCTGGCGCCGGGGCTCGGCAACGGGCTGCTCACGGCCGAAGGCGAGGAATGGCGGCTGCAGCGGCGCACCCTCGCCCCGATCTTCTCGCCGCGCCACGTGGCGGGGTTTCAGGCGCCGATGTCCGAGGCCGCCGACCGCCTCGCCGGGCGGCTCGCCCGGCGCAGCGGCCAGACGGTGGACGTGGCGCTGGAGATGACCCGCGTCACCCTCGACGTGCTGGAGCGGACGATCTTCACGCACGGGCTGCCGCGGAAGCCCGAAGCGCTCGGGCGCGCGATGACGAGCTACTTCGAGGCGCTCGGGCCCATCGATCCCCTCGACGTGTTCGGGCTGCCGGATTGGGTGCCGCGGATCGGCCGCATCCGGGCGCGGCCGGCCCTGCGCTTCTTCGCCGAGATCGTGGACGAGCTGATCGCGCGCCGCCGGGCCCTGCTCGCCGGGGGCGAGGCGCCGCACGACGTGCTGACGCTGCTCCTGCGGGCGCAGGATCCGGAGACCGGCCGCGGCCTCTCCGACCTGGAGGTGAGGGCGAACATCGTCACCTTCATCGGGGCGGGCCACGAGACCACCGCCAATGCGCTGACCTGGACGCTCTATTGCCTGTCGCAGGACGAGGCGGCGCGCGAGCGTGCCGAGGCCGAGATCGACGCGGCCTTCGCAGGCGATCCGGCGCCCTGCAGCGAGGCCCTCCCCTTCACGCGGGCCGCGCTGGAGGAGGCGATCCGGCTGTTTCCGCCCGTGCCGCTGATGAGCCGGCAGGCCCTCGCGGAGGACCGGCTCGGGCGCATCAAGATCCCGCGCGGCTCGCTGGTGACGATCGCTCCTTACGTCCTGCACCGGCATCGGCGCCTGTGGCAGGATCCGGATGCCTTCGTGCCCGAGCGGTTCCTGCCGGAGAACCGCGCGCGCATCGACCGCTTCGCCTATCTGCCCTTCGGGGCCGGGCCGCGGGTCTGCATCGGGATGAGCTTCTCGCTGATGGAGGCGACGCTGGTGCTGGCGCATCTCATGCGGGCCGTGCGCCTGGACCGCTCGCCGGGGGCCGGGCCGGTGGTGCCGCTGCACCGGGTGACGCTGCGGCCCCGGGATGGGCTGCGGATGCGGGTGACGCGCCGCGCAGCCGCTCCACCGGAGTAATACGGTTTCCGGTTGATCCGTTCGGAGACGAGTCCACACAGGAACCCCTCTCCCACTCGGGAGAGGGGTTCCCCGCACGTTGCAAAGGACAGTCAGCTCTTCTTGCGGAAGGCGTCGAGGCTCACCACGGAAGCGCCGCTCTCGGACGCCGCGGGCTCCTCGGCCGCGGGCTTCGACGGCGTCTTGGCCGCATCCTTGGCCGCGTCCTTGGCGGCGGGCTTCGCCTCGGCCTTGTCGGCGCCTGGCACCACCTTCGGCACGCCCGCGAGCGCCGGCACCTTCGGAGCCGCCTCGCTCGGCTCGGAGCCGGCGCCGCGGATCGCCCGCAGGCCCGCCCCGGTCGGAGTCGCGGCCTCGTCGCCCGCCTGGCCGTCGCCGAGCTCGAACTTCAGGCCGAACTGGACGGAGGGATCGAAGAAGCCCGTCACCGCCTCGAACGGCACCAGCAGCCGCTCGGGCACGCCCGAGAAGGACAGGCCGACCTCGAAGGCGTGCTCGGTGACGCCGAGGTCCCAGAACTGATGCTGCAGGACGATCGTCATGTCCTGCGGGTATTTCTCGCGCAGGCGCTGCGAGATCCGCACGCCCGGATAATCGGTCCGGAACGACACGTAGAAGTGATGCTCGCCCGCCAGTCCCTCGCGGGCCGCATCGCCGAGAACCTTGCGCACCACGCTGCGCAGGGCGTCCTGCACCAGGAGATCGTAGCGAATCAGATCGTCTGCCATCGGCGGTCGCTTACCCGGTGCCGCATCCATCGGCGCATCGAGGGAGGAAAGTGGAGGCTTCTGTTGCCAGGTGCCTCCGAACCCCGCCTATGCGATGCTAACCGCTAGGACTTTGATTGGTTTTGGGGACCGCTTACGCGGCCACCGCCACCGGAGCATAGTTGTCGTTGGCAACTATTGCATTGGCCCGATAACGGCGGAACCATGCCGAGCGAAAGTCCAACCTTTACGCCCTCGTCGATCCTATTTCGCCCCCGCCGAAGCCCAACCCGCCTCATGCCGGCTGGGCTTGGGTGGAGGCGCCGGGTACCGCCCCCGGGTCCGATAGGTTTATTGCGAAGAACGTTTATCGCCATAGCCGACCTCGCGGCCGGCCCACCGAATATAGAGGCACGCGCGCCGGTTTTGAAGCCCATCGATCGCCCTTCCCTGCCTCCTGTGGCCGATCCGCCGCCGATGCGCGCCTGGATCCGGGCGTGCCGCGTCGCGGGGCTCGCCTTACGCCCGCCGCTCTTCCTCGCGGCGGCGGGCCTCCTCGCCTTCGCGCTGGTGGCGGGCGCGGCCCGGGCGCTGCGGGCGCACGACCTCTCGGTCTGGGGGTTTCCCTTCGCGGGATTCGGCGAGGCCGACCGCTATGCCCTGACCTTCGCGGTGGCGCCCCTGCCGATCCTCACCGGGCTGGTGATCTGGCGGGCGCGGGCCCGCTACGGCCGAGCCTGGCCGGCCGCCCTCGGCCTCGTGCCGCCCCGGCCCGGCCCGGCCCTGCCCGCCACGATCCTGCTCTGGCCGGCCTTCCAGATCGGCTGGGTCTCGGGGCTCGCGGCCCTATCCGGCGAGCTGCCCGCCGCCGTGTTCCGGCTGCCGCCGGCCCTTGACGGCGCCGCTTTCGCGGTCTGGGTCGCATGGCTCGTGCTGCTCGCCCCGCTCGCCGAGGAATTGCTGTTCCGGGGCGACCTCTTCGCCCGCGCCCGGGGCGTTCTCGCCCCCGGAACCACTGTCCTGCTGAGCGCCGGGCTCTTCTCCTTAAGCCATGCGCTCGGCCCCGCGACCCGCCCCTTGAGCGTGCTCCCGCTCGGCCTCGCCCTCGGCCTCCTGCGGGTGCATACCGGCAGCCTCTTCGCCTGCATGGCCCTCCACGCGGCCAATAACGGCGCGCTGGTGCTGGTGATGCTTGCTTTCGAGGGGGCCTGAGGACCCAGGCCGGTCCAGGGGCGCACCCCCTTTGAAAGCTGGGGAGCACCCGCACGGGCGCTGCCGGCGGCGCCCGGATGCGCTATCGTCCATGCCCCCTCGGAGGACGAATGCCATGCGCGCCTATCACGACCTGCTCCGGCGCATCCTCGACGACGGCGTCGCGAAGCACGACCGCACCGGCACCGGGACGCTCTCGGTCTTCGGCCACCAGATGCGCTTCGACCTCGCGGAGGGCTTCCCGCTCGTCACGACGAAGCGGCTGCACCTCAAGTCGATCATCCACGAGCTGCTGTGGTTCCTCGCGGGAGACACCAACGTCGCCTACCTGCAGTCGAACGGCGTGACGATCTGGGACGAGTGGGCGGACGAGCACGGCGATCTCGGCCCGGTCTACGGCAGGCAGTGGCGCTCCTGGGCGAAGCCCGACGGGGGCAGCGTCGACCAGATCGCCTGGGTGCTCGACGAGATCCGGCGCAACCCGGATTCGCGCCGCCTCGTCGTGTCGGCCTGGAACCCGGCCGATCTCGACCGCATGGCCCTCGCACCCTGCCACTGCCTGTTCCAGTTCTACATCGCGGAAAGGCGCCTCTCCTGCCAGCTCTACCAGCGCTCGGCGGATGCCTTCCTCGGCGTGCCCTTCAACATCGCCTCCTACGCCCTGCTCACCGCCATGATGGCGCATGTGCTCGACCTGGAGCCCGGCGATTTCGTGCACACGCTCGGCGATGCGCATCTCTACTCCAACCACGTCGCGCAGGCCCGCCAGCAGCTCGCCCGCGACGAGCGCCCGCTGCCGCGCCTGCGCCTCAACCCGGAGGTGCGCTCGCTGTTCGACTTCCGGTACGACGACGTGGTGATCGAGGGCTACGACCCGCACCCCGCGATCCGCGCGCCGGTGGCGGTCTAGAGCGCTCCCCGTCGAAGTGGATGCCGGTTCGGCGCAAGGGAGCGCGTCACATCAAAGGCTTAGAGCCGTGGCCGTTTCAACCGAAACGGGCGCGGCTCTAGGAGAGCGGAGAGCATCGTCTGCGACGAAGCGGATCCCGGTTCGTCGCAGACGATGCGGCAAGCTCGAACACCGAAACCGACTCCGTCCACTCCGCTCTCGAGGCCCGCCGGCCCCGTCCCGGACGACCGGGGCAGACGGATCCGTCCCGCCCGAGACCACCACGAGCCACGCCATGCCCACCATCACCTTGATCGCCGCCGTGGCGAAGAACCGCGTGATCGGCCGCGACAACGATCTCGCATGGCGCCTGCGGAGCGACCTCAGGCACTTCCGCGCCCTCACGATGGGAAAGCCGGTCGTGATGGGCCGCCGGACCTGGGACTCGATCGGCCGGCCGCTGCCCGGCCGGCGGGTGATCGTCATGACCCGCAACCCCGGCTGGTCGGCCCCCGGCGTGGAGAGCGCCGCCGACTGGCCGGCGGTGCTGGCGCGGACGGAAGGAGCCGACGAGATCATGGTGGCGGGCGGCGCCGAGATCTTCGCCCTGACGCTCCCCCAGGCCGACCGCCTGCATCTCACCGAGGTCGAGGCGGCGCCCGAGGGCGACACCCTGTTCCCGGAGATCCCGCCCGGCGCCTTCCGGGAGGTCGCCAGCGAGTCGCACCCGGCCGGGCCCGACGACGAGCATGCCTTCCGGTTCGTGACGCTTTTGCGTAACGTATGAGGCCCGCCCGGCCATCCGTGGTGATGGGTGCGGCGATGAACCCCCTCGGTCTTAAGCCGAAGCCTGAGGGTAGCCCGGTCGGCAGAGGTTGCTTTCGCGCCAAGCCCAGCCGATATCGCAGCGGTGACAGCTTCCGAAACCAACTCAGATGCCGCGCGGGTCGCGACAGCGAGAGGCGTGCCGGCCGGGAAAGGAATTGGGCAAGCATGCCTTGGAGTAATCAGAGCGGCGGCGGCGGGAGCGGCAACGGGGGAGGTCCCTGGGGCCGGCCCGGCGGCAATGGTGGCGGCCCCTGGGGCGGCGGGTCCGGCGGCAATCAGCCGCCGGATCTGGAGGATCTCCTGCGCCGCGGGCAGGACCGGCTGCGGACCCTGATGCCGGGCGGCGGCTCGGTCGGCGGCCGCGGCGTGGTGCTGGCGGTGCTGATCGTGGCGGCGCTCTGGCTGCTCACCGGCTTCTACACGGTCGCGCCCAACCAGGTCGGCATCAACACCGTGTTCGGGCGCTATACCGGACAGGTCGGCGAGGGCCTGCGCTACAACTTCCCCTACCCTGTCGGGGCGGTGGTCAAGCCGAATGTGGGGCAGGTCAACAGCATCCAGATCGGCTACCGCTCCGGATCCGGCACCGGCCCGCAGCGCATGCGCGATGTGCCGGAAGAGAGCCTGATGCTCACCGGCGACGACAACATCGTCGACATCGATTTCGACGTGCAGTGGCGCGTGAACCCGGCCAAGGCCGAGGAATTCGTGTTCAACCTGCAGAACCCGGAGGGCACCATCAAGGCCGTGGCCGAGAGCGCCATGCGCGAGGTGGTGGGCCGGCGCAAGATCCAGGCGATCCTGACCACCGAGCAGACCAGCGTCGCCCAGGAGGTGCAGGAGATCATCCAGAGAGCCCTCGATTCCTATGGGGCGGGCGTGCTGATCAACGTGGTGCAGCTGCAGGGCGTGAGCCCGCCGCAGGAGGTCCGCCAGGCCTTCATCGACGTCAACGCCGCGCAGCAGGACGCCGAGCGCGCCCGCAACGAGGCCCGCACCTATGCGAGCCGCGTGGTGCCGCAGGCGGAGGGCCGCGCCTCGCAGATGATCCAGCAGGCCGAGGGCTACAAGGCTCAGGCCACCGCCGAGGCGACCGGTCAGGCGGCCCGGTTCCGCGAGGTCTACGAATCCTACAAGCTCGCCCCGGCGGTCAGCCGGGAACGCATGTTCCTCGACACGATGGAGAAGGTTCTGGGCGGCGTGAACAAGGTGATCGTGGACCAGCCCGGAACCGGCGCGTCCTCCGGCACCGCCGCGGGGGTGATCCCGGTCCTGCCGCTCAGCGAGTTCGGCGCGGCCCGTCCGGGCGCCCAGCCCCAGGGAGCGGCCCGATGAACGGCAACGCCCTTCGCACGGCCATCATCGGCCTCGCGGCGGTCGCCGCGCTCCTCCTCTACGCCTCGGCCTTCACGGTCAGCCAGACCCAGCAGGCGCTCGTACTGCAGTTCGGGCGGGTGCGGACGGTCCTGAACCAGGCCGGCACCGACAAGCCGGGCCTCTACTTCAAGATCCCGTTCTTCGAGACCGTGGTCCTGTTCGAGAAGCGGCTGCTCGACCTCGACCTGCCGGTGCAGACCGTGCTCTCGGCGGACCGGCAGAACCTGGAGGTCGACGCCTTCGCCCGCTACAAGATCAGCGACCCGCTGCGCTTCTACCAGGCGGTCAACAACATCGCGGTGGCCAACCAGCGCCTGTCGAGCTTCACCAATGCGGCCACCCGCAACGTGCTCGCCAGCGCCTCGCGGGACGCCATCGTGCGCACCCAGCGCGAGGCGCTGATGAACCGCATCCAGGACGACGTGAACCGGCAGGCGAAGAATCTCGGCATCGAGATCATCGACCTCAGGCTCACCCGGGTCGACCTGCCGGCGGCGAACAGCCAGGCGGTCTACGGCCGGATGCAGACCGAGCGCCAGCGGGAGGCGGCGGACCTGCGGGCGAATGGCGAGCGGGATGCCGCCACCATCCGGGCGCGGGCCGACCGCGACGTGACGGTGCTCATCGCCGAGGCGAACCAGAAGGCCGACCAGCTGCGCGGCGAGGGCGACGCCGACCGCAACCGCATCCTCGCCAGTGCCTTCGGCCAGGACCCGGACTTCTTCGCCTTCTACCGGTCGATGCAGGCCTACGAGAAGGGGCTGACGGGGACCGAGACGCGCCTCGTGATCGGCCCCGGCTCGGACTTCTTCCGCTACTTCAACGACCCGCAGGGACGACCCCGTCCGGCCGCCGCGGCGCCCGGCGCCCCGGCGAACGGCCCGTAGGGACGAGGCGCCGTGCCGTGTCCTCCGCGTGGGCGGGCTTGAGCCCGTGCGCGACCTCGTCGCCGCGCTCGGGCTTGCGCTCGCCATCGAGGGTCTGCTCTGCGCAGCCTTTCCGCGCGCCATGCGGCGGGCGATGCTGGAAGCGGCCCACACGCCGACGGAGCGGATGCGCCTCGTCGGCGTCGTCTCGGCGGTCGCGGGCGTGATCGTGGTCGGGGTGGTGCGCCTGCTCCTTCGTTAGACACGATGCCCTTGATCCGGCCGCGGCGACCACGATCTAAGGGGTCCGCCAGGGGCCGCGCTCGCGCTTTCCGGAGATCGGCCGATCTGGCAGCATTGCTCCGCCATAAGCCGATCGAACGAGGTTCCCGATGCCTGCTGCCGAGACCGCGCCCGCGCGCCGATCCCCAGCGTTCGCGAAACGGCGGCTGCCGGCGCTCGCGGGCGCATTCCTCGCGCTCTCGGTCGGGACCGCGATCCTGCCGGGCGCGGCCATCGCGAAGGGGCCCGCCTCGCTCGCCGACCTCGCCGAGCAGGTGACGGACGCGGTGGTGAACATCTCGGCCTCCACCACGGTGGAGACCCGTGGCCGGACCCTGCCGCAGCTGCCCCCGGGCACCCCCTTCGAGGACCTGTTCGAGGATTTCTTCAACCGGCGTCAGGGCGACCAGCCGCGGGCGCCGCGCCGGTCGAACTCGCTCGGCTCCGGCTTCATCATCGACGCTTCGGGCATCGTGGTGACCAACAACCACGTCATCGGGGACGCCAACGACATCCAGGTGATCCTGCATGACGGCCGCAAGCTGAAGGCGGAGATCGTCGGCAAGGATTCCAAGACCGACATCGCCGTGCTGAGAGTGAAGCCCGACACGGACCGCCCGCTCAAGGCGGTGCCACTCGGCGACTCGGACAAGATGCGGCCGGGCGACTGGGTGATCGCGATCGGCAACCCGTTCGGCCTCGGCGGCTCGGTCTCGGCCGGCATCGTCTCGGCGCGGGGCCGCAACATCGAGTCCGGCCCCTACGACAACTACATCCAGACCGACGCGGCCATCAACAAGGGCAATTCGGGCGGCCCGCTGTTCAACATGGACGGCGAGGTGATCGGCATCAACACGGCGATCCTGTCGCCCACCGGCGGCTCGGTCGGCATCGGCTTCGCGGTCCCGACCGCGACGGCCGCGCCGGTGATCGAGCAGCTCCGCCAGTACGGCGAGACCCGGCGCGGCTGGCTCGGCGTGCGCATCCAGAACGTCGACGACACCACCGCGGAGGCGCTCGGCCTCAAGGGTGGGGCCCGCGGCGCGCTGATCGCGGGGGTCGACGAGAAGGGCCCGGCCAAGGCCGCCGGCTTCGAGGTCGGCGACGTGATCGTCAAGTTCAACGGCATCGACGTGAAGTCGTCGAGCGACCTGCCCCGCATCGTGGCGGCGACGCCGGTCGGCAAGACCGTCGACGTGATCACGGTGCGCAAGGGCCAGGAGCAGAACCGCCCGGTCACCCTCGGCCGCCTGGAGGACAACGACAAGGCCCAGCCCGCCGCCCTCAACCGGCCGCAGCCCGAGGCCGACGTCACCCGCCAAGCGCTGGGCCTCAACCTGTCCGGCCTCTCCGACGAGGTGCGCCGGCGCTTCAACATCAAGGACGGCGTGAAGGGCGTCGTCGTCACCCGGGTCGATCCGAACTCGACCGCCGCCGACAAGCGCATCCAGCCCGGCGACATCATCGTCGAGGTCGGCCAGGAGCCTGTGAACTCTCCCACGGACGTCACCCGCCGCATCGACCAGATCAAGAAGGAGGGCCGCAAGTCCGCGCTTCTGCTCGTGTCGAACGCGCAGGGCGAGGTGCGCTTCGTGGCGCTGAGCCTGGAATAGGCGGCCCGCCGAAACCAGCCCGTGAGACGGATCTCCGAATGGATCGTCCGGAGACCGGATCAGAGATCCCCGAATGCGGGCTGGGAACGGTCCTCGATCGAAAACTCGCGATCTGAGGATGCGGCACGCCGCATGGCGCCTCCGCGTCATCTATCAGGGTCGGCTCGGCCGGAGGGAGCCAAGGCCGCCCATCCCTGTTCTGGAAGACGATCGTGGAGGCCAGAACGGCCCTCATGCTGAGGCGCCGACGATCAAAGATTGCGCAGCTTTCCCGGACGACTGCAGCGGCAGCGGAATGCGACCCGGGACCAGCACAGGAAGTCGCGCAGCGCCCGCTTGTCAGCCACGGTGGAGGCAACCGGAGCCGCTTCGCGGCAACTCACCGTGCTGGGTCCCGGATCTCCTTCCGCTGGCGCTGCAGTCGTCCGGGAAAGAAGGAGCGGGAAAGGACGGAGAAATCCAGGAAGGGCAGAGAACCATCCGCCTGAGCAAAACCGACATCCGCATGGCAAAGCCATACATCGGATGCCGGATGAATTCAGGCCGGAGCGGAGCACAACTCCGCGCCGCGGAGGCTTGGTGATACGGTCTGAACCGAGCGCCCGGGTATCGGATCACTGGCTGGTTTCGGCCGGCTGCATCTCGCGAGCCTTGGCGGCTTCCGCCTCGGCCCGGCGACGTGCCTCCTCCACAGCCCGGCGGTGCGCCTCCTCCGCGGCGCGGGCCGCCTCCTCCGCCTTCGCCTTCTCCTCGGCCTGACGGCGGGCCCATTCGGCCTCGGCGGCGGCCCGGAAGCGGTCCATCTCCAGGCGGCTCTGGCGCCGGGCCCGTTCGTTGCGGTCGGCCTCGAAGGTCTCAATCTTGTCGAGCTCGCGCTGCAGCACCACGGCGGCCAGGGCAGTCGTGAGGGTCGTCACGTCGATCTCGCGGGCGGGATGCGCGAACGGACCTGCGAGCGCGAGGGCAAGCATCGGCGCCGGTGCCGTCCAGGCCCGCGGCGTCCGCTCGGCCGTGAGGGTGCCCCGGACGTCGAGGCGCAGCGCCCGCAGGTCGACCTGCACCAGTCCGCTCCAGGCGGACGGGCCGAAGTCGAGGGAGACGGTGCTCGTGCGCAGCACCCCGCCGACGAGCGCGGCCGGGATCGTGAGCGGCCCTGCGATCCGCAAGGGCCCGCGGCCGAACTCCTCCGACACGACCTGCTCGACATACCCTGAGCGCAGCGGATCCTCCTCGGCGAGCAGGCGCGCGAGGGCGCGCTCGACCGCCACCGGGTCGATCTCGCGCAGGGTCAGGTCGGAGAGACCGATTTCGCCGCTCCCGGCGAGGTTTCCGACGAGCGCCGCCACGCTGTCCCCGGCCGCGCCGAAGCGCAGGCGGCCGGAGAGACGGCCGCGCACGGCCTCGCCGCCGGTGAGCGCCGAGATGGCGAGGTCGCTGAGCGACGCCTCGCCCGAGACGGTGGCCTGGTTGCCCTGGCGCGCCAGGGTGATGCCGCCGGAGAGCCGCCCTCCCGCCAGCCCGCCGTCGAACCGGCGCAGCGAGAGTCCCTCGGGACCGAGAGCGAGGTCGAACCGGGCCGCCTCGGCCGCGAGCCCGCGCCCGAGATCGAAGTGCTGGACCATCGTGGCGATGCTGCCGCGCAGCCCCGTCGCCAATGCCGGCCCGAAGCGCCGGCTCGGCCAAGTCTCGGCGGTCGCGGTCGGCACATCGAGCATCAGCGCCGCGGCGAGCCAGGGCAGCGAGAGCCGGTCGAGCCGCGCGGTGCCGGAGAGGGCTCCCTCGGCCGACCACCGGAGCGTCGCCGCCACGGGGCTGCCGAGGATGGTGCCTTCGAGCGCGAAGCGCGGCCCCTCGCCCTCGCGGCCGAGACCGACCGTCAGCCGGGCCGGCACCGGGCCGGCGGGCACCGCGCTGCGGCTGAGGAAGCCCGCGAGCGGGCGCAGGTCCGGGCTGTCGACGCCGATCTCGCCCTCCTGCGGCAGAGCGGCAGCCTCGTCGAGGAGAAGCGGGCGCGCGGTGGTGATCCGGGCCCCCGCGAGATCGCCCGCGAGGGTGACCGCGAGCGGCGCGCCGGGATCGCCTCCCCGGCGCCCGCTCACCCGCAGGGAGGCGGGCATGGCCAGGGCCGGATCGTCCGGCCGGCCGAGCCAGAGGCCCGAGCGGACGCGGTCGAGCCGCGCCTCCAGGCTGTCGATGCGGCCCGCATTGGTCACCAGGGAGAGGCCGAGCCGGCCGCCGGCCGCCTCGCCCCGCGCGTGGCTGCGCAGGCGCCCGGCCTCGACGGCCCCGGGATCGCGCTCCAGGGTGACGTCGAGGGCGAGCGGCCCGTCGCGCAGGAAGCCGGGGACGAGCCGCGCCTCCGCGACGAGGTTGCGCTCCAGGAGGTCGATCAGCGGTGCCGCCACCGGCGCGGTGACCCGGCCGGCGATGCGGCCCGAGCCGTCCGCGGCGATGCGCCCCGAGAGGCTCGCCTGCGCGCCCGCGAGCCCCTTCACCTCCAGGCTGTCGACCCGCAGCGCCGGCCCTTCCGATTGCAGGCTCGCGGCGATCTCGCCCGTGCGCGGGCCGCCCGCGCCGTAGCGCAGGTCGCGAGCCCGCAGGGTCAGGCCGAGATCGTGGTCGTGCAGCGTCTCGAACAGGCCGCGCATCGGCGGCAGCTCGGCGAGGTCGAGCCCGTCCGCCACGACCTGGGCATCGAGCCGCGGGCGCGCCGTGTCGCCGCTGGCCGGGCTATAGCGGGCGCTGCCGGTGATGCGGGCCTCGCCGAGCGCCACGCGGGCATTGCGGAGGGAGAGGACCGGCAGGGCGGCGGTGACGTCCGCCGCGGCCTCGAAGGGCCGCCCGTCGAGGAGCCGCAGCAGGGGGCTGCCGAGGCCGAGCCGGTTGAGGAGGCGGGCGAGGCGGTCGGAGGCCGCAGCCTTGACCGAGAGCCGGCCCGCGAAACTGCCGGGCCCGGAGAGATCGCCATCGAGGGCGAGGCGGACGCCGCCCGGGGCTGTCGCCTCGAACCGGTGCAGGGTCAGGGCGCCGGAGGGCCGCAGGATCGCCGCCGTCGAGATGCCCGACCATTCCCCGAGGGCGAGCGCCGCGCTGTCCACCGAGAGGTCGATGGCGATAGTCCCCGGGAGCGGCGGACCGAAGGCCCCGAATCCGCGGGCGACGAGGGCCTGTCCGGACGGCGAGGCCAGGAAGGCGTCGAGGTCGAGCCGGCGGGCATCGAGGGCGAGCGCCGCATTCAGGCTCGGCAGATCGAGGGTGCCGCGGCCGCTGAGGCGCAAGGGTGCGCCGCCCCCTTCGACCTCGAGCGTGAGCCCCTCGAAGGCCGCGACCCGCCCCCGCGCCTTGAAGGAGCCCTGGAGGGAGAAGGGCGTCATCGGACCGGCCGCCTGGGCGCCCTCGGGGCGCGGGGGCGGGCCGACGACGAGCCGGGCGGTGCCGGTCGCCTCGGGCGCGAAGCCGCGCGCCGGATCGCCCGCGAGGCTGACGCGGGCGTCGATCTCGAGCTTCGGCGCCGTGTCGCCGCCGGCAGTCACCTTCACGGGCACGGCGCCCACGGCGGTGGGGGCGCCGGTGACGAGGCGGAACGGCAGGGCGCCGGCATCGCCCTCGACCCGCCAGGGGCCCGCGAGGCGCGGCGCGGCGAGGCGGACGGATTCGGCGTAGAACTGGTCGGTGCGCCCGGTCGCCGGCACCAGGGTGGTGAAGAGCAGCTGCGACACCCGCAGATCCTCGACCGCGAGGTCGCGCCCGCCGAGCGCGGCGCCGAAATCCGGCGGCACGATCAGGGCGCCGCCCTCCGTCACCGGCACCGTCACCTCGGCGCGGCCGATCTTCGTCTCGGTGAAGCGGATCTCGCCGGACAGGAGCGGCGTCAGCGCGATCTCGGCCTTGACGAAACGGGCATCGAGGGCCGGGCGGCCCGGCCGCCCGAGCACCAGATGGTCGATCCGCAGGCGCGGCGAGGGCAGGAACCGGATCTCCAGCCGGCCGTCGCTGCGCGCCTCGACGCCGAGGGACCGGGCGAGCGCCGCATCCACCGCGGCCCGCTGTCCTTCCCAGTTGACGAAAGGCGGCACGACGAGCGCCGCGACCAGGATGAGGATGACGAGGCCCGCCAGGGCGGTCAGGATGTCGCGCACCGAAAGCCCTTCTCCGTCCCGTCCGCCGGGGCTCCCCCTCCCGAACCGCGCGGCCGCCCGAGGCCATACGGTCCTGACAGGGCTAGCATATCGGCTCGTTCGCCGCGGCCCAATCCGCAACCCTCCGCTGCACCGGGGCGCGCGTCGCGCCGCAGCGATGCAACGATGCCACGGCCTGACAGCCGCTCGCGCGCCTGTTATCGCGCGGGATCCCCTCCCCTTCCGGCGATGCGGCAGCCCCGATGCGCTACTATCTCGGCCTCGCGACCACCTTCCACGATCCGGCGCTCGCGCTGATCGGCCCGGATGGCGGGATCCTCTTCGCCGAGGCCACCGAGCGGTACCTGCAGTACAAGCGCGCGCCGAACTGCGAACCGGATTCGGCCCCGCGCATGGCCGGCCTCCTCGGCCGCTTCCTCCCGGCGGGCGCCGAACTCGTGGTAGCGACGAGCTGGGGGCCGGACTTCAGCAGCTTCCTGGCCCGATCCGCCGCGGCCGGCGCCTTCGGGCTGGAGGCGCTGGCCGCCCATGCGCCGGGCCTCAACCGCTCCCTCGTGCCGGAGCGTGCCGAGCGCACCTTCATCGCGGAACTCGGCGTCGCGCAGGGACGGGCCGGCTATGGCACGCTGCTTGGCCTCGACCGGGCGCATGGGGGCGCAAGCCGCATCGCGGGCCTGAGGCGCTATTCCCATCACCTCACGCATGCGGCCTTCGGCCTCTGGGGCAGCCCGTTCCGGGACGCGACCTGCCTCGTCGTCGACGGCATGGGCGAGACCGGCGCCTCGGCGATCTACCGGATGGCGGCCGGGCGCATCGCCGAGGTGAAGCGCCATCGGGGGCGGGAATCGGTCGGCTTCTTCTTCGGCCTCGTCACCGATCTCGCGGGCTTCGACCAGACGAAGGGCGAGGAATGGAAGATCATGGGGCTCGCCCCCTACGGCCGCCCCGATCCCGACCTGATGGGGCTGCTGCGCCGGCTCTACCGGATCGAGGGCGGACGCCTGCGCTTCGCCGATGCGGAGACCGTTCAGGCGGTGGTCGCCGAGATCCTGGCGCGGCGCCCAACTGACGCCCTCGATTGCGGCTGGGCGGATCTCGCCCGCTGCGGGCAGGACGCCTTCGCCGAGATGATGGACGCCCTGGTGGGGCAGGCCGAAGAGCTCGCCCCGGGCGAGAATCTCGTGGTGACGGGCGGCTGCGCCCTCAACTCCTCCTACAATGGGCGCCTTCTCGGCCGCAGCGGCTACCGGCACCTGCATGTGCCCTCGGCCCCGGCCGATGACGGCAACGCGGTCGGGGCGGCCTGGCTCGCCTTCGCGGAGGACCACCCGGACTGGACCGGGCCCGGGACCGGCGCGGCGGTCACCCCCTATCTCGGCTCGACGGTCTCGACGGAGCCGCTGGAACGCATGGCGGGCTCCGAGCCGCGCCTGCGGCGCCTCGGCCATGCGGGCGTGACGCAAGCCGCGGCCGAGATCCTGGCGGCCGGGGGCCTCGTCGGCTGGGTCCAGGGCCGGGCGGAGTTCGGGCCCCGGGCGCTCGGCAACCGTTCGATCCTGGCCGATCCGCGCCCGGCCGACGCCAAGGCAATCCTCAACGCCAAGGTGAAGTACCGGGAGGCGTTCCGGCCCTTCGCGCCCTCGATCCTGGCCGAGGCCGGCCCCGACTGGTTCGAGGACTACCAGGACAGCCCCTACATGGAGCGCACCCTGGTGTGGCGCGAGGCCGTGCGCGGGCGCGTCCCGGCAGTGGTGCACGAGGACGGCACCGGCCGCCTCCAGAGCGTGACGCGGGCGCGCAACCCGGCCTATGCGGCGCTGATCGAGGCCTTCGCGGCGCGCACGGGCGTGCCGATCCTGCTCAACACCAGCTTCAACGTGATGGGCAAGCCGATCCTCCACACGGCGGAGGACGCGATCCTGATGTTCTATACCACCGGCCTCGACGCCCTGGTGGTGGAGGACTGGCTCCTGGTGAAGGACCCGGCGGTACTTCCCGGCTGCTGACGGCGGCCCGAAAAAGGGCACCGCTGTGCGGTGCCCCGACCATCCGCCCAGTGAGGCCTGGCGCCTACTCGCAGACTTCGACGCGGCGATAGGTGAAGGACTCGTCGTCGAGCCAGACCTTGCGGCGCTCGAAGTGGCAGACCGGGCCGCGGCGGCGGACGATGACGGTCTCGCCGGGATCCTCGACATAGACCCGGCGCGGCGGGGGCGCCACGTAGACCGGCGGGGGCGGGGCCGCCTGGGCGCCGTTGATAATGGCACCGGCGGCGACGCCGCCGAGCACGCCGGCAGCCGCCCCGCCGAGGATCGCGGCGCCGACGCCGTCGCGCGCCGAGGCGGCTTGCGGGGCGGTCGCAGCCAGAACAGCGGCAAGCGCCGCACACGCGCCGAGGCGCGAGAGGCCGAAAGAAGACAGAGCGCGCACGCTGGATCTCCCGAGGATGTCTGTGCAGGGTGACGGCGATTGCTTAACGAAGCGCCAAAAGGAGACGGGGCCGCGCGGGGCGCGGGTCGACGCGACACGCCTGTTGTGCGGCCGCGACGGTGCCTTGGACGGTGGCGGCGGTTTGCGGCAAATTCCGGGTGACGGGGCCGGATTCCGCGCATTGCACAGACGGGTGTGGTGCCGGTGCATCAGAGCGGCGGGCCACGATCGTCACCGCCGCCTCCGACCGGCCGCCAATTCAGCCACCTCGCTTTCCCGGACGAGTGCAGCGTCAGCGGAAGGAGATCCGGGAACCAGCACGAGGACCTGCCGCGAAGCAGCTCAATATTCCAGCACCGGTGCTGACAAGCGGTCGCTGCGCGAGGTCCTGTGCTGGGCCCCGAGTCGCATTCCGCTGCCGCTGCATGCGCCCGGGAAAAAGGCCCGACCGCCTGCGCGCCGAGCCCTTGTCGAACCGGAAACGATGCGTCCTCACGCCTCGGCGGCGTAGCGCCCGTGGCAGTGCTTGTACTTCTTGCCCGAGCCGCAGGGGCAGGGCTCGTTGCGGCCGACGCGGCCCCAGGTGGAGGCATCGGCGGGATCGCGCTCCAGCACGGCCCCCTCGGTGTTGAGGCCCTGCGCCGCATAGCCATAGGCGCCGCCGGCCGCCCCGAAGCTGCCGCTGCCCTCCGGCAGGAAGAACTCGTTCTCGCCGGTCACCGGGTCGAGGTGCTGGGCGAACATCGGCGGCAGGCTCGGCGCCTCGGGCTCCTGCATCATGATCTCGATGCGCATGAGCTGGCCCGTCACCTGTTCGCGGAGCGAGCCGATCAGGCCGTTGAAGAGCTCGAAGGCCTCCGACTTGTACTCGTTGAGCGGATCGCGCTGGGCGATGCCGCGCCAGCCGATCACCTGCCGCAGATGGTCGAGGGTGACGAGGTGCTCGCGCCAGAGATGGTCGAGGCTCTGCAGCAGAACCTGCTTCTCGACATAGGCCATCAGCTCGGGGCCGTTGCGGGTGACGCGGTCGGCATAGGCCTCGTCGGCGGCCTTGCGCAGGCGCTCGCGGATCTCCTCGTCGGCGATCCCCTCCTCCTTGGCCCAATCCTCGACGGGCACGTCGAGGTTGAGCTGATTCTCGATGCTCGCGCGCAGGCCCGCGATGTCCCACTGCTCCGGATAGGCGTCCTCCGGGATGTGCTGCGCCACCACGTCGTCGACGACCCCGTGGCGCATCTCGTCGACCGTCTCGCGCACGCTCTCCTGGGCCATGAACTCGCGGCGCTGCTCGAACACCACCTTGCGCTGGTCGTTCATGACGTTGTCGTACTTCAGCACGTTCTTGCGCATGTCGAAGTTGCGCGCTTCGACCTTCTGCTGCGCCTTGGCGATGGCCTTGTTGATCCAGGGATGGATGATGGCTTCGCCCTGTTCCAGGCCGAGCTTCTGCAGCATGCCGTCCATGCGGTCGGAGCCGAAGATCCGCATCAGGTCGTCCTGAAGCGAGAGGTAGAATTTCGAGCGGCCGGGATCGCCCTGGCGGCCGGAGCGGCCGCGCAGCTGGTTGTCGATGCGCCGGCTCTCATTGCGCTCGGTGCCGATGATGTAGAGGCCGCCGGGCAGACCGGTCTTGCGCCCCGCCGCCGGGTCGGCCGGCTCGCCGGAGGTCAGCACCTTGGCCCGGTTCTCCTCGATCTCCTGCTTGATCGCCACGATGCGGGCCTCGCGCTCCGGCCCCTCGGGCAGGCCGGCGAGCTCCTGCGTCACGCGCATCTCGACGTTGCCGCCGAGCTTGATGTCGGTGCCGCGCCCGGCCATGTTCGTCGCGATGGTGATCGCGCCCGGCACGCCCGCCTGCGCCACGATATAGGCCTCCTGCTCGTGGAAGCGGGCGTTCAGCACGGCGAATTTCTTCGTCACCCGGCCGTCGCGGGCGGCGGCGTAGACCTCCTCCATGGCCGAGGCGTTGCTGTAGTCGAGGGGCTTGTAGCCGTGCCTCTCAAGGAGCGCCGCGAGGTGCTCCGAGCGCTCGATCGAGCCGGTGCCGACCAGCACCGGCTGGTGGCGGGCATGGGCCTTGTCGATCTCCGCGATGATCGCCGCGTATTTCTCCTCCGCCGTGCGGTAGACCTCGTCGTCCTCGTCCACGCGCTCGACCGGCCTGTTGGTCGGGATCTCGACCACGCCAAGGTTGTAGATCTCCTGGAACTCGTCGGCTTCGGTCGAGGCGGTGCCGGTCATGCCGGCGAGCTTCTTGTAGAGGCGGAAGTAGTTCTGGAAGGTGATGGAGGCGAGCGTCTGGTTCTCGGGCTGGATCGTGACGCGCTCCTTGGCCTCGAGCGCCTGGTGGAGCCCTTCCGAGTAGCGCCGGCCCGGCATCATGCGGCCGGTGAACTCGTCGATGATCACCACCTCGTCGTTGCGGACGATGTAGTCCTTGTCGCGCGTGAACAGGGTATGGGCGCGCAGCGCCTGGTTCACATGGTGCACGATGGTGATGTTGTGGGCGTCGTAGAGGTCGCCCTCCTTGAGCACCCCCGCCTCGCGCAGGAGCTCCTCGATATGCTCGTTGCCGCTCTCGGTGAGCGAGACCGTGCGCTGCTTCTCGTCGAGGTCGTAATCCTCCCGCGCGAGGCGCGGCATCAGCGCGTCGATCGCCACGTAGAGGTCCGAGCGGTCGTCGATCGGGCCGGAGATGATGAGGGGGGTACGGGCCTCGTCGATCAGGATCGAATCGACCTCGTCGACGATCGCGAAAGCATGGCCGCGCTGGACCATCTGGCCCAGCTCGTACTTCATGTTGTCGCGCAGGTAGTCGAAGCCGTACTCGTTGTTGGTGCCGTAGGTGATGTCGCAGGCATAGGCCGCCTTGCGCTCGGCGTCGTCGAGCCCGTGGACGATGATGCCGGTGGTGAGGCCGAGGAAGTCGTAGATCCGACCCATCCACTCGGCGTCGCGCCGGGCGAGGTAGTCGTTGACCGTGACGACGTGGACACCGTTGCCGGCGAGCGCGTTGAGGTAGGTGGCGAGCGTGGCGACGAGCGTCTTGCCCTCACCGGTCTTCATCTCGGCGATGCCGCCCTCGTGCAGCACCATGCCGCCGATGAGCTGCACGTCGAAATGGCGCTGGCCGAGCACGCGCTTGGCCGCCTCGCGCACGGTGGCGAAGGCCGGCACCAGGATGTCGTCCAGGGACTTGCCGTTGGCGAGCTCCGCCTTGAGCGCGTCGGTGCGGGCGCGCAGCGCCTCGTCGCTCAGGGCCTCCATCTCCGGCTCGAGGGCGTTGATGGCCGCGACCCGGGGCCGGTAGCCCTTCACCCGGCGGTCGTTGGACGACCCGAAAATCTTCTTGGCGATGGCACCGAGCATCGTGGACCTGCAATCGATCGAAACGTCTGACGCGAGCGTGATGCCGCGCGTTATAGAGCCATATAGGCATCCGCGCACCAGAAAGGACCGCGGCCCGTCGGCCCCCTTCCCTGCGCCGAAAGGCTGACGCGGACAAGCGCGGCCGGCCGCTTGATTCGGTGCAGGACCCCGCTCTTTAAGGACGGCGCAAGCAACAGGGCGGGCCGGTCGGCACCGCCGATCGGGAGAGGAACCCATGAGGACACTGCGTCGGGCGCTCGCCCGCACCACCGCGCTCGCCGCCGCTCTGCTCTGCGCCTCCGGCAGCTGGGCCGCGGGGGCCTCGGACGGCGTCGTCAAGATCGGCATCCTCAACGACCAGTCGGGCGTCTACGCCGATTTCGGCGGGCGCGGCTCGGTCGAGGCGGCGAAGATGGCGGTCGAGGATTTCGGCGGGCAGGTGCTGGGTGCCCCAATCCAGATCGTCGACGCCGACCACCAGAACAAGCCCGACATCGCCTCCAACATCGCCCGGCAATGGTACGACACCGACAAGGTGGACGCGATCATGGAGCTGACGACCTCTTCGGTCGCGCTCGCCGTGCAGGGCCTCTCCCACGAGAAGAAGAAGATCACGATCGTGGACGGGGCCGCGACCACGGACCTCACGGGCAAGCAATGCACCCCGTACGGCTTCCATTGGGCCTACGACACTCACGCGCTCGCGGTCGGCACCGGCGGCTCCCTCGTCGAGACCGGCGGCGACACCTGGTTCTTCCTCACCGCCGACTACGCCTTCGGCACCGCGCTCCAGGCCGACACCACCAAATACGTGGAGGCCAAGGGCGGCAAGGTGCTGGGGAGCGTGCGCCATCCCCTGAGCGCGCAGGACTTCTCCTCGTTCCTGCTGCAGGCTCAAGGGTCGGGCGCCAAGATCATCGGGCTCGCCAATGCGGGCCTCGACACCTCGAACTCGATCAAGCAGGCAGCGGAGTTCGGCATCGTGCAGGGCGGGCAGCGCCTCGCGGCCCTGCTCTTCACCCTGGCGGAGGTGCACGGCATCGGCCTCAAGACCGCGCAGGGCATCGTGCTCACCGAGGGCTACTACTGGGACCTCGACGACCGCAGCCGCGACTTCGCCAAGCGCTACATGGCCCGCTTCGGGCGGATGCCGAGCATGATCCAGGCCGGCACCTATTCGTCGGTCACGCACTACCTCAAGGCCGTCCGGGCCGCGGGCACCGACGAGACCGAGGCCGTGGCGAAGGCGATGCGCGACCTGCCGGTCGACGACTTCTTCGGCCGCGGCGGCAAGGTGCAGGCGAACGGCCGCATGGTCCACGACATGTACCTGTTCCAGGTGAAGTCGCCGGCCGAATCGAAGGGGCCCTGGGACTATTACAAGCTCCTCGCCACGATTCCGGGCGACAAGGCGTTCCTGTCGGCCAAGGACAGCGGCTGCCCGTTGACGCAGTGACGGAGGGAGAATCTCGGCACGGCGAGGTCCCGCGCCCATCCCCGGCTCTGCCGACGGGTCCGGCTCTTCGCACAGGCGGTCCGGGCACGCTCCGGCGGGCGCGGAGTTCTGCTCCACCCCTTTCCGGATTCTCCGCGCCGTCCTGCTGCCTCTTTCCCGGACGACTACAGCGACAGCGGAAGGAGATCCGGAAACCAGCACAGTGAGTTGCCGCGCAGCGGCTCCGGTTGCCTCCAGCGTGGCTGACGAGCGGTCGCTGCGCGACGTCTTGTACTGGGCTCCGGGTCGCATTCCGCTGCTACTGCATGCGCCCGGGAAAGGGCGGAGCGAACATCCTCGCCTGGGCTGACGCGGTCTCATCCGAACATCCGCCTGCTGGCTGCGCCAGGCGGATGGCGGCTTCGCTCCGGCCTGCGAACTGATCGTTCGCAGGTCGGATCATACCGCCCGGCGCAGGAAGTCCCGGAACGACCGCCGCACCGGCGGACCCTCCTCCGGCGGCCCGGGCTCGGGCGGGGGCGAGAGCACCTCGGGACGGACAACCCGCGGCGGCGAGAAGACGCTCCCCTGCGCGAGCGGCAGGTCGAGGTCGATGAGGTCCGGCACGTCGCTCTCGCGCTCGACGCCCTCGGCGATGAGGCGCAGGCCCACCCGCGCCAGCGCCGCCGCGAGATCCTCCGCCGCGAGATCCGCGCCCGGAGCGGAGCGGCCGAGCAGCAGGTCGGCCGGGACCTTCACGTAGGCGATGCCCTGCGCGGCGAGGGCCGGCCCGTCGAAGCGCAGGTCCACCGCCCGGTCGAGGGCGAGCAGGATCCGCTCGCGCAGGGCAGCGAGCGCCGCGGCCTGCTCGGCGTCCAGGCTGCGCAGGCTGCGCTGCGGCAGGGCGAGGATCAGCCGGCCGGCGAGTTCCGGATGCGCCTCGATGAGGCGCCCGAGCGCGCGCAGGAAGCCCGGCTCGAACAGCGAACTCGGCGAGAGCGCATAGGCCACCGCCGCCGCGCTCCCGCGCGCGGCGAGCTGGCGGCTGATCGCGGTCACGCGGGCGAGCATCAGCCGGTCGAGTTCGGTGGTGCGGCCGTGCCGTTCGAGCGTCGGCATGAACTCGGCCGGGGTGAGGCGGGCGCCTCCGACGCTCAGGCGCGCCAGCGCCTCGTAGAACGCCACCTTGCGTTGCGGCAGGCTCACGATGGGCTGGAGATGCACCTCCAGCCCGCCCTCGGTGAGCGCCGTCAGGATCTCCTCCTGGCGCTGCGCCGCGGCGGCATCGGAGGCGGGCCGGGTTTCGGGCCCCGGCAGTGCCGGCTCGGGCACGAAGGGACGCAAGGGCGCGGAGGGCGGAAGGGGCGCGGAGCGCGGCAGGATCGCGGGCACCGGCTGGGGAGCGGGGGCCGCTGCGGCAACCGGCCGCGCCGCGGGGGCCGAAGGCGGAAAAGCCGGAGCGGGGGCGGCGCGCTCCTTCAGCCGGGCGATCTCGCCGTCCTGGGCCGCGACGGTGACCGCGAGCTCGCGCACGATGCCGCCGAGGAGGCCGATCTCCGCCGTCACCTCCGCCACCTCCTCGGCCAGCCGGTCCGGCCGGGGCGCGTCGGGCCCCGGCGCGGGGCCGGGCCGCTGCTCGATGGCGAGCAGGCGCCGCGACAGCACGTCCATCTCTCCCGAGAGCTTCTCCATCTGGGCCACGGCGCGGCCCGCCCGCCGCCACGCGAGGCCCGCCGCCACGCTCGCGCCGGTCGCCCAGGCCAGGGCGAGACCCGCCGTCACCCCGAGGGCGGGAGCCGACAGGAAGGCGACGGTGAGGCACAGGCCGCCGCCGAGGAGCGTGGCGAGACAGAGAGAAACCAATCCCGCGGAAGGCCCTTCGGCACGACGGCCGCTCGTGGGGGCCATGGCGGAGTAACTCCCTCGGGTTGTGAAGCACGGGCGTCGCGGGCCCGCCGGAACCTTCGTTGTCGCGTAGGCTCGGCGCGCCCGCAAGACGCCGGGAGGTCACTGTCCCGAGCTTCTCGCCCCCCTTGCCGTCCGCCGGCCAGAGCCCGACATCCAGGCCCGACAAGGCGCTCGCGGCATCCGCCGCAGATCGAGGCCGAGGAGACCGGAATATGGCGCATCAGGGGCAGGGTCCCGCCGGGGATCGCGTGGAGCTGCTGATGCAGGTCGAGGGCATGACCTGCGCCGGCTGCGTCGAGGCCGTCACCCGCGCGATCCGCCGCCTCGACCCGGAGGCGGCCGTCGCCGTCGATCTCGGGCAGGGCCGGGTCTCCGTCACCACCGACGCGCAGGCCATCGACGTCGCGCAGGTGCTCCAGCGGGCGGGCTACGAGGCGCGCGCCATGACGGGCTGACCGCCCCCGCCTCCTGCGCTGGCGCACCCCGCGAGCCCCGGCCGTCTAACGATCGTTTAAGCCGGCTCTGCGAGGGTCGGTGCGTTCGGAGTCGAGGGAGCGCAGGAGACCCCGGGGTCACCGGCGCTGGCGTGGCGGTGTGCGTATCAACAAGGCCTTTGCGACCCTGATCGACGCCCGCCTCGCGGGTCTCGTGCACGACTCGGTCTCGGAGGAGTCGGGTGAGCGGAGACGCCACGAGCGGTTCCTGATCTCCCGGCTCGCCACGGGCGCCGTCACCATGGCGATGCTGCCCCCCTACCTGCTCTGGCGGGGAGTCCCGTCGCTGATCGAGGCGGCGGTGGTGGCCTGCCTGCTGCTGCCGGTCGTCGCTGCCTTCGCGCTGGTGCGGACGGGACGCCTGACGATGGCGCACAGCCTGTCCTCGGCGGCCCATACGGGCCTCGTGGTCTGCCTTGCCCATCTCTCGGGCGGCCCGACCTCGGCGGCGAGCCTATGGCTCGTGATGATCCCCATCGAGGCCCTGATGGCGGGCACGCACCGGGCCGCCATCCAGGCCGCCGGGTTCGCGGCGGCCGGGGCCGTGGCGATCGCCGTCATGGAGCCGGCGAGCGAGCCGGCGCTCGGCTGGTCCGCCGCCGTGGCGATGCCGATCTTCGCGATCACGGCGATCTGCCACGTGCTCTCGCTCGCGATCGAATACCGGCGGCGCGAGGGCAGCTGGAGCGACCGTCTGCGCGCGGCCTCCGCCCGCAACGCCCTGCTCCTCGACGTCGTCGACGACCTCGTGACCTGGCACGACCGCAACGGCGGGGTCCTGCAGGCGAGCCGCGGCGCGATCCGGCTCGCGGGCGCGAGCCCGCAATCGCTCCTCGGTCGCGGCCTGCTCGGACGGGTCCACGTCTCGGACCGGCCCGCTTTCCTGAAGGCGATCAGCGATGCGGCGAGCCTCGACGGGCCGGTGACGGTTCAGTTCCGCCTGCATGCGGACCTTCCGGCCTCCGGCGAGCCGGGCCGGGTGATCTGGGCCGAAATGCGCGCCCACCGGGTGCCGGCCGGCGCGGGCGCCGTGCCGGGCCAGGCTGCCGTGGTGGCGGTGACGCGCGACGTGTCCGAGCACCATCGCCATGCCGCGGAACTCGACCGGGCGCGAGCGGAGGCGGAGCGCGCCGATGCGGTGAAGAGCCGCTTCCTCGCGGTGGTGAGCCATGAGCTGCGCACGCCGCTCAACGCGATCATCGGATTCTCGGAGATGCTCTCGGCCGAGGCCGGCCTCACCTTGCCGGTGGAGCGTCAGCGTGAATACGCGGTCATCATCCAGAGCTCGGGGCGGCACCTGCTCGAGGTGGTCAACGCCCTCCTCGACCTGACGAGGATCCAGAGCGGCAGCTTCGACTTCGCCCCGGAGCCCTTCGACATCCGCGCCGTGGTGAACGGCTGCTGCGACCTGATGCAGCTGCGCGCCGACCAGGTCGGGGTCGAGCTCCTGCGCGACGTGCCCCGCGACCTGCCGGAGCTGACCGCGGATCCGCGCGCCTGCCGCCAGATGCTGATCAACCTGCTGTCGAACGCCGTGAAGTTCACCCCGCGCGGCGGGCGCGTCACGGTCTCGGTGCGGCAGGCCTACGACCGGATCGAGCTGTCCGTCACCGATACGGGCATCGGCATCGCGGAGGCGGACCTGCCGCGACTCGGCGATCCCTTCTTCCAGGCGGGCGACGCGGCGGCCTATGCGCGGATGCACGAGGGCACCGGGCTCGGGCTCTCGGTGGTGCGCGGCCTCGTGGGCCTGCACGACGGCGAGATGACGCTGGAGAGCTCGGTCGCCCGCGGCACCCGCGTGGTGGTCGCGCTGCCCCTCGACTGCCGCGGCGGCCCGCGGCCGGGCCTGCCGGTCCCGATCCGCACCGCCCCGCTCGCCGAGCCGGCCGCCCTGCCGCTGCTGCGCGCCGGTTAGGATTTCGAGACGGATGGCGGGCTAGAATCCGTCTCGGGCGCTCCCGGCCGAAGTGGCCACCGGTCCGGCGCCAGAGCGCGCGACACCGCAGGATTTCAGAGCCTGAGCGCCGGCGCGCCGTACCGCAGGAGACCCGATGCCCGAGGTGCCCGCCCGGCCCCCCGATCCGGACCTGACGCTCACGCCCGAAGCGAGGCCGTTGCCGCGCCCCCGGGGCGGATCGGCCCGGCGTGGTCCCGCACCCCGGCCGGCACCGCCGCGCGCCCTCGCGCGCCTGCGCGAGGGCCTCAATGCGGTGCTGCGCCACCCGGTCGGCATCGTCGGCGGCGTCCTCGTGCTCGCCGCCACGGCGGCGGTGGCCGTCAACGCGCTGAGCTTCCAGACCGGCCGCCACCCGGCCCCGCTCTTCGCCAAGTTCGACGCCAAGCCCGACGCCAAGGCCGGGGCCAGATCCGATGCCAAGCCCGGCACCGCGGCCGCCCCGGCGCCCCGGCCGGCCAAGGCGGCCCTGAAGCCTCCGGACCCCAAGCCCCCGGAGACGTCCCACGACGGCATCGGCGAGCTGATCAAGGGCGACGCACAATCCACCGCCTCGGTCGCGCTCCGCGACGGGACGCCGAAGCCCCCCTCCGCCAGCCGGAAGTCCCTGGCCTCCCTTCCGCCCCCGCGGCCGCGGGCGGAGGCGCCGCCTGCACCACCCATTGCCGCGCAGCCCAAGCCCTCGGTGAAGAAGGCCGAGGCGGCCCGGGAGGCGGGCGCGCGCAAACCCGACCCGCAGGTGATGTTCGCCCAGAAGGCGCTGGTGAAGCTCGGCTACGGCCCCCTGGCGATCGACGGGGTGGCCGGCCCGGCCACCCGCGCGGCGATCACACGCTTCGAGCGGGAGCGGCACCTGCCCGGCAGGCCGGACGTCGCCAACCGCACGCTGAAGGAGCTGGCGAGCCGCTCGGGCCTCAGGCCGGAGTGAGCGGCGGGCCGACAGCATCATCGGGCCGCGGCTCGGCCCCGACGGCGGCCCGGAGCTCGGCGTGCCGACGCCGAACCGGGAGGCAGGGCCACGGTTTTCCTCGCTCCCCGTTCCGGGTAAGCAGGACCGGGTGGCCTCAGGGCCGGGCGATCCTGCCGAGGCTCCCTGCCATCGCTCACCCGTGTCCGCAGAACCGCCGGCCATCCCGGTGGATCATGCTCGGGACGAACCGTCTGCCGGGAGGGACGAGGATGGCCCGCCTTCGCTCCGATTTCTGGGTCGCCGCCCATCTGCGCCGCTGCGCGGTCGAGGGCGTGAGCGCCGTCCAGCGGCGGCGGGGCGCGCCCGAGGCCGGGGCCATCTTCGTCAAGGTCGACCGGCTCGACGGCCGCGCCGATCTCTACGGCCCGGCCCCGCAGGCCCTGTTCGACGCCGACGACGACGGCACGCGGCGGTTCGAGGCGCTGATGCGGGAGGCCCTTCCGCCGGACGTGGAGGCCCGGATCGCCAAGGAGGTGCGGTTCGATCCCGATCTCTGGATCGTCGAGATCGACGACCGGGAGGGGCGCCACCTCCTCGATCTCGCCGCCGAGCGCTGAGCATCCGCCGCGCTCCCCCCGGGCCGGCGGAGGTCCGGGTCACTGCACCTTGCGCGTGCGCTCCGGCAGGGCCGGGCGCAGGAGCGGCGCGGCCGGGCGCAGCTTCGGCGAAGCCGGGCCGTGCAGCGGCCGGTGCTGCTCGGGCGAGGCGACCCGCTCGGCCGGCTCCTCGCCCAGGATCGCCGCCAGGAGGTCCCGGGCGGTCGCGGGCTCGGTCGTCCGGAAGAGGTCGGCGAGCGCGAACACCGCCTCGACCGAGCGGCCGATCGCCGGATCGAGGCGCAGGAAGAGGAACACCGCCTCCTCCTCGGTGAGCCCGGCCGCCTTGAGGGCAAGCGCCAGGAGATCCCGGCGCCGCGGCTCGGCGAAGTTCCAGGCCACCGCACGCAAGCCGAGCGCCGCGGCGAGCTCCGCCTCGACCGCTGCCCCCTCCCCTCGCAGCGCGAAGGTCTTGAGGGCGTCGCCGAGGCCGCGGACGGCCGGACGCGAGCGGGGCCGCAGGGCCGCCCGGGCGGCGATTCCCTCCCGGATGGCGATGCGGCGCTCGGGCGAGGACTCCAGATAGAGAGGCGCGAGGTCGACCGCCGGCAGATCGTCGCGGGCGACGAGCCGGGCGGCGAGGTCCGGGCGCAGGCGGGCGCGGGCGACGAGGCGCTCCAGAGCGGGACCGTCGAGCCGGGCCCGGCCGTTCTCCGCAAGGGCGAGGTCGACCGCCGGATCGTCGCGCAGGGTCAGGTCGTCGATCACCGCGCGGCTGAGGTCGCCCCGGCGCGCGATCACCGCGTCGAGGGCCGGACCGTTCTTGACCGCGTCGAGCAGGTCCGTCGAGAGGACGGGGCTGAGCGCGAGCACGGCGTCACGGGCCTCCCCGCCATGGGCGGCGAGCAGCTTCAGCACGCTCTGCGGCGTGTCGGCGAGCGGCGCGAGCTTCTGCGCCACCATCGCGGCGGTGGCCGCGTCCACGGTCGGGATCAGCCCGCAGGCCAGGGATTCGAAGGCCCGGATCGTGCCCGGGTCGCGGGCCGGAGCGGCACGGAACAGGTCCGTCTGCACCCGCAGGAGAACCGGCTTCATGTCGAGCCGGCGATCCTGCGCCAATTCGAGGAGGCCGGAGAGGTCCGGGACGGCGTCGACGGCGGAGCGTGACATGGGGCGATCGGGTACGCAGTACGAATGTCGCGAGGCTACGAGGCACCGCGTAAAGCGACGCTTAAGCCTGTCGGGAAGGCCGCCGGAGCGGCCTGGGGAGAGTGGGGATAGAAGCGAGCCCCGGTCACGGAGGGTTTACGGCCGCGCCCGGCCGGGCCGCCCGCCGGAAACCCGGCGTTAACCATGGCGTGGTCTTTCAGATGGCGGCTGTCGCACCGCCATCGGCGGTGGCGGCTCTCGGAGGGTCCTCGGATTGGGGAGGCGGAGATGAGCGGCCTGAAGCATCGCGGCACGGCGGAGATCGTCCCGTTTCCGGCACCCGGGCAGCGCGCATGCCGGCCGGCTGCGTCCGAGCCGCCGCGCGGCGTCATCCTGCTCTTCACGGGGGTCCGCTATGAACGGCCATCCGATCCCTCCCCGCTCCCGGTCGAGCCGCCGGCCGGCGATATCCGCAAGCGCGGCTGAGGCGCGGATGCCTCTGCGCGGTCTCCTCGCTCGCCCCATCCTGCTCCTGGCGCTGCCCTTCGCCGCCTCGTGCGTGCAGCAGGGCGATTTCGGCCGTCCGGCTCCCACCGCCTGGAACAGCCTGATCGGCGCGGCCGGCCCGCTCACCGCCCGCGTGCAGGGTGAGCCCGTCTCGCTGTTCCCGTTCACGGACGACGAGCGGACCTTGCGGGAGCGCGCCTGGCGCTACCTGATGCCCGCGCGCGACCGTTCGCTGTTCGAGACGGCGCTGTCCGACCTCACCCGGGCCGGGCTGCCGGCCGAGTGGCGCCCCACCGACCCGGCCGGGTATTTCGAGGCGATCCTGGCGGAGAATGCCCGTTCGCCCGTCTCGCGCTACCGCCGCCTGTCCGACGACGTCACGGCGGACGGGCGCCTGATCCCGGCCTTCGCCGAGACCGCCGCCCGCGTCGTGCGGGCCGACCTGAACCGGCTGCGCAGCCTGCCCTTCATCCGCACCCTCGACGATGCCGACGTGCGCGGCGCCGCCATGCGGGTCGCCGAGAACCGCTGCCTGATCGCCTGGGTCCGCCGCGAGGCGGCCTTACGCGAGGAGGCGTATCGCTACGCCCTGGAGCACCTGCTCGTCGCGGTGCCGGGCGAGGAGGCGATCGGGGCCGAGCGGACACTCGCCTTCCTCACCGCGCGGCGCCGTCTCCTCGACCCGCTGCTCCCGGTGGATGCGGAAGCGCGCTGCGGCCTCGCGCCGGCCGCCGGAGCCGGCCCGCAGGCCACGCTCGTCACCAAGGGCTAGAGTCTGTCCAGGAGAAGAGGGCGCGGGGAACCCCTCTCCCGTGCGGGAGAGGGGTTCCCCGCGCGTCCTCGTCCCGGGACAGATCAACCGGAAGCCGGATCAAAGACTTCAGGATCTGCCGGGCGCTCCTACTCGTCCGGCCCGTCGATGGTGCAGGAGACCGAGCGGGCAGCCGCGTTGGCGAGCGCCTGCTGACTCGGCAGGGCGGCCAGAACCCGCACCACCACGAAGCCCTCGCGGCCCGGCGCGACGATCCTGACGTCGCGGTTGCGCTCGTCCTCGTCCGCGTTGGCGAGCGCCTCGTCGAACTGGCGCCGGGTCATGATGACGAGTTCGATGTTGCCCTTCACCGCTGCCTGATCGGTCACCGCGTAGAAGGCGCCGCCGCGCCCATGCACCGAGATCGATTCGAGGAGCGGACCGGTCTCGGCCGAGATCCGCACGGGACCGTCGTCGAGGTCGTAGGCGCAGATGCCCACCGCCACCGCCGGGTCCTGCGACGGCAGCCAGCCCTCCGCGGCCTCGGGGGGGCCTCCCGTCTCGGCCGCATGGATCAGCACGGAGGTGTCGTTGCTGAGCGTCGCCCGGGCGCGCGAGAGCGCATCGTTGGCCGACAGGTAGGGGATCGCCATCACCACGGCGATGTGGACGATGCCCGCCAGCACGAGGCCGCAGAGCGTGGCGAGGAGGAAGCGGCCGCCCTGTGTCATCCGTCGCAAGCCACGCGCGTGATGGTGGGGACGCCCTCGCGCTCGAGCACCCCGGTGCTCGCCGCAACCGGCGTGTCGTAGAGGCGCAGCACGAGGCGCAGAGCCCCCTCCCCGCCCGGCACCGGCAGCCAGTTGCCCGGCTGGACCGAGGGGCTGAGGATGATCGCGAAGCGCCCGGCCTGATCGCGCAGCACCTCCGTCGAGGTGAAGCCGCGGCGCGGCGGCGGGCCGTCGGAAGCGGGCGGCGCGTCGGGCCGGCGCCGCTCGGCGGTGAGCGTCCAGGCCCGGGCCGGGGGCGTCGCCCCGGCAATCCGGTAGGTGCAGGCCGGCGAGAGGCGCTGCCCGGCATCGTCGACGAGCGCGGTGAGCAGCAGGCCCTCGCCCAGAGCGATCGGGATCTCGCCGGTGCGGGCGTGGATCGCGCGGGCGTAAGGGTCGGCCTCCCGCGAGCCGATGCGCGGCCATGCCGTCCAGGCATTCAGGCCGACGCCGCCGAAGGGATAGCGCCCGCGCGTCGCCCAGTTGGCGGAGGCGAGGCCGAGGCCGAGGCCGAGCGCGAGCGCGTAGACCACGAGCCCCACGATGCCGGCCCGGCGCGGGTTGAGGCGCGAGCGCCGCAAGGCGACCCGCGCCCGGCGGAATGCGGGGTGAAGGGGGGCGGTGCGGGCGGTCCAGTCCGCCGGCGCCCGGGCGAGTCTCTCGGACAGCATCGGGCCTGTGTTTAGCGCAGATGCGGCCGGAGGGTGAGCATCGCGATCACGGCGTCGCGAAGCGGCCGGCCGGGCGCCCGCCTTCCGCGAAGCTGCCGGCGCTGCCGACCTCCCGCAGGGCGGCGCGGCCGGGAGCGGGCTCGACGGTGCGGAACAGGTTGCCGATGCCGCCCAGCACCTCGAAGGAGCGCCGCGAGAGCGCGCCGGGCGGCGCCCCGGGCGGGGCCGCGGGCGCGGGCGCCTTGTTGGCCGCGACCGCGCCGGGCTTGTCGCTCTCGAAGCCGGGTAGCGGCTTGAGCTCGATGCCCTGGTGGGCCGGGGCCATCACCTCGTGGAAGGTCATGGCGGGCAGCGAGCCGCCGGTCATGTTCTTGGTCGAGGAATGGTCGTCGTTGCCGTACCAGACCGCCGTGACGAGGTTGCCCGTGTAGCCGACGAACCACGCATCCCGGTAGGCGTTGGTGGTGCCGGACTTGCCCGCCGTCTTCACGCCCTCGATCGCCGCCTTGCGGCCGGTGCCTTCCTCCACGACCTTGTTGAGCATGAAGTTCATGTCGGCCACGACGCGGGACGAGAGCACCTGCTCGGGCGGCGGCTCGTTCGCATCGTGGCGGTAGATCACCTCGCCGGACGAGGAGCGGATCTCCACCGCCGCATAGGGCTTCGCCCGGCGGCCACCACTGGCGAAAACCGCGTAGCCGGCGGCCTGGTCGAGCACCGTCACCTCCGCCGAGCCGATCGGCAGCGAGACCGAATCGACGAGGTTCGTGGTGAGGCCCATCCGGCGGGCGGTGTCGATGATCTTGGCCCGGCCGAGCTTGGCGGCGCGCGCCTCGTGGGTCTCGCCCATGGCCTTGCCCATGGCGATCGAGAGCTTGACCGGAATGGTGTTGATCGACTTGGCGACCGCGATCCACAGGGGCACGGTGCCCGCGAAGGAGCGGCCGTAATTCGCCGGGCACCAATTGCCGATGCAGACCGGGGAATCGACCACCTTGCTGTCCGGCCGCCACTGTCCGGTGGAGAGGGCCGCCGCGTAGACGTAGGGCTTGAACGACGAGCCCGGCTGGCGGAGCGCGTCCGTCGCGCGGTTGAACTGGCTCTGGCCGTAATCGGAGCCACCCACCATCGCCCGCACGCCCCCGTCCGGGTCCATGGTGACGAGGGCGGCCTGCTCGACGTCGAAGGCATCGCCGAACTGGCGCAGGATGTTCTCGACGGCCTGGTCGGCCCGCCGCTGGATGGCGAGGTCGAGGGGCGTCTTGACGACGAGCACCCGTTCCTTCTTCAGCTTGCCCTCGTCGGCGAGGCGCTTCACCTCGTTGAAGGCCCAGTCGAGATAGTAGTCGGCGCTGACGTCGCGCGAGCGCGTCACCGGGGTCGCCGGATTGCGCAAGGCCGACTGGATCTGGCCCTCGGTGAGGTAGCCGGCCTCCACCATGTTGTGGAGCACGTCCGCGGCCCGGGCGCGGGCGGCCGGCAGGTTCACGTGCGGCGCGTATTTGGTCGGGGCCTTGAACAGGCCCGCCAGCATGGCCGCCTCGGCGAGCGAGATGTCCTTGAGGTTCTTGCCGAAATAGTAGTCGGCCGCCGCCACCGCGCCGAAGGTGCCGCCGCCCATATAGGCGCGGTCGAGATAGAGCTTGAGGATCTCGTTCTTGGTCAGGTGCCATTCCAGCCAGAGGGCGAGGAAGGCCTCGTTGATCTTGCGCTGGAGCGAGCGCTCGTTGGTGAGGAAGAGGTTCTTGGCGAGCTGCTGGGTGAGCGAGGAACCGCCCTGCACGTGGCCGCCGCCCCGCGCATTGACCGTGAGCGCGCGTGCCGTCCCGATCGGGTCGATGCCCCAGTGGTCGTAGAAGCGCCGATCCTCGGTCGCGATCAGGGCCTTGATCAGGATGTCGGGAAACTCGTCGATGCGCAGCGAGTCGTCGTGCTTGATGCCGCGCCGCCCGACCTCGGTCCCGTAGCGGTCGAGGAAGGTCACGGCGAGATCCTGGGTCTTGAGCCAGTTCTCGCTGGTCTGGTTGAAGGCGGGCTGGGCGAGGGTGACCATGACGAAGGCGCCGCCGAGCGCCAGGGTGACGCCTTCGCTCGCGAGGTCCAGGACCACGCGCTTGACGCCCCGCACGGTGAAGCGGCGGCGCATCGCCTCCGAGAAGCGCTCGTAGGATTCGCCGAGGCCGCGCCCGCCGTCATAGAGGCTCGCGTTCAGCCACGCGTCGAACCCGAGGGCTCCGCGGCCAAGGCGGGCCCAGAGCGAGGAGAGCCAGTTCAGCGGCACGGCGTCACTTCCATGGCGGCCCGGCCGCTCGCGCGCCGGACGATCGGTCACCTGTACCCAATCTCAGCGCGAACCGCGAGGCGGCGGCGCCACGGCCGCGCTTGATTGAGAGGAACGCGGCTGCGGCCAGACGGATCCCCGCCTCGCCCGCTCCGGCGCGCGACCTAACCGGGACGCGAGGTCGCAGGAGCGCCGAGCGGCTTCCCAGCCGCGCTTGTGCGGGGCGCGCGCCTGCGGCAGAGGGAAGCGGTTTTCCGCCCCCACGAAGGATTCCGTCTTGGCCGCAAAATCCTTGGCCGCAAAATCCAAGGCCGCCCCGCCCGCATCGCCGTTCTGGCGCGAGAAGAGCCTCGACGCCATGAGCCCGCAGGAGTGGGAGAGCCTGTGCGACGGCTGCGGGCGCTGCTGCCTTCTCAAGCTCGAGGACGAGGACACGGGCGAGATCCATCACACCGACGTCGCCTGCACGCTCCTCGACACCCATGCCTGCCGCTGCCGGGACTATGCGGGCCGCCAGCGCCGGGTGCCGGACTGCGTGCGCCTGACGCCGGAGACGGTGCGCACGCTGCCCTGGCTGCCGCCGACCTGCGCCTATCGCCTCGTGCGCGAGGGCCGCGACCTGCCCTGGTGGCACCCGCTCGTCTCCGGGAGCCGCGCAACCGTGCACAAGGCCGGGATCTCGGTGCGCGGACGCGTCAGCGGCACCGAGGAGGAGTTCGAGACGGACGAGCTCCTCGACCGGATCGTGACTTGGCCGGCGGAGGATCCGGACGATCCGGCGTCATAGGGGGCTTGCGCCCCACGCGGCATGCGGATTGCATCGCAGGGATCGTCACCATGATGTTTCCTCCCTGATCTGGAGCCCCGCCTGCACCCTGCGGGCGGGGCCTTTTTCGCGTCTGGAGCCGAGCCCGACCGGTCGGGCTCGGCTCACGGCTCTCAAGCCTTGCCGTCACACGCTCCCTTGCGCCGACCCGGTATCCACTTCGACGGGGAGCGCTTTCGCGCGCGGCCCGTTGCCAGGAGCGCCAGCCCGCCCGATAACGCCGCCGACCGGAGGCTTCCTTCCCATGGCGTTGACCGTCGCGGTCCAGATGGACCCGATCCAGAGCATCCGCATCGCGGGCGACACCACCTTCGCGCTGCTCCTCGAAGCGCAGGCGCGCGGGCACACGCTTCTGCACTACACGCCCGAGCGGCTCTCGATGCGCGACGGGCGCGTGACCGCCCGGGCCGAGCCGCTGCGCGTGCAGGACGTGGAGGGCGCCCATGCCAGCTTGGGCGAGCCGGAGCGCATCGATCTCGCATCGGTCGACGTGGTGCTGATGCGCCAGGACCCGCCCTTCGACCTCGCCTACATCACGGCGACGCATCTGCTGGAGCGGATCCATCCGGCGACGCTCGTGGTGAACAACCCCTTCGAGGTGCGCAACGCTCCCGAAAAACTGTTCGTCACGCATTTTCCGGAGCTGATGCCGCCGACGCTGATTTCTCGCGACAAGCCGGAGATCGAGGCATTCCGCGCCGAGCATGGCAGCGTGGTGATGAAGCCCCTGCACGGCCATGGCGGCGCGGCGGTGCTGCGGGTGACACCGGAGGACCCGAATTTCGGCTCGATCTTCGACCTGTTCGCCCAGACCTTCCGGGAGCCCTGGGTGATTCAGCGCTTCCTGCCGAAGATCTCGGAGGGCGACAAGCGCATCATCCTGGTCGACGGCGAGCCGCTCGGCGCCGTGAACCGGGTGCCGGCGCGCAACGACATCCGCTCGAACATGGTGCGGGGCGGCACCGGCGGCGCGACCGAGCTCAGCGCCCGCGAACGCGAGATCTGCGCGGTAATCGGGCCGGAACTGCGCCGGCGCGGGCTGATCCTGGTCGGGATCGACGTGATCGACGGCAACCTGACGGAGATCAACGTCACCTCGCCGACCGGCATCCGAGCGATCAAGCGCCTCGGCGGCCCCGATCTCGCGGTGGCGGTGTGGGATGCGATCGAGGCGAAGGTCACCAAGCCGCAAACGGCCTGACGGCGGCGCCCCGGCGCGGCGTCGGACGCCGCGCTCGGGGTGAGGCGGGCAACTTTACTCGCAGACTCGGACGCGGCGGATGTAGACGTCGCCGAACTCGTCCACCATCCGGCGGCGGACGGTGTAGCACTCGCCGGCATCATAGACCGGAGCGTAACCGTAGGCCGGTGCATAACCATAGGCCGGCGCGTAGCCGTAAGCCGGACGCGACCCCGCCGCAATCGCGCTCCCGAGGGCGAGGCCGCCCACGGCGCCGAGGGCGAAGGCCGGGCCGGCTCGCCAGCGCGCCTCGGCCGGGGAGGCGCTCGCGAGCGCAACGCTCGCCAGGGTCACAGCAGCCACACAGGCAGACGCGACACGCTTCATGGCAAATCCCCGTGATCTGAATGCTTTTCAGGAGAGCATCCGCAAGCTTTCGGAGCAGAACGGCTTCCGTTCCCTGCGTCCGGTTTCATCTTCATAGGGCCGCGCGACTGAACGGATGCTGAAGGCGTCGTCAGCTTCCGGAGAGGAACCGAGCCGACGTGACGCCGCTCAGGTCGCATCCGCAGCCGGCCGTGCCGCGATGCGGCGATGGCCCGAGACCTCGGCCCCCGCCGTCGGGGCGAGCCGCCCGAAGGCGAGGGTGGAGAGGCCGGACACCAGCGCCACGGCGAGGAAGGCCGGCCAGAAATCGCCTGCCTGCACCGCCGTGCGGCCGTGCCACTGCGCGGCGCTCTCCAGCGCGAAGGCACCGAAGGCGACGCCGATGCTGAGCGAGAGTTGCTGGGCGACGCTGGCGAGGCTCGTCGCCGCGCTCATGTCCCGCGGGTCGACATCCGCATACGCGATGGCGTTGACGGCGGTGAATTGCAACGAGCGGAAGCAGCCCCCGACCAGCAGCACGGCGACGATCACCGCATGCGGCGTCGCCGGGGTGAAGAGGCCGTTCGCGCCGAGCAGGATCGCGGCGATCACCGCATTGACGGTGAGCACCGTGCGGAAGCCGAGGGCGCGCAGGATGCGGGCCGCGAGCGTCTTCATGAACAGGGCGCCCGCCGCCGCCACGAAGGTCAGGAGGCCCGATTGCAGCGGGTCGAGCCCGAAGCCGATCTGGAGCATCAGCGGCAGCAGGAACGGGATCGCCCCGGTGCCGATGCGGAACAGGCTGCCGCCGGTGATCGCGGCCCGGAAGGTCGGGTAGCGCAGGAGGTCGAGCCGGATCAGCGGGTGGGCAATCCGCCGCGCGTGGCGCCAGTAGAGGGCGAGGAGCAGGAGGCCGGCCCCCGTGCAGCCCCAGGACAGCTCCGGCGGCAGCAGGTGCCGTCCGCCCGACGCGAGGCCGAGCATCAGGCTCGCGAGCCCGGCGCCCGAGAGCACGAAGCCGACCGCGTCGAGGGGCGGGCGCTCCGCCTCGCGCAGATCGGCGAAATAGTGCGTCGCGAGCAGGATGCCGGCGAAGCCGATCGGCAGGTTGATGAAGAAGATCCAGCGCCAGTGCAGGGCGGTGGTGATGAAGCCGCCGAGCGGCGGGCCGATCACCGGGCCGACCAGGGCCGGGATGGTGAGGGTGGCGAGCGCCTGGACGAGTTCCGCCTTCGGCACGCTGCGCAGCAGGACGAGGCGCCCGACCGGCACCATCATCGCCCCGCCCATGCCCTGCAGGAACCGGGCGCCCACGAACCAGCCGAGGGAATCGGCCGCCGCGCAGGCGAGGGAGCCGGCCATGAACACCGCCAGCGCCCAGCGGAACACGGTGCGGGCGCCGAAGCGGTCGGCCATCCAGCCGCTGACGGGGATGAAGATCGCGAGGCTCACCAGATAGGCGGTGAGCGCGAGCTTGAGCGCGATCGGATCCTCCCCGAGATCGGCCGCGATCGCCGGCAGCGAGGTCGCGATCACGGTGGAATCCGTGTTCTCCATGAACAGGGCCGTCGCGACGACGAGCGGAACGATCCGGGCAGGGCGCATGGGCTCACGGCCTCGTAGTTTTATCCGGGTGATATTGACGACAGGATATCACCCGGGTCATTCCTCCGGCAGAGGAGGATCACGCGATGGACCCATTCCCGACCTGCACGGCCTTCCTGGGGACGCAGCGGCTGGCCTCCGGCGCGCCCTGGGACGTCGCGCTCGCGGTCAAGGCCGCCCATCAACAGGACGGCGGCGCGCCGGTTCAGATCTTCGACGACCGGACGGGCCGCCCGCTCGATTTCGACCTGCGCGGCACCGATGCGGAAATCGTGGCCCGGCTGAAGCCTCCGGAGACCGGGCGCAGCGAAGGGCCGCGGGCGCCCGGCCGCCCGAAGCTCGGCGTCGTCGCCCGCGAGGTCACGCTGCTGCCGCGGCACTGGGACTGGCTCGCCGCCCAGCCCGGCGGCGCCTCGGTGACGCTGCGCCGGCTCGTCGACGCGGCCCGGGCCGAAGGAAGCGGGCGCGAGCGGGTCCGCCAGGCGCAGGAGGCTGCCGACCGCTTCATGACGGCGATGCTGGGCGATGCGCCGGGCTACGAGGAGGCGGCCCGGGCGCTCTATGCGGGGGATGGGGAGCGGTTCCGCGCTCTCACGGAGCCCTGGCCCGGCGACCTGCGCGACCATGCCCGCTGCCTCGCCGATCCCACCTTCGCGGCGGGGTGAGGCGCCCGGATCAGCCCCGCCGGAGCAGGAACACGCCCTGGGCGCCGACGAGGTTCCAGATCCACCAGGGCAGGGCGAAGCGCATCGGCTCGCCGGCCGCGTCGAGGGCGGAGGCGCGCTCGATGCGCGCGCCGACGAGGTGGCAGAGGCCCACGAAGTCGCGGATGGTGCAGTGGTGGATGTTCGGCGTCTCGTACCAGGTGTCCGGCAGGTACTCGGTCACGGGCATGCGCCCGCGCACCATGAGTTCGGCTCGGACGCGCCAATGGCCGAAATTCGGGAAGGACACGATCGCCCGCCGGCCGATCCGGAGCAGGTGCTCCAGGACGACCTTGGGGTGGCGCGTCGCCTGGATGGTCTGCGAGAGGATGACGTAGTCGAAGGCGTCGTCCGGATAGTCGGCGAGATCGGTATCCGCGTCGCCCTGGATCACCGGCAGCCCGTGGGCGAGGCAGGCATTCACGCCCTCGCGCGAGAGCTCGATGCCCCGGCCGTCGACGCCGCGCCGGTCGCGCAGCAGCGCAAGCAGCGAGCCGTCGCCGCAGCCGACATCGAGCACCCGGGCGCCCGCCTCGACGAGGCCCAGGACCACGCGATGGTCGGCGCGCGCGGCGGTGAGCCCCGGCTCCTCGGGCAGGCCCGCCGGGGCGAGGGCGTCGGCCGATGCGGCGCTCACAGGCCCCGCTCCCGGGCTGCCGCCGCGATGAAGCCGCGGGCCGCGGCGAACATCGCCGGCTCGTCGAGCAGGAAGGCGTCGTGGCCCTTGTCGCTCTCGACCTCCACGAAGGCGACCCGCGCCGCGGCCGCGTTGAGCGCATGCACGATGGCCCGCGAATCCGGGGTCGGAAACAGCCAGTCGGAGGTGAAGGACATCACGCAGAAGCGCGTGGGCGTGCCCCGGAAGGCGTTCGCCAGCACGCCGCCATGGTCCGCCGCGAGGTCGAAATAATCCATCGCCCGGGTGAGATAGAGATACGCGTTGGCGTCGAAGCGCTCGACGAAGCTGATGCCCTGGTGACGCAGATAGCTCTCGATCTGGAAGTCGGCGTCGAACGAGAAGGTCGGCGCGTCCCGGTCCTGGAAGCGGCGGCCGAACTTGCGATGGAGCGCCGGCTCCGACAGGTAGGTGATATGCGCGCCCATGCGCGCCACCGCGAGCCCCTTGGCGGGCCGCGTGCCGACATCGAGGTAGCGCCCGCCATGCCAGGCCGGATCGGCCATCACGGCCTGCCGCCCGACCTCGTGGAAGGCGATGTTCTGGGCCGAGTGGCGGGCGCCCGTCGCGATCGGCATGGCGGCGAAGACCCGGTCGGGATAGCTCGCCGCCCATTGCAGCACCTGCATGCCGCCCATCGAGCCACCGATGCACAGGAACAGGTCGCGGATGCCGAGCCTGTCGAGGAGCATGGCCTGCCCCCGCACCATGTCGCGGATGGTGACGAGGGGGAAATCGAGCCCGTAGGGGTGGCCGTTCGCCGGGTTGATCGAGGCCGGGCCCGTGGTGCCCATGCAGGAGCCGACCACGTTGGCGCAGATCACGAAGTAGCGGTCGGTGTCGACGGGCTTGCCCGGCCCCACCATGGTCTCCCACCAGCCCGGCTTGGCCGTGACGGGATGCGGGTGGGCGACGTGCTGGTCGCCGGTGAGCGCGTGGCAGACCAGCACCGCGTTGGTGCGCTCCGCATTCAGCGTGCCGGTCGTCTGATAGGCGACCTGCCAGGGCGCCAGAGCCACGCCGGCATCCATCATCAGCGGCTCGTCGGCCCCGAAATGGGCGACGGGGCTTGCGGGCTCCACCGCCTGCGAGGCGGTGTCGGGGCCGGGTCTCAGGGCGGTGATGGCCATGATCGGGCTTGGGCCTTCCGAGGGTCGTCCGCTCCGCAGGGGGCGGACGTTATAGCGGCCGGAAAATTCGTTTCGCCGGACGGTTGAGTTAGGACCTTCCCGGCCATCCGTCAATCGAGGGTGACGGGCGGGGCGGGGCGGTCGTAAGACGGCAAGACGTATCGTCCGGATTCCCGCATGACCTCTCCTGCCCCGAAAGCCGACCTCGCCGTCCTGCGCACCGAGATCGATCGCATCGACGCGGCGATGCACGACCTCCTGATGGAGCGCGGGCGCATCATCGACCGGCTGATTGCGGTCAAGCGCACCTCCGCCTCGGGCTCGGCCTTCCGGCCCGGCCGGGAGGCGTCGATGATGCGGGCCATCGCCGAGCGCCATGCGGGGCTCCTGCCCCTCGACACGGTCGAGGGGATCTGGCGGGTCATCATCGCGACCTTTACCTACATGCAGGCGCCCTTCGCGGTCCATGCGGACGTCTCGGGCGGCGACGCGCCGATGCGCGACTCCGCGCGCTTCCATTTCGGCTTCACGGTGCCCTACCGGCCGCATCCGAGCGCCCAGGCGGTGATCGCCGCAGTGGCGGATTCGCGCGGGGACCTCGGCATCTTCCGCCTCGACCAGGGCGTCACCGCGGGGGCCTGGTGGGAGGGGCTCGCGGGGCAGGGGCGGCCCAAGGTGATCGCGCGGCTCCCCTTCATTGAGCGGCCCGGCCACCCGGCCGGCACCCCGGTCTTCGTGATCGCCCGTCCCCTCGACGACCCGACGGCGGCCCAGCGGGACTGGGTGCTCTACGCCGCCCGCTTCGAGCGATGGCGCGAGGGCGCCGAGGCGATTCTGGCGGATCACGGGGCCGAGGTGGTGGCGAGCGCAGGGCTTCGCGGGGGACTGACCCAGCTCCTGGCGCTGCCCGGGACGGTCGCGCCCGAGACCCTCACCGCTTCACTCGCCGAGGCGGGCGCCCCGCCGGCCCGCCTCGACGAGATCGGCAGCCACGCGGCGCGGTTCCGGGTCGAGAACCGGGAGGCCTAAATAGAACCTGACCTGCGTGGCAGCCGCCCCGCTCCTCATGCCGAGGTGCTCCGAAGGAGCCTCGAAGCACCCCGGACCGGTGCTCCTACCCACCCTGATTTGGACGAACGTTCAGGGGTGCTTCGAGGCTACGCGATCTTCGATCGCCAGTGCGATCTGCGATCGCCCGCGCCTCAGCATGAGGGCCGGTGGGACTGCCCCAGGCGGGAGTGCTCAGTCGGCTACGGCTTCATACCAGCGGTCACATGGAAATGACCGTTGATCACCGCCCCTCCAGGATGGCGCGCAGCCCGTCCGGCAGGCGCGCCGGACGGCCGCCGATCAGGGCGGCGACACGCACCTCGGCGGTCATCAGCACCTGCTCGCCGCGCAGGATGCGCTGCGCCAGGATGATCGAGGCGCCGCGCAGCTCGGCAGTGCGGGTCTCCACGGTGAGCACGTCGTCCATCCGGGCCGGAACCAGCCAGTCGATCGTCATGCGCCGCACGGCGAAGAACAGCCCCTCCCCGCCCGCATGCAGGGCCGACTGGTCGATGCCCGCCGCACGCAACAGCTCCGTGCGCCCGCGCTCCAGGAAGCGCAGATAGCTCGCATGGTAGACGAGCCCGGAAAAATCCGTGTCCTCGTAATAGACCCGGATCGTGATCCTGTGCGGCGTCACGCGGCCGCCTCCCCGCCGAGATCCACCACGACGATCTCGGGCGGGACGCCGAACCGGATCGGCGCGACGCTCATGCCGAGGCCCCCCGACACGACGAGGTCGGTATGCTCGCGGACATGCCCATAGGCGTAGCGGTTGTGGTAGCGCGAGGGCACGACGGGCGCGTAGCCGAACAGCCGGACCTGGCCGCCATGGGTATGGCCCGACAGGGTGAGCGCCACCCGGGCGGGCACGCTCGGAAAAATGTCCGGCTCGTGGGCGAGCAGGATCACGGGCGCCTGCGCCGGGACCTTGGCGAGGGTGGCCGCGAGGTCGTCGAGGCCGATGCGGAGGTTCTGGATGCCGCGCTCCTGGCGCAGCCAGCGGGCCCGGGGCAGCAGAGCGAGCTGGTCCTGCAGGCCCGCGAGCCAGACCGGCCCGCCCGGCACGGCGAGCGGCACCGCGTCGTTCTCCAGCACCCGGACGCCGTGTCGCGTGAGCGCCGCGCCGGCCCGGGTCGGGCCGCCAGCCCGGCGCTGGGCATCCTCGTCCTCCCACCAATCGTGGTTGCCGAGCACCGCATGAACCCCGAGCGGCGCCCTGAGGGCGGCGAGCGGCACAGCCCATTCGTCGGCCGACAGGTGGCCGGTGACGAAGCGCTGGCCGGCCACATAGTCACCGAGGAGCACGATCAGGTCGGGCTTGAGGGCATTGGCGGCCTCGACGATGCCGGCGATGCGTGCCGCGTTCATCCAAGGCTCGCAGGCATGGATGTCGGCGAGCGCGGCGATGCGCAGCCGCAGGCCCGCGGGCCACGGCCCGCGCGGGCGGATGGCATAGCGGGTGATCACCGAGTCGAACGGCTCGATCCCGACCCCGTAGGCCGCCGTGGCGAAGCCCGACAGCCCGACGATGCCGGCCCCGCGCACCACCTGGCGGCGGGTGAACAGCCGGGACGGCCGGCTGGGCGGAGCAGCCTCACTCATCCTCGTCGCCGCCGAACAAGCCGTATTGCAGGGCCGGGTCGCGGTTCGGCTCCGGCAGGCCGAGATGCCGGAAGGCGTGGGGCGTGAGCACGCGCCCGCGGGGGGTGCGCTGCACGAAGCCCTTCTGGATCAGGTAGGGCTCGATGATCTCCTCGATCGCGTCGCGCGGCTCGGACAAGGCCGCCGCCATGGTCTCGACCCCGACCGGGCCGCCGCCGAAGGACCGGGCGATCAGCCCCAGATACTTCCGGTCCATGGTGTCGAGCCCGACCGGATCGACGTCGAGCAGGCGCAGCGCCTTGTCGGCGATGGCCCGCGTCACCGTCGGCGCATCCTCCACGATCGCGAAGTCGCGCACCCGCCGCAGCAGGCGCCCGGCGATGCGCGGCGTGCCCCGCGCCCGCTTGGCGATCTCGTTGGCCCCGTCCGGCGCCATGCCGATGCCCAGCACCCGGGCGCCGCGCGCGACGATCGCCTCGAGCTCGTCGATCTCGTAGAATTCGAGCCGGATCGGGATCCCGAAGCGGTCGCGCAACGGGGTGGTGAGCAGCCCCGCCCGGGTCGTCGCCGCCACCAGGGTGAATTTCGGCAGCTCGATCTTCACCGAGCGGGCCGCCGGTCCCTCGCCGATGATCAGGTCGAGCTGGTAATCCTCCATGGCCGGATAGAGGATCTCCTCCACCGCCGGGTTGAGCCGGTGGATCTCGTCGATGAAGAGCACGTCGCGCTCTTCGAGGTTGGTGAGCTGCGCGGCGAGGTCGCCGGCCTTCGCGATCACCGGGCCGGAGGTCGAGCGGAAGTTCACGCCGAGCTCGCGGGCGACGATCTGGGCCAGCGTGGTCTTGCCGAGGCCCGGGGGGCCGACGAAGAGCACGTGGTCGAGGGCCTGGCCGGTCTTGCGGGCGGATTCGATGAAGACCTGCAGGTTCGCCCGGGCGGCGCGCTGGCCGGTGAAGTCGGCGAGGCTCAGGGGACGGATCGACGCGTCGATGTCGTCCTCGCGGCGCTCGGGGGTGAGAAGGGCTCTGGGCTTGCTCAAAGGGGGCTCGGACGGATCATCGCGAACAGCGCGCGCCGCCGGCGCCCGCTCCCTGCCATGTAGTCATCTCGGCGCGGTGCACAACGCGACCGATCGCGCCTCGCCTGGGTCCCCCGTCAGCGCCAGACCGGATGCGAGTCGATCCAGGTCGGCGCGCTCGGAACGGCGACCTGCGAGACGCCGCCGCAGACGGGGATCCGGATGATGATCGTGTTCACCTTGGCGTTGCTGCGGGCTGCGGCGTTGATGAGGTAGATGAACTCGGTGTTGCGCTCGAGCTCGTCGAAGTAGGAGACGTTGAAACCGCGGTAGGTCGGAACCTCCACCCAATCCTCGCCGCGGCGCTGGAGGGCGCCGCCCGCATACATGTAGACGTCCGAGCAATTCAGGCAGTGGGGGCGGCCGACGGCGCGGGTCAGGGCGGTCCAGACCGGCGGGCCGACCCTGGCGGCGAGGAATGTGAGCAGGATCACGCCGAAAGCGGCCAGGGCCTCGCGGCAGAGGAGCCATCAGGCGGCGGCGCGCAGCCGCTCCGCCCGGGACCGGGGCAGGACCTCGACGTCCGTGCGGCTCATCGCGGTTCTCCCTCCGGCATTCGGAAGGCACCTCACGCCGTCAGGATACGCGCGGCCGACAATGGGATGGACCCGCGTCGTCCTCCGCCCCTCCGAGAGGCCGGCCCAGGCCGTCTCGATCTCAAGCCATCCGACATCCGCGGGATGGCTCGACCGGACGCGAACGAGGGCGCCGCGACGCGGCGGCGCCCGGCAGCCTCATTCCGTCTCCGGCTCGATCTTCTCCAGACTGCCGATGTGGCGCTGGGAATAGAGCTGCAGGCCGATCTGATTGATGAGATCGAGTTGCGTCTCCAGGAAGTCGATGTGCCCCTCCTCGTCGGAGGCCAGATCCTCGAACAGGAGCTTGGACACGCGGTCGTTGATCGATTCGGCATATTGCGCCGCTTCGAGATAGAGCGCCCGCGCCTCGTTCTCGGCGGCGAGGTCGCACTCGATGATCTCCTGCACGTTCTGACCGATCCTCAGCGGATCCAGCTCCTGCAGGTTCGGGAAGCCATCGAGGAACAGGATGCGGTCGATGAACCGGTCGGCATGGTTCATCTCCTCGATCGATTCCTTCCGCCAGAACTTGGCAAGCTCCACATAGCCCCAATCGTTCAGCATGCGGAAATGCAACCAGTACTGGCTCACCGCAGTCAGCTCGCTGCGCAAGCCGCGGTTGAGATACTCGATGACCTTCGCATCGCCCTTCATACGATCCCTCCTCCTGCGCCGGGCTGCCCCGCCCCAGCGGCATCCGGCACAGCCGGTCGGCGACGGCCCCACATGGCACGCCCGGGCGTTTCAGCCAAGAGCTAACCTAGAATAATTCTAATCTTTTGCAGCCCGTCAACCCCGGGACTCCGCACGGGCCGGCGGATGGGCCTCCGCCAGGAGCGGCCGGGCCGCATTCCGTCCGCGGGGCGGCGCCTTGATCCGGTACCAGCCCACATAGAGGGCGGGCAGAAAGAACAAGGTCAGGAAGGTGGCCGCCACGATGCCGCCGATCATCGCATAGGCCATCGGTCCCCAGAAAACCTCGCGGGCGATCGGGATCATGCCGAGGCTTGCCGCGGCGGCCGTGAGCATGATGGGGCGCATGCGGTGGCAGGTCGCCTCCACCACGGCGTCCCAGGGGGCCATGCCATCGGCCTCGTACTCGTCGATCTGCGTCACCAGGATCACCGAGTTGCGGATGATGATGCCGATCAGCGCGAGCACCCCGAGGATCGCCACGAAGCCGAGAGGCGCCCCCGAGGGCAGCAGCGCCGCGACGACGCCGATGAGGCCGAGCGGCGCGACGCTCGCGACCAGGATCAGCTTCTGGACGCTCTGGAGCTGCACCATGAGCAGGAAGGCCATGGCGAGGAGCATCACCGGCACCACGGAGGCGATCGGCCCCTGGCCCTTGGCGCTCTCCTCGACGGCGCCGCCGACGGCGAGGTCGTAGCCGTCCGGCAGCTCGGCCCGGAACCGGTCGATCTGCGGCTGGAGCGCCGCGACGACGGTGGCGGGCTGCGTCGCGTCCGTGATGGCGGCCCGCACCGTGATGGTGGGCTGGCGGTCGCGGCGCCAGACGATCGGCTGCTCGAGGTCGTAGCGGATCTTGGCGAAGGCGAGGAGCGGGACGGTGCCGCCATTGGCGAGCGGCACCTGCAGGCTCTGCAGCGTATCGACGGAGCGCCGCTCGGTGGCGAGCGCGCGGCCCACCACGTTCACGAGGTAGATCGCGTCGCGCACCTGCGTGATGGTGGTGCCGCCGACGACGCCGTTCAGGATCGTGGCGATGTCCTTCGAGGTCACGCCGAGCTGGCGGGCCTTGTCCTGCAGGATCTCGACCTTGAGCACCTTGCCGGGCTCGTTCCAGTCGAAAGTCGGCACGCCGAGGCTCGGATGGGTGCCGAGCAGGCCCGCGAGCCTGAGCGCCTGCTGGCGCACCACCTGCAGGTCCGGGCCGCCGAGCCGGTACTGGACCGGACGGCCGACCGGGGGACCGAGATCGAGGGGATGCACGAAGACGTCGGTGCCGACGAAGTCGCGGCGGGCCAGCGCGGTGAGCCGCGCCATCGTCCGGTCGCGGGCTTCGAGCGAGGTGGTCTCGATCACGATCTGCCCGAAGAAGGCGTTGCCGAGCTGCTGGTCGAGGGGGAGATAGAAGCGGATCGCCCCCTGGCCCACATAGGAACTCCAGTGCCGGATATCCGGGTCGCCCTTCAGGGCGGCCTCGAACCGGTCCATCTGGGCCTTGGTCTCGCCGATGCTGGCGTTCTGCGGCAGGGTCAGGTCGACCAGCACCTCGTTGCGGTCGGAGGACGGGAAGAACTGCTGCTGCACGTGGCCCAGGCCGACGAACGACAGCGCGAGCAGCCCGAGCGTCGCCGCCACCGTGAGCCAGCGGAAGCGCATGGCCGGCAGCAGCATCGCCCGGAAGACGGCCAGCAGCCGGCTCGGCTTCTCGTGATGGCCCTTCATGGTCTTCGGGAGGATCTTCACGCCGATGAGCGGCGCGAACAGCACGGCAACCACCCAGGAGACGAGGAGCGAGGCCGCCAGCACCACGAAGAGCGAATAGGTGTACTCGCCCGCTGCCGAGCCGTTGAAGCCGATCGGCAGGAAGCCCGCCACCGTGACGAGCGTGCCGGTGAGCATCGGGAAGGCGGTGGAGGTGTAGGCGAAGGTCGCAGCCTTGCGCAGGCTGTCCCCGGCCTCCAGCCGGGCCACCATCATCTCGACGGTGATCATCGCGTCGTCGACGAGGAGGCCGAGCGCGATGATGAGGGCGCCGAGGGATATGCGCTGCAGCGTCACCCCCATCGCATCCATGATCACGAACACGATCGCGAGCACGAGGGGGATCGACAGGGACACCACCAGGCCCGCCCGCAGGCCGAGGCTCAGGAACGAGACCACGAGCACGATCACCACGGCCTCGACCAGCGCCTTGGTGAAGCCGCCGACCGCCTCCTCCACGATCCGGGGCTGGTCGGAGACGAGGTGAATGCCGACGCCGACCGGCAGCTCGCCCTCGATCTGGCGCATGCGCGCCTTCAGGGCCTCGCCGAATTCGAGGATGTTGCCGCTCGGCTGCATGGCGATGGCGAGCGCGATCGCGGGCTGGCCGTTGTAGCGGAACAGCGTCTCGGGGGGATCGGTGTAGCCGCGCTGGATCTCCGCCACGTCCGAGAGGCGGAAGAAGCGGTCGTTGATGCGCAGGTTGATCGCCTTGAGGCTGTTCTCGTCGGCGAACTGGCCGCCCACCCGGACCGAGACCCGCTCGGGATCCGCCTGGATCACGCCCGAGGGCTCGACCGCGTTCTGGGCCTGGAGCGTGTTGATCACGCTCTGCATGTCGATGCCGAGCGCCGCGAGCTTGCGGGTCGAGAAGTCGAGGAAGATCACCTCGTCCTGCGCGCCGACGATCTGGGTCTTGCCGATGTTCCTGACCTTGAGCACGCCGGTGCGGGCGCGCTCGACGTAGTCGCGCAGCTGGCGCATGGACAGGCCGTCCGCCGTGAAGGCGTAGACGTTGCCGAACACGTCGCCGAACTCATCGTTGAAGAACGGCCCCTGCACGCCCTGCGGGAAGGTGCCCTTGATGTCGCCGATGCGCTTGCGGACCTGATAGAACAGCCAGGGGATGGTCTTGGGCGGTGTGGTCTCGCGCAGCTGGACGAACACCGTGGTCTGGCCCGGGGTCGTGTAGCTGCGGGTGTAGTCCACCGCGTTGATCTGCTGGACCTCCTTCTCGATCCGGTCGGTGACCTGCTGGAGCGTGTCGCCGATGGTCGCGCCGGGCCAGCGCGCCTGCACCACCATGGTCTTGATCGCGAAGGCGGGGTCTTCCTCGCGGCCGAGCTTCTCGTAGGACATCGCGCCGGCGACGAGCGCGACCGCCATCAGGAACCAGACGAAGGAGCGGTGCTCGAGCGCCCATTCGGAGAGGTTGAAGGATCTCATCGGCGCGTCCTCGCGCAGGCAATCGGGGTAGTTCGACGGGAATCGGCGGCCGCGGGTGCGTTGCAGTGCGGGAAGACCGTCCCGGGGTGCTTCGAGGCTCCTGCGGAGCACCTCAGCGTGAGGATCGTCGCGTCTGCCACGAGGAGCCGAGCTCTCGGGCCGTTCGACGGATGAAGGCTCGTCCCGCTCTCGCCCTCATCCTGACGTGCGAGCATCAGCGAGCCTCGAAGGAGGGCTCCAGAGAGCATGGCGACACCCGGAACCCTCCTGAGGTCGAGCATGGGACCGGTTCGGTCGCCGGCGAGACTGACGGAGCCGCTCACGGCCCCGTCTCGGGCAGGCGCACTTCCTGCCCCTCCGCGAGGCTGTGGACGCCCGCGACCACCACCCGCTCGCCGGGCTGGAGCCCGGTCCCGACCAGCACCCGACCCTCGTCGCGGCCGATCAGCGAGACCGCGCGCCGGTTCACCGCCTTGCCGTCGGGGGTCACGACCCAGACGGCATGCCCCCCGCCCTCGTCGAGGAGGGCGGTGGCGGGCAGGGGAATGCGCGGCGGGATCCGCCGCTCCAGCGCCACCGTGACGGTGGTGCCGAGCCGGAAGGATGCGGGCGGATCGAGGAGGGTCATGCGCACGCGCCGGGTGCGGGTCGCGGCCTCGGCGAGGGGGCCGATCTCGCGCACCCGGCCGCGCACGGTGATCGCCGGCACCGCCTGGAGCGTGACGGTGAATTCCGCCTCGCGCGGCACCTCGCCCATCAGGGCGTCCGGAATGTCGACCACCGCCTCGCGGATGTCGGGCCGCGCCACCGTCACCACCGCCTGGCCGGCCGGGACGACCTGCCCGACCTCGGCGCTCCAGGCCGTGACGACGCCGTCGAAATCCGCCGTCAGCGTGGCATAGCCGAGTTCGTCCTCGGCCTTCTGGAGGGCCGCCCTGGCCCGGGCGAGGCGGGCGGCGGCGGTGTCGCGGTTGGCCACCGCCGCATCGAGCTGGGCCTGCGTCACCGCGCTGCCGCTCTCGAACAGGGTGCGCTGGCGCGCCTCGGCCGCGCTCGCATGCGTCACCTGCGCCTGCGCGTCCGCCACATCGGCGCGGGCGCGCAGCAGGGCGAATTGCTGCACGGTCGGGTCGAGGGCGGCGAGCCGCGTGCCCTTGCCCACGAGATCGCCCACATAGACGTCCCGGGCGACGATGCGGCCGCCGATGCGGAAGCCCATCTGCGTCTGGTAGCGGGGCTCGACGGTGCCCGCGAAGGGGCCGAAGGTCTCGGTCTCGTGCAGGGCCGTCGTGACGGTGAGGACGGGGCGCACCGGTGGGGGCGCCTCGGCCTTCTTCTCCTGGCAGCCCGCCAGGGCGAGGATCGCGAGAAGGAGGGAGGACGTCCGTCTCATGGGGAGCCCTCCCCGACCACGGCTACCGTCTGGCCCGGACGCAGGAATTGGATACCTGCCGTGACCACCCGCTCGCCGGGCTCGATGCCGCCCGACAGCACGATCGCGGAGCCCGCATAACGCGCGATGCCCACCGGCCGGGGCGTCACGGTCCGCGTCTGCGGATCGAGCACCCAGACCGCCGGCGCATCCTGCCAGCGGAACAGCGCGCTCCAGGGCAGGGTCACGGCCTCCTGCGGCCGGAAGCGCCCGCGCCCCAGCACGACGGCGCCGAGCGTCATCTCGCGGGGCACCGCATCGAGGCCGATCTTCACCCGCACGCCGCCAGTGCCGGGATCGATCGTGGGCGAGATCTCCCGCACACTGCCGGTGGTGCGGATGCGCGGATCCGACTGGAGGGTGATCTCGATCCGGCCGCTCGCGGGCGGCACCGCCAGCAGGGTCTCCGGGACGATGAAGACCGCATCCCGCGGGCCGTCATGCGCGAGGGTGAACACGGTCTGGCCGGAGGAGACCACCTGCCCGGCCTCCGCATTGCGGGCCGTGATGATGCCGGACATGCCGGGCCGCAGCTCCGTATAGGTGAACTGCTCCCTCGCCGAGCCCAGGGCGGCGCGGGCGGAATCGACGGAGGCCTGGGCGGTGCGCAGCGTCTGCTCGGCCTGATCGTAGGCGCTGCGGGTCGTGTAGCCGCTGCGCATGAGCGCCTGCTGGCGCTCGAAACTCACCTTGGCCTGGGTCAGCAGCGCTTCCGCCGAGGACAGAGCGGCCTCGGCGGTGTCGACATTGACCCTCTGCTCCTGAGGTTCGAGGCGGGCGAGCACCTGATCGGCCCTCACATGGTCGCCCACTTCGGCGAGGCGCTCGGCGATCTTGCCGGTGACGCGGAACGCGACATTGCTGAGGAACTTCGCCTGGACGTCACCCGTCAGCACGACCTCGCCGGCGACGGGGCTCCGCGCGGCCGTGACGGTCTTCACCTCGGCGAGCGAAGCGGGCGGGGTCGCCTCCGCGGCCGCCGCCGGCCCGGCCAGGGCCGCGGCCGTCAGCAGCGCCGCGAGCGGAATCGGGCGGAGTGGCATCGTCGGACGTGAACTCCATCGGGCCCCGGATGCGGAGCGAAGTGAAGGAGCGGCCGCGAGGGGGCGGAGCGGCCGCTCCTTCCAGGCCTCCCGCGGACGGTAGGGTCGACGGTAGACCTGTGTCGCTGCCCCGCCGGGGCAAGGCGAGATCGGGACGGGCGGCGGCCCTGCGGCCGCCCTCCGCGTTGTCGGAGGACGGCTTCCAAGGCTTGCCCTTCATGGTGCCGGCGTACTATTTACTGACTGGTTGGTCAATAGGGGATGCGATGAGCGACGGGCGCAGCGGGCGGCGGCAGCGGCGCAAGGAGGAGCGGCCGGGCGAGATCTTGGAGGCGGCCTTCGAGGAATTCGCGCTGAACGGCTTTGCGGCGACCCGCCTCGACGACGTGGCGGCCCGGGCCGGCATCACCAAGGGCACGATCTACGTCTACTTCCCGAGCAAGGAGGAACTGTTCATCGCGACCTTCAAGGAGATGGTGCGGCCGATGATGGAGCATATCCGGGCGCTGACCGCCGCACCGGAAGGCTCGGCCCTCGAGATCCTCCGCACGCATTTCCGCTTCGTCTACGACCGCATGGTCGCCGACCGGCGGGGGCGCGAATTGCTGCGCATGCTGATGGCGGAGGCCGGCCGGTTCCCCGGCCTGGCCGACCGTTGGCACGACGAGGTGATCGGCCCCGCGATCGAGACGATGCGGGCGGTGGTGCGCTACGGCGTCGCCCGCGGCGAGTTCCGGCCGACGGTGGCGGAGGTGTTCCCCCACCTGCTGTTCTCGCCCGTGCTGACCGCCTCGACCTGGTGCAGCCTGTTCGGGGACGCCCATCCGCTCGACCTCGCCGGCTATTACGAGGCGCATCTCGAGATGCTGGCGCGCGCCCTCTGCGCCGAGGCGTGAGACCCCGGCCGGGCGGTCCCGCTCAGGCCGCGGCGAGGCGCGCCGCGTCGAGCTTGTCCATCGTCATCAGAGCCGCCATCACCCGCCCCGCCCGAGCCGGATCGCTGCCGTCGAGCCATTCCGGCAGGCCCGCCGGCACGATCTGCCAGGAGAGACCGTAGCGGTCCTTGAGCCAGCCGCAGCGCCCGGGCGCGCCCCCCTCCGAGAGCGCCGCCCAATAGGCGTCGATCTCCGCCTGGCTGTCGCAGGTCACCACGAAGGACACGGCCTCCGTGAAGGGAAATTGCGGTCCTCCGTTGAGGGCCGTGAAGCGCTGGCCCGCGACCGTGAAGGCGACGGTGAGCACGCTGCCCGCCGGCCCCGGCCCTCCCTCGCCGCAGCGCACGATCCGCTCGATCCGCCCGTCGGGAAAGACCGAGACGTAGAACCGCGCGGCCTCCTCGGCCTGACCGTCGAACCACAGGAACGGCGTGATGCCCTGCATGGCGCTCTCCTCGCAACGGGGCCTCGCGCGGCCCGTCCCCTCAAGGACGATCGGCGCCCGCCCGGCCCGACACGACCGCCTGGAATTCCCGCACGCGTCCCGGACCGATGCGCCGCGACCGGCCGCAGATCAGCAACTCCTTAGCGTCTTTCGGGCAGGCTCGATCCTGAAAGGAACGAACGCCGGATGAACCAGATCGAGGTGGAGGAGGGACTGCGCCTGTGCTTTCCCGGACGCTGCGCCGAATTCGGCGAGGGCGTCGCCATCGGCTACCTCCTGGCGCGGCTCGCCTCCGGCGCGCCGCACTTCACCCGGCGGATCGCTCCCGAGACGCTGGTGCAGGCGCAGGACGTGGCCGAGCGCTTCGGCTATCGCGCGCGGGTCGTTGCGGAATCGGCCGAGGGCTGCGAGGTGGCGTTCGTCCGGCCGGCCCAGCGGCCGGTGCTGCGGGTCGTCGGCGAGGAATGTGAGGAGCGCCTGACGCCTGCCTCCTCGGCCGATGGCGCGCCGGCCGGACCCGCCGCGAACAGCACGACCCCGATCCCCGCGAGAAGCCGCGGCCGCACGCCCGTATCGGTCATCGGGAAGCCCCCATGGCTGCGGGAAGGGGGCTCCGCGCCCCCTTCACCCCGCGGCAGAGGGACTTGTCCCTCTGCACGCCCGAGGTTCACCAACGGCCGGCGGCCGCCTCGTCCTGCACCGTCGCCTCGACCCAGCCGCCCACCGTGCCATCCGCGAGGTGCTCGCGCTTCCAGAACGGGGCGCGGGTCTTGAGGTAGTCCATCAGGAAGCTCGCCGCCTCGAAGGCCGCGGCCCGATGGGCCGAGGCCGTGAGCACGAGCACGATGCCCTCGCCCGGCCGGATCAGCCCGTGCCGGTGGATCACCGTCGCGGCATCGAGGGGCCAGCGCGCGGCGGCCTGCGCGAGCACCCGGCCCACCTCCTCCTCGGCCATGCCGGGGTAATGCTCCAGTTCGAGGGCGGCGAGGCGCCCCCCCTCGTCCCGGCACAGGCCCGTGAAGGTCACGACCGCCCCCGCCCGGCCGCCCGCCGCGGCGGACAGGGCCGCGATCTCGGCCGCGACGTCGAAGGGCTCGGACTGGATGCACAGACGGGGCGTCATGACGGCTCCCTACCATGGGCGGCGGGACGGCGCGATCCGGGCTGGCGAAACCGCCCGTCTCCGGTGCAAGAAGCGGCGAGCCTGCCAGAGAGACGCCCGTGACCCCCGACCTGCTGCTCCCCTATGCCGGCACCGAGCCGGTCTTCGCCACGCCACCCCTCTGGTGCGGGCGCGGCAGCACGGTCATCGGCCGCGCCAGCCTCGGTGCCGAGGCCTGGCTCGGCGACGACACGGTGATCCGCGGCGACGGCCACGACATCATCGCGGGCGACCGCCTCCGGCTCGGCCCGCGCGCCACCCTGCACATCGCCCAGGACAAGTATCCCTGCATCCTCGGCGACCACGTCACGGTGGGACGCAACGCCGTGGTGCATGCCTGCACGATCGGGGACGACTGCGTGATCGAGGCGGATTGCGTGGTCCTCGACGGCTCCGTCGTCGAGGACGGCGTGCTGATCGAGGCCGGGAGCATCGTCTATCCGCGCTCGACCCTCGCCGCCGGCTTCGCCTATGCGGGCTCCCCGGCCGAGCCCACCCGCCGCCTCGCCCCCGGCGAACTCGCCGCGCGCGCTGCGCGCCTGCTGGGCGAGAGCCCGGCCGCACCCGCGCCGCTGCTTGAGGCCGGCGAGGCCCGCGACGCCACGGTCTTCGTCGCCCGCACGGCCCGCCTGCGCGGGCCGGTCGATCTGGCGCCCGGCGTGAGCGTGTTCTTCGCCTGCGACCTCGCCGCGGAGGCCGGCCCGATCGCCATCGGCCCGAACGTGAACGTGCAGGACAACAGCGTCCTCCGGACGGAGGGCAGCGGGCTGGTGATCGAGCGCGACACCACGCTCGGCCACAATGTCCGCGTCGCGGACGGGCAGATCGGTCCGCGCAGCCTCATCGGCATCGGGGCCGTGCTCGCGCCCGGGACGGTGGTCGGCGAGGACGTGCTGGTGGCCGCGGGCGCCTGGACCGAGCCCGGCCAGGTGCTCGAGTCCGGCTGGCTCTGGGGCGGCCGCCCCGCCCGCCGCCTCGGCCCCCTCGACGCGGGCAAGCGGGAGATGATGCGCCGCATCGTGCAGCAATATGCCGGCTACGGCCGGACCTACCGGAAGGCGCAAGCCGCGCTGCTGCCCCCTGCCGGCTGACGCCGCCCTCCATCCATGACGCTCTGCCTTGTGCTGATGGTGTGGACGGCCCCCCACGGCATCAGTGTGTGCCAGAATGAGGTCGTCAGGATCTCATCCGAGGAGGCCGTCCATGAGCGAGATTACCCGCATTGGGCTGGATACGTCCAAGTCTGTTTTCCAGCTGCACGGGGTCGATGCGGCCGAGCGGCCGGTGCTGAAGCTGAAGCTGTCGCGCAGCAAGATGCTGGCCTTCTTCGCCCAGCAGCCGCCCTGCCTGGTGGCGCTGGAAGCCTGCGGGGCCTCGCATCACTGGGCCCGCACCCTGGCCGGGCTGGGCCACACGGTGCGCCTGATCGCGCCCCAGCACGTCAAGCCCTACGTGCCCGGCTCCAAGACCGACGCGGCCGATGCGGCGGGCCTGTGCGAGGCGGTCAGCCGGCCGCAGATGCGCTTCGTGCCGGTCAAGACCGCCGAGCAGCAGGCGGCGCTGATGCTCACGGGCCTGCGCGAGCAATGGCTCAAGCGGCGCACCCAGGTCAGCAACAGCCTGCGCGGGTATGCGGCCGAGTTCGGGCTGGCGGCGCCTCAGGGGCTGGCCCGTCTCGCGGAACTGGTCGCGCGCCTGGCCGAGGACCCGCGCGTGCCGGCTCTGGCCCGCCCGCTGTTTGCGGCGCTGTGGGCCGAGTACCAGGAGATCGAGGCCCGGGTGCAGGAGGCCGACCGCCAGCTCAAAGTGTGGCAGCGGGGCAACGCCAGCTGCCGGCGGCTGAGCGCCGTGCCGGGGATCGGTCCGGTGGGCGCGGCGCTGCTGGTGCTGAAGACGCCGGCCCCCCAGGCGTTCCGCAGCGGGCGGGACTTTGCGGCCTGGCTGGGGCTGACGCCCAAGGATCACGCGACCGCGGGCAAGCCGCGGCTGGGCGGGATCACGCGGGCGGGCGACGAGCAACTGCGCAGCGTGCTGGTGGCCGGCGCGATGGCGGTGCTGCGCCAGCTCAAGCCGGAGAGCGCGGGGCTGGCGGGCTGGCTGACGCGGCTGGTGGCGCGCAAGGCGCGGCGGCTGGTGGCGGTGGCGCTGGCCAACAAGCTGGCGCGGATCGCCTGGCGGCTGTTGGTGAGCGGGGCGAGCTACGACCCGGCCCGGGCCGGCCCGCCGATGGGAGGGGCGGAGCCGGCCCGGGCCTGACCGGGCCGGTGGCGCGATCAGGAGGGAACCGGGGGCCGGTGAGGCGCCCATGAGCTTGCAAGCGGGAGATGGTTGGTCAGCTCGGCTGTCGTGACATGCCTCACTCCGGGGGATCCAAGGGCCGTTCGAGGTCACTGTGCTGATTGGGCGGCGTGTCGCGCACCACCACCTGGGCCGCGGTCGGCAGAGCCGCACCCGAAGGCCGAACATATGGATGCAACGGCAGAGCCGGACCGGGATTGTCCGCTTGCGAGAACGGGCCGTCCACATATGGGTCCCGGGCCGCATTCCGCTGCCGCTGCATGCGTCCGGGACAGGGGAGCAGGCGGCCCGGGTCAGGACTGGGCCGGGCCGGGCTGATCCGCCAGCTCGGCCGCGGCGGTCTCGGCCCGATGCAAGCGGCTCAGGAGCACGAGCAGGTGGCCCGGCAGGGCGGTCTCGTCGGCGGGGAACGGATTGACCCGGGCGGCACGGGGGCCCCGGCGGGTCCGGGCGGAGGGGGATTGCACGGAATCCCCAGTCGGCCGAAGGGGCTCACGAACTCGAACGCGCATCGCGATGTCCTTCTGGGTCCGGCTTCTGCGGCCGGCGCGGCAGTGAACGCAGTGCCGCGGCTGCGGTTCCGGGTGCTTCTGCCGCAGGGCCGTGACGAGGGCGTGACGGCGTTGGCGGGGCCGGCGCGCCGGTGCTAGACCCCACCCATGCTCGAAGGTCTCCCGCCCCACCGCCCGACCCATGTGCTGCGCCTCGACACGAGCGAGCGCGCCGCCCGCGCCATGACCGACCTGATCGGCGAGGTCTTCGACCCGACCGAGACCGCGGTTGCCGCCTTCGAGACCGAGGACGGCATCACCTGGCGCCTGGAAGCCTATTTCTCCGAGGAGCCGGACGAGGCGGCGGTGCGCGACCTGATCCGCCCCATCGTGGGCGAGGCCGCCGACCGGGCGACCTTCGCGGCCATCGACCAGCAGGACTGGGTGCGCGCCTCCTTGGAGGGGCTGAAGCCCGTGCGGGCGGGCCGCGTGCTGGTGCACGGGGCGCATGACCGCGAGCGGGTCCGCGCCAACGACCGGCCGATCGAGATCGAGGCGGCCCTGGCCTTCGGCACCGGCCATCACGGCACGACGCTCGGCTGCCTTCTGGCGCTCGTCGATGCGCTGAAGCGCGGCCGGCCCCGCCGGGTGCTCGATGTCGGCACCGGCACCGGCATCCTCGCCCTCGCGGCGGCGCGCCTGCTCCACACCCGGGTGATCGCGGGCGACCTCGACCCGGAGGCGGTGGCGACCGCCCGCAGCAACGCGGCGCTGAACGGGCTCAAGCCCTGCCTCACCTTCTATGAGGCGCCGGGGGTGCGCCATCTGCTCGCCGACCGGGTGCGGAGCTTCGACCTCGTCTTCGCCAACATCCTGGCCCGGCCGCTGACACGGCTCGCCCCCTCCCTTGCCCGGGTGGTGGCCCCAGGCGGCCTCCTGGTCCTGTCGGGCCTGATCGCCCGGGACGTGCCGGGCGTGCTCGCGGCTTATGCGGCCCAGGGCTTCCGCCTGCGCCGCCGCCGGATAATCGAGGGCTGGGCGACGCTGGAATTACGGCGCGGGGGCGCGGCGCCGCGGCCGGTCAGCGGATCGACACCTTGACGTCGAGATTGGTGGCCGTTCCGTTCGGATAGATGACGAGGACGCTGAAGCGGTCGAGGCCCTCGTAGCCCTCCGCCGCCTCGAAGACCATCCGCAGGCCCTCGACCTTGCGGGAGTTGCAGGGGGCGAGCGGCGAGGAGGCGGCGTAGCGCGGGAAGGAGGAGCCCTGGCTCAGCGTCACGGTGCCGTGCTCTGGCTTGGTGAGGAGCCGCGCGACCACCGGTCCCTCCACCGAGCAATCCGGAAACAGGGCCGTGAAGAAGCCGATCGTGCGGGCTTCGTTCATCGGCACGACGCGGTTGAACGGGGTCGTGGCGATCTCCGGGAAGTCCGTCGCGGGGGGCGGCACCGGGGCGGGCGGGGCGGCCGGCTGGGCCCAGACCGTGGAGGCGGCCAAGACGACGGCCAAGACGACGGCTGGGGCGGCGCGCGCGGCCGAAGACGCAAGGTATCTCACGCGGGCGACCTCCCCCGATACGGGACCGGCGCGCAGACCCGGTATCCGCCGGATCCCCATGCGCTGCCGGACCAAATGCGCTAATGCGGCCCATCGCCCCGCGTGATGAGGATATGCCGCACGATGTTTCCCGATGTCCACCTGCACATCGCCGGAGAGTGGCGCCGCGGCGCCACCGGCCAGACCCTTCCGATCCTGAACCCGGCGACGGGTGACACTCTGGGCCAGCTCGCGGTGGCATCGCGAAAAGATCTCGACGCGGCGCTCGCCGCCGCCGACCGGGGCTTCGCCGCCTGGCGCAAGGTCTCGGCTTTCGAGCGCAGCAAGGTGCTGCGCAAGGCCGCCGACCTGCTGCGCGCCCGGGTGGACGAGATCGCCCGGATCATGACCCTGGAGCAGGGCAAGCCGCTGGCCGAATCCCGCGTCGAGGTGCTGGCCGGCGCCGACACGATGGACTGGTTCGCCGAGGAGGGCCGGCGGGCCTATGGGCGCGTGATCCCGCCCCGGGCCGAGGGCGTGATGCAGATCGTGCTGCGCGAGCCGGTCGGCCCCGTGGCGGCCTTCACGCCCTGGAACTTCCCGATCAACCAGGCGGTGCGCAAGGTCGCGGCCTCGCTCTGCACCGGCTGCTCGGTGATCCTGAAGGGCCCGGAGGATACACCCGCGAGCTGTGCGGCCCTGGTCCAGGCGCTCCTCGACGCGGGCGTGCCGGGCGACGTGCTGGGCCTCGTCTTCGGCGACCCGGCGGCGATCTCCTCCTATCTGATCCCGCACCCGGTGATCCGGAAGATGTCCTTCACCGGCTCGACGGCGGTGGGCAAGGAACTGGCGGCGCTCGCGGGCAAGCACATGAAGCGGGCGACGATGGAGCTCGGCGGCCATGCCCCGGCGATCGTGTTCCGGGACGCGGATCTGGGCAAGGCGGTGCAGGTGCTCGGCGCCAACAAGTTCCGCAACGCCGGTCAGGTCTGCGTGGCGCCGACCCGCTTCCTGGTGCACGACTCGGTCTTCGACCGCTTCGTCGACGGCTTCGTGGATTTCGCCAGGACCCTGAAGGTCGGCGACGGCCTGCAGGAGGGGGTGAAGATGGGCCCGCTCGCCCATGGACGGCGCATCGAGGCGATGGAAGCCTTGGTGGCCGACGCGGAGGCCAAGGGCGCGACCCTGCGCACCGGCGGCAAGCGCATCGGCAACCGCGGCCATTTCTTCGAGCCGACGGTGTTCACCGACGTGCCCCTCGACGCCCGGATCATGAACGAGGAGCCCTTCGGGCCGATCGCGGCGATCCAGCGCTTCTCGGACGACGAGGAGGCTTTCGCGGAGGCGAACCGCCTGCCCTACGGGCTCGCCGCCTATGCGTATACGCGCTCATCTGAGACGGCGACGAAGCTCGCCACGCGGATCGAGAGCGGCATGCTGTCGATCAACCATCACGGCATCGCACTGCCCGAGACGCCCTTCGGGGGCGTGAAGGATTCCGGCTACGGCAGCGAGGGTGGCTCCGAGGCGATCGAGGGTTACCTCAACACCCGTTTCGTGACGCAGGCTGCCTTCTGACGGCTCCGGCGGCCGGCGCGTCCGCGCGCCGGCCGCTCTCGTGACATCCGTGTGATTTTCAGGGTTGCCAAGCCACTCCGAACCCTCTAGATCACCGCCACCGACGGAGGCCGCTGCCTCCGGGGCAGGCGCCCGTAGCTCAGCTGGATAGAGCACCAGACTACGAATCTGGGGGTCAGAGGTTCGAATCCTTTCGGGCGCGCCATTCTTCTTCAATGTCGCTGATGATCTTAGACCGTTGTGCTGAAACGGTTTTTCAGATCATGCTGGACGCTCTTCCCGATCATCTCCGGCCGAGTGCGGCGTCCTAATCTGGCGCCCCTGTAGCCACTTTTGCCACGCGCTGAAGCTCGTCGTGGAGGTCGTCGCGGTCACCTCCGGCCTCAACGCCGTGGCCCATGCAGTGGAAGCACTGTACGTACAGGACGGCAATCCGGTCGTCTCGCTGATGGCCGAGGAGGGATATCAGCGCTTGCCCGGACCCTGCCCGCCCTCGTCCGCGACCCCGGCGACATGTCCGCCCGCTCGGGTGCCCTCTGCGGCGCCTGGCTCTGCGGGACCTGCCTCGGCGCGGTCGGGATGGCGCTGCACCACAAGCTCTGCCATGTCCTGGGCGGCTCCTTCGGCCTGCCTCACGCCGAGACTCACACCGCCATCCTTTCGCACGCGAGCGCCTACAACGCCACCGCCGCGCCGGTTCCTCTCGGAGGATGCCTTCTCCGGCCGCCCGCTGGGCCAGTCGTCCGCGGCGTAAGGGCGGAGCGGCCAGGGCCGGATCGTCCGACGTCCTGATGGAAGACGAAAGGCGCGCGCCAGAGGGCGATGCGCATCCACGGAGGACACGATGCGCGACTTCAATGCGTCCAACATCACCCAGGCCGTGATCGACCGGATGGCGGACACACCCGATCCGCGTCTCAGAACGGTCCTGTCGAGTCTGGTGCGGCATCTCCACGCCTTCGTGAGCGAGGTCGAGCTCAGCTTCGACGAGTGGCAGGGTGCGATCGGCTTCCTCACGCGCACGGGTCAGATGTGTGACGACCATCGCCAGGAATTCATCCTGCTCTCGGACACGCTCGGGGTGTCGATGCTGGTGGATGCCATCAACCACCACATGCCGCCCGGGGCGACGGAGACGACCGTGCTGGGCCCGTTCTACGTGAAGGCCGCGCCGCTCATGCCGAACGGCTCGGACATCTCGGGCGGCCTGACCGGCGAGCCGCTCCTCGTGAGGGGCTCCGTCGCCTCCGCCGACGGTACGCCGCTCGCGGATGCCACCGTGGACGTCTGGCACGCTGATGACGAGGGATTCTACGACGTCCAGCGGCTCGACAAGCTCGGCAACCTAGCCGGCCGGGCTCAATTCCGGACGGATGCGGCCGGGCGTTTCTCGTTCTGGACGATCATGCCGAAATGGTATCCGATCCCGGATGACGGCCCGGTCGGAGACATGCTCAAGGCCACGGCGCGGCATCCGAACCGGCCGGCCCACATGCATTTCATGATCGCCGCGGACGGCCACGAAACCCTGATCACGCATGTCTTCTCGGCTGAAAGTCCATGGCTGGACTCGGACGCGGTGTTCGGGGTCAAGACTTCGCTCATCGCGGAGTTTTCCAGCCATGAACCCGGCACAGCGCCCGATGGCCGGGAGATCGCCTCAACCTACCGCTGTTTGGACTATACCTTCGGCCTCAAGCCGAGGACGGCCGACCTCTCCGTGCCGCCCCGGCAGGACCCCGGCTAATACCAACGGTCCTTTTCAAGGCCCGTTGGTGCCGCTCCCGGATTTTCGCCAAGGTTTGTCAAGGGATTTTCGCCAGGTCTCGTCACACAGCCTGCGGCTTGGCATCGACCGTGCGAGATCGGCCAACGGCCCGATGCGTCAGCATGCGCGTCAGCACCCGCTGCATCAGCAGCCTGGGCCGTTGGGATGAGTCGCCCCGACTTCGCTCACGCCGCCGAAAATCTCAGGCGTTTCATCAAAGGCGATTCTGGCCCGTAGAGTTAAGTCTACCAGCCTGACGCGCCGCGAAACGCACCGGTTCTCAAACGGCTTCCGGCTCCTTCATGCCTAGCCACTGCTTCAGCTTCGCCGAGAGCGTCTTCTCGGGTGAGCTTGCTGCTGTGACAGCCCTCGCTCTCACGTGCTCCATCCGTCCGCCGAGGTCTGCGCCGTCGATCGGCTCGGCCTGTCGTCCGATCTTCAGCACCTCCTCCAGCACCGCCAAACCCTGGTCGAAGCTGAGCGGCCTACGGGTGCGCGCGTCGATGAACATCTGACGCGCATGCTCGACCGCACGAGAGTCGGCACAGGCGAGGCGAGTGACGAACGGAAGGAGTTGCTGCCGCTGTACGTCATCCGCTTCGTCATTCAGCCGCATGGCGAGGCGGCAGATCGGCCGCGAGAAGCTCCGCGGCATGTCGGTAACCCGGTGAACGGGTCGGTATGGGTATCCTGCGGCGACGACCGCCGCTTCGTTGATGCAGGTGCCGCCGTCCGGTCCCGGAAAGCGGTGGGATCCTTGTTTGAGGGTCCAGTTCAGGATGTGGTCGAACTGCGCCATGGCTGCCGTTCCAATTCGCCCCCACTAAGGACCTTGAGCGCCTCCGCCGTCTGTCAACAGCAGCCTCACCGCCTCGAAGTCACATTCCGGAGATTGTAATGACGGTTCCGGACGCCCTCTGTCGGTCCCTTGGCTCGCTCCCATGTGCGGAGGGGTCCATCGTCCTGGGCGGCAGCTCGCGAACAGGAATGACCCTCGCCTCGTGAACGAGGTCCTCATGATGTGCTGCGGCCCCTCTCGGCATCACCGAAACCGAGTGTACGATGCATGACGATCCGCAGCACTTGCGGATGCGCGTAGCCGACCGAGGCCGCAATCTCGCGCGGCGCGGCGCCTTCCGCAGCAAGCGCGAGGGCGCGCGCAACACGCGCACGGGTTCTCCATTCCCCGAAGCTCAGGCCGGTCTCGAAGCGGAACCGACGCGTCAGCGTGCGGCGACTGGCTCCAGCTATTCGAGCCCAGGCATCGAGGTCGCGAGAGGATCCCGGATCGGCGATGATCTCCTCGCATACGCGCCGCAGCCGCGGGTCTTGCGGCATCGGCAAAGCCAGCGGCGTCTCGGGCGCGCGCTGGATCTCGTCCAGCACCAGCGCGGCGAGAAGTCCGCCGCGCCCGTGCTCGTCGTACAGCACCGGCTCCTCGGCGAGGGCGGCCAACGCTGCTTCGAGCAGACGCGAAACCCGCAGAACGCGACACGCGGGCGATGACGGCTCGCCTGCGATCGCGATGTAGGCGGAGGACATCGCGACCGGGCCGCACATCCTCACATCGTGGAGAATTCCGGGCGGGATCCAGAGCGCGTGGCCCGATGGGACGAGCCAGGTGCCCCGCTCCGTGGTGGCGACCATGAGCCCCGCTGTCGCGTAGAGCAGTTGCGCACGCGGGTGACTGTGAATCCCGGTTGCACTGCCTGCCGCGTAGGTCTTCGGCATCACCGCCACCGGGCGCGGCACGTCCTGGTAATCCGCAGCGCGGTCCGAGCGCATCGGCATCCTCTTTGGCCCGATCGCGTGCGAGTTCGGCCCAACGGCGTGAGCGGGTCAAGGTAGGATCCCCTCGACCTCTCGCGGATCCGCCCATGAGCCCTGACCGCCTGTCCCGACGCACCCTGCTGTTCGTCAATGTCGCGCATGCGCTCGATCATTTCGTGCTGTTGATCTACCCCACCGCCGTGATCGCCATCGCGGCCAGCACGGGCCTGGGCTACGCATCGCTGATCGGGCTCGCCACCGGCAGCTTCGTGGCCTTCGGCCTCTGCTCCTTGCCGGTCGGCTGGCTTGCCGACCGGTTTGGCCGCCGCACCATGCTGGCCGTCTTCTTCGTCGGTTATGGCTTGTCGTGTCTCGGCGTGGCATCGGCATCGAGCCCGATCGGCTTCGCGATCTGGCTCCTGCTGCTGGGCATGGCATCCGCCATCTACCACCCGATCGGCTCGACCATGCTGGTCACGCATGCGCGGCGCCTGGGCCGGGATCTCGGCATCAACGGCGTGTGGGGGAATCTCGGTGCGGCCTCGGCCTCCGGCGCGACCGCCCTGATCACCGCGGCCCTGGGCTGGCGGGCCGCCTTCATCATCCCGGGCCTGGTCTGCCTCGTCGCCGGGTGCGCATTCATGGCGATGGTCCCGGTCGATGGCGACGGGCAGGCCCGGAAGACGAAGGGGCCGGCGGTCATCCCCGTCGCGCATCCATTCGCTCTCCTCGGGGTGTTCGCGGTCGCCATCGTGGCGGGTGGGATGACCTTCAACGTGACCACGATCGCGCTGCCGAAGGTCATCGACGAGCAGCTTGGGCTTGACCTGCCGCTTGCGCTGACGGGCTCGCTGGCCACGGTCGTGTTCGTGTTCGGGGCGCTCATGCAATTGCTGATGGGACGCCTCGTCGACCGGCTCGCGCTCCCGACGATATTCGTCGGCCTGGCCGTGCTTCAGCCGCTGGGCCTGGGCCTCGCGTCGGTCTCCTCGGGCGTGCCGCTCCTCATCGGACTCGTTCTGGTCGTCGCAGCGATCTACGGGCAGGTGGTGGTCAACGACGCGATGGTGGCGCGCTACGTTCCCGCCCATCACCGGGCGAAGGCGTACAGCGTGCGGTACTTCCTCGGCTTCACGGTGAGCGGGCTCGCGGTGCCGTTGATCGCGCTCCTGCACGAAGCGGGCGGATTCGGGCTGGTGCTGGCCGCGGCGGGCGGCTTCGGGGCGGTCATCTTCGCGGCGGCGGTGGCCTTCTACACGATCGCGCAGCGAACGGCGCCTCGATCCGCGGCGCCCGCAGAGTGACCGATCGAGCGTCCGCCGGCCATCGGCCGTGCCACAAAGGTGCCGCCCAAGGCTTGGGCACGACCAAAGTCCAGTAGCAGCGCGTGCGCAACCAAACAGCAATGAGGAGCGTTTGGTGCCTACCATGACATCAGAGGGCTGATAGCCTGAGCTGCTGAGAGGTGCCGGCGCATGATGTATCTTATGCGTGAGTCGTGTGAACTGATACTCACGCCAGCCCGGATCGCCGCAGACCTCACAAAGCTTGCCTGCGAGAACCCTCTCAACCCGCTGACCTACACGATAGCCGGTCGCTCGGTGGCAGCCTCATGCGAGATATTCGAGCGGGCGACGCGGGCCTATCCCAAGCCTGCCTTCGACCTGGCCGCCTCGGAGCGGGTCGTGTGGGAGCAGCCCTTCTGCCGCGTGATCGCGTTCGGCGAGCCGTCCGACAAGCCCAAGCTGCTGCTCGTCGCGCCCATGTCCGGCCACTACGCGACCTTGCTGCGGGGCACCGTAGCGGCTTTCCTCGACACGCATCAGGTGTTCATCACCGACTGGAGCGACGCCCGACAGGTGCCGCTGGCGGCAGGACGTTTCGGCCTCGACGAGTACATCGACTACTGCATGGCCCTGTTCGAGGCGCTCGGGCCCGATCTGCACGTGATGGCGGTGTGCCAGCCCTCCGTTCCCGTGCTGGCCGCCATCGCCCGCATGGAGGCCGAGGACCACCCTCTGGTGCCGCGCTCGGCAACCCTCCTGGGCGGTCCGATCGACACCCGGCGCTCGCCCACGGCGGTCAATGATCTCGCCCAGCAGCGTGGCATCGCCTGGTTCCGGCGGCACTGCATCCACGCCGTGCCGCCGAGCTACCCCGGCGACGGACGTGCGGTATATCCCGGTTTCCTTCAGTTGACCGGCTTCATGGGGATGAACCTCGACCGGCATCTGACGGCGCACTGGGACATGTTCAACCACCTCGTCGAGGGCGACGGCGACTCCGCGACCAAGCATCGCGAGTTCTATGACGAATACCTCGCGGTGATGGATCTGACGGCGGAATTCTACCTGGAGACGGTCGAGCAGGTGTTCATCGCGCACCGGCTGCCGCGTGGCGAGATGCGGCACCGCGGCCAGCCGGTCGACCTGGGCGCGATCCGCCGCTGCGCTCTGATGGCTGTCGAGGGAGAGAAGGACGACATCACAGGGGTGGGTCAGACCCTGGCGGCTCTGGACCTCACACCCAATCTGCCGCCCGAGCGGAAGGCGTACCACCTCCAGGCCGGGGCGGGCCACTATGGCATCTTCAACGGCTCGCGGTTCCGGGCCGAGATCGCGCCGAAGATCAAGCAGTTCATGCAGCACAATTCCGAGCAATCCGGCGAGAAGACGCTGGCCTGCGAACAGACTGTCATGCTCCAGCCCGACGAGGACCGGGCGGACGGGCTCGACGCGTCCGTTGCTCTGATCGTGTACCAGGCGCCGCCTCAGTGCCCTGCGGTTCCGGCCTTGCAAATTGCAGGGCAGTCTTGAACGCTCACGGCCTTCCCATCGGGGGCTTAATGAACTGAGAAGCGCTCATACGATGAACGCAGCGAAAGTGAAGCTGTGCGCTCCTGCAATTCGCTGAATTTCCTCATCAGCGCGGCCCGCCTCCTCTCCCTCTTGAGCTCCAGCTGCGCTACGATACGTGCTTTCTCTGCGTTTGACCCACTCCAATCGCCCAGCCTTTCGCAGTCGATCTGATGCGCGACTTCAACATCGGCGATGGCGGCCAATGTGGACTGGAGCTGGCCTGTCAGATCGTCGAGGTCCTCGCCATCCGGCAGTTTCTGCGCGCAATCCATGAGCACATCCGCACCGGATAGGTCGACCGCTTGCCGGGCCTGCTGCGAGTCGAGCGCCACCAGCATGTTCCAGCCGGCGGTCAGTGCTCCTGAAGAGGCGCGAATGGGGGTCGGATAGGGCATGAAGGGGATGAGGGTTCCGTCAGGCCGCTCCAGCACAGCCCGGACGCCCCGCACGGGGCGGACCTCTTTCAGCGCGATGGCCATCGGGCACTGATCGAGGGGCAATTCAGTTCCCTGAGGCGTGAAGATGCGCCAGGAGCCGCACCAGCGCGTGCGGCCGATCTCCGGACGGTACCCCCAAAGCTCGGCAGCCGCAGTGTTATAGTAGGTCAGCCATCCATCGGCATCCGTGGTGTAGATCGCCGTGGCAGCGTCACCGAAGAGGTGTGCGATCGGCGGCTCATCGTTCCAGTTGGCAGTCATGCCTGGATTGTACTCCTGGCTTGCCCAAGGTCGGCGAAATCGGTGACGAACGGCTGAGGCGGACCTTCCGAGGCAACACCATCGATGCTGATGACAGGGTGCCCGCCCTCCATCCGGATCAAGAATGGCATCGCCGGCTCGGAAACGGAATACCGTGAGAACAAGATGGCGGCTTTTCACCGCAAGAGGCGCTCGCGCGCATGATCCACTCGGCCATGTATGCGCCCGACGACAGGCGGGCGGCGAGCTTACGTCCGCTGGCCGGCTGATTGCGGTCACTCCCTGCAGCGATCCTTCGCTTTGACGGCGATTCGAGTCGGAATCAATTCGCCACCGGCTGCGCCGACCCTGACGGATGAAACCGCGGTTGGAAACCGTGGCTGAATCAGCGCTCCCATCTGGGGCAGCCCTACCGGCCCTCATGCTGACGTGCTGGCGATCGAAGATCGCACCGCAGCGAGCCTCTGGCCGGCATCAAGCCGGCCGCACCCCTGAACGGTGATCCGAGACGCGGGTGGCCGGGATCACCGGTCAGGCGTGCTTCGAGGCTCGCTGACGCTCGCACCTCAGCATGAGGAGCGGGGCAGCTGCCACAGGCGGGAGCGCCCATGGCCATTTCCACAAAATATCTTTAATTGCACTACACAATCAAAGCACATAAGTAATCAATGTCTCTGCGTGACTGAATATCCGCCCGTCCGATGAGTTTCGTCCGCCCGGTATCCACCAAATTTATCTCTCTTTTTGCGTTTTCCCTTCTTCATGTCGTCGCCGGCTAAGACGTAGTGGGCGACTTCCGAGATCGCGGTGCCAAGAGCACCGACCGCAGACTTGGCTGCATCCGTCGTTGCCGAGGCGGCATGACTGCCAGTGTCGGCTACCGCTTCACCGACTTGGGCGACTTGTCCGCCGCTGGAACGGTGGCGGGCGATGGCCGTGGCGGCTGCGCCTGCGGCAGCCACGAGGGCGTCAGCGAGGATGCTGCGGCCAAGAGGATTGTTCAGGATCGCGGTCACGGCGCCGGCCTTGCGCAATCCCTTCGGTACTTTGATCCCGGCAATCGTTTTCGGAAGCTTTGCTTTCTTCGCCATCCGCGACCTCCATCGAGCATCCTGTGCAGAGGGCCAATACGATGAACCGGGAGGTAATCGGCCGGTTCCGGATGGCCGCAGAGCCTGTTCCGTGAGCGTTTCCCGCGTGGAGGCGGCGGCGCACGGCTTCGAGATCATGCGGTCATCTCGTCCCCGGCTGGTGCCTCACGGCTGTCGATACGGCATCGCGGCGACGGACAGCCCGCCTCGCCGGCCTCTGCCGCAGGCGGCCCGCCCGCGATCCACCCTGATCCGGCGGCCTTCGGGAGCGCTTCAAACCTGCCCGGTTTCGGTCATGCGCCGCATGCGCTGCGAGACCGTGAACCGCCCCGCGGGATGAATGGTCGACGAGATCTCGAACACCTTTCCCTGCTCGTCGATGTAGTGGCGCAGGATCCGGAGCGCGGGCGTCTCGGCCTTGGCCTGCAACGCGGCAGCACGGGCAGCCGGGAGCGCGATCGCGTCGACGTCCTGCCGGATCTCGGCGCTGCGTCGGCCGTAGCGCTGCTCGATCAGCGTGCTGATCAGCACCTCGGGTGAGGCACGGACGACATCGCCGAGCTCGGCATAGGCCGGGTCGACATAGACGTCGGTCCAGCCGACCGGGGCGCCCCCCGGCCTGCCATCCAGACGCAGGCTGGAGATCCGGAACCAGCGCGCGCCCATGTCGCAGCCGAGATCCGCCGCGAGGTCCGCATCCGCGGTGACCTCGGCCGTCTCCTGCACCGCGCGCATATGGGCAGCGCCGAACTGGATCAGGTCCTCCAGGGAGGCGAGCGACTGCCGGTAGCCGCTCGTCGGCATCGCCGCCTCGACCCGCGTCCCCGCCTTCTTCTTCCGCGAGATCAGGCCCTGCTCCTGCAACTGGCGGATGGCGGTGCGCACCGTGTGACGGCTCGCCCCGTAATGCTCGCAGAGTTCCATTTCGGTCGGCAGCAGCGACCCGACCGGGAAGCGGCCGGAGGCGATCCCGGCCGTCAGATCACGCGCCACCTGCGCCCACAGCGTCTCGCTCATCGCTCCGTCCCGCACGCCCGCGCGCCGCCGCGCGCCACCCCTCTTGACATTATGTCCGAACATAATCTATCAGGGTTAATGTCCGTACATAATAGCGCCCGCCCCGCAGGGCCCGGAGGAAACATGAGCCGTCTGCTGCCCCCCTCAGCCACCACCGTCATCGACTCCCTCCTGTTCCGCGACGCCTTCGGCACTCCGGCCATGCGCGCGATCTTCTCCGATCACGCCCTGGTCCAGCGCTACATCGAGGTCGAGGTCGCGCTCGCCAAGGCCGAGGCGGCCTGCGGCGTCATCCCGGCCGAGGCCGCCGCGCAGATCGCCGCCCGCTGCAACTTCGAGGCGCTCGATTTCGATCTCCTGCGCCACGAGACCGACAATGTCGGTTATCCGATCCTGCCGCTGGTCCATCAGCTGGTGAAGCAGTGCGGCGAGGCGGGGCGGTACGTCCATTGGGGCGCAACCACCCAGGACATCATGGACACCGCCAACGTGCTCCAGGTCCGCGCGGGGCTCGATCTCGTCGCGGCCGATGTCGACGCCCTGCGCACGATCCTGGCCGACCTGTCGCGCCGCCACCGCGACACGCCGATGGCGGGGCGCACGCACCTGCAGCAGGCCCTGCCGGTCACCTTCGGCTACAAGACCGCGATCTGGCTCGCGGCCCTCGACCGCCACGCGGAGCGCCTCGCCCAAGTCCGTCCCCGGGTTCTCGTCGGATCCTTCGCCGGAGCGGCCGGAACCCTTGCCTCCTTGGGTGATCATGGTCTTGCGGTGCAGGAGGCCCTCTGCCGGGAACTCGGCCTCGGCGTGCCGGTCTCGACCTGGCACGTCGCCCGCGACGGCTTCGCCGAGGTGGTGAACCTGCTGGCCCTGATCACCGGCTCGCTCGGCAAGATCGCCCTCGACGTGATGATCATGGCCTCGACCGAGTTCGCCGAGGTCTACGAGCCCTTCGTCACCGGACGCGGCGCCTCCTCGACCATGCCGCAGAAGCGCAACCCGATTTCGTCCGAACTGATGCTCGCCGCCTCGAAGGGCGTGCGGCAGCAGGCCGGGCTGATGCTCGACGCCATGGTGCAGGACTTCGAGCGCGCGACCGGCCCCTGGCATGCCGAATGGATGGCGATCCCCGAGAGCTTCGTGCTCACGGCGGGCGCCCTGCACCAGGCCAAGTTCGCCCTCGGCGGCCTGATCGTCGACGAGGCGCAGATGCGCAGGAATCTCGGGATCAGCCGGGGCCTGATCGTGGCCGAGGCCGTGATGATGGCGCTCGCACCCCATACCGGGCGCCAGCAGGCGCACGATCTGGTCTACGCCGCCTGCCGCGTCGTGAACGAGCAGGGCGGCACGCTGGCCGAGGCGCTCGCCGGCGTGCCCGAGGTCACCCGGCACTTCGACCGGGCCGAGATCGACCGGCTGACCGACCCGGCGAACTATCTCGGCTCGGCCCCGCAGATGGTCGACCGCGTGCTGGCCTCGGCGCCGCGCGACCGCTGACACCCCCCCATCCCGATGACCGCATGCGCCGCGCCGCCGGGCTTGCTGCCCGCGGCGACACCAAGAGCGCGCGGTCCTCGCCTGCCCCATTGGAGGAAACCATGTCGATGACCGTCAGCACCCCCACCGACCTGCACCCGCCGCCCACCACCGTCACCGTGAAACCGCGAAAGTCGATCTGGACGAATCTCGGCTTCCAGATTGTCGTGGCGATGGCCCTCGGCGCGGCGGTCGGCTTCCTGTTCCCGAGCTTCGCCTCCCAACTCAAGATCCTGGGCGACATCTTCCTGCGCCTGATCAAGACGGCGGTGGCGCCGCTGGTCTTCCTCTGCGTGGTGGTGGGGGTGACCTCGGCGGGGGACTTCAAGCGCGTCGGCAAGGTCGGCCTGATCGCGATGCTCTACTTCGAGATCGTCTCGTCCATCGCGCTGGCGGTGGGCCTGCTCGCCGGGAACCTGCTCGGCGTCGGCCAGGGCATGGCGGAAACCACGAAGGCGACGCTGGCCCAGGGCAAGGCGCCCTCGGGCGCCGCCGCGCCGCACTCCACCCTCGACTTCATCCTCAACGTGTTCCCGGACAACTTCATCGGCGCCTTCGCGCGGGGCGAGTTGCTCCAGGTGCTGGTGATCGCGCTGATCTTCGGCGCCGCCCTGCTGCATCTCTCGCCCGAGAAGCGCCAGCCCATCGAGCGCGGCCTCAACACCATCTCGGACGCCTTCTTCGAGTTCATCCACCTGATCATGTGGTGCGCGCCGATCGGCACCTTCGGGGCGGTCGCTTTCGCGGTCGGGTCGAGCGGCACCAGCGTGCTCCTGTCGCTGATCTACCTCGTGCTCAGCTTCTACGCCGTGGTCATCGCCTTCATCGTGGTGGTGCTGGGCGCGATCTCGGCCCTGTTCAAGATCAATCTCTTCCGCTTTCTCGCCTTCATCCGGGAGGAGATCTACATCGTGCTCGGCACCGCCTCCTCGGAGAGCGTGCTGCCGCGCCTATTGGAGAAGCTGCCGCAATTCGGCTGCTCGCGGCAGTCGGTCGGCCTGGTGCTGCCGACCGGCTACGCCTTCAACCTCGACGGCACCTCGATCTACATGTCGATGGGCGTGATCTTCCTGGCCAACGCCTATCACGTGCCGCTCGATCTCGGGCAGCAGCTTGGCATCCTCGCCATCATGCTGCTGACCTCGAAGGGGGCCGCGACGGTGTCGGGCGGGAGCTTCGTGGTCTTCGCCGCGACGGTCGCGGCGACCGGCGTGCTGCCGCTGGAGGGGCTGCCGATCCTGTTCGGCGTCTACCGCTTCATGTCGATCGCCATCGCCACCACCAACGTGATCGGCAACAGCGTCGCGACCGTGGTGACCGCGAAGCTCGCGGGTGAATTCGACGAAGCTGTCGCTCGTGATGTCTTCGCCCGGATGCGCGCCGAAAAGGCTATTGCTGCCTGATCATCCGGTCATCGAGGATGGGTCGCGCGCCGCGGCCCGAGCCCTGCCGATGCGCGCAGATCCCGTAAAGCCACGCGGGCCTTCGCGAACCGGCAGGGCGCCAGACTGGGCTCGGCGTCACGGCTCCGTTCATCTTCGCCTGCTAGGCTTGCTGCGCGCTCAATCGAGGCACGCATCCATGCGCCTGATCACCGTCACCCTGCCGATCATCGTGGCTCTCGCCGGCCCTGCGCTGGCCCAATCGACCGCGCCAGTCCAATCGACGGCGCCGGCCGGACGCACCACGCCGACCCAGAACCCGTTCGCACAAGGCTCCGGCACGGCCACGAAGCCGGCGCCGACCACCGCCCCCGCACCGAGCCCGGCGCAGAAGCCGGCCGCCACTGCGCCGGCCGGGGCAGTGTTTCCCACTGCGATCGCGCCGAAATACGAGAAGGAACCGCCCGGCAAGGCGCGCCAGCAGACCTGCCTGGATCAGTACCACGCCAACAAGGCCGCGGGCGGGGCCGGCAATGGCGGCCTGAATTGGATTCAGAAGAACGGCGGCTACTGGAGCGAATGCAACAAGCGGCTGAAAGGTTGAGCAACCCGCGAAAAGGGTGGACCGACGTCCGCCCTTCCCGCCGCCCGGACAGCGAAACCACCGGAAGGCCAGGCGGGCGCGAACCCTCCGGTGGGGTCGCTCTCCACGGGCCCCCCAGCCGCGGTGCATGACGACGTTGCTCGTGCCCGGCCTGCCATCGGGCCGGCGCGGGCATCTGCCGGCCGGCTGAACACGGAATCGGCGGCGCCGGAGATCGGGGCCGATCCTGTCGCGCGACCCTTCCGGTCGCCCCGCCCTGAGGCCGGGCTTGCCCGGAATGCAGGCCCTCCCTCGGCCGCGCCGCCTTGACCCGCGCGATCCTGGTCCGGCACACCGGAGCGGTACCGCCGTCGGGGCGACCGTTCCGGCGCCGGCGCGGCGTAGGTGTGTTCGATGGCGTTGGTGAAAAAGGCAAAGCTCGCCCCGAAGGGCGACGGCTCCGGGCCTGTCGCTCCCCCGCCGGCCCCGGTGGCAGTGGCCGCCGCCACCGCAAGCGGCGGCCGGGGGCAGTCCCGGGTGCGGCAGCAGAAGGCGGCCGAGCGCCTCGCCGCCGCCACGCAGGAATTCGCGGCGGGCATCGCCGAGGCCTCGGCCGCCTCCGAGGAACTCCGGCGGGCGATGGAGCAGATCGCGGGCGGGGCCGAGGAGGCCGCCGGGGCCGTCCAGCAATCCCTTGCGGCCGTCACCGTGATCGTCGGGCGGCTCACTGAGGCCCGCGAGCGAGCCGACCTCTCCCGCCAGCGGACCACCGCCTTCCAGGCGCTGCTGATCGAGGCCAACGCCCAGGTCACCCACTCCGTCGCGGCGATTCAGACTAATGCCGAGCGCCAGACGGGCGCCGTCGCGATCGTGGCGGAACTCGACCGCGGCGCCGCCACCATCGGCGAGGTCACCGGCGCGGTCGGCTACGTCTCCGATCAGACCAATCTGCTCGCCCTCAACGCCTCGATCGAGGCGGAGCGCGCGGGCGCCGAGGGCCGCGGCTTCGCCATCGTGGCGGACGAGGTGCGGGCCCTGGCCGAGACCGCCGAGGCCAGCGCCCGCACCGGGCAGGCGCTGGTCGAGGCGATCCGGGCGGAGGTCCGCGGCATCGTCGACACGATCCGGGCCTCCGCAGAGCGGGCCGTGGCCAATGCCGAGGCGGGCGAGCGCATCTCCCGGCAGCTCGAAGCGGCCCGCATCGATCTCGGCGTGCTCGCGGATGGCAACCAAGCCATCCTGGCCGCCGCCATCGAAGCCGAGACGACGGTGCGCGAGGCCCAGCGCGGCGCCGAGCAGATCGCCGCTGCGGCCGATCAGCAGGCCACGGCCGCCGCGCAGGCCCAGCAGGCCGTGGCGCAGCAGACCCTCTCCCTCGACCAGAGCCAGGTCACCGCCCAGCGCCTGTCCGGGCTCGCGGACGACCTCCGGCGCACCCGCAGGCTGCGCGCGACGAGCGCCGAGGAGGTGGCGGCCGCCGCCGACGAACTCGCCGCGACGATCCAGGAACTCTCCGGAGCCGCTGCCCAGATCCTGGCGGCCATCGACCAGATCAGCCGCGGCACGGGCATCCAGAGCGCGGCGGCGCGCCAGTCGAGCGCCGCCATGGCGGAGGTGGAGCGTGGTGCCGGGCGGGTGCGGGCGAGCGCGACGACGGCCCTGGAGCGCGTCGCCGGCCTCGGCCTCGCCATTCGGGAGGCGCGCGCCACCCTGATCGGCCTCGCGGCGGGCGTGACGCGCTCCCTCGAAGAGACCCGCGCCGGCCTGGAGCGGGTCGGCACCCTGGAGACCAGCAGCCGCCGCATCGCGACGATCGTCGAGTCCATCGCCCTCGTCGCCGTGCAGATCAGCATGCTGGCGGTGAGCGGCTCCATCGAGGCGGCCCGGGCCGGCGCGGACGGGCAGGGCTTCGCCGTGGTCTCGGACGATATCCGGGCGCTCGCCCGCGAGGCCGCGCAGAGCGCCGAGCGGATCCGCGACACCGTGCGCACCATCCAGGATGGGGTGGCCGCGGTGCGGCGGGCGCTGGAGCAGGTCGCCGCCGCCGCCGAGGGCGAGGTCCAGCGCAACCGCACGCTGCTCGCGAGCCTCGCGACCGTCGAGGGCGATGTCGCGGCCCTGGAGCGGGCCAATGCGGAGGTCGCGCAGGGCGCCGACGAGATCCTGCGCGCGACCGGCGAGGCGGTGACGGGCGCCGAGCAGATCGCCGTCGCGGCCGAGCAGGCCGACCGCGCCGCCGCCGAGGCCGCGACGGCCGCCCGGCAACAGGCCCGCGGCGCGGAGGATCTCGCCGCCGCGGTGGAGGAGATCGCGGCGCTCTCCGCCGAGCTGCGAGACGCGGATGCCTGACCCCGCGCAGGCGAGCCCCGGCTCCGGTGAGCGCGCGCTCGTCGTCGCGCTCGGCCGCGACAGGCTCGCCCTGCCCGGGGCCCGCATCCGCGCGATCCTGCGCCCGCCCGCCCTGACGCGCCTGCCCGGCCTGCCGCCCGCCCTGGCGGGCCTCGCGCATCTGCGCGGCCTGCCCCTGCCGGTGCTCGACCTGCGCCGGCTCCTGAATCGGGAGGACGATCCGGCGGGCGCCGCCGGACGCATGGTCGTGGCCGATGCGGGAGAGCCGGTCGGGCTCATGGTCGATCGCGTCATCGGCCTGACCGGCCGCTCTCCGGACGCGGATGCCGGCGCGGAGCTCCTGGACCTGCCGCAGCTCGTTGCAGCGGCCTTCCCGCATCCGGCGCGGCCCTGGCGGGCCGAGACCGGCCGCGCCGCCCCCACCGGGCAGAGCAGCGCGGCCGGGCGGGTGGCGCTCATCGACCTGCGGGTGGCGGGGCGGCCCTACGCGCTGCCCCTGGACGGGGTTGCCGAGGTCACGACCCTGCCGCCGGACTGGCAGCCGGACCCCGAGGCCGGCCCGGTCGCGCTCGGGCCGATGCAATGGCGCGGGGGCAGGCTGCCTCTCCTGTGGCTCGCGGGCCTCCTCGGCATCGCCGCGGACGGGCCGGCGGCCGGCACCCACGCGGCGGCCGGGGCCCGCGTGGTGGTGGTCCGGTCCGGGGGCGTCGGGCTCGTCGTCGATTCCCTGGGCCCGGTCTTCCGGCTCGCGCCCGAGGCGATCGACCCGCTTCCCCCCGTGCTGCGCCGCACCGGCAGGGGGACGGTGGCGGCGATCGCCCGTCTCGGCGACGGCGACCTCGTGCCCATCCTGTCGCTCGACCGCCTGCTCGCGGGGGTCGTGCCCGCCGCGGAGGCCGCCCGCAGCGGGCAGACCGACGGGGAGGCCCGCGCTGCGCGGCCCGAGGCCGTTCTCGTGATCGCAGTGGCGGGCGAGCGCTACGGCCTTCCCGCCGCCGCGGTGACCGCGGTCCTGCGCCTGCCCGCCGCGATCACGCGGCTGCCGCACGCGCCGGCCTGCGTGGCGGGCCTCGTCGCCCTGCGCGGCGCCGCGGTCCCGGTCATCGACCTGCGGCGCCGGCTCGGCCGACCCGCGGGGACGGATCCGCGCAGCCGCATCATCGCCCTCGAGGTCGGGGGCCAGCGCATGGGCCTCCTCGTCGACGAGGTCTCACGTCTCCGGCACCTCGAAACGGGCGCGATCCGCCCGCCGCCGGAGGGCCTGGATGCGGCCGTGACCCGGGCGGCCGCCCTCGGGACGGGCGACCTCCTCCCGCTCCTCGACCCGTCCGGGCTTCTCGATGCGGCCTGGAGCGAGAGCCCCGGGCGCGGACCGGGCGGGCTCCGCCGATGGGCGCGGGCCGCCGGGACGGCCTCATGATCCGCCTCCTCGTCGTCGACGACTCGGCGCTGATGCGCAAGCTCCTCGGCGGGATCTTCGCGGCCGAGGGCGATTTCGAGGTCGCCTTCGCCCGCAACGGGATGGAGGCGCTCGATGCGCTCGGCCGGTTCCAGCCCGACGTCATCACCCTCGACGTCGCCATGCCGGGGCTCGACGGCCTCGCCTGCCTCGACCGGATCATGCTGGAGCGGCCCTGCCCGGTGGTGATGCTCTCCGGGCTGACCGCGGAGGGCGCCGAAGCGAGCCTGGAGGCGCTGGCGCGCGGGGCCGTCGACGTCGTCGCCAAGCCGGCCGGCGCCGTCTCTCTCGCCATCGACGACCTCGCGCCCCTCCTCGTGCAGAAGGTGCGGGCGGCCTCGCGGGCGCGCCCGCGACCGTCCCTGCGCCTCGCCGAGCGCCTGCGCGCCCGCCACACCGCCCTGGGCAGCCCGGCGCCGCTTCGGCCCGTAGCGCGCGACCCCGCCGGCTCCCGCGGCGGCCTCGTCCTCGTCGGCAGTTCGACGGGCGGGCCGCCCGCTCTCGACGCGCTGCTGTCGGGGCTGCCCGCCGACTTCCCCTGGCCGGTCGTCGTCGCCCAGCACATGCCGGGCCGCTTCACCGGAACGCTGGCGCACCGCCTCGACGGGCTCTGCGCCGTGACGGTGCAGGAGGTGACGCGGCCGACCGTCCTGGCGGCAGGCCACGTCTATATCGGGCGGGGCGACGCCGACGTGATCATCGCGCGCCGGCCCTCCGGCCTCGTGGCCGCGCCGGCCCCAGCCCATCCGGACCATCCCTGGCACCCCTCCGTGGACCGCCTCGTCGCCAGTGCCCTCGACCATGTCGAGGCCGCCCGCCTCGTCGGCATCCTGATGACCGGCATGGGGCGCGACGGCGCGCGCAGCATGGCGGAGATGCGGGCCCGGGGCGGGCACACCATCGCCGAGGCGGAGGAGACGGCGGTGGTCTGGGGCATGCCCGGGGAACTCGTCCGGGCGGGGGGCGCGAGCCGCGTCGTCCCGCTCGACGCCATCGCCCCCGAACTCCTCGCATGGGTGTCCTGATGCCCCTCGTCCGCCGCGATCCCCCGGGCGCCCCCGCGGCGCCGTCCCGACCGGAAGCCTCGCCCGCCGATCTCCGCGCGCCCGAGCCCGAGCGGCGGCTGTCCGCCGCGCAGGCGCTCGCGGGGCGCCCCGGGGCCGCGGCGGCGCTCGGCGCGGCACTCGGCGCCGAGACGGCCCCGCGGGTGCGCGAGGCGCTGCTCTGCGCGCTCATCGCCTGCGGGGAGGAGGGCGCGGCGTCCCTCGCGGCGCATCTGCGCGCCGAGGAGCCGGCCCTGCGCAATGCCTGCGTCGAGGCGCTGCAGGACATGCCTTCTTGCGTGCTTCCCCTCCTGCCGGGCCTGCTCGCCGACCCGGATCCGGACGTGCGGCTGCTCGCCACCGAGGTCGCCCGCACGCAGCCGCCCGAGATCGCGACCGCGCTGCTCGCCCGGCTCCTGGAGCGGGAGGCGCATCCGAATGTCTGCGGGGCGGCCGTCGAGGTGCTCGCCGAGAGCGGCACGCCGGACGCCGCGCCGGCCCTGCGCATCGCCCGGGCGCGCTTCTCCGCCCTGCCCTTCCTGCCCGGCGCGATCGACACCGTGCTGGCCCGCCTCGCCGCATCCTGAAGACGCCGCGTGGCTGCCCCCGCCCCTTCCCTGTCGGATGCCGATTTCGCACGCCTGTGCGACTTCCTCTACCGGCGCACCGGCATCCTGTTCACGCAGGCCAAGCGCGCGATCGTCGCCCGGCGGGTCGCGGAGCGGATGAGCGCCTGCGGCGCGCGCTCCTTCGCGGTCTATTTCGCGCTCCTGCGGGCCGGCCCAGGCGGCGAGGTCGAGAGCCTGATCAACGCGCTGACGGTCAACGAGACCTACTTCTTCCGCGAGGAATACCAGCTGCGCTGCCTCACGGCCTCGCTGGTGGCGCGCATCACCGCGGACAAGGCGCCGGGCGACACCGTGCGGATCTGGTCCATGCCCTGCGCCACCGGCGAGGAGCCCTATTCGGTGGCGATCTGGCTTCTGGAGAACTGGCCGGAGGTGGACCGGTACGAGGTCGAGATCGTCGGCTCGGACATCGACACGCGGGCGCTCGCGGCGGCCGAGGCCGGGCGCTACGGGGAGCGGGCGCTGATGCGGCTGCCGCGCGATCTCGTGCGCCGCTACTTCGTGCCGGTGACCGGGGAGGCCGGCCCACACTGGCGCATCATCCGGGACCTGCGCGACTCCGTGCGCTTCACCCCCTGCAACCTCATCGACGCGCCGGCCATGGCGGCGCAGGGCCGCTTCGACGTCGTGTTCTGTCGGAACGTTTTGATCTACTTCGACGACGCCTCCCGGCGCATCGCCGCCGACAACCTCTACGACTCTCTGGTGCCGGGCGGGTTCGTGTGCCTCGGCCACACCGAATCGATGAGCCGGATCTCGCCCCTGTTCCGCGTCTGCCGCTACGCGGATGCCATCGTGTATCAGCGGCCGGAGGGGGAGCATGCCTGAGACCGCCGCGCCGCCCCGCATCCTCGTCATCGACGATGCGAGCCTCGTGCGCCGCTACTACCGGGACGCCCTGGAGCGGGCCGGCTTCCGGGTGGACGAGGCGCTCAACGGCATCGAGGCTCTGGAGCTGCTGCTGCGCAGCCCCTACGACCTCCTGGTCGTGGACGTGAACATGCCGAAGATGGACGGACTCACCTTCCTGCGCACCCTGCGAGCCCGCGAGGAGCCGCTGCGCGCCGTCCCGGCCCTGGTGACGAGCACGGAGGCCGGGGAGCAGGACCGGGATTCCGCCCGGGCCGCCGGGGCCAATTTCTACCTCGTGAAGCCGCTGTCCGAGGACGTCCTCGTCGCGCATGCGGCGGCGCTGAGCGGGTGGCGGCGGTGAACGACCTCATCGACCAGTTCCTCATCGAGGCACGGGAGCTGATCCAGTCGGCCACCGAGGATCTGCTCGCGCTCGAGGCGGCGCCCGGGGATGCGGAGGCGCTCAACCGCGTCTTCCGGGCCTTCCACACGCTCAAGGGGTCGGTCGGCCTGTTCGACTTCCCCCCGCTCCTGGCCCTGCTGCATGCCGCCGAGGACGGGCTCGCCGCGTCCCGCGCCGGGACCCGGGCGGTCGATTCCGCCCTGATCGACCTATCGCTCGAGACCCTCGACGCGACGGCGCGCTGGACGGATGCCATCGAGACGACGGGGTGCCTCCCGGCCGGGGCCGCCGAGGAGGCCGCAGGGCTCGTCGTGCGCTTTGGCGGCGCTCCGCCCCCCTGCGCCGCGCCGCACGGGGCGGCTTCCGCCGCGCCGCCGGACTGGGCCGTCCCCCTCCTGGCGCAGGCGGACGAGGCCCCGCCGGGCGCCCTCCTGGTGGCGGTCCGCTACAGGCCGCGTCCCGACTGCTTCTACTCGGGCGAGGATCCGCTCGGCCTCGTGCGGCGGCTCCCGGGTCTGCTCGCCCTGCAGATCGCGCCCACCGCCCCCTGGCCGTCCGACGGCGAGGTCGACGTCTTCACCTGCAACCTCGACATCGCGCTCCTCACGGCCGCCCCGCGGCAGGAGGTGGACGCGGTCTTCCGCCTCGTGCGCGATCAGGTGACGGTCGCGACCGTGGCGGGGCAGGCGCGCCCCGCCGCGGCTCTGCCGCCGCTGACGGCCGCCATCCTGGCCGAGCAGCTCCGCCTCCTCGCAGCCCCGGGCGAGCCGGGCGGCGAGACCGGCCGGCGCGAGGCGGCCGCCCGCGCCGCCGCCAACGCCCTGCGGGCGGCAGGCCGCGAGGCGGGGGCGGAAGCCTGCCTGCGGGCGGCCCGGGAGGGACCCGACGCGCTGGCGCGCCTGCTCGCGGGCCTGCGGGAAGGCAACGGGGCGGCGCCGGCGGCGGATGAGGCGCCCGGGGAGGCCGGCCGCACGCTGCGGATCGATGCCGCCCGGGTGGAAGCCCTCGTCGCGCTCGCGGGGGACCTCGTCGTCGCCCGCAATCGGCTCGGCGCTCTCGCGGCCCGCGCCGAGGCCGGCCAGGACGGGGCCGGCCTCGCCCGGGCCCTGCGCGAGAGCGACGCCCTGATCGGCCGTCTCGTCGCGGAGCTGCATCGCGGCGTCACCGCCCTGAAGCTCCTGCCGCTGGCGCCCGTGTTCCAGCGCTTCGCGCGGCCGGTGCGCGAGATCGCCCGGAGCCTCGGCAAGGAGGTCGCCTTCGAGGTGCAGGGCGGGCAGATCGGCGCCGACAAGGCCGTTGCCGACGCCCTGTTCGAGCCGCTGCTGCATGTGATCCGGAACGCCGTCGATCACGGGCTGGAGCATCCCGACGACCGGCGGCGCGCCGGCAAGCCGCCGGCCGGGCGGGTCGTCCTGCGCGCGGAGCTGATCCGCGACCGCCTCGCCGTCACCGTGTCGGACGACGGCCGCGGCATCGACCCGGCCCTGGTCCGCCGGCGGGCCGAAGCGCGCGGCCTGCACGCGGCCGAGGCGCTGGCGACGATGAGCGATGCGGCAGCGACGGACCTGATCTTCACCCCCGGCCTCTCCACGGCGGAAAGCGTGAGCGACCTGTCCGGGCGGGGGGTCGGCATGGATGCGGTGCGGATGGCGGTGGAACGGCTCGGCGGGCAGGTCTCGGTCGAGAGCCGGGTGGGCCAGGGGACCACGGTCCGCCTCCTCCTGCCGCAGACGGTCGCCCTCACCCGGATCATGCTGGTCGCGGTCGGACCCGAGCTCTACGGCGTTCCGCTCTCGGCGGTGGAGGAGGTGGCGCAGGTGCCGCGCAGCCGCCTGCGCGACCTCGGCGGCTCCGGCTGCGCGACGGTGCTGCGCGGGCGCACTCTGCCGGTGCTGCGGCTCGCCGACCTGCTCGGGCTGCCGGATGCCGCACCCGGCGGCACCGCCCCGGCGCGCCTCCTCGTCGTGCGCGCCGGGACCGGGACGGCCGCCCTGGAAGTCGACCGCTTCGGGGAGCGCCTCGACGTCCTGACGCGCCCGCTCACCGGCCTTGCCGCCGCGGCGCCGGGCATCGCCAGCACGACGCTCCTGGGCGACGGCCGGATCCTGCTCGTGCTCGATCCGCCGGCGCTCCTTGGCCTGGCCTGCGGCGAAGACGAACCGGGAGGGGATGCATGAGCGTGCGTCGCGCCGCGGAAGCGGCGGATCTCATCCTGCTCGAAGGGGTCTGCCCGGTCGAGGATGCGGAGCCGCTGGCGGCACTCCTCCTCGCGCATCCGGGGGCAAGCGTCGATTGGAGCGCCTGCACGCGGCTCCATACGGCGGTGTTCCAGGTGCTGCTGCGCCTGCGGCCGCCCCTGCGGGGATCCTGCGCCGATCCCTTCGCGGCGCGCTGGCTCGACGTCGCGCCGCTCGGCCGAAATACCAACAAGCTCCTCGATTGAGGCTTCACCTCAACCCGGCACGGACGCATAAACGCCGGGATCCGGCGTCATCGCCGAGTTTTTCGTCCCACCGCGTGATCATTCTTATGTCCGTTACAGCCCTCATCGTCGACGACAGCAAGCTTGCCCGCCTCGTCGTCGGCAAGCTCCTGCGCCAGATCAGACCGGACTGGGCGCTGGCCGAGGCCGCGAATGCGGACGAGGCGCTGGCCCTGATCGCGGGCCAGCGGATCGACGTCGCGCTCCTCGACTTCAACATGCCGGGTCGCGACGGCCTCGCCCTCGCGGCGGATCTGCGCGCAGCGCGGCCCGAGATGCCCATCGCGGTCATCTCGGCCAATATCCAGGACGAGATCGTCGCGCGGGCGCGCAGCGTCGATGCGGCCTTCCTGCCCAAGCCCCTGACCGAGGAGATCCTATCCGGCTTCGTCTCGGGCGCGGCCCTGCGCCTGCGCAGGGGATCGCCGTGAGCACGGCGCCGGTCGAACTCTCCGCGCTCCAGCAGGACGCCTTCACGGAACTCGTCAATATCGGCGTCAGCCGCGCCGCGGCGAGCCTGCGCAAGATGATCGGCGTGCAGGTGCTGCTCTCGGTGCCCTCGATCGAGATCGTCTCGCGGGCGGACGCCGCGCGGCTCGTGGCCGAGCGCGAGGCCACCGACCTCGTGGTGGTCCACCAGAGTTTCAAGGGCGCCTTCTCGGGCCGCGCCCTCCTGATCTTCCCGCAGGAGACCGGCCGCGAACTCGTCCGCGCCGTGACGGGCGAGGATCTCTCCCCCGAGGAGGTGGCGGCGCTCGAGGACGAGGCGCTCAGTGAGACCGGCAACATCATCCTGAACGGCTGCCTCGCCACGATGGCGAACATGCTCCAGCGCACGCTGACGATGTCGCTGCCCGAGGTGCTGCGCGGCGACGGGATCCGGATCTTCCGGCCCCTGGCCGGCGGCGACGCCACCGCCCTCGTCCTGTTCCTCTACATCAACTTCTCGGTGCGCGAGCGCGACATCCGCGGCTACATCGCGATGCTGATGGACCTGCCGTCGCTGGAGAACCTGAGGGTCCTGATCGACGACTTCATCGCACGCGCCATCGGCGAGACGGGCGGCTGATGCGCGCAACCCCAATCCCGCGGATGCCCGCCGGGCCGCGATCATGAGCGACGGCCGTCAAATGCCTCCGGCCGCGGACGAGCAGTCCATCGCGACGGCGCGGGCGGCGGTGCACCGGCAGGCCGGTCCGTTCATCACGGTCCTGGAGCGCACGCGCCAGCCGATGATCCTCACGGACCCCCACCTGCCCGACAACCCGATCGTCTTCGCGAACGCGGCCTTTCAGGCACTGACGGGCTATGCGGAGGAGGATCTCGTCGGGCGCAACTGCCGCCTGCTGCAGGGGCCGGACACGGACCCGGCCACGGTCGCCCGGATCCGCGCCGCCATAGCGGAGGGCCGCGAGATCCGGGCCTCGATCCTGAACTACCGCAAGGACGGCCGCCCGTTCTGGAACGAGCTCTTCGTCTGTCCGGTCTTCGACGAGGCGGGCCGTCTGATCAACTTCTTCGCCTCGCAGGTCGACGCGACGCTGGCGCACGAGGCCGAGGCCGCCCAGACGCGCCTGAGCGCCGCCGAGGGCCGTCTCGCCGAGGTGCAGCGCCAGCTCGCGCTCACCCTGTCGGCGGCCGGGATCGCCGGCACCTGGGATTGGGATATCCCGAGGCGCCGGCTGCATGTCGACGAGCGCTTCGCCCTGCTCAACGGCATCGCGGTGCCGGTCGAGCCGGCCGGCGTCCCGACCAGCGCCTTCTTCGCCAGCATCCACCCCCTCGACCGGACGCGCATCCGGCTCGCCGTGAGCGCCATGCTCAACGGGGCGGAGGTCTTCGACAAGGAGTATCGCCTGCGCGCGCCCGACGGCACGGTGCGCTGGGTCCATGCGCGCGGGCGCTGCCACTACGGCCCGGACGAGGCGCCGGTGCGATTCACGGGCGTCCTCGTGGAGGCGACCGACCAGAAGCGCATGGAGGAGCGCCTGCGCATCGCGCAGACGGCCGGCCAGGTCGGCGCCTTCGAGTACGTGCCGGGCTTCGCCACGGTGGCGGTCTCGCCGCAATTCTGCAGCCTCCTCGGCCTCATGCCGACCGAGATCCTGGCGGCGAGCGCGGTCAACGCCCTGGTGGTCGAGGGCGACCCGCCGCTCATGGATCCGGGCCTGAGCGAGGTGGGCGAGCTGCCCGATACCGAGATGCGGGTGCGGCGCGCCGATAGCGGGGAGATCCGCTGGCTCGCCCGCCGGGGCGAGGCGATCCGCGACAACGAGACCTCGGACCTGCGCCATGTCGGGGTCATCTACGACGTGACGGCGACCAAGCAGGCAGAGGTTAGGCTCCGCGAGCTCAACGACACGCTCGAAGCCCGCGTCCGCGAGGCGATCGCGGAGCGCGAGCAGGCCGAGGCGCAGCTGCGCCAGAGCCAGAAGATGGAGGCGGTGGGCCAGCTCACCGGCGGCATCGCCCACGACTTCAACAACCTGCTCACCGGCATCGTCGGCTCCCTGGACCTGATGCAGACCCGCATCGGCGAGGGCCGGACCGAGAACCTCACCCGCTACGCGGGCCTCGCGATGGCCTCGGCCCAGCGGGCGGCCGCGCTGACCCATCGCCTGCTCGCCTTCTCGCGCCGGCAGCCGCTCGAAGCGCGGCCCGTCGACGTGAACGGGCTCGTGAGCTCCATGGACGAGCTGCTGCGCCGGACGCTCGGCGAGCAGATCCGCCTGGAGATCGCGGTGGCGGGCGGCCTGTGGCTGACCCTCTGCGACCCCAACCAGCTCGAGAACGCGATCCTCAACCTTGCCATCAACGCGCGGGACGCGATGCCCGACGGGGGGCACCTCACGATCGAGACCGCGAATGCCTGTCTCGACGAGGCCCATGCGGCGCGCGAGATCGGCGTGAAGGCCGGCCAGTATGTCTGCCTCAGTGTGAGCGATACCGGCACCGGCATGCCGGCGGACGTGATCGCCCGCGCCTTCGACCCCTTCTTCACCACGAAGCCCCTCGGCCAGGGCACCGGCCTCGGCCTGTCGATGATCTACGGCTTCGCTACGCAATCCGAGGGGAACGTCAAGATCTACTCGGAGCCCGGACAGGGCACGACCGTGAAGCTCTACCTGCCGCGCTACCGCGGCGAGGTCGAGCCGCCGGCCGAGACGCGCGGGGAGGCGCCGCGGGCCGAGCGAGGGGAGACGGTGCTCGTGGTGGAGGACGACGCCACGGTCCGCGCCCTCGTCATCGAGGTGCTGCAGGAGCTCGGCTATCAGGCCCTGGAGGCGCCGGACGGGCCGGCCGGCCTGCGCCTCCTGCAGTCGAACGTCCATGTCGACCTGCTCATCACCGATGTCGGCCTGCCCGGCATCAACGGCCGCCAGCTCGCCGATCAGGTCCGCCTGTTCCGCCCGCATCTGAGGGTGCTGTTCATGACCGGCTACGCGGAGAACGCCGCCTTCGGCAACGGCCAGATCGGGCCCGGCATGCAGATGATCACCAAGCCGTTCGCGGTCGACGCGCTGGCCACCAAGATCCGGGCTATGCTCGAGGCGTGAGAGCCGGAGGGACCCATGAGCCCATCGACCGAGCCCGCGAGCGGCACGCCGTCCGCGCCGGGACCGGAGATCCGTCACGGCACCGTCGCTGTGCGCGGCATCCGGATGCATGTCGCCCGCTGCGGCGAGGGCCCGCCCCTCGTGCTCCTGCACGGCTGGCCCGAGTTCTGGGCGACCTGGGAACCGCTCATGGCGCGGCTCGCCGGCCGCTTCGACCTCGTCGCGCCCGACCTGCGCGGCTTCGGAGAGACCGGGCGTGATCCGCTGGCCCCGCCCGACCCGACCGTGGATGCCGAGGCGCACGCGGCCGATCTCCTCGCGCTCCTCGACGCGCTCGGGCTCGCCCGCGTCGGGCTCGTCGGGCACGATGTCGGCGCCTACGTCATGCAGGCCTTCGCCCGCCGGCATCCGGAGCGGCTCTCCGGGCTGTTCTTCTTCAATTGCCCGACGCCCGGAATCGGGCCGCGCTGGGCCGAGGCCGGCCATCTCAAGGAGACCTGGTACCAGTACTTCCACCAGCAGCCCTTCGCGGCGGCGCTCGTCGGCGCCTCGCGGGAGAGCTGCGCGACCTATATCGGCCACTTCCTGCGGCACTGGAGCGCCGATCCCGAAACCTTCGCGCCCCTGCTCGACCGGTTCGTCGACAACTTCCTGCGACCGGGCAACCTTCAGGGCGGGTTCGACTGGTATCTCTCCGCGGCGCCGTCGCGCCGCCAGGTCATCGAGGGGACGGCACTGCCCCTGCCCCCGATCACGGTGCCGACGCGGGTGCTGTGGGGGGCGCGCGACCCGATCATCCGGGTCGTCTGGATGGACCGGCTGGCCGAGACCTTCACCGATCTGGAGGCAGGCCGTGCCGAGGAGGCGGGCCACTTCGTCCATGTCGAGTCGCCGGATCTGGCGGCCGCGGAGATCGCCCGCTTCTTCACGGGCCGAATGAGCGCGGGGCGCTAGAGGAAGTCGCGCATCGGCGTCACGGCTCCGCAGCCCGGAAGGACAGGTTAGAGGACAGGTTAAACGAGACGGCCATCGGACACGCCCAGCTGATCGCATGGCGGGCCGAGTCCGGCCGGCATGGCATTGCGGCCGTTGCGGCCGCCCATCAGTCCGGGGCGCGCAGGCGGTAGCCGACGCCGGTCTCGGTCAGGATGTAGCGCGGTCGCTCCGGGTCCGGCTCGATCTTCTGGCGCAGCTGGCGCACGTAGACGCGCAGGTACTGCGGGTCGGCCACCGCGCCCCAGATCTCCCGCAGCAGGAAGGCATGGGTGAGCACCTTCCCGGCATGCTGCACGAGGAGCCGCAGCATGTCGTATTCCTTGGGCGACAGCTTCACCTCCCGGTCCCCGACCCGCACGAGGCGGCGCACCAGATCGACCGTCAGGTCCTCGACCCGGAAGACCGGCCGCTCGCCCTGCTGGGCGAGCTGGTGGCGCAGGGCGGTGCGCATGCGGGCGAGCAGCTCGTTCATGCCGAAGGGCTTGGTGACGTAGTCGTCGGCGCCGAGATCCAGCGCCTCGACCTTGCCGGTCTCGTCGCCGCGGCTCGACAGCACGATCACCGGCAGGCTCGGGAAGCCCTCCCGGATGAGGCGCAGGAGGTCGTGCCCCCCGATATCCGGCAGGCCGAGATCGAGGATCACGAGGTCGACCGCCGCCTGGGCCAGGGCCTGCCGGGCGGCCCGACCGGTCCCGGCCTCGGCGACCTCGTAGCCCTGGCTCGAGAGCCCCATGCGCAGGAGCTTGCGGATCGGCGGCTCGTCGTCGATCACGAGGATGCGCAGGCGGGTGCTCATGCGGCTTTGTCCGGGACCGGCAGTTCGGGCGAGAGGCCGTGCCCGAGCGCCCGCTCGACCGGGCGCGGCCGGTAGACCTCGCCCTCCCGCAGGCGCTGCATCAGGGCCTCGCCCCGGTCGAGGGTCGAAGCCGGCACCGCCTCGCGCACCGGAATGCCGGCGGAGGCCCCCACGGCGAGGCCATCCCGATGCCGGGCCCGCGCAGTGGTGAGCATCTCGCAGATCTTGCAGCCCCCGGGCGCCGCGCCGCGGAAGATCTTCAGGCCCCCTCCCCTCTCCCGGCGGGCCCTGGCCCACGGGGCGTCGGGCGACGGCCGCCTGTCACGCTCGCGCCACTCCTCTTCCATGACCGTCCGGCACCGGCCTCCCTGCGCATCGAGGGCGAGCGTGAGCGCGAGGACCTTCACGCCGGGCCCACCCGGGCCGCCGAGCAGCCTGCCCTCCGGGCGCGCGGCGATCAACGCCCGCAGCGGCATGGATTCACGCCGCCGGACTTCGCTGCAAGTTTCCAGCAACGACATATACCAAAGAGGAGATCGACCCTCCCGAATTCCAAATGCTCAGCGGCACGCTTTTGAGAAAGTACAGCAAGATAGCAAATGCCGCAAGCAACGGGCATGGACATGGCGATGAGTCTCGGACAGGAAATGGAGACGGCAGACAACAATCCTTCCGGCTTCAATTATCTCCGGCTGCTTCTGGCTTTGGCAGTCATAACCTGGCACACCGTCATCGTCTGCTACGGGCTGGAGGCCGAGACGCCGTTCTGGACGGGGCCGATTCGGCCCGCGATCTTCTTCATTCTCCCTGCATTCTTCGCGCTCGGCGGCTTCCTGGTCGCGGCAAGCGCCCTCAGGAACACCATCGCCGGATTTCTGCTGCTGCGCGCCATGCGCCTTTACCCTGCCCTGCTTTTCGAGGTGACGACTTTTGCGATCATCATCGGGCCGTTCATAACCACATATTCGCTCGGCGCTTATTTCACGGACGAATCGTTATATCTGTATCTGCTCAACGCGACCGGATTTATCCACTACTTCCTGCCAGGCGTCTTCGGCAGCAACCCGGCCGGTCCGGCTGTCAATCTTCAGCTGTGGACCATCCCCCGCGAACTCGAATGCTACGCCCTCCTCACCGGGCTGGCTCTGATCGGCTTCACCCGCCGACCCGCCCTGATCGCGCTCGCGCTGGCCGTCATGAGCGCATACGGGCTGATGCGCGATCAGCAGGCGCTGATCGGCTCGGGCCCGCCCGCACGATTGCTGATCCTGTCGTTCCTGGCCGGGATATTGCTCTATATGTGGAAGGACAAGGTTCCCAGCCGCTTTCCATACTTCGTGCTGGCCGCGGCCCTGTCGTGGTATTGCCTGAGCGATGTTCACCTGATGTCGCTGAGCCCCCTTCCCGTCGCCTACGCCACGGTTTGGCTGGGCGCCAAGAATCCGCGCAGGATCTGGTTCGTCGCCACCGGCGATTACTCCTATGGCCTGTACCTGTATGGCTATCCGACGCAACAGCTCATCGCGCAGCTACTTCCCGATCTGCGGATCTGGTACTGGAACGGGATCATCAGCGTCATCGTGGCGGGAGTCTTCGCCTGCATCTCATGGCATCTGGTCGAGCATCCGGTTCTCAAAAGAAAGAGCCAGATCCTCGCGCTTCTCCGCGTGCACGCTCCGGGTCGGCGGACGCGGGCCATGATCTCCCTGGCGGGCAGGCCGGAGCCGGCATGAGGGCTCGCGGGCGGATCCTCGCTCACGGTCGAGCCGGCTCCGGGTGAGGCGGGGGTGCGGGTCCGGCGCGGGAGGCCGGACCGGGCGACCAGGAGCGATCGGGCCGGCCCGCCGATCCCACCATCACGCGTCGATGGCGTCCGCGGCAGGAACCGCCTGCGGCGCAACCGGCAATTCCCGCCGGCCGCCGACGCCGAGGTAGTGGAAACCGTGGCGGGTCGCCTCTGCGGCTCCGTAGACATTGCGCAGGTCGACGAGGACCGGGGCGGCCATCACGGCCCGCAGCCGGGCGAGGTCGAGGGCCCGGAACGCGTTCCACTCGGTCACGATCACCAGCGCGTCCGCTTTCTCCGCACAGGAATAGGGATCCTCCGCATACTCCACCCCGCTCAGAAGCGGACGGGCCTGCTCCATCCCCTCGGGGTCGTAGGCCACCACCCGCGCTCCCGCATCCTGGAGCCCGGCGATGATCGCCAGGGAGGGAGCGTCGCGCATGTCGTCGGTGTTCGGCTTGAAGGTCAGCCCCAGCACCGCGATCCGCTTGCCCCGCACGCTGCCCCCGCAGGCCAGGATCACCTTGCGGGCCATCGCCCGCTTGCGGCTGTCGTTGACCGCCACCACGGTCTCCACCAGCCGCACCGGGCTGCCGGCATCCTGCGCCGTCTTGACCAGCGCCAGCGTGTCCTTGGGAAAGCAGGAGCCGCCATAGCCCGGGCCCGCATGCAGGAATTTCGGCCCGATCCGGTTGTCGAGGCCGATGCCGCGGGCCACCTGCTGCACGTCGGCGCCGACCTGCTCGCACAGATCGGCCATCTCGTTGATGAAGGTGATCTTGGTGGCCAGGAACGCATTGGCCGCGTACTTGGTCAGCTCGGCGGTGCGCCGGCTGGTCACCAGGATCGGCGCCTGGTTGAGGTAGAGCGGGCGGTAGAGCTCGCTGATCACCTCGGCGGCGCGGGCCTCCTCGGCGCCGATGACGATGCGGTCGGGCCGCTTGAAGTCGGCGATGGCCGCGCCCTCGCGCAGGAATTCGGGGTTGGAGACCACGGCGACCTCGGCCGCGGGGCGGCTCTCGCGGATGATGCGCTCGACCTCGTCGCCGGTGCCGACCGGGACGGTGGACTTGGTGACCACCACGGTGAAGCGGGTGAGCGCCTGGGCGATGTCGCGGGCGGCCTGGAACACGAAGCTGAGATCGGCAAAGCCGTCGCCGCGGCGGGAGGGGGTGCCCACCGCGATGAAGACCGCATCGGCATCCGCCACGCCGGCGGCGAGGTCGGTGGTGAAGGAGAGCCGGCCCTGGCGGACGTTGTCAGCCACCAGGGTGTCGAGGCCGGGCTCGAAGATCGGCATGCGGCCGGCCGTGAGCGCCTCGATCTTGGCCGGGTCCTTGTCGACGCACACCACATTGTGGCCGAAATCGGCAAAGCAGGCCCCCGAGACCAGACCGACATAGCCGGAACCGATGATAGCGATCTTCATGATGCCAGTCCTGCTCTGCTGGAGTCGGTTTCGAGAAAGACCGGCGGGGTGATCGCCCGCTCGGGCACGCTGAGCCGGAGGTCCCGGTCGAGGACGATTCCCTCGCGCACCTGGATATCGGCCGCGGCCAGCCCGGCCCGGAGTTGCGGGCGGCGCATGCGGGCGCCGTCAGCCGGCAGGCAACGGCCGAGCGCGGCTGGAATCTCCTGCCCATGCAGGGGCTCGACCCGCGACAGCACGCGCCCCGCCCGCGCGCAGGCATCCCTGGAGAGCGCGCCGTTACGCGTCACCACGCGGATCCGCGCCGCCCCGAGAGGCCCGGCGATCCGGCAGCCGCCAATCGTCGTGCACATGATGCCCGTTCGAGACAAGGAATCGCCCCCGCACCTGCGAGACTTGCCGAAAAACGCCAAATCATCTCTGGTCGGCATCGATCGCTTCCAGCGCAGCTGAATGGTATTTCGGGACCCGAGGCCCGCAAATCAGCTCTTTCGGCTAGGGAAGGCGGGTGCAGCGCGGGCCGGCACGGCGAACCTATCCGGAAGGAGTAGAGGGAACGGCGCGAAAGAAGCACCGGCCGCGCCGCCGGGGCGCCGGTCCGCGATGCCGAGAGGTTCCTTCGCAAGCGCGGCCGACATGCTGACGCTCACGCCCTGCGCCGACGCCTTGCTCTCGGCCTGCCCCATCGACCCGGGGCCGGCCTCATCCGAAATCCGATTGCTTGCTCGGCGATTGCTGTCGCCATCGCGCGGCAAGGCGGATTTCGGCTTCGCTCACGCCGGCGCGGAGTTCTGCTCCGCGCCGCGCGGGCTTGGTGATCCGGTTTCCGAACCGATCGTCCGGAACCCGGATCACGGGGGCACCGGCGGCTTGCGGCCCGGGTCGAACCGGCTCGCCGGCCAATCGTAGCGGCCGAGCGCCGCCGCCAAAGTCAGGCTGCGCATCGATCTGCTCCTTTGATTTAACCCCGGAGATCATCTCCGTGGCCGACGGGAACAGCATCTTCGACGATGCGATCGCTGTATAATGCGGGGAATTTATGGACCCGATGCAGCGCCTTTGGCGCTACCCGACCGCCTGGATCTCAAGCTTTTCCATTGAGGCTCTTTACCAGAGCTTTCTGCATCACCTCCATGCCGGAACGGCATTATCGCCTTGCGGCCAGCCCGGCGATGATCCTTCCAGGGAAGACGGAGACGTGCCCGGCCCGAACCGGAGGAACCCTGATGACCCTCACAGTCTTTGACCCCCGCACCGGCACCCGCGTGAGGATCTGGATTCGATCGAGGCCACCTGAACCAAAACCTTTCCCGGCAGTTATCATTTCCCATCCACGCTCCGCTCGTGGGTAGGAGCCGACCATGAAACGCATGAAACGCTCAAACGAGTTGCGGGCGAAGTGCACGATTCTCCGCGAACTCGATCTCGTGCTCGCGCAAAGGTCGAGCACCGCAATGTCTGGACGGTCATAGTTCGGCGCCTCGTGTCGTGCTTGCGGCGCTCGAGCGGTGACGGTGCCGGCGGTCGCAGCATCGTCTATCGCTCGCGTCGTTGCTCCGCCCGGAACCGTCGCCCAGTCGAGGTCCGCTTGGCTCGGACCGCCGGGCGCTCCCCAACGATGCCGACGAGGAGCACCTGCCCGCAATCATCGGCGAAGTTCACACCCCTGTCGTACTGCGCCCGTAGCGCTCCGCTTCAGCAACGTTCCGCTGCCGGCGATCACGCCAGGGTGGACTTGACGTTATGATTTGCCAGCACGGTGCCGAATTCATCGCGGGTCTGCGGATCGACAGCTACAATCTCGCCCTGCGCGAGGAGACGGGCTTTGTCAGCGACCGGGTGCGCAGCCAGGCCTTTCCGATGATCCTGGACAAGTTGCGCAAGACGCGGCGCCTGGCAGGGGAAGACCCCCTCGGCGGGGTGGCGAGCGGCGATCACGCTGCGCTCGACCGCCTGGCGGACCTGGACGGGGCCGCTTCCAGCCTGCTGCGGGACGCCATCCGTCACTTCGCCGGCGCGATTGCGGACGTGGTGCGCCGCTTCCTCTCGGTCGAGGCTTGGCGGGGCACCGAGCGGATCGTGGTGGGCGGGGGCTTGCGCGAGAGCCGGATCGGCGAAGAGGCGATCCGCACCGCCGACGAGTTGCTTAAGGCGGCCGGGCTCGATGCCGACCTGCGCCCGATCCGTAATCAGGCAATCCGCCTCGACTCCGAGTACATGGAGCGCCACGCGGTCGCGCGGTTGATCGGCGCGCCGCCCGGCTACGTGGGCTACGAGGAGGGCGGCCAGCTCACCGAGCGGGTGCGGCGCCGGCCCTACGCGGTGGTGCTCCTCGACGAGATCGAGAAGGCGCATCCGGACGTCTACAACACCCTGCTGCAGGTCTTCGACGACGGCCGGCTCACCGACAGCAAGGGCCGCGTGGTGGACTTCACCAACACGGTGATCATCGCCACCTCGAACCTCGGGGCGGACATCATCCAGCGCAACCTGCGCCTGCGCGGGACGGAGGCGGACGATTCCGCCAAGCTCAAGCGCGAGCTGATGGAGGTGCTGCGGGGCCATTTCCGGCCCGAATTCATCAACCGCATCGACGAGATCATCGTCTTCCATGCGCTCGGCCGGGCGGAGATCCGCGCGATCGTGGCGCTGCAGCTCGAGCGGGTGCGGCGGACGGCGCAGGGCCAGGGCGTCGAACTGGCGACGGATCCGAGCTTGGTCGATCACCTGGCGGCGGCCGGGTTCCGGCCCGAATTCGGCGCCCGCGAGCTGCGGCGGCTGATCCGCTCGGAGCTGGAGACGCAGCAGCCGGCCGCCGGCAAGCGCTCACGCCACCAGCGCAGCGGGACCGAGGCTGCGAGGAGCCCGACCGCGTCTGGCGAGAGGCTCGCCGCCGCCGAGTAGCTCGTCCGTCCCGAGCAGCCGGGCCCTGCCGGACGGGTCCCGGAGCGCGGGTGCCCCTCGATCGAACCTGACATGCGTGGAAGTTGCCACGCGCCTTGGCATGAGGGCCGGGTTGGTTGCCACAGAAGGGAGCATTCAAGGTCTGCCGGACACTTCGAGAAGCGCCTGGCAGACCTTGACCAGGCGGCAGAGACCGGACAGCACCGGACCGGCTTGGCCATGACCGAATTCGAGCGATCGGGTTGCGTGCCCTCCGACCGGACGCACAGGCATCGTCCGTCTCCCGGAAGCGCGAGAATGTCGCACACCTAACTCGTTGAATAAGCTTGTTAATGTTTGAAGGTTGGCATGAAACTCGCCTGTTCGCTGATTGTTCTGCTTGTCGAAATCGTGAGGAACGGCTCAACATGGCTCAACCGCGAGGTTGATCCATGCATCTTCATGCCGGAGAGCGGATACACCTGACGATGTCAGGTGTAGGAAACCGCGCTATCGTCTGCCTCAATACCTTTGCTGTCACTGAACCTGCCCTCGAAGGCAGAGATCCTGCCGAGGACGGTTTCACCTACGACGTGACGCAGTGGCTGCATCCTGGCCGCAACGTTCTGACGGTCGTGCTGATCGGACCCTGCGCGCGGGCGCCATTCCGCATGGTGGTGACATCCGATGGTCAACGCCTGTGCCGCCTGGACGAGACGGAATTCGTCGACACCACGATGCCGTGGCGGCTGTGGACCGGTGCCATCGAGATGGCCAGCCCCGTTCCGTCCGATATCGGCGCGGTGCGGCCAAGGGTGCAGCCAAGAGGGCTGCACCTTCCTCTCAGCTGAGGATGGCGTCGGGCCCTGGCCTCGGCGGTTTGTCCCGGCGCGACCGCCTCACGGGCTCGGCTCCAGACGGCTCAACCCCGCAACCGATGCGAGCTGCACCAGAGAGCAATCCGGCCAGGTTTGAGGCCGTATTCTTCGACCATTCGCGCGTTCAGGCGCTCATCGACATGACCTTGAGGCAAACTGCCGGTCCAGAGAATTTACGACAGCCCTCAAGACTTCACGGAGCGAGCCGATGAAGCTTCTCGCCGTACATCCCAGCGGGCTCATGTACACCAAGATCTTCCTGCGCCTTGAGCCGCTCGGGCTTGAGATCGTTGCGGGCGCCGCTCGTGCCGCCGGGCACGAGGTCGCGCTGATCGACCTGCAGGTCGAGTCCCACGCCGACTTCGACCGTCTGTTGCGCTCGTTTCGCCCGGACGTGATCGCCTTCTCGTGCAACTATCTGGCGAATGTTCCGGAGATCATCGATCTCGCGAAATCGGCCAAGCGGGACCTCCCGCGCTGCTTCGTCGTCATCGGCGGCCACAGCGCCTCCTTCACGGCCGAGGAGCTGCTGGAGCACGGCAACGGCGCGGTCGATTGCGTGCTGAAAGGCGAGGGCGAGGCCGTGCTGCCCCAGCTTCTGGAGGCCGTCGCGCAGGACCGCGCGAGCGTCGCGCAGGTGCCCGGTGCCGTGACCCTCGACGGAGCCGGCCCCCCGCCCCGCTTCATCACCTCGCTCGACGATTCGCGTCCCGCGCGCGATCTCCTCCGACATCGCCGCAAATACTTCATCGGCATGCTCGACCCCTGCGCGTCCGTCGAGTTCGCGCGGGGGTGCCCATGGGACTGCACCTTCTGCTCGGCCTGGACCTTCTATGGCCGCTCGTACCGCGCCATGAGCCCGGAGCGCGCGGTGGAGGAGGTCGCGGGCATTCGGGAGCCCGGCATCTTCCTCGTCGACGACGTCGCCTTCGTGCACGAGGCGCACGGGCTTGCCATCGGCGAGGGCCTGGCACGGCGCGGCGTGCGCAAGGAGTACTACCTCGAGACCCGCGGCGACGTCCTCCTGCGCAACAAGGACGTTTTTCGCTTCTGGAGCAAGATCGGCCTCAAGTACATGTTCATCGGCCTGGAGGCCATCGACGAGGAGGGCCTGAAGCGCTTCCGCAAGCGGGTCGGCCTCGACAAGAATTTCGAGGCGCTGGAATTCGCCCGCTCGCTCGGAATCACGGTGGCGATCAATCTCATCGCCGATCCGGATTGGGATCGCGACCGCTTCGAGACCATCCGGCAATGGTGCCTGGAGATCCCCGAGATCGTGAACATCAGCGTCAACACGCCCTATCCCGGAACCGAGATCTGGCGCACCGAGACGCGTCCGCTGCAGAGCCTCGATTACCGGCTCTACGACATCCAGCATGCGGTGCTGCCGACGAGGCTGCCGCTGCCGGAATTCTACGCCGAGCTGGTGCGAACTCAGCAAGTGCTCAACCGCAAGCATCTCGGCTGGCGGGTCTTGGCGGAGACGGCCGGCATCTCGGCACGCCACCTCTTGCGCGGGCAGACCAACTTCCTGCGCATGCTGTGGAAGTTCAACAGCGTGTTCGATCCGCGGCTGCAGCTGGCGGACCATGCCCGTGAGGTGCGCTACCGGATGGCGCCTCCGCCCGTGCAGCGCGTGGCGAAGCTTGATCCGAAGGCGCTCTATATCCACCCGCCCCTGGGGCGGCGGGGCCGCGCCGCCCTGGATGACGCGGGTGAGCGGTTCGTCGAGGAGACCCGGATGGGCACGGCGTCGCCGTGAGGCTCAGGCCGCGTGGCCCAGGGGGACCGGGAGGCGGATCGGCGCGCTCATCGCGGCGGTGGGCACGCATGGCGGCGTCCTGCCCGCCATCCCTTGGGCACGGCCCCCGTGACGACAGGCCACGCTTATCCTGGGTGAGAGACGACCCGCGCCGGCCGATGCCACATGGGGGTGCGGCGCTGCGATCACCCCGTTCACAGCGTCGCCAGCGGGCCGGGCAACCTGATCGCACTCTTCCATGATCCGGCCCGCTGCCCTCTCCCGGGCGAGGTCCCCGGCCCCATCGCAGGCAGGCCCGACAGCCCGGCAGCGGCGCTTCAGGCGGCCGCCCCGGCACGCCCCTGTACGCCCGACGCGCCGATGCGCGAGAATGCACCCGCGGCACAGCGGCCGATGGCGGTGAGGACCGCGATCCGACTGGCGAGGGTGATTGAGCCATGATGACCAGCGCAGATGCCAAAGCCTTCGCTCGGGTCCAGCATGCCGGGCAGGCCGACAGAGCGGGAGCACCCTATATCGAGCACCTGGAGCGCGTCGCGGCAGCCGCCGAGATGCGGGCGCGCCACGCGCAGCAGGCCGGGCTCGACCTCGATCCCGAGGCCGTCGCCCAGGCGGCCTGGCTGCACGACGTGATCGAGGACACCGGGACGACGGCAGACGACCTGCGCCGGCTGGGCTACGCGACGCCCGTCATCGAGATGGTGGAGCTGCTGACCAAGCCGCCCGGCCACCAGACCTACGAGGAGCGCATCGCGACGATCATCGACAGCGGCAATCTCGGCGCGATCCTGATCAAGCTGTCGGACAACGAGGACAACAACGATCCCGTCCGCGGCCTGCCCGAGGGGTCCGAGCGCCTCACCGCCCAGTACACGGCCTCCATGGTGCGCCTGCATCGCGCTGCGGCCGCGCTGGGCTACTCCGGACCCTGAGCCGCCGCATTCTCACCCGCGGCGATTTCGTGGCGGTGCACGAGGACCGTTGCGTTCGCGAGGAAGATGTGACGGCAATCGTGTCGCGCAATGCCACGGGCAGAGACACCGCCGTGCCGATTCCCCTCCCCAAGACCCCTGCCGAGGCCATCACTGTTCTTGCCCATTACCACCGCGCCGAGATCGGCCGCATGGCAGGCTGGCGCGATCGGATCGACCGCACCACGAACTGGGCCATTACGGTGATCGCCGCCATGCTGTCCGTGTCGCTGTCGACGCCGACGGCGCATCACGGCGTGCTGCTGTTCGCCATGCTGCTGGTGCTGCTTCTCCTCGGCATCGAGGCGCGCCGCTACCGCTTCTTCGACGTCTTCCGACGCCGCGTGCGACGCCTCGAACGTCACTACTACGCCCAGGTCTTCGCCTCCCAGCCTGATCCGAGCGATGCCTGGACGGAGATGCTCAGCACCAGCCTGCGCCATCCGGTGTTCTACATCTCCCTGGCCGAGGCCTTCCGGCGACGCCTGCGACGCAATTACGGCTGGATGTTCCTCATCCTCCTGCTGGCGTGGCTGCTGAAGATCTCTTCGGCGCGCCTCCAGGAATCCGGCCGCGGCGAGCTCGTCCACTCGGTGGGCGAGATCATCGACAATGCCAGCCTCGGCCCCCTCCCCGGCTGGCTGGTGCTCTGCGCCGTGATGATCTTCTACGGATTGCTGCTGATGGTGATCCTGCGCCGAAGCGACCGGGAGACGGACGACGGGTCCGTTCACGTGTGAGCAGATCCATGGCGCCGGCGTGCCGCCGCGCAGGCGAGCGGGAATAAACGGGCGTCCGCCCCGGTCCTGACGGATGAGGGCGCAGTCTGCTGCCCTGGCAACGCGAGGATTTCGCGATGATCCGGCAGATCGAAAGCAGCGATCCGTTACGGGACGCGGACGGCATCGACCGCCGCGGCTTTCTGGAGTGCATGACCTGGGCCGGGACGGGCCTCCTGTGGAGCGCCGCGGGCGGCCTGCCCCGTGCGATCGGGTTGCCCCGGGCGCTTGCGGCCGACACCCCCGCGCAGGGCCTCGCCTTCCTCCAGATCAGCGACAGTCACGTCGGGTTCGACAAGGCCGCCAACCCCGACGCGCTCGGCACGCTCCGCGAGGCCGTCGCGCGGATCAGGGCGCTGCCGGGCAAGCCCGCCTTCATCCTGCATACCGGCGACATCAGCCATCTCTCGAAGGAGCACGAGTTCGACGATGCCGACCAGGTCCTGCGGGAGACGGGCCTGCCCGTGTTCTTCGTGCCCGGCGAGCACGACCTGCTCGACGACGGGCGCGGCCGTGCCTATCTCGACCGCTACGGCCGCTTCACGCGCGGGGCGGGCTGGTACAGCTTCGATCACGGCGGCGTCCACTTCATCGGCCTTGTCAACGTGGTCGACCTCAGGGCGGGCGGCCTCGGCAATCTCGGGCCTGAGCAACTCGCGTGGCTGGAGGGGGATGTCGCGGGTCTGTCCTCCTCGACCCCGATCGTGGTGTTCGCCCATATCCCGCTCTGGACCGTGTATCCCGCATGGGGCTGGGGCACGGAGGACGGCGCCCGGGCGCTGAGCTTCCTGCGGCGCTTCGGCTCGGTGACGGTGCTCAACGGCCACATCCATCAGGTCATGCAGAAGGTCGAAGGCACGGTCGCGTTCCACACGGCGCGATCCACGGCCTTCCCGCAGCCCGCCCCTGGCACGGCGGCCTCGCCGGGTCCCATGAAAGTCCCGGCTGGCGACCTGCGCCGCCTCCTCGGCGTCGCCAGCGTCGCCCTGGTCCAGGGCAGCCAGCCGCTCGCGATCGTCGACACGCCCCTGCAATCCTGAGCCGAGACGGAGAACGCCATGGACATCGCAATCCTGCGGCGTCGGCCCTGCCTCCGTCCGAGCCCTGGGCGGCAGGCCGTCCTCGCGGTGCTCGCCGCTGCCCTCCTGGCCGGCGGCACCTTTCATCGGGCCTGCGCAGCCGAAGCGCCCGAGGCGGAGGTCCGAATCGACAACTTCACCTTCTCGCCCGCGACGCTGACCGTCGCGACGGGCACGCGGGTGACCTGGGTCAATGCGGATGACATCCCCCACGCCGTCGCGGCCGGCGACGGGAGTTTCCGCTCCAGGGCGCTCGACACCGACGACCGCTTCGCCGTGACATTCGAGAAGGCGGGAACCTACCGGTACTTCTGCTCGCTGCATCCCCATATGGTCGGCACGGTGGTGGTCGAGGCGGCTCCCCGCGGCGCCGCAGGGTCGGGCCCGTGACGTCGCGCCTGATGGGACGGCGCGGGGACTGGTCGGCGGATCGCGACTCGTCCTACGATCCGCGCAATCACACCGTGTCGCGGGCCGACGCCGTCATGGGCCTCGTGCTCTATGCCTGCCTGCTCGGCGCCCTCGCGGCCCTGCCGGAGCGGACGGCTCCACTCCCGGCGATCGCCCGGGAGGCGCCGGCTTCGCCCCCCGGCTCCGGCGCTGCGGTGATGCAGAGGGCTGGGTGCTGATGTCGGATGCGGCGGCCCGGTTCAACGACGTGGTGCTGCCGCACCTCAATGCGGCCTACAATGTCGCGCGCTTCCTCTCCCGGGATCAGGACGCGGCCGAGGACATCGTCCAGGAGGCCGTTCTGCGGGCGTTGCGGAGCTTCGACGGCTACCGGGGCGGCGACCCCCGCGCGTGGCTGCTCGCCATCGTACGCAACTGCTTCCTGACCTGGGCGGCGACGCGGATCGGAACGATTCCCGCGGGTCGGGTGGATTGCCGGGACTGCGAGGCCGGGGACGAGCCCCGGAGCGACGAGCCTCGGAGCGACCCTTGGGATCGCGAGCCGGCGACGCCGGAAGCGGTGCTGCTTCGCGATGACGAGGCTGCCGCCGTGCGGCGCCTGATCGAGATGCTGCCGGAGCCGTTCCGTGAGGCCCTCGTCCTGCGCGAGATGGAGGATCTCTCGTACCGGCAGATCGCCGAGATCACGGGCGTGCCCCTCGGCACGGTGATGTCGCGCCTCGCCCGGGCACGCAGCCTGTTCGAGGCGTCGTGGCAGCGGTGCTTCGGCGACGACGTCCCCCGGACTGATCCGCGAAGGGAGCGCGAGTTGCGATGAGGACGGCCGCTTCCTGCGAGCCCTGCGCCGATCAGGTCCCCCTGCTGCAGGGTCTTCTCGACGGTGAACTCGACGCGGCCAACGCGTTGCAGGCCGAGACCCATCTCCGCGACTGCCGGGCTTGCGCCGATTATTACGGGCGCCTGCAAGCGGGGCGGCAGCGGCGAAGACAGGAGGGCGTGCGCCATCGCGCACCCGACGCCCTGCGCGATCGCGTGCGGGCTGCCGTCGCGGCGCAGGCGGCGGCGTCCCCGGCGGCCTCTCCCGTCATCACGGCAATGCCGGATGCAGGCCCGCAGCGGCGCCGCAGGTTCGTGGAGCGCGGGGCGATCGCCCTCGCGCTCGCGGCGTGTCTGGCCGTGATCGCGGTTCTGCCGCGCGGCGGGGATCACGGCGGGCCGGCACTGCCCGACGAACTCGTCTCGGGTCACGTGCGCTCGCTCCTGGTGAGCCACCTGACCGACGTGGCGACCTCGGATCAGCACGGGGTCAAACCGTGGTTCTCGGGCAAGGTCGGCTTCGCGCCGCCCGTGATCGACCTCTCGGATCGCGGCTTCGCGCTCGTCGGCGGACGCCTGGACTACATCGGCGGCCAGGTCGTCGCGGCCATCGTGTACAAGCGGCGCGAGCACGTCATTAACCTGTTCGTCTGGCCGGGATCGTCGGTGGCGGAAGGGGCTCGGTCGGCCCGGACGTCGCGCGAGGGCTACAGCCTCCTTCACTGGACCCAAGCCGGGCTGACCTTCTGGGCCGTATCGGATCTGAACCCGACGGAGCTGCAGGAATTCGAGCAGGACTTCGCGGCCCGCGCACCCAGCTAGGAGCCCGTCCGAGTAAGTACCTCGACGGCGGCGCTTTGGGATGATTCACTCGGCTCATGGCCAAGGTGTTTCGCTCCTGGGACGTCGATCAGGGCTGGCTGCTGCCACCCTCGCTGCATGAGTTCGTGCCGCCCGGGCACATGGCGCACTTCGTGCGCGATACGGTGCGCGAGGCGCTCGACCTCTCAGCCATTCTCGACACCTACACCGAGGAGCGCGGCTACCCGCCCTACCATCCCGGCATGATGGTGGCCCTGCTCCTCTACGGCTACAGCCGCGGTCTGTACTCGTCGCGTCAGCTCGCCCGCGCCTGCGAGGAGCGGGTTGACTTCATGGCCGTGACCGGCCTGAACCGGCCCGACTTCCGCACCATCGCTGACTTCCGCAAGCGGCATCTGACGGCGCTCTCGGACCTGTTCGTGCAGGTGCTGCGGCTGTGCCGGGCGGCCGGGCTGGTCGGCTTTGCCCACGTGGCGGTGGACGGCACCAAGCTGAAGGCCAACGCCTCGCGCCACAAGGCGATGAGCTACGGCCGGATGAAGGCGGCCGAGTCGACGCTGGCCGCCGAGGTCGAGGCTTGGCTGGATCAAGCGCGCGAGGCCGACGCGGCGGAGGATCGGGCTCATGGGACCGACCATCGTGGCGACGAGACACCGGCCTGGATGGCCGACAAGCAGCGGCGGCTGGAGACGATCCGCGCCGCCAAGGCCGCGTTGGAGGCAGAGGCTGCCGATCCGCCCGATCCGGAGGACGAGGACGGGCCGGGGGCCTCGTCGGGCATGCGCTGGCAAGGTCGGCCCTTGCGGGGCGAGGACGGCGGTCCGCCCGACCGGGCGCAGCGCAACTTCACCGACCCGGACAGCCGCATCCTGCCCACGCGCGACGGGTTCGTGCAGGGCTACAACGGCCAGATTGCGGTTGATGCGGCCCATCAGGTGATCGTCGCGCATCGGCTCGTGACGAACCCCGCCGACTCGCGCGCTCTCGTGCCGCTCGTCGACGGCGTCTGCACCCATCTCGGGCGCAAGCCGCGGGAGGTCTCCGGAGATGCCGGCTTTGCCACCGAGGCGAACCTGGCCGCGCTGCAGGAGCGACGGATCACAGCCTATCTCGCTCCGGGCCGTGCCCGTCACGGCGAGGCGGATGCAGCAGGTCGCCGGAGGCTGACGAAGATGCCCCTGATGAGCGCGATGGCCGTCCGCCTGAAGCGGGCTGGGCGCCGGAGCCGTTACCGTCTCAGGAAGCAGGTCGTCGAGCCGGTGTTCGGGCAGATCAAGCAGGCCAGAGGCTTCCGACAGTTCCTGCTACGTGGGCTCGATCAGGTCCGCGGCGAGTGGGCGATGATCTGCACCGCCCATAACCTCCTGAAGCTGGCGCAGGCCGCGCGCTGAGCCTGTGGCGCAGGAGCCATCCGCCCAGATCTCAACCTTAGTCCCAACGCATCAAACCGTTACTCGGACGGGCTCCTAGAGTTTGTTCGGGAGAACCGGCGTCCACTTCTCCCGGACAAACTCTAGGGACCGAGATCGTCCGGTTCGGACCGCTGGTGGAACCTGCGATCGAGCTTGAGCCCGAACGTCAGGATCAACAGGACGAACAGCGCGGCCACCAGCCCCAGCGCCCACGAACCGAGGCCACAGGCACTGCCGAGCGCCGCCGTGACCCAGATGGTCGCTGCCGTGGTGATGTGCTGGATGCGATCACCCCCGGGGCTGCGCAGGATCACCCCCGCACCGAGAAAGCCGATGCCGCCGACGATCCCCTGGATGATGCGGCTGGCCGCCGCCTGATCGAAGCTGCCGAAGCCGAAGGGGCTCGCCAGCATGACGAACAGTGCGCTGCCGACCGCCACGAGCGCGTGCAGCCGAATTCCCGTGGGCTTGCCGTACAGGTCGCGGTTGAGGCCGATCAGCGCTCCCACGAGAGCGGCCGTCCCAAGCCGTACGAGAGGCTCCGCAAGGTCCGTCAGTCCACCGCTCACGTCGCCCTCTCCCGCGCTGCTCGCCGCCGATCGGCGAACAGGTCGCAGACTACATCGCCCGTGCATTCGCGACCCGGATCGTCAAAGCCGTCAACGGAGCAGCGCCCAATCCCGCCGTTTCGCCGGACGACGGCGATCCCGGCGTCGAGCGGCCCGGACGACGCACCACCGGTGCGGGCCGGCGGCGAGGCTTCAAACGAACACTCTGCTTCCAAACCGAGTGGGCGTGTGTCGGTCCCCACAAACAGCATCTCGGTGCCTATACTCGCACGTCTTCGAGGCTACATTGATCTCGTTGAGCGTGGCGACGAACGACCACGCTCCTCGGGAGGATCGTCACCATGCGACTGCGTCTGCACGCCCTTGCACTCGTGTCCGCAGCAAGCCTCGCCGGAATGCCCGTCCGCGCCGAGATCGCCGTCTCCGCGAATGACGGCCACACGGTTCTGACCGATGCAGGGGCTCAGGTTGCTGCCTCACCCCCCGCACCCGACACCGTCACGGTGCTCGACCTGTCGGCGTCGCCGCCCAAGGTCATCGGCGAGGTGAGCGCACCTGCCAGCGTCGTCGGACCTCCGCAATCCGTTGCCGTCGCGCCGGATGAGAGCTTCGCCCTGGTCACCAGTTCCACGCGCATCGATCCCAACGACGCCGGCAAGATCGTGCCGGACGATCGCCTCACCGTCATCGACCTCAAGAGCATGCCGCCGACAATCTCGACCACCCTGCGCGCAGGCAAAGGGGCGGCTGGCGTCTCGATCAATCGGGAGGGTTCGCTGGCTCTGGTGGCGAACCGGGCGGAGGGGACCGTTTCAGTCTTCAGGATCGCCGGGAAGGACCTCACCCCGGCGGGCAAGATCGACCTCGGCAATGAGAAGGCGGGACCGAGCCATGTCGTGTTCACCCGCGACGGTCGCGAGGCTTACGTGACGAGGGACGGCGACAGCAAAGTCTCGGTGCTCACGGTCGAGGGCAGCCAGGTCGCCTATGCGAAACGCGATCTGACCGCGGGCGTGCGTCCTTACGGGATCGAGATTACCCCGTCCGGTGACGTGGCGCTCGTGGCCAATGTGGGCACGTCGAGCGGCGACCAGGACACCGTGAGTGTCATCGATCTCCGCGCCAAGCCGTCACGCGTGGTCAACACGGTGTCGGTCGGCCCGACGCCGGAGGGCATCCGCCTCTCACCGGATGGGCGCTATGCTGCGCTGGTGATCGAGAACGGCAGCAACCTCGCCAAGGCGTCGCCCTTCTTCAGCGACAAAGGCATGCTTCGGATCTATGCGCTCTCGGGCACGGACCTCAGGAAGGTGGCCGAGGCTCCGATCGGGCGCTGGTGTCAGGGGGCGGTCTGGACCAAGGACAGCAGGACCGTGCTGGTTCAGTGCATGGTGGACCGCCGGATCGAGCCATTCCACTTCGATGGCACCACCCTGGCTGCCCGGGAGCCGATCGCGCTGAGCGCCGGTGGTGCGGGGTTCCGCACCGCCGAGCCATGATTGGCTGGCGCCGACGCAATCTCGGCATGAGCGGCTCGCACGTGCGAGCCGCTTTGGCACTTCCAGGCTCATCAGCCACTCCCGCGGCCTTGACCTGCGGTGGGTCTGCCCGCCGCGCATCGCCGTCCCAATCGATCGCCATCTGGCCGATCGGCACCTCCAGCCGCTCGCCACGCGTCACGCTCGTGACCATGTCCGCGTTTCAACCCGCGCCCCCGTGAGGGGGCGATGGCGTGTCGCTGGTCCGCACAACCGAGCGACTGCTGTTTCAATCCGCGCCCCCGTGAGGGGGCGACGCGGCGAGCGGCCGAGGCCGATCGCCTCGCTGCCGTTTCAATCCGCGCCCCCGTGAGGGGGCGACTGGACCTGGCGGAGTGAACCCAGTCGCAGCCCGCGTTTCAATCCGCGCCCCCGTGAGGGGGCGACTGTCTCGCTTGCGCGTTCTGCGCTCGCTCTCGACTGTTTCAATCCGCGCCCCCCTGAGGGGGCGGCCTCGGCGCCACGCCCGAGGAGGCCCGGGAGCGGCGGTGTTTCAATCCGCGCCCCCGTGAGGGGGCGACGCAGGTCACGAGCATCGCGGTTTCGCAGTGGACGTTTCAATCCGCGCCCCCGTGAGGGGGCGACGTTCAAGCTCGCTAACAAGCTCTCCGCGCTGGAGTTTCAATCCGCGCCCCCGTGAGAGGGCGACCGAGGCGCTGGCCGCCTACCGGGCCGAGGCGCTGTTTCAATCCGCGCCCCCGTGAGGGTGCGACTTGCTCGCCCTGCTCAATCCGATCGGCCTCGTGACGTTTCAATCCGCGCCCCCGTGAGGGGGCGACGCCGTGGGCGTCACCTTCGAGCCCTGGAACGCCAAGTTTCAATCCGCGCCCCCGTGAGGGGGCGACCGGACCGCGAGGTGGGCTTCCTGGCCCCGCACGATGTTTCAATCCGCGCCCCCGTGAGGGGGCGACTGCGCCACCTTAAGTGATGGCCTGCCAAGCGCAAATCGGCGCAGGCGCGCGAACGTCCTTCGATCGGAGCTTCACCCGGCCGGATGCCAGCCGGCGCGGCCCGGATTCGGCCGCGAAGGCAGGAGCTTGTGTCTTGCGCGAACGGGTGCGCGCAGGGCCGTGCGCTTGCGGTTCGCGCGGTCAGAACACGAGCGGGCCGTCGAGGTCGGGGGCGGGCTTGGCGCCGACATGCTCCACGCGCCGTCGCCCCTCGGCACCAAGACGGTAGAAGCGCAAGGAGTCGCGCTCCGGGTCGATCAGTCCGATGAGCCGGGCGCGCAGGGCCGTCCATTGCGCCGGCTCCACCTCGCATTCGAAGACCGAGTTCTGCACGCGCTGGCCGACATCGAGGCAGGCGCGCGCCACCCGGCGCAGGCGCGTGCGCCCGGCCGGCGTCTCCGTGTTGACGTCGTAGGCGACGAGCATCAGCACGCGCCACCCTCCCCCGCAGGCAGGCCGGCAGACCTGCTCATTTCCACACGAAGGCCGGGTAGCCGTCGAGGTCGCCGCGCAAGTGCCGGGCGAGCATCTGGGCCTGCGCATGCGCGACGAGGCCGAGCGGCATCGTCTCGTCGAGAAAGGGATGGCGCAGCTCGTCGCGCTTGCGCTCCTGACAGGCGACGAGGACGCGCCGGCGCGCCTCGTCGGTGAGCCGCACCCCGCCCGCCTCCTCCACCACGAAGTCGTCAGCCGCGAGTTGGCGGCGGTTGACGAGGCTGAGAACCAGCCGGTCGGCCAGCACCGGGCGCAGCTCCTCCATCAGGTCGAGCGCGAGGCTCGCGCGGCCCGGCCGGTCGGCGTGCAGGAAGCCGACACCTGCGGATCGAGCCCGTGCGCCTCCAGCGCCGAGCGGCAATCGTGCCCGAGCAGGGCATAGAGGAAGGACAGAAGGGCGTTCAGCCGATCGAGCGGCGGCCGGCGCGAGCGGCCGCCGAAGCGGAAGGCGGGATCGTCCACGCGCACGAGCGCGCCGAAGACCCCGAAATAGACCTGCGCCGCCTCGCCCTCGAGGCCGCGCAGGGCAACGACATGAGCGGCGACGAAGGTGCGCCGGGCGATGTCGGTCAGCCGTGCCTCGGCGGCGGCGAGACCGGCGACCGCGTCCGGCGGCAAGCTCTCGCCGTGGTCGCGCAGCGCCCGGCGGATCACATTGCGCTGGTTGGCGGCCTTGGCGGCGACGATGCCGCGCACGATGACGGTGGCGCGGGCGGGATCGTCGCCGGCGCGGAACTGCGCCCGGCGCAAGAGGACATTGCCCGTGCGCGGCCCCTCGATCCGGGCGAGGAAGCGGCCGTTCGGATCGAGGTAGGAGAGCGTGATGCCGGCCTCGGCGCAGGCGGCGAGCAGCGCCGGCGAGGCGCCGGCCCGGCCGAAGCTGACGACGCCGTCGAGCAGGTGCAGCGGCGCCCGGCCGCGCTCGGCGCCCTCGACCTCGACGACGAGGTTCGCGCCGTCCTTGCGCAGCCATGCGCTCTCGCTCGTCACGTAGATCGTGTTGCGCAGGCGGCGCATGGGATCAGGCCTCGATCTGCGCCGCGAGCCAGCGCGCGACGCGCGGCGGCTTCTCCAGCCGCGCGGGACGGCAGAGCGCTTCGAGCGAGCAGCGCCGGCAGGCGGGCATGCGCCGGGGCGGGGGCGTGATCCCGGCGGCGAGCATCGCCCGCGCCTCGGCCGCGACGCCCGCGGTGAGCTCGCGCAGCGCCGCATCGAAGGCGACGACCTGGCGGCGTCGCGGGGTGCCGTAGAACAGCGCGCCCTCGGGCACGGGCACGCCGAACATTTCTTCCAGACAGAGGCCCTGCGCGCAGAGCTGAACCTCGTCCGCCCGGTGCGCCTTGGGCTTCCCGCGCTTGTACTCGACCGGATAGGGCCTGGGCGGGCGGCCGCGGAACTCGACCGCGTCCGCCCGGCCGGCGACCCCGAGCCCGAAGGAGCGCAGCTGCAGCCCGCGCGCCACCGTCACGGCGGACCGGCTCTCGGCCCCGCCGGCATCGACCCGCTCGTGCAGGAGCCGTCCCTCCGCGGTCGCCACATCCTCCGCCCAGAGCCCTTCGAGGTGGATTAGGGCGCATTGGCGCGGGCAAAACAGGTGATGCTGGAGCGCCGAGATCGGGATCAGCGCGTCCTCGGCGGCGGGGTCAATCATAGATCGCGAAGCCTCGCTCGGCGAAGTCCTCAAGTTCGAGAACGCCTGCCATGTAGCCCAGGAAGCCGGGATCGTACCGATAGGGAAACCAGAAGATATCATGGCCGCGATGAACCGGACTGAGCCCAAGCGCATCGATCTTGTTCGCCCAAAGCTGGACGCTGCCGTTGAGAAGCGTGCGGAACGGCAGGTGCGCGCGATGTTCGAGCGCCTGCTTGAGCTGCGGATCAACGACGACGAGGCGGGTATCGACGTCGATCACCCTGCCGAGCGCCGCGACGCTCGGATAGTCACGGTCTCGTTCGGCCTTGGTCAGGGGATCGCCCTGAGCCTGGACCTTCTCGCGAAGCTCGCGATCCATGGCTCGCGTGACGAGATCGGCGGGATCGATCTGATCGGCGGCGAAAGCTCCTTCCTTGAAGAGACGGCCGAGCACCCCGGCAGGAGCCGTCGCCGCAGGGTGAAGAACGAGGCCGTTCCCCGAGTCGATCACGAAGTCGAACACGCAGCCGCCGTGCTCACACTCGCCGTGCCGGTTCACGCGCCCGCCGATCTGGATGAGGCTGGCTGCGGAAAACCGCTCCCGGAACGCCGTCCTGAACGAGAAGTCGACACCTGCTTCTACGCAACTCGTCGCGACGAGCATCCAATCGCGATCCGGCTCCCCGAGGCGCGTCGCGATCTTGGCGATCACTGCGCTCCGGTCGCGAGGGCAGAGCGCGGTTGAGACGTGCATCACGTTGCGGTCGCCCGCTTCCTTCGCCAGCGCCCTCGCGACGACCGCAGCGCTCTGGACCGTGTTGAGGATGACGAGATGCGGGCCGGGCGCGGCCAGCACGGCATCGGTGAGCTTGTCGACATCGGCGAGCCGGCCGAGGGTGGCATAGGAAATGCGCCGCGTTTCCGCACGCAGGACTCGTTGAGCGAGTGGCGACGGCATGAGTTCGGGCAACTCGCACTTGCCCTCCGCTACCACGGCCTCCTTCTCCCAGAACCGCGCGAGCGAACCACTCGCCAGGACGAACCGGCAGGACCAGTGGCCTGCGAGTTCGCGGAGCCAGCGCCAGTTTTGCTGCCACAGCGGTGTGGGCAGGGCCGCATGGGCTTCGTCGAGGAAGACGGCCGATCCCGGCAACGCGTGCAGCTTGCGAAGGCGACTCGGCGCGTTGGCTGCAAGCGTCTCGAAGAACTGGACGGCAGTGGTGACGACGATCGGCGCACGCCACGTCACGGCAAGGTCGCGCGTGTCCACGCTCTGAAAATCCGCTCGGTGGTGATGCTCTGCGACGACCTCCTCGGGATCTTCGCCAGGCAAAGTCACGGCGTCGCGCAGGCGCTTGACCGCTTGGGAGATCACGTTGGTGTAGGGCGCGACGATGAAGAGGCGGCGCAGCCTGTGCGCATCGGCGGCGCGCAGCAGGAAGGCCGTCACTGCCGTCGTCTTGCCGAGACCCACAGGGCCCTTGCACGCCACGAAGGGCGCATCGAGAGTGGCGGTACGGCACGCCGCGTAGAAATCGGCGCGATTGCGGTCGCGCTCCGGATTGCCGCTGGAGGGAAGGGCCGCGACGTACCAATCCAGAGCTTCGAGCCGCTCCCGCCATCGAGGCGGCGGCGCCTCGGGCGGCGGACCGCGCCCCGTGTCGAAACCGGCCGTGTCGGTGTGGTCGGCATCGACCAGACACGAGAGCTTCAGGCGGGTGGCAAGGCCGTGACGCGCGGGCCGCAGCGACGGAGCGTGCTGCTGACCGAGGCATGTCTCGTGGATCGCCAAGTAATCCGCCAGTAGACGATCGGTCCGCGCGGTCTGGATGTCGTGCGGCTCATAGTCGGTGCCGCTGCGCCGGCCGCGGAGCCGTCGTCCGTCGGCCACGAAATGCTCCGCCCAGCACGGCAGGCCAGGGCTGTGATGGGCCCGTACCAGCCAGGCGGCGCCCTCGGCCCCCTCCCGCATGAGATGTGCGACGCCAGCGTCGATGTGATCCCAGGGCAGGACACCGTGGCGTCCTGCCCGGAGACCGTCTTGGTTGGCGGGGTCGAGCTTTCCGAGATCGTGATAAGTGGCCGCGTCAACCACGGTCTCGACGAAGCCCGCGCCGTCCATGCAGAACAGGGCCAATGCTTCTGCGTTGGCGCGGGCCATCTCTACGACGGCGCCGATATGCTCCGCATAAGTCTGCGGCTCGGCGTCAGCCGTTGGGGCCGAATGCGCCAGCGGCTCAGCCCCATGCGACATGGCCTCAGCCCCAGCTCTTGGTGCAGAGGTCCTCGAAAGAGGCCAGCCGCGACCTGATCTCCGGCGGCAGTTCGGTCGGAATGTCGTAGTCCTCGATGCTGCGCGAAGGCTCGTTCGGATCGCCTTTGCGCCTGGGCGTCATCGCGTTGATGATCAGGGAGTCGGGGCAGGATCCGAGCGGGCTCTTGTGCTCGGCGTACCATGCGTGGAGCATCTCGACGAAGGGTTGGATGGCGGAAGCGGTGTGCGGGTAGGCATGCGGAATGAGAAACTTGAGAAGATCGATATCCCTTTCATCGCACCCGCTGCGCTGCGCGGCGGTCGGGTTGACGAAGAAGGGCATCACGTAGACGGCGTGGACGACCGCCCGCCACGCGAGCGGCGCCATGCCCCTGTCCTTGTCGCCCTCGACGCCGGCCTTGTTCGTCAGCGTTAGCCGGGTAACCTCGATCGGCGCGACGCTGATGCCAGGCCCGAACTGGACCGCTCCGGTCGTGATGAACTTGCCTTTGTCGCCCTCCTCGATGAACGTATTGCCGAAAAGGCGGCCGTCCCAGAACTTGTTCTTCATCGCCTCGATGTCCAACGCGGCGATGCTTTTGCGGTCGCGGCCGCGGGCCTCAAGGATATCGAAGCCGCGCCCGTTTGCGCCGAGCATCAGGCTCGACGACGCGGCAGCCCAGACCGGACCTGATTTCTCGGCCGCAAGGTCGCGGAGCTTGCGCTTGAACGACACTGGGGAGATCAGCCCACGGCCGTCCGTGTCGAGCGTGCGCGGCTCGCTCTCTGCGTCCGGGTCGCCATTCGGGTTCGAGTTCTTTACCTCGATGATCAGCAGTCCCGAACCACGGTTGAAGTCAGTCACTGGCGTTGCCCCCGTCTTTCCCACCTGATTGAGCGCCTGCGCCCTGTTCTTCCTTCCGCGGCAAGCCTGCGAGATAGCCGAGGAGGAGTTCGGCGCGGAACACGTCCGCCCTGTCCGGTGCCGGTTTGTCCGGAAGCGCCGCGCTGAGATCGCTGCTGAGATCCGATACCTGCCTCGCCTGCCCGATCGCCGTTCTGATGGCGATGGCACGGGAGGTTTCGCCCTTCCCATTGAGTTCCGCGGCCCGTCTCCAGGCCGTACCGCCCTTGGCCCAGGCGCCGTACGGCTTCCAGCGGCCGCACAGCACTGCCAACGCCCTGTTGGGCTTCGATTGCGCCATGCTGAGCACCGCGTTCCCCAGGAGAACGGGGGGCACGTTGCCGCCGCGCAGGTCGGCGCAGTAACCGACATGCACCACATCGGCAGCGGCGAGCAGTTGGCCGAGCTTGAATGCGGCGTCGGTCATGTAGCTCTCCTTGGGCCGGTCGGCCTTGTGCAGCAGAATGCTGAGCAGCGTGACGGACCGGAGCGCCGCGGCCCGGTCGTAATCCTTGGCGTCTTCGAGGCTCCGCCGCAGCGCGTGAGGAGCAGCGGCAAGCAAGCTGCCGTGGCGCTGAAGCACCGTGCGCAGCACCATGCGGGCGCGCTGCCTGACGTCGCCTTCCTCCAGAAACAGCGCGAAGACCTCGGCCGCACCCACACCGCTTAGGTCGCTCGTCCGCCGGCCGCCATCGACGAACTGCTTGCGCGTCATCGCGGGAATATCGGCAGGCGCAATCGGCGGCGGCGGTGCCCGTCTCGCCTTCTCGCCTTTCGGCCCGGGCACGAGCATGGCGAGGGGCGGATGATTGATGCAGCCGTCACGCCAGCGGAGCGCATGTGCATGCAGCGCCTCCACCGTGACGAGGCGGGAGAAGATCGCCTTCCGATTGGCCGGGTCGAGCTTGCGGATGATGCACAACTGGACGCCATCGACCGCGCTCCGGTGCCGGACGCGTCCGTCGAGATCCGCGAGCGCGCGTTGGCTGTTCGTTTCGTAGGCGATGCGGCGCCTGTTCAAAGCCTCAACGGCTTGCTCGGCCAAATCCGGGGTTTCGGAGGCAACAACGCCGGCGATCGGCAAAGTCAGGTCGCCGGGGAGAAACGCCAGGAGAAGGTCGCTCTGCTTCGGCTTTTCGCTCGGGATGAGCTGCCAGGTGATCCCCTTCCGCGAACTCTCGGTGATCTCGCTCAGACTGCCGCCGAGGCGCTTCAGAAGTTGAGACCCGACCGGAAAGGCACCGGCCGCGAACCGCCCGTAGCGATGGGCCGCGGGGATCTCCTTGTTCTTGGCGAAGAGGTAGGTCTGGCCGAGGGAGGGCAGATTGGGTTGTGGAAAATTGCCCTCGTGCAGACGTGTGATGGCGCCCGTGAGCGAGCAGCGGCCGGTCATGCCACCCGTTCCGTCGCCGGACAGTGCCGAGCTGATGGGGCCCTTGTTCCTGGAATCTCCGGCATCTCTGTCAAAATCATCGTCATCTACGTCGAAGTAGAGGGATCCTCCTTCGAGCAGGAGGCTTCGGGCGATCGTGATCCAGGCCTCGCTTTCCTCGATCTCGCGGACGAGGTGATCGGCGAGATCGATGAGAATGGGCGTGGTTCGGTCGAGAGCCTTGAGGAAGCGCTCGAACGTGGCCGGAACGGCAGCGCTGTCGGTAGCGGCCAGGACGGTGAGCTGGTCGAGCCGCTCACGGAGGCGCTTGCGCAAACCTGTCCCCGGCCAAGTCGGCATCCAAGTGGCATTAAGCGGGTGGGCTGCGATCAGCCGTAGGAGTTCGGTCCGCTTCGCCCCCGCTGTCATCTTCCTCCAGGCCGCCTCGGTGGGCCTCTCCTCGTCCGGCAGCGCCAGGAGGGGACGACCGAGCTTTGTGAACGGAAAGCTGTTGTGCTGGCCGTCGCGCAACGTCCAGAGCACCGCCTGTCCTCTCTCGGTCATCGCGATGCGGGCGATTGCCCCGTTGGTGGCAAGCCTGACGCGCAGCGGAGTATCCTTGCCGACGTCCTTGATATCGGCATGAATTTCGGACAGATCGAAGCCGTTTTGCGTCAGACCGCGCTTGATCAGCAGAAGCTCATTCAGCATAATCGAGCACCCCACGCACGATCGAGACGTTCTGCGCGAAAATCGGCTCGTAGGCGCCGTCGCGCGGCTTGTCCCAAGTTTTCAGCAGCATTGAGGGAATGAAGTCTTCTATATCCTCATCCACCTCGTACTCTGGTCGGAACGGCCCCCAGTAGGAGCAGGTGAATTCACGCCATCCCAGCGAGGGCGTGCGGAAACACTGGCCTCGTGCGATGCGGCGATTGAACAGATCTTGAAGGTGATGGCGAGGGTTCACTCCGGCGCGGGCCGGCTTGCCATCGATTTCGCCATAGAGGCGAAAACACACGTCCGCGAGCACGGTTGCGAACAGCTGCATTCCGGCACGCTTGCCGACAAGATCTGCCTTGCGCAGCGGACCGCCGTAATTTGTTGTGTAACGCTGATACCGAATCGACCCACCGGATTCGCCTTTCTTCTTGCAGATCTCGACACGCTTCGGTCTAATCCAGGCATCACCGCTCCGCAACATTGCGATCGATTCGAAGATAGATTTTGCGGCAGAACAAGTCGGGGCGGGATAGCTCGTCGGCGTTCCGCCCGCATCCGGGCGCGCGAACATCGCGAGAGGCCCAGCGACTTCAAGAAATACCGGATAATGTGACATAAAGCCAAACTAGCGTGCGTTATGAACAGCGTCAACAAGGCATTGCGTTTCTCTGAAAAAAATTTCTACGGAAACCGCCAATCTGGATTCAAGTATACTTCGGCGACGCAGCGGCAAGGTTCAAAATGCCCCAGTTCTCGGCTGCACGCTCAAGGCGTTCGCACGGGCTTGATCCATGCCCGTCCTCACCGGGAGCGCCGTGCGCGGTCAGCTTCGCGTCTCAGTCGAAGCTCGCGTAGTGCTCAAGGACATCCGTCTCGTTCGGCCTGTCTGGCACGTGATCGAGCGCGAAGGAGCGCGCCCGCATAGGCATGGTTCGGCCCGCGGACGGCGGCCAGGCCGGCGGCCGGTCCGAAGCCGAACGGCGCAGCGTATCGCGCGGCGGTGCAGCCGACTTGCGCGGCATGCTCCCCCAAGGTCTCCCACTCGTCGAATGATCTGCCCGGGGCGGAGTGGGCGAAGATCCGCCCGGTCGGCGAAGCGCTCATGCCGAAGCCAATCCCAATTCTATTCAGGCGGTGGGAACCCCACCCCCCTCCATTCCGGCAAGGCCCGCCTCGAACAGAACCGCCTCGTCCTCCCGCCGGCGCAGCATCTCGGCCTCGATGGAGGTACCGCGCCAGATGCGCTTCATCAGGCGGATCAGCGCCGGAACATCGGCAAAGCGGCGTTCCGCCATGGCGGCACGGATGCCGCGCATCTCGCGGTAGCGGTCCTTGGGATCGTTCGGATCCCGCGCCTTGCGGTAGCTGGCGCCGCGGTTGAACGTGAGGGACACCAGCGCCCCGAAGCAGTCGGGCGCAAGCTCCGCGGTGTTGCCGAGAGCCGCCACGGTGGCGCGGGTGAATTTCGGCAAGGTCGCGGCGCGGAACACCGCCTCGCCGAGTTCCCACTCGATCTGGATGTCTCTCACGCTCGCGAGCAGCGCCCGCATCTCCGCGTCCGAGTCGCTGCCGCCGTGACGACCGATCGTCTCCGCGAGGCGCGCCCGGACGGCGCCCGGCAGGGCGGCCCAGTCGCGGTCGAACTCCGCCGGCGTGACGTAGCCGAGGTCGTAGCCGAAGCCGATGGTGATGCCGGAATTGCCGGCGGGCCAGACCGGCTGCTTGCGGTAGACGGTCTCGTAGTAGCGCCGGCCGCCGGTCTCATGCTCGACGATGAGGGTGAAGGCGCGCTCCGAGATCTTCGGCAGCCCGGCCTCGGCGAGTTCCATCAGGTCCGGCGCCTCGGACTCCGTCTCGGCCCGCTCGCGGAACACGGCCTCAAGGGCGGCGGGCGCCGCCGCTGACACGGCCTCCGGCCCGGCCCCCTCCCCCGCACCGATCGCCTCGTGCAGGACCGCCCCGAACAGCCGCCCGACCGCCGCAAAGCCCTCGTCGGTCGGGTGCAGCTCGTCGGCCCAGCGCCCGCTCACCGTGCCGCGCACATCCACGTGCCAGGCATTGGCGTGGGTCCCGCCGCGATTGCCGCCGCACAAGCCGATCAGCATCTCGTTCAGCCGGTCGATCAGCAGGCGCACGATCGCCTGGCGCAGGTCGGGATCGCGGATGCCGAGCCGGTCCGACATCGGGCCGGTCAGCCATTGGTCCTGCCGCGCCCAGAGCGGATGACGCGGATCGCCAGCGCGCGCCGGGATGGCGTGGTCGTAGCCGTGGCAGATCACCGGGAGCCCGGGAAATTTCTGCGCGACCTCGGCGAACAGGCCGTCGAAGCAGGCCCGCAGGGCGCCGAGGCGCCGGGCGAACTCACCGGTATCGAGATACCATGCGGGCTCCTTGCCCGGAGAGAACGGCTTCAGGATCTTGGTCAGCACCGAGATGCCGTCCGGATCCTCGCCCACGATGTCGTTGCCGCTGCCAGAGACCAGCAGAGCCCTGGCCCGGTCCTTCCAGCGCTCCAGCCCGGCGATGTGGCGCTTCTGGCGCAGGATCATGTTGTCCAGCGTGTCGCCGGCGGCGTCGAGGCTCCAGATCGAGTAGGCCGCCCCGAGCTGATCGATCACGTCGTCGAGGAAGACCGGAAACTGGAACCAGCTGTCGCCGACCGAGACCAGCACGGGGCGCGGATCGTCGCCATCGATGCGGCGGAGGAAGGCATTCTGCCGGCGCCATTCGGCGAGCTCGTTGGCCCAGCTCATCAGCTGGATGCCTTCGAGGCCGATCTGCGGCGTTTCGATCGCCACCACGGCCGGATTGAACTTGACCGCAGGGGCGAAGGGGCGCGATGCGGCCGGGTCGGGAATCAGGAGCTGGCGCACCACTGGTTCGGGAACGCTCGGGTCCATGATCATGCGGCGCGCCTCGGCGAGCGGGATGCGGCCCGCCGCCGGGTTCCAGGCCGAGGCTGCCGCAATGCTCTCGGGGAGCCGCGGGGGCACCGGCACCTCGGCGGCCGCGACGGCCGGGCCTTGCGCGCCGGCGGCCGGCGGCAGGCCCGGGATGCCGTCGAGGGAGTATCCGGCCTGGCGCAGTTCCTCGGCCAGCACGCCGATCACGCGCGTCCGGTCGCGCTGCACGAGGTCCGGGCTGAACCGGATCGTCCGCATCAGGGTGCGGAATTCGGTGAGCACGGTATCCGCCTCGTCGCCCCGCTGGGCGGCATCCCAGATGCGCTTCCAGCCGGCGCGGATCTCCGGGATATTGCGAAAATCCGCACGCGCGCGCAGGCGCTCGATGCCGATCACCATGTAGGGGAAATCGGCGACCGGCCGCCCGCTGCCGTCGAGCAGGCGGAAATCGTCCTTGTCGATGGTGAGCCCGTTCAGGCCCGGGCCGCCCTTCTCGGTGCGGGCGACCACGATGTTGCCGGCGGTCAGCCCGGTATCGGTCCGGGCCAGTCCGATCTCGAGCTCGGCCCGGCTGGAATCGAGCAGCAGGACCTCGGCGCCGCGCCGCAGGGGGGCGATCAGCGGCTCCACCGCCGCCAGGTACGAGCCGGCCGCCGAGGCGGTCAGCTCCGACAGGAGGTCGAGATAGGGCTTGGCGAGATCGTCGGCCGCAACCGAGAACAGGGCGATCTCGCTCGTGAGCTCGCCCCGATAGGGGATCGGGCCGAGCAGCGACTGGTTCACGGTGATGAACCGGTCGAGGTGGCGGGAATCGAGCTCCTGGAAGGTCTTGCTCGGCGAGATGACCGACATGACCTCGCGGATGCCGGTCACCGGGTCGGCATGGACGAAGCGGGCGTGGACGGTGGGGTAGAATTTCTGCGTCCAGCGCCGCACATCCGTGATGCGCGCGCTGCGCAGCCAGACGCGAACGTAATCCTCGTCCGGCACGATCGGGTCGGTCGCGGGCCCGACGTAACGGTGGCCGTAATCCTTGGCGGCTTCACCGGAGAGCCGCGCGATCAAATCCGCGAGAAGACCCATCGGCGTACCTCGAGGCTGGATGTGGAGAGGCCGGTCGGATGCGCGAGAAGATCATGCCAACGGCCCAGGCTGCTGACGCAGCGGGCCGTTGACCTGTCTCGAATTCCCGATGCCAAGCCAAAGACTTGGCGAAAATTCGAGAACGGAACCAACGGTCCTTTTCAAGGCCCGTTGGTATCAGAGGCGAATGTCGGTCGGGACCTCGACCGGCAGAAAGACGGGCTCCTTGCTCGCCAGCGCCTCGCGGGCGGCCTCGAACTTCCGCAGCGGATCGGCATCCACGTAAGCCGAGAGGTCGTAGCCGGTCGCCTCGGCGAGGTCGGAGACGGCGAGCTGGAAGGTGCGGTAGGCGCCGAGCGTGAAGCCCTCGAGGCCCTCGCGGCGCGACCGCTTCTCCAGGAGCCGGCGGATCAGCTCGCCCTGGCTGAGCAGGTAGGCGGTGGCGTGGAGACCCTGGTCCTCGGCGTCGAGCGTCACCACGAGCTTCCAGAACTCGAGGGGAACCACGGCCCTGTCGATGACGGTCTCGTCCTCCTCGTCGGGACCGCGCAGCACCGGGCCGGTGAACACGCAGGCCCTCAGGCCGTGAGTGCGGGTGCTCTCGAGGATGTAGTTCTCCAGGCCCTGCCACAGGGTCTTGCCCTGGTTGAGGCTGGCATGCTGGGCGGCGGCGTTGACGTAATGGAACGTGTCGCCGTTGGCGAGGCGTGCCTCGGCGTCCTCCCCCCAGTTGGGGTCCTCGCGGCGGACCATATGGCCGCGATCGATGGCGCTGTCGGCGAAGTTGGCCTGGCCGAGCTGGATCTCACGCGGGATGCGCCCGTCGGTGAACCACTGGTCGGCGCCGCGCTTGATGCGGACCGAGCGGCCGCCGTCGATGTTGACGGCCGTGACCACCGGCACCTTGCGGCGCGCGCAGTACTTCACGCCGAAATGGGTGTAGCGCAGCTCGTTCGGCTCGGGGGGCGCATCGCTCGGGGCGGCGAGGTCGGCCACGGTCTCGGCCGGCAGGACGGGCCAGGGCGTGGGGAGCGCGTCGCCGAGGAAGTGCGGGTCGAATCCGGCGCGGCCGCGGAAATGCTCGGCCGGATGGTGCCCGTCCGCCCTCTCCTCGAGCGTCTCGGGCAGGAGGACGGCGACGGGCCTCTCGCCGCGGAGCAGAGCCGCGACCGTGGCTGCACCGACAGCGGAGTTGTTCCTGCCGTAGAGGCCCTGGAAGTGCAGGCCGACCGCCTTGCCATCCGTGAGGCGGATCAGCGGCGAGCCCGAATTCCCGCCCAGGGTGGTGCAGTCATGCGAGAAGACCGCTCCGGCTTCCGGCTCCTGCATCACGAAGCCGGGTGCGAAGCGCTTGACGTCGTAGAGATCACGGAAGTAGCGGGCTTGGTCGTCCGCATCGTTGCGGGAATCGAAGGCCGGATAGCCGATGACCGCCACGAGGTCGTTCCGATGGACCGGCCCGTCATGCAGGTCGAGCGGACCGGGAAGCGGAAAACCGGTTGCCTCGACCCGCAGGAGAGCGACGTCCGCGGCCGCATCGTCGGCGAGGTAGACGACCTCCGTCAGCCGCGCGGTTCGGGTCGCGTCCTCCAGCCTTTCCGCCTCGGCCAGGAAGTCGATCGAGGCCCTGTAGGGCTGGCCGAACGGGCTGCGCATGAAGATCGCCCGGCCATCGGCCTTGCGCTTCGCCACCAGGGCGGCGACGTGGCGGTTGGTGATCACCAGGGACCGGCCGCCCGTCTCGCGCACGACCCAGCCGGTGCCGCCCCAGGTCATCGCGTGGTTGATGAACTCGATGCGGCCGACCGACGGGATCCGGCCCTCGACCTCGCGGATCAGCCCATCAGTGCCCTCGGGAAAGTCGGGCAGGTCCTCCATGACCACGCGATCGTCGCGGACGAGGAGGGGCGGGCGGCCCGTCCGCTGCACGATGGCTTCGAGACCCGCGATCGGTATGGCGGCGAGCGGGGAGGCCGGGCCGGAGCGTCCCCGCGGGGCAGCCGCAGGGCCGAGGCTTTCTGGCGCCATGCGGTCGCTCGGGCGGAGGCGTTCCAGGGCGGGCTGCGCGATCACGGATCGGAGCGGCGCCGGCAACCGGTCGAGCGCGATGGCTTTCTCGATCGCCTGCCGAACTGCTGGAGTCAGCCGTCGCTGGACGCGTTCGAGCCGTTCCTCATCGGTCGCCATAAGATCCTCCTGTGATATTGCTGCCCCTGTCATGAGCAAAGCAATTCTTTTTATTTTTCTCTATCTTTATATTGAATTATGAAATTCGCAATCAGAGCCTCGTGCGATGAAATCAATAAATTTACGTAAAACATATACTCAGTTTCTACTAAAACTTAGAACAATAAGTATTTTACGCGCATTATTAATCTCCGAATTGATCTGAGATTCTCTCTTATACGACCAGATCATACCTTTGATGGGCATGTCAAATGCTTTATCATGAAATTAAATATATGTTATACCAGTCTGAGAGTCCGTTGGGAAAGGGTGACCAAGAGAAAATCCGAGATGCTAGAGGATGTCTGCCCTTCTTGAATGAATCGATGGCTCTTCCGTGGTCTGGACCACTGAAAATAGGCCGCAATATGACCGCCGCGATCAAAGTTATCCCTGCGTATGACGAATGAAGAGTGGCTGACATTGGCGCCACTGCTTCCAGTTGCAGCGGGGACTGGGCGACCACGGCCCTATCCCATTCGGGAAGTTCACTATGAAATAGCTCTTTCCCAACGGGCTCTGAAACCTCGCAAGAACAATCCTCTTCCGCCTGCCATCTGCGGACGGCCATATTAGATTCTCACTTTGCAGGCACGAAATCAAGCAAGGATCGGCAAATGATCTATTGCCGCCTACGATCAGAATGGAATACCTGCGACCAGCCAGACACAAACTCCCGCGATGAGACCGACACATGCACATCTATTGTACTATCAGATATCAATCATGATTTTAGCACCGTATTTCTTTTCTCATACCCACAAATCATCATTCATACTCCTGCCACATTACCACATATCGTCTTTCCCTGACGCCCTAGTATTACAGCCCAATTGCGGGCGTTGTCTGGACGGAGTACCGACCTTGGTGAGGCGAACCGATGCCGCGCTGGGCGTGCGGGCTGGACGAAGTGCCGGAGCGGATCGACGGCTGATTCGGTCCGATCGAGCCGTGGCGGCGCGCGGAACCGGGCAAGCACCTTGGACGGGCCTCTGAACCGATGCGGAGCCGTTCGTCGAGCGCAGATGTGTTGCCGGCACGCCTTTTCCGAAGCCGCATGACGAGTTCAGCATCATCTACGAAGACAATAATCCTTACCGGACGGAACAAACCTCCACGCCACCGCGTTGTTCGGGCCAAACGACTGCCTCATCGCAGGCAACGCCATGCATTCGCTGCTGGCCGGAGCGACTGAACGCTCCCAAACTCAGTAAGAATCTATCAAAATATAAGCCTGAAAGGAAGGATTCATCCTTCGTGCCCGCGCGGGATGATGCAATCGCCGCGCCGAATAGCGGAGTATGAGAATGGCTTTGTCGGACACGGATTACTATGCGGCGCTGCGGGCCGCCAATCCCGACGTCGCGCCCATCCCGGGCATCGACGCGCCGGTGGGCTATATCGCGCGCGACACGCCGCCGCGATCGGCCGCCACGCTCGGCGCCGCCGACGGCGTCTACTACAACAAGGCGCTCAACACCGTCGTGATCTACCAAGCCGGCGTCACCCTCGACAACATCGACTTCCGCGGCACCACGGTCTTCGTTCAGGCAAACGACGTCACCATCAGGAACTCCCTGTTCGACGCCGCGGTCGGGGCGGCGGCGGTGGTGGGCTACCCGGGCTACGCGAACCTCACCATCGACCACTCCACCTTCGACGGGCTCAAGCTCGACAAGTACTACAACGACTTCGTGGTGGCGCAGGGCCTCAACACCACCCTCACCAACAACGCCTTCCTCAATGCGCCGAGCGACGCGCTCTATCTCGAATCCGGGCGCGTGGCCGGCAACTACATCGCGGGCGGCGGCTACCAGACCGGGGCGCATGCCGACGGGATCTGGATCGGCAAGTCCACCGGCCCGATCACGATCGAGGGCAACCTGCTCGACTGGCGCTCGGCGGCGGACGCCAAGGTGCAGACCAACAATGCCCTGCGCATCACCGCCGAGAAGGGCGACGTCTCGAACGTGACGGTGCGCAACAACGTGCTGCTCGGCGGCAGCTACACGGTCTCGGTCACCGACACGGGGGCGGATGCCGGCAACGTCGCGGGCGTGAGTGTCACGGGCAACGTCGTGGACGAGGGGCAGTGGGGCAACCTGTTCTTCAGCGACCGGCCCGGCGACCTCGTCTATGCGGGCAACCACGACAGGTTCGGGATCCCGCCGCGGGCGGGCACCGCCTCGACCGGTCCGACGCTCGCGGCCCTGACCGACGGCACCACCCGGCAGGTGGGCAGTGCCCAGAACGACGCGCTCCTGGGCAGCGCCGGGCGCGACTTCATCCAGGGCGGCGACGGGCAGGACTGGATCTCGGCCGGCGGCGGCGGCGACGTCATCGAGGGCGGCGCCGGGCGCGACTACCTGTATGGCGATGCGGGAGCGGACAGCTTCCTGTACCGGGCCTGGACGGACGGCCGCGACCTGATCAGCGACTTCGTGCCTGGCGCGGACAAGATCCGGCTGGTCGACCTGCCGGGCGCGCCGCAGGAGGCGTCGTCCTGGACCTGGCTCGGCGAGCGGCGCTTCGACGGCAACCCCTGGGAACTGCGCGCCGTGGCGACCGCGACCGGCACCACGATGGTCGAGCTCGACCGCGACGGCGACATGACGGCGGATTTCGAGATCGAGTTCTCGGGCCAGCACAGTTTCACGGCGGCGGATTTCATCCTGGGGATCGGCACGGCGGCGGTGCCGGTGAACACGCTGACGGGCACCGACGGGGCGGATGTGCTGACGGGCAGCGCGCAGGCCGACCTGATCCAGGGCGGCGCGGGCGGCGACTCGATCAAGGCCGGGGATGGCGACGACACGATTCTCGGCGGCGCGGGCAAGGACATCATCGCGACGGGGGCCGGGCGCGACCGCCTGGTTTATGAGACGATCACCGACAGCCTGCCGCAGAGCCGGGACTACCTCACCGATTTCACGCAGGGGCAGGATCAGCTGGATCTGGCGGCGATCGATGCGGTCGACGGCACGCCGGCGAACGAGGCCTTCACCTGGCTCGGCACGGGCGCGTTCGATGGCCGGGCGGGGGAGTTGCGCTATGGCACCACCGCGGCCGGCTCGACCCTGATCCAGGCGGACATCACCGGGGACAAGGTCGCCGATTTCGCCGTGGAGCTCGCCGGCGCCATTCCGCTGAAACCCTCCGATTTCGTGCTCTAGAGTACGTCCAGGAGAAGAGGACACCGGTTCTCCGGCACCTTTTCTCCGTCCGGACATCCGACACATCACAGACCGAGAGTCTGTCAGGCGCTTCTCGAAGGGCCCGACAGACTCTCAGCATCATTCACCGAAATGTCCCACGGTTCGGCGCAAGGGAGCGCGAAAAGTCAAAGACTTGGGAGCCGTGGCCGTTTCAACCAACGGGCACGGCTCTAGATGTCCAGACTGCGCAGACGCAGGGCATTGCCGATCACGCTCACCGACGAGAGCGCCATCGCGGCCGCCGCGATGACCGGCGAGAGCAGGATCCCCAGGACCGGGTAGAGCACCCCGGCCGCCACCGGCACGCCGGCCGCGTTGTAGATGAACGCGAAGAACAGGTTCTGGCGGATGTTGCTCATCGTGGCGCGCGACAGCCGCCGTGCCCGCACGATCCCGGTCAGATCGCCCTTGAGCAGAGTGATGCCGGCGCTCTCGATTGCCACGTCCGTGCCGCTGCCCATCGCGATGCCGACATCCGCCGCAGCGAGCGCCGGGGCGTCGTTGACGCCGTCGCCGGCCATCGCGACCACCTGCCCCTGGGCCTGGTGGGCTTTGACGACGGCGCTCTTCTGGTCGGGCAGGACCTCGGCCTCGACCTCGTCGAGGCCGAGCCTGCGCGCGACGGCCTGAGCCGTGGTGCGGTTGTCGCCGGTCAGCATCACGATCCGGATGCCGTCGGCGCGCAGCGCCTTCAGCGCCTCCGGCGTGGTGGCCTTGATCGGATCGGCGATCGCGATCACCCCGACAACCCGGCCGTCCACGCTCATGAAGATGGCCGTGGCGCCGTCCTGGCGCAGCGCCTCGGCCGGCGCGTCGAGCGGCCCCGTGCCGATGCCCTCCTCCGCCAGGAATTGCGCATTGCCGAGGCGGATGCGCCGGCCCTCGACGGTGCCCAGCACCCCCTTGCCGGTCGGGCTGTCGAAATCGCCGACCGAGGCCAGGGCGAGGCCCTGCTGCTCGGCCGCGGCGACGATCGCCACGGCCAGCGGGTGCTCGCTCACCCGCTCGACACTGGCGGCCAGCCGCAGGATCTCCGGCTCGGAAAAGCCCTCGGCCGACACCACCCGGGTCACCGCCGGCTTGCCCTCGGTGAGAGTGCCGGTCTTGTCGACCACCAGCGTGGTGACCTTCTCCATCCGCTCCAGCGCCTCGGCGTTCTTGATCAGCACGCCTCCTTGAGCGCCGCGGCCGACGCCGACCATGATCGACATCGGCGTGGCCAGCCCGAGCGCGCACGGGCAGGCGATGATCAGCACCGCGACCGCCGCCAGCAGGCCGTAGGTGAAGCGCGGCTCGGGACCGAAGGCGAACCAGGCGACGAAGGCCAGCACGGCGATGCCGATGACCACCGGCACGAACCAGCCCGAGACCCGATCGGCCAGGCGCTGGATCGGCGCGCGGCTGCGCTGGGCCTCGGCGACCAGCTGGACGATGCGCGCCAGCATGGTGTCGCGGCCGACCTTCCTGGCCTCGATCACCAGCGCGCCGCTCCGGTTGAGCGTGCCGCCGATCACCGCCGCACCGACGTCCTTGCTCACCGGCATGGCTTCACCGGTGACGAGCGCCTCGTCCACCGACGAGCGGCCCTCGACCACGGTGCCGTCGGCCGGGACCTTCTCGCCGGGGCGCACGCGCAGGCGGTCGCCGACCTGGACGGCGTCGAGCTGCACCTCCTCTTCTGAACCGTCGGGCCTAATGCGGCGCGCAGACTTCGGCGCCAAGTCGAGCAGGGCGCGGATTGCCCCGCTGGTGCTCTCCCGGGCGCGCAACTCGAGCACCTGGCCGAGCAGCACCAGCACGGTGATCACCGCCGCGGCCTCGAAATAGGCCGGCACGGCACCGTCATGGCCGCGCAGCGCGGCCGGGAAGATCCCCGGCGCCACGGTGGCGACCGCGCTGTAGAGCCAAGCCACGCCGGTGCCCATGGCGATTAGCGTGAACATGTTGAGGTTGCGGCTCTTCACCGACGCCCAGGCCCGTTCGAAGAACGGCCGGCCGCCCCACAGCACCACCGGGGTGGCGAGCACCAGCTGCAGCCAATTGGAATTCTGCTGGCCCAGGCGGTCGACCAGGCCGGTCAGGTGACCGCCCATTTCCAGCGCAAAGACCGGCAGGGTCAGCACCAGGCCGGTCCAGAACCGCCGGGTCATGTCGACCAGTTCTTCGCTCGGGCCCGTCTCGGCACCGACCAGTACCGGCTCCAGGGCCATGCCGCAGATCGGGCAGGCGCCCGGGCCGACCTGGCGCACCTCGGGGTGCATCGGGCAGGTGTAGATCGTGCCCTCGGGCACCGGCTCGGCCTTGGCCGCGGCACTCGCCGGGTCGAGGTAGCGGGCCGGATCGGCCTCGAACTTCGCCCGGCAGCCCGCCGAGCAGAAATAATACGGGTGCCCGTTGTGCTGGGCCCGGTGCTTGGCCGTGTGCGGGTCGACACTCATGCCGCAGACTGGGTCCTTGATCGCGCCGCCCGCTTTGCTCGCCGCCCCGCCGTGCTGGTCAGGCGCAGGATGATCGTGCCCGTGATGGGCATGGCTGTGCGCCGCCGGAGCTGACGCGGCGGGCTTGTCCGGTCCGCCGCAGCAGCTGTGGGCACTCTGCGCGTGGCCGGTTCCAGATTCGGCAAGGGGTGCGCGGTTGGTCATCGCCGGGGTCCTGTCGTGATCCTCTTGCCAGGCAGCCTGCACCCTCCCATCATGGGAAGGTCAACAGGGGAGCAGGGAACGATGAACATCGGGCAGGCGGCGCAGGCCTCGGGCGTGTCGGCGAAGATGATCCGCTACTACGAGAGCATCGGCCTGGTGCCGCCGGCCGGCCGCCGCGAGAGCGGCTACCGCGCCTACGGCCCGGCCGACCTGCACCGCCTGGGGTTTATCCGCCGGGCCCGCGACCTGGGGTTTTCGATCGAACGCATCCGGCTCCTGCTGGAATTGTGGAGCGATCAGGACCGGAGTAACGCCGAGGTGAAGGCGATTGCACTGACCCACATCAACGAGCTGGAGGAGCGCGCGCGCCAGCTGCAGGAGATGGCCGACAGCCTGCGCACCCTGGCCGATGCCTGTGAGGGCGATGGGCGGCCGGACTGCCCGATCATCAGGAGCCTGGAGAGCGGCGGGGCGCCGGCCTGTCATGGCGAACGCCCCGCACCGCATTAGGCCGACCCTCTGCCGGCAGCTCCCGCCGCGCCGAGACGGGCTCCTGATGATCGGCTCACCCGGCCTCCCGTCGCCCGCTCTCCCCTGTCCCGGGCGCATGCAGCGTCAGCGGAATGCGACCCCGGACCCAGCACGAGACTTGCCGCGTAGCGGCTCCGGCTTCCGGCACCGTTGCGCAGGGCGGTCGCTTCGCGACTTCTTCTGCTGGATCCCGGATCTCCTTCCGCTGGCGCTGCAGTCGTCCGGGAAAGGGGCGGGGAATCCAGGAATGTCATCGCAAGCCCCCGCCGATCCTCTCGGCCTCGGGTCTTCGCCGCAGCAGAAGCATGGCCGCGACGCCGATGATCGGGCCGGGCACCAGCATGAGGAAGCTCCACTGCCACCCGATCGCATCCACGGCGAGCGGCAGGACACGGATGGCGACGACCGTCAGGGCGAAGCCGATCCCGAGTTGCAGGGCGAGTGCCGTGCCCACGAGACGGGGATCGCCGATCTCGGTGGCCATCGCGGAGAACTGAGCGGAATCGCCGACCACGCTGATGCCCCAGACCGCGCCGATCAGGAGAAACAGCCAGGCCGGCCCATCGAAGGTGAAGCCGATCAGGAAAGCGCAAGCCCCAGACACCGCCATCATCCCGGCCGTGGTGGCGGTGCGCCCGATGCGGTCGGCCAGCACGCCCCCGAGGAGACATCCCACCACGCCGATCGCGACGACCCCGAAGGTCGCCAGGGACGGGAGCTTCGGATCCGTCAGTCCGCTCCGGGGCAGGGCATGGGCCGCGAAGGCGAGGAACCAGCTCCACATCGCGTAGAGCTCCCACATATGCCCGAAATAGCCGAGATTCGTCAGGAAGAGGCCGCGGTCGCGCAGGACAACTCCGATCTGCCGAGCCCTGAATGGCATCCGGGCGAAGGCATACGGCCCCTCGGTCGCGAAACCACCGAGGAGGAGCGCACCCGCCAGGGTGAGGGCGGAGGCACTCGCAACCACCGTGCGCCAGTCCAGCCCGGAGGCCAGCGCCCGCAGCAGATGCGGAAGCGCCGAGCCGAGGGTCAGCGCCCCGATGACCGCGCCGAGCGCGAGGCCACGGCCGCGCCGGTACCAGGTCGCGATCAGTTTCAGGGCCGGCGGGTAGATGCCGGCAAGAGCGAGGCCGGTGACGAAACGCGCGAGCAGGGCGCTCGCCGGCCCCGGCGCCCAGAGCAGGGCCAGGTTGGCCAGGGCGGCCAGTCCGGCGCTGGCAGCCATGATCCGGTGCAACGGCGCGCGGTCGACCAGACCCGAGATGCTGAGTCCGAGCGCCCCGACCACGAAGCCGATCTGCACGGCGTTGGTGAGCCAGGAGGCTTGGGCCTCGTCGAGGCCGAAGCTCGCGGCGAGCGGCGCGGTGACGGCGGTGGCCGAGAACCAGGTCGTCATCGACAGGACCAGGGCCGCGCAGACGAGAGCCAGCATCCGCCGGCCGGAAGCAGCCCCGGCCAGCGCGGCGCCGTCGGAGAGAGGGGTCGTCGCCGCCACGGCTCAGGGCCTCTTCAACGGCACGGTGCAGGTCGGGGCGGTTCCGTCCTGGCAGAGCCCGCCGCGCTCGTTCACGACCGTGGTCTGCGGGGTCAGGGCCCAGGCGGAGGGCCTCGGATTCGGGTCGGTCATGGAGCCTCTCCTCGGACGAGGCCGGACACGCCGCAAAGCCAGCCGCGCAGGTGGCAGAGCAGGTCATCCGAGCCAGAAACCAGTCGGGCGTGGAGCGGAATCCCCGGCAGGATCCGGGGTCGAGGGACCGCAGGCTGCCGAGGACTCGGCAGCCGGATTGCGGCTCACCCCGACAACGATGCCGTGAGCTGCCGGACGCCGGCCCGGCTCGCCTTCCCCGTGGGGCCGACCGGCAAGGTCTCGCTGAAAACCACGACGTCCGGGACCTTGAAGCGCTCCATCTGCGTGCCCGCCCAGCGCTTCAGCGCGTCGGGCGTCAGGCAGGTGCCCGGCTTCGGGACGACCACCGCGTGGATGGCCTCGCCGTAGCGCGCATCGGGAACGCCCGCGCAGAGCGCCGCCGCGACATCCTGATGGCGGCACAGCACGGTCTCGATCTCCATGGGAGAGATCTTGTTCCCGCCGCGGGACACGATTTCCTTCAGCCTGCCGACGAGTTCCGTGCAGCCGTCCGGGCGAAGCCGCGCGAGATCGCCCGAACGATAGTGGTCGCCATCGAAGGCGGCCGATGTCATCGCCGGATTGTCGAGGTAGCCGAGCATCCCGTAGGGCGTGCGGATCTGCAGCTCTCCGGTCTCGCCGATGGCTGCGACCGTTCCGTCATCACGGACGATCCGGAAGGCGACGTTCTCCGTCGGGTAGCCGATGGTGCCTGCGCCGGTTTCGCGCCAGGGAGGCAGGCAGAAATCGCACGAGCCCGTCTCGGTCGATCCGTAGAGATCGAACACACCTGCGTCCGGCCAAGCGTCATCGAGCGTCTCCTTGAGGGCCGGTCCGAGGCTCTCGCCGCCGGTCAACACCATCCGCAGCCGGGCCGCCCGCGGCAGCGCGCGCGCAGCCATGACGCGAAGCATCGATGGCACCGCCGCGAGAATTGTGGCCTCGTGCGCGAGCAGGTCCTCCACGGTCTCGGGCGAGAACTTCTGCACGAGGACGAGAGTCGCCCCCGACCGGATCGCCAGCAGGCTGACCCAGATGCCGAAAATGAAGATCAGCTGCAGCGGCATCACCACGACATCGTCCTGCCGGAACGACAGGAGGCGATCGAGCGCTTCGATCTTTCCCGCGAGCGCGTCGTGGCCGAGGACGACCCCCTTCGGGACGCCTGTCGTTCCCGAGGTGAACACGATCAGCGCCGCGGATGCGAGAAGGTCGCGCGGCCGCGGTGCGTGATCGGCAAGCCTGGTGATCGTCAGGCCATCGAGTTGAAAGCGTGCGCCCGTGGCCCGCCCGATGGCCTCGCGGGTCGTCGGGGAGGCCGCATGGTGGATCGGCACGGCGACGGCGCCAGCCAGCCAGATTCCCAGCATCACGCCGATGTCGGTCGCCCGGTTTGCAATGGTCAACTGAACAGGTTCGTGCGGCTGCACGCCTGCCGACCGGAGACGGTCGCGCACCGACTCGGCGAAAGCGGCGATGTCGGCCGGCGCCGCGCCGGGGCCGGCCGTCTCGCGCAGGTCCGCGCGAGAGTTGCGCAGCCACGCCATCAACCGTTCTGCAAGCGCTGCCGTCATGACGCCTCTCCGGGGAAGCGAGCGTCGCGCCAAGCGAGCGCCGCCTTGAGGCCCTGCGCCCGGGCGACCTCGAAGAAAGCCTTCTTGTCGGGCGAGCCCTGCCCCTCGATGAGCAGATCGATGTCGAGCGCGGCCTCAAGGCCCTCGAGCATGCCGCGGATCTCGATCGACCGGTTGAGCGCCCGCTTGGTTTCCTTGACCAGAACCGGATCGATGGCCGCGACGTGTCGGGCGAGCCGCAGGGCGGCCGCGTCGAGCTCCTCAGGGGGAACGACCCGATTGATCATGCCGATCTCGTAAGCCCGCGCGGCGCTGATCCTGTCCTGCCCGGTCAGGATGATCTCCTTCGCGACCTTGGGCCCGACGATCCAGGGAAGGATCATCACCACGATGCCGGCCCCGAACTTCAGCTCCGGCTCGCCGAAGAAGGCGTCCTGCGCCGCGATGGTCATGTCGCAGGCCAGGGCGAGCTCACAGGCGCCCGCGAGGCAGGGGCCGCGCACGGCCGCGATGGTCGGCTTCGGGCAATGCCAGAACCGCATCGGGACGTCGAAGTCCTTGCGCAGGATATCGCGCCATTGCGCCACGCCGGAGGGCTTCAGCTCCATCTGGTCCTTGAGGTCGAAGCCCGACGAGAAGGCCTCGCCCGCGCCCCGGACGATCACGGCCCGGACGGCATCGTCCCGCTCGATCGCGTCCATGAGCGCGTCGAGTTCGGACAGCATCGTGGCGCTGATCGCATTCGTGCGTCCCGGCCGGTTGAGTGTGATCCGGCCGACGCCGTCGAATGTTTCGTAGAGGAGAGTGTCGTAGCTCACGCCGTTTCCTCCGATTTCTTCTCTTTGGAGGCGGATCCGTCCCGGTGGACCGGATCCGGCTCTCGCTCTGCTTGATCTCGCCGCATCATCTGCAACGGACCGGCCTGCCCTTCTTCGAAAATGCTCCGGTCCGGCGTGGTTCGACATGGCGGTGCCGGCCACGCTCGGCACACAAGGCCCCCGCCTCAGTTCAAGGCGAAGGGGCAGCGCCCCTCGGCGAGGGGCCGGAAGGCCTGATCGCCCGGGATGGTGTCGATGAGTTTGTAGTAGTCGTACGGAGCCTTGGACTCGCCCGGGCCCTTCACCTCGAACAGGTACAGATCGTGGATGGTGCGCCCATCCGCCCGGATCGATCCCTTGCCGAAGAGCGGGTCGTCGGTCGGCATGGCCTTCATCTGCGTCACGACGGCGCCTCCGTCGCGCGCCTTCGTCTTGTCGAGCGCGTCGATGGCCTTCATCCAGTGGAGGACGGCCGCGTAGGTGCCGGCCTGGTTCATCGTCGGGTAGCGGCCGCTGTTGCGCGGCGCGAAGCGCTGGGTCCAGGCGCGCGTGCCCTCGTTCAGGTCCCAGTAGAACGCCTCCGTGAGCATCAGCCCCTGTGCGGTCTGCAGGCCGATGGCGTGTACGTCGGAGATGAAGGCGAGCAGGCTGACGAGCCTCTGGCCGGACTCCTTGAGGCCGAATTCCGCGGCCTGCTTGATCGAGTTGATCGTGTCGCCACCGGAATTCGCGAACGCAACGACCTGGGCTCTGCTCCCCTGCGCCTGCAGCACGAAGGAGGAGAAATCACCGCTCTGGAATGGCGCGAGCGCGTGTCCGAGGATCTTGCCGCCGTTGTTCTTCACGGCTTCCGAGGCGTCACGTTCGAGCGCATGCCCGAAGGCGTAGTCCGCCGTGATGAAATACCAGGATTTCCCGCCCTGCTTGACGACGGCCCGCCCGGTGCTGTTGGCGAGCGCCCAGGTGTCGTAGGTCCAATGGACGTTGTTGCGGGTACAAGCGGTCCCGGTCAGGTCGGAGGTGCCCGCGCTCGTGATCAGGAAGGCCTTGTTCTTCTCGGCCGAGACCGCGGAGACGGCGAGCGCGACCGAGGATGTCGGAACGTCCACGATGGCATCGACGCGATCCACGTCGAACCACTTGCGGGCGATGGCCGCACCGACATCCGGCTTGTTCTGATGGTCGGCGGCGATGACTTCGACCCTGAAGCCCCGGCTTTCAGGATTGAAATCCTCGACTGCCATCCTTGCTGCGACAACCGATCCCGGGCCCGCAATATCGGAATAGAGGCCAGACTGATCGTTCATCACCCCGATGCGGAAGATCGGAAGATCCTCGGACCGCGCAGCAGACAGGCTGCCGACCAGCATCGCGAGCACAAAAATTCCTCGCATGGTCGTTCCTCCATATAATCGGCCCAGTTATTTATCTGGTTGGCCGAACTTGAGATGCATCACGTTTTCATGTCGGACGAAAACTTGATTGCTTCGATTGAGTACGACGCAATGGTCGAACAAAGGTCGAGGATTGCAGACCCGCAGGTCTCTCCTGGCGGCCCGGCGGCGACCGGACCCTCGGCCGGTCGCCTATCGATTGACGTCGACCGTGATGCGGCCGCGCACCTGTCCGGCCATCAGGCGCTCGGCGGTCGCGACGACCTCGGACAGACCGATCTCGCCCGTCATCGCATCGAGTTTCGCCGGATCGAGATCGCGGGCGAGGCGCCTCCAGGCCTCCAGCCGCTCAGGCCGTGGACACATCACGCTGTCGATGCCGACCAGGGTGACGCCGCGCAGGATGAACGGCGCCACGGTGGCCGGCAGGCTCATGCCCTGGGCCAGGCCGCAGGCCGTGACGACGCCGCGGTACTTGGCCGTGGCACAGATATTGGCGAGCGTATGGCTGCCGGCCACGTCGACGGCGCCCGCCCAGCGCTCCTTGCCGAGCGGCTTGCCCGGCTCCGAGAAGCCGGCACGGTCGAGAACCTCGGCCGCGCCGAGGTTGCGCAGATAGGCCGCCTCCTCGGGTCGCCCGCTCACCGCCACGACGGTGTAGCCGAGGCCCGACAGCAGGGCGACGGCCGTGCTGCCGACGCCGCCGGCCGCGCCCGTGACCACGATCTCGCCTTTGTCCGGGGTCACGCCGTGGCGCTCGAGCGCGATCACACAGAGCATGGCGGTGTAGCCGGCCGTGCCGATCGCCATGGCCTGGCGCGGCGTGAAAGCCTCCGGCAACGGCACCAGCCAGTCACCCTTGAGACGCGCGACCTGCGCCAGCCCGCCCCAATGCGTCTCGCCGACGCCCCAGCCGTTGAGGATGACGCGATCGCCGGACCGGTAGTCGGGGTGGCGCGACTCCCGCACGGTGCCGGCGATGTCGATGCCCGGCACCATCGGAAACTTGCGCACCACCGGCCCTTTCCCGGTGATGGCGAGCCCGTCCTTGTAGTTCAGCGTCGAGTAGGCGACGTCCACGGTCACGTCGCCCTCCGGCAATTGCCCCTCGTCGATCTCTCGCAGGCCGGCGCGGTAGCCGGCCTCGTCCTTCTCGATCAGGATCGCCTTGAACATCTATCTCCTCCACGAACGGGGCGGTCAGCGCGTGAGGCCGGCCAGGAAGGTGTCGGCGAAGAGAACGAGGGGGGCAGAGCTCCGTTCGAGCTTGGCGCGCAGCACCGCGCCCTCCCAGCCGATCCAGAAAAAGGCTGCGAGCGCCTCGCAATCGGCGTCCGCCGCGATCTCACCCGCTGCCCTCGCCTGCTCGAGGCAGCGGGCCGTGCGCGCCTGCCAGTCGAGGAGAACGCCGTGCAGGCGACTGCGAAACGCCTCCGGCAGCGCGCTCATCTCCTGGCCGAGATTGCCGACCACGCAGCCGCGCCGGAAATCGTACCGTTCCATGCCGGCGCACGCGTCGGCCACAAAGTTTCTCAGGCGCTGGAGCGGTGCAGCGCCCTCATCAAGGAACCATCGGTCGAGCTTGCGAGCGAAGTAGGCGGCGTAGGCATCGATCAGCTCCGCGCCGAAAGCATCCTTGCTCGGGAAGTAGTGATAGAACGAGCCTTTCGGCACGCTCACGCTGCGCAGAACTTCGTCGAGGCCAGTCGCCGAATAGCCCTTCTCGGACAGAGCCGCCATGCCCGCGCGAACCAGCGCCTCCCGGGTCGGGCCGTATCCGGGTGCCGTCTTGGGCGGCCTGCCACGCGTGCGCGGCAGGGGCGCATCAGCTGCTTGGTTTGCCATTCCGGATTAATAGACCGATCGTCTAGAAAATGCAACCGAGCTCCGCTCGGCGGATGCTCCGACCCTGGGACGGGGCGCGGCGCGTGGGACGCCGATCACAGGCGGACGTCGCGCGCCGGGGTTGCGCAATTGAGCATCTTGTCCTACCAACTAGTTGGTAGGATGCGTCGGTGGGGGAATCGACGCTCGCCCGAGACCTCATGCTGGAGGAACGACCCGATGTTGAACGACTGGAGCACCTATCGGTCGAATTTGATGTCGACCCTCAAGGAGATCGGCCAGATCAGCCCGGACCTGATCGCCGCTCACGACCACATCGCGTCTGCGGCCCCGAGAGAGCCGAAGCTCGACGCCAAGACCCGCGAGTTGATCGCCCTCGCGGTCGCCGTGACGACGCGCTGCGATGGCTGCATCGCCGTGCACAGCGAAGCCGCCCGCAAGGCCGGCGCTTCGAAGGAGGAGATCGTCGATGCTCTCGGCGTCGCGATCGCCCTCAACACGGGAGCGGCGCTCGTCTACACCGCCCGCGCCTTCGACGCCTTCACCAAGGGTGCGTCCTGATCCGAGCCGCATCGAGCCAGCCCTGCTTCGCTCAGACGAAGCAGGGCCCCCTCATTGCCTGCCGGTCGGAGCGGGCCGGAGCGTGTCCGTCACCGCCTTCAGTGCAGCGGTGAAGCCATGCGGACCGGCGAGAAGCCGCTCCATCAGGAGTGCGCCTTCGAGCATCGCGACGACCATGCGGGCGTGAGCCTCCGGATCGGCGTCGGCGCGGATGCTGCCGTTCGCGATGCCGTCGGCAATAACCCGAACCAGCCATGCCACGTGCTTGTCGAAGAAGCGCGCCACGGCCGCCCGGAGCGCATCCGGCAAGGTATCCTGCTCCACGGCCAAAGCGGCGCACAGGCAGCCCAGCCCCTGCTCCAGCCCGTTCAAGTAAAGGTGCCCATACGCCTCGATGCGCGTGACGCCGTCCTGCGTCTCTGCCCGGATCCGCGCCAGGGCTTCATCGTACCGCCGATCGTAAGCCGCAACGAGCGCGATCGCGAGATCCTCCTTGGTCCGGAAATGATGATGGATGCTTGCCTTGCTGATGCCGATGACCTGGGACAGATCGGCATAGCTGAAGCCGGAATATCCACGTTTGCGTACGAGGATTTCGCCCTGGGCAAGCAGCTCCGCGCGGGTGTCTCTCATGGTCGTCCTTCGCCTGCCGAATGCGGCGCGTCCCTGCTCATCCCGTACCTGACGGCCGATGTCGCGGCACCGCGTCGGGCGCCTGCGGTCTCGATTCCGACGGACCCCTCAACCAACCAGTAGGTAGGGCACAGGGTCGACCGGCACAACCTGGGCTTCTTGTGTTGCCCCCCAGCGAACAAGCCGGATTGGGCGATCGCCGGGACACCAGCTGGACGGGGCGGAAATCGGACCGAAACCAAGCCGGCTTTATTTGCCCCTGGGGTGTTTCGGGTCCAGACCCTAAAGGGCGGACCGCTCCCGTGAGGGCGGATCGGCACATTGTCGGATAGCCGCCACCATGAGAGGCTCGTTGCGGCCACGGATGGCGTGACGCCCCAAATCGTCCGCCACGAGATCGTCCGGCAGATCACCGATGCGGTCGAGCAGATCTGCCGAAACCAGCACGGGAACGCCCAACGTCTTGGCGAGAGCCTCAAGACGACTCGTCGTGTTCACGGTATCGCCGAAATACGCGATCTTGTGGCGCTCAAGGCCGATCTCGGCGGTCACGACGGAGCCGCAATGCAGCGCGGCGCGAAAGCCCGGCACCTGACCGAACCGTGCCTGCCAGATTGCAGCGCTCTCCGCGAGCGTCGCTGCGAAATCGAAGACACAGCGCAGGCACGCGGCGTCCCGGGTGCCCTGCGCGATGGTCCAGCTGACCAAGGCCATGTCGCCGATGTAATCGTCGATCGAGCCGCATGACCGGTGGACCGGCATGGCCAGCGCGCTGAAGATCTGCCCGAGGTATTGCTGGGCCGCCAGGTCGCCATGTTGCTCGGCAAAGCGGGTCGAGCCGGATACGTCGAGAAAGAGGAAGATGCGCTCTTCGCTGATCGGCCGATGATAACGGCCGAGCAGCAGGTTCGTGAACACGCGTGGGCCGATCAGGTCCCGCACGCGGAACACAAACGCGATGATGGCCGACACGCCGAGGGAATAAAGGAATCCCGTCTCCGACATCCTCATCGCGGCGCGGGCGCTCGGCATGTAGCCGAACAGGTGATGCAACACGGTCCCGGCGGCCGCATTGCCGAGCACGATCATGACCGTGTAGGTCGCGATGGTCGCCGCGGCGAAGAGAGGCGCTGCGGCCCGCCGGATCCGGTCGCGCCAGCGCGGAAACAGCAACCCGCGCTCATAGTACAGGATGGGCGATCCGATGAAGGCTCCCCGGATCGCCGAATCCGCCAGGATCCCGGCATCGACGATGGCGGCGTAGAGGAGACCCGCCAGCGCTCCCAGGACGGGCGCGGCGATCCAGGAACTGGGCCGGCGAGATCGCATCGTACTCTGGTTCATCACTCGACCGGACGGTTCTCCTTGCGGCTTGTGGATCATCTCCGGCGGGCTGTCGCTGACAATCAGGCGACCCGCGCCAAGGACGTCCGGCCGGATGATACGCCTCCGGCGTCTGAACGGCTGGAACCTCGAACGTCACGAGGGCGAGATTCAATGGCCGGCGCTTCGCATTCGAGGTGATCCGGAGTCATCGCGGGCGGTCGCGCTATCGATCACCGCGCATATCGCGTGGAGACGCGGTCGCGCTGCCTCGCGCGAGCCTCGTGACAGAAGCGGATCCGATGCTTGCGACCCGCAGTTGCTCCGGGCATGGCAGCGCTCAGAAGCCATCGACGTCGACCACCGCCCTGGCGAAGGCCTGCGGTGCCTCCTGCGGAAGATTGTGGCCGATGCCGCCCGTGATTAGGCGGTGCTCGTACCGGCCTGAGAACTTCCTGGCATAGACGGCCGGATCCGGGTGAGGCGCTCCGTTGGCATCTCCTTCCAGCGTAATCGTCGGCACCGTGATGACCGGGAAGGTGGCGAGCTTCTTCTCCAGCTCGGCATACTTCTCCTCACCGTCCGCGAGCCCGAGCCGCCACCGGTAGTTGTGGATCGTGACGCTGACATGATCCGGATTCTCGAATGCAGGCGCCGAGCGGTCGAAGGTGGCGTCGTCGAAGTGCCACTGCGGCGACGCCAGTTCCCAGATCAGTCGAACGAAGTCGCGGGTGTAGCGCCCGTAGCCGTCCCGGCCGCGTTCGGTGGCGAAGTAGAACTGGTACCACCACTGGAGTTCGGCCTTGGGAGGCAGCGGCTTCGCGTTGAGCTCCTGGCTGCCGATCAGGTAGCCACTCACCGACACCAGCGCCTTGCAGCGCTCCGGCCAGAGCGCCGCGATGATGTTGGCCGTCCTCGCGCCCCAATCGTATCCGGCGATGATCGCCTTCTCGATCTTGAGCGCGTCCATGAGGTTGAGGATATCGACGGCGAGCGCCGCCTGCTGGCCGTTCCGCGGCGTCGCCTGGGACCGGAAGCGCGTGGTGCCATAGCCCCGCAGATACGGGATGATCACGCGATAGCCTGCAGCCGCGAGGGCCGGCGCAACGTCGACGTAGCTATGGATGTCGTAGGGCCAGCCGTGGAGCAGCAGGACGGGCGCTCCGGTCGCCGGCCCGGCTTCGGCATAGCCGACGCTGAGGTCTCCCGCATCGATCTGCTTGAGCGCACCGAACGAGGTGTGCGTGCCCGCCTCGATGCTTGGAAGACCAGCGGACGCGCCACGACCGGAACGCGCGCTGGCTGTTCCGATGAATCCGAGACCGGTCGCCGCAAAAGCTCCCGTCGCTGCTGCGACCAGCCGCCGACGCTGCAGATCGATCGTTTCAGCCATGTGCTCCTCCTGACCGTTTCGACGATGTCGGGACAAAGCCAGCGTGGCGTATCGCAATGATGTGCCCGCGCGGGGAAAGTGAAAGCGGATGTAGGCATCTGCCGGTCCGGATACAGGCTGATACAGAGCGGATGGCACCGCGGCGGCCCGCCTCACCCGAAGGTGAAGGCGAACGCCTCGACTCCGGGATCGAGGAAGCGGATCGCGAAGGTGCGCTCCCCGACATCGCCCGTCTGGCGCACGAGCTGGTAGAGCCGAGCCTCCGAGACGACGCCATGGCCGCTGCGGTCGACATCGGCGCCATGGTCTGCACCCGGCGCTTCGCCGTCCAGCGTCACCACGAAGCGAACCGGCCTCCCGGCTGGGCCGGGGCCGAGCACCAGATGAAGATCCCGTGCCCTGAAGCGATAGGTGATCGCGCCGCCCGCGCGGTTGAGCCCGGCCTGTTCCGGCAGGACGGTCCAGTTGCCGGCGAGACTCCATTCGTTCAAGCGCGGCTGCCCTGACGTGTAGTCCCGCGCGGCGTCCGGCTCGACACCCTCCGGCGAGACGAAATTCTCCGCCTTCGCGTGTCCGAGGTAGGTTTCCCCGGACCGGAGACGCCTCAGATCGGGCGCGAGCTCGGCTCCATGGGCGCCCGGCGCGGTCAAGCGCGCGTCGGCGTTCCGATGCCCGGCCGCCTCGGCAAGGAGGTCCTGGATGACGCGCTCGGATCTCGCGTACTCGCCCTCTCCAAAGTGATGATGCCTGACGCGGCCCTCCGCATCGATGAAATACAAGGCTGGCCAATAGCTGTTGCGGAACGCGCGCCAGAGCCTGAAGTCGTTATCGACCGCCACGGGATATGAGAGACTGAATTTCTGGATTGCGCTCGATACGTTGTCGAGGTTCCGCTCGAACGCGAACTCGGGCGCATGAACGCCGATCACGACGAGTCCCTTGTCCCGATAGGTCTCCGCCCAGGCTCGGACAAAGGGGATGGTCCGGATGCAGTTGATGCACGAGTAGGTCCAGAAGTGGACCAGGACCACCTTGCCGCGGAGCTGGTAGACCGTCTGCGGCCCGCCGTTCAACCACTGGACGGCGCCGTCGAGGGACGGGAAGCGGCCCTCAACCGGCAGGCGGCTGCGATAGCGCCCGGGCGTCGCATCCGCCGACCGCGCGGCATCGGCATCCTGTACGGCGCCGGTCGACGCTGTGGCGCCGCCCAGGCCATCCACGAGCGCTTGTTCGAGCTTGGTCGTTGTCGCGAAGGACAAGCGGGCCAGAAGACCGGTATCGGAGCCGAGCGCGACGGCGGCGAGGGCTGCCAGCATGGCCAGACCGAGTCCCTGTCGGAGGCGCTCGCCGACCCCGAGCCATCGCTTCATGGCGGCCAGAACCGATCCACCCGCGAGGGCTGCCACCGCCAGCGAGGTCGCGGCGCCCGCCGCATAGGTGGCGAGAAGCAGAGTCGTCTCCACATCGGCGCCGCGCAGAGCCGCGCCCGTCAGAACGAGGCCGAGGATCGGTCCCGCACAGGGCGCCCAGAGGAGCCCGGTGGCCATCCCGAGCAGCAGCGAGGACCCCGCAGCGCCGGCGGCCTGCCTTCCGGCTCGGTCGGACAGGTCACTGCCCAGCCTCACGACAGGAGCGGTGAGAACCGCCGCGGCCCGCCGCGACAGCAGGGTCACGGAAAACAGCGCCAGCAACGCCAGGGCCACGGCGCGACCCGCCTCGTTGACATGAACCGCCCAGCTTCCGCCGACGGCGGCCAGCGTTGCGATGCTGGCGAAGGTCGCGACCATCCCGATGAGCATCGGCAGCGTGCTCCTGGAAAACGGCTGGTCCGAACGTGCGAAGACGAAGGGCAGGACTGGAAGGATGCAGGGGCTGAGGATGGTCAGCACGCCGGCCAGATAGGAGATGACGAACAAGGTCATGGCTGCTCCCCGGGGCGAGATCAATGCGCGCTCCGCGCCGACTCGCCCTTGAACTCGGCCCGTTCAACCCACTGAAAGTGTCTGCCATGTTTTCGGATCGCGGAGATCTGTAACGGCGTGTAGGCGTGCCGACGCCACCGCCATCCCGGGCGAGACGTGATTCCAACGGCCCAGGCTGCTGACGCAGCGGGTCGTTGACCCAACTCGAATTTTCGACACCAAGCCAAAGGCTTGGCGAAAATCCGAGAACGGAACCAACGGTCATTTTCAAGGCCCGTTGGTATGATACACCCCGCCCGCGTCTTGCCGGCGGAGGCGCCGCCCTGGGCAGAGGAGACGTCGAGACGGCCGTCGGCATGGATTCTTGATGGGCTTCGCCGTATCCGCAACAGCCGGATACCCGGATACAAAGAAGGATACGAATTTCTCGTCCCGAGCTGGTTCGATCGGTGCTCCGCACCGCTATCCGGGGACGACAAGCCGAGGGCCGTCCGGATGGACCATGTCGACCATGTTCTGATCGTCGACGACGATCGCGAGATCCGTGAGCTGGTCTCCGGATATCTGAAGAAGAACGGATTGCGGGTGACCGTCGCCGCGGACGGGCGGCAGATGCGGTCCTTTCTCGACGCCGACCGTGTCGACATCATCGTCCTCGACATCATGCTGCCCGGGGATGACGGCCTCGTGCTCTGTCGCGAACTGCGCGCCGGCAAGCACAAGACGACGCCCATCGTGCTGCTGACGGCACGAAGCGACGAGACGGACAGGATCGTCGGCCTCGAGATGGGCGCGGACGACTATCTCGTGAAACCATTCGCAGCGCGCGAGCTGCTCGCCCGGATCAAGGCCGTGCTCCGTCGGACCCGAATGCTGCCGCCCAATCTGCAGGTCACCGAGGTCGCCCAGTTGCTGACCTTCGGGGCATGGCAGCTCGATACCACCGCCCGGCATCTGCTCGACGCGACGGGAACCGTGGTGGCACTGAGCGGCGCGGAATACCGGTTGCTGCGGGTGTTTCTCGACCATCCCCAGCGGGTCCTGTCGCGCGACCAGCTCCTCAACCTCACGCAGGGCCGCGAGGCGGAGCTCTTCGACCGGTCCATCGACCTGCTGGTGAGCCGCTTGCGGCAGCGCCTCCGGGACGATGCGCGCGAGCCGACCTACATCAAGACGGTCCGGAGCGAGGGCTACGTCTTCGCGATGCCGATCACGATCGCGAAGACGCGAAGTTGAGCCCAATGGAGACGTTTCGACGAATCCGAGCCTGGACACGGAGCCTGCGAACCCGGCTGTTCCTGATCCTCCTGGCGGGTTTGGTGGTCGCGCACGGGCTCTCCTTCGCGGTCCTTTTTCTGGAGCGCTATGTCTCGGCGCGAGCGGTGATGCTGACCACGTTGCAGCGCGATGTCGCGGTATCGATCGCGCTGCTCGACAGGCTGCCGGCTGCCGAGCGGCCGGACTGGATCCCGATGCTGGATCGGCGGACCTACCGGTACGAGCTCGGCCCCGGCCTGCCGGGGAAGCCGGAGCTCTCCGCCCGGGCAGGCGCCATCGCCGACGAGATTCGCCAAGCGGTCGGTCCGCGCTTCGCCGTCCGGATCGAAGCCATTCCGGGACATCGTGAGCGGCTCCAGGCGCATGCTGTCCTGAGCGATGGCGCGCCCGTGACGATCGACGTCACGCCCGAGCTGATGCCGCTGGCGTTTTGGCTTCCCGCCGTGCTGCTTGCCCAGCTCCTGTTGCTGATCGGATGCATCTGGTTTGCCGTCCGGCTCGCGATCAGGCCGTTCATGCAGTTCGCCGACGCGGCGAATTCATTCGAGCCGGGCGGGAAACACGCGCGCTTCGCAGAGCGCGGGCCCATCGAAGTGGTCCGGGCGGCGACGGCCTTCAACGCCATGCAGGATCGGATCGCCCGTCATCTGGACGAGCGCGTCCGGATCCTCGCCGCCATATCGCACGATCTCCAGACGCCGATCACCCGCATGAAGCTGCGCGCTGAAATGGCGGATGACAGTTCGGAGAGAGAGCTTCTCCTTCGGGATCTCGGTGCGATCGAGGCATTGGTTCGCGAGGGCATCGCTTATGCGCGCAGTGTCCATGGGGAGGTCGAACAGCCGGCCCGAATCGACATCCGCGCGTTCGTCGAGAGCATCGTGTTCGATTACCAGGATTCCGGGCAGGACGTTGCGTCCCTGGCGACGCAAGAGGCGACGGTCGTGACACGCCCGCACGCGCTGCGCCGCATCCTCACCAACCTGATCGACAACGCTCTCAAGTTTGCCGGCCGGGCCGAGGTCGACCTGGAGGCAGCCGACGGCAAGATCGTCATCTCGGTCCTCGACAGGGGGCCGGGAATCCCGCCCGACAAGCTCGATGCCGTGCTGCAGCCCTTCGTCCGCCTGGAGCAGTCGCGCAACCGCGACACGGGCGGCACCGGCCTCGGTCTTGCCATTGCCCACCAACTCACGATGGCCATCAATGGATCTCTCAGCTTGCAGAACAGAGAGGGTGGCGGCCTCATGGCCAAGGTGATGTTTCCCTCTGGGAGCGTTAGCCGACCGGTCTGATCCCAATCGCGCCGGCAAGCAGCCGCGTCAGCGCAGCCGCGGACATCGGCCTTGAGAGCGGGAAGGACTGCCCGGCCCAGAGCTGGCTGAAGTCGTCGCGACCCGCAGCCTCGGCAGCTTTCCGCAGCGGTCCAAGCGCCGTGCCGGCCGTCGGGAAGGCCGGAGCGAGATCGGACAGGGGGCCGAGATCCGCCATCAGCCGAGTGACCAAGCCTCGCGCCGGCCGGCCGGTGAACAGGTTGGCGATCGCCGTCGGTCTGTCGGGCGCATGGAGCGCCCTGCGATGGATCTCCGAGATCTTCGCCTCAGGTGTGAAGAGATCGGCGGTGCCGACCTGCACGGCGGCTGCGCCCAGCGCGAAGGCCGCCTGGACCCCGCGTCGATCGGCGATGCCGCCGGCGGCGATGACCGGGACGGACACGGCATCGACGACCTGCGGGACGAGCGCGAGGGTGCCGATCTGCTGAGACATGTCTTCCGTCAGAAAGCTGCCGCGATGCCCACCCGCCTCCGCTCCCATCGCGATGACGGCGTCGACCCCACGCTCGGCGAGCCAGCGTGCCTCGGCCACAATGGTCGCAGAGGCGAGAACCTTGGCCCCTGTACGCTTCACCCGATCGAACAGCGCAGCATCGGGCAGCCCGAAATGAAAGCTGACGACCTCGGGCCGATACGCTTCCACGACAGCGCAGGCCGCGGCATCGAACGGCGTGCGTCCGCTCTGCGCCTTCGGCATTCCCGGGTCGAGACCGGCCTCGGCATAGTACCCGGCGAGACGCGCAAGCCAGGCGGATTGCCGTGCGGCATCCTCGGCCGGGTTCGCATGGCAGAAGAAGTTGAGATTGATCGGCCTTCGGGTGCCGGCGAGAACCCGGTCCAGGGCCGCCCGGAGATCGACCTCCGTGTATTGCGCGCTCGGCAGCGAACCGAGACCGCCGGCCTCACTCACCGCGATGACCATCTCGGGCGTCGTTGCACCCGCCATCGGCACCTGGATGACCGGCAGCTCGATGCCGAGGAGATCCAGAAGTCTCGACTGACTGACGCTCGTCATGACCATCCCTTTCGCAAGTCACAGTGGTCGAACTCGCGGATCGGGCGGTGGATGAGCCTTCACCGGGGTCGCCGCTGCTTCCGGAACTCGGCCACCGGCAGGCCGCCCCAGCCCCAGTTCTCCAGCTCGACCTCCTCGATCACGACGAAGGTCGAATCGAGGGGCTTGTGCAGAACGTCGAGCAGAAGCTGACTGACACCGGCGATCAGCGACGCCTTCTCCTCAGCCGTCACGGACGAGCGGCCTGGAGCGGAGCCTTCCCTGGTGACCTGGATGGTGACGATCGGCATCACGGCCTCCTGCAGCTTGCCCTAGCGTCCGGCGCTCTGGCCGCCATCGACGTGCAGGATTTCGCCGGTCACGAAGCCGGCGGAGTCCAGGAACATGATGGCGTCCACGATGTCCTTGATCTCACCCATCTGCTTCATCGGATGGAGCGCGGCCAGGAACTCGTGGGCCTGCGGTGAATGCATCGGTGTCTTGATGATACCGGGAGCGACGGCGTTCACGCGGATGCCCTTCGTGGCGTACTCGATCGCCAGGGCCTTGGTTGCCGAGTTGATGCCGCCCTTGGTGAGATTGGCGAGCACGGTCGGCACGCTGCTGGTTGCCTGATCGACGAGGCTCGTCGTGATGCTGACGATGTGGCCGGAACCCTGCTTCAGCATCTCGGCCGCGACCCGCTGCGTGATGTAGAAGAAGCCGGCGAGGTTGGTCGCGATCTTGCTCTCGAAGTCCTCCGCCGTGTACTCGGTGAACGGCTTGGCGATGAAGATACCGGCGTTGTTGACGAGCGTGTCGATCCGTCCGAAGCGAGAGATCGCCTCCCGGGTCACGGCCTCGGCGGTCTCCGGATCGCCGATGTCGCCACGGACCGCCACGATATCGGGGTCGCCGGTCTGCTGGATCGAGCGAGACGTGGCAATGACGCGGTAGTCGCGATTCCGAAACGCCGTGACCAGACCGGCTCCGATACCTTGCGACGCGCCTGTGACGATCGCGACTTTCCGATCGGTGCTCATAGGGTGATCTCCCGTCATTCTCTCGGCCGCCCGATTGCGGCTGGCAGACCGTCTTGGTCTGCGGGAATGATCTTGAGGCCCTGGCGAAAGAACTGAATGGCCGCTGTTCGGCAGGCATTCTTGCGGCAGCCGGAAGAGTGGCCGCGTCGGTCAGGGGGTCGGCGCAACCGCCTCGGCGGACAGCCTGGCGAACTCCGCGCGCAGGCGGGGAGCCGCGAAGTCGATGAAGGCGCGCACCTTGGGGACGGACATGCGCCCTTGCGGCATGAGAAGATTGACCGGCATGGCCGGCGGCTCGGCATCCCGCAGCAGCCGCTGCAACGACCCGTCATGGACGCGCTCGGCCACGTGGTAGGTGTACAGCCGCGTCACGCCGAGCCCGCCGACCGCCGCGCCGAGCGCCGCACGCACGCTGTTGACCACCAGGCGCGGCTTGAAATGGATCGACCGACCGATCGGGCTTCCCGCTGCAGGCGGAAACACCCAGGCATCCTGCCCAAAATGTGCGGTGGTCACGATGCGATGTTTGGCGAGGTCGCTCGGCTGCTCGATCCGCGGATGCATGGCGAGATAGCGCGGAGACGCGACGACGACACGCTTCACGCCGCCACCGACGCGCACGGCCACCATGGAGGAGTCCGGCAGCTCGGCGACGCGCAGTGCGACATCGATCCCTTCCTCGACCAGATTGGCGTTTCGGTCGAGCAGGAGGAGATTGACCGATACGGTCGGGAAAGCTTCGAGAAAGGCATCGACGATGGGGCGCAGGATCTCCTCGCCGCTGATCGGGGGCGCCGTGATGGTCAAGGTCCCCCGCGGCGCGGCTTGCTCGCCCGCGGCGACCATCTCGGCCTCCTGCAGATCGACGAGAACACGGCGGCAGGCGGCCGCATAGCGCTCACCGATCTCGCTCAGCTTGATGGCGCGGGTGGTGCGGTGAAGCAGAGGAGCGCCGACCTGCCGCTCGAGGAACGCAATGGCCCTGCTGACCGCTGCGGGCGATCGGCCGAGCAGCCGCCCCGCCCCGGCGAGACTCCCCTCATCCAGGGCGGCGACGAAGACCCTCATGGCATCGATCCGATCCATGCAGCATCAACCGCCTCGCGGGACGCCCAAGTTCGGATAGTTCCCGCCTTCGTTCAAGCGCGGTCGATGGCGAGGATGGCCTCGGCGAAGGCCACGGATGCCCGACCGTCGTCACTCCTCCGGCCCATCCGAAGTGACACCGCATCAGCCGTAATCGCCGCTCGATCCGTAGGAGCTGCTGATAACCTGAGGGCCTAAGTCCGAAGAAATTTCAAAGGGAGAGCCCAATGGGTAGCTATCGCGGCATGACGCTGGGCCTGATCATCACCTTGGCCACGGCGTCAGCGTCCCTGGCGCAAACGGCCGTGCCTGCATCCAGCTCCGCACTCGCGCCGCCGAAAACGCCGTCCAAGGACGAGTCGACAGGAACGACGCCTGTCCAAGCTGCTTCCAAACGGCACGAGCTCACCCTGACCAAGGCCCGCGTCCCGGAGATGCGACCCGTTACGAACATTTGCATCGGGTGCAACCCATAGAACGCAGCCCGCAGCAGGAGAACCGGCTACGACGACGGCCGCAGCCTGCCCACCCTGTCGAGGGTCGCGGCATGACGGAGGCCGTTACCGCCGTGATCTGCGCCCACACGTAAGGAGCGCTGGGCGGACATCCGGGTGGCCGTGGACTCCCTCCGCGGACCCAGGCGCATGGACGCCATCGGCACTGGCGCGGTTCGCCTCGTTCAGCCCAGCAAGCTTCCGCTCGCGCCTCTTCCCTCTAAATCGAAACCGACCTGCGTGGCAGCCGCCCCGCTCCTCATGCTGAGGTGCAGGCGATCGAAGATCGCACCGCAGCATGAGGGCGGTTGAGGGTGCCATCGGAGGGAGGGGCGCTCAGTCAGCCGCGGTGTCATCCGCCGGGGTCGGCCCGGCACTGTTTGGCTGGGCATCTTTCCTCTCCGTGATTTCTTGTGGGTCAGCCAGACCTGGACCTTCAGCTGCAAGTATTCGTCTCGGCTCTGGTCAGGCTCGAGCCCCACGGCTGTGAGGCGGGAGGTATTCTGTTCGGAACAGGCAGGATCGACTGCGCGACCTTCGGAAACAGCGCGCCATCCCCATCCATCCTATGCGGTCCGGCAGCGTCACGGCGCTTGCGCTAGGCCAGCCGACCTCAGCGACGATCAAGCAGGAACCGTCCGAAGAAGGCGGCGAGGTCGTCGTGCGCATCGAGCGGGAGCACGTTCGCCACGTGCTGGTCCGGACGGACCACCACCATCGCTCCGGTCCCACGGTCGATGCCGCGCAGGTCGAAGATGTCGGGGCCGGTCTTGAGGTCGGGCGTGTAGGCCTTCTCGTAGTCGATCAGGCCGAACCGTCCCTTGCGCGGGAGCAGCAGCGCGGGCAGCTCCTCGACCTTCAGATCGCGATGGCCCTGCTGGAAGATCGCCCGCACGTCGATGACGCTGTCGATGCTCGCCCCCTCCGGGGTGAACCGGCGGATCGGCGAGTTTTCGGACTCCGCGAGGAAGCGCATGAGCGCGCGCACCCGCTGTCCGCTCGCGTCGGCGAAGGCGTAGATGCGCCAGGCGCCATCGGCCCGGGCCGCGTGGCCGAGCTGCATCGGCCTGGCGTCGGCGAGGCGCACGACGGGCGCCGAGTGGAACCGCATGCCGACCGGGAAGCCCGCGGCAAGCGCCTGGTGGGTCGCCGCGGCGGTGAGAACGGTCGCCGGCGGATAATGCGTCGCCACCCCGGCCGTGTACCGGCCCGACTTGACGAAATAGGCCTGCAGCTCCGCAGGGTCGACGCCGCCGAGCTCCGGATGCGCCGGATCCGTCGGCGGCGAGGCCATGATCTTCGACCATTCCTTGTCGAAGTCGATCAGGCCCTGAGCGATCGCGTGGCGCTCGGTGGTGTAGGTGCGAAGGAGCTCCGGCTTGGCGCGCCCCTCGAGAACCGCGATGAGCTTCCAACCAAGGTTGAACGTGTCCTGCATGGACACGTTCATGCCCTGGCCGGCCTTGGCGCTGTGGGTGTGGCAGGCATCGCCCGCGATGAAGACGTGGGGCAGGCGAGATCCGGCCTCGTCCGCCGGGACATCGTCGAACCGGTCGGTGACGCGCTGGCCGACCTGGTAGACCGCGAACCACGCGACATCGCGTACGTCCAGCGTGTACGGGCGCAGCACGCGTTGGGCGGTCTCGATCACCATCTCCTGCGTATTCAGCCGGAACGCGTCGCGATTGTTCGGGTCGATCTCGCCGAGATCGACGTAAAGCCGAACCAGGTAGCCGCCTTCGCGCGGGATGAGGAGGATGTTGCCCTCGTCCGCCGACTGGATCGCGGCCTTGAGCCGGATATCCGGGAAGTCGGTGACGGCGAGCATGTCCACGACGCCCCAGGCGTGGTTGGCGAAGTCCCCGCGCGGCTCGGCGCCGATCGCATCCCGCACGCGGCTGCGCGCGCCGTCGCAGCCGACGACGTAGCGGGCGCGGATCGAGGTCTCCGCCCCGCTGCCCACGTCACGCACCGTGACCACGACCGGGTAATCGCCCTCGGGTTCGATCGTCAGCGTGACGAACTCCAGGCCGTAATCAGGCACCAGTCGCGTCGGCGCCTTCAGCATGTAGTCCGACAGGTGCTGCAGCAGGCGGGCCTGGTTCACGATCAGGTGGGGAAATTCAGACAGGCCGTCCTCGGTGTCCTGCACGCGACCGGTGCGCGTGATTGTGGAGCGGTCGTCCGGCGAGGGACGCCAGAACACGGTTTCGTTGACCCAGTAGGACTCGCGGACCAGCTTCTCGCTCAGGCCGAAGGCTTCGAACATCTCGACCGTGCGGCACGCCACGCCGTCTGCCTGCCCCACCTGGAGCGGACCGTCGCGGCGGTCGATGATGCGCGTGCTGATGCTGGGGAAAGTCGAGAGTTGCGCGGCCAGCAGCATCCCGGCCGGGCCGGCGCCGACGATGAGGACGTCGACGGTCTCGGGCAGACCCGCCGGTTGGTTCTCGGCGCCCGGTGCGGCGGCGAGAATGTCGGGGTCGCCAGGATTGTAGCCGTCGAGATAGAACTGCATGACTGTCCTCCCAAATCTCTTATTGGCTGAGATGAACTCTCGCTGCGGCGCAGAAGATCTCTCGCTTCTCTACGAGATTGTCGCTGGGAACAGCCCAGCGCGCAGCCCGCGCCGCGAGGGCGGCCTGTCGGATCGCGCGACGCCCTCTCGCCAAAAAGACCGTATACGGATAATATGTATGCTGTCAATATCGGCTCGCGGCGGGGTGCCGCCTTTCTGGGGTGGGGAGGACTGTGAGGACGCGGCTTGGCTCGAAGGCGCTCGCGTCACGGCCGTAGCAGGCGCTGCCACGCACCTCGCCAGCGAGCGTGAGGCTCTCTCGCCGCCGCTGGATTGGCAGGATCGCGCAGCGATGCGAGGCTGGCCGCGTCCGACGCCGGCAGCCGGAGTCGGAAAGGCGTCAAAGTACGGACGAATCGGCAGATTCCGCCGGCTCGCTATAAGCTTAGATCAGATGCCCTGCCAGGAACCCATGAGCGATCTCTACTCGATGCCCGGCCACTTGTTCCGCCGTATTCACCAGATTTCATCGGCGATCTTCGCCGAGGAATGTGCCGCGTCCGGTCTGACCTCGGTTCAGTACGCCGCGCTGACCGCGATACGCGAGAACCCCGAGGTGGATGCCACGCGGTTGTCGTCCCTGATCGCGTTCGACCGCTCGACGCTCGGTGACGTGCTGGAGCGCCTGGAGGCGAAGGGCTGGATCCTTCGCAGCCCGAGCCCGAGCGACAAACGGGTCAAGCTGCTGCGCCTCTCGCCGGCCGGCCTGCAGGTGCTCAGCGACGTGGAACCCGCGGTCCGTCGCGTCCAGCAACGGCTTCTCGAGCCGCTCGATCCCAGCGAGAGAGCCAAGATGGTGCGGTTGCTCGCGCAGCTCGTCAATCTGCACAATCACGTGACGGGTACGCTGGACGCGGCGAAATAGGGCTCATCGTCGCGGAACCGAGTGTGGTTCTGCTCGCGCACGGTCCAGACACCCGAGAACCCGAAGCCCTTGCGCAGCCATAGCATGGCTTTGACGCCCTGGATCGTGCGCCGCGCCGTGTGGAACGATCGGAACCCGCCCACTCGTGGCATCGGCCGCTTGATCCGGAAGGGGTCGCTCTCGATCCCTTGCTGCAGGGGCTTGGTGACGTGGTGGATGGGCATGCGCGGCAGCAGACCGTCCTCGTGGCTCTCGGCGATCGCCGGCGGATAGGGACCAGCGCCATCGGTGCCGATCCGATCCGGGGCGAGCAGCGGCTCGGCCGAGAGCATCTTGCGGAAGAACCGCTTGGCGGCATCGAGATCACGGTGGGCGGCGAGGAGGAAATCGACCGCCTCACCGTGCTTGTCGATGGCCCGGTCAAGGCAATGCCACTGTCCCCGGATCCGGATGTCCGTTTCGTCCACGCGCACCGACCGACAATGCGCTCAGCTTTCTCGATGAAAGATCCAGATCCTTTGCGCCGGCTGGTCATCCGCCCAGCGCCGGCCTGCGTCCCCGGCGCTCTGCCAAGAGCGCTCCAAGTCGTTGCGGCCGCCAACGAGGTCTCGCGCCAGACAGCAAGGAGTTGCAGGGTGTCAGATTGGCGGCGAGGAATACGAGGTCGTTTCAGTGCCGCGCGCAAACGGGTGAAGCCAGCCACGCCGGCACCTGTCGGCTGACCACTTCCATAAAGGCCTCCGGCTCCTCGAAAGGCGGATTGTGAGCCGACCGCTCGAACCAGACCAAGCGTTTGCAGGGGGCCGCAATGGTCTCGAAATAGGCCACCCCGACGCTGGCTGGCACCTGCCTGTCATGCCTGCCAAGAAGGAAGACGATCGGCGTTGCGAATGTGGTCAGCCCGGTCAGCCGGAGGTTTCGCATCTCCGGCCAGAGGTGATCGAGCGAGAAGCGATTGCCGCGGCCGAACAGGACGAGGTCCCACAGCGTTACCTCACTCGTTCGCAGTGCCGCCCAGATGAGCGCACCCGTCGAGAGGCCGCCGTGGAACGAGCCGCCGAAGCGCTCGACCCACCTTCGGGAGGTGAGCATGGCGGCAACATCGTGCGGCGGCGGGCCAATCCGCGTCAGCGCGGCGATCGCCCGGTCGCTGCCGCGCATCTGTGCCTGTGCCAGCGCCCACTCCCAACCAATCCGTTCGGCAGCAGGAACATCCGCCACCTGGGCGATGCCGACGTAAGCAGCAACCCGTTCCGGGTGGCGGTGGGCGTAGAGCAATCCGATCACCGTGCCCCAGGAATGAGCGAGCAATATCACGCGCTCGTGCCCAAAGCGCTGCAGCACATAGGCAATCAGCTCGTCGAGGTCGGCGACAAGCCGATCGATGGTCATGCTCTGCGGGGGAATCGCGGGAGAGAACGAGCGGCCCGCGCCGCGCTGGTCCCAGTAGACGACGAGAAAGCCTGCCTCCAGCTGCGGCACGAAGGCCCGGAAGAGCGCCGACTCGCTTGTACCCGGACCACCGTGTAGCAGAACGAGCGGCGGGTTACTTGTGCTCGCGCCCCTGAACCAGACCGCCTGTGGGATATCGCCGATCGGGATGGTGGTCATCTCGGCGATGCTGCCCGGAAGCAGCCGCCCCGCAGAATCCGTGAATGGTGGAGTGCTCGGACGGTCAGCGAGGGCGAGGACGAGAAGGAACAGGACGAGCGCCCCCACGCTCCTCACCGCCCACAAGAGGATCCGCCCGATCAGTGGCGCCATTCCTCAAACCGTCAAGGATGCGCGCACACTGCGCCGGGCTTGATCACATTCCGCGCAACCCGCATTCGCTGATGAAGGAACAGCGATGGGCCGCGGGTCAGCTGTTCGACCGCCACCTGCACCATGTTGCGGGAGCGGGCGAGTCGTGCGCGTTCGTGCCCCACACGCCCTTCGATCGCTTTCTCATCATCGACCATGTCGTAAGTCCATCATTGCAGGTTCCCGCGCTGGCCTGTTGCACCGCTCCGCAATTGACTTCGAGAGCAGACCGAACCGCGCTTCCGGCACCGTCGCTGCACTAGAGCAGGATCCGTTCATGGTGGAACGGATCCTGCTCCAGGCCTTTGCCGCATTTTCTGCGACGGACCGGCGTCCACTTCGTCGGAAAATACTCTAGCTACTCGAGGTTCAGTTGCCAGGACACGCCGTAGCGGTCCTTGAACCATCCAAATTTGCGGCTGAAGCCGTAATTCCCGAGCGGCATCAGGACCTCGCCCCCGGCCCCGAGCGCCTCGGCCAGCCGAACCAGGTCCTCCTCGGAGCCGCAATTGACGAAGAGCGAAATCGAGGGCGTGAACGTGAAGGAATGGGGGACCGGACTGTCAGTGCACATCAGGACCAGGCCGCCTATGGAGAAACGCGCCAGCTTGACGGAGCCTTCGGCGCCCGGGCCATCCGCCCCGTACCGTTCTATCTCGATCAAACGACTGTTCGGGAGTGTTGAAGCGTAAAAACTCAGCGCCTCCTCGGCCTTTCCCTCGAACATCAAGAATGGCGTCACGGTGCAGATCATGCACTATTCCCCATGGTAACCGGAAAGTGCTGTGCCGTCTCAATCGCTCTACGCTTCGACGAAGACCTCGAACCCGCCGTAGATCATGCGCTTGCTGTCAAAGGGCGCGTCGGCGGTCGGCTTCATGCGCGGATCGGCGAAGACCTTGGCGTTCCCCGCGTCGCGTGCCTCACGCGAGGGCCAAAGCACCCATGAGAACACCACCGCCTCATCCGCCTTGGCCTTGACCGCCATCGGAAAGGAGGTGATCCCCCCATCGGGCACGTCATCACCCCAGGATTCGATGACGCTCAAGGCGCCGTGCTCCTTGTATACGTGGGCGGCGACGACGGCCATCTTCTCATAGGTCTGCCGGTTCGCATGCGGCACGGCGAGTGCGAATCCTTCGACATAGGCCATCTCGTTTCTCCTGCTGGTCAGACTTCGACAAAGCTTTTCAGGCGCCATAGGGCGTCGTCCCACTGCTCCGATACGCGGTCGAGGTAGCGCCGGGCCGTGACGATCGCCTCTGGCCGGACCGCGAAGCGGTGCTCGCGGCCGACGCGCCGGCTGGCAACGACGCCGGCTCGCTCTAGAACAGTCAGGTGCTTGGCCACACCCTGTCGGGTCAGCGCCAGCCCTTCCGTAAGCTGAGCGATCGAGCGCGGCCGGCCGTCGGCGAGGCGTGACACGATCTCTAGCCGCGTCGTGTCGCCGAGTGCCGCGAAGAGCAGCGCGGCATCGGCAGGCGCCTGCCGAGACGACTCAAGCGGTGACATGCTGGGCGATGTTGCCGGCCTGGATGTCCCAGCCTTTCCGGTTGCTGCGCAGTGCCTCCAGCCGGCGAGGATCGGTCAACGCGGCGAAACCCGACTCGGTGATGGTCAGCCGTGTTCCGGTCGCGATCGGCTCGAGCCGAAACTCGACGAGGGTTGTCGGCTCGGCCGAGACGTCGATAGTCGCGTCCACGTCGAACGGATGCCAGGAGAAGGCGAACAGGCGCTCGCGGTCCATGCGCTCGACCTTGGCCGCCCAGGCCACGCCCTCGTAGCCGGGATAGGTGATGCGGCCGCGGGTGATCTCCCCGGGTCTGAACGGCCCGTCCAGCTTGACGCGAAACCAATGGCCGAATTCCACGTGGTCGGTGAGCGCGCGCCAGACCCGCGATACCGGCGCGGCGAGTTCCACAACCTTCGAGATGCAATCCTCCGCGTCGTCCATGCGCAACCTCCTGGTTGCCCGACCGTAGACACATCCTGGGCGGAAACGCAACCCATGAGTTGCTTTTCTCGGAGGCGAGAGCCGGGCTACAGGGAGGAAGCCAGGGTCAAAACCCAATCAGCTTTATCGCAACAGGACAGCGCCGGCCGGTCATAGGCAGGTGCATGCCTGTCACGGATCACCTTCCATGCCCGACGCCCGCCCTGCCCTCCCTTCCGATCTGCCATCTCTCCTCTCGCTCTTCGCCGCATCGGAGGTGAGCGCGATGGTTCAACCGCCGGAGCGCGCCGAGAACATCTGGCGGGAGATCATGGGGGAGCAAGCTATCCGTGTCTTTGTCTCTGAAGCGCACGGCCGCCTCGCTGCGACCTGCATGCTCATCACTGCGCCGAACCTGCTCCGTGAAGGGAAACGCCATGCCTTCCTGGAGAACGTCGTCACGCACCCCGAGCTACGAGGGCGGGGTCACGGTAGGGCCGTCGTTCGGGCTGCTCTGGCGCACGCCTGGGAGACGGACTGCTATCACGTGCTGATGCAAAGCGGCCGGACAGATCCCCGGGTGCACGCCTTCTACGAGGACTTGGGCTTCAAGCCGGGGCTCAGGACAGCCTACGTCGCTACGCGCCCAGCAACATGAATGAGCGGCCGCATGCCGGCATCTCACGGTCAAGTTGATTGAGTCTGGACCCTAGCATTACAGTTGCGACTTGCGCCTCAGGTGCGCGCGTTGAGCGGCCGCCTGGTGGGCACGCCGCCATGCGGACCAAGCCAGAACGAAGGCCGGCTCAATGCGCCGCTGCGCCAGCTGCATCGCCCCGCGCCGGATCTCCTGGATCGACCAGGGCACCAGAGAGCGTGGCGACGAGCGCCGTTTTTGAGGGAGCGCCATTCGCCAGCCGGCGCACCCGGGCCAGCAGGGCGAAGGCCAGCACCACCAGCGAGACGTGCCGGTGCCAGCCATGCCAGGACCGGCTCTCGTTGGGGGCCAAGCCGAGTTCCGTTTGGGCGGTCTCAGAGGCGTCCGCGACCGCCCAGCGGCGCACGAGGCGATCACTACCAACTCACGGCCGAGGAGGTGCGGGCGCTCGTCGGCTGCTGCGAGCTGCTGGACTGCCGGGGCAAGCGCTACCTGTGATGGTCGCGCTCCGCAGCACCCACCGCAGCCGCCCGACAGTCCCGACCGAGATGCCGAGGTCTTCCGCGATATCCGCCCGCGGCCGGTCCGCCAGGATCACCGCCGCCACGTCCGGCGCCCGCTACCAGCCGGCCGGGCGCAGCGATGGACCGAAGAGGGCGGTCCGGACCCGGGAGGCACCTTCCGGGTGTCGGCACGCTCGCCTATCCAGGCGAAGCCTCAGGAACCAAAAAGGTACTTGAGCAGGACAGCAATCGCGAGGACCAGCAAAAGAAGGACGAGCAGGCCGAACAGGGCCATGCCGCCCATCATCCCGCCCATGCTGTCCATCATGTCGTGCATCGTGGGATCGGTTTCCGTTCCGCCCCGGAAGGCGACTGCGGGCGTTGACGTGCGTTTCAACTATTGCCCTCGGAGGAATTTCTGAAGCTCTTCAGGGGTCACCTTGCCATCCTTGTTGGCGTCGATTGCATCGAAGATGCGCTTATGAATGGCTGTCACCTCGTCGAACGAGAGGGCCCCGTCACCATTCACATCGGCGATTGCGAACATCATCCTCATCCTGAGGCCGCCATCCATCATTCCCTGGTTCATCCCGCCCATCATGCGGCCCATCATTCCACACATGCCACCCTGGCCCATCCCTCCCATGCCGCTCATCATGCCCGGCATGCCGGGCTGAGTAGGCTGGGCGCTTTGGCCCGGCGTGCTCATCGGAGCCGTTGATGTCTGGGCGCTTGCGCTGGAGATTGCGCCGGCAGCGAGAATGGTGGTGAGAGCAGTCACGCGCACCAGTGTAGTGAGGGCCATGGCCTCCTCCTTCGGCTGAGTCTGGAGGCTAACGCCCTTCATCATGACAAGATTTGGGGCGCGGCAATGGATCGCTCCGAGGGCCCTCGCGCCGGCTTTTTGCGCGGGAAGTGAGCCGCAGGCCGCCCAGGAGAGGAGTAGAACCGTCCGCCCTCACCGAAGCCAGGAGGGCCCTCCCAGAACCCCAAAACGGTCAAGGAAGCCCATGGGCTCCCGGTCGCGGAGACCACGCCAGACCACGCCAGCCTAGATCCCCGCCGCCGCTGGGCGGCCTCTGGGCGGCTCCCGCCGGCCATCGCAGCGCGGTTCACGCCCGGCGAGATCGCGGTCCTCGCAGTTGTGGCCCAGCCGCTCTCCCGGGCTAGAGCGCTCCCCGCCGAAGTGGAGGCCGGTTCGGCACAAGGGAGCGCGAAAAATCAAAGACTGAAGAGCCGTGCCCGTTTCAACCGAAACGGCCACGGCTCCAGGGCGAGCGCAGGCCACTTTAAGAATGTTGCCCACCGTCACGCTTCACCCCGACCTCGGCAAGCAGAATCGCGGTCCTCACCGCCATGCGCCGTTGCGCCTCGGGTGCATTCTCCCATGCGAGCACCTCGCGGGCGTAGGGACGGGCCAGCACGACCGCGGCGACATCGAGACCGACGCCCTCTGCAATCAGCCGTATGCCGGGCGTCGGGTCGTCCTGGGAGTCATGGGCGGCCGCATCGATCTGCTCGTCCGTGACGTGCTTGAGCTTGAACAGCTCGCCGATGGTGGGGGTGTCGGGCATGCCGGTTATGCAGAGCGATCAGCTATTGCTGCGGACGTGCGCCACGGGTCGGATGGACTACTCCGGCCAAGCTGAGATGCGGACCGCGCCGGCAGCCCTGATCACGCTCGACCGGTGAGGGTAACATCCCGGTCCGCATCTCAGTCACGCTTGCCAGCGGCTACAGCTAGGACGCGATTTCGACGCTGGGACCGATACTCGCTGCCGCGCGTTCCCCTTCTGAAGTTGGGAGTTGCGTTATGGCAAGCATAACCACAATCTCTGCTGCCGATCGGCGGATATTCGCGCGAGCTGGGCTGGCGGAGCTGAATGCTGCACTGGCTAAATTGCCACCCTCTGAGCGCAAGGCATTCTGGATAGCCATTCAAGGCTACTACGAACCTGCGTCAGAGGATAAGCAATAACGATCTTGGGCCGGAACAGCTCATCACAGGTCGCGACCTCGGTTGTGTGCCTGTCCCGCTGCGGCTCGCCGAGTGTGAGCGGCGGGGTCTTCCGGCCGTTCTCGTCATAGGCCCGGCGCGGGTTGCGGCGCCTCATCACCTCCTCGCCAGTATGATCACGATCAGCGCCGCCTGTCGGAGGCAGCGCCCCTTCTCAATGACATGCCAGCCAGCAAGAGCGAAATGGTCGAGCGGAGGGAGTTGCTGATCCGAGGCCGGGCCCGCACTCTCCTGCGCCGTTCATGCGGAGCGGACCTGGACGAGGGCGCGGAGGCGCACGTGCAGGCCGACAAGATTCCGCTCGATCATCGTAAGAAGGCGTTCGGCGCTGGAGGTATCCCGGCCCGACCGCTCCATGAGATTAATCGAGACCACCATACGGGTGCGGCAGCGCTCCAGGCAGGCAATGCTACTCTCGGTCAGAGCAATCACGTCAGGGCACATGGCGAGCTCCTGAGTTCCGATAAGAGAGCGTATCGGAACCCAGAACCCGGTTCACGGCCCCGGTCCGCGCCCTGTGCAGGCCACGTGCGGATGCTGTGACTGCCCAGGCCCCGTTCGGCCCGCCCCTCTGGCGATCCGGCGGGTGTGAGGACAGCATGCAGCGATGCCTCATCTCCGCGCGGATCGCCACACCCTCCATCCTCTCGCTCCAAAGGGCGAGGACAACGAAGCGGAGCGCCTTCAGCAGTTCGTGCTGCTGTTCGAGGAGGCACTGGCGCTCCCGCTTGAGCGCTTGAGCGTCGTTCAGGACGGCTTTGGGATCGCGTGCGCCAGGGTCGATCATGCCGGCCTGATGCACCCGATCCGCGGTCGCGTCGTTCAGCTGGGTTACTTCGCCCCGGGCGGTCCGATCGGCGGCAGTGGCTATGCCGGCCGGTGCATCGCGCACAGCCTCACGCCCGACGAGGTGCGGGCGCTCGCCGGGCGCTTCCAGCTGCTGGACTGTCGAGGGAAGCGCTACCTGCAGCGGACCTGGCGCCCAGATCAGAGGCGCCGACGCGGTTTAGCTGGCTGCTAGGCAAGGATCTGGCAGTGCCTCTCGGCCTACGATCGCGCCCCATGTGCAACCTCTACAGCCTCTCCCGCTCGCCCGACGAGATCCGCCGCACCTTCGGGGTCGTGCGCGACGAGACCGGCAACCTGCCGCTGCTCCCCGGTACCTTCCCCGACCAGATGGCGCCGCCTGTTCGAGGGCGCATGGGTTGGCTTTGCCAGCCCGAACGTGCGATGCTTCCCGCAATGACCGACGAAAACAGCCTCCACCCTTTCGCCATTGAGATCTCATCGCTGACATCGCCGAAGGGCACGTTCGGCTGGGCGATCCGCAAGCACGGCAAACTTCTTGAGCGGTCGGACCGGCCGCACCACACCGAGGAGAAAGCCTACGCCAGCGCTCTTGCAGCGGTGGAGCGTGCGTTCCGCGCGGCGGCAGAAATGCGGCGGCGCTGATCACATCGGCGGAGAGCGCTCCCGCGCCCTTCTGCGATTTTTCGGACGCGGCGGGCAAACCGTGTCATGGTGGCCCTGGAAGCAGACAGGCAGGGCCGATGACGGACCGCTCGATCGAACTGGACGAGCGGCGCGGGATGGCCGCTCAGAAGGCGACGAATCTTCGCCGCAGACGCGCTGAAGTCGAAGCCCAACATGCCGCGCTGGCTGCGCGTCAGCAGGCTCTTGAAGCCAATCTGTTCGCGGCAGAGGCCGCGACGTGGCCCGAGGCTGCAGCCAGAGCGCGCTACCTGCTTGAGCGCTTCGCCGCTTCGTTTGCCTGCGAGGATCCTCGCCTGCAGAGCATGATTGCCGCCGTGCTTGCCGACTTCGCACGCCTATCAGCGACCACCGAGCCCGATGGACGGGACGTGAAGGCCAACCTACCGGATCAGGGAGACCCTCATGAGCAGCGATCGCAAGCGCGGGAACCGTGAAGCGAAAAAGCCGAAGAAGGAGAAGCCCAAGACCATCGCGGCTGCCCCGAGCACCAAGGGACAGATCGTAACAACTGCCAGGCTGAGCACGAAACGCTAACTCATTCAGTCTCTTGCGCGTACTCGCTTGGCCATGCGGGTCACCGGACCTGACTGTGGATCAAGCCCTCCTGCCCCTCGCGGCCGCCGGAACAGAAGGGCGCCGAGATCTTTTGGCCTGGGCGCCTTGCCATCAGGGCTGAAGCGGCCCATACTAAATCTATCGATCTTTGGCCGGACTTTCGGGCCCTCCGCCCCGCTTTCGCTGGGCGCACGCTCTGACACTCTCTCCAAATCTATCGATGAGCCGAGACTTGGCGGCGCTGAGCGCGCGCCAAGCTCATGCGCACACATGCGAAACTATAGGTACGACTATGAGCATCGGAACCGTGAAGTGGTTCAACGGCCAGAAGGGCTTCGGTTTTATCCAGCCGGATGACGGCGGCAAGGACGTATTCGTCCACATCTCCGCCGTTGAGCGGTCGGGCCTGCACACCCTGTCCGAGGGCCAGAAGGTCTCCTACGAGCTCGAAACTGACCGCCGCAGCGGCAAGCAGTCCGCCGGTAATCTCCGGGCGGCGTAGCCTGTCCGCAGCAGGATGCAGGTGTCACCACCTGCATCCCTCTTCTGCTCTTCGCGAGCGGCCTTGAGTTCTAATAGGCGAAATTGAGTGAATTTTACCTTTATTCCTGATTCAAATCGTCAACCTGCGGCAATCGAACCAGCGACCTTTCAGGTGCGGCAGATCTGGCAGCAGCTCGACAACGACCGAGTCGATGTCAGCCATCTGATTGACCGGACCTATGGCTACCATTCGGTGCGGGAGTTGCGCTGGCACCTCGCCGACCGGTTCTCAAGCCCGGTTCGCTCTCTCAGCCTGAGCCGGATCTAGCCCATGAGCAAGTTCAAGGAAGAGCCGTTCGGCACCAGGCTGAAATCAGCCGCCGACGCGAAACAAGCCATGCTGGCCCGCTTTCAAACGCGGTCTACGGGAGACGACGCTGCCCTGGCGTCGCGCCGTGCCGAGCGGCAGGCGATCGTCGAGGCGCGCAACATTCGGCTGGCCGAGCGGGAGGCCGCCCGCCGGGCAGAGGCAGCCCGTGTGGAGACCGAGCAGGCCCGTGTGCGCGAGCAGGAAGCGGCAGATCAGGCGCGCGACGCCGCCGAGGCCTCGGCCCGTGCGCTGGCGCTTCAGGCCGAGCAGAAGGCCGCGCGTGATGCCCGGTATGCGGCCCGCAAGGCGCGCAAACGCGGCTGACTGCCCAGTGCCGTCCAGGCATGCCCCAGGGACCGGCCCACCATCGCTCACGTTTCGGAGATATTCATCCCATGTCGCACAAGTTCAGGCTTCATCAACGCGTACAGATGGTGCGAGCCGGGTTCTCTGATGCCCAGGCGCCCAGCGGGGAGATCTACGAGATCGTGCGATTGATGCCGGAGGACCGCAGTGGGGAAGCCTCTTATCGCATCCGCTCTCGCATGGCCGAACGGGCGGTTCGGGAGAGTGAAATCGCTCCCGTCCGTTGAGCGTTCGTCTGAAGGCAGCCTGAAGAGGACATCGGTCTTCGCCTAAACGGCTCCCATTCACGCCAGCCCGCCTCCCGGTCACGGGCGTTTGATCGGGCAATTCGAAAAGAGACCAGCTATGGCCAAGAGCCCTATCACCGGCGCAGCCCGCAGCCCCTCTGATGAGGAGTTCAAGCAGCGCCTGGCGCGGCTTGCGCCAGCGCCGGTCAAGACTGCCCTGGAAGCCGCTCCTCGGTCCTCTGGGGGCAAGTCGGTCCACAGGCCGAGATCCACTGAGACATCGACCCAGGATGCTTCCGACGAAGCGTGACGCATCAGCGCAGGTGCTGACCCGAGACCGGCGTGACATATCCCGGCTGTGAGGTTTGCGATGCATCCCGGCACGCTCACTTCCACGAGTGAGCCCCGGTCGCAATATGTGCGCTGTCACATTCTCGCAGGTGGGCGTGCCCGTGAGCACGCCCCGGTGCAGGGTACAAGGCCCTATCGATGCTACACTGGCCTCGCCAGCAGAATCGCGGTCCGCACCGCCATGCGCCGCTGCGCCTCGGGCGCACTCTCCCGAGCGAGCACCTCGCGGACATAGGGGTGGGCCAGCACGACCGCGGCAAGGTCGAGAGCGATCCCCTCCGCGATCAGCCGCATGCCGAGCGTCGGGTCATCGAGGTACTCACGGGCGGCCGCGTCGATCTGCTCGTCCGTGACGTGCGTGAGCTTGTACGGCTCGCCAAGGGTGGGTGTGTCGGGCATGCGCTCACTGTAAATAGACCTGTGCGCGTCTCGACGGAGCTACTATTCCTGGTAGCCTACTGTGACGCATAGGCCCGCGATGTCGTATTTCGAGCGACCCGCGCACAGATCTCATTATATGATCCATCCCACTACCGTGGCGGCGGTGCCGACCGTCATACCGATCGTGGCGACCAGGATCAGACGGGCTGCGACCCCGGGCGGCAGGGGATTGTCATTGCTCGGGCGCGGCAATGTCCGGGGCCAGCGGCGCCATTTCCGCACCGCCGAGGGCGCAGCTGCAATCTGGACAGCAGCCGGCGTGGCGAACTGATGGCGGCAGGACATCGACGGCCTCCTGGGCAAATCAGTCCGATCAAGGTAAGCTTAACAATACGCGGCAGGCAACTCGTCTGCCGGAGGGCTTTGATCAGCCCCCACGGGGTGGTCGGTTTGGAATGTTAGTGGACCGTGGGTCTTCCCACCACGGGAAGCTTGGCTTGCCAGGCGATTGGACGAGCGCTGCCGGCCAAGCGGTTAGGGCAGGGATGAACACCTCCGGGGCAGTCAACCAAGATCCGGGCACAGGACCAGCTTGCCCTCGAGACTGCCCGCTTCGAGACGGCGATGCGCCTGGGTGACCCCGTCAAAAGAGATCCGCTCGGCCACGCGCGGCCGGATGGTGCCGGCCGCTAGCAGCCCGAAAAGCCGCTCCAGGTCCTCTCGGAACCAAGCGGGATGTCGCGCTCGCATCAGATTGATCGAGTACAGGCGGATGCGCTTTCCACCAGGCAGCCACCCCAGCAACAACCTCCAGAGATACAGACGCGACATCCAGAGCGACATGGTGAACAAGCGGCGCTGCGGCTGCACCATTGCTGTGTAGCCGTAGGCGCAGACCAGACCGCCGCGCCGGAGCGCCGCGAACGAGCGGCGATAGCTGTCCTCGCCGATCCCGTCGAACACGACATCAAACCCGCCCGGCAGGACGCGCGTGAAGTCCTCGCGTTGGTAGTCGATCGGCCGGGCGCCGAGTTCACGGACGAGCCCGGTGTGCTCGCCGCGTGCGGTGCCCCACAGCTGAAGTCCGGCCATCCTGCCGAGCGTCAGCAGTGCCTGACCAACAGCACCGGCAGCTCCCTGCACGAGCACGCGCTGGCCTCGCTGCACCCGGGCCGTGCGGTGAAGGAGCTGGTAAGCGGTCGTCCAGCTCAAGGTCAGAGCGGCCGCTTCTGCCGCGTCGACCCCCGGCGGCACACGGGTGAGGTCGTCGGCCCGGAGCGTGCGATAAGCGGCGTTCGAGCCGACGACCGTCATATCGGCCACGCGATCGCCAAGCTGGAATCCCCTCACGCCATCACCGAGCTGATCGATTTCTCCGACCACGTCGTAGCCCAGCACGAACGGCGGCCGGAGGTGCATCGTTTGCGGGTAGAGATGACGCCGGATCGTGACGTCGGTGTATTCCAAGCCCGAGGCGAGCACGCGCACCCGCACCTCGCCCGGGCCGGCCGTCGGCATGGGAGCATCGACCACTTCCATCTCGTCGGGACCGCCGAAGCGCCTGACGCGAACGACCCGATTGCGCGGCTCCCTCATGGGCGTCCTCCTTGCAACCTCATGACCCGGTGCAAGGACGCGAAAAGCATCCATGAACTCCCCACCGACGGTATCATCGCCATACCGAATGGCGGGGACTCGAGCAGCATCCTAATTTGTTCGCCTGCAAAGCCGCTTTGATCCTAATCAAACCAGCCTATTCATGCTGACCCGCACCTAGAGCGGCGCCCGATCAGGTTGAAGCGCAAGCATCGTCCTCGTATCCGGCGGCCGCGAAGGAGTTGCGGCCCTCCTCGGGCGAGAAGTGCGTGAAGGCTTGGCGGATCGCCTGCCATAGTCGATGGCCTCCAGCGCGCTGATCTCGCCGTGCTCAGCGCCGGAGCTGGTCGTTCAGGTCCTCCAGGTTGCGGCAGGTGCGCGCCAGGAAGAAGTCCTGGCGGATGGAGCGGAAGGGACGCTCGACCTTGCCCGTGGTCTTGGCCCGGTCAGCCTGGCAGGCCTTCGGGTGGAAGCCGTAGTGGCGCGCCAGGCCGATGAGGCTGGAGTTGTAGACAATCCCGCCCTCGTCGCCCTCGCCAACGACCGCCGTCTTCATGCGATCGTAGAGCAGGGTGCGAGGCGCCCCGCCGAGAGTCTCAGGGCATCGGAGCGCCGCTGCAGGTAGGAGACCGCCAGGAGCGCGAGCGCGAGCAGCCCCCACGGACCGTAGTCCTTGAGCAGACCGGCGAGTTCGAGGGCCGTCACGGCTCAGCGCTTCACCACGCTCGGCAGGATGGCGCTGAGTTGCGCGTCCTTCTGCTGGCTGGAGCGCGACGAGCCGAGCCAGAAGGCGATGGCGGTGCCCAGCGCGAGGTTGGCTGCGCCATAGGCTTGGCTCAAGAGCTGGTAGACCGCTCGGGGATCTCGCCCTGGATGAAGTAGAGTGTGCGTCAGCCCAGGGCGAAGCGGACGCGCGCACGGTGGTGGCCACCGCCGCCGTTCAGTCCAAGGCGAGCCCCTTCACCACCCTGCTCAGCACCATCACCGGCTGACAGCCGCCCCTCTCAGACCAGAGCTACGTTCACGAGGTCAGCGGAGGACCGATATGGGACTGGGCTTGGAGAGCAGAATGCCGCGGGAGTGGCAGCTCACGCGCAGAGGTGCTGGGTAGCGCTGTTACCCGTAGCGTACCCCGGCGCGAGTGCTGGGATCGTCAATTTAAGCTAAGTCTTTGATTTGATTGGTGGTGCTGCCAGTCAGCTGCAAACCAATCTGGTCGACCAAAACACGGAAAACGCGGAAATTCGGTCAAAGTGGCGCGTGATCGCCAGCCGCCAGCACCGGGAATTTTCGCGACGTCAGAGACTTAGATTGTAATCCAGGGCGCAAGAGCGTTCTCAGAACAGCCACGGAACAGCGAGCGCCGAGAGCGAAAGGCATCTCATCTGCGAGGTTCGGTGATGGGGAACGTGGGTTCAGATGGAGGCCGGCTGCGGCAAAGGCCAGGCTCAGCCCCCTCCCCCATCGGATGCATCGCTTCCTTTCGCGGCTCCGGCGTTTGGCAGTCTTCCGGCCAAGTGGGCGAGGCTGACCTAAAGCGACCCCTCGCAGCGCATGTTAGCCCGCGTCCGGCAAGGTGCCGCCTGAGCGTCTTGTAGGGCTTGCCGTCCTCCAAGCTGATGATGGCGTCCGGGGTCACGCTCCCGCAGGTCTCCCAGGTGCGCTCTCATGTAGAGTTCCGCCAAGCGCGTTAACGGTTTGTTAACAACTTCATGCATTGTATCATGGCAGCGGAGCGCTGGATGCCTGACTGGGTCGGGCCGGAGGCAACGCCTTGGTCAGCGCTCCGCCCTTCATAGGCCCAGTTGGTATCCGAGTGCTTGGTTCAGGCTTCGGGCACTGAGCTACCGGACTCGGTTCTGAACCAGCCCTGCGCCATAGCGTACTGCACAATCTTCGCACGCGTGCGAATGTCGAGCTTCTCGCTCGCTCGCGTCCTGTAAGTCTCAATCGACTTCGCCGTGATGCCGAGCTTGCCCGCGATCTCTTTGTTGGTGAAGCCCAGCGCGATCAGCCGGATGACCTCGCGCTCGCGGTTCGTGAGACTCGCCGAGAACCCGTCAATTCCGCTCGTCCGCGTCGCTGGCGGGCCGCCTGCTGGCACAAGCTGCCCGGCAATGGTGGGATCCAGGTACAAGCCGCCGGTGCGCACCGCCCGGATCGCGTGGAGCAACGTCTCCGGTGCCGAGCGCTTGAGCACGTAGCCGCACACACCGGCCGCTAAGGCCCGCTGGGCACAGATGGGCTCCTCCGTCCCGCTCAGGATGATAACCCGCGTGCCGGCGGCCCTTTCGGCGAGCCGTTGGCGGATCTCGCTCCCATGCAGGCCGGGCAAGGCGACGTCGAGTATAGCAATGTCAGGTTGCAAATCGCTGGCGAGACGCAGGGCTTGGGCGCCCGATATGGCTTCGCCGATGATTGAGAGATCGGGTTCGTGCCGCAGTAAGTGCTGCACACCGCGAAGTAGAAGAGGATGAGCATCTGCTACCAGGACGCGAGTACAGCTGTTTTCTTGCAATGTCATCCCGGTCTCCTCGCCGTCGTGAGAGCCGCACCCAACAGTGAGCAGGCAAGCCCGCTCTGATTAACAAATGTTAGACGCGTTCAGGATGGGCCATGACCTGCATGTAGATTGCATCTAGTCTGTTCTCACTGCACTGCAGCATGAACCCTATGCCGACGTCAAGTGCTGGACGAGGATTACAATTGCGAGAGATCTCAGGCGCGCCGTCAAGCGCAAGCCGATCGGGAGCAATGATGTGCCTAAGTTGATTTCCATCGGACTCGTGCTAGATGCACGGGCGTGGAGCGCCGGATGCCTGACGCAGTTGGGCCAGAGGCAGCGCCTTGGTCGGCTCTCCACTTCCTAATCTGTAGCCACCGAAGTGAAACTGGCTCTCCTGCATTTCGAGTTTGGTGGCGAATTCGGTGCGGCTCAGTCAGGCCGCGAGTGGATGCAGCCGCGCAAAGGCTGAGTGCCGTGTTTGCGCCTTCGGTTCGTCCGCCAGCCACCGCAGCAATCGCGCCAAGTTCATCACCGCTGCCGTCATGAGGTGGGCGAGGTGCGTCTTTGCGTGCCCGAAGTACGGCGTCCGCCGAAGCCGAGATGACCGCACGCCCTGCGCAATCGTGCCCTCGACGCCGGCCCGCCGCGCGTACTCGGCTGCGAAGTCCGCGGTCTGCTCCCGCGCCCGCCCGACGCGTAACGCCTCGTGTTGGGCCTCGGGGCGGATCGTGATCGCCCGGCGTGCCGAGGTCGAGCGCGTGCACTGCGGCCGGAGCGGGCACGCCTGGCAGTCGGCGACTGCGAACTTGATCTTGATCACCGGCGTCGTGCCGCGGGCGAGCGCCAGCGTCCAGCTTTGGCTCCCCTTGCCGGCCGGACACGTCGCACGCTGCTGAGCGAAGTCGATGGCGAAGTCCCGCGCGGCGAACCCGGCGCCGGCCTGGACCTGCCACGGTCGGTCGCCGCGCGTCGGGCCGATCAGATCGACCCCGTAGCGCTCCCGGGCGTCAACGAACAGCGCCGCGTTCACGAAGCCGGTGTCGGCGATGGGGGTCTTCGGGAGCAGGTCCCGTGCGTCGAGCGCCGCGTGGATGGTCGAGGGCGTCGCGTCGTCCGAGACCGCGGCGGTCGTCGTCTCGACGTTGGTGATCAGGTTCGGGGTGCCCTCGTCGCACGTCTCGGTCAGCTGCACCTTGTAGCCGCTCCACACCGTCGCGCCCGTGGTCGCGTAGCGCGCCTCCGCGTCGTCCGGCGAGCCAATGGACCGACCCGACGGCGGCCCCTGATCGTTCGTGCGCCAAGCGACGCGGGGGCCCTCCGGCCCGTGCTCAACGAGGAAGTTCTGCACCCAGACTTGTCGCACAGTCTCGAGGGCAGCGACGTCCCGCAGGGCGGGCGGCGCGCCGTCCGCCGTGGCGAGAGCCAGCAACGTGAACCCATCGACGCCGGTCTGCACCGCCCACGCCCGACGCCCGGCCTCGCTCTTCGGCAGCCGGAACTCGCTCGCCCGAAGCCCGTACCGTTCGACCCACGTCGGGGTCGTGCACGCGCGCAGCCAGTCGGGCGCCGCCGTCGCCAGCGCGTTCAGCGCGCGGCGCAATGTTTCCCCGACGACTTCGAGCCGGCTCATGGTGCGCATCGCCCCGAGGACGTGCGTGGAGTCGCTGCGCTGGCGTCCGCCGCCCTTCAGCAGCCCGCGCCCTCGCGCCAGTTCGAGGGTCGCGTCGAGGAGCCGGCTTTCCGCCCCGTGCGCAAGAAGGCGCGTGCGGAACTCGCTCAAGACGGTGTGGTCGAAGCCGACGTCAGCCAGCTCCTGGCACAGCAGATACTTCCAGTCGATCCGCGTGCGGACCGCGTCAGCGGCTGGCCGGTCGGTCAGCCCCTCCCTGAACTGCAGGAGCGTCGCGAGCGCGAGCCGGACCGGCGCCTCTGCGGGCCGCCCCCGGGCCGGGAACAGGTCGGCGAAGTCGCGATCCTCAACGACCATGTGCAGGTCGTCGTACAGGCGCATGACCGGAGTGCCAGTCGGAAAGAGCGCCCGCGCGACCTGCGCGGTCTGGTCCGGCACGACGTACGTGCGCGTCGTGTCGAGCGACATCACCCACCCCTGGCTGGCTTGGGGCCGCATCGTCGCTGAGATGCGGCGCGCGAGCCGTCCTCTCATCGCAGGAGCCGCGCCGAATTCGCCACCAATATCATTTCTGATGCAGGCACGGCGGTTCGCGCGGCGAGCACGCGGGCGCGGAGCAAATCGAGCTTGGCTCGCCCGTACATGGTCCGCTTCAGCGAGTTGCGCGCCGCCCTGAACGAGCGCGGCATTGGCATCGACCAGAGTTGACCTACCCACTCAGCCCGCCGCGGCGAGCCGTGTTGTGTCGGATGCCTGTCTGAATTTCCCGCATGGGACCCCGCGTTGATTTTAGGCACGGGCCAGATGGCCAGTGTCGCCGCCGGCGGTGAGGCGGCACTGGCCAAACTGCGGCAGGCCGAGGTGGTGACCTGCGACGAGACCGGCGTGCGGATCGAAGGGAGCACCAGCTCCCACTGGGTGTTCCGCTGCGAGGAGGCGGTGGTGCATCACGCCGCGCCGACGCGGGCGGCTTCGGTGGTGCGCGAGGTCATGGCCGGGCATCGGCCGGCGGCATGGCTCTCTGATCGCTACTCGGCCCAGCAGGGGCATACGGACCGCCAGCAGACCTGCCTGGCGCATCTGGCGCGCGACGTGACCTACGCGCTGGAGACGGGCAGCGATCCGGTGGCGCTGCGGCTCAAGCTGTGGCTGGAGAAGGCCTTCGCTCTGGCGCGCGACATCACGCGGTTGGCCACCTCCACCGTGTCCACCAAGCGCCGACAGCTAGAGCGAGCTCTGGCCGAGATCCTTGGCGCTCCGGTGACCTGCGATCTGGCGCGCGAGATCCAGGCCAAGATGCGCCGCGCCCGCGATCAGCTGCTCACCTTCGCCGCCTTCCCCGGCCAAGTCGCCGCGACCAACAATGCCTGCGAGCGCGATCTGCGGCCAGCGGTGATCCAGCGCAAGGTGACGAACGGCTACCGGGCGATGTGGTCGGCCAAGGGCGAGGCGGATGTGCGCACGGTGATTGCCACCGCCGCCCTCCAGACGAACGCGCCCGCCTTTGCCACCCTGCTCACCACCATCACCGCCTGACCGCCCTCAACCTCACCCCGCCAGCATGAAGGGCGGCGCCCCCGGCCGTGCACCCTGCAAAATCCCCTGAGTAATTACCTTATTTTGTCTCACCGCCGAGAAATGCAGTATCGTTTCCCTTGGAGGAGGCTTTTCCACACGAGGAATGCAACAGCACGCCCCCGAATATGGGTGGCATTGATTGCGCTTCGCAGCAGCGGTATTAACGCCGAGCGGTGGTCGCGTCGGAATCACAGGAGAGCTGATTGCAAAAGATCATGTGCAGTATGACACGGCTTACTTCACGAGCAGGTCGGCTGCCGTGCCGACCTCGCGCGGGCAGCAGCATTGATCTGCCGGTTCTATCGGACCGGCCGGCGTGCGCTCCTGTTCTGGCGTGACTCTCGCGACCCAGCGCCTGCTCAGGCAGCGAAAACGCCTGCGCCGGCAGCTTCGGCAGATGGCGGGAATCGTCGACGTGCTTCGCCAGGATCGCGCCGCGGCTCTCCAGTGCGCGGCATGCATCCGGGAGGAAGAAAGGGTTCGTCTGTCCCGTGAGCTGCACGATCAAGCAGGCCAGGGGATCGCTGTTCTCAAGCTTACGCTCACGCGGCTCAAGCAGCGCCTTCCGCCGGAAGCCGCAGGAAGCCTCGACAGCGCGATCGATCTCGCGGACCAGCTCGCGCGGGATCTCCATCGAGTCGCGGCGGGGCTTCGTCCGGCGGTGCTCGATCATGTTAGACTCGTGCCGGCGTTGCGCGCCCTGATCTCCGACTGGGAGGTCGCCAGCGCATGTCGGGTTGCATTCACGGTTACGACCTGCGACGTGCCGCTCGCTCCAGCCGTAGAGACGGCACTCTACCGGGTCGTGCAGGAGGCCCTCACGAACATTACCAAACATGCATTGACGGTTGATCAGGTATCCGTCACGGTGCGTTGCACAACAAGATGCATAGCCGTAATGATCGAGGACAACGGGGCAGGTTTCACATCCGCGGCTGTTAAAAAGGGGGCAAATCGAGGCCAGTCAGATGCACACGGCCTCACTGGAATGAACGAGCGAATCGCGGATCTTCAAGGACGGCTGGAGATTGAGACTCGACCGGACGGAGGGACGCGAGTTGTGGCGCGAGTTCCTTTGAAGGGACACCTGACATGAAGCTCTCTGCCGACAAGTACGTACGGGTACTTCTCGCTGATGATCATCCGGTGTTTCTAGGCGGCGTTCGCGCTCTGCTAGAAGACGCAGCCGATGTTACAATCGTGGGCGAGGCGACTTCGGGATCGCGCGCGCTGCGCTTGATCACCGAGACGCGGCCCGACGTGGCCGTGCTCGATGTGGCGATGCCCGAGATGCACGGGATCGCCGTGGCTCAGCATCTCGCAGCTGAGGTCTCCCCAACTCGCGTCGTCATCTTGAGCGTGCACGAGGATCGCACCTATGTGCGCGAAGCTCTGATAGCGGGGGTCCGGGGTTATGTGCTGAAGCGCTCCGCGGGCGAGAACCTGGTCCAGGCCGTCCGGGCAGTCAGCGGGAGCGGCCTCTATATCGACCCCGCCATCGCCGATCGCTTCGTTTCGACAAGCGACATCATGCCGCGCACAGGAGCGCGCACGGTCCCGATGCTCACCGACCGAGAGCGGGAGGTCGTGCGGCTGATCGCCCTCGGATTCACCAACAAGGAGGTCGCGAGCAAACTCGGTGTCACGGCAAAGTCCGTCGAGACCTACAAGATGCGCGCGACCGAGAAGCTCGATATTCGTACTCGCGCCAAGATCGTCCAGTACGCGATGCTGCAGGGTTGGTTTCAGTCGCCGATGCAATGATCTCAGTTAGAGAAACGACGCACGGGAAGACATAATTGCGATGTTGATACGCATTGCTCTCGGACACGTCAGTGTTCAGCGCTAACGGCTGATCTGAGAGCGAGTTGTTCGCATGGCAGCGTGACAAAAGGCAGCGGCATTTCGCGAGCTTGGTCCAGAGATCTCTCTGCGACACGCGTCCAAATAAGCGGACCTGTGCCCGACGAAACTCATTGGTTCCGGGTCTCGTCCTGTGCCGACTGCTGGGTGACGTCGGCCGACGGCTCCTTAAAAAAACGCATCAGACTGGCACGCAGGATGACGCCCAGCCCGTAGCCCACCTGCAGAGCGACAACCGCCACGATGAGGTTGACGGGGAGCGGATGCGATGTGTCGAGGCCAACGAGCGGAAGCCCGCTCGCCGCGACGATGGCCAGCAGGGTCAACCCGAGCACCGCCAGGAGCGCCGGCACGCGGGCGAAGATGCTGAGGGTCGCGCCCGCGAGGGTAAGGCAGACCGCAAACGCCAGCATCCTCAACTCCGACTTCCCGCGATCGGGCTCGCAGGCCTGCGGTCTGCCCGATCGAGACGCCCCCGCGGACCACTCATACCGCACCGCGCGCCGGAAACCCAAGAGGAGCAGACTTCGCCTTCGTCCGCTGCCCATCTTCCGACGCCGTCAGGAAAACCCCGACAGATTGACCAATCTAACCTTACACCAAGAACCCCGAAATAGGCTGGGCAACAATCTCCCCCTTTGATAGTTAATTTGTTGCTAACGCACAACACAGCGCGTGAAGCCTGCCCGACCGGGAAACCAACACCTGAACCGCAGCGCCGGTCCGGCCGGCTGCGCGGCTCGTTTCGGATCAGGCCTCGGGCTCTGCCGGGCGGGGGGTACCGGCCATTCGGCGTGGAGGACTGTCTGCTCATGAAAAGCATGCCCGAGTCTTCGGCTGTCGAAGCGGCGGGGCTGCCGCGCTCCGCGGCCACGCCTGCGGCTCACCGCCTGAAACGGGCGGTCGACGTCGTGGCGGCGACGCTCGCCCTGGTCCTGTTGAGCGTCCTGCTCGCGATGACCGCCCTGGCCATCCTGATCCTGGAAGGGCGACCGATCCTCATCCGGCACCAGCGCATTGGCCGCAACGGCGCCCGCTTTGCGTGCCTGAAGTTTCGCACCATGGTGGTGAACGCGGACGAGGTTCTGACGCGCCATCTCGCCGAGGACCCAGCCGCTCTGTGCGAATGGCACGCCCGGCGCAAGCTCACGCGCGATCCCCGCGTGACCCCGCTCGGGCGCGTCTTGCGCGAGACCAGTCTCGACGAGCTTCCCCAACTCATCAACATCCTTCGCGGCGAGATGAGCCTTGTCGGTCCACGCCCCATCGTGGCCGAAGAAATTCCGCGCTATGGTGCCGCTTTCGCCGACTACAAATCCGTCAGGCCGGGCCTGACCGGCTTGTGGCAATGCAGCGGACGGAATGACGTCAGCTACGAGCAGCGGGTGAAGCTGGATCGAGCCTACGTCCGGACATGGTCCCTGATGCAGGACATTCGGATCATCTTGCGGACCATCCCGGCCGTGATCAGCTCGCGTGGGGTCTACTAGAGCAGAAGCCAGTCAGAGTGGACCGGCTTCGGCTCCAGGCGTTTGAGCTTGCCGCGTTGTCTGCGACGAACCGGCATCCTCGTCGTCGGAAAATGCTCCAGGCAGGACCACAGATGATCCGCGGCAGCGGCGTCCTTGCGCGGCGGGGCCGGTCGGGGAGCAGAACAGTTCAGAGCGGGAGCGTTTCGACATGCTCGAAATTGATCCCTCGCCCCCGATCCAGCTCGGGAAGCAGCCGAGGGGGCCAGGCGACCGACCGGCGCATTCCGTGGGCCTCCTGGCGATCAGCCGGGCACTCGGAACGATCGCCGGCTTTGCCTGGGTCTATGGCCTCGACGCGGGCATGCGGACGATCGCGTGGCTCAACGCGCAACGGTGCGAGCGCACGCCACGTCAACTCCGCTCCCGCTCCGCACTGCCCTGGAGCCCTATCCCGGCCAACGATCGTGGAAGCCCCGCGACGGTCGCGGGGCTTCCACGTGCGAAAGCGGGCGTGGGCAGCCCCGTGGCCCGCGTGGACACAAAGGCCGACGCGGCGCTTCGGTCATCGGAGGGATCATGAAGGTTGCGATCATCCATTACTGGCTCGTCGGGATGCGGGGCGGGGAGAAGGTCCTCGAGGCATTTTGCCAGATGTATCCACAAGCCGACCTCTTCACGCATGTCGTGTCCCCGGACAGCATCACGGATGAGATCAAGGCCCACCGCATCCGCACATCCTTCATCTCCCGGCTGCCGCAACCGGCGCGGTGGTACAAGCGTTACCTTCCGCTGATGCCGCTCGCGCTCGAACACCTCGATCTTCGCGGTTACGACCTCATCCTCAGCAGTGAATCCGGACCTGCGAAGGGCATCGTGCCGCCCCCCGGTTCTATTCATATCTGCTATTGCCATTCACCCATGCGGTACATCTGGAACATGTATCATGATTACAGGAATGGTGGCGATTTTTTTTCCAGAATAGCGATGCCTGTTCTTTCACATTATATGCGGATGTGGGATGAAAGCTCGGCCGCTAGGGTCGACGGATTTGTTGCGAACTCCCGCAACGTGGCGGAACGGATCCGCCGCTACTATCGCCGCGAGGCGCAGGTCGTGCATCCGCCGGTCGACGTGGACGCGTTCGAGCTGGCCCCTCCCCAGGAGGTCGGCGACGAGTACCTGATGGTGGGCGAACTCGTCCGCTACAAGCGCCCCGACCTCGCCGTTGAGGCCTTCAACATGTCAGGCCGGCGCCTCACCGTGATCGGTGGCGGGGAGATGCTCGGCGAACTCAAGCGGCTTGCTGGTCCAAACGTCACGGTCCTGGGCCCGCAGCCTTTCGGGGTGCTCCGCCATCATTACGCCCGTTGCCGCGCCCTGATCTTCCCCGGCGAGGAGGATTTCGGGATCGTCCCAGTCGAGGCGATGGCCAGCGGCCGGCCGGTCGTCGCCTTCGGCCGCGGCGGCGCCCTCGAGACGGTGATCGATCGGGTGACGGGCATTCTGTTCCATCGGCAGAGCGTCGAGAGCCTGAACGCGGCGATCGACACGCTCGATGGCCTGTCCTTCGAACCCTCCGTTCTGCGGACCCATGCCAACCGGTTCACGATCGGCCGCTTCAAGCAGCAGATGCACGTCGCGATCGACCGCTACGCCAGCCTGGAGAGAGGGGTCGTCCAGAACGCGGCATCGATGCCGCCTGAAGCCGGCTTGGGCCGTGCCTTCGCGTGACACCCTGCCGCTCGTCTCCCAATCATGGGGGCGCGTCTGCCGTCAGCCACCCCCCTGCTTCGTAGCGTAGCCGCCCCGGCCTTCGAACGCCCCGAAGGCTCGCAAAGGACATCCGATGCTGCACCGTTTCGCTTTCGCGCCGCTCCTTCTGCTCGGATGGCTTCCTGCACACGCCGCCGAGTATCGCCTCGGTCCACAGGACAAGGTTCGCCTCATCGTGTTCGAGTGGCGCGCGTCGCGCGCCGAGACCTATTCCTGGGCGGCCCTCAACACCGAATTCACGATCGGCGCCTCCGGCCAGCTCTCGCTGCCGCTGGTCGGCAACATCGATGCGGAGGGAATGACGCCCGAACAGCTCGGCAACGCAGTCTCCGAGCAGCTGCAGAAGCGGCTCGGCCTTGTGGAGCGCCCCGTGGCGGCTGCGGAAGTGTCGCGGTACCGGCCGTTCTACATCACCGGCGACGTCGCCAATCCCGGCGAGTTCCCGTTCCGTCCGGGCCTCACCGTGCTTCAGGCCGTGGCGATCGCGGGGGGCGCGTACCGCCCCCTCGGCGCAACGGCGGCCGGGCTCGAGCGCGACGCGACGTTGGCGCGAGGCGACCTCCGGGTGATGCGCGCCGAACAGGTGTCGCTCACCGCCAAGCAGGCACGCCTCAAGGCCGAGGCGGACGATCAGGCCCGCATCGACTTTCCTAAGGACCTCCTGAACCCGATCGCCGCTCCGGAAGCCGGCGACGCCGTTCGCGAGGAGCAGCTCATCTTCGAATCGCGGCGCAACTCCGTCTCGTCGAAGATCGAGAATCTGACGCAGGGCAAGGTCCTGCTCGACAAGGAGGTCGCCGCCCTCAACGCGAAGGATGCGGGCCTCGAGCGTCAGCTCACCCTCGCCCTGAGCGAGCGCGACAACGTTCGGGCGCTTGCCAGCAAGGGACTCGCCATCGGGACGCGCCAGCTCACGACGGAGCAGACGGTGGCGCAGATGGAGACCGCGCGGCTCGACATCGGCATTGCCCGCGTGAGGGCGGAGCAGGAGCGCGCCCGGCTCGAACGCAACATCTTGGAACTGCGGGACCAGCGGCGGGCCGAGATCCTGATCGAACTTCGCCAGGTCGAGGCCAAGCTCAACGAGCTGCGGGAGCGGATCGTGACCGCCGACCGCCTCGCCTTCAATGCTGAGGTGTCCGGCCCCGAGGCCGAGGAGGCTACGCGGGAAAGCACGGCGAACCTCCAATTCAAGATCGTCCGCGCCGAAGCCGCGGGAGCCGCCACCCGGGACGCATCCGACAGCACGCCGCTCGAACCGGGTGACATCGTCCAGGTCAGGCGGCGCCGGGCGCCGCTCACGCGGGCGAGCCAGCCCATGGCGTCGCAGAATCTCGCGCCGCGCAGCGGCAGCGCCAGAGCCATCGCGGATGCCGCGACGCAGTGACCACCGCGTCCAGAGACGTCACGGTCGGCTTCCTCCGAGGCATCACCCTTCAGGATCAGAACTGACTCATGCTGCAGATTAGCCCTAGAATTCCGCTGTCCGAACTGTCTGGGGCGATCTCGCCGGTCGACCAGCGCCTGAGCCCGCGCGATGTCATCTCGTTCTGGCGCCGCTACGTTTTGCTCATCATCTCGTGCATGGCGTGCTGCGTCGCTCTCGGCGAAGCCTACGTCCTGGTCACGCCCTCGACCTACGCCGCCGCCTCGCAGATCCTGATCGAGTCGCGCCGCGCATCCGGCTTCGCGGCGACGTCCGACGTCAGCTACGCGCAATACAGCCTCGACAGCAGCCAGATCGAGAACCAGATCCAGATCATCAAATCCGAACAAACCTCAAGACGCGTCGTCAGAGCGATGCAACTTGACGAGAATCAAAATCAAGAGAAGCTGAAAGCTTCGGTGCTTTCAAGCTTGCGTGGCTACATCCTGGGCAACGGGGATGTGGCCACCCCGCCCGATCGCACGACGATGGCGATGCGGGACTTGCTAGACCGCCTCCAGGTGCGGCGTATCGGGCAATCCTATGTCCTCGAAATCTCCTATTGGTCGGAGGATCCGGTCGCCGCGGCCCGCATCTGCAACGCGATCACGGCTGCCTACTTTCAGGATCTGCTCGGCTCCAAGATCGATGCGGCGAAGAATGGCAGCGAGCTCCTCGAGCAACGGATCTCCCTTCTGAGAGATCAGTGGGCGACCGCGGACGAGGCGGTCCGGACCGGCACGCTGGACGTGACGAAGTTGGCCACCCCGGAAGCCCGCGTGATCACGATGGCCGCGCTGCCGTCGAAGCGGAGCTGGCCTCATCAGTCGCTGATTCTGGCCTTCTCCGCGCTCCTCGGCCTGTTCGTTGCGCTCGTGAGCGCGGCCGTCCATCGCAGCCTGGACACCTCGATCCGGACGCTGGGTCAAGTCGAGCGCGACCTCTGCCTCAACGTCCTCGGCGTCCTTCCCAACCTGCGGTTCCGCTGCTGGCCCTCGATCGCCAACGAATTCGCGCGCAACCCGCTCTCTCCGTTCTCGATGGCGGTACGACAGATCAAGACGAGCATCCAACTCCAGCAGACGGGCGGCCCGCTGGTCTGCATTGGCGTCACGGCGGTCACCAGCCGAGAGGGTCGGACCACCGCGATCGCGAATCTCGCCCGGGCCTTCGCCGCCTCGGGGTCCCACACGCTCGTCATCGATGCCGACCTGCGCCACCGCCGTCTCACCCGCGCGCTGCAGCGGACCGTGAATATGGGCCTCTACGAGCTGCTGAACGAGGAAACGACCCTCGAGCAGGTCCTGATCCGTGGCGCTCCGGGTCAGCCGGACTTCATCCCGGCCTCCCGGAGCCCGACCGCCGGCGCGTCCGAGGATCTCGTCGGCTCCAAGCGCATGAGCGAGCTCCTGGGAACCTGCCGGAAGTTCTACAGCGTGGTCCTGATCGCGCTTCCGACGCTAGAGGAGGCCCCCGACACGCGGGCGGTCGCCGGCCATCTCGATGGCATCGCAGTCGTGATCGGCTTCGGCCGCCTGCCATCCTACCGGATTGCGACCGCCCTTCGGAGTTTCGACCGCTCGAACGTCAAGATCCTCGGCGTCATCATTAACAAGGGCCGACACGTCCTCACTCATTAGAGCCTTGTCCGACGAAATGGATGCCGGTTCGTCGCAGACAATGCGGCAAACTCAAAGGCCTGGGGCAGAAGCCGGTCCACCGTGAACGGATTCTGCTCTGGGACGCTGCGCCCCCGACCGGCGCAGACCACCGCCGATCGATCTTCGCGTTTGATGCTGCCGGACAGTGCACGGCGCAGGTTTCCGATCGGCCGAGCTGGGGTGAGCGACAGCGGCGATCATGTCACGGAGGGATATCGCGCTCTTGGTGTTGACCCATCCCCTGACCTGGGCACGAGGCGGATTGCGATGACACGGTACTGGACGGTGAATGGGCGCTTTCTCACCCAACGCATGACCGGGGTCCAGCGCTATGGGCGCGAGACCGTCCTGGCCCTCGACCGGCTGATCCATGAAGGACATCCCCTGGCGCGCGACCTTGCGGTTGAGATCCTGGTGCCTGCCGGGGCGGCTCCCCTTCCGGATTTGCGCGCGATTTCCGTTCGCGAGGCCCAGGGCCTCTCCGGCCACCTCTGGGAACAGATCGTCCTGCCGCTCTGGTCAAGGGGCCGCATTCTCAGCCTGTGCAACACCAGCACGGTGATCGGCCGCAGGCAGATCGTGTGCATCCACGATCTGAACGTCTTTCTCTTCCCGCAAAGCTACTCGCGCGGCTTCCGGCTTCTCTACCGGTTGCTGCTGCCGCTGCTCGGGCGGGTCAGTCGGACGATCGCCACGGTCTCGCACTTCTCCGCGGAGCAGATTGCGCGGGCCCGGATCACGGGCCCGGACAAGATCGTGATCGCACCGAACGGGCATGAGCACGCTCTGCGATGGGGGCCGGGCGCGCCCGTCACGGCCGAGGGCGACCGGGATACCGTCGTCGTTCTCGGCAGCCTGGCCCCGCACAAGAACATCGCGACGCTCCTCAAGATCGCGCCGGACCTGGCGGCGAGCGGGCTGCGCCTGGCGATCGTCGGGAACAAAGAAGCCCATGTCTACGGCGATGCCGGGCTTGAACGGAACGCCGCCGGAGCGGTCTGGATGGGCAGCCTGTCGGACCAGGAACTTTCCGCCCTGTTGGCCCGCAGCCTGTGCCTCGCCTTTCCGTCCTTGACGGAAGGCTTCGGCTTGCCGCCGTTGGAGGCGATGGCGATCGGCTGCCCGGTGGTCGTCTCGGACCGCGCCAGTCTGCCGGAGGTATGCGCCGATGCGGCACTCTATGCGCCGGCCCTTTCGCCCGATCGATGGTACGAGGCGATCATGAGGCTGCACCGGAATCCGGCGCTCCGGGCCGAGATGGTCGAGCGCGGCCGCCTCAGGGCGACGCATTTCTCGTGGCAGCGATCGGCCGAAATCTACCTCGACGCCATGGCGCAGGCCGACGGCATCGTGCCGGTGCGGCGCCCCGCCGAGGAACGGGCCGACGCTCGCGCCGAACTCGCGCCTGGGTGATGGGGCCGTGCGGCGCCTGTCCGATCCACACCCCGGCTCACGAATGCGGGTGACGCGTCGCGCCCCGGATCGTGACAGCCTGAGAAGGACGTCCCATGTCGATCGAGCCGATCGGTCTGATCACCATCCTGGCAGGCTTCGCCTGTCTCGCGCTCGGTCCGTCTGCGACCATCGCGATCTTCATGTGCTTCGCGCTGCTCGGGGCCGCGGGCGCGGCCTTCCTGACCGCCCTGGGTGGCGCGAATATCCAGCCGTCCCACATGCTTCTCGCCTTCATCGCCCTGGACCTCGTCCTGCGGCCCGCCCTGGCCCGCGAGAGCCTGAGCACCGTGCGCTTTCCGAGCGCGGGCTTCTGGCTCCTTCTCACGGTCTGCTACGGAATCGGCGTCACCATCATCATGCCCCGCCTCTTCGCCGGCGCGACTTACGTCTTCTCGCCGGCTCGGGCGGATAACGGGGTCTCGACCATCCTCACGATCCCGCTCGCTCCCACGGCGGCAAATCTCACACAAACCATCTACTTCGTCGGCGACGCGATCTGCTTCCTTATCTTCAGCGCCTATGCCTGCCGGCCCGGCGTGGCGCACGAGATCGTGCGCGCGATCATCTGGTGCAGCTTGGTTAATTTGCTTTTCGTCCTCGCCGATCTCGCGACTTACTACACGAGCACGACCGATCTATTATCGTTCATCAGAAATTCAGCCTATCGGATGCTCGACGACACGGAGGTGAACGGGCTGAAGCGCATCGTCGGCTCCTTCACGGAGGCCGGGGCCTTCGCCTACACGACATTGGCGCTGCTGGCCTTCAATCTGCGGCTGTGGAGCGAGGGGATCGCCCCACGCGCGACCGGCCTCCTCGCCCTGCTGTCGCTGATTGCGATCACGTTCGCCACCTCGTCGACCGGCTATGTGGGCCTGTCGAGCCTGCTCGCGCTCCAGTTCGTGCTCGGGACGTTCCGCCTTCTGAACGGGCGCGCGACGGTCAACATCGTCATGCTGCTCGGTCTCGCGCCCGCGTTCCTGGCCCTCCTGGTCGCCGCCATCCTGCTCAATCCGGAGGTCAGCAGCAGCGTCAACGACATGATCCAGGCCACGCTGTTCAACAAGCTGTCGTCGGATTCCGGGATCGAGCGCAGCGCGTGGAACAGGCAGGCGATCGTGGCGATCCGGGACACGCTGTGGCTCGGAGCCGGCATCGGCAGTCTGCGCGCATCGAGCTGGCTGATAGCGGTGCCGGCCAGCATCGGCGCGTTCGGGGCGGCCGGCTATGGCGCCTTCGTTCTGGCCGCGCTCTTCAAGCGGGGCGATGCGGATGACACGGTGGCGCGGGCGGTGAGACTGGGCGCCCGGGATGCCTGTATCGTCCAGGTGATCGCGGCGTCGGTCGCCGGCGCTTTCATCGACCTGGGTCTGAACTTCTTCCTCTACGCGGCCATTGCGGCCGGCGCGCTCCCTTCGGCGCTGCCGCGCCGCGCGGGGGCCCGGTACCGGCCATTCACGGCGCCCCGCTGCGACTCAGTGGGCGATCCGGCCGGCTTGACCACTCCCGGTGCCGAGAGTGCCCCGGCGGCCGCAGCCGGCTCCGCAACACGCGCGTCAGGATCCAGGATGCTTAGGAGCGTCGAAAGCGGTCTGGTGGCACCGGTTCCGGGCACCTTGCGCGGGGCGAGTTCGGATCGGCGAGGCTGCGTGACGACCGGGAACGACGGGATGAGACCGGCCGCTTCGTCGGTCGGTTCGGTACGGACAACGGAGTTTCGCATGGTCGCCGGAATGTACAAGCGATGCGTCGTGCTGGCCGCGCTGCTGTTGACCGCCGGCGGGACCTGCGCGGCGAAAGGCCTGACCCGGGATGAAAGGGAGGCCTGTGGCCTGACGCCGGTGTTCACGGATGATTTCACGACCGAAAGCATCAGCGCGCGGGAGCTCGGCGCCACCCGATGGACGGCCCACACGCCTTGGAATGGGGATTTCGGCGATGCCATGTTCTCCGATCCGGGACCGGGCGGTCCCTTCGCGGTCGCAGACGGCATCCTGCGCATCACCGCGAAGCGCAACGAGGACGGCCGGTGGCGCTCGGGACTGATCGCCGCATCCGATTACACGGGTGCAGGGCGCGGCACTCAGTACGGCTACTTCGAGGCGCGGATGAAGCTGCCGCCGGGACCTGGCACTTGGCCAGCATTCTGGCTCACCACCCTTCGCCCGGCCGATGCCAAGGGGACGTCCGTCGAGATCGATGTGCTTGAATACTATGGACATGAGCCCAGGGCCATGCAATCGGCCCTTCATGTGTGGTCCGGCGACCCGAACATTGCGCAACATCTGATCAAGACGACGAGTTTACCGCCGGAAGCGCTGGTGAATGACTTTCACACCTACGGGGTGTGGATCTCGCGCGAGGATATCACCTTTTATCTGGATCGCGCTGCGATCTGGCGGGTTGCGACGCCCAAGGCTCTCGATCTCCCGATGTACCCGCTCGTGAATCTCGCCCTCGGGTCCGGCTTCTCGATCGAGAATACCCCCGATCCATCGACCCTCCTGGTGGATTATGTCCATGTCTACGCGGCCGCGCCGGCCACACGTCCGGAGACGTGTTGGCCGCTCGGCGGCAAATGATACGAGCATCGAGCATGACCATCATCAGCCTGAGAACCATCCACAGCTATCGGAAATTGCTGTCCACTCTGGGTCTTGTGCGGGGTGTCGAAGCGGCGTCGAAGAAGTTCCTCGCCAAAGCTGCCGGCCATAACGCCAAGTGGTCTGCCTCGTCGGTGACCTTAAAGGGATATGACCACCCCATATTCCTTCGTGTATCGACAAGCGACTGGTCTGTCTTTCACCAGATTTTCGTCGACAAGGAATATCTTGAGCGCTCCGCCGAGCACGCCGATCAGCTGAGGTCATTCTACGATACGGTCGTGCAAGCAGGAAAGACACCCGCCATCATCGATTGCGGCGCCAATATCGGGCTCGCCTCGTTGTGGTATTCATTGCAGTTCCCGAAAGCGGCGATCGTGGCGATTGAACCAGAGCCGAAAAACTTTGCTGTTCTGAAGAAGAACACAGCTCCATATGAAAATATCATACCGGTCAATGCAGCGATCGCGAACCGGAGAGACAAGGTTTCACTCTCCAATGTATCCGACGCGCCCTGGGCCTGGGAGACCGTCGAGAGCAACGCCGGGCAGACCGACACGATCACCGTCAGGGATGCCCTCGGTCAGGTGCCGAACACCGTCCCGTTCATAGCCAAGATCGACATCGAGGGATTCGAGACCGCCTTGTTCCGGTCGAACTACGACTGGGTGGAAGCGTTCCCCCTCATCGTCTTCGAGCATCACGATTGGCTGTTCGCCTGGAAGGGAACGGCGCATGCCATATACAGGGCTCTGATCGATTCCGGCCCTCGCGATTACGTCCATGCCGGCGAGAACGTTTTCAGCTACTCGCATGATCTGCTGAAGCGCCCGACCACCTGACGGGCCCGTGAAAACGGGCATTGGGTCGCGAAGGATCCTCGCTCGGTGACGAACTCGTTGAGCGCCACGGCCCCGCCCGCCTCGTCAAGTGCCCGATTGCCGGACAAATCCGGCGGCCTCAAACCGATTGGAGTATTCGCGAAAGCTACGGCAAGCTGGCTTGACACCGACCCGGGATTCCTTGGGATCCTCAAGACGGCACTGCGTATAGCAGTCCATGAATGCTTGACTAGGGATTCATGACGATGCGGCAAATCTACGAGACCGATCTCTACAGCAATCGCAACCCTACTTGGCACGAAGAGGATGCACCTTGGAAAGCCAGCCATATTGAGAAAATCATACACCGAAATCAACTCTCATTCAAAAATATTTGCGAGGTCGGATGCGGAACCGGCGATATTTTGCTCAATCTGTCGAACGCGTTTCCGGGGGTTGATCTTTGCGGATTCGAGATCGCGCCGCAGGCCTATGCCCGCGCGAAAGCAAAGGAGCGTGATCCGGTCCGATTCTTCCTCAAGGACTTTCTGCAGGATTCCGAAGATCACTATGACATCATCCTGCTGATCGACGTTATCGAACACGTCGAAGATTATAATGCATTCCTCAAAGCCATCAAAAGCAGAAGCCAGTACAAAATCTTTCATGTCCCACTCGACCTGTCGGTCCAATCACTGCTGCGAGGGTGGCCGATCATGAACCTGCGCGCCAATGTCGGTCATTTGCACTATTTCTACAAGGACAGCATCCTCGCAACGCTGAAGGACTGCGGATACCGGATCATCGATCATCATTACACGGCAAGCCGCTTGGAGTTGCCGAACCAGGCCGTCACCAGCCGGCTCATGCGCCTGCCGCGTCGGCTGTGCTACGCGGCGAATCGCGACTTGGCGGTTCGCGTCCTCGGCGGCTACTCCCTGATGATCCTGGCGTCCTGATTGATGGGTTCGGAGCGCGGGCCATCGCGCCGCGGACATTGGGGCGCCCTCTCGCGCCCTCGGAACCGGGCACCGGGGGCCGATCGGGCAGAATCCGCGGCGGGACGCCGGCCCGGCCAGGGCCCGTCCGATGCTGCGTCCGGCCCGCAGACAGCGCCCGCCGCGGGGCTGAGGACGGGGTCATGCGTCGTCACGGCGCCCCTCTTGGATTGAGGATTCGGAGGCACGCGGGGCGATTCTGCCTAGTCCCAAGCCGCCAGCCTGTCAGGTTAATACCTGATGGCGACGCCTTATCCAGGCTGATAGAGCTTAGAACATATGCTCTTGGCTGATCGGAAGGCGGTGGTATATCAAATGTTGTGGGAGATGCTTTTCCGAGATCACGAGATGAATGAGAAGCGGGAAGACCGCACCGCATTTCGCGGTTCCGGCGAAGTCTGGCATGCAGTCAATCGGCAGGGAGGGTATGGGCATGCACCGATGTCGCAGGGTAAGGCCAGAGCATTTTTTGACGAAGTGGGTGCCGGTTCGTCGCAGAAAATGCGGCAAAATCAAAAAGCTAGAGCGCTTCCCGTCGGGAGGCCGGTTCGGCGTCAGAGAGGCCACATCAAAGCTTTAGAGCTGCCGACCGGATGCAATCAGGTCGGGAACGGCTCTAAGGGCGGCAATGGACGAGGCGGGCCGGACACGATCCTCGCCCCCCCTGACGCCGATGCGGCCCGGGGACATCGTGGCGAACAGCATCCCACGAGTCGCTCGTCGCAACGGTCCGTCGCCGCCGAGCCGATCTTACGTCGACGCCGGAGCTGGCGCTGCAGCACAAAACAACCAGAAGCAGGGATCAAATAGATGGAGAACGTCTGCGATAGCGGAGATGCGGGCTTTCTTGTGAGTTTCGTCCGCTCGCGGCCGGCCCTGAAGCAGCTCCTCCGGAGACCGCTCGAGCGGGTTGGATTCGGCACCACGGACTGGGTCCGCGAGGTGATGTACGAGGAGTGCTTCGCCTACTTGAACCGGCTGGGACCGCAGAATCTCGAGGTTCTCGAAATTTCCGCCGGCCCACAGTGGCGGCAGAATTTCTCGTTCCGATCTTACGCCGAGACGCAGTTTCCGGAATTCGATATCTGCTCGCAGGCGTTGCCCCGGACCTTCGACGTCATCATCGCCGATCAGGTGTTCGAGCATCTGCCCTGGCCGTACCGGGCCGTGAAGAACGTGCACGCGATGCTGAGGCCGGGCGGGGTCTTCATCATCGCAACCCCGTTCCTGGTGCGGGTTCACAACGTTCCGATCGACTGCAACCGCTGGACGGAGACGGGCCTGTCGCACCTCCTCCAGGAAGGCGGGTTCCTGCCCTCGAACATCGAGACGCGCTCCTGGGGGAACAGGGCCTGTGTGGTCGGCAACTTCAAGCGGTGGCGCAAGCGCGGCTTCTTCGGCTCGCGCTGCAATGAGGCGAACTTTCCGGTCATGGTCTGGGCCTATGCGCGGCGCGCCCCGGACGACGGAGACGGGAGGCGCTGATGCCGGCGCCCAACGGTTCCTTGACGATCGCCATCGGGATCGCAACGGCCGGCCGTGCTGCCATCCTATGCGAGACGTTGGCGACGCTCCGGGAGCAGGTCCGTCCCCCCGATCGCGTCGTCGTCTGCGCGCCCAGCCCGGCCGATACCGTCGGAGCCGCGCAAACGGCGCCCGGCGTCGAGACCCTCTACGGCGTGCGAGGCTCCTCCATTCAACGCAACGTCATCATCGATGCCTGCCGCGACTGTGAGATCATCCTGTTTCTCGACGATGACTTCATCATGGACCCGGAATACATCCTGAAGCTCGATGCGCTGCATCGGCTTCATCCGGACATCGCGATGCTGACCGGCCTGGTACTGCTCGACGGCGTGACGACGGGCGGCGTCGCGGTCGAAGCCGCTCGCGCGGCCATCCGCGCGGCTGCGGCGGCGCCACGGGGCGGCGCGATCGACGACATCTACAACGGCTACGGTTGCAATATGAGCGCCAGGATGGACTTGGTGCATCGGTACAACATCCGCTTCGATGAGATGCTCCCCCTCTACGGCTGGCTCGAGGACGTCGATTTCAGCCGGTGCCTCGCCAAGTATGGCCGCATCGCCCGCGCGACGGAGCTCCGGGGCGTTCACCTCGGCGTGAAGGCCGGCCGGCAGACAGGCACGCGACTGGGCTACTCACAGATCGCCAACCCGATCTATATCCTGCGGAAAGGCAATTTCACGCTCAGGCGCGCCCTCGCGCAGATCAGCCGCAACGTGTCGGCGAATCTTCTGCGAAGCCTGTTCCCGGAGCCCTATGTGGACCGGCGGGGTCGCGTGATCGGCAATCTGCTCGGTCTCATCGATCTGCTGCGCGGGCGGTTGCAGCCCGAACGCGTCATTCGTCTCTGAGGCCACATGACGCCGTCGCGAAGGGATGTACGCGCCGCCCATGACCGTCCTAGAGCCGTGACCGATCACGTTGGATCGGCCACAACCCTAGGTATTTGTTTCGTCGCGCTTTTTGACGACGAACCGGTGTCCACTTCATCGAAAAGCGCTCTAGCACTACAGCCGGAGATCGTACAGCGAAGCGTCCGTGCCCTTCGGGATCCGACGGCGGAGCGCGACTGGTAGGACTGGCTCCCGAAGGGAGTTTCGGCAAACCCGACTGTAGTACTAGCGCGCCCGTGCCGACCGTAGATGGATGGGTGAACCTGATATGAGTACCGAATATCCGGATAACGAGATCAGTCTCTCCGTCCTGATCTGCACGCGCAATCGCGCAAGATCGCTTGAAAGAACCCTCGCCTCGCTCGTGCGTGCCAAGAAGCCGGAGGGTTTGGCCTGGGAGATCGTCGTCGTTGATAACAACAGTAACGACGAAACCCAGTCGGTCGTTCAAAGCTTCGTTTCATCCCTGCCCCTCCGCAGCGTCGTCGAGAGCCAGCCCGGCCTCTCCCATGCACGCAACCGCGGCGTGCTCGCCGCTCGGGGCCGGAATCTGGTCTGGACGGATGACGACGTCGAAGTCGACGGCAATTGGCTGTGCTCCTATGCTGATGCGTTTCGCAACCATCCGGGTATGAGCCTCTTTGGTGGAGGCTCGGTCGCCGTCCTGGAAGAGCCCGCCATCGGCTGGTTTCGCGCCAACACGACAGTCCTGCGTGACCTGCTCGCCGTGCGCAATTTCGGGCCGGATCCGGTGCCCATATCTCTTGCGCGCGGAGCAGTTCCGTTCGGCTTGAACTATGGCGTGAGGGCTGAGGTGCAGCGTCGCTTCCTCTACGACCCCGAACTAGGGGTGGCGCCCGACCGGCGCATCGGTGGCGAGGAAGTCGACTTCTACGAAAGGGTGCTGAAAGCAGGCTATGCCGGGCTGTGCCTGCCGGATCCTATCGTCTACCACCATATTCCGCTGGCACGCCAGACGCTGGACTACGTCCTGTCTTATTACGACAGCGCCGGCGTGACCTCCGCGGTTCTCCTGTTCCGGCACCGGCAACCGACGACGCGCGAATACAGCTCGATCCGGCTCAAATGCGTCGTCGCCGGAGCGCTGACCATGGCGACATGGCCGATTCCAAGGGCGCTCCGGCTTCGGACGATGATCAGGAACGCGTTTCACAGCGGGCGGTTTCGGCGCCTCCGGCAAATGCACCAGCCCCTTGCACGGCCGGTGACGCCCTTCGCGGGCGAGGCCGTCTCGAAGAACTGATACGGTGAGATGAGGACTCGCAGGCACTATGCAGGACGGAAGGCGGAGGCACCAAGCATCCCTGACGAGGCCGTCGGAGGGCGAATGCCGGCGCCGTCCCTGCGCGCGGGCCATGCGGCAAGGGCACGACGGAAACCCGGCCTGACGATCGAATCCAGAGAGCCATGTTGGAACGCTTCGCACGAAATACCCTCTATGGTGTGCTGGCCGCCCTTTCGGGATCGTTGGGAAGCTTCGCGACGACGATCGTCGTGGCGCGCCTGCTCGGGGTGGCGGAAACGGGCGTCTTCAATTTCGCACTGTGGGTGATGTCGCTGGCGACGGCGGCGACCGACCTCGGCGCCTATGCGAGTCTCGCCCGGTATCTTCCGGAACTGACGCGATCCGGGCCGTCCGCAACGGCCCAGCGGCTCGCGGGCTACCTTCTCGTCCCCTTCGCGACCGTTACGATTCTGGGTCTGCTGGCGTTCATCGTCCTGGCGATCTACGTTGACGTCGATCCCGCGACGGCAGCGCGGTACGAGATCGGCCTGCATCCGAGCCAATGGGTCATCGTCGGTGCCCTGTATGTGGCGCAGGCCTTCTCGAACTTCACCGTCGGCTATTTTCAAGGTTCACAGCGATTCGACATCGCGGCGAAGCTCGCCGTCTACACCGCCGCCGTGCGCCTCACGGCGACGACGATCGGCTGCTACTGGTTGGGCGCCACTGGGGCGCTGCTCGGCTACGTCGTCGGACTGGCCATCTCGGCGCCGATCCCGTTCGCCGTCAGCCGCTACGGCGGGACGCTTTCGCCGGACCTGCGTCGGCGAGTGCGCCGCTACTCCCTGTTCGCCTGGGCCAGCACTCTCGCCTCGGCCCTGATCGTGGCCCGGCCCGAGGTCGCGATCCTCAACTACTTCCACGGCAAGGAGGCGGTCGGCTTGTACTCGACGGCGTTCACGCTCGCCAACCTCGCCATCCAAGGGCCGCTCCTCCTGACGGCCGGCCTGGTCCCTTACTTCTCCGAACATGCCGGTACCGGAGAACGCCCGCTGCTCGAGAAGATGATGTCGTCCGGCACGCGCCTCATGGCGTTCATGATCCTGCCGATGGCGTTCGGAACGGCGGCGCTCGCCCCGGAGCTCGTGCCGCTTCTCTTCGGTAAGGCCTTCGGCGAGGCGGCCGATCCAGCCGTCATCCTGATCGCCTCGTCCTGCCTGGGAGGCAACTCGATGCTGTTCGCCGGGCTGATCATCGGCATGGAGCGGAGCGATTTTTCCTTCTATCTCAATCTCTCGGGCGCCGCTCTGACCCTCCTGATCGGGTTCCTGCTGATCCCGCATTTAGGGACGGTCGGTGCGGCCTTCGGACGGGCGCTCGTTCAGCTGTACCTGTTCGTGCTGAGTGCGTGGTTCGTCCTGCGGCGCCTGAGCTATCCGATCCCGTTCGCGCATCTCTCGCGCCTGCTTCTCGCCGCGATCGGATGCGCCGTCTGTGCGCGACTGATCCTCCAGGTGAATCCCGGCATCGCCGGGATGGTGAGCGCGGTCTGCGTCGCGGCCGCGGTCTACTTCCTCCTCGTCCGTCTGCTCAGGGGTCTCGAGCACAGCGACGTGGACCGCCTGAGATCGCTGCTCAACAGCGCGCCTGGCGTCCTGCGCGTCCCGATTACCGCCATGTTCATTCATCTCGCGTCGAAACCACAAACCTAGTTTCCTGGCCGGCTGCCGTCCCGGCCCTCCCCTTGCGCAAGGGCGTCGTGTATGTCTGCCATGAGTTATCGCCCCGATATCGACGGGCTGCGCGGAATCGCAGTCCTGGCGGTCGTCCTGTGCCATGCCGAGATCGGCGCGGCATCGGGCGGATACGTCGGCGTCGACGTCTTCTTCGTCATTTCGGGCTTCTTGATCACGGAGATCATTCTTCGCGAGATCGATGCGGGCCAATTCTCGCTGGCGGCCTTCTATCATCGCCGGATCACACGGATTCTGCCCGCCTTCGCGGTCATGACGACGGTGACGATGGTGGTCGGGGCATTGATCCTGACCCCGGGCGATCTGCGCAGCCTCGGTCTGAGCGCCGTTGCGGCCGCGCTCTCCCTGTCGAACGTGGCGTTCTGGCGCTCGGCCGGTTACTTCGACACCGACTCGGCCGAGAAGCCGCTGCTGCACACCTGGAGCCTCGGTGTCGAGGAGCAGTTCTACCTCGTCTTCCCCGTCTTCGTGCTGGCCCTGACGCGCCTGTCCCCGCCGCGGAGGACGGCCGTAATCGGAGTCGTGCTGGTCGGCTCGGCGCTTCTGTCGTTCGTCGCGGTTCTGGCCTCGCCGAAAGCGGCTTTCTACCTCGTTCCGACGCGCGCCTGGGAATTGCTGGTCGGAAGCATGACGGCGATCTTCATGCGGTCCGGCCGCCCTCCGTCGCTGGCGCCCAACGCGCTCGGCCTCGTCGGCCTCGCCATGATCGTCTGGCCAATCCTGCGCTATGACAGCGAGACGCGGTTTCCCGGCCTCGCCGCCGTGGTGCCGACCCTCGGCGCGGCGCTCGTCATAGTCGGCAGTGCCAGGGCCGGCTCCCCGATCAACCGCCTGCTCTCCGCCGCGGGTCTGGTCTTCATCGGCAAGATTTCCTACTCGCTCTATCTGTGGCACCATCCCATCTTTGCTTTCTACCGCTACGTGACGCAGGAGGAATTCAAACCCGGCGCACAGGTGACTCTCATCGCGGCCTCGTTCGCTGTCGGCGCCGCGTCCTGGCGCTGGGTGGAGGTTCCCTTCCGCAGGTCGTACGCCAAGGCGAGGCACAGCGTGGTCTTCGTTGGGGGCGGAGCGGCCTCGTCCCTGGTCTGCGCCCTCGGTCTCGGCCTCTTCGCGAGCGGTGGCCTCCCGCAGCGGTTCGAGCCTGGGAGGCGCCAGTTCATCGCCGACAACGAGGCGATCGCCGGTGAATGGCCCTACCCGGCGGCCTGCGGCAACTATTCGCTCAGTGCTTTCGCGGCGGGTGGTCCGATCCGGTACTGCCGGCCCGGCGTCTCCGCAATGTCATGGGCGGGCGCGAACAGCCCACCCGACCTGCCGAAACGAGGGCTCATCCTCGCCTGGGGCGACTCCAACCTGGAGCAACTCTACCCGGTCTTTCAGAGATGGAACGCCGCCGACCCGCCCGGCGGCCGGCAGGTGATCATGGCGACCTATGGGGGCTGCCCTCCCCTGCTCGGCTTGAACTCGCGCACGCCCGGCTTTCATTGCGGAGAGTTCAACCGTTCTGTCCTGCAGCGCGCGCTCGAGGCGGATGTGGAGACCGTCGTGCTTGGCGCGTCCTGGACGGGATGGATCGACGGATGGTCCGCCCGTCACGGCGACAACAATCTCTGCTCCTGGCCGGGGGCCTGCACATCGACGCGGTCGCTCGAGGAGAGGCTTCGGCTGTTTCGGGAGGCTTTCGGCGCGTCGCTCGGCCCAATCCGTCGCACCGGCAAGCGCATCGTGATCATCCTGCCCTTCCCCACCTTCAGCAAGGCGGTCGCACCCTACGTCGCACGCGCGGCGGCGCTGGGCTGGACGGGAGGCGAGCGCCTCTCCCAGGAGGGCTACCGGCAGGCCTTCGGCCACGCGCGTTTCCTGCTCGAGGAAGTGGCCCGGGAATACGGCGCGGAGGTCGTCGATCCGTCTTTGATCTTATGCGAAGGACTGTCGTGCCCGATCACCGATGGCGGCCGGTCGAGCTACCGCGACTCGAACCACCTCTCGGTGGCCTCATCGCTCCTCCTCGAGGGCGCCCTCTCCGCTGCCCTCGCCGGACGCGAACTCCCTCCAAGGACGGGCCTGTCGAGCAATATCGGGGCGATGAAGTGAGTCCGGAGCGGGCATATTTCGGAACGGACAAGCAATTCTCATGACCGCGAGGCTCAATTTGATACGTTTTCCGCATGACCCATTCGGAAGACCGATCGAAAACCCGCGCGGTACTTGAGCGAAGCCGAAATCCACGTCGCCGAGCGATCTATCGGATTTCGCATGAGAGAAACTCTCGCGGTGCAGGAGCCGGCCGTGCGCATCATCCACATTCTCAACCATTGCAATCATGGGCACGGCAACGCACACGTCGCGATCGACTTGGCCTGCGCGCAAGCCGAGAACGGTTGCGACGTGGTCTATGCGAGCGCGGGCGGCGACTACGAAGGTCTGCTCAAATCAAAGGGCGTTAAAGTCGTCCATATTACCCAAAAATCTCACAATCCGGCCGTCATAGCCCTCAACCTGCTTAAGCTGATTCGCTTATGTCAGAGATTTAGACCGGACATCCTGCACGCACACATGATGACCGGCGCGGCTATTGGCTATATTGCCTCACGGCTGTACAGAACAACACTTATCACAACCGTTCACAATTCTTTCGATCCGCATTCCTTGTTGATGCGGCTCGGCGACCGCGTGGTGGCCGTGAGCGAAGCCGAGCGGCGCTCGCTTATCGCCCGCGGGTTCAAGGCCGACCGGGTCGAGGTCGTCCTCAACGGGCCGAATCTGTCTCCACGCGAAGAGTGGTTGGAGGAGATGCCGTCCGCTCCCGACGTTCGGCGCCCCTGCATCGCCACGGTTTGTGGCCTCCATCGGAGGAAAGGCGTTCCTGATCTTCTCAGGGCCTTCAAGGAAGCCTGCGCGACCAGCGCGGACTGGACGCTGAACATCGTGGGCGAAGGCCCCGACAGGGAGGATCTAGAGCAGTTGGCGAGCGAGCTGGGATTGGATGGCAAGGTCCGGTTCCTCGGGAGCATCCCGCGGCCGAAAGCGATCCTGCGGCAGACCGACATCTTCGTGCTGGCCTCCTACGCCGATCCGTGCAGCCTCGCCTTGGCGGAGGCGCTGTTCGCCGGGTGCGCAACGGTCGCGACCGCGGTCGGCGGCACGCCCGAGCTTCTCGGCGGCGGCGCCCATGGCGTGCTCGTGCCGCCCGGCCGGCCCGACGCCCTCGCCGCCGCGCTGAGCCGGCTGATGTCGGATCCCGCCGAGATGGCCAGCCGGCGCAGCCAAGCCCTCACGGCAGCCGGAAAGCTTACGATCCACCGCGTGCGCCAAGAGTACGATGCCCTCTATCGTCGTGCGATCGACAAGGCGCTCTCGAGCGACGGAAGGGGTTTTTCGGAAGCGGGAGCGACGAGGCGCTCGTAGCAGCGCGTGGCCGCCTCTTGGTCGTTCTTCGCGTGGCCGGGCGGCTTCGCACCCGACCGCCGTCCGGCATCATCCCTGCGCAATCCGGTGCGGAAGCGGCTGCGCCGTCTCGTGACCCCACCGCCGGCCTTGGCCAACCCTTCGGGCGACGTCCTGCTCGCTACCGTCCAAGGGCCATTCGATCGGCGCTCCGCACAGGAGCAGACTTCGCCTTCGTCCGCTGCCCATCTTCCGACGCCGTCAGGAAAACCCCGACAGATTGACCAATCTAACCTTACACCAAGAACCCCGAAATAGGCTGGGCAACAATCTCCCCCTTTGATAGTTAATTTGTTGCTAACGCACAACACAGCGCGTGAAGCCTGCCCGACCGGGAAACCAACACCTGAACCGCAGCGCCGGTCCGGCCGGCTGCGCGGCTCGTTTCGGATCAGGCCTCGGGCTCTGCCGGGCGGGGGGTACCGGCCATTCGGCGTGGAGGACTGTCTGCTCATGAAAAGCATGCCCGAGTCTTCGGCTGTCGAAGCGGCGGGGCTGCCGCGCTCCGCGGCCACGCCTGCGGCTCACCGCCTGAAACGGGCGGTCGACGTCGTGGCGGCGACGCTCGCCCTGGTCCTGTTGAGCGTCCTGCTCGCGATGACCGCCCTGGCCATCCTGATCCTGGAAGGGCGACCGATCCTCATCCGGCACCAGCGCATTGGCCGCAACGGCGCCCGCTTTGCGTGCCTGAAGTTTCGCACCATGGTGGTGAACGCGGACGAGGTTCTGACGCGCCATCTCGCCGAGGACCCAGCCGCTCTGTGCGAATGGCACGCCCGGCGCAAGCTCACGCGCGATCCCCGCGTGACCCCGCTCGGGCGCGTCTTGCGCGAGACCAGTCTCGACGAGCTTCCCCAACTCATCAACATCCTTCGCGGCGAGATGAGCCTTGTCGGTCCACGCCCCATCGTGGCCGAAGAAATTCCGCGCTATGGTGCCGCTTTCGCCGACTACAAATCCGTCAGGCCGGGCCTGACCGGCTTGTGGCAATGCAGCGGACGGAATGACGTCAGCTACGAGCAGCGGGTGAAGCTGGATCGAGCCTACGTCCGGACATGGTCCCTGATGCAGGACATTCGGATCATCTTGCGGACCATCCCGGCCGTGATCAGCTCGCGTGGGGTCTACTAGAGCAGAAGCCAGTCAGAGTGGACCGGCTTCGGCTCCAGGCGTTTGAGCTTGCCGCGTTGTCTGCGACGAACCGGCATCCTCGTCGTCGGAAAATGCTCCAGGCAGGACCACAGATGATCCGCGGCAGCATGGATTGTGTGCGTGCGGGCGCGCTTCGCAGCGCGCATCTCGGTACGAAGACCGGGCGGCAAAATCCGGAACGCGACTCGGCCACTCACGGATCGCCAATCCGATCTTCATTGATCGCGGGGGCGATCCGTCGCTCGCCCGCTCACCGTTGCAGTTTGGAGGGAGCATGACGGCAACCTCGCGCGGCCGCCGCGGCCGGGACCGTTCGTCGATCGCGCGGACGGTGGCGGGGCAATGTGATCGGCCTGAGGGACCTCGCGACCGGACGCCTCATGGCCAACCCTGCGCCGCATCATCGAGCGGCGGCCAGGGCCAGCCGACCGAATACACGACCGGCTGGCCATCGCCGTCCGGCCAACAAATGTCATCTCAGTCGCTTTCGAGCTCTGTACGGAAAATCCTGACATTCGACCTGGGCCGAGCCAAAGCTCTTCGGTAGACAGAAGCCTTCACTGAAGGCATGTAGACTTAGGCGCAATTCGCCAGCATGACGTTTCGCGAGCAGCCGATGCGACTGCGAGACCCTTGTATATGCGCCAAATGAAATCATGGCCGGCGAGCCATTTGGCGCTAGCAATGTTTGCGCTCATGGATCTGCCGACACGAAGTTGGTCGAGTTCATTGTAGGGAGTCGGATGATCGCGCCACGACCGCCGCGGCGCACGACACTGCGGGTGTCGAGCATCCCTGATCGCTCAAGGAGCTTTTCGGCAGCAGAGGCGCCGTGATGAGGAGGCATGGGATGCGCGTATTGATCACAGGTGGCGCGGGTTACATCGGAACGAGCTTGATCACCCATCTGCTCCACCAGGGTCACGAGGCGGTCTGTCTCGACCCGCATGCCCACGAACTTCCGGCCCTGCTCGACTTCCCGGAGCCCAACGCGACGAATATCGAAGCCGTGGTTGGCTCGGTGCTGGACGGCGATCTGGTCGCTAGGCTCGCCAGAAGCTGCGATGGCATCGTTCACCTCGCTGCCCTCGTCGGGGCGCCCGCGTGCGACGCGGATCCCGAGCAGGCGCGGCGGCTCAACATCGACGGCACACGCTCTCTCGTCGCGGCAGCCCCCAGGGACATCCCGCTCGTCGTGGCCAGCACCTGCAGCGTGTACGGACGGGTCCGCGCGGCGATCTGCACGGAGGAGGAACCGACTTCCCCCCTCTCGCTCTACGCGGAGACCAAAGCCGTTGCGGAGCGTCTGGTGACGGAACGGGGCGGAGTCGCTCTGCGCTTCGTCACCCTCTACGGCGTCTCGCCGCGGTTCCGATGGGATTTGTTGCTGCACACCTTCCTGCGGCTCGCCGCGCGAGGGGAGCGTCTCGATCTTTTCGATCCTGGGGCCTACCGCCCGCTGCTGCACGTTCATGATGCGGCAAGGGCCCTGTTGTTCAGCCTGGAGCAGTTCCCGCGCTTGAGCGGCTCGATCTTCAACGTCGCGTGTACCGCCCCGGCTCTGACCAAGCTCCAGCTTGCCGAGAGCATCCGCCGTTTCGTTCCTTTTGAAATCAATATGGACGCACAAAATTTCGATCCAGATCAGCGTGATTACAGGGTGTCTTCTGAAAAGATTGAGGCCATGGGTTACTGGTGGACTGTCGATTTCGATCGCGCTTTGCCCATAATCTTCGACAGGGTGTGCCGCAGTCTTGGACAGGAGAACCAGATATGGCCATTCGAGTACCGCTGTCGACGGTCAGCCTGAGCGAGCGCGAACATCTCTACGTACGCGAAGCGATGGAGAGTTCGATGATCTCGTCGGCCGGGCCAGCGGTGCGGGCCTTCGAGGCTGCGCTCGCCAGCCGTCTCGAGGTCGCTCATGTGGTGGCAACCTCATCCGGAACCTGCGCACTCGAACTTGCGTTGCGTGCGCTCGCGGTCGGGCCGGGCGACGAGGTGCTCGTCCCGGCGCTGACCTTCGCGTCGCCTGTTGCGGCCGTGCTTCTCGTCGGAGCAACGCCCATCCTCGTCGACGTGAGCGAAGCGACATGGACCATCGACCCGGTCGAGGCCCGACGCCATCGCACCCGGCGCACGAAGGCCATCATCGCCGTCGACGTCTTCGGGCATCCGTCCGACTACGACGCTCTCGCAGCGCTGGACCTGCCGATCATCGAGGATGCCGCCGAGGCCGCCGGTGCCCGCTACAAAGGCCGCCCGGTCGGATCTCTGGGGGACATCGCGATCCTGAGCTTTCACGCGAACAAGGTGATCGCGACGGGCGAGGGAGGCTGCGTGGCGACCAACGATCCGCTCCTCGCCGAGCGCGCGCGCTGCCTTGGAAATTTCGGGATGAGTCCCGCACTCCGATACTGGCACGAAGTCCCGGGTCACAATCACCGCATGTCCAACCTCGTGGCGGCGGTCGGCCTCGCCCAGACGGAGCGATGGGACGAGTTGATCGCAGCGCGCGCGGAGGTCGCGCGGTTCTACGATGCGGCGCTCGCGGGCACGCCGGTGACGCGCCGGCCCGTGGCGGACTGGGCCGAGGAGGCGACGTGGCTCTACACGATCGCCTCCGAGCGCCGCACCGAGATCCTGGACGCCTGCGCGGCCGCGGGGATCGATGCGCGCGCGATCTGGCCGGCCGTTCCTGATCAGCCGGCGTTCCGGGCCTTCGCGCAAGGGCACTACCCGGTCGCCCGATGGCTGAGCGGGACCGCGCTGTGGCTTCCCACCAGTGCATCGCTCTCGATTGCCGATCTCGGCGAAGTGGCGGCAGCCGTCTTTGGCGCTCTCGCCTGTGAACCTGCCGCTGCCCACGCCTGATCTCGCTTCCGGCTGTCTCGCACGGAGCCCAGAGGCCACGCTTTGTGTTCGCCCGGCGGGAAGGGCTTACGAGCGCGCAATCGCGTCTTTAAGCCGATTGAAGCGCTCGATGTTGTGCGGATGGCAGAGTTGCCTGTCCGAGCGGGCCACGCAGGGACGCGCTCCCGATCCGGCTGGACCGCTCCTTTCTCGGGGAAGCCGGCCGATCCACCAACCCGAGACGATGGAGACACCATGGGCGATCTCATCCATCCCGTGATCCTGTGCGGTGGATCGGGCACCCGGCTGTGGCCCGCCTCGCGCGAGTGTCACCCCAAGCAGTTCATCCCGCTCGCGGAGACGGACCGGTCGTCCTTCCAGGCCACCGCCCTGCGCTTGGCGGATGCGGGCGTCTTCGCGCGCCCGACCGTCATCACGGCGCAGGACGCGCGCTTCATCGTGGGCGAGCAGCTCGCGGCGGTGGGCGTCAGGGCGGACATCCTGCTCGAGCCGCAGCGCCGCGACTCGGCCGCCGCCGTCGCGGTGGCGGCGCTCTACGCCGCGCGGTCCGACCGCGAGGCTCTGGTGCTGATCCTGGCGGCCGACCACGTGGTGGGCGACACGGAGGCCTTCGTGGCGGCGGCCCGCACCGCCGCGGTCGCGGCCCGCGACGGCCACATCATGACGCTCGGCATCACGCCGACCGGCCCCGCCACCGCCTACGGCTACATCCAGCCCGGGGATCCGCTGCCGGGCCGGGCCGGGGCGGAGGGGGCCTACGCCGTCGCGCGCTTCCTGGAGAAGCCGGACGCCGCCCGCGCGGCCGGCCTGATCGCCGAGGGCGCGCTGTGGAACAGCGGCTACTTCCTGTTCCGGGCCGACGTGATGCTCGACGAGCTGCGCGCCCACGCCCCGGCCGTGCTGGAGGCCGCGGAGCACGCCCTCGACCAAGCCAGCCGCGATCTCGACTTCGTGCGCCTCGATCCGGCCGCCTTCGCGCGCGCGCCGCAGATCTCGATCGACTACGCGGTGATGGAGCAGACCCGCCGCTCGGGCGTGCTGCCGGTGCGCTTCCCGTGGTCGGACATCGGCACCTGGGGGGCGCTGTGGGAGGTGTCGGCCCGGGACGCGGCCGGGAACGCCCTGCGCGGCCGGGTGGCGGTGCGGGAGACCCGCAACAGCCTCGTGCACAGCGCCGGCGACGTCCTGACGGCGGTGGTCGGGCTCGAGGACGTGGTGGTGGTGACGACGCCGGATGCCGTGCTGGTGACGACGCGGGACGGGGGCGGGGCGGTGAAGGCGCTGGTGGAAGACCTGCGCGCCCGCGGCGAGCCGGAAGCGGACGCGCACCGGCTGATGTACCGGCCCTGGGGCTCCTACCAGCGCATCGACCTCGGCCAGCGCTTCCAGGTGAAGCGGATCACCGTCAAGCCGGGCGGGCGGCTGTCGCTGCAGAAGCACTATCACCGGGCGGAGCACTGGGTGGTGGTGCGCGGCACGGCGGAGGTGACGGTGGACGAGCGGGTGACGCTGGTGCACGAGAACGAGGCGATCTACCTGCCGATCGGCTGCGTGCACCGCCTGGTCAATCCCGGCAAGATCCCGCTGGAGCTGATCGAGGTCCAGGTCGGCAGCTACACCGGCGAGGACGATATCGTCCGCATCGAGGACGTCTACGGCCGCGGCGGGTAGGGGCCGCGGCCGGGAGGGCACCGGGAGAGCCGGGCGGTGGACCTGGCCGATCCCGGATGACGTGCGTGGAGCCCTCAGCAGCCCTCATGCTGAGCAACCATTAGCTTGAGGGCTGAGGGAAATTTTGTGGCCAGCGGGATGGGGCGCGGCTGGGGACGGCGGGGACAAGGCTGCGCCTTGCCCGCAGCCGCCCCCAGCAGCAGGCGCCGCAGGCTTGGCCTGCTCGTCTGAGGGCTGCGGCGCAGCGGCGCTCAGGCGGCCGCCTCCGGCTCGGGCGTGTGCCGCCAGGGGGTGCCGCGCGCCAGCACCGTGTTGGCATAGATCAGCAGCTTGCGCGCGCAGGCCACCAGGGCCGGGTTCCAGCGCCAGGCCGCCGGCAGGGCCGCCGCGTAGAGCGCCGTGCGCACCCCCGCGCGCCCGCCGGCGATCCGCCGCGCGCCCTGGTGCTTGCCCGAGGAGTGGTCGAACGGCGCCAGCCCGGCCAGGCTGGCCGCCTGCGCCCGGCTCAGGCGGCCCAGCTCCGGCAGGCTCACCAGCAGCGTCACCGCCGTGCGGGCGCCCAGGCCCGGGATGCTCAGCACCAGCTCCAGGCGCGCCGCCAGGTCCGGCTCCGCCCGCAGCCGCGCCAGCAGCTCCGTGAACGCCTGGGCTCGCCATACCCGCAGGCGGGCGATCTCCTCGGCCAGCCGCGCCTGGATGGCCGCGTCACGGGAGGCCGCACGGCGGGTCTTGAGGCGGGCCAGATCGAGCTCGATCTGCTGCAGCAGGCGCAGCGGCTCGGCCAGAGCCGCCAGGCGCGGGTCGGGCGGGGTGCGCACCGGCCCCTCGTGCGCGGCGGTGCAGGCGGCGATCAGGTGGGCGTCGAGCCGGTCGGTCTTGGCCCGGCGCAGGCGATCGGTGGCATAGGCGCGCACTTGCCGGGGCTGGAACAGCACCAGGTCGAAGCCGGCCCGGTGCAGAACCGCGCAGACGGCGCGCTCATAGCCGCCGGAAGCCTCCAGGCCGATGCGGCGGACCGCGTGCTCGGCCAAGTGCGTGATCAGGGCGGCGTGGCCGTCCGGGGTGTTGGCGAAGCGCCAGGAGGCGGGCTGGCCGGTGAGGGCGAGATCGAGGCTGTCCTTGCCGATATCGAGACTGGCGCTGGGTGTGGTAGCGTGTGCCATCGTCGTCGACCCTGCCTTGCGAAGCGAACCCTGGGTTCCGGCAACCATCCGGGTCCGAGGACGAAGGCCGGTCGCGATCAGGCTCAGCAGCAGCCCACAAGGCTGGGGTGCCGACGATCCGTCGACCGGCCGCCCCACCCTGGATGGCCGTCCAGGGTGGGGCATTCCTCAGCGGAACAACGCCACCTTACTCCACCTTTCAAGCGACATCCGGAACTGGACCCTTGGCGTCACGGAAAACTGGACCCCTTTCGCCGTTAGATCGCTGATGGGGCAGGCGTGACCGCAGCCTGGACTTGAACGAACGCCTCCAACGCCTGATTCGCCAGCCAATTGGCGATCACGACAGTGTCCACCACCTTATGGTTGAGTGCGTTCCGTATGCGCCGCTTATGCGAAAGGGGTGAGGGTCGGAGGTCAGCGGGCTTTCGAGAGGTCCGCTGCAACGTGACGAGCCGCAATCCCGGTGGCATTGATCCAAGCTCCGTAGGTGGTGCAGCCCGGCCGCCGGGTGCGGGCGTGGTGCACATTTGCGACACGCCTCCAAACGATCTTTGCACTCGAACAAAGCACGAACACGACCCCTTCCCTTGCGGCTCAACCTCCGCCACACACCTCGCGTGCAGCGGGCCGGCGCGACGGCAGTGCGATCAGCAAGCGACTCACAGGGCGGTGCCCTCGGAACAGAGCTGACGCAAAATCCAATCCGCGAGCAGGTGCTGCACCGTTGCCAAGAGCTCCCCGCCGGAGGGAGATCTGAGGATCGCACGACCCGCAGAGGCTAGCCGGCTCCGACCGCGCGACGCCCATATGCCCGGACAGGACGGGGCGAACCGACGGCAGCACCAACCCTCAGGAGCAATCCCGAGGGGTGCTGGCGCTCGCTCGTCTCTCACAGCGATCCGCGCACCGGCACCTCTCTCCACGAGAAGGCGTCCCTCATGGGCTCGCGAACCACGTCGAAGTCGAAGACCACCACGACCACTGCCCCGAGCCTCCAGCACGGCGTCGAGCTGCGCCGCGTCGAGGATCTGCGGCCCTACGCGCGCAACGCGCGAACCCACTCCAAGAAGCAGGTCCGGCAGATCGCCAGCTCCATCCAGGAGTTCGGGTTCAATAACCCCGTCCTGATCAGCGACGAGCACGAGATCATCGCCGGACACGGCCACGTCGAGGCCGCCAAGCTCCTGGGCCTGCAGCAGGTGCCCACGCTTCGCCTGTCCCACCTCTCGCCCGCCCAGCGACGCGCCTACGTGCTGGCCGACAACAAGCTCGCACTGAACGCAGGCTGGAACCAGGACCTCCTCGCCGGCGAGCTCAAGGCGCTCCAGGAGCTCGAGTTTAGCCTCGAGCTCACCGCGTTCTCCACCGCCGAGATCGATCTCGCCTTCGAGGCCGCCGGCGAGAAGGCGCCGGAGCCGCCCGGGCCGGAGGACGCCGTGGTCGAGCCCGGCGATGAGCCAGCCGTGACCCGAGAGGGCGATCTCTGGCGGCTCGGGCCCCACCGTCTGCTGTGCGGCGACGCCCTCGCGCTTGAGAGCTACGCCGCCCTGTTGCAGGGGGACCTCGCCGACCTCGTGTTCACTGATCCCCCGTACAACGTGCCGATCGAGGGCCACGTCTCGGGCCTGGGCGCCACCAAGCATCGCGATTTCGCTATGGCCTCCGGCGAGATGAACGAGGCCGAGTTTACCGCCTTTCTCGCCCGCTTCCTCGATCTCGCGCGAGCGCACTCCCGCGACGGCTCCATCCACTACGTCTGCATGGACGCCGCCCACGCCCTCGAGCTGCTCACCGCCGTTCGCCAGGTCGGGCTCTCGCTCAAGACCACCTGCGTCTGGGCCAAGAGCAACGGCGGCATGGGCTCTCTGTACCGCCAGCAATGCGAGTTCGTGCACGTGCTCAAGAACGGCGAGGCGCCGCACGTGAACAACGTCGAGCTGGGCCGGCACGGGCGCAACCGCACGACGCTCTGGCAGTACGCGGGCGTGAACAGCTTCCGGCGCGGACGGATGGAGGAGCTGAGCCTCCACCCGACGGTGAAGCCGGTGGCCCTGGTGGCGGACGCGATCAAGGACTGCTCGAAGCGGCGTGGGGTGGTGCTGGACCCGTTCTCGGGCTCGGGCACGACGCTGGTGGCGGCCGAGAAGACCGGGCGGGTGGCGCGGGTGCTGGAGCTCTCGCCGGCCTACTGCGACGTGGCGATCCGGCGTTGGCAGGCACAGACGGGGCGCCAGGCCGTGCTCTCCGCGACGGGGCAGATCTTCGAGGAGGTCGAGGCCGAGCGGCTGCCCGAAGTGGCCGAACAGCCCACGCATCTGCGCAGCGCGGCGTAGTCCCCCTCCTACGTGACCTCCGGCCGGCGCGATCCGGCGCCGGCCTGATTGCACCTGGCGCACCACCGAACACCCGACACTTCCACACTGGAAAGCCAAGCTATGACCCGCAAGACAGCACAGGCCACCGAGGCCGCGACACAGACCGACACCTCCGGCACCACAGCTCCGCGCCGCCGCGGCCCGGGTCGGCCGTTCCAGAAGGGCCAGAGCGGCAATCCCAACGGGCGCCGGCGTAAGATGCGCCCCATCGCCGATTTCCGCGAGATGGTCCTGGCGGAGTTCGAGCGGGAGCTGACCATGAACGAGAACGGCAAGCCGATCAAAGTCACCGCCTTCGAGGCGGTGCTGCGCAGCACCATCGTCTCGGCCGTCAAGGGCAACTCGCGCTCGCAGCGCCAGGCGGCCGAGCTGTACATGCAGGTTCAGCGCGAACACAGGAAGGCGGCGGACCAACTGCTGACAGCAGTGTTCCTCGACAACATGACCTTCGAACAGGCGCAGGCGAAGGCAAAGCGTCTGAGAATCCGATTGGGGTCGTTTAGGTCAAGCTGCTCGTTGTGGTTTCTCCGGCTTGTGTCGCCCCGTGGGTCACACGCTTCTCTTCGCGGTCGGCGCTTGGCCGCCGCATGATGGGGTCAGGAGGGCGAGGCGTCTCAATCTGTTTCACGACCTTGCGGGTTTGCACCCGCAGGTTCTGGACTCTCAACGAGATCGCCAGGCCCATCGTCCCCACGGGAACGATCCGGTTCACCCTTTCGGGTTCATGCGTGGTGTTTTGCCCTCCTGTTTCGCGGTGACGGCGTCATCCTGCGAGCGTGGCACCCTCTGCGGGCTCCTTACCCCAGCGGAACGCGGTGCCGTCGCTCCACATGCGATGGAGGATGACGGCGAGCTTGCGGGCGACCGCGACGCGGGCGCGGGCCATGCCGCGACGCCTGGCGATCTTCATCCCCCAGGCGCGCAGGCTCGACCATTTCTGGCTCCGCACCAGCAGCGTATGCGCCGCCTCGTAGAGCGCGGTGCGCGCGAGTTCGTCGCCGCAACGGCTGATCTTGCCCTGGATGTCGGTCTCGCCGGACTGGTAGCGCGCCGGCGTCAGACCGAGATGGGCGCCGACGTCGCGCGAGCGCCTGAACCGGTCGGGCCGGTCGATCGTCGCCCGGAAGGCAAGCGCGGTGATGGGGCCGACGCCCGGCACGCTCATCAGCCGCTGGCAGACCGCCTCTTTCTTGACGAGATCCATGACCTGCTTCGTCAAGCCGGCGAGTGCGGTCAGCATGCTGGCCAGCACCTCCAGGAGCGGTTCGACGAGCTGCGTCATCAGGGGCACGCCCTCGGCCAGTTCGCGTACGCGGCCGGCGAAGGCTGCACGGCCAGGCGTGCCGAGCTTGAGCCCGGCTTCGCGCAGGATCCCCCGCACCACGTTCTCGATCGAACGCATCTCGTTGAGCACCGTGCGGCGCGCCACCAGCAGCGAACGCCACGGCCGGCACTGACGGCTCTTGACATGGACCTGCCGGAACCAGCCCGTCCGCATGATCTGCGCCAGGGCGCGTGCGTCGTTGCGGTCGGTCTTGTTGGGCATCGTCTTCATCGCGGCATTGGCCTGGCGCGTCTCGATGCAGATCGCCGGCAAGCCCGCCTCGCGCAGGCCGTCGTGCAGCCAGGCCGTCAGCGAGCACGCTTCCAGGCCGATGCGCTCCAGGGGCAGGCCGATCTGGTTCAGCGCCTGCACCAGCGCGCCAGGCTCACTCGCCGCCCGCGCCTCCCGCACGATCCGACCCGTATCGTCGACAACGCAGATCGCGGTCTCTTCCAGCGAAACGTCCAGTCCGGCATAATACTTCACGGCTGCTCCTTCCCGATGCTTGTGGCCGCTCAACACGGACCACGTTCCAACATCCCGAACGGAGCAGCCACCCTCGGCTAAGACCCCAATCACCCCATCTGTTTCAGAGTGCTCGCGCGACCGCGAACGCAACGGAGGGGGTTGCCGCGCGCGAGCGGCACGGTGCTCGCACTCGACGAGCTGGGACATGTCAGCGGCAAGGAGCTGAGTAGGATTATCTACGGCCTCGCATCAGGCGCCGGAAAGCTCCGAATGGCTGCCGACGGCTCGATCCGGAAGACTCGTTCCTGGTCGACATTTGTGTTGCTCAGCTCGGAGAAGTCGATCGAGGAGCGGATCCGTGCAGATGGCGGTGAAGCGCCAGGCGGCGTGGCGGTGCGAATAGCCGACGTCGACGTGAGCAGCGTCAACCGAATGGTTGACCAGCGCACCTTGGCAGAGATCAATGGCATCAATCAACATTTCGGACATGCCGGTCCCGCGTTCGTGGAGGCAATGGTCGCCGAAGGGCTTCACCGGCAGGCGTCTGAGCTGCGCGAAGGCATCAACAGGACTGCCGCTGCGATTGCTGGCCCGGGCGCCGATGGGATGCGCGTGAGGGCAGCCTTGCCGTTCGCGATCCTGAGCACGGCCGGAACGTTGGCGAAGAGCTTCGGGATTCTGCCGGACAGCCTCGACGTGGGGCGCGTGATCCGGTGGGCGTGGGACCGCTTCCAGGGCTCGCCTGACGCGACAGCGCTCGACCCGGAGGAGCGGGCGATCGAGAGCCTGCGGCATTGGATAGCCGAGAAATGGGGGTCCGGCATTCACCCGACCGATCCGGGAAGCGCTGGGGATGTGGTCAAAAACTGGTCTCGGGACGCGATCGCCTGGTTTGATGACCACATGATCTACATCCCGGCAACGCGCATCGTCGAGGCGTGCGGCGGGGGGCTCAAGGAAATAGAGATCGGCCGTGCTCTGGATCAGCGGGGCCTGATCGCCAAGCGTAAGGCCCGAGATTGCTTCTTCACGAACTTCGTGCCGCGCGTCGGAAGGCTCAAGGCATACGCGCTCCCTCGCTCCGAATTCAGGTCGAAATCCAGGGAAGAACCTGCGCTCGCCGTCATCGATGGAAGGCGACAGTGATCGACCTCTCCGCTCTGTTCGGCGCCCTGCAGGCTGAGCTAAGTCCTCGACAGGAACGCGCACTTCCCGGAGTTCCCGGACACCCGGACGGCTCCGGGAACGGTGAAGTGCCTGATACAGAAGGAATTTCCCGCTCTTCCCGCATTTCCCGCGGCCAAACGGAGGGCATGGGTTTCAATAGAGAAGAAGCTGCTCTGGCGAGCGCGCACGCGCGCGCAGGCGTGCATGCGGGCGGGCGGGCGCGAGGCTCATATGATGAGGTCCGGGAACTCCGGGAACTCCGGGAAAAGCCAGCAGAAGCAGAGACTTACCGTTCCCGTTCTCTCTCTCAAAAACGGGAAATAGAAGGAAAAACGGGAAATCTGTCGCCCCTGCTGGCGCTCTCTCCCCTCGCGCTCGTGCTCCGCGACGACGAGCGGGCGCAATTCGAGGAGCGTGCCGCCATCGCGGAGCACGACGGCGGCCTTTCCAGGGGCGAGGCCGAGGCGCTGGCCTGGGCCGAGATCCGACCGAACGAGCCCCTGCCGGCCGGCGACGGGTTGGCGCCCTCACATTGGCAGAGGTGATCACACAATGTCGAAGCAGCTCCCTACCGAGCCAGCCTCTCCACGGCAGCCCACCAAGCACGAGAAGCAGGCGATCGAGCGAGCCCGGAAGCGGCACCAGGCGCGTCCGGCACCGCTCGCCTATGAGCTGGAAATCAAGCCGGGCAACGAGCTATCGCTCGGCGCGCCCCATGCCGACGAAGCCGGGCAGTATCTCCGCTTGATCGACACTTTCGGCACAGCGTCGGACAATTTTGCACGCCACATGCTCGGGTGGCTCGGCGCAGCCGTTCGCGAGCCGGGCAAGAGCGCCCCCACGCCGCAGCAGCTCAACGCCGGCCTGGCCGCAGTCGCGGGCATCAGCCCGCGCGACGAAGTCGAGGCGATGTTGGCCGTCCAGATGGTCGCGACGAACGAGGCCGCTATGTCAATGCTCGGGCAGGCGAGGAGCGCAGCCGACCCGGCCGTGATGGAGCGTTTTGGCACGCTGGCGACCAAGCTTCAGCGTACGCTAATCGCTCAGGCCGAGGCGCTCGCGAAGCTGCGCCGAGGTGGAGAGCAGACCGTGCGCGTCGAGCACGTGCACGTTTATGCCGGCGGTCAGGCCATCGTCGGGGCGGTGTCGGCAACGCCAGGGGGGCGGGGGGCAATCGAAATGGAGCATCAAGCCCATGCAACGGATCCAAGAGCCCTCGCCCATGCGCCTGGCGCCTCGATGCGGTGCCCGGACGAGACAAGGGTTGGCCTGCCGGTCACCGGCCGTGAAGGGGCGGACGCGATGCCGCATGCACGGAGGCGCAGTCGGAAGCGGCGCGCCTAGCGGCAGCGCGAATGGCCGCTTCCGGCACGGCTTGAGGACGAAGGAAGTGACGGCGCTTCGGCGTTGGATCCGGCAGCTTATGCGGGACGCTCGAGCGACGCTCGCAGACCTGACCTGAATGCTGTTGAACCCGCCTCCGTGAGTCTCCGGTAAGGGCGCATCCGCCTTGACCAGGGGAGCGGGTAATCAGCTCAGCCTGTTCGGCTATGCGCCAGCGAACTGAACCGCTTCCGCGGTAGGGGCGCTTGGCAATGCCGATGACGTGATCGGCCCGGAGAGGCTTGTCTGAAGATCGTGGGGCCCCCCTGGTCTCGGACAGGAGCCCCTCATGAGCAACCAAGCCGTCAGCCCGCTGCGCCGCCGCATGATCGAGGACATGACCATCCGGCACTTCAGTGCCAAGACGCAGGCCGACCCCATCCGCGCCGTGAGAACCTTCGCAGCCTTTCTCGGTCAGTCACCCGATCAGGCCGAGCCAGAAGACCTGCGTCGCTTCCAGCTGCACAGGGCCGCCCCGGGCGCATCCCCGGCCACGATGAACGCCGCCGTCTCAGCCCTGCGCTTCTTCTTTGGCATCACCCTCGGCTGGGTCGGCTTCGGCGACCGGCTCGCCACCGTCCGCTCGCCCGAGCGGCTGCCGGTGGTGCTCAGCCCCGAAGAGGTGGCGCTCCTGCTCGGCTGCGCACCGGGGCTGAAGGACCGCGCCGCCCTCAGTATCGCCTATGGCTGCGGCCTACGCGTCTCGGAGATCGCCAACCTGAAGGTCACGGACATCGACAGCGCCCGCATGCTGATCCGGGTCGAGCAGGGTAAGGGCCGCAAGGACCGCTTCGTCATGCTCGCCCCCGACCTGCTCGATCTGCTGCGGCACTGGTGGAAGCTGACGCGCTCCCGCGGCTGGCTGTTCCCGGGGCGGGAGCCCGGTCAGCCGATCACGGTCCGCCAGCTCAACCGCGCCTGCCATGCGGCCGCCGCCAGCGCCCGGCTCGACAAGCGCGTCTCGATCGCGTCTCGATGCACACCTTGCGGCACAGCTTCGCCACGCATCTCCTGGAGCAGAAGATCGACATCCGCCTCATCCAGGTGCTGCTCGGCCACAGGAAGCTCGACACCACGGCGCTCTACACCCGCGTGGCACGAGGACGCTGCGCGCCGTCGCGAGCCCGCTGAGCCAGCTGCGGCCCAGGGACGTGCCGCCGGTCTGAGGAGGGGGGCGCGTGCCGCGCCCCGCCCTGGAACTCGCCGACGTCCTCAACCAGCATGGCGAGGCCTCCCTGCGGGCCCATGCCGGACACCTCAGTCGCGGCCAGCGCAAGGTCATTGCGGCGATCCGGGCCTGCCGTACCGCGGCGCTCGGCGGCCATGTCGCACGCTGCCAGGCCTGCGATCAGATCCAGGTCTCCTCCAACTCCTGCCGCAACCGGCACTGCCCGAAGTGTCAGGGGCAGACCGCGCGGGCGTGGCTGGAACGGCAGCAGGCCGACCTGCTGCCGGTGGCCTACTTCCACGTCGTCTTCAGCCGGCCGGCGCCGATCGCCAGGGTGGCGTTCCAGAACAAGGCCGTGGTCTACCACCTGCTGCTGCGGACCGCCGCCGACACGCTGCTCACCCTCGCGGCCGACCCCAAGCACCTCGGGGCGAGGATTGGGTTGACCGCCGTGCTCCACACCTGGGGCTCGGCGATGACCCATCATCCGCACGTGCCCGTCATCGTCCCCGGCGGCGGGCTGTCCCCGGACGGGGCGCGCTGGATCGCCTGCCGGCCCGGCTTCTTCCTGCCCGTCCGTGTGCTCTCGCGCCTGTTCCGCGGGCTGTTCCTCGACCGGCTGAGCCAAGCGCATCGCGCCGGCCGGCTCACCTTCGGGGCTGAGCTGTCTCGTCTGGCCGAGCCGATGGCCTTCGCGGCCCTACTGGCCCCGCTGCGTCGCGCGGAATGGGTGGTCTACGCCAAGCCGCCGCTGGCCGGCCCCGAGGCGGTGCTCACCTACCTGTCGGGCTACACGCATCGCGTGGCGATCGCCAACAGCCGGCTGCTGAGGCTGGACGAGCACGGGGTCACGGTCCGCTGGACGGATGACCGCGTCCGGGCTGGGGCGAGGGGGCGTGAGTGGATCAAGCGTATGACGCTGTCGGCCGACGAGTTCATCCGCCGCTTCCTGCTGCACGTGCTGCCCGATGGCTTCCACCGCATCCGCCACGACGGCCTGTTCGCCCGCGGGACGCGGGCTGGGGCCATCGCCACGATCCGGGCTCTGCTCGCTTCGGGGACGTCTCACGATCCGGTCAAGCCCGAACCTGCCCGCGCCCCGCCGGCTCCTCCGGCTTGTCCCCGCTGCGGCGGCTGCCTGTCCATCGTCGAGCGCTTCCGCCGCGGCGAGACCCCGCGCTTGCCTCCGCTCCGCGCGGTCAGGATTGACACCTCATGAGCCCCCATCCGGACGCGAGCCTGATGCTGGACCGCCCTGCGGTGCGCCTCCCCAGCTTGGACGCACAAGCCCTGGCTCGTGCCGCCGTGCCCGATCCGGCGCGGGGAGCTTTGTGCGGGGCGCCCGGAGAAGGCGATGGGACCGCTGTCTGTCAGTCCCGAGCACGATTCAGCAGGCTGCGGGCACCGCTTCAGCCTCATGCCCGCCGTCGCCGACGGCCTGGACAGCGCGTTCAATCCCCATAGCTCGTTCGGCGGGCGCAGCCTGGTGTTCCGCGGTTTCCTTCCTTGGAGGCTTTCGGACGCCGGCCCTCAGCCACGTCAGACCGGTCCCGCTCGGGCCGGCATCCGAAACCCTCCACACAAGCCGACATTCCCTGATCGCGCCGAGAGTGACTGCTCGTCCTGTGATACCGGACCTTCTACGCCGCGATGGATCACAGTCTACGAGCTCGCACCCGCTCCAGCTCAGACCGGCAGCCGCCGCGGAGTGGTATCGCGTTCGCATAGCCGAATTCACGAAGGTACGCGAAGCGCCACTTTGGCTGATCGGGACCATCACTACTGGTCCGCCTGATCGAAAAAAGTCATGAGACGCTATCAATTTAAGTCCCTGGAAGAATGCAGGAGGCAGGGGCTAAAATCACGGCGCCATTGAATTCTGCTCAGGGGATCGACATGCATGCTAGAAACGTTGATACCGCTGCAAATTTTCCACCGACAAGCGTGCCCGACCCCTACCGAAGAGTAAGCTTGCGGCTCGTGCCGTTCTTGATGTTGTGCTATGTTGCTGCATTCCTTGATCGTGTAAATGTCGGCTTCGCGAAGCTGACAATGCTTCACGATCTCGGAATCGGTGAGGCTGCCTACGGCTTCGGTGCAGGACTTTTTTTCGTCGGATATTTTCTCTTTGAGACTCCAAGTAACGTACTGATGCACCGAATTGGCGCGCGTGCCACGCTCTCGCGTATTATGATACTCTGGGCGTTTATCTCAGGTGCGTTCGCCTTCGTGCAAGCTGAGTGGCAATTCTATACTCTCCGTTTCCTGCTTGGCGCAGCGGAAGCAGGGTTCTATCCCGGTGTCATCCTATACCTAACTTACTGGTTCCCATCAGCCCGGCGTGCACGCGTAATCGCTTTGTTCATCTGCGCGATCCCGCTGTCCGGGTTGCTCGGCGGACCCTTGTCGGGCTGGATCCTCTCGTCACTCCATGGCAGCCTCTCACTGCATGGCTGGCAGTGGCTCTTCCTCGTTGAGGCCCTCCCCTCATTGGCCCTTGGCCTGCTCGTGCTCGCATACCTTGACGACACGCCGAACAAATCCTCCTGGCTGTCCGTGGAAGAAAAGGCCGCCATCCAGCGCGACTTGGATGAGGACCAATCTCTGACGCCGCGCCGCGCTGGCTGGGCGGGCGTGCTGTCCGGCATTGTGGTTCTTCTATCGATCGTCGTTTTTTGTCAGGCCATGGGCCAGTACGGCCTGTCGTTCTGGCTGCCCACTCTGATTGCTCAGGCCGGTGCCAAGGACCCTCTCACCGTCGGCCTGCTGAGCGCGGTGCCATTCAGCGTTGCCATTGTGTGCATGCTGCTGAGTGCCTGGAACTCGGATAGGACGAACGAGCGCCGCTGGCATCTCGCGATCGCATTCTTGGTGGGCGGTGTCGGCCTTTCGGCGAGCACGTTCCTGACCGGGAACGTTCCAGCCTCCATGGTGGCGCTCTGCATCGCTGCGGCCGGGTGCTACACCGTGTCGGCCCTCGTCTGGAGCCTCCCGCCATTGTTTCTGACCGGGGTCGGCGCTGCGGCGGGAATCGCCGTCATAAATTCGTTCGGTTCCCTCGCCGGGTTTCTCAGCCCCTTCGCGATCGGCTGGATCCGGGAGACGACCCAGAGCACCAATATCGGCATGCTCGCTATCAGCGTCTTCATGATGGTCGGAGCCGTGTTGATGTTCATCGTCCCGAAGCCGACGACGGGGGGCACGGCCCGGACCCCCAACATGTCGCGATAGGAGACCGTCGATGCCCAGGACCAAGCGGATCGGATTGCTCATCCCTTCCACAAACACGGCCGTCGAAGCCGACTTCCAGCGGTTGAACCTGCCAGGCGTGTCCGTCCACGGACAGAGGCTTCATATCCCGGATGGCGTCATGGGCGAAGACGTCCTTGATCGCATGAACCAGGATCTCGACGAGGCCATTGAATCTTTGGCATCCGCGCATGTCGACGCGATGGTCTATGCCTGCACCTCGGGTAGCTTCTACAAGGGGGCGGGCTGGGATACGGATGTCATCACGCGCATCGAGCGGAAAGGGCTGCCGGCGGTGGCGACGAGCCCAGCCGTATCGGCGGCGCTGAGGCATGTCGGCGGACGGGCGATCTCGGTGGTCACGCCCTATCCGGAATGGACCAACAGACGCCTGAGGGATTACTTCACGTCGGAGGGATTCAATATTCTGGGCGTTGCCGGGGATCCGTCTGCTGCCGCCGGCGGACACAGCTTCATCAATGACCAGGACCCTGAGAACATCGTCGCCTTCGGCGAGAGGCATTGCGCACCTGAGGCGGATGTCCTCTTTTGCTCCTGCACGGCCTGGCGGTCATTCGAGGCGGTGCCGGAACTAGAGAAGCGTCTTCGGCGTCCCGTGATCAGCTCGAACCAGGCCACGGTATGGGCAGCTCTCCAGGCCGTTGGCTTCGGCGGCCACATCCGTAATGGAGGTCGCTTGTTCGCGACCTGAGAGCGCCTGGGCCTACCTCCTCTGCAAATCTGCCTTTCGACGACACGCGCACGCCGTGGCGAAACAGCGTGCCAAAGCATCCTCACGTTCCGGCCTCGTACAACCGCCTCAGGCCCAGCGGATCGGACGGGTGAAGTCGCAGGTCGCGCGGCTAATGTTTGAGATGACGTTGATGACGTTAGCGGCCTCATCGCCGCGGAACATTGCCACGTAGGTGACAGGAGGAAGCGGGGGGTCGGTCTCGATCACCCGCAGCTTGCCCTGCTCGATCAGGCCCCCGAAGCAGCGAAGCGGCAGATAGCTAATCCCGATTTCCGCAATCGTCAGCCCGACCATCGCGATCAGGCTGTTGCTGGTGAGCAGGCGCGGAAACTTGACCCCGCACTCTTCCAGCCATTTGCCGAAGACGAGCCCGGACCCCGACCGGTTGCCCTGCGTCAGGATGTTGAACCGGCCGAGCTCACTGAGCGGTACGATTCCGCGGTCGTGGAGCAGGGCGGGGCTGCACATCCATGCATTCTGGACGCTCGCCAGCGGCACGCTCTTGAATCCCGGTTGCCACAGGCTGTCCGGGACGACGATGAAATCCACCGTCCCGTTCCGGAGGCGCTGAAACAGATCAGAGCTCTGCTCGACTTCCGGCTCCAGCACGATGTTCGGATAAGCCGCGCGGATCTCGGCGACAAAGGCCGGCAGCCACGTCAACGCCGTCAGCTCCGTTACGCCGAACCGGAGCTGACGGATCGGAGCGGCTTGGCTCGACCCAACGGCGACGATCTGGTCTCGCAGGCTCAGCAACTCTTCGGCCAGGGCGAAGACCGCCTCCCCCTTGACGGTCAGGCGCGCGCCGCGCCGGTTGCGGTCGAACACAGCAGTCCCCAGGGATGCTTCGAGCTCCTGGATCCGCTTCGTCACCGCCGATTGCGTCGCATTCAGCCGCTCGGCCGCCTTCTCGTAGCTTCCCAGCACGGCAATCCAGCGCAGCGCCTCGAGTTGCTTCACCGTCGGCATATCCGCCTCTCCTCCAACGAGCTATTCGTTTTTTTTATATCAAAATTGTAAATTAAATCCCTTTTTTTCCACAAGTCCGACATGAGATGTCTACGGCATCGGAGGTTAGCGCGATGCCCAATCCAGTGCTGGTTTCCAGCGCCATTCCACCCGTCCTATCAAAGTCCGATGACAGGGCTCTTCGGGAGTTGGCCACACCCCTTCTCAGCGACAATTTGGATCGTCTGGTCGGGGTTACCGGCCTGCTTCGCTACAACGGGCGGGGTAAGCTTGTCGGCACGGCGCTGACCGTCAAGACCCGCCCAGGTGACAATCTCGGCATGTATGTGGCCATGACCCTGATGCAGGCAGGCCACGTGCTCGTCGTCGACGGCGGTGGCGATCGGAACAATGCGCTGGCCGGCGACCTGATGCGGGCCTACGCAGTCTCGCGCGGCTGTGCCGGCTTCGTCATCGATGGCGCCATCCGGGACGTGGCGGCGTTCGTGGCCGGCGACTTCCCCTGCTACGCCCGGGGTGCCGTCCATCGCGGACCCTACAAGTCAGGCCCGGCCCACATCAACGTGCCGGTCACGATCGGCGGGCAGGTCGTCAATCCGGGCGATGTGGTCGTCGGCGACGAGGACGGGCTCGTCATCGTCGCTCCAGACCGGCTGCCCGCGCTTATCGCAGGCGCAAACGCCAAGCTTCGCGCCGAGCAGGCCATCATGGCCGAGATCGAGGCAGGCGCACCGCACCAGAGCTGGCTGCACGGACTGCTCGACGGCATGGGCATCCAGGTTTGACATGGGGTAAGCAGATCATGACCGACATCGTCATTGCTCGCCGTCCGGCCAGCATCAAGCCGTCGCCCAGCATCGCTGCCCGGGCGCTAGTCACTCAGTTGCGCGCCGAGGGACGCGAGATCATCGATTTCACGCTCGGCGAGTCCGACTTCGATACCCCGCCCCACATCGTCGAGGCTGCCTACCAAGCAGCCCGGAGCGGCGAGACCCGCTACACCAGCTCGAACGGCACGAAGGCGCTGCGTGCGGCCATCGTCGGCAAGTTCGCCCGCGAGAACGGGATCGATTTCACGGAGGCCCAAGTCGTCGTCGGCTGCGGCGCCAAGCAGCTGATCCACGCTGCCTTCGCCGCCACCCTTGACGAAGGTGACGAAGTGATCGTTCCGACGCCTTACTGGGTGTCCTATCCTGATATGGCGGTGGTGAACGGCGGCGTCCCGGTCATCGTCCCGGTTGGTGAGGAGACTGGGTTCAAGCTTACCCCCGCGCTGCTCGGATCAGCGATCACACCGAGGGCGAAGTGGCTCGTCCTCAATTCGCCCAACAACCCCTCAGGCGCCGTCTACACGCCGGAGGAGATCGCCTCCCTCGCGGCCGTGCTCGAGCAGCACCCTCAGGTGATGCTCATGACCGACGAGATCTATGAGCATTTCGTCTACGACGGTCAGACCGCGGCGGCGTTCACCCGGGTTGCGCCGCAGCTCGCCGGCCGGACGCTCGTCATCAACGGCGTCTCGAAAGCCTACGCGATGACGGGCTGGCGCATCGGCTACGCCGCGGGCCCGTTGAAGCTCATTGAAACCATCACCCTCCTGCTCTCCCAGAGCACCACCTGCCCCTCCTCGGTGAGTCAGGCCGCCGCGGTCGCCGCCCTGAACGGTGACCAGAGCTTCGTTCGGGAGGCCAACGCCATCTACGAGACCCGGCGGGATCGCATCGTCGGCCTGCTCGACGCCATTCCAGGCATCACCTGCGCCCGTCCTGCCGGCGCTTTCTACGTCTATCCGAACGTCAGCGGCCTGCTCGGTAAGCGGACGTCGGATGGCACTACCCTCAATTCGGATCTCGATGTGTCGCTGTTCCTCCTGCAGGAGGCCGGCGTCGCGGTGATCGACGGCAGCTCCTACGGCCTGAGCCCGTACATCCGCATCTCGTTTGCCACCTCGCTCGACACCATTGATGCCGGTTGCGCGCAGTTCCGGCGCGCTGTCGAGAGCCTTGCCTGATCTCACGCTCCTCGGGAGACCCTATCATGAAGACCCTGACGCTCAGCCTTGTGGCACTCCTCTCGCTCGGAGCCGTCTCGGCCCGGGCCGACCAGCTCGATGACATCAAGAAGCGCGGGACGTTGGTCTGCGCCACCCTCGGCACCACGGAGCCGTTCAGCTTCCAGGATCTGACGACGCGCCAGACCGCCGGCTACGACGTCGACTTCTGCAAGGCGATCGCTGATGCCCTTGGCGTCAAGCTCGAGCTGAAGCTCGTCGCCGTCGAGGCCCGCATTCCTGAGCTGTCCCAAGGACGCGTCGACGTGGTGGCGGCCAATCTCGGTTACACCCCCGAACGCGCTGAGCAGATCGACTACAGCGACTTCTACTACGTGAGCCAGCAGAAGCTGCTCGCCCGGGACGCTGAGGGGTTCAAGGCCGCCTCCGACCTCGGCGGCAAGCGCGTCAGCGCGATCAAGGGCTCGACCTCGGAATTGGCGGTCAAGAACAGCATCCCGAGCGCGCAGACCGTGACCTTCCAGGACGCTCCCGCCGCTTTTCTGGCGATGCAGCAGCGCAAGGTTGCCGCCTTCGCGGCCTCCGAGATCATGCTGGTGAAGTTCCGCAGCCAGGCTGGGACCGGCCTCGAGATCCTTGAGCCGTCGCTGATGCGCGAGCCCTGGGGCATCGGCGTGCGCAAGGGCGAGAAGTCGCTGCTCGCCGCCGTGAACAAGGCGCTCTTAGACCTCGAAGCCTCGGGCAAGGCTGCCGCCATCTTCACGAAATGGCTCGGCGCGGACTCGCCCTACCATCTCACCCGCGAATTCAAGATCGAGCCGCGCAGCTAGTGCACAGACGCCGACGAACGCACCACGCGGTCGTTCGCTAAGTTGCTGTATAAACAAAAGAAATCGCGCTGCACGGTGTGCCTTCTGTTGGCGTCAGCTCTAGTAGAGCTGGCGGACACGATGGGCGGCTGCGAGGAAGGGAGGTGAGGGTATGGGCTACGCGCTTGATTTCTCGAGGGTTCTCACTGCCGATGGCGGGGCGTGGATTTGGCGGGGCCTTCTGCTCTCCCTCGCCTTGACACTGCTGGCTGGCAGCATTGCCTTCGGCATCGGCACACTCCTGGCTGTCGTGCGGGTCGCGGGCAACCGCTGGGTCGAATGGGCAATTGCGGCCTATGTCGAGTTCCAGCGCAACGTGCCGATGCTCGTCCACATCCTGTTCTGGTACTTCGGCGTCGCGGCACTGTTGCCGGATGCCATTGCCGATTGGGTTAACGACCACAACAGCGAATTCTTGTTCGCCGCCATCGCCATCGGACTGTGTATGGCGGCCTACATCTCCGAAGATCTACGCAGCGGTTTGCGTGCCATTCCCAAGGGTCAGTACGAAGCGTCGCAGTCCCTGGGCTTTGGCTATGCCGAGACGATGCGGGTGATTGTGCTGCCGCAAGCGATGCGCGTCTCGCTGCCCGCGTTGGTCAACCAGACCCTGCTGCTCTTCAAGAACACCAGTCTCGCCATGGCGATCGGGGTGGCGGAGCTGACTTACCGGACGCGAGAAATCGAGAGCGCGACGTTCCGGACGTTCGAGGCCTTCGCGATCGCGACGGCGCTGTACCTCATCCTGTCCTTCACCATCATGGCAGTCGGCTCGCTTCTCGGCCGGCGCCTGGACATTGCGAGGCGCTGATCATGTTGGACATTGCCCGCTCAAACTGGCAGCTGCTGCTTATCGGACAGTTTCCGAACGGCCCCCTCGGCGGCCTGGCGATGACGTTGATCCTCGCTGTGTCGGCCATCGCCGCAGCCTTCGTTATCGGGACCCTGATCGCTCTGGCGCGGACGAGCGGCCACGCGGTTCTCCAGTGGCCAGCCACCGTCCTGGTTTACGTCGTGCGTGGCCTCCCACCGGTCATGGCGGTGTTCTGGGCCTACTTCGCCCTGCCTGCGCTAATCGGTCGGCCGATCCCTGGGTTCTGGACCCTCCTGGCCGCTCTGATCCTTTACGAGAGTGCCTATCTCTCCGAGATCCTGCGCGCTGGCATCCGGGCCTTGCCAAAGGGACAGTTCGAAGCCTCACGGGCGCTCGGCATGGGTTATCTGCAGACCACCCGCGATATCGTGCTGCCGCAGGTCTACTACACCATGCTGCCCAGCATGGTCAGCCAGTTCGTCTCCACGATCAAGGAAACTTCGCTGGGCTACATCATCGCTGTGCAGGAGCTGACGTTCGCCACAAATCAACTAAACAGTCAGCTTCTGACACGGCCTTTCGAAGTTTTCATGCTATTGGCGGTCATTTACTTCGCCGTATGCTCCACCCTGACTTCGGGCGCTCGTCTTCTGGAGCGACGCACCACGAAGCTGCGGAATGCTCCAGTTCTGGCAATGGAGGCAGCATGATCACGATCGAGAAGGTCAACAAGTGGTATGGCACATACCATGCCTTGAAGAATGTCGACGCCAAGGTATCCGCAGGATCGGTTGTAGTTGTCTGCGGACCATCAGGCTCCGGGAAATCGACCCTCATCCGAACGATCAACCGGCTCGAGCCGATCAACGACGGAAGGATTATGGTTGGTGACATCGATGTTCACGCCGCGCACGGCAAGGCTGTCAACCAAATCCGCAGCCGCATCGGCTTCGTATTCCAGCAGTTCAACTTATTTCCGCACCTCAGCGTACTCGACAACGTGGCCGTGGCGCCGGTCAGGGTGCTCGGCCAGTCTTGGGATGAAGCGCGAGAGCGGGCGAGGAGCCTCCTGACACGGGTCGGTCTCGGGGCGCGCATCGACCGCTACCCGCATCACCTCTCGGGAGGGCAGCAGCAGCGTGTCGCCATCGCTCGGGCACTCGCGATGCGACCGCCGGTCATGTTGTTCGACGAGCCAACATCCGCGCTCGATCCGGAGATGGTTGGCGAGGTGCTCCAGGTCATGAAGGATCTGGCCGCCGAAGGAATGACGATGGTCTGCGTAACCCACGAAATGGGCTTTGCCCGCGACGTAGGCAGCGAGATCTGGTTCATGGATCATGGCGAGATCATAGAAACTGGCACGCCTACGGGCTTCTTCACGGCCCCTCAATCCAATCGTGCAAAGAAGTTCCTCGCGGAAATTCGGCACTAACCTTCGGTCTAAACCGATCAAATCCCTGATCGTGTGGCCTGATTAACAGCATCGGGAGCGAAGCGTTATGTCTACTTACAGCGGTCCTGTGTTCGAGATGGCTCATCGCCAGTTCGAAACCATCCCCGACTACATCGAGATCCCGCATCATGAGCGGCCGCGCATTCTGATGCCGAAGCGCGCCGTCACCGTGGCCTGCCCGATCCACCGCGACGACGGCACGGTCGCCGTCTTCGAGGGCTACCGGGTGCAGCACCACCTGACCTTCGGACCCACCAAGGGCGGCACCCGCTACGCTGCCAACGTCGACCTCGGCGAGATCGCCGCGCTCGCGATCTGGATGAGCTGGAAATGCGCGCTCGCCGGTCTACCCTATGGCGGCGCCAAGGGCGGCATCGCGGTCGACCCCTACTCCCTGTCCAAGCGCGAGCTCGAAGCTCTCTCGCGTCGCTACATGCAGGAGATGATCCCGTTCGTCGGCCCCCACACCGACGTGCCGGCGCCCGACATGGGTACCAACGAGCAGGTCATGGCGTGGTTCATGGACACCTACTCGATGTACCAGGGCAAGACCGTCACCGAGGTGGTCACGGGCAAGCCGGTCTCGGTGGGCGGCACCGTGGGCCGCCGCGAGGCGACCGGACGCGGGGTGGCCCATCTCGTCGGGCGCAGCCTGGAGCGTCTCGGGATCAGCCCGCAAGGCGCCACAGCCATCGTGCAGGGCTACGGCAATGTCGGCTCGGTCTCGGCCCTGACGCTCGCCGAGATGGGCGTGAAGATCCTCGGCGTGAGCGACCACACCGCCTGCTACTTCGACCCCAAGGGTCTCGACCTTGCAGCGATCGAGGAGCACGTGGCCCGGCGCGGGGTGCTCGTCGGCTACTCGACCGAGGCGGCCTTCGACCCCGCCGAGCTGCTGGTCCAGCCCTGCGACATCCTCATCCCCGCCGCCGTGGAGCGCGTCATCGACGCCGAGGTCGCGGCGCGGCTGAAGTGCCGCATCCTGGCGGAGGGCGCCAACGGGCCGACGACGCCGGAGGCGGACGGTGTGCTGGATGCGCGGGGCGACGTGTTCGTGCTGCCGGACATCCTGTGCAACTCGGGCGGCGTGATCGTCAGCTACTTCGAGTGGGTGCAGGACATCCAGCGGCTGTTCTGGGAGGAAGACGAGGTCAAGCGCCGCGCGAACCAAATCCTCGACCGCGCCTTCCACCAGGTGCTGGAGCGCGTCGAACGGGACGGCGTCTCGCATCGCATGGCCGCGATGGCGATCGGCGTCGAGAAGGTCCGGGACGGCAAGCGCAAGCGCGGCCTCTTCCCGTAACCGAAAGCCGGCACCCGCCGGAGCCTGGCTTAAGCGGAAGGCCGTCCAAGGGCGGCAGCGACTTGGCATTCCCAGACGGAATAAAAAATTATGAGATTAAGTCGTTTTATTCTTGCTGGAATCCGTGACATGCTTCACGGATCGCTGCTCGCTCGCTGCCAGCACTGTGGCCGGGCATGAACGGGGCCGCGAGCCGTCCGGAGCCTTGAGGCCCGCGACCTGCCTGCCGGCCCGCTACGCCACGCCGCGGACCAGCCCCCTTGATGGAGACGGTCACCCATGTCCCTGCCACATCGTCCACCCGCGTCGTCCACGCGCCTCGACCGCCTGCCGGTCGGGTCGTTCCACAAGCGCCTTCTGGTGCTCGTGGGGGCGGGGCTCTTCTTCGATGCCTTCGATATCTACCTCGCCAACTCGGTCTTGGGCGCACTGGTCCAGACCGGCTGGTCGAGCATCGGCCAGAACGCAACCTTTCTGTCCGCGACGGCCTTCGGCATGCTGCTGGGTTCCGTCCTTGCCGGCGTGCTCGGCGACCGCTACGGCCGAAAGTTCACCTACCAGTTCAACCTCGCGCTGTTCGGCCTCGCGTCGCTGGCCTGCGCGGCCGCGCCGTCCATCACCTGGCTCATCGGCGCGCGCTTCCTGACCGGGGTCGGGCTCGGCGCCGAACTCGTCATCGGCTACGGTCTCCTGAGCGAGTTTGTTCCGCCGTCGCATCGCGGGCGCTGGGCCGCCCTCCTGTCCTGCATGGCGCAGTTCGGTCTCTTCGCCGCGACGCTGACGAGCTGGGTTGTCATCCCGACGCTCGGCTGGCGCGCCATGTTCGTCATCGCCGGCATCGGCGGCCTCGTCGTCTTCGTTATGCGCAAGAACATCCCCGAGTCGCCGCGCTGGCTGGAGGAGCAGGGCCGGACGGCCGAAGCGGAAGCAATCGTCCGGGCGATCGAAGCGGAGGCGGGCGCGAGCCCGGCCGTCGCGCCCACTCCCGCCGGGCCGGCCTCGCCGGCCGTCGCTGGGCCGGTCCGCCCGTTCGAGCGCCGCTTTCGCCGGCCGCTCGCCCTCGGCGCCCTCACGCAGATCGTGCAGAGCGCGGCGATCTACGGCTTCGTCGCTTGGGTGCCGACCTTCCTGCTCCAGCAGGGTATCCCGATCAACCAGTCGCTGGGGCAGTCCGTGCTGATGTCGTTCGGCGGTCCGGTCGGCGCCCTTCTGGCCTTCCTGCTGAGCGACCGGATTGGCCGCAAGGCTGCCATCATCGGCGGCTCGGTCCTGGCAGCCATCGTCGGCCCGCTGTTCGCGCTCGCCGGCTCGCAGGCGCTCGCCACCGGGCTGGGTTTCGTGATGTTCTCGCTCGTCTACTTCCTCGTCTCGGTGATTCAGGCCGGCTACCTGCCGGAGCTGTTCCCGACGCAGGTGCGCATGCGCCTCACCAGCCTCGCGGTAACCGCCGGCCGCCTGACCTCGATCGCGACGCCCTTCCTCGTCGTCTTCCTCGTGCAGGCCGGCGGCATGCTCGCGGTCGTGACCGTCGTGGCCCTGCTCCTGCTGCTCCAGGCCGCCGCAATGGCCGTGATCGGCGTCGAGACCAACCGCCGGAGCCTCGAGGAGATCGCGTCAGACGCGGCCGCAGCCCCCGACACGGCCGCCATGGCGCGGCCCACATCGTAGCCGGGCCGGCGTACGGATCGCCGCAAAGGAGTGAGAGACGGGATGGACCTCACCAGGATCAAGGCCCTCATCGACGTCATGGCCGCGTCGCCGATCGCCGAGCTCGAACTGTCGGAGCCTGGCACACGTCTGCGCCTGGTCAAGGGTCCTGACGCTCCCACGGCAGCGGGTTCCCCCGCCCCCCAGGAGAGTCCGTCCCCGGCGGCCCCGCCCGAGCCGGTGGCCCCGCTGGAGCATATCGTCACTTCTCCGATGCCCGGAACGGTCTATCTGTCGGTCTCCCCGGGCGCACCGCCCTTCGTGACCGTCGGCGAGACGGTCGAGGCCGGACGGACCCTGGCGCTCGTAGAGGCGATGAAGACCCTGACGCCGGTCACGGCGGATCGCGCCGGCGTGGTGGCCCGTGTGTTCGTCGACAACGCGACGAGCGTGCAGGCGGGCGATCCCCTGTTCGCGTTCGCCGCATGAGCGCCGGCGCAGAGACCGGAGGTCGGGCCAGGATGTTCGAAACGCTCCTGATCGCCAACCGTGGCGAGATCGCCCTGCGCATCCAGCGGGCCTGCCGCCTGCTCGGAGTGAGAAGCGTCCAGGTCTACTCGGAAGGCGACCGGGGAGCGCCCTATCTCGACACGGCGGACGAGGCCGTCTGCATCGGGCCGGCTGCCTCGCGGGACAGCTATTTGAGCATCCCGCGGCTGCTGCTGGCCGCGGAGGCGACGGGGGCCGAGGCGATCCATCCCGGCTACGGCTTCCTGTCCGAGAGCGCCGCCTTCGCCGAGGCGGTCGCGGCGGCGGGCTTGATCTTCGTCGGCCCGCCCGCATCGGCCATCCGGCTGATGGGCGACAAAGTGGCGGCGAAGCGGGCGATGCGGGAGGCCGGCGTGCCCTGCGTGCCGGGCGGCGACGGCCCGCTGCCGGACGATGCCGCCTGCCGCGCGCTCGCCGAGGACATCGGCTATCCGGTGATCGTCAAGGCGGCGGGCGGCGGCGGGGGACGCGGCATGCGCGTCGTCCGGGCCGCGCAGGATCTCGCCGAAGCCGTTGCCACGACGCGCGAGGAAGCAGGACGGGCCTTCGGCAACCCCACCGTCTACATGGAGAAGTTCCTCCAGGCGCCGCGGCACGTGGAGATCCAGGTGCTTGCCGACGCGCATGGCGACGCCGTCTGGCTCGGCGAGCGCGACTGCTCGCTCCAGCGCCGGCATCAGAAGGTGGTCGAGGAGGCGCCGGCGCCGGGCGTGCCGCGGGACCTCATCGCCGCGGTCGGCGCGCGCTGCGCCGAGGCGTGCCGCCGTATCGGCTACCGCGGCGCGGGCACCTTCGAGTTCCTGTACGAGGCGGGCGAGCTCTTCTTCATCGAGATGAACACGCGGGTGCAGGTCGAGCATCCGGTCACGGAGCTCGTCACCGGCATCGACATCGTCGAGGCGCAGCTGCGCATCGCCGCTGGCGAGCCCCTGGCTTTCCGGCAAGAGAATATCGCCTGCCGCGGGCACGCCCTCGAGTGCCGCATCAACGCCGAGACCCCGTTCGACTTCCGCCCCTCTCCCGGCCGCATCCTGCGCTGGCGAGCGCCCGGCGGGCCCGGGATCCGCGTCGAGACCCATGTGGAGAGCGGCTACACCGTGCCGGCGCATTACGACTCGATGATCGCCAAGGTGCTGGCCCACGGGGCCGACCGGGCCGAGGCGCTGCACCGGATGCGCGGCGCGCTGCGCCAGGTGGTGGCGGAGGGGATCGCGACGAACCTGCCGCTGCACCGCGCCATCATGGACGACCCGGGCTTCACGGCGGGCGGGGTCGGGATCCACTACCTCGAAGACTGGCTCGACAGGCATTCCGATGACGGCTGACGATCCGAGGCTGCGTGTCAGCGCGATGGGAGACGGCGCGCTCCTCTGTCAGGTGGACGGACCGCTGGACCAGGCGATCCAGGAGCGGTTCTGGGAACTTGCCGAGGCGGTGCGGGCCCGGCCCGGCGTCACCGAGACCGTCGTCGGCATGAACAACCTTCTGGTCCTCTACGACGCGCTCGGCACCGAACCCGGGGCGCTGGAGGAGGCGCTCGTCTCACTCTGGGCGGTCGCGCCGCCCGGTCGCGCCTGCGGCGCGCTCGTGGAGATCCCGGTTGTGTATGGCGGCCCGGGCGGCCTGGATCTTTCCGCCGTCGCCGCGGCCACGGGCCTCTCGCCCGAGGAATACGTCCGCCGCCATGCCGCAGCGACCTACGTCGTGTTCGCACTCGGCAGCATGCCGGGCTTCGCCTATCTGGCCGGCCTTGATCCGGCGCTCGCCGTGCCACGGCGCCCCACGCCGCGGACGGCCGTCGAGGCCGGTTCGGTCATCGTCGGCGGCGTCCAGGCCGGGGTGATGCCCTGCACCGCCCCATCGGGCTGGCACATCATCGGCCGCACCCCCCTCGCGCTGTTTGACCCGGCCGGACAGCCTCCCACCCTGCTTGCGCCCGGCGACCGGGTGCGCTTCGTCGCGCAGGAGCCGGCGCCATGATCGAGATCGTCGCGCCCGGCCCCCTGGCGAGCGTCCAGGATCTCGGCCGGAGGGGTCACCGGGCGATCGGCGTCGGGGTGTCCGGCGCGATGGACCGGCTCGCCCTGTTGGTGGGCAACCTCCTGCTCGGCAACGATGCGGGAAGCGCGGGAATCGAGTTCACGCTCGGTGCATTCCAGGTGCGGTTCGAGCAGGCCATGGCTTTCGCCCTGACGGGCGCCGATTGCGGGGCGACCCTCGACGGTATCCCCCTGCCGCCCTGGTGGTGCGGACGGGCCGAGGCCGGGCAGCTCCTCGCCGCCGGTCCGGCCCACACCGGCATGCGCGCCTATCTGGCGGTCGCCGGCGGGCTCGATGTCGCGGCGGTGCTCGGCTCGCGCAGCACCGACCTCAAGGCCGGCTTCGGCGGCCACCAAGGCCGCCAGCTCACACCGGGCGACCGGATCCCCTGCCTGGCGCCGGAACCGGAGGCCGGCCGGGCCGCGCGGTTCCCGCCCGCCGGTTTCGGCGTCCTGCCGCCCGAGCTGGTCCTGAGTGACGGGCTGGATGCAGCGGAAACTGCCGTGCGGGTGATCCCGGCGGCGGAGTACGGCATCTTCATGCCCGAGGCGCAGGAGGCGTTCTGGAGCGCGGCGTGGCAGGTCCACCCGGACAGCAACCGCATCGGCTACCGACTCACCGGCCCGACCCTCGCCGCCCGAGAGGCGCGGGAGCTCCTGTCGCACGGGATCGTGCCGGGCGTGGTCCAGGTCCCGCCATCCGGGCAGCCGGTGATCCAGATGAGCGACGCGAATACGGCCGGCGGCTACCCGAAGATGGGCGTGGTGATTTCCGCGGATCTGCGGCGCCTCGCGCAGCTCCGGCTGGGCGGCACGCTCCGGTTCGTGCGTGCCACCCAGGAGGAAGCGGTGGCGGCGCTGCATCGGGAATCCGCCTATGTCGCGCGCATCGCGCGCCTCGCGAAGCTGGCGACCCAGGTCGTGTGACAAGCCCTATGGGCATCCTGTGATGCGCAACGGAGTGGTGAATGGACGCGAACGAGATCCGCGACCTGGCCGAGCACGCTGCCGGCGCGGGGATCAGAATGGTGGAATGGGAGGCGGATGGCCTGCGCCTCGTGTTGCGGCTGGCGGCGCGGCCGGCGGCACCATCGGCGGACCGACCGGCAGATCCGGCGGATCAGCCGATCGTCTCGCCGGCCTGCGGCACCTTCCATGCCCGCCATCCGGCCCGGGCCGAGCCGGAGATTGCGGTGGGCGAAGCCGTGAGCCGCGGACGCGTTGTTGCCTTCGTGGTGGCGGGCCCCCTGCTCATTCCCGTCGTCGCCCCGGCCGCGGGCCGCATCGGCCAGACGCTCATCCGCGACGGAACGCGGGTCGGCTTCGGCGATCCCCTCGTCGCCTTCGAAATCACGCAGCCCTCCGCATAAGCCGCGCGCCGGCCGACGCACCGGCAGCACCACTCGATACTCCGCCGCTCCTGCGGTGCATCAGCCAACGGGACCCACGCGATGAAGCAGATCGACGTCAATTCGGACCTGGGCGAGGGCTTTGGCCCCTATAAGGCGGCGGATGACGAGGCGCTGCTCGACCTCGTCTCATCCGCCAATATCGCCTGCGGGTTCCATGCGGGCGATCCGGTCGTCATGGACCGGACCGTGCGCCTGGCCCTGGCACGGGGGGTCGAAATCGGCGCGCATGTCGGTTACGCCGACCGGCAGGGCTTCGGGCGCCGCCACATCGCCGTCGACCACCGGGAACTGGAGTTGATGACGCTCTACCAGCTCGGGGCGCTTCAGGCGATCGCTGACGCGGCGGGACAGCGGCTCACCCATGCGAACTTCCACGGGGCGCTCGGCAATCTGTCCTTCGTCGATGCGGACGTGGCCGACGCGCTCCTGCGCGCGGTCCGCACCTTCGACCGAGACCTGATCTTCCTGGCACTCCCGAATACCGAGGCCGAGCGCGCCGCAGAGCGCCACGGGCTGCGCGTGATCCGCTCCTTCCTGGCGGATCGGGCCTACGACTCGAGAGGGCTCCTCGTTCCGCGCGCCGTGCCCGGGGCCGTCGTGCGCGACCCGGACCGTATCGCGGCCCGCATCACGCGGCTCCTGCAGGACGGCACCGTCGAGACGATCGACGGAGGGACGATCCGGCTCGATGCGAGCTCGATCCTGGTGCACAGCGACACGCCAGGCGCCGTCACGCTCGCACGGATCGTGGTCCAGGCGATCAGGGAGGCCGGCGCCGAGATCGTGCCGCTGTCGCAGGCTGCATAGGCCGGATCTCTGCGCGCGGATACGGCCAGCGGGCGGGTCGAGCGGTGTCATCGAGGATCCCCGTCGGTCCCGGTCAGATCGGCCACACCAGCAAGCCGCTCGTCGCGACCGGCTCTCCGGGGCGTCGGAAGGCGCAGGAGGATTGGGAGTGAGCACGACGCCAAGGAGGTAACCGAACTGCGTCTAATCGCGAAGCTGTTTCGCGATCGGACCCCGAACGTGAACCTGTCGCCGCGCCGTCGACTATCCCGAACCCGCCCGGCAAGCACTAGGGCGGGCTTTTCTATTGCGTGAAACGTGCCACGCAGTCCGATCTCGGCCGATTTTGTTGAAAAAGTCTCTGATGCCCTTCAATGCCTCTATATGTAGCGGCTATCGCGACGCGCAGACCCAATCCTTTGTAGTTTGAGATCCGCTAACGAGCGCCGAAACGAGTTTTTCAACAATATCGGGTCATCTTCTCCCGTTCAGCACTGGAAAGCAGCCAGGAGACCTGATGCGGCTAAGGGTTAAGCCAGCCAGCTAAGAAGCTGTACGCAAATAAATTTGCTGAAAGATCAATAAGTTAGGCTCGAAGGGGCCGATGGACGTTGACCGGGAGGTTGAAGTCCAGGCTGTAGCGGTAAAGAAATGATTCGAGATGCCGAGAATACTTATCGGCGGATCGCAATGCTGCGGCAGTCATCAGCATGGGTGTGAAAGTAATTATTTCGCGTACAGATTCTTAGGGCGCCCGTGTCAACAACTAGGAGCCCGTCCGAGTAACGGGTTGATGCGTTGGGATTGAGGTTGAGATCTGGGCGGATGGATTCCGCGCCACAGGCTTAGCGCGCGGCCTGCGCCAGCTTCAGGAGGTTATGGGCGGTGCAGATCATCGCCCACTCGCCTCGGACCTGCTCAAGACCGCGCAGCAGGAACTGCCGAAAACCTCTGGCCTGCTTCATCTGCCCGAAGACCGGCTCGACCACCTGCTTTCTCAGGCGGTAGCGGCTCCGGCGCCCAGCCCGCTTCAGCCGCTGAGCCATCGCGCTCATCAGCGGCATCTTCGTCAGCTTGCGCCGTCCAGCCGCATGGGCCTCGCCGTGACGCGCTCGGCCGGGCGGCAGGTAGCCCCGGATCCGACGCGCCTGGAGCGCCGTCAGGTTCGCCTCGGTGGCAAAACCGGCATCGCCCGAGACCTCGCGCGGCTTGCGTCCGAGATGAGCAGAGACGTCGTCGATCAGCGGCACCAGGGCACGATAGTCGGCTGCGTTGGTCACGAGCCGCTGCGCCACGATCACCTGATGCGCCGCATCGACCGCGATCTGGCCATTGTAGCCCTGCACGAACCCGTCGCGGGTGGGCAGGATCCGGCTGTCCGGCTCGGTGAAGTTGCGCTGTGCCCGGTCGGGTGGGCCGCCGTCCTCGCCGCGCAGGGGCCGCCCCTGCCAACGCATGCCCGACGAGGCGCCCGGCCCGCTCTCGTCCTCAGGGGCGGGCGGATCGGCGGCCTCGGCTTCCAGGGCGGCCTTGGCGGCGCGGATCGCAGCAAGCCGCCGCTGCTTGTCGGCCATCCAGTCCGGCGTCTCGTCGCCGCGCCGATCCATTCCGTGCGCGCGGTCCTCAGCGGCATCCATCTCGGCAGCTTGGGCAAGCCACGCCTCGACCTCGGCCGCCAAGGCCGCTTCGGTCGTCTTCATCCGGCCGTAGCTCATCGCTTTGTGGCGCGAGGCATTGGCCTTCAGCTTGGTCCCGTCCACCGCCACATGAGCAAAGCCCACCAGCCCGGCCGCCTGGCACAGCCGCAGCACCTGCACGAACAGGTCCGACAGCGCCGCGAGATGACGCTTGCGGAACTCGGCGATGGTGCGGAAGTCGGGCCGGTTCAGGCCGGTCACCGCCATAACGTCGACCCGCTCCTCGCAGGCGCGGGCGAGTTGGCGCGAGGAGTACAGGCCGCGGCTGTAGCCGTAGAGCAGGAGCGCCACCATCATGCCGGGATGGTAGGGTGGATAGCCGCGCTCCTCGGTATAGGTGTCGAGGATGGCTGACAGATCGAGCGCCTCGCGCACCGTGTCGCGCACGAAATGCGCCATATGCCCGGGCGGCACGAACTCATGCAACGAGGGCGGCAGCAGCCAGCCTTGATCGACATCCCAGGAGCGAAACACCTTGGCCATGGGCCGAGTGAATCACCTCCGCGCCCCGCCGTCGAGACGCTTACTCGGACAGGCTCCTAGCCGTGACAACGCCGGGTAGCGCGGAGGCGAGCCATGGCGACGGCGACCACCTACCTGATCCAGACGTTCGAGATTAAGCAAAGCGTCTCGTGCCGGGCGCGCGCGATGTGGCGCCAACCGGGAGCGGCGCGCTCAAGCGGGCCGAGGCGATTGCGACCCGCAAGCCGGGCGCCGCGGCTCTCCAGATCCGGGCCAACAACGAGACCGGCGAGTTGGAGAGCGTCGTGATCCTCGGCCGCTTCGGCGAGGTGCCGGAGGACTTCGCCGAGATGGTCGCGGGCGGGTAGCCATGCGCCGCGGCCGCGACCGAGACGACGAGAGCGGTTCGCCCTCCACCACCGCCGAGTTGCGCGCCGAGGGCATCACCACAGTCGAGGTCTGCTGCCGACGCTTAGGCTGCGGGCACCGCGCCGTCATCGCGACAGATCGATTCCCGGATGATCTGCCCTCGGATCACTTTGCCTTCCGCCTGCGCTGCTCCCGCTGCGGTGCGCGCCGACCGGAGGTCCGCCGGGACATGCTCGCCCACTCTGCTCAGATCCACGCCGAGACCGGATGGGGCATGAGGGCGTCCGGCCCGCTGCCGGCGCATTACGAGGTAGTCGGCCGGGACGTGCCGTGGCCGGATGAGGAAGGCTGAAGAGAAAAGCCCCGCCGTGGCAGGGCCAGGCGGGGTTGGTCGGTTGTAGTTTCTGCCCGACGAGGAGGGCTCGGAGGCCTGCGAACTCTCGCGGGATCTTCCTCCCTCTCACGCGTGGGCCGCCGCGGTGCTTTTTGGCGTATGCGGCCCGGCGCGCGATCGGGCGTCGTTCGCCGGGCCGTGTTTGTCGTCAGGACACCAGCTTGCGCTCGCCGGCTGGCACATGGGCTCCCCTAAGGGACCCGCTTCTGACGAAGCGGAGAACTCCGAACGCTGCCAGGATCACCGCCACCGCGAACAGGCTCTGCAGCAGGCTTGCCCGGGTCGAGGGGTCGACTGCCATGCTTATCAGCACTGCGGCGAGCGCTCCGGTGACGAGTAGCGGCAACCAAGGATGGCCCCACATCCTGAACTTAAGCAGACCCTCTTGCTCCCAGTAGCGCCGGAGTCTGATCTGCGAGACGCAGATCATCAGGTAGACGAACAATATCACAGCCCCGGAGGAGTTGATAAGGAACTGGAAGACCGTATCCGGCCACAGCGCAGCGATAACAACGCACACGTATCCGACGACAGTGGAGGCAAGGACCCCTCTAACCGGTACGCCGCGCCGGTTGACCTGAGCGATCCATCGGGGTGCCTCGCCGTTCGAACTAAGCACGAACAGCAAGCGGGACGAGGTGTAAAGGCCAGCATTCAGCACGGACAGCACGGCGACCAGGATAATGCCGGTCAGCATGGTGCCGGAACCGGGGATGCCGATGGTGTCCAGGGTCGTCACGAAGGGGGATTTTCCTGGTACGACCGTGTTCCAAGGCTGAATGACAGCGATGAGGAATACGGACAGCACGAAGAAGGTCATGATGCGGAACATGACTGTGTTGACGGCACGCCGCACGTTGTGGACCGGTTCGGCGGACTCGGCGGCCGCAATGGTCGCGACTTCCACTCCGGTCATCGAGAAGATGACCACCACGACGCCGGAGAAGAGGGTGGCGATCCCGTTGGGAAAGAAACCACCATGTGCGGTGAGATTGCTGAATGAAGCTTTCGAGTCGGGCCAGAATCCGGAAATGTACATTCCCGCGATGGCCAGGAACACCACGATAGCTACGACCTTGATGCCCGCAAACCAGTACTCCGCCTCACCGAACGATCCCACGGACAGCAGGTTCACCACAGTCATGACGACCATCAGCGCCAACGAGATCGCCCATACCGGGACTATGGGAAACCAGCCGTTGATGATCTGACCGCCGACGACAGCTTCAAAGCCGACGACGATGACCCAGAAGTACCAATACATCCACCCGGTTGAGAATCCGGCCCAGTTTCCCAGCGCCATCCGGGAATAGTCGGTGAACGAACCGGTCGTAGGCCGGGCTGAGGCCATCTCGCCAAGCATGCGCATGATCAACATGACGAGCACGCCGGTAATCGCATAAGTAATGAAAGCGCCAGGTCCAGCAGAGTTGATGATGGCGCTTGACCCCACGAACAGCCCCGCACCGATCACACCGCCGAGTGAGATCATGGTAAGGTGGCGCGTCTTCAAAGATCTTTTGAGCCGAGGATCGTGCTCGGTCTGTAACGGCATGGGCCCCTCCCAGAGCAGGCTGTGGTTCTTGACAAACCGCAGACTATGGGAGCGCCAGACAGGCTGGATATTCGCTGTTGCTATAGGTTCAGCGTGATCCCTCATACAACGGTATGAGGGGCCTTGCCATCACTCGGTAGGATGCCCGCCGCGTAGCCGGCTTGCAGCGCAAGCCAAAAGGCCGCCGTCCCCGAGGTCGAAGCTGGCTTCAGCCCCGTCAGCTGCTCAATCATGCGCAGCCGGTAGACGAGCGTCTGCCGGTGAATGCTCAACTTGGAAGCTGTCACCTTCCAGCCGCCGTCGTTGGCAAGAAACGTGGCGAGCGTGCGCAGCAGTGACGTGTCGTGGTCGCGGTCGTACTCGATCAGCGGGCCCAGGTATCGATCGACCAGCCCTCGCGCCTCGGCGAGCGTCTTGGGTGCCAGGGCGGAGGAGGTCTCCCCCGTTCCGTATCTGACCAGCCGCACCTGGCTTTCGCGCGCCTGGGCGAGGGAGAGCCGGGCCTGATGGACGCTTTCCAAAAAATCGGCGCCGACGATCGGTCGACTGACCCCTGCTTTCGACTCCGTACCCAAGGAACTCATCATGGTCAGGATGAGATCTTCTCGATCTGGCATGACTGCGATCATGATATCGCCTTGCAGCAACAAGGGGCTGATCGAACGCAATTCCGGCGCATGGTGGATCTCTTGCGGCCCCCACGCCGCCGGTCCGGACGGGGCGATGGCAAGACTGACCAGCGAACCGTGCAGGCCCCGCCGCTCCAGCACCGCGCGAGCGGCAGCGAAATCGACCGCCCCGTTGAGGAAATCGCGCAAGAGGGTTTCCCCTTCGGCGCGGCGATTATCTCGCTCGATCGCCTGCTGCTCAAGCTCGACACCCACCAAGCCGGCCAGATAGTGGACCAGCAGCGGATCAATGATCGTGTGCTCCTTGCGGTGCCGCACCGTCAGGACGGCGCGCCCGCGTCCCGGGATATCCGCGGTTTCCGGCCGACCGCCGCCAGCCGGTGGCGGGCCGGATGAGGCGATGGGGCGGCCGCTCGCCAGATCCTGGATCTCCATGTGCCACTCCTCTCGTCTGCCGAGGGTCGCCAGCCGGCTCTCGAAACTCGTGCCATCGCGTAGTGCCGAGGTATACGACTGAAATAGCCGTTGGCTCGCCTCCAGCCGGTCTCGCTGCGATTGCAGCGCGCTCTCGATCACTCTGCGTGCAAGCTTGACGAATTCGAGTTCGAAGCTTGCCACGAGCACGGGGAACTTGCGTGCGTCCGCGGCGGCCAGCATTTTGTCCGAGATCTGGGGGGCGTCAGCCCGCGCAGCCACCACAAGCGCACTGACGTTGACCTCGGCCAGACGATTGAGCCAGTCGGCCTGCGCGACTGGATCCTCCGGAATGCCGGCGCCCGTCGTCATCACCAGATTGCCTGCGGCGACCCATCGCCACGGGTCCGGCAGGTCGCAGGCGTGCGCCCATGTCACGAGACGGTCGCCCCCCGCAGCGCCGGCCCGGAAAGCCAGCCCGAGGGTATCGATGGCGACGAGGCCGTTCACGGTGATCATCTGACGTTCGCAACCTCCGAGAATCCACGACGCTGTTCAGACAATCGTACGACAGCCTCGTCGTCACTTGTGGAACTGCGTCATGGACGCGCCGGTGCCACTGCCTTTACGTCCTGTGAAAATATCGAACACCTCCACATTCGGACGCCCGATATGTCAGTTACCCGGACCCTGGCTGCACTGCCCAATGTTCCACTTTGGCATGAAGATGCCGAGCGCCGGAAGGCGTTGGACTCCGATATCGACGCCGACGTCGCGATTGTCGGCGCAGGTTACACAGGCCTGTGGACCGCATACTACCTGTTGAAGGCCGACCCGACCCTGCGCGTGGTGGTCATCGAGCGAGAATATGCCGGATACGGCGCCTCGGGGCGCAACGGGGGTTGGGCGTCCGCAATCTTCCCGATCTCGCTGCAGCACGTCGCCAAGTCCTCCTCGCACGCTGCTGCGCTCGCGCTTCAGGCGGCCATGAACGACACCGTCGACGAGATCGGGCGTGTTCTTCGTGACGAGGGCATCGACGCCAACTACGTCAAACAGGGATTTCTGTCGCTGGCGAGGTCCTCCGCGCACCTCAGCCGCGCCCACGCCACCGTCCGGGCGTTCGCAGCGTTCGGCCTGCCAGACCAGTGGCGGTTTCTGGCTGCGCGAGACGCCTCGGCCATGGTGGCTGCCAAGGGAGTCGTTGGCGGGCTGTACACCGAGCATTGCGCGTTGGTCCACCCCGGCCGCCTCGTCCGCGGCCTCGCGCACACCGTCGAGGCTCTAGGTGCCCGCATCTACGAGAAAACTCCGGCAACAAGTTTCCATAGCGGCAGCGTCATCACCCCCGGCGGCAAGGTTCGCGCCCCCGTCATTGTTCGCGCGACCGAGGGATTCACGACCCAGTTCAAGGAGTATCGTCGCACCCTCATCCCGCTGTACTCGCTGGTGCTCGCCACCGAGCCTCTGCCGCAGCACCTGCGAACTGAGTTGAACCTCGACCACCGCATCGCCTTCAACGATATGCGCCATCTGCGTGTCTATGCCCAGGTGACCGCCGACGGCCGCCTGGTTTTCGGAGGCAGAGGCGCGCCCTATCACTTCGGGTCGAAGGTCTCCTCTGAGTACGACATCGTCGATGATGTCCATGAGAAGATCCAGGCCACGATGACCGAGTTCTTCCCCGCCCTGAGCGGAATCCGGATGACTCATCGATGGGGCGGTGCGCTTGGAGTTCCACGTGACTGGCATCCCTCCGTCGGACTGGATCGCGCCTCGGGGCTGGCATGGGCAGGTCAGTATGTCGGAGACGGTGTCGCGACAAGCAATCTTGCGGGACGCATCCTCCGCAACCTCATCCTCGAGCGGGATGAGGAGATCAACCGTCTGCCCATCGTCAACCACCGCTCGCCACAGTGGGAGCCGGAGCCCTTCCGCTGGCTCGGCGTGAACCTCGGACTCTGCGCCGCAGCCATCGGAGACGCTGAGGAGCGCCTCGCAAAGCGCCCCTCCCGAGTCGCTCACGTGCTGGAGTCATTGACCGGCGCACACTGACAACATTGCCCCCAGAGCTCAAAGGAGATCCAAATGACTGCTATGACCGTTATCAAGAGCGCTGAAGTTATGTCCGGCCATCTGCCCCCCGCTGGTCAACGGCCCGGCGCGGACAAAGGCGACCCGCAGCTCGGCCTGCTGAGGATCGCTCCGAACGCAAGCGGCAACATCGGCATCTGGGAATGTCAGCCCGGAGGATGGCCCGTCAACAATCGTCCCGACACCGAGGTGACGTTCATCCTGTCGGGCACCGCCACCATCACCGACGCCACCACCGGCACGGCCCACACCATCATGGCGGGAGACCTCGTCGTCCTGCCCCGGGGCTGGACCGGCCGTTGGGACGTCACCGAAACCGTTCGCAAGGTCTACGCCATCTACTGAACGCTCCGACCCATCAGCGTCCGCAGAGGGGCGCGATCGAACCGCATGACACGTTCCACTCAAGAGAGAAGCCCGCCACAGCAGGGACGGGCATGCTTGGTTGGCCAGGATCGATGGCTGGTCAGCGGTGGTGCGGGTCGCGGCGGGAGCCGCGAGGCTGGCCTTGGTGAGGCCCACGACCGCCTTCCTCCAGCTCTTCGAGGCGGTCGGTGAGACGCTCCAAGACGCTTCTCAGCTGGTCATTGTGCCGGGCCTTGTCCGACGCGGTGTCCTCGCGGATGGCCAGGGCCAGCTCCTTCACGGCATCCGTCAGATCGGCGATCGCAATCGAGTCGAGCACTGCAGTGCCAGCCACGGCGGCGACGTCCTTCGCAGTCTCTGTCTGGAGCGCTTCGGCCTTCTTCGCCTCCAACCGGTAGTCGAGCAGGGTCTTGATGAAGCCGTGCAGCGGGACGAGGAGGCCGGCGGCCGCGGCGGTGATCCCGACGACGATCGCCGGCTAGCTGTCAAAGGATACGCTCGAGTCGGCCACCAGCTCGCCTCCTCTTGCGCAGGCCGAAGGTGTCCTCGGCCGCCATGTCTGACGCAGCGCGTCCGGAGGAGTGCAGCTCGGCAAATGCCAATACGCTGTAGACCGCGATGCCGGTTGAGAGCGGTGGATAGGCCGCCGCGACGCCGGCCGCGGTCACGAGCCAGAACGCAAAGCCTGACATGCACCCGAGCGTCCGGATCAGCGACGTCTCCCGGCCGCGGCGGCCATTGATCCAGAGGGCGAGGAGGCGGGCCCCGCCCACCGAGACGGAGATCGTTCCGGCCGTGCGCTCGGTCACGCAGGACGCGATCACGCGCCATTCCGGGCCGACGAAGGTGGGCTCGGGGAGGAGCAGCACCCCCCCGAGCGTGATCATGATGAGGGAGAGCCACACCTCGGCCCAGCGGGTCTGGCCGTAGCGGACGGCTCTGCGGATGCGCTCGTTGATGGCCGGGTCGGAGTCGTACTGGATCATGGCGCTTCCGTGCCAAGGCGCGACATATGCCAGCCAGCAGTGCCGTGGGGGGATCCGCATGGCCGCCTCCGGGCTGCCGGTTGCATCAGCGCTTGACCACGCTCGGCAGGATGGCGCTGAGCTGGGCATCCTTCTGCTGGCTCGAGCGCGAGGAGCCGAGCCAGAAGGCGATGGCGGTGCCCAGCGCGAGGTTGGCCGCGCCATAGGCTTGGCTCAAGAGCTGGTAGACGCGCTCGGGGATCTCGCCCTGGATGAAGTAGAGCGCGCTGGTCAGCAGCGCCCAGGCGGTGAGGATCGCCAGCGTGACGATCGCCGGCATCGCGGCGGTCCAGTGTCCGACCGTTACTCGGCCCAGCAGGGCCATGCGGACCGCCAGCAGACCTGCCTGGCGCATCTGGCCCGCGACGCCGCCTAGGCGCTGGAGGCGGGCGGCGAGCCGGTGGCGCTGCGGCTCAAGCTGTAGCTGGAGACGGCCTTCGCGCTCGCCAGGTACGTCAGTCAGCCCAGGGCGAAGCGGACGTGCGCACGGTGGTCGCCACCGCCGCCTTCCAGTCCAAGGCGAGCCCCTTCGCCACCCTGCTCAGCACGATCACTGCCTGACAGCCGCCCACCTCAGACCAGAGCTTACGTTCACGAGGTCAGCGGAGGACCGATATGGGACCGGGCATGGGGAGCAGAATGTCGCGGGAGCGGCAGCTCAGGCGCAGAGGTGCTGGGTAGCGCTGTTACCCGTATCGTTACCCCGGTGCGAGTGCGGGGTTCGCCAATCTAAGCTAAGTCTTTGATTTGATTGGTGGGTGCACTAGGGCTCGAACCTAGGACCCGCTGATTAAGAGGAAGTAGTTCTAGATTTTGTGATCCGAAAAAACTCAACCACTTAGCTTGGTATGCTTTCTGTACCAATCACTTACAAGAAGCCATTAGTGGACATGCGCGTACATATGTGCTCGGATAATGCCATCCTGTGCGCGGACACAGTACGGACACGCATGCCATGGCAGCGCGCATTACCGAGACCCTGGTCAAGTCCCTCCCCTCCCCTGCTCGGGGCAACCGCATCACCTACGATACCGACCTCAAGGGCTTTGGCGTGCGTGTCACAGCGGCCGGGGCCAAGGCCTTTGCTCAATTACCGAGTGGATGGGCGTGAGCGCCGCTTCACCATCGGGAGCCATCCCGAGTGGTCGGCCGCTGCGGCCCGCAAGGAGGCGGAGAGCCTGAAGCGCCGGATCGACCGTGGCGAGGACCCGTTAGGACGGCGTCAGGAGACACGCCAGACCCCGACCATGGCCGACCTGTGTGCCCTCTACATCGAGCGGCACCTGCCGAAGAAGCGCCCCAGCTCGCAGCGCGACGACCGCGTCTTCATCCGCACCCTCATCCTCCCGAGGTTCGGACCCGAGAAGGTCACGGCCATGCGGCACGGGGACATCGAGGCCCTCCACCGCGAGATCTCTGCTCACGCCCCGTACCGCGCCAACCGGCTCGTGGCGCTCTTCTCGAAGCTGTTCTCCCTCGGGATCAACTGGGGACTGACGACGGAGAACCCGGCCAAGGGCATCGAGCGCAACCCGGAGCGGATGCGCACCCGCTACCTTGATGCGGACGAGCTGGCGCGGCTCCAGGCGGCCTTGGACACCTACTCCAGCCAGCAAGTCGCCAACGCCATCCGTCTGCTGCTGCTCACCGGAGCACGTCGCAGTGAGGTGCTCGCGGCCCGCTGGGATCAATTCAACCTGGAGAGCGGCGTTTGGACCAAGCCCGCCGCTTCGGTGAAGCAGGCGCGTGAGCACCGCGTTCCCTTGTCGGTTGCCGCCGTAGCGCTGCTCCAGGCAATGCGGGCCGAAGCCTCAAGCGCGTATCTCTTTCCCGGGAAGGCGGAGGGCCGGCCTCTCGGCGACATCAAGAAGGCCTGGGCGAGCATCTGCCGACGGGCCGGATTGGAGGACCTTCGGTTGCACGATCTGCGACACAGCTACGCCTCCTATCTCGCTTCGGCGGGCCACTCTCTCCCAACCATTGGCGCCCTGCTTGGACACAGCCAAGCGCAGACGACGCAGCGCTATGCGCACCTGCTCGATGACGCGCTTCGGCGCGCGACAGAGCACGTGAGTACTGTCCTAAGCGCCGGCCGCGGGCCGTAACAGACCCGTGGGTATATCCTTGATCCTTTACGGCCAAGCTTAATCTGCCACCTGCGATGAGCTGCATGCAAAGGGACGTCAACCTGCGGTCACAATGGCAAGACTGTTGACATGAGCGAAGATTCGGCACAGTGTACGGCTACCCAATGACAAGGAGGTCTAGGGTGCGATGGTCGCGGCCATCGGACCGGCCTCCTGTGCCCACGGTTCGATGGTGTCCAGGTTTCGGGCACGTGGACGGACTGTGATGGCAACGGATACGGTGGGTAAACGCGCAACGCTCGTCGACGATCTGCTGACGCGGGATGCGGCTGCCAGGCTGCTCGACGTCTCCCCGCGGACACTCGACCGCTGGCATCTCCTGCGGAGCGGGCCACCGCGCATCGAGATCGGACGGAAGATCCGGTACCGACTGAGTTCCATCAAGCGCTGGTTGGCCGATCACGAGGCGACCGACGTGCGGACACGGCAGCCCACCCCAGCCGAACGGCTCCGGTCCAGACGCTGAATCGTACAGTCCACGGCAGAGAGAAATTCTCAGCACGCGCTCTGCGCTGGACACGAGCGGACCACCTTGAGCCCTCGCCAGCAGCAAGAACGAGATGAAGTCAATTGCATGAAGTGTGACATGCCTCGCGACCGCCAGCCTGATCAGGCCTTCTCTCTGGTCCTCGCTTCCGACGAGGGCGACTGCGCCGCCCGGGAGTGGATGCGGGCGAATGACTTGATCAGCATCCAGGACTTTGCCGCGATGGCCGGCGTTTCGGTCCGGCAGGTCCGGCGCTGGCACGCGGCGGGACAGGGCCCCGAACGTGTCAAGCGAAGCCGTCAGAAGACGTACCGCCGGGCCCACGCCGAGGCGTGGATCGAAGCTCGCAACAAGTAGGGACCACCGGGATGCATGAGGCCCGTATCATGTCCGCGATTCACCGCGTCCGTCATCTGCTCGGCCCGGACTCCACGGAGGAGACCCGGACGTTCGAGGAGATCCAGACGTTCGAGAAGGAGATCCGGAAGTTCGAGAAGGAGATCCGGATGTTCGCGGAGAAGCACGAGGCGAACCTCAAGCGCCTTGCCAAGGCCGTGGAGGACGGCAACCCGCGCAAGATCCGCGGAGCCGTCGACACGGCCCTGAAATCCCACGCCGGAAAGGTCGTGTGTCTCGTTCGGTCGGTGGAGAAGGGACCCGGCATGACGCGGGAGTGGATCCTTGAGGAAGCGGAAAGGCTGAGCGCCTACGAGGACCCCGGCGAGCCGGTGCGGGCGTGGGCCAAGCCGAAGTCATCCGGCCAGGGGTGGCGACCGATGTGCAAGTTCGGGCCCGCCCGCACAGCCTTGCAGACCCTGGCGGGGGACATCCTCGCGGCCATGCACGGGGTGGAGCCCACCAACTACCTATCCAAAGGCCGGGGGGCGGACATCGCCTCCGACCGCATCAACAGCCTGGTCGAAGAGGGCTTCACCCACTTCGTCCTCGCCGACATCGAAAACTGTTTCAGGTCCGTGCAGCACGGGAGTTTGAAACACCGATTGGGCCTACCACAGAAGGTCATCACAACCTGTCTGCTGATAGGACCGGAGGTGGAGATACTCCCTTACACCCCTACAGGGACTACTCTCCCTGACGCGTTTGACGGAGCGGTCCGGCAAGGCGTACCGCAGGGCTCGCGCTGCTCCAACCTCGTCATGAGCCTGCTGCTCGGACCTGAACTGAGGGCAATGACCTCAGGAGATCGCATCATCGTCCACGGCGACGATATCGCGATCGCGGCTCATGACGAGGAAGGAGCGAAGGCGCTGCAAACAGCCCTGGACGGTATTCTCAAGCATCATCCTGCCGGACCGTTCCGACTCAAACGCTGCGAGGTGGCCAATATCTTCGATGGGTTCGACTTCCTGAAGTACCGGCATCGCCGGGACCCTTTTACGGGCGCGATCAAGCGACGCCCCGCCGCGGTGTGCTACTACCGTTATGAGAGGCGGGTCATCGCGACGGTGCAAACGAGGTCGGTCGCGAACGCGGTGAAGGACATCGGCGCCTACAGGCGGAATTGGATGGGGGCCTTTCCGCGCTGGGAGTGGAATCCTCTATCGAAGCAGCTTTTGGCGAACCGGATGGAGGAACTCGTCAGGCAGGAGGCGCCCGCGAAATGGGCGCGCCTTCTGCGCGGCCGGAGACCAGGAGGTTGGAAGTGACGACCCTCCTTGTGTTCCATGACGACGTTCGGACAAATGCTCATTCTCAATCGGTAATGAGATCCATGAGGCTCTGGCCGCCGCGGCCACCGCGCTTACACGGAGCACGGCAGCAGTGGTGTGGGCACGGCGGCATGCGCATCGCGACCCGGCGCTCCCAACCTGGAAACCTATCCGCCAGATGTCCGCTGGGTTGCAGACGGCTTGCGATACGCAGGCCGGAGAAACCTGAATGGCTCACCCCCGGCCGCCGCAGGGTCGAAAATGTCAGGATCGGTGCGCTGTCGGATACGGAGCGGCTGCTGTGATCCAGGAGCGCGAGCCGTGGCGCCCCTTCCGAATGGCTGATCAACTGGCAAGCGCGCGAACTCGGGCTCCTGAAAGCTCTGCTCGGTCTCCCTGTCTCGGGGAGACACGCGGACGGTCAAAAGCCGGTTGAGAGACACCAGGAGGGAATAAGGGCTGCTGGAGCAGTCAGACCCCAGTAGACCGGGGGCATCCCTCCTTCGACCCCGGTTCAGCCTCCCGCCCTCACCAGCGCAGCCGCAGCTCTCGGGGGGAGACCACGGGAGCAGAGGACAGCTCCGAGGATCATCGCTGAGGAAGCCCACTGCGATCCTGAATGACCTCAGGGTGGCCGAGCCCCGGAATTTCGCTCTCGACCCGCATTCCGCCAGCAGGATCAGCCGCTTCGCCGGCCGATCTCCGGCGAATTTGTCCCCGAAAGATCCGGAATTCCCTGGCAAGACGCCGGGGGAAGAATACGATCTGTCGTGGGATGTACCGCCAACTCTCCCCCGATCTCAGGAGGAGACCATGAACGGCGACGAGATCCTCTCCCAGGCCCGTGAACGGCTCACTGAAGCCGTTCTCGCCAACCCCAGTACCGAACCCCTTCCACCCGCTCTCGAGGTGTCCCCCTGGCTCGCCATGAGCCTGCTGCAGAAGGCGATCCGCAGAGGCCGGACGGAGCTGGCGCTTCGAGCCGCGGCAACCCTCCTGACGGACGCTCCTGACCGCCTCTGGCGCCGTCTGGGCATCATCGCGTTCGAGGACGTGGGCGTCGCCGATCTGGAGACACTCTCCCTCACGACGGCAGCCCTGACGGGCAAGTCGCACCGGGCGAAGCTCGGGGGCGAGTGGGCGGTCGCCCGCACCCTCATCAGCAGGATGGCGGAGGCCCCGAAGTGCCGGGCCGCCGACGACCTCGTGATGGTGGTCCAGCATCACCCCGGCCTGCGACAAGCGCGGGACGAGCTGATGGAACTCACCACCCGGGAGCTCGTCCACCTCGCCACCGGCTCCGCGCCCCTGCTGGAACGGGCCCTGGCGCTCTGGCTGGCGATCGGGACGGTGCGCTGCCCGTCCGACCACCTGCCCCTCCGATGCGGGGAGCCCGACGCTGTCTTCGACACCCTCTGCGACGCAGGCCTGCCGGACACGGCGGTCGAGGTCTGCCGGGAAGGCCTGCGCAAGCTGGGACTGATCCTCTGTCCCCTCGTCTCCCTGCTCACCCCGATGCGAATGACCGAGCCCGCCCACCTCACCGACGACGAGCTGCCCCCCGAACTCCCCGTTGGGGGCGTGCCGAGCTGGGCCTACGACATGTTCGTCCGCGAGGGACGGCAAGCGATGAGGGTCTTTCTCCAGCAGGACAGCGCCACGGCCCGCTGGATCCGCCGCCACGTGCCTCCCACTCAGCACGCCGAGGTCCTCGGCAACCTGCTGTTCGCCGCCGAGGGCGGCCTTCTCAGCTCCCGGCTGGATTGGCCGACCGGAGCGGAGGTCCGCCGGCTGGCGGAGCACGAGTCCCAGGGCCCGCACTGCCCGGAGGGCGCCGAGGTCATCGCTCTGCTGCGGGGCGACCTGCCCCTCTTGAACCGGATCCGCGCCCAGGTGGGTTCTCGGGAGCCGCGGCCGGGACCATGCGACTGTCGGCAGACCATGGTGGGAGACGCCCGATGAGCCCGGTCCTAGCCTCTGGTAATGCGCGCTTATCGGAGCCTAGCGGCGCCCCCTCCGAAGCCACCTTGGCCATTCCAATTGATTGCAATCCGGAGCTGCCCGAGCCCGTGATCGGGTATCTGCGCGACAGCCTGGCGGACAGCAGTCTGCGGGCCTACCGCTCCGACCTCGCCCAGTTCACGGCCTGGGGCGGCACCATCCCGGCCTCCGACCGCACCCTTGCCACCTACCTCGCCCACCACGCCGAGAGCCACAGCGTCGCCACCCTGACCCGCTGGCTCGCCTCCCTGGCCAAGGCCCACCGCGCCGCGGGCCTGCCGAGCCCGACCAGCAGCGAACTCGTCCGGGCCACCCTGCGGGGCATCAAGCGGCGGAAGGGCACGGCCCAGGACCAGGCCGCTCCCCTGCTGCGGGACGACCTGGTCCAGGTGCTCAACGGCCTGGGGGACGGGCTCAAGGACGTCCGCGACCGCGCCCTGCTGCTGCTCGGGTTCGCGGGGGCCTTCCGCCGCTCCGAGCTGGTGGGGCTCGACACCGACGACCTCGAGCCCGTGCGGCAGGGCCTGATCGTCCATCTCCGCCGCTCCAAAACCGACCCGCTCGGGGCGGGGCGCAAGGTCGGCATCCCGCACGGCCGCACCCGCCACTGCCCTGTGGCCGCCGTCGAGCTGTGGCTCTCCCGCTCCGGGATCACCCAGGGCCCACTGTTCCGGGGCCTCAACCGCCACGGCCAGCTGCTCGCCGGCCGGCTCTCCGGGGAGGCCGTGTCGGTGATCGTCAAGGAGCGGGTGCAGGCCGCGGGGTACGACCCGGCCCCGTACTCCGGCCACTCCCTCCGGGCGGGGTTCGCGACGAGCGCGGCCCAGGTGGGAGTCTCGTCCGTGAAGATCCGGGCCCAGACCGGCCACGCCAGTGACGCCATGCTGGGCCGCTACATCCGCGATGCCGAACTGTTCCTGGGGAATGCGGCCCTGGCCTTATTGTGAACGGCTGCTGCCTCATCGCAGGATGAGCTGAAATCGTAACGCTCTATGACCATCTCTCTCTACCGCCAGTATCGCCGCGCGCTGAAGGCGCTACCGTCCACCGGACGGCTCATGCCGTACGGGTGGAGCCCCCTCCCTCGGCAGATCGACACTCAGTGGCTGCCTTATGCTGACATGCTCGAGGAATTCTCGCGGGGGCTCGCCAATGTGATCAACGATCTTACGGACAAAGAGTGGCGACTGCGCGCCTGGGCAATGGTGATCGCGCCGCTGTCGGACGCCCAGAAGCTGGCCACCACGCGCGAATTCATTGATGCGGTGGCGACGGTGGCTGTTGGACTTCCTTACGTCATTCGCTGCCGCTTCGCGTTCGCGGTCGCGCACCTCTGTCACCAAGCCAACCAGCTCAAGACCGACCCCTGGACTGATGACCTTCCGCTGGATGGCGAGCTCGACCAGTCCCACGCTGATAGATGCGGCAAGCCTTGGCGGCGCTACCGCCCGCTGAAGCAACGGCTCGAACGCATAAACGCTAAGGATTTTCGGCAGGGCACGGGAGATTTTCGGAACGTCTACACGCACCGTCTGGAGCCTCACTTTGTCGTGGGAATATCCCAGCTCGTTTCGCGGCAGGTGCTTGATGACGGCCGTGTTCGCTACATTTATGGCAGCCAACCACCTTTGGATTTAGTTGCTGTCGCCGATCTGCTCGCCACCCAGCGAGACCGTTGCTACCTGGCCTTTGAGGCTTTCCAAGCGCTTGTCGATGAGCATGCTGAAGCTATCAGGAGCCAAAGCCGGTGACCTCTGACTTTGACTGAGCAGACCGAGCGGGGTGAGGGAAACCATGGCTGAAGAGGATCTGGTCGCCCGTATCATCCAGCTGGCCCAGCAGCCCCGGCAACGCTTCTACGAGCTCGCCCTGAGCCTGCACGAGCTGCACTAGACGGACCCGGCCCACTTCAGGGAGGTCATCACATCCGGCGCGATCCACATGCGGAAGGCCTACGACCTCGTGCGGGTCGCCGAGACGTTCCAGAACCTGGGCGTAGACTCCGAGCGGCTTGAGCGGACCGGCTGGACGAAGCTGCGCCTCATCGCCTCGGAGATCACGAAAAGCACGGTCAGGATGTACTGATGAGAGCACCCGCACGCTCTTCTGCACCCCCGCTGTTCATATGTCGATCTCGCCCTTGCAAACCAAGTTCGCGCCGCTAGCTGTAAATTCTAGGTCGGGGCCAAGAGGGGATGGGGATGCGATCGGCACTACTCGCAAGTATTGTTGCGCTATCATGGTCTTCAGCGCTAGCACTAGAACCAAGCAGCGGGCAATCGTCAGCAGAAGCAAATATATCGATCTCAGAAATTCCAGCTCGCGCAACTGACGCAAAGGACCATTCATCATACCGCATATGGATAATCTCTCGAGGTGCCATGCGCGCTTCTGCTGAATGGGTGCACTCACACGCCAGCAACGTTTCTAATTACGCCTCAACAACGCAATCCCTTTCGCTGGATTTCTCGCGCGTACAATCTCTGCCGCTGAGCCTGCCTTCGCTGTCCGACCTTCGTGACCGCTCGCCATCGCTGCCATCCCTCACTGGATGGCTACGTGAGGCGAACCTTGCTCCAGGCAGCGTAGTCGACCTGCGCGCGGCAATCCGTAATGGCTGGACCTCCCTATCAGACGACCAGCGCTGGTGGGCCGACTTCGCGATCACGGCCACCGGCGTTGGTGCGATTGTTGGCTGGGCGAGTTTCGGATGCGCCGTCGTCGTTACGCCTGGTGGGCCTGTGCTGATGGCTCTCGCCTCAGGCGCATGCGCAACGTTCGCGGCTCAGAGTGGAACGGACTTGGTCAAGGCAGGGTACGAGCGATTTGCAGGACGCTCAGCAATAGAAAGTGCTGTTGAGGCTGGCAAACTCGCTGGGATCACATTCGGTGCAATTCTTGGGGGTGCGGGAGCCGGCCAATTCCTCGCCTGGCAGCGCTTCCGACATTTCAAAGACTTCCAGGGTTATGCCCGCGCCGCTCGGAGCCTGACGAGGCAGTCGCTGACGCCTGTTAAGCCTAGTGTGCAACTCCTCCGAGGGCGTGGTTACGACATCGACCATGTGATCCCAGTGAAGTGCGGGTGGACGATGAAGATTGCACCGGAGGTGATTGGCTCTCTTTCCAATCTGCACGCACTTCCAGCCTCTATCAATCGTTCCATCGGCTCGAAGGGGTGCTGATCTCACCAATGTTCTTGACGATGCAGCGCCTATAATGAGGCAGTCCCGGATGAGAGCAGCCCTTCATGCAGATTAGTGCTCTCTCCTGAATGCGCTGGATTGCCGGAACGCCAGCGACAGCCATCATGGAATATCGTCTCGAGACGCTCGAACAACACCTCCCGCCGGGAGAGGCTCGCTCCAGCTCCACAGGAGAGCGGCAACGAGCTTTGGCCTCAAGCCGGGGACTTCCTATAGATTGCCGCTTTCTGCTACCTACCTGCCGGGTGTGCTATGCGGCTGGGGTGGAGGGGATTTCTCAACCTTGCGTCCTGTCCAATTCCTCTTCAGGTGTCTACCGGAACCGGGATGTCGTGCGGGCTCCTAAATGAGAGATGGTGCGGTCTGGCCTGGACACCTTGGGCTGCGCTGGAACGCTCGCCTATTCGCAGCACCGCCCCGGCGCTGCCGGGGGTTTACCGCGTCCGGTACCAGGGTGGGGACCCACTTCGGCTCGTCTATGTCGGGCAGACCGGACGAAGCTTGCGGGAGCGACTGCTGTCGCTTGCAGGGGGAGTGAACGCTACCGTATGTCCCTTCAACGATCCTCATACAGCGGCCCCCCATCTCTGGCTACTGCGAACGATGGACGGCGCTCGGTTTGAGTGCTCCTGCGCCGTGGTCGAGGGCGATGTGCAAGTTCGTCGGGGCACTGAGGACATGCTGCTCTGGCGGCACCGCGTCGAAACAGGAACATCCGTCGAGGCCAACTACGGCCGCTTCTACCCCGGCTACGAACGCCCAACGAACCGCTGGATCGTTCGTAGAGGCAGCTCTGGCGTGCGTACGCCGGGGCGCAGGGCAGTCCCTGTTCCGGGCAGCGCAACCAACGGTTTCTCGGTCGATCATCCTGCTCTACAGGGCACGGCCGGTCCTTTGGAGTCAGCTTGGTGGGAGCGGCGCCGGCTCACGAAGGCCATCTCCCTGCCAACCGGGCCAGCCGTGTACTGCATCTATGCCCGCACGGCTGAGGAGCCGCTCTATATCGGAGAAACGTCGGCTCTGGCTGCGAGAGCCGCAGCACACGCTGCTGCACTTTGGCCCACACCAGAGCCGTGGCTGGCTTACTTATTCCTGCCAGAGAACACGCCGAAGCACGTTTTGCGCGAACTCGAGAGCGACCTCCTCGGCTGGCATTTCTGGCGAACTGGCCGCGCGCCGGCAGCTCAATACAGTGCATGCACGCCAGCACTGACGATCGGAGCCGAGCCGGTATGACCGATTTCCTCGTCAAGGCGCCGACGCTCGACGCCAACTGGCGTGCGGTGGTGCTATTCGGGCGCAACGTCGCCTCGTACAAGTTCGCTCTGGCCAAGACCCTGCTGGAATTGGCCGACCGCTCAAGCGATGGAGTGCTGATCGAGGACCTTGCCCCTCCCTATGCGCGGCATCTGTGCGAGCATCTGCGCCAAGTCGACAAGCAGGCCACATCTCCATCGAGCAAGTTTCTCGACGCGTGCCGAGCCTTCAACCGTGGCGATCTGGCCGAAGACAAGCTCATCGAGACCACCATCCGCCTCGGCTTCAACAACGTGCTTGACGCCTTTCATGTCGTTGGCACGGGTGCGATCCCCGTGGCTTTCTTCAAGGACGAACGGAAGTCGCAGCGAGGCGGAGGCGCAATCCGGCTCACGGATGAGTTGCGCCGATTGACCGCGACCATTCATCGAGAGGATTTGGCTGCCGAGGCAGAGGCGCGTTGGCGGCTGGTGGAGACCGCTTGGTCGCTCGACCTGCCCCGGGCAGGTGTCGCGGTGCAAGCCGATCCCGCTCAGAACATGCTCTACGTCGAGCGTGTGCGGCGTGTGAACCTAACGGGTGTGCGGGCTGCCCTGAACGGCTACCAGCGTGGGCGGTGCTTCTATTGCAGGTCCGAGATGACACTCGATACCGCTGAAGTGGACCACTTCTTTCCCTGGATCCTAAAGGCTCGCGGCAAGATGCCGGATGCGGACGGGATCTGGAACCTCGTCCTGGCCTGCCGATGCTGCAACCGCGGCGAGCAGGGCAAGTTTGCTGCAGTTCCGGCCCCAGCTCTGGTCGAGCGGCTGCGCGAGCGCAACAATTGGCTGGTGGACAGCCACCATCCACTACGCGAGACGATCATCCTACAGACCGGTGTGGATGCCGAGGCGCGCACCTCCTTTCTCCAGGCCCGATAGCGCATCGCTTCGGATGCTCTGGTGCATGAGTGGCAGCCAGAGGAGGTCGACGCTCATGGCTGATCCCGTTGCGCACACGATCGCCTACTACGACCGGCATGCGGCGGCCTTCGCGGGCCAGACGGCTGAGCTTGATCTCTCTCCCCTGTACGACCGGTTCTTGCGCCGCATCCGGCCAGGCGGACGCATCCTGGATGCCGGCTGCGGACCGGGGCGTGACACCATCGCCTTCGCACAGCGCGGTTACGAGGTGATCGCCCTCGATGCGTCTGAGGAGATGGTGGCCCTAGCTCGTAAGCGGGTGGCCGATCGAGCAGCGGTCTACGCAATGCGCTTCGAGGGGATCTTCTGGCGCGACGAGTTTGACGGGATCTGGGCTTGTGCATCACTGCTGCACGTGCCCTCCAGTGATTTCGCGGAAGTAGCGTCGCGCCTTGCCGAAGCTCTGCGACCCGGCGGAACCTGGTACATGTCGTTCAAGTTGGGTGTCGGGGAGCGGAGGGCCGATGGCCGCCTCTTCGTGGACCACACTGAGGAGACGCTCCGGTGTGCTCTCAGGAGTGCGCCCGTTCAGATTGAGGAGGTCTGGACCTCTGAGGATGTGCGTCCCGGCCGTGCCGCGGAACGCTGGCTCAATGCCATTGCAGTTCGACCCTCCGCCGTAGCAGCGTCGGGTGAGAATCGCGAGAACGACCGCATCCAGCGAGCGGAGGGAGCAGGCTGATGCAGCACGCTTGGACCTGCGCCTGCTGTGGGGAACAATACAGCACTTTGCCTCTGGATTTCGCGGCGGATGCGCCCGACTACTGGTACGGCCTGTCGGCCGAGGAGCGCACAAGCGGGGTCCTTACCGCGGACCTGTGCACGATTGCGGGCGAGTACCACTTCATCCGCGGCTGCCTTGAGCTGCCGATCCACGGCAGAAGCGAGCGCCTGGTCTTTGGTGTGTGGGTGTCCTTCTCCGAAGCGAGCATGCGGCGAGCCGCGGAGCTGTGGGATGCGGAGGTGATCGAGGACGAACCGCCGCGCTTTGGCTGGCTCAGCACCAACGTTCGCCCATACCCGCGCAGCCTCGAACTCAAGGCTGCGGTGCATTTCCGGGCAGGTGGGCTCAGGCCTTTGGTCGAGTTGGAGCCCAGTGACCACCCACTCGCCCGCGAGCAGCGCGAGGGCATCAGTATGAACCGCGTGCAGGAGATCGTGGCGACACTCATGCATCGCCACTGATCCTCCCTCTGCGGAGCAGGTGGGGCTCGGAGCTATCTTTGCTCGTGTTGCGCCCCTTTCCATCCACAAACGTGTAGAGCCGACGAGCCGCCGGATGGCCGCACCGCAGGGCTGCTGTTGGGATTAGGGGCCGCTTCGCGCCGATTCTGTTGAAAAACTCCGCTGTTGCGGCGGTAGTCGCGGGGTGATTCACTCCTGTCGAAAGACGGAGATCGAAGCAGATGATGGGACCTCGGCAAGTCGAGCAGGGCGCCCTGTTTTACGAGTTCTCGCTCGATACCCACGTACCCGCCGACCATCTCCTGCGCGCCATCGACCGCTTCGTCGACCTGTCGGGCCTACGCGCGCACCTGCGTCCCTTCTACAGCACCACGGGTCGGCCTTCGGTCGATCCCGAGCTGATGGTTCGCATGCTGCTCGTCGGCTACTGCTTCGGCATCCGCTCCGAGCGCCGTCTGTGCGAGGAGGTGCATCTCAACCTCGCCTACCGCTGGTTCTGCCGGCTCGGGTTGGATGGCGCGGTGCCCGACCACTCGACCTTCTCCAAGAACCGACACGGTCGTTTCCGTGACAGCGACCTGCTGCGCGAGGTGTTCGAGACCACCGTGCAGCGCTGCATCGAGGAGGGGCTGGTCGGTGGCGAGGGCTTCGCGGTCGATGCCAGCCTGATCCGGGCCGATGCCAACAAGCAGCGCTCCGCAGACGCCTCCGAGGCCGTCGACTGGAACGATCTCGCCCGGATCCGCCGGTCGGTGCGCGAGTACCTCGACACCCTCGACGAAGCCGCCTGGGGAGCAGCGAGCGAGGTCCAGCCGAAGTTCGTCTCCCGCTCCGACCCGGCGGCGCAGTGGACGGGCGCGCTGAAGGGCCATGCCTTCTTCGCCTACGCCACCAACTACCTGATCGACCTCGACCACGCCGTGATCGTCGATGTCGAGGCCAGCCGCGCCATCCGGCAGGCGGAGGTCGGGGCAGCCCGCACCATGATCGCGCGCGCGCAGGACCGCTTCGGGCTGTGGCCGGCCCGGCTTGCGGCCGACAGTGCCTACGGGTCGGCCGAGCAGCTCGCTTGGCTCGTGCACGAGCGCGGGATCGAGCCGCACATCCCCGTCTTCGACAAGTCCGAGCGCCGCGATGGCACCTTCAGCCGGTCAGCCTTCACCTACGACCCTGCAGCCGATGCCTACACCTGCCCGGCCGGCCACCCATTGCGGCCACGCCAGAAGGTCTATCGGACGCCGTTCCCGCTCGTCGACGACGATGGCATGATGCGCTACCGGGCCAGCAAGCGCGACTGCGACGCCTGCGCGCTGAAGCCACGATGCTGCCCCACCACACCCGCCCGCAAGATCCCGCGCTCGATCCACGAAGGCGCCCGGCAGATGGCGCGCGACATCTGCGCCTCGGAGGAGGGCCGCACCTCGCGGCGCGAGCGCAAGAAGGTCGAGATGTTGTTCGCCCACCTCAAGCGAATCCTGAAGCTGGATCGGCTGCGGCTGCGGGGTCCGAACGGGGCCCGGGACGAGTTCCACCTCGCCGCAGCGGCCCAGAACCTCAGGAAGCTCGCCCAGCTGATCCCGCTACAGCAGCTGAGCCCGGCCTGATCGGCCGGGATCCCCCTCATGTTGGATCGGCTCGCTCAGCCGATCGGTGCTCGATCCAGATCGCCCGCGAGTTTTTCAACGAAATCCGCCACTTCCGGACCTTCGGTCGGGGCCGCCGTAGGGGCCGCTCGTCACCCGATAGCTGACCTTTCGAGGACCCGCGCACTTCGCGTCGGGCCCTCGGCCATTCGCATAAGGTGGGCTTCTGGAACCAGAGCCTCCGTTTCAACCGAAACGGGCACGGCTCTAAGAGTCCGTTGGGAAAGGGTCATTTCATAGTGATTGACGCGAGAAGCCGAGTTATAGAGGCGAAAAGCATAGCCGCCGCCGAGATGTGAAGCAGCGTATCGTAATCCAGCTTGAGACGGCGCGACACCGTGAGAGCGCCGATGCTTTGCTCAATCCGCCATCGTTTCGGCAGAAGCACAAAGCCCTTCCCAAATTGCGGCCGTACGACCACTTCCACGACACGGCTCGTGCCAGCCTGAACCGCCTCAATGAAACGGGCCTTGTACCCACCGTCCACCACGATTGTCTTGATCCAGGGACAGAGACGAACCAAGCGCTTGACGAGCGGGATCCCGCCCTCTTGATCCTGAACGTTGGCCGGAGTGATCATCACCGCAAGCAGGCGTCCGTCGCTGTCGACCGCCAGATGCCGCTTGCGCCCCAGCACTTGTTTCGCCGCATCGTACCCGCGCTCGCCTTGCGGGGCGTCACACTTCACCGCCTGGGCATCCACAATCGCCAGCGTTGGACTGGCTTCTTTCCCGGACTTCTCACGATCCCTCATCACGAGATGATGGTTGATCCGGTCCATGTGGCCGCCATCGGTGAGCAACCGCCAGTAATCGTAGCAGAGACTGGCGGGCGGCAGATCCTTTGGCATGGCATCCCAGGGAATGCCGTACCGCTGCACGTAGCGGATGCCGTTCATGATGTCCCGAATAGGATAGGTCCGGGGCCGCCCGATCCCCTCCGCGACAGGAAGCAGTGGCTCCAGGGTGAGCCACTCGTCGTTCGTCATATCACTCGGGTATCTCTGGCTGCGACGATCATAGCGCGGCCGATTTGCAGCGGTCCAGACCAAGGAGGGGCCATTCATCCATTCGAGACGAGCAGACATGCTCTATCATCCCGCATTTTCTCTTGGCCACCCTTTCCCAACGGACTCTAAGTGTGGACTGAGCCGCCCAGGCCTCCGCATCTGATGCGAAGGGAGCGCTGGCTCAGCCGTTTGCGTTACTGGAAAAGGCACTCAGCCACGGCAACGCTTAGGTGCACCTGGACGCATGAGCCCGCTGACCGCACGCCTCAAGGAACTCTACGAGGGCGACACGGATCAGGCGCACCGCTTCCGCTACGCCCTGCTGGTCTTCGACCTTGCCACCCTGCTGTTCATCGTCGTGTCCTCGTTCCTGCCGCGTCAGCCGCTGGTGGAGGGGCTGGACGTGGTGATCGGCGTCGCTGTCCTCGCCGACTTCCTCTCACGCCTGGCGATCAGCCAGCATCGCTGGCGCGAGTTCCTGCGGCCCACGACCTAGGCGGACATCGCGGCGATCACATCCTTCCTGGCGCCGATCGTCGGCGAGGGTGTGGGCTTCCTGCGCATCCTGCGCATCCTGCGCACGCTGCGCACCTACCAGTTGCTCGACCGGCTGCGCGCCGACTTCGCGTACTTCCGCCGCAATGAGGAGGTGATCATCGCGCTCGTGAACCTCGTCGTGTTCATCTTCATCATGACGGGCATCGTCTACGCGAGCCAGCACCGGACCAACCCGGCCATCGGCAACTACATCGACGCGCTCTACTTCACGGTGACGTCGCTCACGACCACAGGCTACGGCGACGTTACCCTGAAGGGCACGGGCGGCCGGCTGATCTCGGTCGTAGTGATGATTTGCGCCTGGGCGAGCCGGTTGTAGGCCGCCAGGACAAGGCGGCGGGTGCGGTACTCGCCGAAGCGTGTCATCCGCACGTTTCCCGTAGGCATGATCTCAAAGCGACGACACCGCCAGGGACGGTCCTCGCCTTGGGCGTGGCTGATCGCCCACGCCTGACCAACCGCGTCTGGATGCCGCTCGGGGCCAGTAACGTGGCTGGCGTCGACGACGGTGGCCGTTCCGAACTCGGTGACGAGGTGTTCTCGAACTTCATCCGGCATGGTCGGCCTACCGCAGCTTGGCGACGTACAGCAGCGGCCCGATCTTCATCTCCCAGATCCCCTCTCCACTCTCTTGGAAGGAGACGTTCGGCGGCGAGACGAAATCGGACTGATCGAGGTTCAGGTGCACCGGGATGTCGCTGCCCCCGATCGCGTAGCCCACGTGCATGTGGGCGTAGGCCATGGCCTGGGCGAGGTCCTCAAAGCCCTCGGCCGCCATCGTCTCCATTCGCCCTTCGAACTCGTTCTGGGGCCGCTCGTCCGGGGGCTCGAACCGTAGCGGCTGGTCGTTGCAGGTCACGAAGATGCGCATCATGATCACTCCTCTGTCAGGACGGGGATTGGGATCCTCTCGACCTTCCGCCAGCCTTCCTCCTGGCTCACTATCTCCCACTCGCGAAGCCCCATCCGGCTGACCTCGGTCTCGCCGACGATCCGGATGATGTCGGCCTCGTTCCGGGCCTTCACGCCGATCTTGGGCATGCCGCCTGTCCCGGTTGCCTTGTAGGCCGCGTAGAGGTCCGGGTGTTCGCGGATCAGGGTCTCGGTGAAACGCGCCACGTTGGCCAGAACCTCGTCGGCGGTTTTGGTCCACACGAACGGCTTGGGATGAGCGTTCGTCTCGGCGATGTAGCCCTGGATCGCCGTCTCCAGGTCCGCCGTACTGGTGAACACGCCCCGCTCCAGACGGCGCCGGCTCAGCAGCGCGAACCAGCACTCGACCAGGTTCAGCCAGGACGCGCTCGTCGGCGTGACATGGCAGCGGCGACTGAACCGCGGGGCCGATGCAGGCAAATTCTCTTGGAAGCGGGCCGGATGAGTGTCAAAAATGACAACCCCCGGATACCCCCGCACGGTCTTGACTGCTATTCGCTTCGAACTGGGACCCGGGGGAGTGTCAAAAATGACAACCCTGAGCGCCCCCCCGCACTGTCTTGACTGTATTCACTTTGATACGGGGCCGGGTGAGTGTCAAAAATGACAACCCTGAGCACCCCCGCACAGTGTTGACCGCTATTCGATCCTGGTACGTACTTACTGCGTAGCAACTGGGGGTGAGTAGGTGCAATGAATGCAACCTTCCGAGGATCTCTTGGTCCGATTACAACCAGAACGATGACTCCCACAACCGTTCCAGACAGTCTGGACGGGTTGGTGGAAACGCTGATCCTCGCGCACGGGTTCGCGCGCGAGGAGAATGATAAGGAGGCGGTGACGCTGATCGAGATTGCGCTGCTGCACGTCGGCAAACGCCTCGCGCAGCACACGGGACCGATCGAGGCGTCTTAGAGCCGGGCCGAAAAGGAGTTGAGTGATCTCAATGGGTTGTGATTCCTCCGCCCGATCGGAAGGCGGAGGATCGGATGGCCTGGGATGATGCAGCACGCCACCACCATCGGCGTTCGTCGGCCCGTTATCCGAGTGACATGACGGATCGGGAATGGGCGGTGATCGCCCCTCTTCTGCCCCCACCCAAGCCGGGAGGGCGGCCGCGCAAGACCGATCTCCGGGCGGTGATGGACGCCATTCTCTACATCGCCTCCGGCGGCTGCCAATGGCGGATGCTGCCCAAGGATTTTCCGCCCCGATCCACGGTGCAGGGCTACTTCTAAAGCTGGCGGGACAGCCGTCTCTGGGAGACGATCAACCACCTTTTGGTCCTGAGCACGCGGGAGTTGGAAGGGCGGGAAGCCAGCCCCACCGCGGGCGTCATCGACAGCCAGAGTGTGAAGACCCGCGAGAGCGGAGGGCTGGCGGGTTTCGATGTGGGCAAGACGATCAAGGGCCGTAAGCGCCACATCGTGACCGACACGCTCGGGCTGATGCTCGTCGTCCTCGTTCATGGGGCCGACGTGCAGGATCGCGACGGAGCACCGCTCCTGCTGACGGCGATCCGTCACCGCTGTCCCTGGCTGCGCCAGATCTTCGCCGATGGCGGCTATGCGGGTGACAAGCTGCGCGCGGCGCTTCAGGGCCAGGGCGTCTGGACCATCGCGATCATCAAGCGATCCGACACCGCCACAGGCTTCGCGGTTCTGCCGCGCAGATGGGTTGTTGTTTGATCGCGCCCTTGCTCGTCAAGTCCTTTCTCGGCTGTCTTCTGTCGTGTGGCATAAGGGAAAGGCTCCTCCAACCACGAAAGGCACCCGCGTCGGCCGCGAAGTCGATGACCTGCACGGCGTTGGCGATGTCGGTGAGGGACAGAGAGGTCTCGGGCTTGGCCGGGGCGTCCTCGGCCACATCGATGGTGTTGTTCACGTCAGACAAATGGGTAAACTCCTCAAGTATGAATGCCGGTGCGATCCGTTATCTCGCAATCTCACCACGAATACTTGAAATTTATGCCACGAACCTGCTCTCGCCTCGAAACTAAAACGAATGACTGCTTCGTAGATCATGACACACAAACGCCGTGATCGTCGGGCGTATTGCCATTCGACGATGTTCCGATAGCCACGACGTCGCTTGCGTTCGGGAGGATCCAGAATGGCGCAGAGCCACGAAGGCAATCTGACCAAGCCGGAGGTCGCGGTGCTCCAGCGGGCATGCAACGGCATGACTGACGAGGAGATCGCCGCCGACCTCGAACTCGACTTCGCGCAAGTTGAGTCGATGTTGGGCTCTGCGAAGGAGAAGCTTAAGGCGGCGGATCGAACGCACGCGGTGGCCAATGCGCTGCGCAAACGCTTGATCGCGTGAGTGCAAAAAGAAGCGGAGGAGATCGTCCTCCGCTTCTGCTGTCGATCAATCCCGGGCCTGATTGAAGATCACGTCGTCGTCGTGGGCCTCGTTCAGCAACTCGCGCGTGCCCCAGACCATCTGCCTCGTGCATCGCGAGATGGGCGAGCGCCACCTCTACATGATCCCGCTCACCTGGGATCTCGAAGAGGCCGAGGCGGTCGTCTCCGCCTTCATGAAGGTCAACCCCGAGGACGACTTCGAGGTCGAGATCTCCGCCCTCCACGCGCCGGAGCCCGACGAGGCCCCGAGCGTCGAGATCGAGAAGGCCCGCTATCTCGAACTCTGCACCGCCTGGGCCAAGCGCCAGCACGAAGCCTGGATGCAGGCCCGCTTCGAACAGGGCGGCTCTACGGGCCAGAGATGTCGATCACCGCGCGCACCCACCCGCTGCTGCGCCCCTGGGCCGAGTTGCCCGACCAGTTCAAGATTCCGAACCTCGAAGAGCCTCAGGCGCTCCTCGACTTCCTCAACGACCAGGGCTACGCGATCGTCACCAAGGGCGAGCTTGAGGCGATGCTCACCCTGATGCGCAAGAGCGGCCTGAGGGAGAGCGTCGAAGCGCCAGTCGAGTCCGATCCGGAGTAGGTTCGACAGCCGGATCGAGCGCGGCCGATGGAGCTTGCGTAGGGGGAGACGGTGATGATCACCGTGTCTCGGATGAATGTGAGGGAGAGGACGGTACGCGACTGGGTCATGGCCTTCAACGCGCAGGGCCCGGACGGGCTGATTGACGGCAAGGCTCCCGGTGCCCGTCCCCGCCTGAGCGCCGATCAGCGCGCGGCGCTTCGGGCCTTGGTCGAGCAGGGGCCAACGCCCGCCATCCACGGCGTCGTGCGCTGGCGGCTGGTCGACCTGGTCCAGATCCTCCTCGGCGGCAGAATTCACCGCAAGACTGGTGAGATCGTTGTCCGAGACCGGTTCCGGAACAACCAGCACCTACTCAACCACGAGATCGGACACACCCTCCTGGATCACGTCCAGAACGTGACCTGGGTCGCAGCGTTCCAGGACGATCGGGAAGCCTGGGACGAGTTCCTGGGCACGGTCCATCGCCGCCTCCTACCAGAAACGGCACCAGATCGAGGGCGAATGGATCGACAACCCCATGGCGTATGATTGGGTCTTCACCGCTGAGGCGTCCTCGGACGGGAAACGGTAGACAAGGCCCTGGATGGTCCGCAGCGCGTCCCTGGAGCCCTTGGCGACGACGTCCCGGATCTCAAACCCGCGCTTGGCCGCCGCGAAGGCCGTCTCGATCCGGGCGAGCTTCGAGACCTCCTCCTTCGGCACGAACATCCGCAGGATCCGCCGCTGACCCTGTTCGCCTTCGGGCTCCGGTTCGACTGCGAGGGCTAATGGCATACCGCGACCAGGGTATCCGCATTACCGACCTGCAACACTTCGTGGAGATCGAAGGGCAGGACTGGGAGGCGTTCGAGGCGAGCGGTATCCGGCGGTTCCTGGCCAAGCAGGATCTGCCCGGACGCTGGGACGCGATCCACAACTCCTCTAAGCAGCGTCGGGGCATGATCTATGGCTTCACGCACTGGCTGACGGCGCTCGCCTTCCATCTGGAGTTCGTGGGGGCGCGGGCGGCCGATTAGCCGCCCGAGTGCCCAGTGCTTAGGCTGCCTGCGCGTGGTCGTTCTCGGACAGCAGCAACGGACCGGTCAGCCCTGCCGCCTTGCGCACGGCAGCCAGATGCCCCGCAGTGACCGGCAGGAGGCCCGCCAAGGCCCGGGAGTTGCCGATCTTGTGCACACCACCGAGACGCTCTAGAGGCCAGCCACAACGCCGCAGAATGCGCTCCACCGCGGCATCCGTGACCGTGGCGACATATCGCTTGCGGTGCATGAGGCTCCATTCGAGCATCAAGGCGAACAGCGCGGGCGTCTCTGGGGCAATCCCATTCTCGCCACAGGGCGAGGCGAGTTCGCCGTCGATACAGAACCGCGAACTCTCGACAATTTCGTCCGCCTTGGGCGCCGGACCCCCGTCGAGAAGGTCCGGGAACGTGTCGGCGAGCATGTTCGGGCCCGTTGTCGGAAGGAATCGAACGTGCCCGGCAATCTTCCGCGCGGGCGTCAGGAGCAGAAGGTAGGTCGCTTCAAGGGCATCATAGCGGTCGATCTCCATATCGCCCGCGACGGCAACATCCCAGTCTAGACGGCCCTTGAAAATTCTTGCGCGAAGACGATGCATCTCCGTCACGAGATCAAAGTTCGCGCCAAACGCGTGGCGCGTGAGAGCCATTGCGTGCATGGTTGGTGCCTTTTAGGGTTTACTGCCCTGCAACAGAGTCAGTCTATTACCCGAAAGAATCCTAGTCGGGAAGTTGTCAAATTTGACAGTCCGAGCTGCTGCTGTAGATCAGCACGCTTCTTAAACCGTCCCTGCTTCGGAATGCGTCAAATTGTTGACTCGATGGAGGCTGGCTTGTCTAGCAGTGCTTTTCGTGTACTGAAGGGGGGAAGTTGCTCTAAGAGTCCGTTGGGAAAGGGTCATTTCATAGTGATTGACGCGAGAAGCCGAGTTATAGAGGCGAAAAGCATAGCCGCCGCCGAGATGTGAAGCAGCGTATCGTAATCCAGCTTGAGACGGCGCGACACCGTGAGAGCGCCGATGCTTTGCTCAATCCGCCATCGTTTCGGCAGAAGCACAAAGCCCTTCCCAAATTGCGGCCGTACGACCACTTCCACGACACGGCTCGTGCCAGCCTGAACCGCCTCAATGAAACGGGCCTTGTACCCACCGTCCACCACGATTGTCTTGATCCAGGGACAGAGACGAACCAAGCGCTTGACGAGCGGGATCCCGCCCTCTTGATCCTGAACGTTGGCCGGAGTGATCATCACCGCAAGCAGGCGTCCGTCGCTGTCGACCGCCAGATGCCGCTTGCGCCCCAGCACTTGTTTCGCCGCATCGTACCCGCGCTCGCCTTGCGGGGCGTCACACTTCACCGCCTGGGCATCCACAATCGCCAGCGTTGGACTGGCTTCTTTCCCGGACTTCTCACGATCCCTCATCACGAGATGATGGTTGATCCGGTCCATGTGGCCGCCATCGGTGAGCAACCGCCAGTAATCGTAGCAGAGACTGGCGGGCGGCAGATCCTTTGGCATGGCATCCCAGGGAATGCCGTACCGCTGCACGTAGCGGATGCCGTTCATGATGTCCCGAATAGGATAGGTCCGGGGCCGCCCGATCCCCTCCGCGACAGGAAGCAGTGGCTCCAGGGTGAGCCACTCGTCGTTCGTCATATCACTCGGGTATCTCTGGCTGCGACGATCATAGCGCGGCCGATTTGCAGCGGTCCAGACCAAGGAGGGGCCATTCATCCATTCGAGACGAGCAGACATGCTCTATCATCCCGCATTTTCTCTTGGCCACCCTTTCCCAACGGACTCTAAGCCCTAAGCTTGAGGGGTAGGCTGGGGATGGGAGATGGAAGACAGGTTCGGTTTCCAGAGGTTCGTTGACGAAATCCATGCGGCCTCCGACGAGGGTGGACTTGTCGGTGCGGCAAGCCGTATGGCCGACCGCATGGGCTATCGTTGGATAGCCTATCTCAGCATGACCGATGCACAGGAGCACGAGATCACGAGCACATATGCGCCGCCGTGGGTAGAACACTATTTTGCGAATAATTATGAGCAAATTGATCCGTGTGTCTTAGCATCCCGTGAACAATCTCAACCATTTCGGTGGGGGTCACTGGGGCCGCCGATCGAGATACCGGAGAATGTTTTGCGGCTCTACGATGACGCGCGCTCCTACGGCATCCGGGCGGGAATCACTATCCCGATCCTCGGGCCGAGCGGGCGCTGGTCGGCCTTCACCATGGCCACCGACGAGTCGGAGACGGAAGCGCTCGCGCGGCAGACCGACTATCTCACCAGCATGATGACGATGATGGCGCTTCAGTTCCACGCGCGCCTGCTTATCACGGCGCCCCGGTTCTCGGCCGAGACCCGTCCGAAGCTCCTCACCGACGTCCAGGCGCGCTGCCTCCAGGCGGTCGCGAATGGCGAGCCGATGAAGGTTGCGGCCCACGAACTCGGGCTCACGCACCGGACGGTCATCCATCACCTCAACATGGCGCGTAAGCGGCTTGGCGCCAAGAATATAACTCACACGGTCAAGACAGCTTTCCATCTGGGTCTGATAAAATGAAGTTAGAATTCGCCGAGTAGGCCAGAGGAGCGGTATAATCAGTACATCCTTTGAAGATGCATTGCGATGTCCACTTTACCCAAGCTCGTTGTCTTTACAGACGCCGACATCTCATCCTGTTCCTGGATCCAGACTTTTCGCGACAGCGACGGATTGTGGGAGAACCACAATGTCGACCAGGCCGCAAACATCTTGGCCTTCAAGAAGAACTTCGAGGTCGTCCACCGCTTTTACAATGCCCAGCGGGCGCAACTGGCCGAGGTTGAACCGAACGCTGCCCACCGCATGCTGGCGCGTCTCCAATCCTACTTCGGCAAGCGGATGACGCAGATCACGCTGAACATCGATGACCTGCTGGAGCGGGGGTGGATGCGAGGACGTGCTCCACGTTCACGGCCATCTCACCAGCATGCACTGCCTCGCCTGCGGCCAGCGGTTCGAAATCGGGCTACCCGGCCTGGGACCCGGAGGTCGACACCTGCCCGGTCGAGCGCTGTCGCTCGAAGCGGGGCGTGAAGCCGAACGTCGTCTTCTTCCACGAGAACGCGCCCGCCTACCGGACGATGAACAAGGCCCTGATGCGGCTCACTGAGAACGATGTGCTCCTCGTGATGGGCACCTCCGGACAGGTGATCGACATCGGGTCGTATGCGGCGATGACGAAGGTGTTCGCGATCCTCTCGAACCTCAAAAGCGAGACGCGGGCCTCCATGCCCGGGTCCCCGGTGATCGAGGACCGCCAGTCAACCTCGTGATGCACGGCCGCGCCTCTGAGATGGTGGGGGCGATCGAAGAGAAGGCGGTCGATCTTATGGGACTGGGGTCTCGGGACGAGAAAGGCCCGCGACTTTAGAGCATAGGAAAACGAAGTGCTCGATCGTGAATTCTGCTTGGAGGCGTTGATGTCTTTGTGAACCCACCAGACGTTCCCAGGAACGTATCCCTTGGAAGAGTCTTTCCGGTCCAAGTAATTACCCACGCCCTGTAACGACGGGATCAGACGCCCATCATCTTGAGGACGGTGCACCTCCCAGATGCCCTCGTCCGGTTGGTCCCAGTTCTGGCAGACCCAGTCGAGGGCACGCGCCACGCCGTGCCAAGTGTCGATGCTGGCCGGCACGCCGTACTTGTCGGCGAGATAAACCGCATCCGTCAGTTCGCCGTAGATGTCGAGCTGGAGTTGCTCGGCGGCGGCGTTGCCGATCCGCATGGGCCGCGACCCACGATACCCAGCGAGATGGTCGAGCTCCTCCTCGGCCGCATCATGGTTGCCATCGAGAGCGTAGAGGACCTGCAGCCGTTCGCCCTGCTTCTGCTCGCGCGCCCGCTTCTCGACCCAGGCGATGAAGGCCGTCGCCGCGTCCGTGTAGCCTAGCACTACAGTTGCAGGCGGTGTTTTCGTTGGGCGTTGAGGGCGGTGGCCTCACGGGGCTGACGTCACACTGACCGGGCAAAAAGCCGCCTGCAACTGTAAAACTAGGCGCATGAGCGCGTACCGCGCGGCTCAACGAGAAGATCGCAAGCCTGCGCGAGCAGATGCAGGCTCTGCAGGCGATTCGTCAGCGGGTCGAGGCTGCGCCCGACCAGCAGGTCTCGCTGACCGATCCCGATGCGCGCTCGATGGCCACCAGCGGCAAGGGCACAGGTATCGTCGGCTACAACGTTCAAGCGGCAGTGGATGCCGAGCACCACCTGATCGTGGCTCATGCCGTGACCAACCTCGGGAGCGACCGGGCTCAGCTCGCGCCGATGGGCCTCATGGCACAGGAGGCGACCGGATGCAGCACGCTCACGGCGCTGGCCGATCGGGGCTACCTCAACGGCGATCAGGTGCTGGCTTGTGAAGGCACCGGTGTGCTGCCGTGCGTGCCCAAGACGTTGACCTCCGGCAACGCCAAACGCGGTCTCTTCACCGGGCAGGACTTCGTCTACGATGCCGAGAAGGACCACTCCACGTGTCCTGCCGGTCAGCACCTGACCAGAGGTCCCGCCCGATCCGATCGCCGGGATGAGATTGATCACTACCGCAACCTGACGGCCTGCCCCACCTGCGCGCTCAAACCCCGCTGCACCGCAGACCCGGCGCGGCGGATCAAGCGGTGGGTGCACGAGGGTGTGCTTGACGCGATGCAGGACAGGCTCGACCGAATGCCGGATGCGATGAAGATCCGTCGCCAGACCGTGGAGCACCCGTTCGGCACCATCGAGGCCTGGATGGGAGCCACTCACTTCCTGACCCGAACACTGGCGAAGGTCAGGACCGAGATGAGCCTTCAGGTTCTGGCCTACAACATGAAGCGGATGATCCAGATCTTCGGGGTCGGACCGCTGATGACGGCGATCCGGATCTGACCGCCACGCTCGCGAGGCGTTACACGACTACCCCTCTGCGGCCCGCCCCGACAAAAGCCGCGTTCTCACACAGCCTCGACCCTCAGCAGTCCTTCGCACCGCCATCCTAGGATGAACGCTCGCACCGGAAGCGGCAGAGGCTCGGACTGTTGCCTGCACGGCAGCAAAGCCGTGTTCAGATCAGCGCCCGCGAGGCCAGATGGGCACCGAGCGCGAGCAGGCCGAGGAAGAAGCACCGCCGGAACATCCGCTCGCTGACCCGGCCCCGCATCCATCCGCCCACGGACATGCCGATGAGTGCCGGCGCGAGTGCGAGCGCCGAAGCGCCAGCCGTGCCGGTCTCGAACGAGCCACCTCCCGCGAGAGCAGCGGCGAGCGCCACAGTGGACACCGTGAACGACAGCCCGAGCGCCTGGATCAGCTCGTCCTTCGGCAGCCCGAGCGCCCCGAGGTAGGGCACCGCCGGGATCACGAACACGCCCGTGGCGGCTGTCATCAGCCCGGTCACAGCGCCGATCACCGGACCCAGCCACCGCTCCGCCCGTGGCGGCACCGCGAAGCGCATGGCGGTGAGGCCGAGCACGGCGTAAGCCATCAGCGCCACGCCAAGCGCGATGGCAGCCTGTCCGGCGTGGCTGCCCTGCATGAACCCAGTCCCGGCCAGCGTGCCCACGACGACGCCGGCCATCATGGGCCAGAGCCGGCGCGCCAGCGCGCCGAAGCGCGGCCCGGTCGCGAGCTGCCAGACGTTGGTGACGAACGAGGGCACGATCAGGAGCGAGGCCGCCTGGGCCGGTGCCATCACGGTGCTGAGCAGCCCCATTGCGACGGTCGGCAGGCCGAGCCCGATCACGCCCTTGACGAAGCCGGCGAGCAGGAACGTGAGCGTTGCAACGGCGATGGGGGAAAACTCAAAGCTGAAAAGCATGGCTAGACGTGCTGGCGAAGGTAATGAGAGATCAGTCGTGGAGGCGCATATCCCGGAGCATTGCGTCCACGCCGGGCGGGCGCTCGACGGGAGCCGTTCGCTGCTCGAAATTTGCAGGGATCGGAGCGGAGCAAGAGGTCCGGTCGGTCCTGTGCTCAGCCAGCGCGGCGAGAGCGGTCAGTCCCGCCAGTGCGACGGCAGCTGCCTCAAGAAGGCCCCCTCCGCCGATGATCGTCGCTCGTGTGTCCTGTGCCATGAACCCACTTTGAGAGGAGGGCTGGCATACGACAATGCGGAAGTGAGCAGGGCCTGCCTTCGGCTGAGCCGAAGGCACTTGCCCTCGCGCTGCTGAGGCTGGACAATCAGGGATGCGCTTCGATCTTACCGACCTGCGTCTGTTCCTGCATGTGGTCGAAGCGGAGAGCATCACGCGTGGGGCCGAGCGGGCCGGGATGGCACTCGGCTCCGCGAGCGAGCGCATCCGCGGCATGGAGATGACCGGAGGCGTGCCCTTGTTGGAACGCCGGCCCCGCGGGGTGCGACCGACGCCGGCGGGCCAAGCGGTCGCCCACCATGCCCGCGTTGTGCTGGGCCAGCTTGAGCAGATGCGGGGCGAACTGGGGCAGTACGCCAAAGGCCTGCGCGGCCACGTGCGGGTGCTGTCGAACACCGCCGCCTTGGCCGAGTTCCTGCCCGATGCCTTGGCCTCCTTCCTCGCGGACCACCCCGAGCTCGACGTCGATCTGGAGGAGCGGCCGAGCCGCGAGATCGTCGCTGCCATCGCGGGCGGGCTCGCCGACTTCGGCATCGTCGCCGACACGGTTGATCTTGGCGCCTTGGAGGTTTTGCCGTTCCGAACCGATCAGCTTGTCCTCGTGGTGCCGGCCGGTCACGCCCTTGCCGGCCGCAGCAAGATTGCGTTCCGGGAGGTGCTGGACGAGCCCTTCGTGGGCTTGGGGCACGGCAGCGCGCTCCAGGCCCATCTTGCCAGCCACGCGGCCAGGGCCGGACACGCGCTCAAGTTCCGGGTGCGCGTGGGCGGGTTCGAGGCGGTGTGCCGGATGGTCGAGAGCGGGGTGGGCGTGGCGGTCGTCCCCGAAGCGGCCGCGCAACGATCCGGCGAGCGGGGAGCAATCCGGTCGGTTCCGCTCAGCGATGCGTGGGCGCTCCGGCACCTGACCCTTTGTGCCCGCAGCGTCTCGGCACTGCCGGCGCACGCCCAGCAACTTGTGCGGCACCTGACCCGCAGCGGTGCATAATTCACGGCTTCTGGAGCGCTGCTGGGCGGTCGCTGTTTCAGCCGGTGGCCTGGTCCGGAACCCCGGTCCAAACCGCCCTCGCATCTATGTAAAGAAAACGACGGAAAACCTTCCAGGCGGATTGCGTCCTGCGCGGCACTCCAGCCCCTCAGCCATCTGTGTCAGGAAATCAAATGTCCGGAAAACGCTCGCAACCGGACATTCCTCACGCACTCCGCGAACGTCTGAAAGGGGTCACGAGTTCGCGTTCGGCTTGTTCGCCTGCTTGCCAGTGATGAAGTATCTGAGCGCCCGTGGGAGAGAGGACACCTGCACGAAACGTCATCCAGTGCGTCCCTCTTACAGTCGACGTGCCTCAGTGACACTCGAAAGTGAGACGTGTAGCTCGCCAGTTTCCCGTCGCAAGGTCCTGCGGGGGAATCCAGAACTGGTAGGCGCCCATGTCGCCAAAGCGCCACGCCATCATGTCGTCGTACACCAGCTGCAGCAGCAGCACGCTGCCCTCGTTCTCGAGCCTGGCATTATCCTGGATGCTGACGCCCTGGCCGAACATCTGGTGCCAGGCGTCCGTCGGAAGACGGTACTTCTCGTTGATGAGCGTGCGTATGGCACCCGGCAGCAGGGCAAAGTCGCGCTCATCCTCGGCGACCATCAGCGCCAGCAGGGTCTGCGTCGCGAGGTCTGCGACGGAGTGGGGCACCCGATAGCGCGTGACCTCGTCGAACTCTTTTCGTGAGCGATCAAAGGAGGTCTTCAGCTGCATGACAGCCTCGGCCGACATGGACTGCCAGGGCCTGTGCTCTCCCGCCCAGGCGGAGACATCCGCGACGAAGCGCTCAAAGGCAGGCGTGAGTTGCTCGAACCCGGCGAGCCGCTTCTCGCAGCGGGCAAGCTCCTTCTCGGCCTTCTCAACATCAGGGCTCGGTAGAGCTGATCGCCGCCCGAAGATGCGGCCCAGAACCGCGCTGAAGGTCGGCTTGGGCCGGACCTTTTCCAGGTCGGCACGGGCCCTGACTACGGAAGCGCGTTGCCGCTCCACTCTCGAGGGCCAATGATGGTGCGCTGCACGCAGGTGCGCTGCGAAGAGTTGCGCAGTATGCCACCAAGCGGGGTGGGCGGCAGCCTCGCCGAGCACTGTCCAGGCTTCGCGAGCGGTGAAGAAGTACTGCCGACGCTGCCATCGCGCCGTCACCGCATCGGCATCAATCGACCCATCTTCGTCCAAGGGTAGCGCCGAGATTTCGAGGGGCCAGTGGGGGAAGAGGCGCGGTGCGGATGGGGCCGCGTTTTCGGGGAAGATGTCTCCGCCCAGATCGAAGACGGCGGGTGCGTCAGGGGGCGGCTCCGTCGGGGCGGCCACCCGTGGATGGGGCACATAGATCACGCCCGCTTCCGGTCCACTGGGCGCCTCGCCGATGAAGAAGGCAAGCGCACCGGCTGCCGGCAAAGCGGAGGACCCGATGCAGCCCGCGATCTCTTCCAGATCGATCTGAGCGAGAAAGTACATCGGCCGGCCAGAGGTAGCGCAGCGCGGCCAGGGGCGGTCACCAAGGCGCGGCTTGCCGCCGAACCAGCTCGGGTAGCGGACCCAAGGCAGGCCAATCTCGCGCGGGCGGCGGGACAGGATGAGCGGGCGAAGCCGATCAGGCATGGGCAGTCTCGAAGCGTCGCCACTAAGCTGACGCGAGACCGTTAGTTTTTTGATGGGTCGCGCGGTGAGCCGAGGGGTTGCCATGGGCGCACGTTCGGCGGCGCGCGCTGTCCAGAAGTTCAACGTCCGTCTTGCGGAGGGTCTGCCTCTCAAGACGTTGGCAGACCTTCGGCAACTACGATGCCTTCCCATCTCGGTCCTGCGGCACGCAGACGATCGCCTCAGCAGCGAGAAGCGTCTCGCGTAAGTCAGCCGCGATGTCCGCGAGCGCAGTCTCGGCCCCAAATCCATTAGGGAGTGTTTGTTGGATCTCACGCAGGTCGGCCGCAACGTCGCGCATGACCGCCCGATTCAGGCATGCGAACCGGCCTGGCGCCGCGCGCTCGAAGGCAAGCGCCAAAGTCTGGTAGGCGCGCTCCAGCAGGCAATAGGCGATCTCCGCGCGCATTGCGCGCTCCTCGGGACCGCACGCGCATTTGGAATCAGGGGTCTGTTCGCATGTCATGCTCTTGCACGTGGGGAGCGCGCCCGATGCGCACCACTCCGCGTTCGTTGCTCTGCGCATTGCAGACGCTCGTCCGTCCAGCGAGAAGACGGCGGCTGAGAGGGCGGTGGGTCTTGAGTGAGGCCGTACGGCTGAGCTTTACCGTTGCAATCAATTGCACAACGGCCAAGCTTCGTGAGCTGACCAGGAGGCAGCGCTCGGGTGCGCGACCGGGTTGGCCGAACCCGCTGCCAACTTGAGCATTGTTGCTGGCGAGAGGCTCACCTCCTCAGGATCTCAAACGGAGCTCGCCATGCGGTCGTTCTTTCTCCTCGTGCCCGCCGCCCTATCGATGCTGGCGGCCTCCCCTTCCCTCGCCCAAGACACCGCGCCGGCTTCATCGGGCGGCAGCATGACCTGGCTCTGGATCGTGCTGCTCCTCATCGTGCTCGGCGGAGCCGCCTGGTACTTCGGCTTTGCCCGGAATCGTTCGACGCGGACCTCAGCGCCCGGCGTGGACCGGGACCGGATCGCAGGGTCGGCTGAGCAGGCCAAAGGCTCTCTGAAGGAGGGCGTCGGCAACGTGCTCGGCGATGCCAAGCTGCAGGCGGAAGGCAAGCTCGACAAGGCGGAGGGCAAGGCTCAGAGCACGGTAGGCGGCATCAAAGACACGCTCCGAGGTCGCTGACTCGGAGGCTCCCGGCCCAAGAGGCATCTCCCGCATTCGTCACACGGCCTCTCGTGATCCCGGCCGCCTTCGCCCTTAACCAGGGTCGGACGCGACCTTGCGCACCTGGGCCAGCGAGAGGCCGAAATGCTTGGCCACTTGGGTCGGCTTCACGCCTGCCGCGAGCGCCGCCCGGATCGCGTTGCGCTTGCCGTTCAGGAGCGCCATGGGCTCATCCACCCCGACCGGCGACCCGGCCTTGCGCGGCGTGAGACGCTTCAGGGTCGGAGCCAGTCGCTCAAGAGCTTTGTCGAGCTCAGGTCGGGCCCCCTGCCCTTTCCCTCCTGACATCCGCCGCTCCAGCTCCACAATGAGAGCCACTGCCCAGCGTGCAAGCTCGGCATCAGACAACTCGCCCACCTGCTGCGGACTGGCAGGGACAGAGCTGCGAGCCAGCCCCGGCTTCCGCGTTGCGGGACCAGACCTCACGTAGCCGAACAGGTCAGCTGAGGGTGCGGGGGATCGCGCGCGTGACATGGCCCCAGTATGGGCAGGTGCGCGGGCTCGCGCAAACGGCGCTGATTGCGGACACAGTGCGGACACGGCCTGAGAGGCTAAGCCGATCTTCCCGCTAAGTGTTTGATTTGATTGGTGGGTGCACTAGGGCTCGAACCTAGGACCCGCTGATTAAGAGTCAGCTGCTCTACCAACTGAGCTATGCACCCATCGCTTCCGGGAAGCGGCGCCGGGCGGCCACCAACCGTCCCGATCGCGAGCGGGGATGTAGCGGGTCAGATCCGACCTGTCCAGCCCCGGATCCGACCCGCGACGCGGTTTTTTGGCGGCTATTCGGCCGCCGCATGCTGGGCATGCAGGCGGTTCGCGCCAGCCAGGAGCTTGTTGAGCGCAGCGAGATAGGCCTTGGCCGAGGCGACCAGCGTGTCCGGATCGGCACCCCGCGCCGTCACGCTGCGCTCACCCTGGCGCAGGCGCACCGAGACCTCGGCCTGCGCGTCCGTGCCCTCCGTGACCGCATGCACGTCGTAGAGTTCGAGCTTCGCCTCGTGCGGCACCAGGGCGTGGATCGCGTTGAAGACCGCGTCCACCGGGCCGTTGCCGTCCGCCTCCTCGGTCGCTTGGCGCCCGTCGATATCGAGCCGCATCGTCGCCCGTTGCGGTCCCCGCGTCCCGGCGATCACAGTCAGCGACAAAAGGCGGATGCGGTCGTGCGCGGTCGCCAGGTTCTCGTCGACCAGCGCCTCGATATCCTCGTCGTAGACATTCTTCTTGCGGTCGGCGAGCGCTTTGAACCGCTCGAACGCGTCCTGGAACTGGTTGTCGGACAGGCGATATCCCAGTTCCTCCAGCTTCGAGCGGAAAGCCGCCCGGCCCGAATGCTTGCCCATCACCAGCGAGGTCTTCTGCACGCCGACCGATTCCGGCGTCATGATCTCGTAGGTGGACTGATTCTTGAGCATCCCGTCCTGGTGGATGCCGCTCTCATGCGCGAAGGCGTTCCGGCCGACGACCGCCTTGTTGTACTGCACGGGGAAGTGCGTCGCGGCGGCGACCAGCTTCGAGGCCCGCATGATCTGCGTCGTGTCGATGCCGGTCGTGTAGGGCAGTACGTCCGCGCGGGTGCGCAGCGCCATCACCACCTCCTCCAACGCCGCGTTCCCCGCCCGCTCGCCGATGCCGTTGATGGTGCACTCGACCTGACGCGCCCCGCCCTCGATGCCGGCGAGCGAGTTCGCGATCGCCAGCCCGAGGTCGTTGTGGCAGTGGACCGAGAAGATCGCCCTGTCGGCGTTCGGCACCCGCTCGCGCACGCTGCGGAACATCGCGCGGTACTCGTCGGGCGTGGCGTAGCCCACCGTGTCCGGCAGGTTGATGGTCGTCGCTCCCATCTTGATCGCCATCTCGACGCACCGGCAGAGATAGTCGATCGGCGTGCGCGTCGCGTCCATGGCCGACCATTCCACGTCCTCCACGAGGTCGCGGGCCTGGGCCACGGTCTTCTGGATGATCTCCAGAACCTCCTCCTCGCTCTTGCGCATCTGGTGGGCGAGGTGGATGGGCGAGGTCGACACGAAGGTGTGGATGCGTCCGCGCTTGGCCAGCCGCACCGCCTCGCCGGCCCGGGCGATGTCGGCGGAAATCGCCCGGGCGAGACCCGCGACCACCGAGGTTTTCGTGCGCCGGGCGATCTCGGCCACCGCGTCGAAGTCGCCGTTCGAGGCGATCGGGAAGCCCGCCTCGATGATGTCGACGCCCATGCCGTCGAGCATCTCGGCCACCGCGAGCTTCTCCTCGAAGGTCATGGTGGCGCCGGGGCACTGCTCGCCGTCGCGCAAGGTGGTGTCGAAGATCAGGACGCGCTCGGCGGAGGAGGCGGCAGTCTCGGTCATGATGGAATCCGTCCTTGGATGACCCAGCGCGGCCCTCGGGCGGCGCGGTCGCAGGGAATATCGGGATGATCGCGCGCCCCCTGAAGGCCCAGGCGCACGCCCGGACGGCCCTCAGGGGCGGGTAAGGAGAAGACCGGGAAGGAGGAGCGCGCGCGACCGCGCCGCCCGCAGGGCGGTCTTCGTCGGCAGCAGCGGGGAGCCGGCATGCGCCACGGCTCGGGTCTCCTCAAGGCAGGTCGCCTGATCCGGCCCTGTGTACCGGCGGGGCGCCGGGATGGCAAGCCGCCGGGGCGCGCCGCCGACCCGCCGGAGCGCCCCCGGTTCGGCCGGAGCCGCGGCTGTCCATTGACCCCCGTACCCGCCTTGCCACAAGCTCGGCCGCAGACCTGCCGCCAGGAGAGCGTCCATGTCCCCGCAATCCGGCCTCGCCGCCGCCCTGCTGCTCGCGCTGAGCCTCGCCGCCTGCAAGCCGAACACGCCGCCGCCCGCCGCCTCCGTGGCGCCCGTCGCGGCGGCACCCGCGATTCCACCCGGCGGCGCCGGCTGCGGCCCGGCCATCGCCCGCACCCAGGCCATCGTCGACAGCGACGTCGCCACCGGCAATCTCAACGAACCCGTCGGAAAGCGCTTCTCGGCCGATCTCGCCCGCGCCGCTGCCGCCTGCTCGGCCGGGCGCGAGGCCGAGGCCCTGCACCTGCACGCCGCCGCCCGGGCCCGCTACGGCTACCCGTGAGGCCGGCCGTGGCCTTCCAGCTTGGAGGGATGCATTCGGAGGGATGCATTCCCCGCCTCGGCCCGACTCCTGTCTGATGGCGGCCGGCGGGCCGGCCGCCTCGCGCCGGGGCCTTTCCGGCGGCGCTCGGCGAGACCGACACCCAGCCTAGATGCGCAGCGTCGTGCCATGTGGCGCCGGCTCGGGCCCGAGCCCCTCGCGGCGGGCCCGACATCCGCGATCTGACGCGCCCCCGAACGGGCCGGAGAGGCGTCAGCCGGGGGCAACCGCCCCTTGCCGGAAGGCGTCGTGCAGGAAGACCTGCGCGTAGACCGGCATCACCGCGGGATCGATGTCCTGCGGGCCGTGCACCGCCACGATGCCGGAGAGTTCCGGCACCGCCTCCCCGGCGAGGTGGGCCTGCGCCCGGGCGATCAGCGGGCCTGCCTCCTCCGCCATCGCCATCGGCCGGATGAAAGCCAGATAGCCCCTGTCGCGCACGAGGATCCAGCCCTCGTCCGCCCCCTGCGGCGGCACGAGGCCCGTCTCCTCCTCCAGCTCCCGCAGCGCGCTCGCCTCCAGATCGACGATACCGTGGTCCCGCACGTCCGAGGGATCCGGCGTGCCGCAGGCGAAGTAGACCTGCCCCGCATTGGCCGTGTGCCCGTTCATGCGGCCGAGCAGATAGGCGCCGTCGCGGCTTCGCGGCGCCACCGCCGCGAAGATGTTGGCCACGGACGGATCGGGGAAGCCGAAATCCCGGAAGGCCATCAGGGTGGCGAAGTCCGATTCGAACAGCCGGGCCTCGGCCGTCCCGTCGCGGATTGTCACGGCGCTCGCCAGCATCACGCGCCCGTTGAACATGGCGGGCTTGGCGACGAGGCGCTCCGCCCAATGCGCCGCGATCCGCGCCCGGTTCTCCCGCGCCCAGGCCCAGTCGTAGGGGCGAAGCGCGGCCGAGACGCGCTCTGCCCGCGTCAGGCTGACCCCGTTTCTCACACCCGGATCTCGCCCTCGGTCACCACCACGGCGCTGCCGCCGACCTCCGCGGCGCGCAGCGCCCCCTCGGCGATCACCATCTGGAGCGCGATCTCGCTCGGACGTCCCATCTCGTGCCCTTGCGCGATGACGAAGTCGTGCGTGCCCTCCCCCAGGGGCTCGAACTGCATCAGCGCGCCCGCGAAGGCCGCCACCGCGCTGCCCGTCGCCGGATCCTCCGCGACGCCGACGGAGGGCGCGAACATACGCGCCCGGAAGGAATGGCCGGAATCTCCCGTATCGCCCGTATAGAGGAAGACCTTCGCGCCCGGGCCGAAGGCCCGGTCCAGCGCCTCGGCATTCGGCCGGGCCCGCCCCAAGGCGTCGAGGGAGCGCACCGGCACGAGGTCGAACGGCGTGCCCGCGCTGTGCCGGCTCGGCCAGTGGCGCGCGAAGCCGATGTCCTGGACCTCGAGGCCGAGGCTAGACGCCACCGGCGCCGGCTCGGGCCCGAGCCCCTCGGCCTCGCCCCAGATCTCGGGCAGGCGCGGCAGCCGGAAGCGCGCGCGGCCCCGGCCCTCGCCGGGCTCGACCACGCAGGGCACGACGCCGACCTTCTCCTCCAGCCCGAACGCGACCGCGTCCGCGACCCCGGCGCGCCGGTCGTGCAGGCCGAGCAGCACGGCGGTGCCGACCGTCGGATGCCCGGCGAAGGGCAGTTCCTGCGCGGGGGTGAAGATGCGCAGATGCGCCCGGTGGCGGGCATCCCGCGGGGGCAGCACGAAGACCGTCTCGGACAGGTTGAACTCGCGGGCGATGGCCTGCATGGCGGCGGCGTCGAGCCCCTCCGCGTCGAGCACCACGGCGAGCGGATTGCCGGCGAGCGGGCGCTCGGTGAAGACATCGAGGGTCACGAAGCGGCGTGCGGTCATCGCGCGATCTCCCAAAGCATGCTGCGACGCAATACGCAGCTGCGTCCATGCGCAAGGGGTGCGGGCAAAAAACGCACACGCGCCTTCGGCGTGCAGGCGCGTTGGCGCCGCCCGTCCCGGATCCCCGCCCTCAGGCCGGATCCAGGATCAGCCCGAGCCTGTCGCCCTTGCGGAGCATGCGCCCGTCCTCGGGCTCCACCACGTCCAGGATGCTCCGGTCGGCGCCGCCGATCGAGACGGGGCCACCGACGAGTTCGTCGAGGCCGTTCGGGAAATCCCGCGGAGCCCGGACCCAGATCAGTCCCTCGGCCGTTTCCGGCCCGTCCATCACCTCGGCTTCCCACACGGCTTTGTCCTCCGATCGATCCCAGCGCTCTCGGCCAAAACCCGCCCGGAGGCAACCGCCATCGCGCGGTTAGAGCCGTTCCCGACCTGATTGCATCAGGTCGGCGGCTCTCAAGCCTTGATGTGACGCGCTCCCTGACGCCGAACCGGCCTCCACTTCGGCGGGGAGCGCTCCAGGGGCTTGCCCGTTCGGGAACTCACCTCGGGCAGGAACTCACCTGAAGTATGTGGGTTGGGTCCCGGGCGGGACGCGATCCCGGCGCGGAGGCGGAGGCCTGATGCGGATCGTCGTGTTCGGACTCACCGTCTCGTCGTCCTGGGGCAATGGCCACGCGACGCTCTGGCGGGGGTTGTGCCGCGCGCTCGCGGACCGGGGCCACCGCGTCGTCTTCTTCGAGCGCGACGTCCCCTACTATGCCGAGAACCGGGACCTCCACACCTTGCCGGGCGGCGAGCTCGTCCTCTACCCGGACTGGACGCCCGAGTTGCGGGCGCAGGCCGAGCGGGCCGTCCGGAAGAGCGACGCCGCGATCGTCACCTCCTACTGCCCCGACGCGGTGGCGGCGACCGAGCTCGTGCAGGGCGCGGCGATGCGCGTCTTCTACGACCTCGACACGCCGGTGACGCTCGCCCGGCTCGCGGCCGGCGAGACCGTGCCGTATCTCGGGCCGCGGGGCCTCTCCGACTTCGACCTCGTGCTCAGCTACACGGGCGGCGGCGCCCTCGAGGCGCTGCGCACGCGGCTCGGGGCGGCGCGGGTGCTGCCCCTCTACGGCCATGTCGACCCGGACGCGCACCGGCCGACCCTGCCGGCGCCCCATTACGCCAGCGATCTCTCCTATCTCGGCACCTACGCGGCCGACCGGCAGGCCGGGGTGGAGCGCCTGCTCGTGGAGCCGGCCCGGCAGCGGCCGGCGCAGCGCTTCCTCATCGGCGGGGCGCAGTACCCGGCGGATTTTCCCTGGGCGCGCAACATCTTCTTCGTGCGTCACCTGCCGCCCTCGGAGCACCCGGCCTTCTTCTCCTCGTCGCGGTTCACGCTCAACGTCACCCGGCAGGCGATGGCGGCGATGGGCTGGTGCCCGTCCGGCCGCCTGTTCGAGGCCGCCGCCTGCGGCACGCCCCTGATCACCGATGCCTGGGAGGGGCTCGACGCCTTCTTCACCCCCGGCCGCGAGATCGTGGTGGCCCGGACCACCGCGGAGGCGGTCGCTGCCCTCGACATGGACGAGGGCACCCGGCTCGCCCTCGCGAAGGCCGCCCGCGAGCGCACCCTCGACGAGCACAGCTCGGCCCGGCGGGCCGGAACGCTGATCGCGGCCCTGGAAAGCTCGGCGCCCGCGCGCGGCGCCCTCTCGGCGGAGGTCTGACCTATGTGGGGCATCGTTCCGGCGGCGGGCCGCGGCAGCCGCATCCAGCCGCTCGCCTTCTCGAAGGAGCTGCTTCCCGTCGGCAGCCGCCTCGACCACGGCGTCGAGCGCCCCTGCGCGGTCAGCGAATACCTCGTCGAGCGGATGATCCGGGGCGGGGCCGACAAGCTCTGCTTCGTGATCTCGCCCGGCAAGTCCGACATCCTCGAATATTACGGCGCCACCTATGCCGACGCGCCGATCGCCTACATGGTCCAGCCCGGCGCGGCGGGCCTCTGCGATGCGATCTTCCGCGCCGTGCCGCTGGTGGCTTCGGCCGAGCCCGTGATCGTGGGCCTGCCGGACACGGTGTGGTTCCCGGCCGATGCGCTGGCGCAGCTGCCCGACGATGTGCTGTCCTTCCTGCTCTTCCCGGTCGAGCGGCCGGAATTCTTCGATGCCGTGGTGCTCGACGGCGATGCCGTGCGGGAGATCCAGGTGAAGCGGGCGGATGCCGCCTCGTCCTGGATCTGGGGCGCGTTCAAGATGCCGGGCCGCACCCTGCACGACCTCCATCGCCTCTGGCTGCAGCGGGAACGCCGCGACGAGTATATCGGCACCCTCGTCAATGCCTATCTGGCGGCGGGCGGGCGGGCGATCGGCCTGCGGGCGGGCGCGGCCTATGTGGATGTCGGGACCCTGCACGGCTACCGGGCGGCGATCGGGCTCCTCGCCGAGGCCGCCGCGCGGCAGACCGGCCCCGACGGCGGCGCGCGCGTCGGCCTCGGCTGGCCGGGCGGCCATCCGGCGCTCCACGCCCTCGCGCGCGACTAGAGCAGAAGCCGTTCCACCGTGAACGGCTTCTGCTCTCGCTCTTTCGGGTCTGTCGCATTGTCTGCGACGAACCGGCATCCACTTCGTCGGAAAATGCTCTCGCCGATGCCGCTCACCATCCTCCACGTCGCCTATCCGCTCGCCCCGGTGGGGCCGGATGCGGCGGGCGGGGCCGAGCAGGTGCTGACCGCCCTCGACGCCGCCCTCGTGGCGGCGGGCCACCGCTCCCTGGTCGTCGCCTGCGCGGGCTCGCGCCCGGCGGGCGAGCTGATCGTGGTGCCGCGGGAGACGGGCGTGCTCGACGAGGCGGCGATCGCCGCCGCCCGGCTTCGCCACGCCGAGGCCGTGGCGGCGGCCCTGCGGGACCATCCGGAAATCGACGTCGTCCACATGCACGGCATCGATTTTCACGCCTATCTGCCGCCGCCGGGGCCGCCGGTCCTCGCGACCCTGCACGCGCCCTTCTCCTGGTACGCGCCGGCCGCGCTCCACCCGGCCCGGCCGCGCACCGTCCTGACTTGCGTCTCCGCCCACCAGCACCGGAGCGCCCCCCCGGGCCTGCCCCTCCTCGATCCGATCCCGAACGGGGTGCCGGTCGAGGCCCTGCGCGCGACGACCGGCCCGCGGGGGCGCTTCGCCCTGTTCCTCGGCCGGATCGCGCCGGAAAAGGGGGTCGATCTCGCGCTCGACGCCGCCCACCGGGCCGGCTGCGCGCTCGCGGTGGCAGGCGAGCTCTTCCCCTATCCGGCCCATCAGGATTTCTTCGCCCGGGCCGTCGCACCGCGCCTCGACCGGCAGCGGCGCTATCTCGGCCCGGCCGGCTTCCGCCGCAAGCGCCGGCTCCTCAATGCGGCGCGCTGCCTGCTCCTGCCCGCGCGCCTGCCCGAGACGAGCTCGCTCGTCGCCCGCGAGGCGATGGCCTGCGGCGCGCCGGTGATCGCCTATCCGGCCGGGGCGCTCGCCGAGGTCGTGGAGCCGGGACGCACCGGATTCCTCGTCGAGACGCCCGCCGCCATGGCCGAGGCGATCCGCGCGGCCGACCGGATCGACCCCGAAACCTGCCGCCGGACCGCGGCATCACGCTTCGGGCTTAGGCCCATGATCGAGGGATATCTCGCTGCCTATGACCAGCTTGCCCGCGGCGGAGACCGGCCGCTTCCCGTCTCAGGCCTTGCCGGCGCCGCGTGACGGGCCGGGCGGGTTCGCGATCTCGGTGCTGCGCGAGACGGCAGATCTGCTGCGGCTCGAACCCGCCTGGTGGGATCTCTATCGGCGGACCCCCTCGGCCACACCCTTCCAGTCGCCCGCCTGGCTGATCCCGTGGTGGTGCGGCTTCCGGCCCGGCCGGCTGCTCACGGTCGCGGTCCGGGCGGGCGACGGCCGGCTCGTCGGGCTCGCCCCGGCCTATATCGAGGACGGGGCCGGCGGCCGGCGCCTGCTGCCGCTCGGGATCGGCGCGAGCGACCACCTCGACATCCTCCTCGATCCGGCTGCGGCAGGCGCGGCCGCGGCGCTGGCGGCGGGCGTCGCCGCGGAGCGGGCGGCCTTCGCCGTCTGGGAGCTGGAGGATCTGGCGCCCGATGCCGCCGCCTGGCGCCTCCCGGTGCCGGCGGGAGCCCGCGAGACGGTCGCCGACCAGGTCGCCTGCCCGGTGCTGCCGCTGCCGCCGGGGGCAGGGAGCCTCGCGGATCTCTGCCCCACGGTCAAACGCCGGAAGATCAGCCTCGCGCGAAACCGCTCCGCCCGTCGGGGTGGGTTCGAGTCGCTCGATGCGACCGATGCGGCCGGCGCCACCGCCCTGTTCGAGCGGCTCGTCGCGCTCCATGCGGCCCGCTGGGAGAGCCAGGGCGAGCCGGGCGTGCTCGCCGAGGAGGCGGTGCGGGACTTCCACCGGGCGGCGGTGCCGCGGCTTGCGGCCGCGGGCCTGGTGCGCTTTCACGCGGTGCGCCTCGCGGGCGGGACCGCCGCGGTGCTCTACGCCCTGCGCGATCGCCACCGGGTCTATGCCTATCTCAGCGGCTTCGATCCGGCCTTCCGGTTCGAGAGCCCCGGCGTGAGCGTGATGGCCGCCGCCCTCGACGGGGCGCGCCGCGACGGGGCGCGCTCCTTCCACTTCCTGCGGGGCCAGGAGCCCTACAAGTACGAATGGGGCGCCGTGGACATCTGGAACCGGCGCCGGAGCCTGCGGTGGGCGCCGTGAGCCGCGATCCCGGAAGCTGGCTCGCGCGGCTCGCCGGCGGCGAGGTGCCCGCCTCCGTCGCCCTGATGCATATCGCGGCGGCGGCCGAGAGCGCCGGAGCGGTCGAGGCGGCGCTGGCCGGCGCCGCCGATCGGGCGGAGGGCGCAGGCCGCGAACGGATCGCCGAAGCCCTCGCCGTCTGGCGTGCCAGCCCGCAGGCCTGGGGCACGGTGCAGGCAGTGCTCGGCGGGATCGACCACGGCCTCTCGGGCGAGGACGGCACCGATGTGGTGGCGGCGCTGGCCCGCGCCTTCGACCGGGCGGCGCAGATTTCGCCGGAGGGCAGCGTCGCCCTCTACGCCCTCGGCAATGCCGACCTCCTGCGCGCGGCGACGCAGGAGATCGTGGCGCGGCTCGACGCCTGGGGGCTGCTCGGCCCCGGCAGGCGGGTGGTCGATCTCGGCTGCGGAATCGGGCGCATCGCCGCCGCGCTGGCCCCGCGCGTGGCGCAGGTCGTCGGCCTCGACATCGCGCCGGCGATGATCGCGGCGGCCCGCGCGCGCTGTGCGGGGCTGCCGAACGTCGCCTTCCATCTCGGCACCGGACGCGACCTCGCGCCGGTCGCCACCGGCTCCGCGGATCTCCTGCTCGCCGTCGACTGCCTCCCCTACCTCGTGCAGGCCGGGGAGGCGGTTCTGCGCGGCTACGTCCGCGAGGCCGCCCGCGTCCTGCGCCCGCGCGGCGATTTCGTCATCCTCAACTTCTCCTACCGGGGCGACCTCGCCCGCGACCGCCGGGACGCGGCGCGGCTGTCGCGGGAGCACGGCTTTGCGCTCAAGCGCGACGGCACGGCGGATTTCGCGACCTGGGACGGGCGGAGCTTCCACCTGCGCCGTCTCGGCTGACGCGCCCGCGGCGCGGCCTGCGCGGCGCATCGCCGGTTCGTTGGGTATCGTGTCCCGGAAGGGCTTCACGGCGGGCCTGCGCATCGGGATGGTGGCCCGGCTCCCGACGCGACGGATGGACGATGCTGAACACATTGGTGGTCTTCGTGGGCGCCGGCCTCGGCGGCGCGCTGCGGCACGGGGTCAACCTCGCCGCCGCCCGCCTCGGCGGCTCCTTCCCGGCCGGCACCATGATCATCAACATCGCGGGCTCGCTCGCGATGGGCCTTCTCACCGGCTGGTTCGCGGTGCGGGGCGGCATGCCGCAGGCATGGCGCCTGTTCCTCACCACGGGCATCCTCGGCGGCTTCACCACCTTCTCGACCTTCTCGCTCGAAGCCTTCCTGCTGATGGAGCGCGGGGCCTTCGCGGCGGCGGCCCTCTACGTGCTGGGCTCGGTGGCGGCGGGCATCGCGGGCGTCGGCGCAAGCCTCGCGGTGATCCGGCAATTCGGCTGACCGGCGCTGCGCTGTTGACAAGCCGGCCCGATCGGGCCGGAGTCGCGGACGCCATGACCAATGCCTCCGCCGGCAAGCCCCGGGTCGCCATCACCTACTGCACGCAGTGCGGCTGGCTCCTGCGGGCCGGCTGGATGGCGCAGGAGCTGCTCTCGACCTTCAAGGACGGCCTCGGCGAGGTCGCCCTCATTCCCGCCACCGGCGGGGCCTTCTCCATCACCTGCGGAGACGTGCTGATCTGGGAGCGCGTCCGCGATGGCGGATTTCCGGACGTCAAGACGCTCAAGCAGCGGGTGCGCGACGTCGTCGAGCCGGGTCGCGATCTCGGCCATGTCGACCGGGGCTGAGGCGGCGTGGGCGGCATCCGCGAGCGGGTGAACCGCCTGCGCGAGCGCGGGCTGTCCACGCAGGTCTATCTCGTGGCGCTCGCCATCGCGCTGATCGGGCCGGGCCTCCTGTTCACGGCGATCCTGCTCGGCCGCTATGCCGGCCTGGAGCGGGCGCGCTTCGAGCAGGATGCCCGCGAGACCGTGCGCGGCATCGCGCTGACCATCGACCGCGACACGGCCGGCCTGATCTCGGTGCTGCAGACGCTCGCCACCTCGCCGCGCCTGCGCGGCCAGGAGGTCGCGAGCTTCGAGGGCGAGGCGCGGGCGGTGAGCGAGGCGCTCCACCTGATGCTGTCGCTGCGCCGGCCGGACGGCACGCAGGTGGTCAACACCGCGCTGCCGCCGGGGGCGCCGCTGCCGCAGGGCCGCGAGCCCTACGACGCGGACGTGCTCACGGCTCAGCGTCCGCTGGTGACCGGGGTGCAGCCGGGCGCGCCGGGCCGGCCGCCGACCTACGCGGTCGCGGTGCCGGTGATGATCGACGGCAGAGCGGCCTTCGTGCTGAGCATGATGGTCCCGGTCGAGCGCCTGCACCAGATCCTGCTGCGCGACCTGACCGCCGGCTGGACCACCAGCATCATCGACCGGAGCGGCCTTCTGCTCGCGCATTCGCAGGATCACGCGGAATTGGCCGGCCGGCCGATGCTGGAGGCCCTGCGCGGGCGCGAGACGGGCATGCCGGGCCTGTGGGAGGGGACCGACCGCCAGCGCCGCCCGGTGCTGTTCGTGGAGACGCGCACCCGCATCACCGGCTGGACGGCCTCCGCCAGCATCCCGATGGCGATGGTCGAGGCGTCCGTGCGGCGCTGGGTGATGGCTTTCTCCGGCTTCGGCCTGCTCGCGCTCGCGGTCTCCTCGGTGCTCGCCGTGCGGCTGTGGTCGCGGGTGGCCGAGCCCCTGCGCCAGCTCGCGGCGGCGGGCGACGCCCTGGCGCTCGGCCAGCCCGTGCCGCGGGTCTCGACGCCGATCCGGGAGATCCGCCAGCTCGCCGACGTGCTGGCGGATGCCTCGCACAGCCTGCGCAGCCGCATCGCCGAGCGCGACCAGGCACTGGAGGAGCAGAGCCGCGGCCTCGCCGCCCTGCGCGAGAGCGAGGCGCGCTTCCGCCACATGGCGGATTCCGCTCCCGCCCTGATCTGGATGACCGACGAGACCGGCGAGACGACCTTCGTCAACATGCACTACGAGTACATGTTCGGCCGCCGGGCGGAGGCGCTCGTGGGTGAGCGCTGGAGGGAGATCGTCCATCCGGAGGACATCACCGGGTTCGAGGCGATCTTCCAGGCGGCCTTCGCGGCGCGCCGGCCGTTCCGGGCCGAGACGCGGGTGTTCGACAAGCACGGGGCCATCCGCTGGCTGCTCTGCGAGGGCGTGCCGCGGCTCGACGACCGGCAGCGCTTCCTCGGCTATACGGGGTGCAACGTCGACATCACCGAGGCGAAGCTCGCCGAGGCCGCCCTGCGCGAGAGCGAGGAGCGGCTTCGCCTCGCCCTGGCGGCCGGCCAGCTCGGCACCTGGGAGGTCGATCTCGCGACCGGCCAGAACCGGCTCTCGGCCCGCTCGGCGGAGATCATGGCGCTGACGCCCGCGCGCGAGGGCTGGATCGACACGGTCGATCCGGCCGACCGGCCGGCGCTCGATGCCGCCTTCGCGGCGCTGGTGGCGGGCGAGGGCGAGTACCGCACGGAGTTCCGGGTGCGGACGGCGGACGGCTCGGTGCGGTGGGTCAGCGCCGAGGCCGTGGTGCAGCGGGACGCCGCGGGCCGGCCGCGCCGGGTCATCGGGATCCACCAGGACGTGACCGAGCGCAAGCGCGCCGAGGACCACCTGAGGCTGCTGCTCCACGAGCTGAATCACCGGGTGAAGAACACGCTCGCCACCGTGCAGTCGATCGCCATGCAGAGCCTGCGGCGGCTGCGCGGCAAGGAGGCGGAGGATGCGCGGGAGGCCTTCGTCGCCCGGTTGGTCGCACTCGCCCGCGCGCATGACGTGCTCACCCGCGAGAGCTGGGAGGGGGCGGAGCTCGCCGAGGTGGTGGCCGGGGCGGTCGCGCCCCTGGAGGGGCCGCGGGGCCGGCGCGCCCGTTTCAGCATCTCGGGCCCTCCCCTGCGGCTGCCGCCCCGCATGGCGCTGTCGATCGCGATGGCGCTGCACGAACTCGGCACCAACGCGGTGAAGTATGGCGCCCTCTCGATCATCCAGGGGCAGGTCTCGATCACGTGGTCCGTTGCCGACGGAGAGCTGACCCTGTGCTGGCGCGAGAGCGACGGGCCGCCGGTGACGCCGCCGGAGCGGACAGGCTTCGGTTCGCGCCTGATCGGCCAGAGCCTTGCGCGCGAGCTCGCCGGGTCGGTGACGCTCGACTACGCGCCGGAGGGCGTGATCTGCACGATCCGCGCGCCCCTCGGGGAGGCGGGCGCGCAGAGTGAGGAGCCCTCCGGGGCGGAGGCGGAGGAGGCGCAGCCCCCCGCCTCACACGCTGAGCGGCGCCAGGACCGCCCGGAGCATGTCGGGTAGCGGCACCGGACGCTGGCTCGCGCGGTCGACATAGACGTGCACGAAATGGCCCTGCGCGGCGGCGGCGTCCTCGTCCTCGCGGAACAGCCCGACCTCGTAGCGCACGCTGGAGCGCCCCTGATGCGCCACCCGGATCCCGGCCGTCACCCGGTCCGGAAAGGTGATGGAGCGGAAGTAGCGGCACCCCGTCTCGACCACGAGGCCGATCACCGGGCTCGCGGCGATGTCGAGGGCGCCCTCCTCGATCAGCACCTGGTTCACGGCGGTGTCGAAGAAGGCGTAGTAGACCACGTTGTTGACGTGGCCGTAGACGTCGTTGTCGCCCCAGCGGGTGAGGATCGGCACGAAGCGCCGATAGGCGGCGCGGGTCTCGGGGGGTGGCCGGTCCGTCATGCGGGCCTCGGGCGCAGGGTCGGGCTGGGATGCATCGGCAGGGCGATCAGGAGGACGCGGCCCACCGGAGCGCGGCCGCAGCCGCGTGTCAACGGGCGAGCCGGCGCCGCACCGCATAGGCGAAGGGCTGCCCTCGTTCGTCGATCAGCTCGCCATCCGGCCCGGCGCACCAGACGACCTCGTCCGCTTCGGTGGGCCGGCCGGTCAGGACGAGGCCCCGCACCACCTGCACCTCGCCCGGATCGATCTCTGCGCAGCCGACGCATCCCTCCTCCTCGATCACCCTATCGATGTCGTGGTCGTCGGGCACGCAGGCGAAGAGCACGTCGGTGAAGGCGAGCGCGTAGGTTCGCATGACGAATCCTCTCCCGTCATCGTCGCAGGTTGCGGTGAGGGGCAGGAACGCGCGAGGCGGGAGGTGGTTCGGCCCTTAGGGCGACATCCGTTCCGCCGTGAACGGATGTCGCCCTAAGTCCCTGAGTTTGCCGCGTTGTCTGCGACGAACCGGGATCCACTTCGTCGGACAATGCTCTAGCCGAAGGTTTCCGGGTCCGGGCCGATGCGGCCGCCTAGCGCGTCGAGGCCCGCGATCGCCGCGCGGTCGTCGTCGTCGAGGGCGAAGCCGAAGATGTCGGCGTTCTCGCGGATGCGGGCCGGGGTCTCGGATTTGGGGATGACGACATGGCCGAGGTCGAGGTGCCAGCGGAGGACGACCTGCGCGGGCGTGCGGCCGTGCTTGCCGGCGATCGCCTGGATCACGGGGTCCTGCAGGGCCGCGCCCTGGCCGAGCGGGCTCCAGGCTTCCGTCACGATGCCGGCCTGCGCGTGGAAGGCCCGCAGCTCCCGCTGCTGGAAGCGGGGATGCAGCTCGATCTGGTTGACGGAAGGCGTCGAGCCGGTCTCGTCGATGATGCGCCTCAGCTGCGCGACCGTGAAGTTCGAGACGCCAATCGAGCGCGCGCGGCCCTCCTCGCGCAGGCGCATCAGCGCCCGCCATGTCTCCACATAGGCGTTTTGCTGCGGCACCGGCCAGTGCACGAGGTAGAGATCGACCTCGTCGAGGCGGAGGCGCTTGAGCGAGGCGTCGAAGGCGCGCAGCGCCTCGTCGTAGCCGTGGGCATCGTTCCAGAGCTTCGTGGTGACGACGATCTCCTCGCGGGGAATCCCGCTCGCAGCGATGGCGCGGCCGACGCCGGCCTCGTTGCCGTAGGCCGCCGCCGTGTCGATGGAGCGGTAGCCGACCTCGAGGGCGAGGCCGACGATCTCCGGGGCCTTCTCGTCGGCAAGCTTCCAGACGCCGAAGCCGAGCTGCGGGATGCGCTTCCCGTCGTTGAGCGTCAGGGTCGGCTGCATCATCGGGGCGGTCCTCGTGCGGTCGCGGCGCTAGATCGGGGCGCCGCTCCCGCCTGATCTGGGAGCGCCCTTTTTGTCTGTCGAGGCGTGCGGCCTACTTCACCAGCGGGCAGCCGCCCTCGGCCATGGGCCGGAACGCCTTGTTGCCCGGCACGGTGGCGAGGAGCTTGTAGTAGTCCCACGGGCCCTTCGACTCGGCCGGCGACTTCACCTCGAACAGGAAGACGTCGTGGACCGCGCGGCCGTCCTGACGGATGGTCACGGTGCCGAAGAGCGGGTCGTCGATTGGCTTCTCGCGCAGCGCGGCAAGCACCTTCTCGCCCTCGATCGTGGCGGCGGCGCGCACGCCGCGCAGATAGGCGAGCGTCGCCGAATAGACGCCCGCATGGTTCTCGGTCGGCATGCGGCCGTTCATGCGCTCGGCGAAGCGCTTGGCGAAGGCGCGCGTCCCATCCGTGCGATCCCAGTAGAAGGCGCTGGTGAATTGCAGACCCTGCGCGGCCTTGAGGCCGAGCGCATGGATGTCCGAGATCTGCAGGAACAGGGCGGCGATGCGCATGTCGGGCATCAGCCCGAACTCGGCCGCCTGCTTGACCGCGTTGATCATGTCGGCGCCCGTATTGGCGAGCGCCAGCACCTGCGCGCCCGAGCCCTGCGCGGCGAGCAGCGGCGAGGCGAAATCGCCGGCATTGAGCGGGTGCTTGGTCGAGCCCTTGACCGTGCCGCCGATCGCCTTGAGTGCCGTCGTGGCGTCGCGCTCCAGGGCTTGGCCGAGCGCATAATCGACGGTGAGGAAGTACCAGGATTTCAGGCCGCGCTCGGCGATGGCGTGGGCGGTGGCGGAGCCTTGAGCCCAGGTATCGGAGACCCATTGCACGGTGGTCGGCGCGCAGGCCTTGCCGGTGAGGTCCGAGGTCATCGAGCTCGATGCCAGCGCCACCCGGTGGCGCTCGCGCATGAGATTGGCGACCGCGAGGGCGACAGCGGAGTTCGGCAGGTCGACGATGGTCGAGACGCCCTCCTGGTCGAGCCACTTGCGGGCGATGGCGAGCCCGGTATCGGGCTTGTTCTGGTGGTCGGCCGAGACGACCTCGACCTTGATCTCGCCCGCCTCCTTGGCGAAGTCCTCCGCGGCGAGCTGGGCCGCGACCACGGAGCCGGCGCCCGCCTGATCCGCGAAGGGTCCGCTCATGTCGCTGAGCACACCGACCTTGACGGGAGTGGCCGCGTCCTGCGCGAGGGCGGGCGCCGTTAGGGCCAGCAGGCACGCGAAGCCGGCCTCAAGGGCCTGACGCAACGGACGAAACGACATCGGGCATCTCCAAGGCGAGGGGACCGCGCGAGCGCGGCAAGGCACCGTATGTCAGGACGCCGCCGGAGCGTCGACGGATTTCGCGGGGCTGGAGGGTCGTTCCGGTGCGCCGCCGCCTCCGTCCCGGCTCCGCCGGGACATGGATCCAACGATCCTGGAGACCACACCGCTCCTCAATCGAAACCGCGGTGCGTAGAAGCCGCCCCGTCCTCATACTGAGCTGCGGCGCAGCCGCAGCCTTTGGCCGGCATCAGCCGGCACGCACCCCGGACCGGTGATCCCATCCACAGCATCTTGGGAGATGAGGTGGTCGCCTCCACGCATGTCAGCTTCGATCGAGGACCGATGTGCTCACGCGGCCTGCGGTCGAAACCCTGCCCGCTGGCATCACTCCGCCGCCTGCAGCTTCCGCCGCCGGCGGTAGGGATCCTCCGCCTCCTCGGCCTTGGGCGGGGTCCTGCGCGCGAGGAAATTCGCCAGCCGGTCGAGATAGACGTAGATCACCGGCGTCGTGAACAGGGTGAGCACCTGGCTCACCGCGAGGCCGCCGACCATGGCGTAGCCGAGCGGCTGGCGGATCTCCGCGCCGGTGCCCGTGCCGAACATCAGCGGGAGGCCGCCGAGGAGCGCCGCCATTGTGGTCATCAGGATCGGGCGGAAGCGCAGCAGTGCCGCCCGGCGGATCGCCTCCTCGGAGGAGAGGTGCTCGGCCCGCTCCGCCACGATGGCGAAGTCCACCATCATGATCCCGTTCTTCTTCACGATGCCGATCAGCAGGATGATCCCGATCAGCCCGATCAGGCTGAAGTCGAAGCCGAAGCCGAGCAGCATGGCGAGCGCGCCCACCCCCGCTGAGGGCAGCGTCGAGAGGATCGTCAGCGGGTGGATGTAGCTCTCGTAGAGCACGCCGAGGATCAGGTAGACCACGATCAGGGCCGCCACGATCAGGAGCGGTACGGTGCCGAGCGATTGCTGGAAGGCCTGGGCGGTGCCCTGGAAGCCGCCGACCAGGGTCGCCGGCACGTTGAGTTCCCGGCTCGCCTGCTGGATCGCTGCGGTCGCCTGCCCCAGCGCCACGTTCGGCGCGAGGTTGAAGCTGATCGTCACCGCCGGGAACTGGCCCTGATGGCTGATCGAGAGCGGCCGGACCGGGTCCGTGCTCCAGGAGGCGAAGGCCGCGAGCGGCACCTGCCCGCCCGTCGTCGGCGACTTCACGTAGATATTGCGCAAGGTGTCGGGCGTGCCCTGGAGGGCCGGCAGGATCTCCAGGATCACGTGGTAGCTGTTGAGCTGCGTGAAATACTGGGCGATCTGGCGCTGGCCGATCGCGTCGTAGAGGGTGTCGTCGATGAGCTGGGGCGTGATGCCGTAGCGGGAGGCGGCGTCGCGGTCGATCTTCAGCACCAGCGTCGTGCCGCTGGTCTGCTGGTCGGTGGCGACGTCGCGCAGCTCCGGCAAGGTCTTCAGCTTCTCCAGGACCCGCGGCGACCAGGTGTTGAGCTCATCGAGGTTCGGGTCCTGCAGGGTGTACTCGAACTGCGTCCGCGAGGCGCGCGCGCCCATGCGCACGTCCTGCGCGGCCTGCAGGAAGACCTTGACGCCCATCAGCTTGTCGAGCTGCGGGCGCAGCCGGTTGATGATCTGGAAGGCATCGGCCCGGCGCTCGTCCCGGGGCTTGAGCGTGATGTACATGCGCCCGATGTTGAGCGCCTGGCCGCCGCCGCCGACCGCCATGGCGATGCTCGCCACGTCCGGATCGGCCTGGATCACCCGGCCGACCTCCTCCTGGCGCTGCTTCATGGCCGCAAAGGAAATGTCCTGGCCGGCTTCCGTGATGCCGGTGATGAGGCCCGTATCCTGCTGCGGAAAAAACCCCTTCGGGATGATCATGAACAGGTGGACCGTGAGCGCCACGGTGCCGAGGAAGCTGAGGAGCGTCAGGAAGCGGTGGCGCAGGGCCACATCGAGGAGGCGGGCATAGGCGTCGACCATGCCCTTGAAGATGCGCTCGCTGAACCGGTAGAGGCGCCCGTGCCGCTCCTCGGCATGGTCTTTCAGGAAGCGCGAGGCCATCATCGGCGTGAGCGAGAGCGACACGAAGGCCGAGACCCCGATCGCCATCGACAGCGTCACGGCGAATTCGCGAAAAAGGCGCCCGATGATGCCGCCCATGAGCAGCAGCGGGATCAGCACCGCCACCAGCGAGACGCTGATCGACACGATGGTGAAGCCGATCTCGCCCGCCCCCTTGAACGCCGCCTCGCGGGGCTTCATGCCCTTCTCGATGTAGCGGGAGATGTTCTCCAGCACCACGATGGCGTCGTCGACCACGAAGCCGACCGAGATGGTCAGCGCCATCAGCGAGAGGTTGTCGAGGGTGTAGCCCATCATCCACATCAGCGCGCAGGCGCCGAGCAGCGAGAGCGGCACCGTGACGCTCGGGATCACCGTCGCCCACAGGCTGCGCAGGAAGATGAAGATCACCATCACGACGAGGCCGATCGTCAGCATGAGGGTGAACTGCACGTCCTCGACGGAGGCGCGGATCGTCGTGGTGCGGTCGCTCATCAGGTCGACCTTGATGCCGGCCGGCAGTGCCGCGCGCAGGCGCGGCAGCTCCGCCTTGATCCGGTCGACGGTGTCGATGACGTTGGCGCCGGGCTGCTTGAAGATGACCAGGAACACCCCGCGCTGGCCGTTGGTCCAGGCCGCCTGCTTGGCGTCCTCCGGCCCCGCCACCGCCTGGCCGATGTCGCGCACCCGCAAGGGGGCGCCGTTGCGGTAGGCGACGATGACGTTGTTCCAGTCCTTGGCCTCGGTGAGCTGGTCGTTGGCATAGACCGTGAAGCTGCGCGTCGCGCCGTCGAAGTTGCCCTTCGGGCTGTTGACCGTGGTGATCGAGAGCGGGATGCGGATGTCTTCGAGCGACAGGTTCTTGGCGACGAGCTTGGCCGGATCGACCTGGATGCGCACGGCCGGCTTCTGCTGGCCGCCGATCAGCACCTGCGCCACGCCCGAGATCTGGCTGATGCGCTGCGCGAGCTGCACGTCGATGGCGTCGTTGACCTCGGTGAGGGGCAGCGTGTCGGAGCTCGCCGAGAGGATCAGGATCGGCGAATCGGCCGGGTTCACCTTCCGGTAGGTGGGCGGGTTCGGCAGGTTCTTCGGCAATTGCCCGCCCGCCGCGTTGATCGCCGCCTGGATGTCGTTCGCCGCCGCATCGATGTTGCGGTTGAGGTCGAACTGCACCGAGACGATCGAGACGCCGAGCGAGCTCGTCGACGTCATCTGGCTGAGGCCGGGGATCTGCGCGAACTGGCGCTCCAGGGGCTGGGCCACCGAGGAGGCCATGGTCTCGGGGCTCGCGCCGGGGAGCTGCGCCGTCACCTGGATGGTCGGGAAATCGACCTGCGGCAGCGGCGCGACGCCGAGCAGCGGATAGGCCACGATCCCGACGAACAGGATCCCCGCCATGACGAGCGAGGTCGCGACGGGGAAGCGGATGAAATAGGCCGAGATGCCACCCTTCATGTCAGGGCGCCTCCGCCGTCGCCGTCCGGGCCTGCTCCTCCAGCCAGGCCTGCCCAGGCTCGGCCGGCCGGTTCTCGGCCACGAGGCTTCCGTCCTGCACGCGGGACTGGCCTTGCCCAATCACAATCTGCCCCGGCGAGAGGCCCGTGCGCACCAGGGTGCGGCCCGCATGGGAGGGCCCGACCGCGATCGCCTGCTGGTGCGCCCTGTGCGCATCGTCGACCACGAACGCGTAGAGGCCCTTCGGCCCGTGCTGGACGGCGTCGTCCGGGATCGTGACCGCGTCCTGCACCACGCCCACCCGCATCCGGGTCGAGACCGACAGGCCCGGCCAGAGGGCGTGGTCCGCATTGGCGAAGGTGGCCTTGAGCCGGATGGTGCCGGTCGCCGTGTCGACCTGATTGTTGATGACGCTGAGCGTGCCCTCGGAGAGCTTCGTCTGCCCGTCGCTGGTCCAGGCCTCGACCGGCACCGGGCCGGCCGCGAAGGCCTTGGCGATCGGCTGAAGCTCCTCCTCGGGGGAGGTGTAGACGACGGAGATCGGCTCGACCTGGGTGATGGTGACGATGCCGGTCTGGGTCGACGCGTTGACGATGTTGCCGAGGTCGACCTGCCGGAAGCCGGTCACGCCGTCGAGGGGCGCGCGGATCGTGGTGTAGCCGAGCTGGGTCTCGGCATTGTCGATGGCAGCCTGGTCGGAGGCGACCTGGGCGGTGAGCTGCGCCACCAGGGCGGCCTGCGTCTCGGTCTGCTGGCGCGACGCGTAGGCGCCGAGCTTGGTGTAACGCTCCAGGTCGGCCTTGGCATTGCGCAGGTTCGCCTCGTCCTGCGCCTTCTTCGCCTTCGCCTGATCGAGGGTCGCCTGGAAGGGGCGCGGATCGACCTGGACCAGGAGGTCGCCCTTGTGCACGACCTGCCCCTCCTTGAAGGCGACTCTCAGGATCTCGCCGTCGACGCGGCTGCGCACCTGGACCGTGTTGTAGGCCTGCGCCGTGCCGAGGCTCCCAAGCACCACCGGGAAGGGCCCCCGCTCCACCCGCGCGAGCGCCACCGGCACGGGCGCCGGCGCCTTCACCTCGCGGGCCGGCGGGGTCGCGGCGCGCTCGCGCTGCCACGCATAGGTCCCGCCCGCCCCCGCGAGGACGAGGAGAGCGAGGATCATCCAGCCGCGCCGGGATCCGCGAGGGGAGCCGCCCTGTCCTCCTGTCATCGCACGCGCATGATCCTCCTGAGGGGCCGCCGGCCGACGCATCGTGCCCTCGGCTCTCGGAGGCAGGGAAACAGAGTCCGGAACGTGCCGCATGGTGGGGCCTTCTAAGCCCCCACTGTTTCTGCTTTGTTGGCCGAGCTATGCACGGCGTGTCCGGCAGCCGTGCGGTCACGCCTGATCGATCGTCCCGCAATGTGGTCGGCTTGTCACGCGACAACTTCAGGAACGGCGCGGGCCACGGGCCGTTCCGGTCGGGGCATGGGATCGATGTCGCAGGCGATCATGGGGCGCAGCGGGCCATGAGGAACAGCCTCACCGATATCGCGGGCATCCGCGTCGGGCACGCGCAGGATCCGCGGATCGCAAGCGGCGTGACCGCCCTCCTGTTCGATGCGCCCGCCACGGCCGCAGTCGACGTGCGCGGCGGCGGGCCGGGCACGCGGGAGACCGATCTCCTCGATCCGGAGCGGACCGTGCCGGGGGTCGACGCCCTCGTCCTCTCGGGCGGCTCGGCCTTCGGCCTCGACGCGGCGTCGGGCGTCACGGCTTGGCTCGCCGAGGCGGGGCGGGGCTTTGCCGTCGGGCCCGTGCGCGTGCCGATCGTGCCGGGGGCGATCCTGTTCGACCTCCTGAACGGCGGCGACAAGGATTGGGGCCGCTACCCGCCCTATCGCGAGCTCGGCTTTTCCGCCGCCGCCGCCGCCACGGCCGAGCCGGTCGCCCTCGGCTCGGTGGGGGCGGGCTTCGGCGCCCGCACCGCCAACCTCAAGGGCGGCCTCGGCTCGGCCTCTTCTCGCGTCGAGGGCACGGGCGCCCGGGTGGCGGCCCTCGTGGTGGTCAATGCCTTCGGGCGCGTCACGGTGGGGGACGGCCCGCATTTCTGGGCGGGGCCCTTCGAGATCGGGGACGAGTTCGGCGGCTACGGGCCGGCGCCGCGCGTGCCGCCCGAGGCCTTCGCCTGGCCCGCCCCGGGGCTTCCGGGCGCCAACACCACGCTCGCCGTCGTCGCGACCGATGCGGTCCTGACCAAGGCGGCGGCGCGCCGTCTCGCCGTGATGGCCCAGGACGGCCTCGCCCGGGCGATCCTGCCGGTGCACACGCCCCTTGATGGCGACGTGGTCTTCGCCGTCGCGACCGGCCGGGTGCCCCTTGCGGAGCCGGTGGGCGACCTCGCCCGGCTCGGAGAGGCCGCCGCGCGAACCCTCGCCCGCGCGGTGGCGATCGGCGTCCATGCCGCCACCGCCCTCCCCTTCCCCGGCGCCCTGCCGGCCTGGCGCGATCGTTTCGGGGGGCTCGGACCGACAGGATGTCCGGGAGAGGTGGGCGCCGGTTCTCCGGCAGCCGGTTCTCCGTCCGGACATCCGGCCAACCGATAAGCGAGCGCCGGATCGGATCTCGTGGCGCGGCCCCGCCGGAGGGCGGCCGTGGCCTCAGCGGCCTACCGGGTGATGCGCACCGAGACCGGATCGCTGCCGGGGAAGCTCTCCTCCAGCGCATCGTCGAGCCGCTCGTCCGTCCGGGCCGGACGGTTCTCGGGCAGGTGGGCGTCCGGGGCGGATTCCGACGAGGCGACGCGCAGCCGGCGCCGCTCCGCTTCCTGCCGCAGGGCATCGTAGAGAAGGAGGCCGAGACCGGCACCGATCAGGAGGGCGGGCAGCACGTTCTCCTTCACGGTGTCGAGCAGGCGCTGCGCGTTCGCGTTCATCGCCCTGGCGGGCGCAGGCGTGCCGACAAGGTCCTCGGCAAGGCCGGGCACGGTCAGGCGGGACTGCAGGGTATCGAGGGTGCGGTCCAGCCGTGCGCGGGTCTCCTCGACCTCGCGCTCCATCTTCTCGGTCGAGTTGCTCATCCGGTGCCCGCTCCGTGGTTCGGGTTCAGGTGTCCGAGGCAGGAGACACCCCGGTCGGCACGAGCGCGCGCGAGCGCGGGATCGGCCGGGTGCCGGCGGCTTGGAGGAGGCGGAACAGGGCGAAGCCCGCCAGAGCCGCCACGGCGAGCGTGATGCCGGGACGCCGGCGAGCGGCCGCGTCGACCTCGTCGTAGATCTCGCCGAGCGTGCGCCGGGCGATGCCCTCGGCGAACTCGTCCACCCCGTCGGCGGCGTTGTCGAACAGGGCCCTCAGGTGGGGCGAGTGGCCGAGGCCCGACCCGCTGTCCCGGATGGCGGCAGCGACGTCCGAGACGGCCCTGACCGCGTCGGCCTTGCGCTTCGCGACGTAACCATGCGCCTGCTCGACGATGCGCCCGGCGAAGCTGCCGTCCCAATCCCGGTCCTGTCCCCCGGGACCTCCACCCAAGCCCTCATCGTTGAGCATCGCGGCTTCTCCTCGACCCGGCGCGAGCGCGGCCTCGGACAAACCGCAGGCGCCCGCGGCGGTTCCGCGGGGTGTCTGGATGCGAGACTTCACTAGAGCGCTCTTCGCCGAACCGGTATCCACTTCGGCGGGGAGCGCTTCGGACCCTGTCGCAGACTTCAGGACCACGATACCGATCCCGCGAGCCCGATCGCCGATGGGCTCTCATCGGAGCGCCGCGACCGGGCGAGTTCTGCCGAATCATCCCGCCGGCGTTGTCTTCTTGCGCGCCATGCACAATCTGCCTCTCCGATTCGGAGTGCCTCATAGTCGCGTCTGTCGTAGTTTCGGCTGATGACCGGGGCAGCATCAGAGACGGCATCTTGGCCGCCCGGCAACGGCGAGATGGCCGAGCGCCTCCGCGCCCATGACTGGGCCGCGACGCCGCTCGGTCCGATCGGGCGCTGGCCGCAGAGCCTGAAGAGTACGGTCGATCTCCTGCTTCCCAGCGGCTTTCCCATGATCGCGCTCTGGGGGCCTCTCCTCATCCAGATCTACAACGACGGCTACCGCGACCTGATGGGCCTCAAGCACCCGGCGGGCTTGGGTCAGCCGACCCGCGACTGCTGGCCCGAGGTCTGGCACATCAACAAACCCATCTACGACCGGGTGTGGGCGGGCGAGACGCTGACCTACGAGAACAGGCTCTATCCGCTCACCCGCTCCGGCCGTCTCGAGGACGTGTGGTTCACCCTCTCCTACAGCCCTCTGCGCGACGAGACGGGAACGATCGCGGGCATATTGGTCATCCTGATCGAGACCACGGCGCGCAAGCGGGCCGAAGATGCGCTGCGCGAGAGTGAGGAGCGTTTCCGCCGCTTCGCCGAGCACTCGGCCAATGTCCTCTGGCTGGCCGATCTGGAGACCATGCGGCTGGAATACCTCAGCCCTGCTTTCGTGCAGGTGTGGGAAAGGCCGACGGAGATGCTGCCGGACATCGAGCACTGGCTCGGAGCCGTCCATCCGGACGATCGCGACAAGGCGCGCAGGGCTCTGGAGAGGGTCGGCCACGGCGAGACCCTGGTCATGGAATACCGCATCGTCCGCTCCTCGGACGGCGCGGTGCGCCGGATCCGCGACACCTTCTTTCCGATCCCGAGCGGAGACGGGCGCATCCGGCGGGCCGGCGGAATCGCTCAGGACGTCACGGGCGATACGGGGTCGCGCGTCTACGTCATCGCCGCCGATGACGGCTCCCGGCGCGCCCTGGTCGGGCACCTCCAGCCCGCAGGCTACGAAATCCAGGTCTTCTCGAGCGGGCAGGCCTGTCTGGATATCGCCTCCTCGCTCATGCCGGGCTGCGTCGTTCTCGATGTGGACCGCCACGCCGACGGCTTCACGGTGCCCAAGGAGTTGAAGGCGAAGCGGATCAACCTGCCCGTGGTCGTCCTCGGCGCCAGCGGCGGCGATGTCGGATTCGGGGTCTCCGCCATGAAGGCCGGGGCGATCGACTACCTGGAGAAGCCCTATGCGTCGGATGCGCTGCTGGCCGCGGTCGCGACCGCCCTGGCGGAGATCCGCGCCGATGCCGAGCGTGGGCGCCTGCGCGACGCGGCCAGGGCCCGGATCGCCGGCCTGTCCGCCCGCGAGCGCGAGGTGCTGGAGGGGCTCCTCGCAGGAGGGACCAACAAGACGATCGGCCGGGCGCTGAGTCTGAGCCCGCGCACGGTGGAGATCCACCGGGCCCATGTGATGGAAGCGCTCGGCGCCCAGACCCTGTCGGAAGCGATCCTCATCGCAGCGGCGGCCGGCATGCAGCCTGCGAGCCCAGCCGCCGCCGTGCCGGCCGTGCCGATCGTGTCAGGAAAGAGCGTTGCCTAGGGGCGCCTCCCGCCGAAGAGGAGGCCGGTTCGGCGCAAGGGAGCGGGTCAAATCAAGAGCTTAGAGCTGCTGGCCTGATGCAATCAGGCCGGGAATGGCTCTCAGCATCCTTCGCCGAGGTGTCCCACAATCCGGTGAAGGATTCCGTCCCAACGGTCATTGAAAATGACCGTTGGTATCATCGTCTCGGGCCGCGCCCCGACGCGGAGGATCGGACGCGACCCTCACGCCGCAAGGGCGGCGCGGGCACCGTGCCGGAAGAGTGCATCGAGTGCATCCGTGACCGCTCTCACGAAGACCGGATGAACCGGCAGGTCATCGCCGAACACCTCCCGCACCCCGAGAAGCGCCGGTGCCAGCCGGTCCGCGACGGGACCCGCATCGTCGGCCAGCCGGCGAAGGCGTTGGCTGAGAGGATCGCGGACGTCGATCGCCCGCCCGTGCTCGTCCTGGCCGGTGACGTAGCGCATCCAGGCCGCGACCGCGAGCGCGAGGCGCGGGAACGGCGCCCCGGCGGCGAGGCGGTCACGGACCGTGCCGAGCAGGCGCTGCGGCAGCTTCTGGGACCCGTCCATCGCGATCTGCCAGGTGCGGTGCCGGAGGGCCGGGTTGGCGAAGCGCGCGAGCAGCGAGCGCTCGTAGGCCGGCAGATCCACCCCGGCGGGCATGCGCAACGTCGGCCGCACCTCCTCGCGCATCAGCGCCGTGGCGAAGCGCGCGCAATCGGGCTCCGCCATCACGTCGGAAATCGTCTCGAACCCGGCGAGATAGCCGAGATAAGCGAGGGCCGAATGGCTCGCATTGAGGAGCCTGAGCTTCATCAGCTCGAACGGGGCCACGTCGGCGACGAGTTGCGCTCCCGCCTCCTCGAAGCGCGGACGCCCCAGGGCGAAGTTTTCCTCGATCACCCATTGCGAAAACGGTTCGGCCATCACCGGCCAGGCGTCGCGCAGCCCGAGGGCCGCCGCGACCTCCGCGCGGTCGGCCTCGGTGGTGGCCGGGACGATGCGGTCGACCACGGTCGAGGGGCAGGCGACGCGATCCTCGATGAAGGCCGCGAGGCCCGGATCCCGCAGGCGGGCGAAGCCGGACAGGACGCCCGCGACGGTGTGGCCGTTCTTCGGCAGGTTGTCGCAGCACAGCACCGTGAACGGCTCGGTCCCGGCGCGGCGGCGCCGGTCGAGCGCCTCGACGAGGAGGCCGGGCAGGCTCTTCGGGTGATGCGGGGCGGCGAGGTCGGCCGCGATGTCGGGATGATCCGCCTGGAGCAGTCCGGTGGCGGGGTCGTGGCAATACCCCTTCTCCGTCACCGTGAGGCTGACGATCCGGACGCCCGGATCGGTCAGGGCCGCGATCACGGTCGCGGGCTCGCGGGGAGCAACCAGGACCCGCCGGACCGAGCCCACGACCCGCAGCCGCTCGCCCTCGCCGGAGCGGGTCGCGACGGTGTAGAGCCCGTCCTGCGGCACCAGGGCTTCCGCGGTATCGGGGGAGCGCAGGCTCACGCCGCAGATGCCCCAGCCGGTCTCGCCCGCGGCGAGGCGGTCGTCGACATAGACGGCCTGGTGGGCGCGGTGGAAGGCCCCGATCCCGAGATGGACGATCCCGATCCCGACACTGCCGACATCGTAGCCCGGCCGGCCGCAGCAAGCGGGCAGGCGATCGAGCGTCGCCCGCGACAGACGCGGCGCCGTCACAGTTCCCATCCCCGCAGGCTCGCGAGCGCCGTCATCACGCCGCGCAGCTCGGCCAGGCCCTTCAGGCGGCCGACCGCGGTGTAGCCCGGGAAAGCCCCCTGGCCGATGTCGCTCAGGAGGGCATGGCCGTGGTCCGGGCGCATCGGGATGCGCCAGCGCGGATCGCCCGCCGCGCGGCGGCGCTCCTGCTCGGCGAGCAGGGCGTCGATCAGCGCCACCATGTCGGTGTCGCCGCCGAGATGGTCAGCCTCCATGAACGAGCCGTCGGGCTCCTTGGCGACGTTGCGCAGATGCGCGAAGTGGATGCGGTGTGCGAAGCGGCGCGCCAGGGCGGGCACGTCGTTCGCCGGGCCGGCCCCGAGCGAGCCCGAGCAGAGCGTGATGCCGTTCGCCTCCGCATCGACCGCTCCCGTGATGAAAGCGAGGTCGTCGGCGTTCGAGACGATGCGGGGCAGGCCCATCAGCGGCCGCGGCGGGTCGTCCGGGTGGATCGCCATGCGGATGCCGACCTCCGCGGCGGTGGGGATCACCGCGCGCAGGAAGGCCGCGAGGTTGCCCCGTAGGGTGTTCGTGTCGATGCCGCGATAGCGGTCGAGCATGCGCCGCAGGCCCGCGATGTCGTAGCGGTCGAAGGCGCCGGGCAGGCCGGCCATGATGGTGGCGAGAAGTTTTGCCCGGTCCGCCTCGCTGCTGCGCGTAAACCAGGCCCTGCCCCGGGCGAGTGCCTCCGGCGGATGGTCGGCCTCGGCCCCGGGACGGGCGAGCATGAAGCAGTCGAAGGCCGCGAATTCATGCGCGTTGAAGCGCAGGGCCGTGCCGCCGCCCGGGAGCGGATGGGCCAGCTCCGTCCGCGTCCAGTCGAGAACCGGCATGAAGTTGTAGCAGATTGTGGTGATCCCGCAGGCCGCCAGGTTGCGCAAGGAGGCGCGGTAGGCCGCAAACAGGGGCTCGAGATCGCCTTCGCCGAGCTTGATGCGCTCGTGGACGGGCAGGCTCTCGACCACGCTCCAGCGCAGCCCGAGGCTCGGATCGGCGCCGATCTCGGCCTTGCGCCGCTCGATCTCCGCGATGCTCCAGACCTCGCCGTAGGGGATGTGATGCAGGGCCGTGACGATGCCGGTCGCACCGGCCTGACGGGCATCCGCGAGGCGGACGCAATCGTCGGGGCCGAACCAACGCCAAGTCTGTTCCATGAAGCCTTTCGCGCTCCGCTTTGAGAGCATTCTGCGGCGGAGCAGACCTCGGTCCGGCGCAGAATGCAGGAGAATCACACGGTTTCCGGTTGATTCCTTCTGGGACAAGGATGCGCGGGGAACCCCTCTCCCGTGCGGGAGAGGGGCAGGCGATCGAAGATCGCGCGGGAGGGCCCAGGTGGTTCAGCAAGAAGACTGAACCGGCGCGCTGCCAGCACCACGCGTCCCGCTTGATGTCTGGACCGTCCGGGACCCTCACCCCTACCCCTCTCCCGCACGGGAGAGGGGATCCCGCGCTTCCCGCGCCCTCTTGTCTCCGAACGGATCAACCGAAAGCTGTATCCAGAGAGCCGCTGTCCACTTCGCCCGGACATGCTCTAGAGGTCGGCCTGGATGAGATCGGGATGACGCCGCGCGAGGTCGTGGGCCACCTTGAGCACCTCAGCCATGTGGCCGCGCATGGCCTCCTCGGCCGCCGCCGGGTCGCGGGCCAGAACGGCAGCCAGGATGGCACGGTGCTGTCCGATGAGGATATCAACCGGCGTCACCGCCGGCAGGCTGAGATAGCGGATGCGGTCGAACTGCGCCTTCTCGCGTTCGATGATCGCCCAGACGCTGGCGAGGCCCGTACCCTCCGCGAAAGCACGGTGGAAACGATCGTCGGATTCGGTGAAGCGCTCGGGATCGTCGCGGCACTCCGCCTGCTCGTCGAGGAGAACTTCGGCGAGGGCGCGGGTCGCGGGCGGGATGCCGCGCTCGGCCGCCCGCCGCACGATCGCGACCTCCAGGGCCTCGCGGACGAAGCGCGCGCGCTCCATGGCGCTCAGCGCGATCCGGCTGACGAAGCTGCCGCGCTGCGGCAGAACCTCGATCAGGCCGTCCTCGACCAGCCGGATCAGGGCCTCGCGGACGGGACCGCGGCTCGTCCCGAACCGGGCCGCGAGTTCGTTCTCCGACAGCCTTTCGCCCGGGCGCAGGCGAAGCGCGACGATGTCCCGCCGGAGGATCTCATGGATCGTGCGCCGGTCCGGCGGGACGATGGCCTCGTCCCGCTCCGGCGCCGATCGATAGGTCGCACGCATCGTTGAGAGCCCCCGTCTCACAGGAACCCGATCGAGATCCAGGGTATCAGCACGATGAGGATCAGCGCCACGAGGAGCGCCGCCAAGTGCGGCCAGGCCCGCTTGATCGCCACGTCGGGCGAGACGCGCCCGATGGCACAGGCGAGATAGAAGCCGACCCCGAAGGGCGGAGTGAACAGGCCGAAGCCCATCGCGAAGACCGCGATCATGGCGTAGTGGACCTCGTTGACCCCCATCTGGCGGGCGATCGGGAAAAGCAAGGGGCCGAACAGCACGATCGCCGGCACCCCCTCCAGCACGCTGCCCAGCACGATGAAGGCGAGGGCCGAGACGAGGAGGAAGCCGACCTGGCCGCCCGGCACCAGCGCCATGAGCGCGACGAGCTGCTGCGAGAATCCGGACTGGGTCAGCGCCCAGGCCATCGCAGTGGCGGCCCCGACCACAAGCAGGATCGCGCCGGACAGGGAGGCGGTGTCGATCAGGATCGGGTAGATCCGGCGCCAGTCGAACCGGCGGTAGACCAGGACCCCGACTAGGACCGAGTAGAGGACGCCGATGGTCGAGACCTCGGTGGCGGTCGCCACGCCCTCGACGACGGCGGTGCGGATCAGCACCGGCAGGCCGAGGCCCGGAAGCGCGATCAGCAGGAGCCGGCCCTTCTCGCCCCAGGTGAAGCGGCGCGCCGAGGACAGATCCTCGCTGCGGCTCTGCCACCAGACCACGACGCAGAGGGCCAGCATCCCCACGAAGGCCGGCATCAGGCCGCCGGTGAACAAAGCCGCGATCGATACGCCGGTGACCGAGCCGACCGTGATCAGCACGATCGAGGGCGGGATCGTCTCCGACATCACCGCGGAGGCCGAGAGGAGCGAGGTGAGGTCGCCGTCGTGGTTGCCGCGCTTCCTCATCTCCGGAAACAGGGCCGGCGCCACGGCCGCCATGTCGGCCGCCTTCGCGCCCGAGATGCCGGAGACGAGGTACATCGCGCCGAGGAGCACGTATTGCAGCCCGCCGCGCAGGTGCCCGATCAGCGAGACCAGGAACGCGATCATGCCCTGAGCGAGGCCCGAGATCTCCATCAGGGCGCCGAGGAGCACGAAGAGCGGCACGGCGAGCAGGATGAGATGGCTCATGCCCTCCTCCATCCGGCTCGGCACGATCGAAAGCGGGATCGTGGTGGCGAAGGCGATGTAGCTCACGGTTCCGATCAGGAACGCGAAGGCGATCGGCATGCCGGTCGCCATCGAGACGACGACGAACAGCAGGAAGAAGACGAGCAGGCTGAGATTGCCGAGATCCTCGAATACCGGCGCCAGCCACAGGAGGGCCCCGAAGGCGGCCGCGACCCCCACCAGGGCGAGCCCGATCTGCGTCCAGGTCGCGTGCCGGATGAGCGTGTCGACGGCGGTGAACAGCATCAGCACCGCGCCGACCAGCATCGCGCCGCTCCGCCAGCCCTCGCCGATCTGCAGGACGGGGGTGAGGCCGACGGCCCGCTCCTCGTAATGCTCAAAGCTCGGCATCACGAGCGCGAGCAGCAGCGCCGAGACCAGCATCAGCGCGAGGGCATCGAGCCAGGCCCGGTGCTCGGGCCGCATGCCGCGGACGAAGGCGGTGAGCCGCATATGCTCGCCGCGCCGCAGCGCGATCACGGCGCCGAGCATGGCGAGCCACAGGAACAGCATGGAGGCGAGCTCGTCCGACCACGCGAAGGGGCGGGCGAACAGGTAGCGGGCCGCCGTGCTGGTGCCGAGCAGCAGCACCTCGGCCAGCACCAGGAGGGCGGCCGCCGCCTCGGTGAGCCGGGCAAGGCCCGTGTCGACGGCCTGGAAGAGGCGCGTGCCGGGATGGACGGGCCTCGACTCCTGGTCCGCAGCGCTATCGGCCTTGCCGAATTCGGAGATCTCGCTCTGCATGGGCGTTCCAGTCCGGACCTGAAAACGGCCGCCGGACGACGCCGGCGGCCGAGCGGCGCTTGAGGGCGACCCGCTCAGAGCGGGCCGGCGTATTTCTCCAGGAGCGCCCACGGCTCGGCGCCGAATCGGCCCTTCCAGTCGGCGTAGAAGCCGGCCTTCTTCAGCACCTCGCGGAAGGGCTGCTTGTCCGGCTTGCTGAAGGTGACGCCGGCCTTGGTGATGGAGGCGATGAGCTCCTCGTTGAGGCGCAGGATGTCCTCGCGCTCCTTCAGGGCGGCCTCGGTCAGGCCCTTGGTGATGCTCGCCCGGATCGCCTCCGGCATCGCCGCCCACCGGCGGGCATTGGTGAAGACGTGGTGGCCGTCCCAGATGTGGCCGGTCAGCGCGATGTGCTTCTGCACCTCGTAGAGCTTGGCGCTGGAGATCAGGGCGAGCGGGTTCTCCTGCCCGTCGACGATGTGCGTCTGCAGGGCCGCGTAGAGCTCGCCGAAATTGATCGGCGTCGGGGCGGCTCCGAGGGCGTCGAACATCGTCACCCAGAGCTGGTTGCCCGGGACGCGGATCTTGAGCCCCTTCAGGTCGTCGGGCCCGGCGATGGGCTTTGCCGCCGTCGTGATGTTGCGGTAGCCATTGTCCAGCATCTTGTCGAAGACGTGCAGGCCGATCTTGGCGAATTGCGCCCGCACATAGGCGCCGAGGTCCCCGTCCATGGCGGCCCAGACCTTGGCGTAGTCGTCGAAGGCGAAGGCGACCGCGTTGATGCCGCCGACCGGGAGCACGGTCTGGTTCACGCCCGAGGTCGACATGAAGTCGAGGGCGCCGGAGCGCACCTGCGAGAACATGTCGGCCTCGCCGCCGAGCTGGCTGTTCGGATAGACCTGGAGGTTGACTTCGCCGTTCGTGGCCGTGGCGATCGCCTCGGCTGCCTCGCGGATGCGGACGGCGCCCGGATGATCGGCCGGGAAGGCCGTGCCGTAGCGCAGCCGGTACTTGGCCCGCTGCGCCCTGACGGGTAAGGCCCCGCCCCCGATGAGGCCAGCCGCCAGCAGCCCGGCCGTGACCCCACGGCGCGAGATCCCTCCTTGCGTCACCATCCGCTCCTCCCGTTCGTGTGGCCCGCCGCCTCCCGCGGCAGTGCCGAGATCTTCCCATGCGCCGAGCCGTGCCGCCGGTCGCATCAATCCGTGAAGTCGAGCTGCACCTTGAGGGTGCGCTCCGGATGCCGTTCGATCAGATCGAAGGCCGCCCGCGCCTCGCGCGCCGGGAAGGTCTGCGTGATCATGGCGGCGGGCGACAGGCGGCCGCTGGCGAGCCAGCCGACCACGGCCGGCAGAAGCCGCCGGTTCAGCCGGGATCCGACCAGGGTCAGTTCCTTCTTGACGATCTCCTGCTGGCTGACCGGGCAGGGTGACGGCGAGAAGCCGAGCAGCCCGATTCGCCCGGCCGGGCTCGCGACCCGGCAGGCCTCCGCCAGCAGCGCCGGCACGCCGGCCCCGTCGATGACGACGCTCGGCCCGAGGCCGTCGTTCTCGGCGGCCACCCGCTCGGCGACGCTCTCGCGGGCCGACTGGATGACGGCGTCGGCCCCGAACCGCTCGGCCCCGGCGAGACGCGCCTCGTCGATATCAGCGACGATGCAGCGTGCCCCGTGCAGCTTGGCGACCTGGAGCACGGTGATGCCCACCGTGCCGGCGCCATAGATCAGCACCGTGTCGTCCGCCGTGATCCCGGTCCGCGACAGCACGTTGGCGGCGATCGAGAGCGGCTCCGCGAGGGCGGCGACGTCCGCATTCAGCCCCTCCGGCACGGCCACGCAGTTGGCGGCGGGCACTATCAGGCGATCGCGGAAGCCGCCGTCCAGGTGGACGCCGAATACCTGGAGATTGGCGCAGACATTGGGGCGCCGGGCGCGGCAGGGATAGCAGTGGCCGCAGGCCACGACCGGGTCGACGACGACCCGCTGGCCGACCGCCAGCCCCGAGACATCGGCGCCGACCGCCTCGATCGTGCCGGCGAATTCGTGCCCGATCACGCGCGGGTAGCGGGCGAAGGGATTCGAGCCGTGGAGGATATGGATGTCCGAGCCGCAGATGCCGGCGCGCTCCACCCTCAACAGCACCTCCCCCGGCCCCGGCCTGCCGGGAAGCGGCGCCTCGGCGACGACGAGGACATGCGGTGCCTGAACCGAGATCGCGACCAAGCCCATCCCCCCGTGATTCTTGTTGACTAGTCGACAAGTACCGGCCGGCGTGCCATCCGTCAATGAGGATTGCCGGCCCGGTGATGCCACGCAGGCCCACATGGGGGCCGCTTCGCGGAAAGGCGATGTCGGTGCGTCAGGGCATTGCCCGACGCAGTGGACACCGGCTCGTCGCAGACCATGCGAAAAATCGAGACCCTGGAGCGGGATCCGTTCCGGTGAATCGGATCTCGACGGCCGCCACGAGACCATTCCCGAGACCGGCCGGGGCCGCGTCGCCGGGCTCATCCTCAATTTCGAGGTCGAGGAGCCCGATGCGGTCTATCGGGACGTCCAGGAGGCGGGGCTGCCGATCCTCGTGCCCTTGCGCGACGAGCCCTTCGGCCAGCGGCATTTCATCACCAGGGACCCGAACGGCGTGCTCATCGACGTGATCAGGCCGATCCCGCCCACGGCGGAGTTCGCCGCGCAATACGAGGCCTCCACCCTTCCCGCCTGAGGCGGGTCGCCCCCGTGCTCAATCTGCTTCGCGGGAAGAAGCACGCCAATCCTGCGAAGCTCGAAGAGCGAAGCAGAATGGCGGATAATTTCGTGCGGCAATCGGCAGCGCACAACTGGCGGATGCACCGCAACGACCTGGCCGGCGTAGTGGACGACGATCAGCGGGAGTTGGAGCGCAGGCTCGCCCGTGGGTAAGCGTCCCGCCATGTCCGACTCACCCACCCTCGACGCCCCCTCCCCCACCGTCCTCGCATGGAGCCGCAGGTCGCCGGCCTGTCGCCGGCCATCCCAACCGCTGGCGAGCGAATGTGCTCCGCCACACAGCGCAAGCGGCCCTTCTCCGTAAGCTCCCACGATTTGCGGAGTGGCGAGATGAGTGATCAAGCCCGACTAAGATTGATCTCGTTTGCCTTCGCCGTACTGTGGACAGCGGCGATGTTGTGGTGGTCTGCCCCACTGGATGCAGCAGCCGTTACGATCTGGATGGTTGCGGGCGCGGTGGCCGGCTTTCTCTGGCATTGGCTCATGAGCCGATGGCAGCGGTGGTACTTTGGCCCAAGGCAGGGTTCCTGAGCCCCTGATCAGCGCTTGAGTGATCCGCGAGGACCGCAGACCAAACCGCGGCCCCCGATCTTAATGACTGCACCGCGCATGCGTTGTCGGACAGGCGTAAGCTGCCTGTACCTGACGAAGCACCTCTGGACCGTCCCACGGCACAAGCCGGGGCAGTATCGGGGCTTTCCGGTTTGGGGGGTTCGGCCGTGGCTGAGACATCTGAGAATGACATGCGGCTCAAGCGTGTGTGCAGCACCAAGACGCCTGAAGAACGACGAGCAGAACTGGCTGATTTTCTGGCAAAAGCCGAGTCCGGTCAGATTATCCCCCGGGACAGTTCGGAGCGCGCACTGATTAGAATGCAAGCATATCTCGCTCAATGGGAGATCAAGAAAATTGATGATGAAATCGCCAACAAAAAAGAGCAAGATGCAGCATTCACATCCTGCCCAGGCGGTTTAAGCAGAGATACGACCTGGCCAACGCCCTCGACATCTCCACAGCAGCCGGCTCAGGACCCTATTCGTCCGAGATGATGGCGTCGAGAATGCGACCGAGGCGCAGGGGCGCATGGCGGCGAGGACCGCTCCCTTTCCCTGCGCAGAATCATCCCTGGTCAACGTACCGTTCCGGCCTCCCCGGCACATGCGCAACTGGTATTCCTCGGCAGATTCCCTGACTGACAATTTCGGCCGGACGGGGTAAAGCACCTGCCGGTTGGGTATGCATCGTAACCGTCATGTCTTTCAGGGTCTCGTGAGGCTTCTGGGTATTTGCCGCGGTCACTTTCTGGAAGCTCAGCTGCCGCAGCTTGCATAAAGGTGTATTCGTCACAAAAATCATAGTTTTGATAAGAATTCATTCCTTTCTGGCATTTACCATATCCATCTCTTATAAGAGCCGCCTTGTCATTGTATCGGCCATAGATTATTCTGTGCCGCGCGTTGCCGGCAGCATGCCGAGTTGGATCAAGGCACCATTTGAGGTTTATTTTTACATCCGCAAATCTATCATAGTTCAATGTGCAATTTTCTGCAGCGTAAGCGAAACCAGAAATGCACAAACTAACGGACGCCAGAGCGACCAACCGAAGCGCTTCCCTGCCCATAGCCAACTACCATCTTGCTGTTGCCAAGTTAGATAGTCACACAAGTCTTCACACCAGCGCAGGCTCCGCCCGGCGCATCGTTTCGGGCGGATTGATCGCGAGAGCCTGGGCACGCAGTACGGCGATCACCTCGTCCTGCTCCTCGTCCCGCAGGTCCGGGAACAGCGGAAGCGAGAGCGTGCCCTCCCCCCAGCGGCGCGAGACCGGCAGGTCGGGGATGGCACCGGAGGTGCGGTACAGGGTGAGGCAGGGCACGCTGCGGTAATTCACGGTCGCGCCGATCCCGGCCTGGCCCAGCGCCTGAAGCACCGCGTCGCGCTGCCCGTCCGGCACATGGATCGGGAAAAGGTGGCGTGCCGAGACGACACCAGCCTCGATGATGGGCCAGGTGAACGGCGTATTGGCAAGCTCCGCCTCGTAGCGTGCGCAGAGCCGCTCGCGGCGGGCGAGCTGTGCCTCGATCCCGTCGATCTGTGGCTCGAGCAGGACTGCCAGAAGGTCGGGCAGGTTGGCCTTGGTGCCGAGGCGGGCGATGTCCCAGTGCCGGTAGGTGCCACCCTGGAAGCGCTGGGCGGCGCCGGCCGACATGCCGTGCAGGACCGTCTGAACCAGGGCCGCGGCAAGATCCGGATCGTTGGTGATCACAGCCCCCCCTTCCCCACAGGTCACGTTCTTGGTCGCGTAGAAGGAGAAGATCGCGGCGTCGCCGTCCTGGCCGGGGCGCCGGCCGTTGCGCTTGCCCTCGAAGCAATGCGCCGCATCCTCGATGATCCGGACGGATGCGGGGATCGCCTTCCGCAGAGCCGGGATGTCGACCATCTGGCCGTAGAGATGGACCGGGATCACCGCTCGGGTCCTCGGCGTCACCGCCTCGGCCACCAGCCGGTGGTCGATCAGGAGCGTTGCCGGATCGACATCGACGAAGACCGGGGTTGCGCCGACGAGGCGCACGACATTGGCTGTCGCCGCGAAGGTCATGGCGGGAACGATCACCTCGTCGCCCGGCCCGATATCGAGAGCGAGCAGCGTTGCGATGGCCCCTTGCGTCCAGCTCGAGGTCAGCTTCGCGTGCTGCACACCGAAGAAACCGCGCAGCTTCTCCTCGACGCGGACGCCCTGGGGGCCGCTCGTCAGGAACGGGCTCGCCAGGACCGCGGCGACGCGGTCGCTGCAGGCGGGCGAGAGGGCATGCCGGTAGAACGGAACAGCCATGCGGGTCCTCCCTGGTCCGGGTTCTGATGGGTGACGCGTCACCGGGTTTCCGCCGAGCGGGCGACGCCCGCCGGCCTGTGCTGGATGATCGGGCTTTCCGCGTAGAGCTCCGGCGGAGCCTGATAGAGGGCGCGGATGCGCGCGGCCGCCACGCTCCAGTCTGCGACCTCGCAGGCCATGCGATAGGCATTGGCCGACATCCGCGCCCATCGGGCCGGATCAATGCGCCCGGCCTCAGCCAGGGTATCGGCCACATGCTCGGCCGTGAGGTCGGCGACGAGCAGGCCAGCGCCGTATTGTGCCGCCATCTCGTGCAGTCCGGTCTCGCGGGTGACGAGGATGGGCACGCCCAGAAGCTCGGCTTCCAGCGCCGCTGTCGGCCAATGGTCGAGGCGTGAGGGGATGGCGAAGAAGTCCCATCCCCGCATCACCGCGTCCCGCTCCGGTCCGTAGCGCGGTTCCAGGACTGCGACGCGATCCGCGATCCCGAGCGCGCCGGCGCGCACGGCGAGGCTCTCTCCGCCGGCGCCCGGGCCCATCAACACGAGGCGCCCGCGGCCTCCGCGGCGGCAATGGAGCGCGAACCCCTCGACCAGCAGGTCGAGCCCCTTGTGGAACACCGCGAGACGCCCGCAGAAACCGAAGACCGGCTCACCATCCGTCCTGCCGTCCCGCTCGGGCGGCGGCGGACGCCCCGATTCGGAGCTGGAGAAGGCGCCGTTCGGGATCAGGCAGGCCCGCGCGCGAGGCGCAAGCCGTCCGAGTTCGGCCTGTTCCAGTTCGGTGAGAACGTGGACGAACCGGGCGCCGTTCAGGGCCGCGCGTTCGAGAAGGGTGACGTAGAGGGCGACGAGCGGCTTCTTCACCCGGCCGTGGCGGTCGAACAGGTGCGAAAAGCAGCTATGCAGGGTGAATATGTAGGGATGGCCGCGCGCCCGCAGGTGACGCGTCAGCGCGACGAAGAGCGGCTTGCGGGCTCCGTGGAGGTGGAACACGGTGCGCGGCCCTGCCCCGGCGAGCAGGGCCTCGCGGCTCGAAGCCTCCAGAGCGACGAGGTGGCCGAGGAAGATCGGCCCGGCGAGAGGCACGTGATCGAGCCGGATGCCAGGCGGCACCGCAATGCCGCTGGGATCGTCCGCCACGAAGACGATGCGAGGTGCGTCGCCCGCGCGCACCTGTTCCAGGGCCAGCGAGCGGGCCATCTGATGGACCCCGTTCGAGGCGGATGGATAGCCCTCGCGGTCGGCAATCACGATATGGCGGATATCGAGGGGCCCATCCGGAGCGGGCGCCCTGGACGGGCGGGCCGGGCTAGCGGGTCTCATCGCGAGCCCCGCGCGCTTGGCACACCGTGCGTGCCTGTCCCGGATCCTGCGCCGGCCCATACGCATGGGCGATCATGGGGTGACCTCCTCGGCGAGCGGCTCGAGAACCGGACTGCACGCGGTGACCGCTTCGGGGAATGGGGTCCCAGCAGGCGCTCCGACCGGCGCTCCGTCGAGGAGCCGCAGCCTGTGGCCGGGCTTGCTCAGGAGTTGGCTGTACCATTCCACCGTATGGCAGGCCGGCGTGTCGCTCAGGCGCTTGCGCCTGAGCGCTCCCTCGATCTCCAGGACCGCTTCGTCGATCGTCAGGCCCGCCACGAAGCCGAAGGTCCGCTCGGCCTTGGAGAAGCTGACGTGGTAGTCGCGCCGGTCCGGGCCACCTGGCCCGAAGGTGATGAGGGAAGGGACCGCGACGGCACGTTTCACGGCTCGGGCGATGTCGATGACCTGATGATTCTGCCAGCCGATATTGAAGGCTTGGCCACCGATGGCCTGCCGCGGCGCGCGCAGGGCGAGCAGGAACGCCTCTGCAACGTCGCGAACGTGGACGAGCGGCCGCCATTGCGTGCCGTCGCCCCCAACGGTGATCCGGCCGCGCTCGTGGGCGTCGAGCGTCATCTGGTTCACGACGAGGTCGAAGCGCATGCGCGGCGACAGGCCGAAGACGGTCGCGTTGCGTAGGGCCGCAGTCGTGAAATGAGCGCAGTTTCGGGCGAGCACCGCCTCTTCGGCCCGCGCGCAGGTCTGGGCATAGACGGTGAGCGGGTGGAGCGGCGCGTCCTCGGCGAGGTTCATTCCCCGGCCGGCGCCGTAGACGGCGCACGAGCTCGCGAAGAGGTAGCAACGTACTCCGGCGCGCTCGGCAGCCATCGCGACGCGCGTGCGGCCCCGCTCGTTGATCGAGCGCGTCAGCTCGGGATCGAGATCGCCGGACGGATCATTCGACAGGGCAGCAAGATCGATGACGCTATCGCAATCCTCGAAGACGTCGTGCTCGATCGAACGGGTATCCTGACGGATAATCTCAAGGAACGGATGATTACGATGTCGAGAGAGCGACGCATCTCCAAAGAAAAACATATCCACAGCTTTGACATTATAATTATTTTCAAGCAATGTATGAGCTAGTACAGAACCTATATAGCCCCCTGCTCCGGTGACTGCGATTTTGTGGCGCATAAAAGTGTCCCTCCCAGGGGCTTGTTTCTGAAATATTGCCGACGGGCTTTCATGGTGGGCAATCGATCATCAGGGCTAGAACGAAAAAGTGCTTCCCGGCGGGGGTGCGTCCCTCCCAGGGGTTTGCTTCCGAAACATAGCCGACGGGCTTTCACGATGGGCGATCGATCATCAGGGTTATGACGATCTCTCTTAATACCTACGAGATCCGGATGAACCAGAGCCGAGCCCGAGCGGGTTGAGGCCGTGCGGGTCGTCGGGGCGTGTCGATCCGGGGCGAGCAGCAGCTCCACCTGCAACATCTTGCGGAAGAAGCACTTGGCTGCCCTGAGATCCCGCTTGGTGCTCAGCAGGAAGTCGACCGGCTCCCCGTGCTGGTCGATGGCCTGGTGCAGGGAGCGCCACTGGCCGCGGATCCCGATGCAGGTCTCGTCAGCGCGGCGGTGCCCCCGGCGAAGAGGAAGCGGATCGCGGGCGGCAGCGCCGCAAGCGGCCGCAGCGCCGCCCGGCGGGCCGGCAGGGGGAGCCTGCTCATGCCCGGGCCGGATCCAGCTCGGCCGCGGCCGGGGCGACGGGGCGGGCGGCCTCGGCCTGGAGCCGGTGCAGGAGGACCAGCACCGCCAGCACCGCCGCGAGCCGCCAGGATTGCAGCGGGGCCGCCAGCGTGCCGGCAAGGTGCTCCGAGATGTTCCAGTAATTGCCGATCGCCACCAGGCACAGGCCCCACAGGACGAGCCGGCCGCGGCGGCGCGGCGCGTCGGGATCACCCGCGAGAGCGAAGAACAGGATGACCAGCACCGGGAAGGCGATGCCGTAATGGTGCCCCCAGGCGATCGGCGAGGCGAGGGTGAAGGCCATGGCCGCGGTCGAGAGGTCGAGGAGGGCCGCCCGGCGCGCCCCGGGGCGCGGGAACAGCGCATAGGCCACGATGAGCACGGACGACCACAGGGTCGCGCTGCGCACCAGCGGCGTCGGCGGCGGAAACGCCGAGTAGTCGAACTTCAGGACCTCATCGGGGAACATCAGCCCGTTCATCAGCCCGTTGACGGAGGTGTTGTCCCAAAAGATCTCCCCGCGCTGCGAGATGTAGGTCAGGACCGACAGGTAATCGAGGTGATTGCCCAACCCGAAGAGGGCGACCGAGGCGGCGAGGCCGAGGCCGAGGCTGGCGGCCTGGCCCGCCGCGAAGGCCGTCTCCCGCCGGATCAGCGCCCAGACGAGAAACAGGGAGAATTGCGGCTTCACCAGGCAGACGAGGCCGATGCAGAGCCCGGCCAGGAGCCGGCGTTCCCACAGCCAGAGCAGGCAGGCGAGCGCGAAGAGCGCGTTGAGGAGCGCCTGGACCTGGCCGAGGCGCCAGGCGATCATCAGCGGATAGAAGAACAGCGCCGCGCCCGCGAAGAGGGCCGCAAGCAGGCTGGCCGGCCCGGCGCCGCCCGCCCGCAGCGGGCTCTGCGCGATCAGCTGGCGGCAGATCAGGAAGATCAGGACCGGCATCGCCAGGATGCTCACCCAGACCAGGCGGTTGAGTTCGGGCACGCCCGGCGTGATGCCGAGCGCCTCGAGGGCGGCGTAGATCAGGAGCGAGCTCGGCGGGTACTGGAACTTGACGTGCTCGACGAAGAACAGGTCGTAGAGGGGCGCCGGATGCGCCGCGGTGATGCGGGCATAGGCGCGGCCCATCGGCATCCACGAATCGTCGAGCGCGCCCGCGAGCGTGAACCAGCTGTAGGCGCTGCCCACATAGCCGCCGAGCCGGAGCGCGATGCCGCAGGCGATCATGGCGGCGATGGCGGAAGCGGCCCAGAGCAGGGGCGGCCGGAGGAGCGGCGCGGCGGGCGGATGCGCGCGGGGCCGCTCGGCCGCGGCGGCGCGCGCTGTGGCGCGGGAGGCTCCCTCGGACATGATGTCTCCCGATTGCATCGCGGCAGGCCGGCCCTCGGCCTGGTGCCGCCGGCTCATCCCGGACGATAGAAACGGCGGCCGCGGCGGCCTACGGCCCCTTTCGGGCTAGTGCTTGGGAGCGGCGCCCGATCGATTGAAGCCTCGCTCTGATCGCAGCATATCCTGTGAGACGTCTGGCGGCCGATCTCGCGAAATACATCGGTTCATCTGCTCTGGATGAGCGGCCCGCCGGTATCGGCGCGGCAAAAAGCTATCAGTGACAGCCCAAAATGGATGAGGCCGCCAAAGGCCAGGGCAGCCTCTCGCCATCTCACCGCCGAGGTTCGGTTCCAGCGCTACACGATCGTGAAGTGGCTCGCAGTGATCACGGGCTTGTTGTCGAGGGTAGCGAACGGCACAGCCGTAGATGCCGTGCCAGAGCCATCCGCATCATAGGACAGCACGCCTGTGCGGCTATTGTAGAGAATGCGGTCACTCGCATCGACCGTGGCGCCCTTTACGCCCAGGTCCTTGAACGCTGAGAGTCCGTTGGGAAAGGTTCATTTCATAGTTTTTCATAGTTATTGACGCAAGAAGCCGGGCTATCGAGGCGAAAAGCATGGCCGCCGCCGAGATGTGAAGCAGCGTATCGTCATCCAGCTTGAGACGGCGCGACACCGTGAGTGCGCCGATGCTTTGTTCGATCCACAACCGCTTCGGCAAAAGGACAAAGCCTTTCGCGAATTGTGGCCGAAGGACCACTTCCACGACCCGGCCCCGCCGCGGCGGGCGTTCTCGTTTCACCCCTCCTGATCAGGCAACCAGCCGCCGGTCGCGACGGCGGCATGGTCCGTCAAACCGCGGCCCATCTTCAGTGATGCGCTGGCCGTCGTGCGCCGTGCCCTCTGGCGCGAGCAGGGTTTGGAATCGAGCTGAGGATCGCGCAAGTTCCGTCGTCTCGCCGCTGTGCTCGGCATCGCTCTCGTCCCGAACGTCGCGGGCCACGCCTTCGATCCCCAGCCCTCGACCGTTCCGCTCAACGCGCTCCCCTCCGGCCGCAAGGCGGTCGAGCAGGGGACGAAGCGACCTGACGGCAACCCCGAGCAATGGAGGGGCGGCGAGGACGATTTCCGAATGGACGGGCGTGATCGATGCACTGATCGCACGGCAGTCAGTCAATGCGTTGGAATTCGTCTCGGCTGCGGCCGTGTCCGCCAGCGCCGATGTCTCGGAAGCGCTGAGGAAGGCAGTCGCTGCCGCTCGCAGCGCCGGCCGACCGCTGATCGTTCCCGGCCTTGGAAGCAGCTGCCATCTTGTCAACGGCAGCGTGGATGTGTCGGGGGTCGAAATCATCGGTGCCGGCGCCTGCATCAGTACGACGGCAGGCGTCAGCACCTTCACGACAACCGGCCCCCTCGCGCGGGTTCACGGCCTGATATTTAGTCATACAGACCCCTCCGGGTCAGTCTTTTCACCGGCGGGAGGTGAGTCGCATGAGATTCACGACAATCGCATAACGGCAAGACACGGCTCGAACGCCGATCCGATTATCTATTTCATCGGGTCGAATACATACATCCATAGTAACAAGATCACAAATCTGCGCCCGAACGCCCTCTCTTGGGAGCCGCCCGACCACCTTGTAGTGCGCTGGCAGCGAATGTCGGCCACCAGTTCTCTTCTCAGGGAGCGTCGTCGCTCAATCGGGAAGCGAGGAGAAACAAGGTGCGTCCGCGCTGATCCTCGCTGATCGGGACAGTGGCGCCCTTGACCGTCAGCTGCCCGGCGATGCGGATGAGAAGCGCGGGCCCCCGGCCGGCAGGAAGGGCATCGGCCTGCTCGCGCACGGCACGAACCCAATCCGCGATCCTGTTGCAGAGGTCGGCGCCGGGCGTCGCCTGGGCCGCAGACGCAATCGAGTCCGCCTCCTGCACGTATCGGGAGACGAGGCCTTCAAGGTCCGGCATGCGCCTCTCCAACGCTCAGGGTTTCTCACGGCCGACCTGCCGGGCCAGACGCTCGCGCCAGCCCTCGGGCATCTCGATACCCTTCATGCGCATCCGGGCTTCGACGTTGGCGAGCACGCGCTGCCAGTGCTCGGCCGGGAGCCCGGCGAGGTCGCGCCCGAACCCGAGATTGTGCGCCGCGGTGTCGGCGGCGTCCCGCCATTCCCGCGGCAGGGGCGACCAGATCGCATCCACCATGCGCTCCTCCGAAACCTGCGAGAATGGTCGGGCACCGTGACGGGCAGCTTTGGCTGGCGCACACGCGCCCTGGAAATGAGCAGGCGCAACGCGCAGGGGCCGATCTGGTGAGAAGGCAGCTTTACTTCACCAAGACGAGAAGTGCGCCGGCTGAGCTAACACTCAAGCATACGAATGCGGCAATGACGGACAGAAGGGGAGTTGCTTTATCAGAGGCCAGGTCCTGCTGCTCCTCGTCCAGCAATTGCCATCTATTTCGGGATGTGACAGCTTGGCGATTAGTCATGCGCTACCCCTTCAAGGCGCAGACTTGGTCTGGATTGGCGCCAACATGTCAGCGAAAACTGCACATTGAAAGTACAATGTGTGAATCGCTTCAGATTGGCAGCGGTTGCATTGTGCACCAATTCTCCGTCGCGACGCACCACTCAAGCTCGCGAGACCACGATGCGCGGCCTGCAGGCGCTACTGGGTGGACTCCGCCGCCGGAGTGAAGGCGAACGTGTCTCTGCACCCGCGCTGCCGTTCAGAAGGTCAGCCCCGAGACTACCTTTGATCGTGTCCGGGCCGCCATAGTCATTGATCGTATCGTTCCCGTCGTTGCCAATCAGGAGCGCCCTTGCGCTTCAGGTTGGCGAGCTGCAGCCGGAAGGGGCCGTGCCCGACCGTGTTCGGATCCGGGAGCAGGTAGCCCCGGAAGATCACGATCACGGGCTCGCTCAGCTTCGTGGCCGGCTCTGCACCCATTCGGGCGCGAAGGCCACGCGCTGGCCCTGGGTCTCCCCTTCCAGGCGAAGCTCGGCGAAGACCGGGCCCATGCCGAGCCGATGACTGCGCTCGATCTGCCGGAGCATGCGGTTGATGTGGCCGACATCCTTGTTGGCCGTGGCGATCTCGATGCCCGCGACGAGCACGCGTTCCTGCCACCAGACCCGGAAATCGAGGGCATCGTTGCGGGTCAGCTCCGTAACGGGCTTGTCTCCGACCACCTTCAGCAGGTTGGCGAGGGCGCGCTTCTTCGGGTTGGCCCATTTGCGCAGTTGGTCCGGCGAGAGGTCCTGGCGCGCGGCCCCGGTCAGGGTCTCGTACTGGTCGAACAGCTGCGAGAGCAGCACGACCGGAACGGGTTCCTTGCCCAGGACTGCGCCGCGCGTGGCGGGATCGTCGGCAACGTCGCGGGCGGCCAGCGCTTCGATGCGGGCCAGGATCTCGGCGAGCGGCTGGGCCGCGACCTCGGCCGCCGGCATGTAGCTGAAGCCGAGCTGGTGGGCGCGCTTTGCGCGCGGCGTCGTAGCGCGCCTTCGCCTCCGCACTCTGCCCACTCGCGAGGCCTTGCCAGTAGGCTTCGAGATCGCTGTTCATCTGCGCGGCCGCGCGGGCGGCCCGCACGCCTCGGGGGTCGTCGGCGATGCGGATGTGGGTGGATCGCTTGACGATGCCGCGCCGGTCCAGGGCAGCGAACGGCGCGGGGACGCGGCGCACGAAGTGCCAGAAGCCTTGGCGTCGCGTCAGGACCTCGGGCATCGGGAGCCGGCCGTGTTGGACGAAATCGTGCCCCGCCGGCGGACAGCTCGTCAACAATCTCGGCTATCTAACTGATTTTATGGTGGAAATCCGAGAAGGCTCTGGCGGAGACGGAGGGATTCGAACCCTCGAAGCCCCTTTCAGGGCTTGCTCATTTAGCAAACGAGTGCCTTCAGCCGCTCGGCCACGTCTCCGGGTCGGATCGCTCTAGGGAATCAGCGGGATTCGGTCAACCCGGTTTCGCAGCTTCGCCGTGGATGCCCGGGTTGAGCGCGGGAGCGCGGCTCGCGCCAATGACGGCATCGGCTGTGGAGGTGCAGCATGGCCAAAGAGACCTTCGTCGCCTACGGCGTCGACGTCGATGCGGTGGCGGGCTGGCTCGGCTCCTATGGGGGCGAGGACAGCCCCTGAGACATTTCCCGCGGCGTCTTCGCCGGCCGGGTCGGCAGCATGCGCCTCCTGCACCTGTTCGAGCGCTGGGGCATCCAGACCACGTGGTTCATCCCCGGCCACTCCATCGAGACCTTCCCGGAGGAGATGAAGGCCGTGGCGGCCACCGGCCACGAGATCGGCATGCACGACTACAGCCACGAGAACCCGATCGCCATGATGCCCGAGCAGGAAGAGGCGAAATTCGACCGGTGCGTCGCCCTCATCGCCGGCCTCGCCGGACAGCCGCCCCGGGGCTACGTCGCGCCCTGGTGGGAGTTCGGGCCGAAGACCAACGAGCTCCTTCAGGCCAGGGGCCTCCGCTACGACACTCGCTGATGCACAACGACCATCACCCCTATTACGTCCGCATCGGCGGGGCCTGGACCAGGATCGATTACGGCCAGACCCCTCGGCCTGGATGAAGCCGTTCGAGCACGGCACCGAGACCCGCCTCATCGAGATCCCGGCCTCGTGATACCTCGACGACCTGCCGCCGATGGTCGGTCCGAACCGGTCCTCGCATCACAGGACGATCCGTATGCCGACATCCGGTCGGTGCTCCTGGAAGCCGGTCCCCTGGACTGGATCCGCTTCGGGCTCTGGCTCTCGATGCTGCTCCATCGCCACGGCGACCGCGTGCTGCGGCTCAAGGGGCTCGTCGCGGTGGAGGGCAGCGCGACGCCGGTGGTGATCCGGGGCGTGCAGCACCTCATCCACCCATCGGTCCATCTGGCCGCCTGGCCGGAGGGGAGGGCGCGCACCCGCCTCGTCGCCATCGCCCGGGACCTCGACCCCGCCCTGCTGCGGCGCTCCTTCGCGGCCTTCACGCGGGCGTCAGGCGGTCCTTAACGAAACCTGTCTAGAGCCTGTCGCGACCGCAACGGGTCGGGAGGGATGCCGGTGAACGCATGGGTGCCGAAGGAACTCGCCGCGAGGCTGAGCGAATTGCCGCGCCGCCCCTGCCCCCTCAGCGAGGCCGGGCACGAGCCGCACCGGCCGGTCTTCGCCGAGATCCTCGACCGGACCGGGCACGGCACCGGCCACTTCGTGCGCCTGCCGCAGAGCATGGTCGAGATGATCACCCGCGAAGCCAGATCGGCCGCGGAGCCCGCCGCCCCACAGCCGGCTCCGCCCGCGGCTCCGGAGCCGGAGCCGGAGCCCGCGGGTGCCGGCAAGCCGAAGAGGCGCCGCGCCCGCAAGGCCGCGTGACCGGAGGGCCGGCGCCGGTCCGGCTCGGCCCGCAGACGGGCCGGGCGTGCGCGGCGCTCCGGCCCTCGTCCTCAGGCGTTGGGCTGGCCGGCCTGCGCCTGGGCCTCGACGGCCTTCTGGCGGTAGAGGCCCACGAAATCGATCGGGTCGATGTAGAGGGGCGGGAAGCCGCCGTTGCGCACCGCGTCGGCGACGATCTGCCGGGCGAAGGGGAACAGCAGGCGCGGGCACTCGATCATCACCGCCGGGTGGATCTGGTCCTGCGGGATGTTGAGCAGGCGGAAGATGCCCGAATAGGTGAGCTCGAAGGCGAAGAGCACATCGGCGCCGATCTTCGCATCGCCCTCCAGGCGCAGGTCGACCTCGAAATCCGCCTCGGCCAGCTGGCGGGCGTTCACGTTCACCTGGATGTTGATCTGCGGGCCCTGGCCCTGATGCGGCTGCAGCGAGCGCGGCGCGTTCGGGTTCTCGAAGGAGAGATCCTTGGCGTATTGCGCCAGCGCGTTGAGGGTGGGCGCGAGGTCGTTGGGCTGCGCTGCGGCGCCACCGTTGCCGTTCGGGAACGGGGAATCGGCCATGGTGGGGGTTTCCTTCGAGAGATGTTCTTCGATCCAGTGCCGCCGCCCTGGCGCGAAAAGGGGCGCGCGCGGCGGCCGCGAAGCCGCTATCATGCCGGCCTCGCGCGAACAAGCTCGGGGCACGCGTCATCCTGCAACCGGCCCTTCCCCTGCGGCATCGATCCGGCTGGCCCACCGGGCGGGCCGCCGGCGCCTGGAAGCGGCGGATGGGCGGACCCATATGGAGTTGGGCCCCGGTGCGGCCCGGCGCGAGGCTCGATTCCGGCGCGCGGCTTGCCTTCCACCGAGGCCGATGCCAAAGCCGCCGGGCAGGCATTCAGGCCCGGGCGGAGCGCGAGCGGCCGCCACGATCGGATCGGTGATGCAGGACTCCCTCGACCTTACGACCCTCATCTTCCTCGGGCTTGCGGTCTTCGTGATCTGGAAGCTGCGCTCGGTCCTCGGCCAGAAGACCGGCAACGAGCGGCCCCCGTTCAATCCCCTTCTCCGCCGCCGCGAGGAGCCGCCGCCGGCGCCCCGCGAGGGCGGGGACAACGTCGTGCGGCTGCCGGGGGCGGGTGCCGACCGCGGCGCGGCGGCGCCCGTCGCCGCCACGGTGCCGCGCAACTGGAAGGGCGTGGTCGAGCCGAACTCCCCGGCGGCGCGCGGCCTCGATCTCGTGCTGCAGCAGGAGCCATCCTTCGATCCCCGTGCCTTCACGGACGGGGCCAAGGTCGCCTACGAGACCATCGTCATGGCCTTCGCCAAGGGCGACCGCAAGACGCTGAAGAGCCTGCTCTCCCGCGAGGTCGCGGACGGGTTCGAACGGGCGATCCAGGCCCGCGAGCGCGCCGGCCAGACCGTCGAGACCACCTTCGTGTCGATCGACCGGGCCGAGATCGTCGGCGTCGACGTGCGCAACCGCGTCGCGCAGATCACCGTGCGCTTCCTGTCGAAGCTCATCACCGCGACCCGCAACCCGCAGGGCGCGGTGGTGGATGGCAGCCCGGACACGGTCGTGGACGTGACCGACGTGTGGACCTTCGCCCGCACCCTCGGCAGCCGCGACCCCAATTGGCAGCTCGTCGCCACCGAAGCCGGGCAGTGAGCGCGAGCCGATAGGGATGCCGCCTGGGTTCGGCCTGATCCGCGCTGCGCTCATGGCCGCGCTGGCCGTCGGCGGCGCCAGGGCCGAGCCGCTGCAGGTCGGCGAGGCGGTGCTGGAGCCCGTGGCGGTGTCCCGCCTGCCCGGCTTCGCGGCGGACGACCTCGGGGCGGCGCTCGCCGCCTTCCGCGCCTCCTGCGCGCAAATGTCCCGCCCCGTTCCCGCGGAGGCTATTCCCGGGAGCCCGAGCCAGGACCTCGCCGCCGCCTGCGCCGCCGCGCCGGCCGATCCGGCCGGCGCCCGCAGCTTCTTCGAGACCTGGTTCGATGCCTACCGCATCACGCGGCCGGCTCGGGCTGCACCCTCCGAGCGGCAGGCGGGCTTCCTCACCGGCTATTTCGAGCCGGAACTCCAGGGCTCCCTCGTGCCGACGCCGGATTTCACCGTGCCGGCGCTCGCGCGCCCCGACGACCTCGTCTCCCTGGAGCCGGGCGAGACCCTGCCCGGCCTCGAGGCCGGCCTGCGCGCCGCCCGGCGCCTGGAGGCCGGCTTCGCCCCCTATCCGGACCGGGCCGCGATCGAGGACGGGGCGCTCGGGCAGCGGGCGCGGCCCCTCCTCTACCTGCGCGACGCGGTCGACCTCCTGGTGCTGCAGGTGCAGGGTTCCGGGCGCGTGCGGCTCACCGACGGCCGCGTGGTCCGGCTCGCCTATGACGGCCGCAACGGCCAGCCCTACACCTCGGTGGCCCGCCTGCTCGTGACGGAGGGCCACCTGCCCCTGGAGGGGCTGACGCTCGCGCGCTGGACCGCGTGGCTGCGCGCCAACCCCGAGACGGCCCGGCGCCTCATTCGCCGCAACGCGGCTTACGTCTTCTTCCGCCTGGAGGAGTCGCCGCCGGAGGCGCCCGGCCCCCTCGGCGGGGGCGGCGCGCCGCTCACGCCCGGCCGCAGCCTCGCGGTCGATGCGGCGCTCTGGCGCTACGGCCTGCCCTTCTGGCTGGAGGGAAGCCTGCCGACGCCCGAGGGTGGCGCCGTGCCCCTCGCCCGGCTGGTGATCGCGCAGGATACCGGCTCGGCGATCGTCGGCCCCGCCCGCGGCGATCTCTATCTCGGCACCGGGCCGGTGGCCGGCGCGGTGGCGGGCCTGCTGCGGGACCCCGCCCGATTCGTGGTGCTGCTGCCCAAGGCCGACCCTCGCACGGCCGATCCCCTCGCGCCCGCCGCGCCGGAGCCCCGGCCGTGAGCGCCCCGCGCCGTCCGCGCGAGCGGCGCCTCACCCCCGACGAGCGCCGGCTCTGGGCGGAGATCGCCCGGCAGGTGACGCCGCTCCAGGGGCGCAGCCTGCCGCCCGAGCCGCCGTCTGTCCCCGAGCCCCCTCCCCCGGCGCCGGTCCGCGCGACCATGGCGCGGGCCGTTCCGGCGGCGGCGCGCCCGAAACCGGCGCTGCCGCCGCTCGCGCCGATCGAGCGGCGGGTCCGCACGGCCCTGCGGCGGGGATCACGGACGGTCGACGCCGTGATCGACCTGCACGGCTTGCGGCAGGCAGAGGCGCATGCGGCCCTCGTCGCCTTCCTGCACCGGTCGCGGGGGGCCGGGCATGTCCTGGTTCTCGTCGTCACCGGCAAGGGCGGGCCCGGGGACGACCCTTACGCGGAGCGCGGGGTGCTGCGCCGCAGCGTGCCCCATTGGCTGCGGCTGCCGGACCTGCGCCCTCTGGTGCTCGGCTTCGAGGAGGCGGCGCTCCACCATGGCGGCAGCGGCGCCCTCTACGTGCGGCTGCGGCGCCGGGGCGGGGCGTGAGGCGAAAATCGTGGGGAGATCCCTGGATCAAGGCCACCAATGTTAATGCGCGCCCGGCGGAAACGGCGTGAGTATGGGGGTCCAAGCCTGGGAGAACGCCCCCTTTTCGCGCGCCAGGGCCTTGAGTCCACCCCCAGAAACCGCTACATAAAGGCATCCCCTCCTAAAGGTCAGGTCACGTCGCTCGCGAGCCAAAGGCTCAATCCTCGCGACCTTCCGGGACGACAGGCGACGATCCGCGACCGGTTTTCCGGTTCACAGGCACACGCCCCCCGCTCCGGCCCTCTGCGGCCCGAGTCGATCCCGAGATGACACCTCCCAGCACCTCGCTCTCACAGCCTGAACTCCGATGATCGAAGACACCATCGCACCCATCGAGACCTTCACGCCCCCGATGCGGGAGGTGAAGCTCCAGGACCTCAAATCGAAGACTCCCACCGAACTGATCGCCTTCGCCGAGGAGGTCGAGGTCGAGAACGCCTCGACCATGCGCAAGCAGGAACTGATGTTCGCCATCCTGAAGCAGCTCGCTGCCAAGGATGTGGAGATCATCGGGGCCGGGACGGTCGAGGTGCTGCAGGACGGGTTTGGCTTCCTGCGCTCCTCCGATTCCAACTACCTGCCGGGCCCGGACGACATCTACGTGTCGCCGACCCAGATCCGCCGCTTCGGCCTGCGCACCGGCGACACCGTCGATGGCCCGATCCGGGGGCCGAAGGATGGCGAGCGCTACTTCGCGCTGCTCAAGGTCAACACCATCAACTTCGAGAACCCGGACAAGATCAAGCACAAGGTCCATTTCGACAACCTGACGCCGCTGTTCCCGACGCAGCGCTTCAAGCTCGAACTCAGCGAGCCGACCCGCAAGGACTACTCGCCGCGGGTCATCGACATCGTCTCGCCGATCGGCAAAGGCCAGCGCGCCCTGATCGTGGCGCCGCCGCGCACCGGCAAGACGGTGCTGATGCAGAACATCGCCCAGTCGATCACCATCAACCACCCGGAATGCTACCTCATCGTGCTGCTCATCGACGAGCGGCCCGAGGAGGTCACCGACATGCAGCGCTCCGTGAAGGGCGAGGTGATCGCCTCCACCTTCGACGAGCCGGCGACCCGCCACGTCCAGGTGGCCGAGATGGTGATCGAGAAGGCCAAGCGCCTCGTCGAGCACGGCCGGGACGTGGTGATCCTGCTCGATTCGATCACCCGCCTCGGGCGCGCCTACAACACGGTCGTGCCCTCCTCCGGCAAGGTGCTGACCGGCGGCGTCGACGCCAACGCCCTGCAGCGGCCCAAGCGCTTCTTCGGCGCGGCCCGCAACATCGAGGAGGGCGGCTCCCTCACCATCATCGCGACCGCCCTCATCGACACCGGCTCGCGCATGGACGAGGTGATCTTCGAGGAGTTCAAGGGCACCGGCAATTCCGAGATCATCCTGGACCGCAAGGTCGCCGACAAGCGCACCTTCCCGGCCATCGACATCACCCGCTCCGGCACCCGCAAGGAGGAGCTGCTGGTGCCGCCGGACACGCTCAAGAAGACCTACGTGCTGCGCCGCATCCTCAACCCGATGGGCGTCACCGACGCGATCGAGTTCCTCCTCGACAAGCTGCGGCAGACGAAGAGCAACGCGGATTTCTTCGATTCCATGAACACCTGATCGAGCCAGAGCATTTTCCGACGAAGGGGATGCCGGTTCGTCGCAGACAATGCGGCACAATCAAAAACCTGGAGCAGGGTCTGTTCACGGTGGAACGGACCCTGCTCCAGGCGGCGCCCCGCGGGGCACCGTTTCGGTTCGCGTCAGGCGGCGTAGTGGCTGGGGAGCACGATCTCCCGCCGCCGCTCGTCCACCACCTCGTCGTGCGAGAGTGCCGGCCCGCGCAGCTCGTAGGCGGCGAGGCTCGCCGCCGCCGTCCGGGGCGTCCAGCGGGCGTAGATCGGCACCAGCGGCTTGCCGTCATACGGATAGGGCAGCCCGAGCGGCTCCACCTGCCAGCCCAGCGTGATCAGCCGCTCGACGATGATCGGGTGGGTCTGCACCAGCAGGCCCTCGATGCCGAGCAGGCCGACCGCCTCGGACGACGGCCGCGAACTGGTAGCCGGCGATCGGATCGAGCGCCCGGCTCGAATCGCGCTTCCAGGGCGCCGCCGCGCAGCGCGTCCACTCGTAGATGCGCGGCCCCGTCGGGGCCCGCGCCCCCCGCAGGATCTCCGGATAGACGTGGCTCTGCAGGTGCGGCCGCGTCGTCGGCAGCAGGCGCGCATAGGAGATCACCTCGCCTCCGTCCACACCCACCAGATGGATGCAGTCCGGGCCGTCGAACTGGTCCTTCTCCCGTCCGTCCGGCTTGCGGCAAGCCTCCCACTTCAAATGCTCGACGAAAAAGCGGTGCCGGAATCGATAAACCTGTTCGATAAGCGCCGCATGATCGTCGCAGTTGCTGCGATCGATTAATTTGATCATCGCATTATCCCCGACCAACGCGGGCAGATAATGGAAGATCTTGCTCGGGGCGAAAATACTGTAAATTTACGGTAGCACTGAGCCGGCGATCAGTCGATGAGACCGTGCCGGATCGCCTCGGCGATCAAATGGACACGGTTGGCGACGCCGAGCTTGCGGGCCGCATTGTTGAGGTAGGCCTCGACCGTGCGCTGAGACAGGGAGAGGATCTCGGAGATCTCCCAGCCCGTCTTGCCGGCGGCGGCCCACCGCATGCACTCGATCTCGCGGGCGCTGCAACGCGGCGGCTGGCGCTCGGGATCGGCGGGGTTCGACGGCATCGCCGAGAGGGCCCGCGCCGCCGAGAAGGCGTAGATCGCGACGAGGTGAAGCCCGGCCCGGGCATCGTCCGACAGGTCCATCCGGGATGCGCCGAAGGAGACGCCGGCCTCGCGCCCGTCGATCCGGTGGATCGGCACGCAGAAGCCCTGGTTGAGCCCGAAGGACGGCGACTCGTTCATCACCGTCGCGGGGCCCGGATCGCTGCGGTCGTAAGGCGCCTCGTCCCACATGAACGGATCGAGGGTGCGGCGGATCTGGGCGATCACTGGATCGACATGGATGTAGCGCCGCTCGGTGTAGCGCTTGGCCCATTCCATCGGCCAGCCCACCAGGAGCGAGCAGTCGTTCAGGTTCTCGCCCTGGCGATGGGGCAGGCCGGTCACGATGAACGAGTCGTAGCCGAAATAGCGCCCAGCTTCCTTCAATTCGGAGAACAGCGCGGTTTGCGAGGATGCGGCCTGCAGCCGCCCGATCACGTCGAACGTTGCTTGTCGGACCGAATCCATCGCTGTCACGAACTCCGCCACGCGGCGGCGCGGGAGGATGCCACCGGTCAATTATCTTCGATTACGCTGACGATGCATGGCAAGTCCATGGTGTTGGGAGACGGCCGTGAGGCGCATGGCGGATCCGCCGCGGCTCCTCTGCCCGCATGGGCGCGCCGTTGACGGGTGCCCGGGCCCGGATCCCGCATCCCTCGTGCCCGTTCGTCTCGCGAACATGTGTTCTCTTGGATCCCTTCTCTTGGACTGCGGTCGGGATTGACGCTCGCCCCGACCTGCGTCCTCATCGGCCGACGAGCGGGCTTCAGCGACAAGGCCCGCCGCGAGGAGACGGCCGGATGGCGTGGAGCGCGGTCCCGACAGCAAAGCGCAGGTGCAGCGCGCGATGAGGCATGCGGATCTCGCCTTGCCGCCCGCTGCCGCGACCGTCCCGCGCGACGACGGCGAGTTGCTGCGCGAGCGGGTGCTCACCCTGCGGGCCGGCCTGGAGGAGGGGCTGATCGGCTGCCGCGGGCTGGTCGAGCGGCTGCTGATCGGCCTGCTCACGGGCGGCCACCTTCTGATCGAGGGAGCGCCCGGCCTCGCCAAGACGCGGGCGGTCAAGCGCCTTGCGGACGGGCTGCACACGGGCTTCGCGCGGGTGCAGTGCACCCCCGACCTGATGCCGGCCGACCTGACCGGCACCACCGTCTGGCGGCCGGACGGGGGGCGCTTCGAGTTCCTGGCCGGCCCCCTGTTCCATTCCCTGGTCCTCGTCGACGAGATCAACCGGGCGCCGCCCAAGGTGCAGTCGGCCCTGCTCGAGGCCATGGCCGAGCAGCAGGTGACGGTCGCCGGCACCACCCACCCGCTGCCCGATCCCTTCATGGTGGTGGCGACCCAGAACCCGATCGAGCATGCGGGCACCTACCCGCTGCCGGAGGCGCAGCTCGACCGCTTCCTGCTCCACGTGGTGGTCGAGATGCCGGACGAGGCCTCCGAGCGACGCATCCTCGATCTCGTCGAGGGCGAGATGAATGCGGAGGCCGCCCCGATGCCGGTGCGCCTCACCGCCGAGGACCTGCGCGCCGCGCGCGCCGCCGCCCTCAGGACCTACGTGTCCCCGGCCTTGAAGGACTACCTCGTGCGTCTCGTCGCCGGCACCCGCAGCGACGCGATCGCGCCCGATCTGCGGGCGGCGATCGAGCACCCGGTCTCGCCCCGCGGCACCCTCGCCCTGATGATCGCCGGCAAGGCACGGGCCTATCTGCACGGGCGCGACCACGTGGTGCCGGAGGACGTGGCGGCGCTCGCCGCCGACGCCCTCTCCCACCGCCTCGCGCTGACCTGGCGCGCCGCCGCCGAGGGACAGACCGCCCGCGGCCTCGTCGCAGGTCTGCTCGAACGGGTGCGGCCTCTCTAAGCAGAGTTGGCAGGCCACCGCTTCGTCCGCTTCGGTTTTTGCTGTGTCGCAGGTTTTTGACGGAAAACCGCATGGCACTTTTCCGAAACCTGCTGAGGAGCCCGGCCGTGGCCCGCCCCGTCCCGCTCGACCCGGCCGACGGCGATCCCTTCGCCGCTCGGGGGGTTGCCCTCGATGCCGCCGCGCTGATGGGCCTACGCCATCTCGCCCGGCGCGGGGCGGGCCGCGCGACCCGCAACCTTGTCGGCCTGCCGGGCGGCATCGTCACGCGGCGGCGCGGGCGCGGCTCCGAGCCCGACGACGTGCGCCCCTACGCCGAGGGCGACGACGTGCGCCATATCGACCGCAACGCCACCGCCCGCACCGGCACCCTGCACACCCGTACCCACCACGAGGAGCGCGACCGCGCCGTCCTGCTGCTGGCCGATTTCCGGCCCTCGATGCTGTTCGGCACGCGCCGGGCGCTCCGCTCGGTCGCTGCCGCGGAGGCGCTCGCCCTCCTCGGCTGGCGCATCGTCGGGGACGGCGGCCGCATCGGCCTCGTCGTCGCCTCGGCCGATCCCGAGCCGATCAGCCTGCGCCCGACCGGCGGCGGACGCGGCATGGGCGCGCTCGCCGGGGCTCTCGCCCGCGCCCATGCGCTCGCCCTGGCGGCTCCTCTGCGGCCGGATCCTCCTCTGGTTCCGGCCCTCGCCCGGGCCCAATCGCTGCTGCCGGCGGGCGGCCACCTCGTGATCGCGAGCGCCCTCGACGATCCCGGCGAGGGGTTCGAGGCCGCGCTCACGGCCCTCGCCGAGCGGGTCTCGCTCAGCCTGATCCTGGTGAGCGATCCCTTCGAGCGCGCGCCGCCTCCCGGCCTCTACCCCTTCGCGACGCCGGACGGGCAGCGGGGCACGGCGCGGGCCGGGCGCCGGCCGCCTTCCGCCGACGACCGGCTCGCCCGCTGGGCCCGGGCCGGGCTGGAGGGCGTGCGGCTCGACGCCGAGAGCGGGCCGGAATCCTTCGCACCCCTGATGGAGCGGCTCGATGCCGTGCTGTGAGGGCGCCCTCTCTCCGGCCGTCCAGGCGGCGCTCGCGGATCTGCGCGGCCTGCACCCGCCGCCCGAAACCGGCAGCCTGCGGCTCGACGTGCTCGCGGCCATCGCGCTCGGCCTGATCCTCGCCGCCCTCGTGCTCGCGGCGCAGGCGGCGATGCGTCGGCGCAGGATGTCCGTGCGGCGGGCCGCGCTCGCGGAACTCGCCGCCTCCCGCGGGCTCGACCCGCCGGGACGTCTGGTCGCGCAGGCGCGGCTCCTCGCGCGCCTCGCCCGGACCCTCGGCATCGAGGGCGAGGACAGGGCGGCGGCCTTCGACCGCCTGTTCGCGACCGACTTCTTCACAGCCGGGCCGGGCCGGGCGCTCACCCGCGACCTCTACGCGCGCGCCGCACCCGACCTCGACGCGATCGATGCCGGCCTGAGCCACCTCCTCGCACGCATCCGGGCCTGACCATGGCGATGCCGCTCACCGCCTTCGACTTCGCGGCGCCGCTGCTGCTGTTGCTGCTGCCGCTGCCGCTCCTGGTCGCGCGCCTGCTGCCGCCGGAGCGGTCGGGGGGCGCCGGCGCCCTCGTGGTGCCCGCCTCCATCGTGGCCCGCATCGGCCGCGGCGAGAACCTGCTCGCCCGGGCGCGCCGGCAGACCTTCCTCGCCTGGCTGCTCTGGATCGCCCTCGTCGTGGCGCTCGCGGGGCCCCGCCTCGTCCTGCCGGCTGCCGCCCTCCCGGCTTCGGGCCGGGAGATCATGCTGGCCCTCGACCTCTCGGGCAGCATGGAGCGGGTGGATTTCTCCCTCGACGGGCGCAACGTCGCGCGGCTCGCGGCGGTGAAACGGGTCGGCGCCGATTTCATCCGCCGCCGCGCGGGCGACCGGATCGGCCTCGTGATCTTCGCCGATCAGGCGGATGTCGCGGCCTCCCTGTCCTTCGACACCGCCTCGGTGGCGCATGCCCTCGACGAGGCGCAGATCGGCCTCGTCGGCCGCTCGACCGGCATCGGCGACGGGCTCGGCCTTGCCCTCAAGCGCCTCGACGCCACGCCGGCGCGCGAGAAGGTGGTGGTGCTGCTCTCGGACGGCGCCAACAATGCCGGGCAGACGACGCCGCACGATGTGGCAGCCCTCGCCCGCGAACTCGGCATCCGGGTCCACACCATCGCGCTCGGACCCCGCGACTTGTCGGATGCGGAGGGCGATCCGGACGTGGTCGATACGGAAGCCCTGCGCGACGTCGCCACGACGAGCGGCGGGCGCTTCTTCCGGGTGCGCACCACCGACGACCTTGCCGCCGTGGCCGATTCCATCGACGCCATCGAAGGAGGCCGGGCCAAGGCTCCGCCCGTGCCGCTGCGCCGGGATCTCTGGCCCTGGCCCGGCGGGCTCGCCCTGCTCACGGCCGTCGGGCTGCTGCTCACGAGGCGCATGGCATGAGCGATGCCGTGACCCTTCTGCGCCCCTGGTGGCTCCTCGCGCTGCCGCTTCTGGCGCTGCTCGCGTGGCGCGCGGCCTTCCGGGCCGCGCCGCTCGGGGACTGGATGCGCGCCATCGAGCCGCGCCTGTTCGCGAGCCTGCGGGCGCGCGGCGCCGTGCTGCCGGGGCGGCGGCAGGCGCAGGGTGCGCTCGCGGCCACGGCCGCGATCCTGGCGCTCGCGCTCACCGGTCCGGCCTTCCGGCGCAGCGACGCGGCGGGATTCCGCAATCTCGACGCCATGATCCTGGTGATGGACCTCTCCCGCTCCGTCGCCGAGGGCGGGCGGCTCGACGAGGCGCGGGGCGTCGCCCAGAGCGTCGCCGAAGCGGCGGGCACCCGGCAGGTGGCCCTCATCGTCTATGCGGGCGACGCCTATCTGGCGGCCACGCCGACCACGGATCGCGAGGTTCTCGGCACCATCCTGTTCGCCCTCGACGGCGCCACAATCCCCGACCGCGGCAGTCATCCGGCCCGCGGCCTCGCGCTCGCCCGCCGCACGCTGGCCGAGATGGGCGCCGTCGCGGCGGATGTCGTGCTGCTGTCGGATGGCGGCGGCATCGACGACCCGGCGCGCCGGGAGGCCACCGGCCTCGCCCAGGACGGCCACCGGCTGCACACGCTCTTCGTCCCCACGCCCGCGCTGCCGCCCGAGGCGCCGCGGCCCGACCGCGCCGCCCTCGACCGGCTGGCCGGGATCGGCGGCGGCACCGCAGGGGAGGCCGATGCCCCCTCTCTTGTCCTCGCCGCTGTGGGCGAGACGACCGCCCGTCACCTCTCGGCCGGGGGCTACGCGGTGCTGGTCTGGCAGGATCTCGGGCGCTGGCTCCTGCTCGGCGCCCTGGCGCCGGCCCTGCTCCTGTTCCGCAGGAGCGCCTGATGCCCTTTTCCCCCGCCGTCCCCGCCGGCCGCCCGGCTCTCGCCCGCCCGAGCCTCGGCGGGACCGGCCTGCTGCTCGTCGCCGCAGCCGCGCTCGCCGGGCTCGCCCTGCTGGCCGTGCCGCGGGCGACATTCGGCCGGGCTCTCCTCGCCGCGGGCCTGCCCGACCTTGCGGCACGCGTCGCCGACGATCCGGGCTGGCGCGGCACCGCGCTCTACGCCGCAGGGCGCTACCGGGAGGCCGCGGCGGCCTTCGCGGAGGCCAAGGGCCGGGCGGCCGCCTATAATCACGGCAATGCGCTCGCCAGGGCCGGCGACCTCGCGGGGGCCTTGCGGGCCTACGAGGATCTCCTCGCCCGCGATCCCGGCAACGAGGATGCGCGGGCCAACCGCGACCTGATCGCCCGCCTGCTCGACGAAGCCCTGACCCTGGGCAGCCAGGCGGCGGGCGAGGCCAATGCCCGCGCGGACCAGACCACGCGCTACAATGCCAAGGCGAGCAGCGATCCGGACGATCCCGGGAACAACTCCTTCGGTGAGGGCCTCGCGGGCAACCGGGAGGCCTCGGCGGCGGCCGACTCGCCCGGCACCTCGAAGGCGGCGCGGACCGGCAAGGCGGAGCAGCGCTCCGTCGATCCCGGTCGCGGTGAGGCACGCGGCTCGGCCAGCGACGCCGAGGGCGGCGGGCGCAGCGGCGGCGGCATCGCCAGCGTATCCCAGATCGTGGAGCGCGAGGCGCGTCGCATCTCGAAGAGCTTCGAGGCCAAGGAGATCCGCGCCGACCGGCACTGGCTCACCACCATGACGGATGATCCCGGCCGCTTTCTCAAGCGTCGCCTGGAGGCCGAGCACCTGCGCCGGCAGGAGGCCGGTACGGCGGTGCAACCGGGGAGCAACCCGTGGTGATGATACTGCGTCGGCTATCTTTCCGTGCCGCAGCACTCCACAAAACCCGCGGGAACCCCTCTCCCGTGCGGGAGAGGGGTAGGGGTGAGGGCCCAGGTGGTTCAGCAAGGGGACTGAACCGGCCCGCTGCCAGCACCACGGCTTCAGAATCATTGCGGAACGGTCCGGGACCCTCACCCCTACCCCTCTCCCGCACGGGAGAGGGGGTCCGCGTCGCGCTTCCTCTGCCGGGCTGGAAGGCCGCCGCCCTCGCCCTCCTCCTCACCTCGCCGGCTCTCGCCCTGGAGCCCGGCGACCTCACCCTCACGGTGACGCCCGAGACCGGCGGCAATGCCACGCCCTATCCGCGCGAGATGGTGCTGCTGCATATCCGCGGCACCTACCGGGCTCAGATCACCCTGGAGGACCTGCGCCAGCCGCCGCTGCAGAACTTCAGCTGGACCCAGCTCGGGCGCGACCGCTGGTTCAAGACCAGCGTCGACGGCCAGGAGGCGCGCGGGTTCGAGCGCGTGGTCGCGGTCTTTCCCCAGCATGCCGGGCAGTTCACCATCGACCCCTTCGTCCACCGCCTGACCATCGTCGATGGCGGTGGGCGTCGGGTCGTCGACGTGCCCTCGGCGCCCGTGCCCCTTGCGGTGAAGGCCTGGACCGGCCCGGGCGGCCCGGAGGTCAAGGAGCCGTGGTGGCTGCCCGCCTCTGCCGTGACCGTCACGGATGTGTGGAACCCGGAGCCCGAGACCCTGAAGGTCGGCGAATCGGCGCGCCGCACCGTCATCATCGAGGCGAAGGGGATGACCGGCGACGGCCTGCCGCCGCGCCCGATCATGCGCACGCGCGGCGTGCTGACCTTCGCGGGGCCGACCGAGCGGCAGACCGTGATCACGCCGACCGGCCCGGTCAGCCGCGCCACCTATCAGTGGGACGTGCGCCCCGGCGTGTCCGAGCCAGTCACGCTCAGTGAGATCCGGGTGCCGTGGTTCGACACGGTTTCGCGCACCATGCGGGAGGCCGAGATCCCGGCCCGCATCGTGGGCAGCCGCGCCAAGGCCGACCCGGACGAGGCCGATCGCCCGCCGCCCCGCTCACCGTGGCTCGCACCGCTCGCGAGCCTTGCCGCCTTCGGGCTCGGATTGATTTTATTTGCCGGCTTCAGAACAACATCGGATCCACGTATCGGCCTCCTGCGCGCCCTGCGGCGGGCCGCCCGCCGCGGCGACGGCTTGAGCGTGCGGGCGCTCCTGTCCGGCGCGGATCCGGCGCTGGCCGACCATTGGCGGCGCGACCCTGCGACGGCGCCCCATCTCGCCGCCCTCGACCGGGCGCTGTTCGGGCCGGGCGAGACCCCGATGCCGGACCTGTCCGCCCTGGTCCGGGCGCTCGCGGCGAGCCGCCCGCCCTTCCGGCGCCCGTCCGCGCCCGATCCGCTTGCGTCTCTCGACGGTCTCCGCTGAAACGCCGCCGTTCGGCCACGCCGCCTGCCCGGAATGGCCAAGGTTGCGCGCGAGCCTCCGCGCCCCGAATCGCCAGAACCGGAGCGCAGCCATGCCGAGCCTCACCCGCCGCGCCGCCCTGATCGGCAGCCTTCTCCTCTCCTGCGCCGCCCGCGCCGCGGAAGGGCCGGAAGAGGCCATCGCGCGGCTAGCGGCCCTGGAGCGGCAGGATGGCGGACGCCTCGGCCTGACCGTCCGCGACACCGGAACCGGACGCGTCCTCTCCTACCGGGCGGACGAGCGTTTCCCGCTCTGCAGCACGTTCAAGGCCGTGGCGGCGGCGGCCATCCTCGCCCGGGTGGATCGCGGCGAGGAGAGCCTGGAGCGCCGCATGACGTACGGCCCGGAGGATCTCGACACCTATGCGCCGGTGACGGGCCGCCGCGTGGCCGAGGGCGGGATCAGCCTTGGCGACGCCTGCGCGGCGGCCGTGATCTGGAGCGACAACACCGCCGGAAACCTGATGCTGCAGGCGCTCGGCGGGCCGGAGGGCGTCACCGCCTTCGCCCGGGCGCAGGGTGACACGGTCACCCGGCTCGACCGCACCGAGCCGACCCTCAACACCGCGATTCCGGGCGATCCGCGCGACACGACCAGCCCGGCCGCAGTGACCGGCCTGCTGGAGCGCGTGCTTCTCGGCCCCGCGCTCATGGCGGACAGCCGCGCCCGGCTCCTCGGCTGGATGACCGAGAGCCCGACCGGCACCAAGCGCCTGCGGGCCGGCCTGCCGCCGGGCTGGACGGTTGCCGACAAGACCGGCACCGGCGAGAACGGCACCGCCAATGTGGTGGCCCTGGTGCGCCGCCCGGCGGGTGCGCCGCTCCTCGCCAGCGTGTATCTCACGCAATCGCCGTCCGCGCCGGAGGCCCGCAACGGCCTTCATGCCGAAGTCGGGCGGCTGATCGCCCGCACCTTCCCGTCCTGATCTGCCCGTCCGCATGTCCAAGACCACCCGCGCCACTCTGGCCCTGACCAAGGCGGGCGTGCCGTACAGCATCCACGCCTACGCGTACGACCCGGACGCCGCGCGCATCGGGCTCCAGGCGGCGGAGGCGCTGGGCATCGCGCCCGAGCGCGTGCTGAAGACCCTGATGGCGCAGGTGGACGGCAAGCCGGTCTGCGCGCTGGTGCCCTCGGACCGGGAGGTCTCGCTGAAGAAGCTCGCGGCGGCCTTCGGCGGCAAGACGGCCGCGATGCTGCAGCCGGCCGAAGCGGAGCGCCTGACGGGCTATCACGTCGGCGGCATCTCGCCCCTCGGCCAGAAACGCGCCGTGCCGACCCTGGTGGAGGAGGAGGCGCTGCGGCATGAGCGGGTCTTCGTGAATGGGGGGCAGCGGGGCCTGCAGGTGCAGCTCGCGCCGGCGGATCTGGTGGCTTTGCTCGGCGCCCGAACCGCCGCGGTGGTGACCTGAGGCGGGATGACCGGGCTTGCGGCGGGCCGGATGCCGGACACGGCGACGGGGTGTTAACCATGGCGCCGCACAGTTCGGATCCCGGGCCTGAACGGGCCGGATGCGCGGGGCGAGGGAGCCGGACGTGAGAGCATCGGGGATGGCCGCGCGGGCCCAGACGACCGCCCTGGCCGGCCTCGTCGGTCTGATCTGGATGATGGGCGCCGCCGAGGCCGCAGATCTTGCTGAGCCGGCTTACTATCCGGCCCTGCGGTATTTCCCGCGCAGTGACGAGGAGGTGGTGCGGCGTGCTCCGCCGCCTGTCCCGGTCGCCGCCTGCTTGCCCGGATCCGCGATCGTGCCGACGAACGGGCCATTCGATCCGAGCTATGTCGGCTCCTCCTTCGGCCTCGGCAAGCCGAGCTACTACGGTCTCACGCCGCCGCCCGGTATCGATGATCCCTATGGGCGCCGCCTGCGCATCTGTCCCTGACCGGGGCTGACACCGCGGCACGGCCAGGGCCGGCCGGCGCAGCCTCTCCGCCCGGAGGGCGGGTTTCGCTCCTGCGCCGCATGCCCTAGGGTCCCGCCGTTTCGATGCCGGAGCCCGCGATGACCGCCCTGTCCCCCTCCCCTGCCGCCGAGACGGTCGCGCGGCTCGGCGACGTGCCCGCTCTGAGGGCGCAGGTCCGGGCGTGGCGGGCGGCCGGCGAGAGCGTGGCCCTGGTCCCCACCATGGGGGCGCTCCACCAGGGGCACCTGACCCTGGTGCGGCGGGCGCGCGAGACCTGCCGGCGCGTCGTCGTCAGCATCTTCGTCAACCCGACGCAGTTCGGCCCCAACGAGGATTTCGCACGCTATCCCCGCGACCCGGAGCGCGACATCGCCCTGCTCGGCGAGGCCGGGGCGGATGCCGCCTACCTGCCGGATGTCGGCACCATGTACCCGCCGGGCTTCGCCACGACGGTGAGTGTCGGGGGATTGACGGAGGTGCTGTGCGGCCCCTTGCGGCCGGGGCATTTCGCGGGCGTCGCGACCGTGGTGACGAAGCTGCTGCTCCAGGCCCTGCCCGACCGGGCGCTGTTCGGCGAGAAGGATTACCAGCAGCTCCAGCTAATCCGCCGCTTCGTGCACGACCTCGACATCCCGGTGGCGATCGAGGGCGTGCCGACGGTCCGGGAGGCCGACGGGCTCGCGCTCTCGTCGCGCAACCAGTACCTCTCGGCCGCCGAGCGCGCGGTGGCTCCGCGGCTCAATGCGGTGCTGCGCCGCGTCGCCGAGGCGGTGCGGGGCGGGGCCGAGACGGCGCCCGCGCTGGCGGAGGGCCGGGCCACGCTCGAGGCGGCCGGCTTCGGGCCGGTGCAATACCTCTCGGTGAACGACGCCGAGTCGCTCGCGCCGCTCGACCGCGTGGCCGGGCCGGCCCGGGTGCTCGCGGCGGCCTATCTCGGCCGCACGCGGCTCATCGACAACGTCGCGGTGTGACCTGCCGCTCTCCGGACGCTTCGTCCGGAGAGCACGGCATCGCACTTGAGGGTCACGTCTGCCGCGGCTCAGTCGCGCAGCAGCTCGTTGATGCCGGTCTTCGCCCGGGTGCCGGCATCGACGCGCTTGACGATGACGGCACAGTAGAGCGAGGGGCCGGGCGTGCCGTCCGGCAGCGGCTTGCCGGGCTGCGTGCCCGACACGACGACCGAATAGGGCGGGACGCGGCCATACATCACCTCGCCCGTCGCCCGGTCGATGATCTTGGTCGAGGCGCCGATATAGACGCCCATCGAGAGCACGCTGCCCTCGCCGACGATCACGCCCTCGGCCACCTCGGCGCGGGCGCCGATGAAGCAATTGTCCTCGATGATGACCGGGTTGGCCTGGAGCGGCTCCAGCACGCCCGCAATGCCGGCACCACCGGAGATGTGGCAGTTCTTCCCCACCTGCGCGCAGGAGCCGATGGTCGCCCAGGTATCGACCATGGTGCCCTCGCCCACATAGGCGCCGAGATTGACGAAGGAGGGCATCAGCACCGCGCCGGGGGCGATGTAGGAGCCGCGGCGCACCACGGCGCCCGGCACGGCCCGGAAGCCCGCCGCGCGGAAGCGGTCGGCATCCCAGCCCTCGAACTTCGAAGGCACCTTGTCCCACCACGCCGCGCCGCCCGGGCCGCCGGGGATGACCGACATGTCGTTGAGGCGGAAGGACAGCAGCACCGCCTTCTTGAGCCATTGGTTGACCTGCCAGTCGGCGCTGCCGGATTTCTCCGCCACGCGCGCCTGACCGGAATCGAGGAGGGCCAGGGCGGCCTCGACGGCCTCGCGCACCGTCCCTTGCGTGGTCGGGCCGACGCTCGCGCGGTCCTCCCAGGCGGCTTCGATGGTCCGGGCGAGATCGGCGTGCGACATGGCGAGATCCTGGCAGTGCAGTCGGGGCGCCTGCTTAGCAAAGCCCCGCCGCCGCTGTCATCCCGGCTCAAGTCCGGACCGGTGACGGGTCGGAGGTTTCAGTCCGGCCGCGCGACCCGCAGGCGCGTCAGGTCCTGCGTGAGGGAGGCCAAATCCTCGGCGAGCGCGTCGTGAATCGCCGCCGCCGCATCGGGAAACACCTCCAGTACCCGGCGCATCAGCGCACGGGGGATCACCATGACCTCGGCGGCGCTCGCGGCGCGGGCCGTGGTCGGGCGCTCCTGGGGCAGGAAGAGCGCGATCCGGCCGATGAGGGTGGCCGGGCCGGCCTCGACCGGCGGCGTGCCGGGCAGACGGGGATCGAGGCGGATCGTGCCGTGCAGCACCACGTAAGCCCCGTCCGCCGGATCGCCCCGCTCGAACAGCACGGCCTCCGGCGCAAGGGAGCGGCGCTCGGCGGCGAAGCCGATCAACCGCAGGGCGTCCCGGGTCATCAATCCGAAGAGCGGGCTCGAAGCCAGGATCGCGATGTCGTCGTCGAGCGCCAACGGCCCCGGCCTCCCCCACCGCCCGGGGGCGGTCGACGCCTGATTAGCTGATCCGGCTTGGCTGCACTACGGGGCGGGATCAGGGCAGCAGCTTGTAGCCGCCACCCTCCGTCACCAGGATCGAGGCCGCGGCCGGATTCGGCTCGATCTTCTGGCGCAGCCGGTAGATGTGGGTCTCCAGCGTGTGCGTCGTGACCTGGGCGTTGTAGCCCCAGACCTCGGCGAGCAGCGTGTCACGCCCGACCACCTGCCGGCCCGCCCGGTAGAGGAAGCGCAGGATCGCGGTCTCCTTCTCGGTGAGCTTCAGCTTCGAGCCGCGCTCCCCGACGAGCAGCTTGGCGCCGGGCCGGAAGGTGTAGGGGCCGATCTGGAAGATCGCGTCCTCGCTCGCCTCGTACTGGCGCAGCTGCGCGCGGATGCGGGCGAGCAGCACCGCGAACTTGAAGGGCTTCGTCACGTAATCGTTGGCGCCCGCATCGAGCCCCATCACGGTATCGATCTCGGAGGTCTGAGCCGTCAGCATGATGATCGGGCTGCGGAAGCCGTTCTGGCGCATCTGCCTGACGGCGTCGCGCCCGTCCATGTCGGGCAGCCCGACATCCATGACGACGAGGTCGATCCGCTCCGCCGTGACCCGTGCGACGGCGCCCCGCGCGGTCTCTTCCGATGCGACCTCGAACTCGGCATCGAGCTCGAGCTGCTCGGTGAGGGTCTCGCGGAGCGAGGGGTCGTCGTCGACGACGAGCAGGCGATGGGCGTTCGACATCGGAACGGCACTCTCGAGAACACGATCCGGCGCCGGGCGCCGGCTCTGCTGAAGGTCCATGCTCCGGCCGAACGGCGGCCCCGGCCGGCCAGCGCATGCGGCACGGGACCGCTGCTTAACAGCATGCGGGGGCGAGAGTAGCGGAGCGCGGTGTCGCGGCAAGGCCCGCCTTGGGCGCGTCCACGGGCGGAGCGACGGGGCGTTCGCACGGCTCTACGCAGAGAAGATGACGCGCGGAGGCAGTGCTCCCTCGGGGCGCGGCGGGGGCGGGCGCAGATTGGCCGGCGGGCCGAGCGGCGGCCGCGTCACGCGGACAGGGCAGCCCTGGAGCCAGAGATAGACCCGCAGCGCCAGCCACGCATCCTCCAGCGCGCCATGGCGCTCGCCCGTCCGCTGCAGGCGCACACGGCGGCAGACCGCATCGAGAGTGGCCGGGCCCGCCTCGCCCCGGCGTCGATAGGCCTCCAGGGTGCAGTAGGTCCTGGCCGCGAGGGCGGGCCGGCCGGCCGCGGCGAATTCCCGCTGCAGGAGGCCGAAGTCGAAGGCGGCGTTGTGCGCCACGATCAGGTCGGCCTGCCCGAGGAGGGCCGCGATCGCATTGAGATGGAGCGCCGCGGGATCCTGATGACGCAGCAGCCAGTCGTCGTAGCCATGCACCGCCTCGGCCCGGGGATGGCTCACCCGCTGCGGATCGAAGATCAGGTGGTGGCAGGTCGGTGCCGGAGACGGGCCGAGGAGCGAGGCAGTGTCGAGGGCGACGGCGCCGAAGCTGACGATCCGGTCCCGGGCGGCGAGGCCCGTCGCCTCGACATCGATGGCAAGGAGCCGCGGCGGCAGCCACCCGAGCCAGTCGGGCACCGCGTCGTCCCTGCCCCTCCCCATCCGGCTCTCCCCCTGTCCCCGTCGCGGCGCCTGGAACCGCGGGCGCGATCGTCCTAAACCTTGGCCGCCATGAAGCGCATCACCCTTCCGCTCCTGCGCGTGCGCGCGAGCGTGCTCGACCGCTCCCGCGGCACGCTCATCGCCGGGCCCGTGCAGATTCCCTGCGCCCTCGGCAGGACGGGCCGCACCCGCACGAAGCGCGAGGGGGACGGCGCCTCCCCGCAGGGCCGGTTCCGCCTGCGCGCCGGCTTCTACCGGCCCGATCACGTCGGCATCCGGCCTCGCTCCGGCCTGCGGCTCCGCCCGATCCGCCCGCAGGATGGCTGGTGCGACGACCCGCGCGACCGGCGCTACAACCGCCCGATCGCCCTCCCGGCCCCCGGCGTGAGCGCCGAGCGGATGTGGCGCGAGGACAACCTCTACGATTTTGTGATCGACCTCGACTACAACCGTGGCCCGATCCGGCCCGGGCGCGGCAGCGCCATCTTCCTGCACGTCGCGCGTCCGGGTTTCCGGCCCACCGAAGGCTGCGTGGCCCTGCGCCGGCCGGATCTCCGCCGTCTCCTCATCCGTCTCGGTCCGGCCACCCGGCTTCTGATCTGACCATCTCTTCGCAACCGCACAATGAACACTGCTCACAACACTGTCCCTGGTCTTTTCCGCTGCAGTGCAACGTCGGGCCGGTTTGAAGTTCGGAAACATTGGTAACGCTGCCACGCTCGCCTTGCCGTTGGACCTCCTGTAGTGTGCGCCCAACCTCACAACCTGGAGACAGGGAGACGCGCATGCTGCTCGACGCGTATACTGCGACCGAAATCGTGCGCGCCCGGCAGATCCACGCGGCCGAAGGCCCGAAGGGCACGCTGTGGGACATCGGCGTGCGGTATCGCGGGGATGTCGACGCGCTCGTGCTGCTCTCGGACGACGATCGCCTGCGCTTCCTGGAACAGGCCCGCGAGGAGATCCGGCGCCTGCACACGAACTGAGCGCCTCCGAGCGCGCTGAGGCAGGCTGCACCCGCCCCCGAGGCCGCGCTCCGCGAAGCGGCCCCGGCGCCGGCCGATCATCCCTTGGAGGCGCGCGCGCCGAAGATCGCCGTGCCGACGCGGACATGGGTGGCGCCCATCTGGATCGCCGCCGCGAAATCCGAACTCATTCCCATCGAGAGCAGGCCGAGGCCGTGCCGCGCCGCGATTCGGGCGAGCAGCGCGAAATGCGGCGAGGGTGGATCCGCAGCGGGCGGGATGCACATCAGCCCGGCAATTGTCAGGCCGTGCGTATCCCGGCAGGCGGCCAGAAAGGCATCGACCTCGGCCGGCGAAACGCCGCCCTTCTGCGGCTCGTCGCCTGTGTTGACCTGGACGAGGAGTCGCGGCCGGCGGCCCGTGCGCTGCATCTCCTTGGCGAGGGCGGCGGCGAGCGAGGGCCGGTCGAGAGAGTGGATCACGTCGAACAGTTCCACCGCCTCCCGCGCCTTGTTCGATTGCAGCGGGCCGATCATGTGGAGCTCGACATCCGGGTAGCGTTCGCGGAGGAGCGGCCACTTGGCCTTGGCCTCCTGCACGTAGTTCTCGCCGAAGAGCCGCTGGCCCGCCTCCAGGGCGGGCAGGATCCCCTCACCCGGCACGGTCTTCGAGACCGCGATCAAGGCGATGGAAGCCGGGTCGCGCTCGTGGTCCAGGGCCGCGCGGGCGATCTCGGCCCGCACCGCCGCCAGATTCGCCGCGACCGCCGCAGGCTCGATCATTCCGGCTCTCCCTCGCGCCGCCCCGGCCGGCTCAACCGTTGACCCCGGGGACCAAACCGTGTCCTAGTCCGCCGGCGCCGGGCCGGGCAAGCTCAACCGTTTGCGGCCGCGGCGCTTTCCCGTTTCGCCTCCCGGTTCCGGCCTTGTGCGGCCGGCGCCCACGGTTCGATGAAGACGCTCCCCATGGCCGAACGTTACAATGCGAAGGAATCCGAGCCCCACTGGCAGGCGGTCTGGGCCGAGCGCGATCTCTTCCGCACCCGCAACGACGACCCGCGGCCGACCTATTACGTGCTTGAGATGTTCCCCTACCCATCGGGGCGCATCCATATGGGCCACGTGCGCAACTACGCCATGGGCGACGTGGTGGCCCGCTACAAGCGGGCCAAAGGCTTCAATGTGCTCCATCCGATGGGCTGGGACGCGTTCGGCCTGCCGGCCGAGAACGCCGCCATGGAGCGCAAGATCAACCCGCGCGACTGGACCTATGCCAATATCGCGACCATGCGCTCGCAGCTCCAGGCCATGGGCCTGTCGCTGGACTGGAGCCGCGAGATCGCGACCTGCGACCCGTCCTACTACAAGCACCAGCAGCGGATGTTCCTGGACTTCCTGAAGGCCGGGCTGGTGGCGCGGCGCACCGCCAAGGTGAACTGGGATCCGGTCGACCATACCGTGCTGGCCAACGAGCAGGTGATCGACGGGCGCGGCTGGCGCTCGGGCGCGCTTGTCGAGCAGCGCGAGCTGACCCAGTGGTTCTTCAAGATCACCGATTACGCGCAGGACCTGAACGACCGGCTCGACGGCCTGGAGCGCTGGCCGGAGAAGGTCCGGCTCATGCAGAAGAATTGGATCGGCCGCTCCGAGGGGCTGGAGGTCCGCTTCGCGCTCGCCAGCCCGCCTGCGGGCGTCGCCCCGGACGTGAAGGTCTACACGACGCGGCCCGACACCCTGTTCGGCGCGAAGTTCCTGGCGATCGCCGCCGACCACCCGCTCGCTGCGAGCGTCGCGGCGACGCAACCGGCCCTCCAGGACTTCATCGCCGCATGCCACCGCATGGGCACCGCCCAGGAGGCGATCGACACGGCGGAAAAACTTGGGTTCGATACGGGCCTGCGGGTGCGCCACCCGTTCGATCCGTCCTGGCTGCTGCCGGTCTATGTCGCAAACTTCGTGCTGATGGAATACGGCACGGGCGCGGTCTTCGGCTGCCCGGCGCATGACCAGCGCGACCTCGACTTCACCAACAAATACGGCCTCGGCAACACGCCGGTGGTCTGCCCGCCCGGCCAGGATCCCGCCACCTTCACGATCACCGACACCGCCTATGAGGGCGACGGCCGGATGATCAATTCGCGCTTCCTCGACGGGATGACTTCGCAGGAGGCCTTCGAGGCGGTGGCCGCGCGTCTCGAAGCCGAGCGGCTCGGCGACGCGCCGGTGGCGCGGCGGCGGGTGCAGTTTCGGCTCCGCGACTGGGGCATCTCACGCCAGCGCTACTGGGGCTGCCCGATCCCGGTGATCCACTGCGAATCCTGCGGCGTGGTGCCGGTGCCGGTGGAGGACCTGCCGGTGAAGCTGCCGGAGAATGTCTCCTTCGATCAGCCCGGCAACCCGCTCGAGCGGGACGCCGCGTGGCGCAACGTCCCCTGCCCGTCCTGCGGCGCGCCGGCCAAGCGCGAGACGGACACCATGGACACCTTCGTGGACTCGTCCTGGTACTTCGCCCGCTTCACCGCGCCCTGGCTCGAAGACGCGCCGACCGATCCGGCGACGGCGGATCGCTGGCTGCCGGTGGACCAGTATATCGGCGGCATCGAGCACGCGATCCTGCACCTGCTCTACTCGCGCTTCTTCGCCCGGGCGATGCGCAGGGCCGGCTGGGGCGGCGCCGAGGAGCCCTTCGCGGGCCTGTTCACGCAGGGCATGGTGGTCCACGAGACCTACAAGGACGCGGCCGGCGGCTGGGTGCAGCCCGCCGAGGTGCGCATCACGGTCGAGGACGGGGAGCGCCGTGCGTTTCACGTGAAAACCGCGGAGCCGGTCACGATCGGCGCCATCGAGAAGATGTCGAAGTCGAAGCGCAATGTCGTCGATCCGGACGACATCATCGCGTCCTACGGCGCCGACACCGCCCGCTGGTTCATGCTCTCCGACTCGCCCCCGGAGCGCGACGTGATCTGGACCGAGGATGGCGTGCAGGGCGCCTCCCGCTTCGTCCAGCGCGTCTGGCGCCTCGTCAACGAGATCGCGGCGCGCGCGGAGACGAGCGGGGACGCGACGGCGGATCTCGCCCTGCGCAAGGCCGCGCACAAGGCCCTGGCGGCGGTGGGCGAGGATATCGAGCGCCTGCGCTTCAATCGCTGCGTGGCGCATATCTATGAGCTCGCCAACACCCTCCAGGACGCGCTCGCGGGCCAGGCGACCTTGAGCCGCCCTGCCCTTCTGGAGGCCGGGACGATCCTGGTTCAGCTCCTCGCGCCGATGATGCCGCATCTCGCCGAATCCGCCTGGGCGGTGCTGGAGCAGCCCGGCCTCGTCGCCGAGGCTGCCTGGCCCGAAGTCGAGCGCGATCTCCTCGTCGAGGACAGCATGACCCTGCCGGTGCAGGTGAACGGCAAGAAGCGTGCGGATGTCACGGTCCCACGGGAGGCCGACGCGGCCTTCGTCGAGGCCGCCGTGCTCGCTCTCGAAGCGGTCCAGCGCGCCCTCGACGGCAAGGCGCCCCGCAAGGTGATCGTGGTGCCGCAGCGCATCGTGAATGTGGTCGCATGAGGAAAGCGGGGACAGCGCTCCCCGCGATCACGCTCCTGCCGCAGAGCTTCCTTAAACGATCCGAGCTATGGTCTGCCCCAGGCAGGCTTGGCCTCCTGCGGGCCGCCCGCCTCGGGGCAGATCCGCGACACGTGTGGGACGGACCGGAATGGCACGCAGCATGGTCGGGACAGCAAGACGGTTCGCGCTTGCGGCAACCCTGATGCTCGGTCTCTCGGCCTGTTTCCGGCCGCTCTACGGGCCGACCGCCTCGGGCGCCCCGTTGAGCGCAGTCCTGGCCTCGATCCAGGTCGATCAGGCGACGACACCGCAGGGCCAGGAGCGCCTCGGCCACTACCTGCGCAGCGAGCTCGTCTTCGATCTCGATGGCTCCGGCCAGCCTTCGGAGAAGCGCTACCGCCTCCAGCTTGCCGTGAATGAGACGGTGCAGACGCCGCTCGTCAGCTCGGTAACGGCCCGCGCCGAAGCCGCCACCCTCTACGGCACCGCCACCTACAAGGTGGTCACGCTCGATGGCAGCCGCACGCTGACCGACGGCACCGCGACCGGGCTCGCCACCTATGACCGCTCGGTGCAGCGTTTCGCGAGCTTGCGCGCGGCGCGTGACGCCGAGATCCGCCTTGCCAAGCTCCTCGCGGATCAGATCAAGACGCGGGTGGCGGCGATCCTCGCCACGCAGCCGTGACGGCCGTCCGCCCCGGCGATATCGAGGGGCTGCTGCGGCGCGGCCCCGATCCGCGCATCGCGGTGATCCTGGTTTATGGCCCCGATACGGGACTTGTGGCCGAGCGGGCACGGCGCCTCGCCGAGAGCGCCGTCGCAGACCCGTCCGACCCTTTCGCCCTGGTCAAGCTCGACGGCGACACGCTCGCGGGCGATCCCGGCCGGCTGGTGGACGAGGCCGGCACCGTCGGTCTGTTCGGCGGCCAGCGCGCAATCTGGGTCCGGCCCGGCAGCCGCAATTATGCGCCGGCCGTCGAGGCGGTGCTCAAAGCCGAACTCGCCGCGACACGCATCGTCGTCGAGGCCGGCGACCTCGCCAAGTCGGCGCCCCTGCGGGCCCTCTGCGAGCGGTCTCAGCGGGCACTCGCCCTCCCCTGCTATCCGGACGATGCGCGGACGTTGGCCGAGCTGATCGACAGCCGCTTGCAGGACGAGGGCCTGCGGATCGCCCGCGACGCCCGCGAGGTCTTCGTTGCCAGCCTCGGCGGCGACCGGAGGGCGAGTCTCGGCGAGATCGAGAAGCTCGCCCTCTATGCGCGGGGCCGGGGTGAGATCACGCTGGAGGATGTCGAGGCGATCGCCAGCGACGTCTCGGGATCGGCGCTCAATGCGCTGATCGATGCGGCCTTCGCCGGCCAGGCCGGCGAGACGGAGCGCAGCTACCGCCGCTTCCAGACCGAGGGCATGGACGCCTCGGTGATGCTGGGAGCGGGGTTGCGCCACGTCCTGACGCTGCTGACGGTCCGGCTCGAAGGCGACGGCAAGAGCCCGAGCCAGCTGGTGGCGAATTGGCGCGGATTGCATTTTCGCCGGCAAAAGATCGTCGAGATCCAGCTCGCGCGCTGGTCGCCCGACGGGCTACGGCGGGCCGTGACACGGCTGCAGGAGGCGGTGTTGGCCTGCCGCCGGGCGGACGCCGATTTTGCGCATAGCATCGCCAGCGACGTGTTTCTGCGCTTGGCCCTCGAAGCCAGCCGCCGCGCCTGAATAGAACCTGACCTGCGTGTCAGCCGCCCCGCTCCTCATGCTGAGGTGGCCGGCGCGAGCCGGCCCTCGTAGCGCCCCTGAACGGTGGTCCGAGGCTCTGGTGGATGGGATCACCAGTCCGGGGTGCTTCGAGGCTCCTTCGGAACACCTCCGCATGACGGCCGGTGTCATCTGTCAGGGTCGGCGCAGCCGGTGGCGAACTGATGCCAACGGTCATTTCCAGTGACCGTTGGTCCGTGCCTCGGCCCTACTGCATCTCCAGCCGGCGGCAGAGCCCGTCGAGCTGCTCCAGGCTGCCATAGCGCAGGCGCACCTCGCCACCGCTGCCGCGGTGCTCGATCGACACGGTGACGCCGAGAACATCCTCCAGGCGCCGTTCCAGCGCGCGCGTGTCGGCGTCCTTCTCCGGAGCCTGCTTGCTGCGCGGACGACCCGGCCGCGGACCGGCCTCCGTCGGCTGCTCGGATGCGGCCAGGGCCTCGACCTCCCGAACGGTGAGCCCCTCCGCGACGACGCGGCGCGCCACCGCCTCCGGATCATTGACCGAGAGCAATGCGCGCGCATGGCCGGCCGTAAGCGCCCCGGCGATGACCTGCTCCTGCACGGCGGGCGGCAGGTTGAGGAGGCGCAGCGTATTGGCGAGATGGCTGCGGCTCTTGCCGATGATCTCGGCGAGTTCGGACTGGCTGTAGCGGAACTCGCTCATCAGCCGCTCATAGCCCGCAGCCTCCTCGATGGGATTGAGGTCGGCGCGCTGAACATTCTCCAGGATCGCGTATTCGAGGGAGGTGCGGTCGTCGATCTCGACCTCGACCACCGGAACCTCGTGCAGGCCGGCGCGCTGCGCAGCGCGCCAGCGTCGCTCACCGGCCACGATCTCGAAAGTGTCCGGAACCTTGGCGACCGAACGGACGACGATGGGCTGGATCACGCCGCGGGCGCGGATCGAGGCCGCCAGCTCCTCCAGCTCCGCCTCGGCGAAGTGGCGGCGCGGATTGCGGGGGTTCGGCCGCAGGAACTCGATCGGGACCCGCCGCTGGCCCTTGCGGTCGGCATTCGCCGGTGGGGCATCCTCGCTCACGTCACCGATCAACGCCGCGAGCCCACGCCCGAGCCGCGGCCGGACTACCTCGTCCGCCATATGGTCTTGTCCTTATGTGTCAGCCCCGGGCCCTGTCAGGCGGCAGCGGGGAGGCGCCCTTCGCGCTGGATGATCTCGGATGCGAGCCGCAGATAGGCCTGCGAGCCGGCGCATTTCAGGTCGTAGAGCAGCACGGGCTTGCCGTGCGAGGGGGCCTCGGACACGCGTACGTTGCGCGGGATCATGGTGTCATAGACCTTGTCGCCCATGAACTCGCGCACATCCGCGACGACCTGGGTCGACAGATTGTTGCGCGGGTCGAACATCGTCAGGACGATGCCCTGGATGGCGAGGCGCGGATTGAGCGCCCCCTTGACCTGCTCGACGGTGCGCAGGAGCTGGCTGAGGCCCTCCAGCGCGAAGAACTCGCATTGCAGCGGTACCAGCACCGCGTCAGCCGCCGCGAGCGCGTTGATGGTGAGCAGGTTGAGGGAGGGCGGGCAGTCGATGAGGACGTAGGTGAAGCGCTCCTCATCCGGCAGATCGCTCCGGGTCACGGGCTCGAGCACGCGGCGCAGCCGATGTGCACGATCCTGCGCGCTCGCCATCTCCATCTCCAGGCCGAGCAGGTCCATGGTGGAGGGGGCGATGGCAAGACGCGGGACGGCGGTCGCCCGGATGGCCTCCCGGAGCGGAGCCTCGCCCGCCAGCACGTCGTAGGTGGAGAGGCGGCGCTGACGCCGGTCGATGCCGAGGCCCGTCGATGCGTTGCCCTGCGGGTCGAGATCGATGATGAGAACCCGCTCGCCGATCGCGGCGAGCGCGGTCCCGAGGTTGATGGCGGTCGTGGTCTTGCCGACGCCGCCCTTCTGGTTGGCGAGCGCGATGATGCGGAGGGGGCGCGAAGTGCCACCCGCCTGGGCCTCGGTTCGGTCCACGATCATGGAAGCTGGCCGCTCAAGCTGGAGATGCGGACGATTCCCGCGGAGGAATCAGTCCGACTCGGAATCACGTCCGCCTCGAATGTCCATGTTTCGCGGGCGGCGGTCAATTCGGATTGGGCCTCGCGCCCCTTCGGAAACAGGCCGATGGTGCCGCTTTTCAACAGTGGGGCCGTCCAGGCGAGGAGCTGGGGCAGGGGGGCAAGCGCCCGGGCGCAGACGACCTCGACACCCGTGAAGCGGCCGATCACGCTCTCGATGCGGCTGACATGGATGCGGGCCGACGCGCCCGTCAGTCTCGCCGTTTCCTGGAGGAAGGCGCCCTTGCGGGCATTGCTCTCCACGAGATCGACCTGCATCTGGGGCCTGGCCTCGCGGCCGGCAATGGCGAGGATCAACCCCGGAATGCCGGCGCCGCTGCCGAGATCCAACCAGCGCGTCGCACCGGGGGCAGCGTCGAGGAGCTGGAGGGAATCGGCGATGTGCCGCGTCCACACCTCCGGCAGGGTGGAGGGGCCGACGAGGTTCTTGACCGTCTGCCAGCGGGCGAGCTGGGCGACATAGAGGTCGAGCGCCGCGGCTGTTTCACGTGAAACAGCGGCCGCCGCGAGGACCCGATCGCGATCCGAAGCGGACATCACGCCTCGGCCGGGGAGGGGGCGGGAACCCGCCGCGCATGGGCCGCCAGCAGCGTCAGCGCGGCAGGCGTGACGCCTTCGATCCGGGCCGCTTGGCCGAGGGTGTGCGGCCGGACCCCTTCCAGCTTGGCGCGCAGCTCGTTCGAGAGACCGGCGATCCGGCTGTAATCGAGGGAGGCGGGCAGCCGCACCGCCTCATCCCGGCGAAAGGCCGCGATATCGGCCTGCTGCCGATCGAGATAGACCGCGTAGGTCGCATCGGTCCGCAGCCGCTCGGCGAGGGCGGCCGGGATCGCGCCGAGTTCCGGCCAGATCCCGGCGAGACACTCCCAGCTGATCTCCGGATAGGAGAGGAGCTGGAAGGCGGAGCGGCGGATACCGTCGCGGTTGAGGCTGAGGCCGTGCTGCGCCGCCTCGGTGGGTGTCAGGCTGAGCGCATCGAGGCGCGCCCGCGCCGCGCTCAGGGCCGTGCGGCCGGCCGCGAAATGCCGGGCGCGCTCGCTCGAGACGCAGCCGAGGGCGAGGCCGCGCGGCGTCAGGCGCTCATCCGCATTGTCGATGCGCAGGCTCAGGCGGTACTCGGAGCGCGAGGTGAACATGCGGTAGGGCTCGCTCACCCCATGGGTGACGAGATCGTCGATCATCACGCCGATATAGGATTCGGCCCTGTCGAACACGGCGAGGTCGGCCCCGCCCGCGAGGCGCGCCGCGTTCAGGCCGGCGACGAGGCCCTGTCCCGCCGCCTCCTCGTATCCGGTGGTCCCGTTGATCTGCCCGGCCAGGAACAGGCCGGCGATACGGCGCGTCTGCAGCGTCGGATCGAGCTCGCGCGGATCGACGTAGTCGTACTCGATGGCATAGCCCGGACGCAGCATCCTGGCCCGCTCGCAGCCCGGGATCAGGCGCAGGATCTCCCGCTGGACCTCCTCGGGCAGGGCCGTGGAGATCCCGTTGGGATAGACCGTGAGATCGTCGAGGCCCTCCGGCTCGAGGAAGATCTGGTGCCCCTCGCGGTCGCCGAATCGCACCACCTTGTCCTCGATCGAGGGGCAGTAGCGCGGTCCGCGGCTGGTGATGCCGCCCGAATACATCGGCGAGCGGTGCAGGTTGGCCCGGATCAGGTCATGCACGCTCTGCGTCGTGCGGGTGACGCCGCACTCGATCTGCGGCGTGGTGATCCGCTCGGTCATGGTCGAGAAGGGCACCGGCTCGTCGTCGGCAGCCTGCCGCTCGACGCCCGCCCAGTCGATACTGCGCCCGTCGAGCCGCGCCGGCGTTCCGGTCTTGAGCCGGCCGAGTCCGAAGCCGTGCCGCTCCAGGGTGGCAGCGAGCCCGAGGGAGGGCGCCTCTCCGACGCGGCCAGCGGGCGTCGTCCGCTCACCGATATGGATCAGACCGCGCAGGAAGGTCCCGGTGGTGAGCACCACGGCCGCGCAGGGGAGGGCGCGTCCATCCGCCATCACGATGCCGGTCACGCGGCCCTCCGTGACGGTGAGATCATGGGCCTCGCCCTCGACGAGGGTGAGGCCCGGTACCGAACCGAGGGCTGCCTGAATAGCGCGGGCATAGAGCTTGCGGTCGGCTTGCGTGCGCGGTCCGCGCACCGCTGGGCCCTTGCGGCGGTTGAGCAGGCGGAACTGGATGCCGGCCCGGTCGGCGGCGCGCCCCATCAGCCCGTCGAGGGCATCCACCTCGCGTACCAGATGGCCCTTGCCAAGGCCGCCGATCGCGGGGTTGCAGGACATGGCGCCGATTGTGTCCCGGCGGTGGGTGACGAGGGCCGTGCGGGCGCCGGTGCGCGCGGCCGCCGCCGCGGCTTCCGCGCCGGCATGGCCGCCGCCCACGACGATGACGTCGAAGCGGGTGCGGTCGAGACTGTGCATGGCCGTGATGTGATCCGAGCCGGCGCGGGCGTCAACGCGGAATCGAAGCCTACCGGGCCGTTGTTTCACGTGAAACAGGCGCCTCAATTGCCGATCTCACTTGCCGATGCAGAAGCTCGCGAACAGCCGGTCCAGCATCTCCTCGACACCCACCCGTCCGGCCACCTCGCCGAGCGCCCGCACCGCCAGCCGAAGGTCCTCGGCCACCAGTTCTGCCGGCAGCGAAGCGGCTCCGGCGATCGCGCGGTCGAGATGCTCCGCGCAGCTTTCCAGGGCGAGGCGCTGCCGCTCCCGCGTGACGACGGCATCGCCCTGACCGAGGGCGGCCTGGGCGGAGACCTCGATCCGGTCGAGCAGGGCATCGAGCCCCTGTCCGGTGAGCGCCGAGATCGCGAGACCGTCCCCGGGAGAAGGGGAGGAGAGGTCCGCCTTGGTGCGGACCACCAGCGCGCCAGCGGGCGGAGTCTCGCCGGAGCCCTCCGGCGGCACCAGCCAGAGCACGAGATCCGCATCCGCGATCCGCCTTCGGCTGCGCGCCATCCCTTCGACCTCGATCGCGTCCACGCTCTCGCGCAGGCCCGCCGTATCCACCAGCATCACCGGCAGACCACCGAGATCGCAGCGCACCTCGATCGCGTCGCGGGTGGTGCCGGGGATGGCCGAGACGATGGCAGCGTCGCGCCGCGCCAGCGCATTGAGCAGGGTCGATTTCCCTGCATTCGGCGCGCCCGCCAGCACCACCATGAGACCCTCGCGCAGCCGTTCTCCCCGGCGTCCATTCGCCAGAGCCGACAGGATCCCGTCGCGGACCCGAGTAGCCGCCGCGAGCCCGGCCGTCGTGAGCGTCTCCGCATCCACGTCGCCCTCGTCCGAAAAATCGAGCGCCGCTTCCGTCATCGCCAGCACGTCGAGAAGCGTGGCGCGCCAATCCTCCACCAGCCGGCTGAGGGCGCCGTCGAGCTGGCGCATCGCCTGGCGCCGCTGTGCCTCCGTCTCGGCATCGATCAGATCGGCGAGGCCCTCGACCTCCGTGAGGTCCATGCGGCCGTTGAGGAAGGCCCGCCGCGTGAAGGCGCCGGGCTCGGCGGGAGCGAGGCCGGGCAGATGCGCCAGGGCCCGCAGCACGGCCGCCCGCACCGCCGGGCCGCCATGGAGCTGGAGCTCGACACTGTCCTCGCCCGTGAAGGTGCCGGGAGCCGGCATCCAGGCGACGAGCGCCCGATCCAGAATCTCGCCGCTCCCGGGAGCGACCAGCGTCCGCAGCGACAGGCGCCGCGGCGGGGGAGGGGGCTGGCGCGTCAGTGCCTCCAGAGCCGCCGCGGCCCCGGGGCCGCTGATCCGCACCACCGCGACGGCAGCCCGTCCGAACCCCGAGGCCGGTGCAAAGATCGTGTCCACCACACCCATCTCCTTCGGGGCGCCACCCCGATTCCCGCGCGGGACCCAGCACCCGGGGTCGCAAGCAGCCTCGGGATTGACAGCGGTCGCCGCGCCTGTCGAGCCGTCCGCCAGTCGCGTCATCGGTCTGGCGTCAATCCGGCCGTGCCAAGGATCCGCAGAACGCCCCCTGGCGGAGCTATGCGCACCGTGGAAGGCCGCGAGGGGTCGAGAGCACGGGCCGCAAGGCCGGCACCTCGATGCGCGACCGGTCCCAGGGGCATCGCCGCTCGCCGGCGAGATCCTCTGCCACCACACTGGCGAGGGGCGCTGTGCCGGCGGGCCGGTCGGAGCTGTGCCGTGTCGCGCTCTCTGGCGCCGAACCGGCATCCCGTACGGCGCAGAGCGCTCCAGGAGTTCCGCCTACTCCCGGAGGCGGGCCGCACGCGGTGAGGCGCCGGTCCGGCTCTTCACCGACACCGACGACGCAACGACTCACCGCCGCATCGATCCGGGTTCACTGCGCGGGTTTGCCCAGCACCTTGAGCGGATCGGTGCGCTGACGGGGCGAGGGCTCGTCCGTGAGCGCGCTGCCACCGCCTCTGGCGGCCCTGCCGGTGCTGCCCGTCGCTGCCGGGCCGACACTGCCCTGGCCCGTGGTGGCGCGGTTCTCGGGACCCCGCGCCGGCACGTTCCCGCTGGCGAGTTCGAGACAGGTCAGCATTTCGACATAGCTCGGGAAGCCGCCGGCCCGCGATTGCTGCGAGCATTGGCGCTTGGCGGCGGCGGAGAAGTCGCCCCAGCGCTTGCGCAGCTCGTCGCCCGCAGCGCGCTCGGAGCGCAGGCAGCCATCCGAGCTGGATTCGGCGGCCACGGCGTTCCGGCCGGGCGAGTTGCAGGTCGCGGCGACGTCGAAGCGCGGCGGACCGTCGGCCGCAGCGGTGAGGATGAGCTGCGCACCGAGAAGCGCGGCAGGCAGGGCGGCAGGCATGGCGGATCCCCGGGCACAATGAGCTTTGCAGGAGAACGCGCCGGGATGGGATCGGTTCGATGAAGGGCGGCGTGTCGAGAGAATCCTCGGCACACCCGTTTCCCGCGGCGGCATCCGCATTTACGGGCAGTTTACCATGAGCCGCACCGCCTCAGCCCGCCCGCGCAGGGCGACCTCAGCCCGCCCGCGCGGGGCGGCCTCAGGCCGCCCCGCGCAGGGCCGCGTCGAGATCCGCGAACAGATCGTCCGGATCCTCGATGCCGGTGGAGAGGCGCAGCAGGTCGGGAGGGCAGGGGGTTCCGGGCCCCTCGACGGAGGCCCGGTGCTCGATCAGGCTCTCGACGCCGCCGAGCGAGGTGGCGCGCTTCCAGAGGGCGACGCGGGCAGCCGTCCCGATCGCGGCCGCCTCGCCCCCCTTCACGCGGATCGACAGCATCGTGCCGAACCCGCCCTCCATCTGCCGGGCCGCGACCGCGTGGCCCGGATGTTCCGGCAGGCCCGGATAGAGCACGGCGAGGACGTAAGGATGGGCCGCGAAGCGCTCCGCGAGCGCGGCAGCGCCCGCCATCTGGGCAGCGATGCGCAGGTGCAGGGTGCGCAGGCCCCGCAGCAGCAGATAGGCCTCGAAGGGACCCAGGATGGCGCCCTGGCTGGAGCGCACGCTCTGGATGCGGGCCCAGAACGCATCGATCCGCGCCCCGGCCAGCACGCCCGCGATCACGTCGGAATGCCCGTTCAGCACCTTGGTGGCCGAATGCATCACCACGTCGGCTCCGAGCGCGAGCGGGCGCGTGACCACGGGCGAGGCGGCGGTGGAATCGACCGCGAGCCGCGCGCCCGCCGCATGGGCGATCTCCGCAGCCGCCGCGATGTCCGTGATGGTCCAGAGCGGGTTCGCGGGGGTCTCCAGCCACACGAGCTTGGTCTTGCCCGGGATCACGGCCGCCCGCAGGGCATTGAGGTCGTCGGTCGCGACGAAATCGACCTTGAGGCCCCAGCGCGTCGCCTCCTGGCCGAGCCAGCGGCGCAGGGCCCAGTACATTACGGTCGGCGCCACCACGTGGTCGCCGGGATCGAGCGCCCCGAACACGGCGGTGGCCGCCGCCATGCCGGAGCCGAACAGGAGCGCCCCGGCCGGCGCCTCCTCCAGCATGGCGAGCACGGCCTCGGCCTCCCGCACCGTGGCGTTGTCCGGCCGGCCGTAGCAATAGCCCGAGCTGTACTGGTTGTCGGGATCGCGGATATAGGTCGAGGCGAGGTGGATCGGCGGCACGACCGCCTTCGTCAGCGGATCGATATGGCCCATCGCCTGCGCGGCGAGGCTGCGCTTCGACCAGGCGGGCGGGGTTTCGCGGCTCATGGCTGTCTCCTGCGGCACCGCCCCGCCCTTGCAGAACGGGTGTCGGAGCGCAAGTCAGGCCGAGATCGCCGCAAGGTTGCCCGATCACGACCGCCCGCTCCGCGGGAGGAGGGCAACGCAAGCCTGCCGAGCTGTTCCGTCCCGGTATCGGTTCAGGCGCCGGACAGCTTGGCGTTGGCAAGCGGCAGCGCCCGGATGCGCTGGCCGGTGAGCGCCGCGACCGCATTCGCCACCGCCGGCGGCACGCCGGGCAGGCCGGGCTCGCCGACGCCGCCCATCGGCGCGCCGCTCTCGATGATGCGCACATGCACCGCCGGCATGTGCTCGCGGCGCAGGATCGGATAGGCGTCGAAGTTGCGCGCCTGCCGCAGGCCGTCCCGGTAGACCACCTGCTCGAACAGGGCCGCGGACAGCCCGAGCGCCGCCGCCGATTCCACCTGCGCCCTGACGATCGCCGGGTTGACCACGCTGCCTGGATCGAACGCGATCCAGAGATTGTGCACCCGCGCCTCGCCGCCCTCCACCGAGACTTCCGCGATGGTGGCGGTCTCCGAGCCGAAGGGGGAGGCCATGGCAATGCCCCGCGCGCGCCTGCCGCCCTCGGCCTCGTAGGGGCCCCGCCTCCAGCCGCCCGCGAGATCGGCCACCTCTTCGAGGAGCCGGCGGTGGCGCGGCTTGTCCTTGAGGAGCGCCATCCGCAGAGCGAAGGGGTCCTGCCCGCCCGCCTGCGCGACCTCGTCGAGGAAGCCCTCGTAGAAGAAGTCGTTCATCGAGTGGCCGACCGATCGCCAGAAGGCGATGGTGACCGGATGGGCCAGCTTCACGAAGGTCATGCGGCGGTTCGGGATGGCGTAGGGCTTCTCGACGATCCCCTCGACCGCGGAGGAATCGACCGGGCTCTTGAACACCGCCCCGAACCAGCGGCCGATTGGCCCCTCGCCGACCGTGCGCACCGTGATCGCGGTGGGCTGGCCGGCGGCGTCCAGGGCGGCACGGAACCGGCTGGTGCTCAGCGGGCGCAGCGCATCGTTGAGGAACTCCTCCTCGCGCGACCACAGCACCTTCACGGGCCGGCCCGTCACCTTGGCCAGCAGGATGGCCTGCGGATAGGGATTGGCCGGCCCGTAGGAGAAGTGGCGGCCGAAGAAGCCGCCGAGCATCGGCGAGTGGATCCGCACCCTGTCGGGCGCAAGCCCCGCGACCTGAGCCGAGACCGCCTGGAACACCTCCGGCATCTGGTTGGGCGTCCAGACATCGAGCGTGCCGTCCGGGTTGAAGCGGGCGATGGCGGAGGGCGGCTCGAGCTGCGCATGCGCGAGGTAGGGCGCGTGGTACTCGGCCTCGATGATCGTGGCGGCGCGCGCGAAGGCACCCTCAACGTCGCCCTCCTGCTCGGCCACGTGGCCCTGCCCCGTCGCCGAGCCAAGCGCCGCCCGCATGCCCTCCGACGAGAAGTCGGCCGCCACGGTGTCGATCCCGTGCGGCTTCGGGGCGGTCCAGCGCAGGCTCAGGGCGTCGACGGCCTTGCGGGCCCGAAACCAGCTGTCGGCCGTCACCGCCACGGCGCCGGGGACCCGATGCACCCCGTGCACGCCGGGCATCCGCCGGACCTCGGCCTCGTTGTCGAGGCTCTCGGGCTCGGTCCCCGGATAGGGTGCGTGCCGGATTGCGGCGTGGAGCATGCCCGCGACCGTCAGGTCGATGGCATAGACCGCACGCCCGGTCGACTTGTCGCGCACGTCGATGCGGGGAACCGGCTGGCGGATGTAGCGGAAGTCCTTCGGGTCGCGCAGGGGCACGCTCTCGCTGGGCTTGAGCGCCAGGGCCGCGGCGGCGAGATCGCCATAGGGCAGGGCGCGGCCCGAGGCTTGGTGCAGGACGGTGCCGTCGCGGGTGGTGAGCTCGCTCTCCTGCACCTTCAGCCGAGCGGCGGCGGCGCGGATCAGCATGTCGCGGGCCGTGGCGCCGAGCTGGCGCATCAGCGCGTAGCTGGAGCGGGTGGAGAAGCTGCCGCCGGTCATGCGCAGGCCGTTCACCACGGCGTAGTCGGGACCGGGCGGCGCGCATTCTACCAGGAAGCGGGCCGGGTTCACGTCGAGCTCCTCGCCGACGATCTGCGCCATGCCGGTGGCGATGCCCTGCCCGCCCTCGACGAAGGGGCTGAGCAGCCGCACGGTGCCGTCCGGGCGGATCTCCAGGAAGGCCGGCACCCGGGTGCCGGGTTTGGGCGCGACGGCGCCCGCCCCCTCGGCGGGACCCTGCGCCTCGGCTCGCGCCCGGCCGCCCGGCAGGGCGATGCCGAGCACCAGCGCACCCGCGGCGGTGCCGAGGAAGCGGCGGCGGGAGAGATTGGCGACGCCCTCGGGCGCGACGACCGGGACGGCAGCCGAGAGGTCGGATGTCGGGAGCTGCGTCATGCCGGCCTCCTCAGGCGGCGGCCTGCCGCACGGCGGCGGCGATGCGGTTGTAGGTGCCGCAGCGGCACAGATTGGTCATCGCGGCCGCGATGTCCGCGTCGGTCGGCCTGGGCGTCTGCTTGAGGAGGGCGGTGGCGGCCATGACCTGACCCGACTGGCAGTAGCCGCATTGCGGCACCTGCCCCGACACCCAGGCCTCCACCACCTTGCGGCCGACCGGATCCTGCTCGATGGCCTCGATGGTCTGGACCTTCGCGGGGCCCAGGCTCTCGATCGGCAGCTGGCAGGAGCGGGTCGCCTGACCATCGACCAGAACCGTGCAGGCGCCGCACTGGGCGATGCCGCAGCCGTACTTGGTGCCGCTGAGGCCGAGCGTGTCCCGCAGGACCCAGAGGAGCGGCGTGTCGGGCTCGACATCCACCCGATGGTCGCGGCCGTTGATCGTGACCTGGAACATGGCGAGGGCATCCCGGGGACAGGAGGCGGATGCCCAAGCCTAGGCTGGCGGTCCGGGGGGCGGAATGTCGTAAACCCCGCATTTCCGGACATCGCCGGTCAGGCGGCCCGGATCTCCTCGGCGCGGGCGCTGCGGCGGATCACCTGCGGCGGCTGCCCGAAGGCGCGCAGGAAGGCGCGCCGCATCCGCTCGCGGTCGGCAAAGCCCGTCTCCCGCGCCACCACGTCGATCGCGTGGCGGCCGTCCTCCATCATCGCCCGGGCCGCTTCGAGGCGCAGGTTCTCCACTGCCTTGGCGGGGGATTGCCCGGTCTCCGCGCGGAAGACCCGGCTGAACTGGCGCGGGCTCAGATGCGCGGCCTCGGCGAGTTCCTCGACCGACAGCGGGTTGCGCAGGTTGCGCCGCGCATAGGTGAGGGCGCTCTGGATCCGGTCGGATTTCGGCTCGAGCTCCAGGAGCGCCGAGAATTGCGACTGGCCGCCCGAGCGCCGGTGATAGACCACGAGCTTGCGGGCCAGAGCCCGCGACATGTCACGCCCCAGATCCTCCTCGATCAGGGCGAGCGCGAGATCGATCGCGGCGGTCATCCCGGCCGAGGTCCAGACGGGACCATCAGCGATGAAGATGCGGTCCTCCTCCACCTTCACCGCCGGATAGAGGCGCTGAAGCGCGCGGGCATAGGCCCAATGGGTGGTCGCCCGCCGCCCGTCGAGCAGGCCCGCCTGCGCCAGCGGGAAGGCACCGGTGCAGATGCCGGCAATCCGCCGCGTACGCCGGCTCGCCGCCTGCACGCCGGCGATGAAGCCCGCCGGTGCGAGGCCCGCCGACAGCTCACCGACCACGACGACCGTGTCGTGGTGGGCCTCCCCGAAGGGCTGCGTCTCGACGGCAGCCCCGATGGAGCTCGCGACGGGCCCTCCCGTCTCCGACAGGAAGTTCACCGTATAGGCGGCATCGCCGGAGGCCGCATTGGCGAGCTCGAAGGCGGTCACGGCCGCGAGGCTCATCATCTGGAAGCCGGGAAAGAGCAGGAAGGCCACGCTGCGCATCGGGTCGCTCCCATGTCCTGAAAAGTGGTATATACGACATTTGAGACGAAGGGGTCCAGCCGTAGGGTCCTGCCATCGCCGCCCCGGCGCGGCTCGAGTGGACAGAGATCATGACGACCGAGCGGAACAGCGGAACGGCCCTCGTCACGGGCGCCTCGGCGGGGATCGGCGCCGTCTATGCCGATCGCCTGGCGGCCCGGGGCCACGACCTCATCCTCGTTGCCCGCAACGCCGCGCGCCTCCAGGCGGTCGCCGAGGGGATCACCGCGCGTCACGGCCGCGCCGTCGGCACGATCGCGGCCGACCTGACCGATCCCGCGCAGCTTGCCGGCGTCGAGACGGTGCTGCGCACCGACGACAGCCTGACGATGCTCGTGAACAATGCGGGCTTCGGAGCCGCGGCGCCGCTCCTCGCCTCGGACGTCGAGCGCATGGCCGCGATGATCGCCGTGAACGTCACGGCGGTGATGCGCCTCACCTACGCGGCCGTGCCCGGGCTCGTGGCGCGGGGCGGCGGCACCCTCATCAACATCGCGTCGATCGTGGCGATCGGCCCGGAGATCCTCAACGGCGTCTACGGGGGGAGCAAGGCCTTCGTGCTCGCCTTCAGCCAGTCGCTGCGCAAGGAACTCGGCCAGACGGGTGTGCGGGTCCAGGCCGTGCTGCCCGGGGCCACCGGCACGGAGTTCTGGGAGATCGCCGGCAACCCGCTCGGCAACCTACCGGAATCCTGGGTCATGACTCCCGGGGACATGGTCGATGCGGCGCTCGCCGGGCTCGATGCGGGCGAGTTCGTAACCATTCCGGCGCTCCCGGATGCCGGTGACTGGGAGGCCTACGAGGCGGCGCGGCAGCAGATGCTGCCCCATCTCTCGAACGCCCGGCCGGCGGCGCGCTACGGGCTGCCCCGCGCCGCGGCCTGAGCCGGCCTGTGACGCCCGTCCTCATCATCGCCGGCGCCTCGGCCGTGAGCACTGACTTGCATGGAAGCCGCCCTGCACCTCAGCATGAGGGCTGGGGTTAGCTGCCACAGGCGGGATTTCAGCCGCACGGGAGAGGGGTTCCCCGCGCGGCCTCGTCTCGGAAGAAATCAACCGGAGCCGTATCATACCGACTGGCATCGAAACATCCGCTAGCCCAGGCTCGGCAGGACCAACCCCTGTTCCCGCGCACAGGCGATCGCCTCCGGGTAGCCGGCATCGGCGTGGCGCATCACGCCCGTGGCCGGATCGTTCCACAGCACCCGCTCCAGGCGCCGGTCCGCGGCCTCGCTGCCGTCGCAGACGATCACCATGCCGGCATGCTGCGAGAAGCCCATCCCGACCCCGCCGCCGTGGTGGAGCGACACCCAGGTGGCGCCCGAGGCGGTGTTGAGGAGGGCGTTGAGAAGCGGCCAGTCCGAGACCGCGTCCGAGCCGTCGCGCATCGCCTCCGTCTCCCGGTTGGGGGAGGCGACGGAGCCGGAATCGAGGTGGTCGCGCCCGATCACGATCGGCGCCTTGAGCTCCCCGCTGCGCACCATGGCGTTGAAGGCAAGGCCGAGCCGGTGGCGGTCGCCCAGGCCCACCCAGCAGATCCGCGCCGGCAGGCCCTGGAACCGGATCTTGTCCCGGGCCATGTCGAGCCAGCGGTGCAGGTGGGCATTGTCGGGCAGAAGCTGCTTCACCTTGGCGTCGGTGCGGTAAATGTCCTCCGGATCGCCCGAGAGGGCGCACCAGCGGAACGGCCCGACGCCGCGGCAGAAGAGCGGGCGGATATAGGCCGGCACGAAGCCCGGGAAGGCGAAGGCGTCCGCCACCCCTTCCTCCAGCGCCATCTGCCGGATGTTGTTGCCGTAATCGACGGTCGGCACGCCGGCCCGGTGGAAGGCCAGCATCACCCGCACCTGCTCGGCCATGGAGCGCTTGGCGGCCGCCGCGACCCCGTCCGGGTCGCTCTCGCGCCGCGCCTCCCACTCGGCGATGCTCCAGCCCCGGGGCAGGTAGCCATTGACGGGGTCGTGCGCGGAGGTCTGGTCGGTGACGCAATCCGGCCGCACGCCACGGCGCTGGATCTCGGCGAAGACCTCGGCGGCGTTGCCGATGAGCGCCACGGAGCGGGGCACCCGCGCCCGGCAGGATTCGTCGATCAGGGCGAGCGCCTCGTCGAGGTCGCGGGCCTGGACGTCGACATAGCCCGTGCGCAGGCGGAACTCGATGCTCGATGCCCGGCACTCGACGGCGAGGCAGGAGGCCCCGGCCATGGTGGCGGCGAGCGGCTGCGCGCCGCCCATGCCCCCGAGGCCCGCGGTCAGGATCCAGCGCCCCGCGAGGTCGCCGCCGTAATGCTGGCGGCCCATCTCCACGAAGGTCTCGTAGGTGCCCTGCACGATGCCCTGGCTGCCGATGTAGATCCAGGAGCCGGCCGTCATCTGGCCGTACATCATCAGGCCCTTGCGATCGAGCTCGTGGAAATGGGCCCAGGTCGCCCAGTGCGGCACGAGGTTGGAATTGGCGATCAGCACCCGCGGCGCGTCCGGATGGGTGCGGAAGATTCCGACCGGCTTACCCGACTGCACGAGGAGCGTCTGGTCCTCGTCGAGGTCCTTGAGCGCGGCGACGATCCGGTCGAAGCTGGCCCAGTCCCGCGCCGCCCGGCCGATGCCGCCATAGACGACGAGGTCGCCCGGCCGCTCCGCGACATCCGGATCGAGGTTGTTCATCAGCATCCGCAGGGGCGCCTCGGTGAGCCAGCTCTTGGCCGTGAGGGCGGGGCCGCGGGGAGCGCGGACGATGCGGGCATTGTCGAGGCGGGTCATGTCGGGCGGGCTCCGAAGGCGAGGCACGCGGCGAGGATCGATTCGAGGGCCGTGCGGACCGGCGCGGCCCGGACGGGATCGTAGGGCACAGGCCAGGTCTCGGGCCCGACCGGCCCGACTGGTTCGTCCAGGTAGGCCCGGCAGGCGAGTTCCATCTGCACCGCGTGGACGCCGTCCGCCGGGCACCCATAGGCGCGGGTGATGAAGCCGCCCCGGAACCGGCCGTTGCTGACCACGCTCAGCCCGGTCGCCGCGCAGATCCGCTCGATCTCGTCCTGAAGGGCGGGATCGCAGGTCCGGCCCCCGTCGGTGCCGATGTTGAAATGGGGCAGCAGGCCGGGGAAGAGGCGGGGGATCTCCGAGCGGATCGAATGGCAGTCATAGAGCACGATCCGCGGATGGAGCCGCCGCAGCCGCGCGATCTCGCCCTGCAGCGCCGCATGGTAGGGGTCGAACCAGCGGGTCCGCCTCTCCGCCACGTCCGGGCCCTCGCCCTCCCGGTAGAGCGGCTCGCCGTCGAAGGTGGTGGTCGGGCACAGCTCCGTCGTCGCCTGTCCCGGATAGAGCGAGACGCCCGACGGATCCCGGTTCACGTCGATCACCGTGCGGGACAAAGCCGTGCGGATGATCGTGGCGTCGAGGCCGGCGGCGAAGTCGTAGAGCCGCTCGATCCACCAGTCGGTGTCCTTGCGGGCGAGCCAGGGCGAGACCAGGGCAGCCTCGATCTCCGGCGGGATCTCCGTGCCGGTATGCGGCAGGCTGAGGATCAGCGGGGCCGTGCCCTGCCGGACGGTGAGCCAGGGGGATGTCATGACGCGCGATTCTGCCTGATGAGGGGACGATGCCATCCTCTGCGATGAAGGCGCGGGAAGCGCGGGATCCCCTCTCCCGTGCGGGAGAGGGGTAGGGGCGAGGGACCAGGTGGTTCCGCAAGACGGCTGAACCGTGCCGCTGCCAGCACTGCCGTCTCAGCCATCTTGCGGGAGGGTCCGGGACCCTCACCCCTGCCCCTCTCCCGCACGGGAGAGGGGTTCCCTGCGCTGCCCGCGCCGAACTCGGAAGCGGCTGCGTGGGTCACGCGACGCCCCCGCTCACCCCCGGCAGGCCCACGCCCGCCGCCTCCACCACGGCCCCGCCGCGCACCAGGGCCGCGGCGGCAGCGAGGTCGGGATGAAAATACCGGTCCTCGTCGAGGCGCGGCACGGCGGCGCGCAGGCGCGCGCGCACCCGCTCCAGGGGCTCGCTCGACCGCAGCGGCGCCAGGAAGTCGCAGCCCTGCGCGGCGGCGAGCAGCTCGATGGCGATCACCGCCATCGCATTCTCGACCATCGGCAGCAGGCGCCGCGCGCCATGAGCCGCCATCGAGACGTGGTCCTCCTGGTTGGCGGAGGTCGGGATCGAATCGACGCTCGCCGGATGGGCGCGCTGCTTGTTCTCCGAGACGAGGGCCGCCGCCGTGACCTGCGGGATCATGAAGCCCGAATTCAGCCCCGGCCGGGGCGTCAGGAAGGCGGGCAGGCCCGAGGACAGGGCCGGATCGACGAGAAGCGCGATGCGCCGCTCGGACAGCGCGCCGATCTCGCAGAGGGCAAGCGCGATCATGTCGGCCGCGAAGGCGACCGGCTCGGCGTGGAAATTGCCGCCCGACAGGGCCTCGCCGGTCTCGGGGAAAACGAGCGGATTGTCCGAGACGCCGTTGGCTTCCGTCTCCAGGGTCGCGGCCGCCTGCCGCAGCAGGTCGAGGGCCGCCCCCATCACCTGGGGCTGGCAGCGCAGGCAATAGGGATCCTGCACCCGCTCGTCCCCGACGAGGTGCGAGGCCCGGATCGCCGAGCCGGAGAGGAGGTCCCGCAGGGCGCGCGCCGTCTCGATCTGGCCGCGGTGGCGGCGCAGCGCGTGGATGCGCGGGTCGAAGGGCGTGTCCGAGCCACGCGCCGCATCGACCGACAGCGCCCCCGCGACAAGGGCGGCCCGGAGCAGATCCTCGGCCCCGAACAGCCCCGCGAGCGCATAGGCGGTCGAGAACTGCGTGCCGTTGAGGAGGGCGAGCCCCTCCTTCGGGCCGAGCGTCAGCGGCTCCAGGCCCACGCGGGACAGGGCCTCGGCCGCCGGGATCCGCGTGCCCGCTTCGTCGATGCACGCGCCGACGCCGATCATCGCCGCCGTCATATGGGCGAGGGGGGCGAGGTCGCCCGAGGCGCCGACCGAGCCCTGCGCCGGCACGAGCGGGGTCACGCCCCGCGCCAGCATCGCTTCGAGAAGGGCGACCGTCTCCGGCCGCACCCCCGAGGCACCCTGGCCGAGGCTCGCGAGCTTGAGCGCCATCATCAGCCGGGCGACCGCAACCGGCATCGGCTCGCCGGTTCCGGCCGCGTGCGAGAGCACGATGTTGCGCTGGAGCGTGGCGAGGTCGGCGGCGTCGATCCGCACCGTCGCGAGCTTCCCGAACCCGGTATTGATCCCGTAGACGGGCTCGGCCCGGGTGACGATCGCCGCCACCGCCTCGGCCGCGCGCGCGATGGCGGGCCGGCAGCTTTCGTCGAGCCGGATTGCGGCCCCGGCCAGGATGGCGCGCCAGCCGGAGAGCGGAACGCAGCCCGGCGTGATCGCGACGCTGCTCATCGGCCCCTCCGGATGCGGGCATGGAGCGGATTGAAGCCCATGCGGTAGACGAGTTCGGCCGGGCGCTCGATGTCCCAGATGGCGAGGTCGCACCACTTGCCCGCTTCCAGCGTGCCGAGGTCGTGCAGGCGCCCGAGCGCCCGCGCCGCCTCCCGGGTGACGCCCGCGAGGCATTCCTCGACCGTGAGGCGGAACAGCGTCGCGCCCATGTTGAGGACGAGGAGCAGCGAGGTCAGCGGCGAGGTGCCGGGATTGCAGTCGGTGGCGAGCGCGATCCGGGTGCCGTGGCGGCGAAACAGGTCGACCGGCGGCACCTTGGTTTCCCGGATGAAGTAGAAGGCGCCGGGCAGGAGCACCGCGACGGTGCCGGCCTGAGCCATCGCGGCGGCCCCGGCCTCGTCCGTATATTCCAGATGGTCGGCCGAGAGCGCGCCGAAGCGGGCCGCGAGCGCCGCCCCGCCGAGATTCGAGAGCTGATCGGCGTGGAGCTTCACCGGCAGCCCCGCGTCCCGCGCGGCCTCGAACACCCGCGCGGTCTCAACCGGCGAGAAGGCGATCCCCTCGCAGAAGGCATCGACCGCGTCGGCGAGGCCCTCCTGCGCGATCGCCGGCAGCATCTCCGCGCAGATGCGGTCGATGAAGCGGTCCCGGTCGCTCTCCTCGGGCGGCAGGGCGTGGGCGCCGAGGAAAGTGGTCGTCACCGTGACGTCGCGCTCCGCCCCGAGCCGCCGAGCAGCCCGCAGGCTCGCGCGCTCCGCCGCGAGGGAGAGGCCGTAGCCGGACTTCACCTCGACCGTGGTCACGCCCTCGGCGATCAGCGCGTCGAGGCGCCGGAGCGCGCCCGCCACGAGATCGTCCTCCGAGGCCGCCCGCGTCGCCCGCACCGTCGACACGATGCCGCCGCCTGCCCGCGCAATCTCCTCGTAGCTGGCGCCCGCGAGGCGCGCCTCGAATTCCTGCGCCCGGTCGCCGCCGAAGACGAGGTGGGTGTGGCAGTCGATCAGCCCCGGGGTGATCCAGCGGCCCTCGCAGTCGATCGTCTCGCGCGCCGCGAAGGACGGTGCCTCCGCGGTGGGCCCCGCATGAAGGATGCGCCCGTCGCGGGCAGCGATCACCCCATCCTCCACGAGACCGAGGCCGGGCCGGCTTTCAGCCAGGGTGGCGAGCCGGGCGTTGTGCCAGAGGCGGTCGCACTGCATGGGACGATTCCTGCGCCGGGATGGCGATGCGCGCCGAGTATGTATAGACATAATCGGCCGCGCGGAGCCTTGTCCATCCGTCCCGCGCGTCAGGGGAGGACCCGCGATGGCACGGCTCTGGTTCCGCTCCGCCCTTCTGCCCGACGGCTGGGCGGAGGGCGTCGCCCTCGACATCCGGGACGGACGGATCACGGCGGTGACCCGGGGCGTGCCCGCCGCCCCCGGTGACGAGACCGGGGTAATCGGGCTTCCGGGCCTGCCGAACCTGCACAGCCACGCCTTCCAGCGCGGCATGGCCGGCCTCGCCGAGCGGCGGGGTGCCGGCCTCGATTCCTTCTGGACCTGGCGCGAGGTGATGTACCGGTTCGTCGACCGCATGCAGCCGGACGACGTCGAGGCGGTGGCAGCGCAGGCCTATGTGGAGATGCTGGAGGCGGGCTTCACGCGCGTCGGCGAGTTCCACTACCTGCACCACGATCCGGCGGGCGCCCCCTATGCCGATCCGGCCGAGATGGCCTCCCGCATCGCGGCGGCGGCTGACGCTACGGGCATCGGCCTCACCCTGCTCCCGGTCTACTACGCCCATGGCGGCTTCGGCCCGCTGCCGCCGAGCGCCGGGCAGCGCCGCTTCGTGACCGACCCCGAGCGTTTCGCGGACCTGATGGCGGCAAGCCGCCGGGCCGTGGCGGGCCTCCCCGACGCCGTGGTCGGGGTCGCGCCCCACAGCCTGCGGGCCGCGACCCCGGCGGAGGTCGAAGCGCTCCTGCCGCTCGCGGGAGGTGGGCCGGTCCACATCCATGTGGCCGAGCAGGTGCGGGAGGTGGAGGAGTGCCTTGCCGCCACCGGCGCGCGCCCGGTCGACCTCCTCCTCGACCATGCCCCCGTCGATGGGCGTTGGTGCCTGATCCATGCCACGCACTTAAGCGAGGCCGAGACCCCGCCGGCTCGCGCGGAGCGGCGCGGTCGCGGGGCTCTGCCCGATCACCGAGGCCAATCTCGGCGACGGCCTGTTTCCGCTTGCCGCCTTCGCCCGCGAGGGCGGGCGGTTCGGCATCGGCAGCGACTCGAACGTGCTGATCTCGGCCGCGGAGGAGATGCGGCTCCTCGAATACGGCCAGCGCCTCGCGGGGCGCGCGCGCAACATCGCGACCTCGCCGCACTCCCTCTCGACCGGGCGGGCGCTCGTCGAGGCCTGCCTCGCCGGGGGAGGGCAGGCGCTCGGGGTGGCCTGCGGGCTCGCGGCGGGGTGCCTCGCCGACATCGTCGGCCTCGATCCCGACCATCCGGCCCTCGCGGAGCGCGCCGGCGATGCGTGGCTCGACGGCTGGATCTTCGCCGCCCGCGACGGCGCGGTGGAGAGCGTCTGGCGGGCGGGGCGGCGGGTCGTGGCGCAGGGCCGGCACCTGAAGCGCGAGGCGGTGGCGGCACGCTTCCGGTCCGCCCTGGCAAGGCTCGCCGCGTGACCCGGGCGGCGACGCTCAACGCGCGCATCCGCGGCGACCTCGAAGGGCGGATCCTGTCCGGCGAATGGCCGCCGGGCCATCGCATCCCCTTCGAGTCGGAGCTGTCGGCCCTCTACGGCTGCTCGCGCATGACCGTGAACAAGGTGCTGGCCGGCCTCGCCGAGGCGGGGCTGATCGAGCGCCGCCGCCGGGCCGGCTCGTTCGTGGCCCGGCCCGCCCGGCAATCGGCCGTGCTGCAGATCCCCGACATCCCGAGCGAGATCGAGGCCCGGGGTGCCCGCTATGCGCTCGAACTCGTCGCCCGGCGCGAGCGTCCGGCGGGGGCGGCGGAGCCGGCGGAATCCGGCTTCACGCCCGGCCAGCCTCTCCTCGACCTCACCTGCCGCCACCTTGCGGACGGGCGTCCCTTCGCCTGGGAGGAGCGCCTGATCAGCCTCGCGGCCGTGCCGGCTGCGGCCGCGGCCGATTTCGCCCGGGTGCCGCCGGGCACCTGGCTCCTGCGCCACGTGCCCTGGACGGAGGCCTCGCACCGCATCACGGCGATCAACGCCGCAGCGCGCCTCGCTCGCGCCCTCGACCTGCCGCTCGGCGGCGCCTGCCTCGCGGTCGAGCGCCGCACGTGGCGCGGCGGCGAGACCCTCACCTATGTCCGGCAGATCTTCCGGGGCGACACCTACAGCCTCGGAGCGCGGTTCTCGCCCTGAATCGAAACCAATGTGGGTGGAAATCGCCCCGCTCCTCATGCTGAGGTGCTCCGAAGGAGCACCTCAGCATGAGGAGGTCGAGGGTGCCGTCGGAGGAAGCGCTCAATCAGCCGGTTTCATTCCTCAGCGTCGCGATGCCGGTGGCGGACTGAATCCGCCTCGGCACGAAGGGTCGACCCGGCCTGCTCGGGACGCCCGGCCATCCGGTCGTCTGGCCTTCCCGCCCGCAAACGCCTAAATGGCGGGCGCAAGCGGGGCTCGGTCGGAGTGCCGCCGAACGGGCCGACCGGGTGCCTCCCGAGACGGGCAGGTCTCGCCGGCGGCCAGCGGAGTCGGACGCCGACGACATGAATTTCGCCAGAGAGGACAAGCACCTCGCGCGGGCTGCACCGACCGCGCTGCCGCGGGACGACGATCCCTCCGGCCAGGATCCGGGTCCCCCGCCCGAGGTCAGAGCGGAGGTCAGGGCCGAGGGGACCGGGCATCGGAGGCGGCGCTACGCCTGGATCGGCACCGCCGCGAGCGCGATCCTGTTCCTGATCTCGCTCGGCGTCCTCTACGAACTCGTCTCGACGGTGACGTGGTCGGAGCTGCGCGCCGCCTTCACGGCCGCGACGGCCGAGCAGGTGAGCCTCGCCGTGATGCTGGTCGCGGTGAGCTACCTGTTCCTCACCTGCTACGACGCCCTGGCGCTGCGCCAGCTCAGGATCAGGGTGCCGTACCGGACGACGGCGCTCGCCTCGTTCACGAGCTACGCGGTGAGCTTCAACCTCGGCTTCCCGCTCCTGACGGCAGGCACGATCCGGTACTGGATCTATTCGGGCAAGGGCCTGAGCCCGGGGCGGATCGCGGCGCTCACCATCGTGGCGGGCTTCACCTTCTGGCTCGGCATGGGGGCGGTCCTGGGCTTCAGCCTCGTGCGCGAGGCCGAACCCCTGTCGCGCCTCACCTCGGTCAGCAGCCGGATCAACCAGGGGCTGGGCTTCGCCGCCCTGGCGGCGGTGCTCGGCTATCTCGCCTGGGTCACGCAGAGGCGGCGCAGCGTGCGGGTGAGGGGCTGGCGGCTCGAACTGCCCGGTCTCGGCGTTTCCTTAAGCCAGATGCTGGTCGGGGCGGGCGACGTCTGCGCGGCGGCGGGGGTGCTCTACGTGCTGCTGCCAAACGGCCACGGCGTCAGCTTCGAAGCCTTCGTGGCGATCTACGTGCTCGCCGCCATGCTCGGCATCGCGAGCCACGCCCCGGGCGGGCTCGGCGTGTTCGAGGCCACCGTGCTTCTCGCCCTCTCGGGCCTGCCGCGGGAATCCGTGCTCGGCGCGCTGCTGCTGTTCCGGGTCTGCTACTATCTGGTGCCCTTCGTCATCGCGCTCGCGGCGCTCGGTGCCTACGAGATCGCCAAGCGCGTGCGCCTGACCCCCCGCGAGGCCTCCGAGGACGAGGAGGAGCCGGCGGGCTAAACTCCGTCCCGGGTATCAACGGCCCGATGCGGCAGCATCTTGGGCCGTTGGTACGGGGAGGAATCCGGTTCCCGCGTCCGGATGGGCGATCCCTGAGGCCTCGGGTCCGAGGAGCGCCTCTCCCTCCCATCGCGAACCCGTCACGCGGCCCGCGTAGAGTGGCCTCATGCCGTCCCTTCCCTTCGATCCGCGCCGGAGCGCGCCGGCCCGCCGGGCAGCATGGCGCGGCGCGCTGATCGCGGGCCTCCTCGTCGTCGCGATCGTCGCCCATGACCGGGCGGCCGACCCGTGGTTCTGGGCCTGCGCCCTCGTCAGCATCCTGGCGGGCGGCTGGCTGGCCTCGCCGCGCGCGGAAGGGTCTCTGCCACTCCGGGAGACCGCGCGGGATACCCGCCACAGCCTCGCGGAGGCCCTCCTCGCCAACATCCCCGACCCGGTGATCCTGATCGACCGGCGCGCCCTCGTCATCGAGGCCAATGCGGCGGCCCGCGCCCTGCTGCCGGCCCTGCGCCCGAAATACCCGCTGTCCTTCGCCCTGCGCGACCCGGCCGTGCTCGACGGCATCGAGACGGTGCTCCACTCGGGCGAGCCGCTGAAGACCCTCTACGCCCCCCGTGTTCCGACCGAGCGCACCTTCGAGGTGCAGATCGGGGCCATGCAGGGGTCGTCGGATGCGGAAGGGCAGCCGAACCTCGTCCTGTTCCTGCGCGACCTCACCTCGGCCAAGCGGCTCGAGGCCATGCGGGTGGATTTCGTGGCCAATGCCAGCCACGAGCTGCGCACGCCGCTCGCCTCCCTGCTCGGCTTCATCGAGACCCTGCAGGGGCCGGCCCGCAACGATCCCGCGGCGCGCGACCGCTTCCTCGCCATCATGCGCGAGCAGGCGCTGCGCATGACGCGGCTCATCGACGACCTGCTCTCGCTCTCGCGGATCGAGCTGCGGGCCCACGTGCCGCCGACGACCCCGATCGATGTCGGGCCGCTCGCCCGCCAGATCGTGGTTTCGCTGACCCCGCTCGCGGAGGAGCGCGGGGTCGCGGTGACCCTGGAGGCGGATCCCGAACCCCTCGCGGTGCTCGGCGACCGCGACGAGATCCTGCGCCTCGTCGAGAATCTCGTGGAGAACGCCGTGAAGTACGGGGGCGAGGGCGCGCATGTGGCGGTGCGGGTCGCCCGCACCCCGTGCGAGGAGGGGCGTACGCCCCAGATCGAGATCGCCGTCCAGGACGACGGTCCCGGGATCGCCCCCGAGCACCTGCCGCGCCTGACCGAACGCTTCTACCGGGTCGATGCCGTGTCGAGCCGCCAGCAGGGCGGCACAGGGCTCGGGCTTGCCATCGTCAAGCACATCCTCAACCGCCACCGGGGCCGTCTCAGCGTCGAGAGCGAGCCCGGCCGCGGCTCGACCTTCCGGGCCGTGATCCCGGCGCTGGTGGAGGAGACGCCGCCGGCGCGGCCCGTGCCGTCGCCGCAATCCGCCTGAAGGCGACGGGCCACCGAGCGGTTTGGCGATTGTCGGACGCCTCAAGAAGGGCCTTGATCGGAAGCAGAGGCCCATCCCCGTCCCAGACACCGTGCATGGAAACCACCCCGCTCCTCATGCTGAGGTGCAGTGGGGCTGCCCCGGGAGGGAGCGCTCATTCAACCGGCAGCCCCTACGGCTACGGACAGGCGACAAGCACCCGGCCGGTGTAGTCGGCGCCCGTCGCAGCCGCGGCGCCCGGACGGGCGGTCGCCTCGGAATCCGGAATGAGCTGCTCGCCGATCCGCGCCTCCTTGGCCGGATGCGTCACCTTGAGGAGGCAGGCCGGCGAGCCGGCGAGCCGCACCGCCTCGGGGCCGGGCGCGAGGCCGAAGGCGACGTAGAAATCCGGATCGGAGGTGGTGACCACGAGGGTCCGCACGGCGCCGGGCGAGGCGAGTGGCGCGAGGGTGAAGGAGAGCGTCAGCCGCCCGTCCCGGTATTCGGCCCGGGCGTCGCCCGGCGGCGAGAAGGCGAGAGGGCGTCCGTTGAGCTTCGCCTGTACGAAGTAGCCGGTTTCGGCCAGCGCCGCGACGCGCTCGCGGGCGAGCGTCGCGAGCTTGTCGGGATCCGGCACCCCGTCGCGCTTCGAGTCGAGGTTCAGCACCGCGAAGGCGGAATAGTCGGGGTCGAAGGTCCAGGAGACGCGCATCCCGACGAGATTGCGGGCCTCGTCCAGCACCACCTCGCTCCGCGCCTGGACCCAGACATGCGGATGGGCCTCAGCGCCTGCGGGCGCCAGGAGGCCAGGGAGAAGCAGGCCGAGGAGGAGCAGGGCTGCGTGGATCCGGTGCATCGGGCCGCTCTGGCGGCGAAGAGCGGCGAAACCATGTTGCGGGCGCAGAGGCGCCGCGAAGCGGAGCGGTATCCCGGAGGCAGCGCCGGATTCCCGTATCGGCCGCGCGCACCAGAATGCTGCCATGACCGCGACCGCCCGCCGCCTCACCCTGCCCGTCGAGGGCATGACCTGCACGTCCTGCAGGGGGTGCATCGAGCGCGTGCTCAAGGCGAGGCGGTGCCGGGCGTCTCGGGCGTGGCCGTCAACCTCGCGACCGGCCGCGCGACCCTCGACCTCGCGCCGGACAACGACCCGACGGCCCTGGCCGAGGCCGTGGGCTCGCGCCCAAGACCGCGCGGCTGATCCGCGGCTCGGCAGAGGTCGAGGTGCCGGTGGCGAGCCTGAGCCCGGGCGACCGCGTGCGCGTGCGCCCCGGCGAGCGCCTCCCCGCGGATGAGCGCGTGGTTGCGGGCGCCTCCGCGGTGGATGAGAACATGATCACCGGCGAGCCGGTGCCGGTGCGCAAGGAGCCGGAGGCGCCGTCACGGGCGGCACCGTCAACGGCACCCGCAGCCTGGAGGTCGCGGTCGAGCGCGTCGGGGCCGATGCGGTGCTCGCCCAGATCGTCCGCATGGTGGAGGCGGCGCAGGGGGCGAAGCTCCCGATCCCGCCTGCAACGTGGCCCTGATCCCGGTCGCGGCCGGCCTGCTGCGGGCCTTCGGCGGGCCGCTCCTCTCGCCGGTCCTGGCCGCCGGCGCCATGGCCCTGTCGAGCGTCTTCGTGGTGGGGAACGCCCTGCGGCTGCGGCGGGCCTCACCAACCTTCGCCGGACGGGGCGCGCGCGGGTGATGTCCGACGCGCGGGACCCGGCTCGGCCCCTGGCGCGCCCGCGCCGGCCTGCGGGCCCGAGGACCGCGCGCCCCGCAGGGCCACCGCGAGTTGCGCGGCGAGCGCGGCGTTGTTCTTCACGAGCGCGATGTTGGTGGACAGGCTGCGCCCGCCCGTGAGGTCGAGAAGGCGGGACAGCAGGAAGGGGGTCACGGCCTTGCCGGCGATCCCGGCCGCCCGCGCCTGCGCCACCGCCGTCGCGATCAGCGCGGCGATCTCGCGTGCCGGGATCTCGTCCGCCTCCGGAACCGGATTGGCCACCAGGATGCCGCCGCCGAGGTCCAGCGCCTCCTTGGTCCGCATCAGGGCGGCGATCGCCTCGGGCGTGTCGAGGCGCAGCGGCGCCGGAAGCCCGCTGTCCCGGCTCCAGAAGGCCGGGAACCGGTCGGTGCGGTAGCCCACGACCGGGACGCCGCGGGTCTCGAGATATTCGAGCGTGCGGGGCAGGTCGAGGATGGCCTTCGCGCCGGCGCAGACCACCGCGACTGGCGTGCGGGCGAGCTCGTCGAGATCCGCCGAGATGTCGAGCGTCTCCTCGACGCCGCGATGCACGCCGCCGATCCCGCCGGTCGCGAACACCCGGATCCCGGCGCGATGGGCGCAGATCATGGTGGCGGCGACCGTGGTGGAGCCGTGGAGGCCCGCCGCCACGGCATGGGGCAGGTCGGCGCGGCTGAGCTTCAGCACCTCCTTCGCCGTGCCGAGCCAGTCCAGAATCTCCTCCGGCAGCCCGATCCGGATGCGGCCCGCGACCACCGCGACGATGGCCGGCACCGCCCCGTTCGCGCGCACCACGGCGGCGACGGCCCGGGCCGTCTCCACGTTCTGCGGATGCGGCATGCCATGGGTGACGATGGTGGATTCGAGTGCCACCACGGGCGCCCCCGCATCGAGCGCGGACCGCACCTCCGGCGCGAAATCGAGTAGAGGATGGGGCATGGCAGCGCTCCCGGGGCAGCGATGCTCCGGTTCTCGCAGACTCGGCGCCGCCGCGCGAGGGGCCAGCCCCTTCTGGCCTCTCTCCCCTCTGGACGCCGATGCAGGGCCATGATGCAATCCGCGCGGAGGCCGCCATGAAGACCCTGCTCGTCCCGGTCGCGCGCCACGCGCTGCTCGATTCCGTGCTGGAAACCGCGCTCCTGACCGCCCAGCGGTTCGGATCCTGCGTCGAGGGCTTCGGCCTGCGCCCGGCGCTGGCCGAATACGTGCCGGTCGACATGGTGGGCGGCATGACCTGGGTGCGCGACGAGGAGGCCGATCTCGCCGAGGCCCGCGATTGCGGCAGCCAGTTCTGCACCTTCATGGAGGAGCACGGGGTCGGGCGCGAGAGCGCCGCAGCGAATCCCTCCGCTCCCCGCTACCGCTGGCTCCCCGACGCGCCGCCAGGCGACGGTTTCCTGGCTCAATACGCCCGGCTGTTCTGTGCCACCGTGGTGGGCCGCCCGGGCGGGGAGGGCGGTCCGCGCATGACGACCCTGGAGGCGGCCCTGTTCGAGAGCGGGCGCCCGCTCATCATCGCCCCGCAGACCCCGCCCCAGAGCCTCGGGGAGACCGTGCTGATCGCCTGGAACGGCTCCACCGAGACCGCCCGCACGGTGGCCTATGCGGAGCCCTTCCTGCGGCAGGCCGCCCGCATCGAGGTGCTGGGGATCGATGTCGGCATGGTGCCGGGGCCGAGCGCCGAGCAGATGGCGGCGGCTCTCACCCGCGAGGGCCTCTCGGCCCGGGGCCGCACCCTCGCGGCCGGCCGCCGCACCGCGGGCGAGATCTACCTGGAGGAGGCCGAGGCGCTCGGCTGCGACCTTCTCGTGAAGGGCGCCTACACCCAGAGCCGCCTGCGCCAGATGATCTTCGGCGGGCCGACCAGCCACATCCTCGCCCACGCCACCATGCCGGTGCTGATGGCGCACTGAGCGCAGGCCGATCGATTGCTTCGCCAGGCGACGCCGGCTCTGCTCAGGCGGATGGTTCTCCGCCCTTTCCCGGGTCGCATTCCGCTGGCGCTGCATGCGCCCGGGAAAGGGCGGAGCGGACATCCTCGCCTGGGCTGACGCGGCCTCATCCGACATCCGATCGACAGTTTCGCCTTGCGGATGTCGGCTTCGCTAAAGCGGGCGCGATGATCCGCTCTCCGAACGGAGTGTTCGCAGACCGGATCAGAACCCGTCCGCGAAGCCGCGCACCAGGAGATTCGCGATCGCCATGGGCGGCGGCGTGAGGAGGCCGTCCGGGTGGCGGCGCTCCAGCATCCGCCGCACCTCCTCGCGGGAGAACCAGCGGGCGTCCTCCAGTTCCTCCCGGTCGAGCACCAGTTCGTCGTGGAGCGCCTCAGCCTCGCAGCCGATCATCAGCGAGGAGGGGAAGGGCCAGGGCTGGGAGGCGCGGTAATGCACTGCGCCGACGCGCAGGCCGGCCTCCTCGAAGGTCTCGCGGCGCACCGCGTCCTCGATCGTCTCGCCGGGCTCCAGGAAGCCCGCGAGGCAGGAATAGACCCCCGGCAGGAACCGCGCCTGCCGTCCGAGCAGGCAATGGTCGCCCCGGGTGACCAGCATGATCACGACCGGGTCGGTGCGGGGGAAGTGCTGGCTGCCGCAGGAAGAGCAGTCGCGCCGGAAGCCCCCGCAGGCGATCGTGGTCGGTGCCCCGCAATTCGCGCAGAAGCCGTGGCGCGCGTGCCAGGAGAGAAGCGACTTCGCGGTGGCGAGGAGGCCGAGCTCCGCGGGCGGCACCGCGCCCTCGACCGCGATGGAGCGCAGGTCGAGGACCCGGTAGGACGGGTCCTCGGCGTAGGAAGCCGCGGCATCGACCGGCAGGGCGCCCGCGAAGACCGGCCGCGCCTCGACCCGCCCGAGGAACAGGAGCGGGAGCGGCGCGGGCGCCCGCGCCCCGTCGGCGGCCGTGAGGATCGCGCTCGCGCTCTCGCCGGCCCGGCGCAGCACCGGAATCTCCCCGGCGAACAGGACGAGGCCCGCCTCCGGATGATCGGCAAGGGTCGGGGTGGGGCCGGTCCGCTCGGCGGAGTGGCGGACGAGAAGGCTCTGCGCGAAGCCGAGCCGGTCCAGCGGTGTGATCACGAAACCTCCTCAGGCGGCCTGGAACAGCGCCCGGGCGCGCTCGACGAGCTGCGCGGCGGCGTGGGGCGGGTAGGGGGTGCGGGTGCCATGGCCCCAGACCGGGCCGGGCCAGGCCGGGTCGGAGCGGAAGCGCCCGACGACGTGGATATGGAGCTGGCTAACCAGATTGCCGAGCGCCCCGAGATTCACCTTGTCGGGCTTGGCGAGGCTCTGCATGACCCCGGTTGCGATCCGCATCTCCTGCATCAGAGTCGCCGCCTCGTCGGGGGGTAGATCGGTGATCTCCGTCAGGCCCGCCCGCCGCGGCACGAGGACGAACCAGGGAAAGCGCGCGTCGTCGAGGAGCAGCACGCTGCAGAGCGGCAGGTCGCCGATCGCGATCGTGTCGCCGGCCAGGCGCGGGTCGAGGGTGAAGTCGGTCATCGGCTCCTTCGCGGGGATCACATGCGGGACCGGCCGGCGGGCGGCATCAGGCCACCTCCGGCTCGGGGATCGCGACGGCTCCGCGCGCCCCCTGCCCGGTGCCCTGGAACAGGCGCTCGCTGGTCAGCTTCAGGAAATAGAAGCCGAATTCGGGATTCTGGTAGTAGAGCTGCTTGACCTCGGAATAGGGCACGCAGAGCGCAACCCCGTCCTCGGCGCAGACCACCGAGGCGGTGCGGACGTTGCCGGGCGAGAGCATGCCGAGCTCCCCCACGATGGCGCCGGGCGCGATGTCGATGCCGCGCTCCTCGATGCGGAAACGGCCGCTCTCGACGTAGTACATCTCGCTCGCCGGATCTCCCATGCGGAACAGGACTTCGCCGGCCCTGAAGCGGCGCGAGGTGCCGAAGGGCTTGAGCCAGTCGAGGGAGAGGTCGCCGTCCGCCGCCTTCTCCACATCCCTGACGAGCTTCACCATCTGGTAGAGGCGCCAGGTGTTGAACGGGATCTGGATCGCCTCGGTGAGCACCACCGGCAGGCTGCCCGTGAGGATGCCGTAGGTGATGACCGCGACGCTGGCGAGAATCGAGAGGATGCGCAGCGGGATCATGGTCGTCATCGCCGAGGACGTGATCGTCAGGGCGGTCCCGAGATAACCGATCGCTTCCACCCAGTTCATCGTCCCCTCGCATCCCGGCGGCGGCTGTCGGCACCATGCGGCCGATGGCATCACCAGAGGACCAAGACAAGGGCGGGCGTGAGGCAGAAGAAGCCGCCGTCGGGCGATCCGCACGCGCACCGGCGGCTCCATTCCTTTTCCGGACGATTGTAGCGCCACGGCAAGGGGATCCGGGATCCAGCACGAGGATTTGCCGCGAGGCAGCTCCCTGCTCCGGCACCGTGGCCGACAGGCGGTCGCTTCGCGGATTCCTGTGCGGATCCCGGGTCGCATTCCGCTATCGCTGCATGCGCCCGGGACAGGGATTACGGCAGACGGGCTGCGCCGCGAGGTAGCCTTCCCTGCCTCACACGGTCCGCCCGCCGTCGATCGGCATCTCGATGCCGGTGAGGAACTCCGCCTCGTCCGAGGCGAGGAAGAGGGCGGTGGCGGCGATGTCCTCCGCGCGCGAGAGCCGGCCGAGGGGGATCGTGGCGATGAACTTCGCCCGGTTCTCGGGCGTGTCGGGCAATCCCATGAAGGCTTCGAGGAGCCCCGTCTCGCCCATTACCGGGCAGAGCGCGTTGACCCGGATCTTCCAGGGCGCGAGTTCGACGGCGAGCGACTTCGACATCAGGTTCACGGCGCCCTTCGAGGCGTTGTACCAGGTCAGGCCGGGCCGCGGCCGAATCCCGGCCGTCGAGCCGACATTGAGGATCACGCCCCCGCCGTTGTCGCGCATGGCGGGCGCCACGGCGCGCACGAAATGGAAGATCGACTTCACGTTGACCCGGAAGACGCGGTCGAACGTGTCCTCGTCGACCTCCATCAGCGGCTGGTTCCGGTGCGTCGTGCCGGCATTGTTGACGAGGATGTGAGGCGTGCCGAAGGCCTCCATCGTGCGGGCGACCGCGCGCTCCACATCCGCCTGCGATCCGACATCGGCCGTGACCGCGATCGCGGCCTTACCGATCGCGGCCGCCACCCGCTCGGCGGCATCCCCCCGCAGGTCGACCACCGCCACCCGGGCGCCTTCTTGCGCGAAACGCCGCGCGATGCCCTCGCCGAAGCCGCCGCCGGCCCCCGTCACGATTGCGACCTTGCCCTTGAGCCTCATGCCGGTCCTCCCTTGCGCCGGGCGCATTCCGCGACGCGCCGGTCGGCGCGGATCATGGCTCCGCTCCGGCAAGCCTGTCCAATGCGCCGCGCGGAGATCAGGCCGGTGCGTCGGGCGGGCCGGCAGCTCCGCTCAAGGCTCTCCAAGCAGGCAAGGGCGGATGCGGCACGACGAAAAGGGCTGGCCTGCTGACATGCGCCACGATAGGTTACATGTAACTGGCATCATGGAGGCAGATCATGGCTGCGGCATCGAATTCCAAGCCCGTGCGGGTGAAGGTGCGCGAGCATCGCGACCGGCTCCGCGCCCAGGGGCTACGACCCATCCAGATTTGGGTGCCGGACGTGCGCGCTCCCTCTTTCCGGGAGCAGGCACATCGCCAGTCGCAGGCGGTCGCCGCCAGCGCTCATGCGCGCGAGGATCAGGCTTTCATCGACGCCATAGCGGATTGGGGTGATGAATGAGGCGCGGTGAGGTCTGGACCGTCTCCGGGGGCAAGGACTATGCGGGCAAGCCGCGTCCCGTCGTCATCGTGCAGGACGACAGCTTCGACGCCACCGACTCCATCACGATTTGCGCCTTCACCACGGACCCGACCGACGCACCGCTGTTCCGCCTTGTCGTGGAGCCGAACGAGCGCAACGGCCTGCGCTCGACCTGCCGTCTGATGGTGGACAAGATCACCACCATTCCCAAGGCGAAGATGGGCGCGCCTATCGGGCGGCTCGATGACGAGGACATGGTGCGGCTCAATCAGGCCATGACCGTGTTCCTCGGCATGGCCGTTTCTCCCCGAACCGGAAGGGGGAAAGAGTCATGAGTTTTACTATGCCGCGCGGAGGTCAGGCCGGCGCGTCGGGCGGGCCGGCGGCAAGGCGCGTCAGCGCCGCGCCGGACAGGCGGAAGAACACCCTCTCCCGATGAGCCGCCGCCCCGGTCGCTTCGTAGTGGGCGAGGAGCGGGGCGTTGGCGCCGTCCGCGGTCCAGTCCACCCGGCCGGAGCCGCGTTCCACCGCGAGGGCCGCTACCGCCTGGAGCAGGCGTCGGCCCGCGCCGCGCCCGCGCTCCGGGCGCGAGACGAACAGATCCTTCAGAAACAGCCCCGGCCGCAGGCCCGGTCCCGGATAGGTCGTGCCGACCGCCGCAAAACCGATCGGGGCCGGATCGGCCGCGACCAGGATCGTGACGCCCGCGGGCAGATCGCTCAGATCGGCGCGGGTCGTCTCGTCCGGCGGGCAGGGCACCCCGTAATACGCCTGCATCTCCCGGAGCAGAGCCGCCACGGCGGGGATGTCGGCAGGCTCCATGTCGCGCACGCGCATGCCTACAGGCTTCCCTCCCGCACCGAGCCCGGATCGGCAAGCGCGTGCAGCAGCCCCGCCGCCATATGGGCGAAGCGCAGCGTCACGGCCTTGCGGCGGGCTCCCGCCAGGGCGTGCTCGGGCGCCTCGCGCAGGATCGCGGCCCCGAAGGCATCGGCGATGATGAGACCGGTATCCTCGGGCAGCACGTCGGTGCGCATGTCCTCCGGCACCGCGAAGTAGAAGCGGTCGCAGAAATCGCGATAGTCCGGCCATTTCCGGTCGGCCCGGAAGTCCGGCAGGCCGGACTTGATCTCGACGATGGTCAGCTGGCCGGTCGGCCCGAGCGCGATCAGGTCGGCCCGCCGCCCATTGGCCAGGGTGAATTCCGGGATGGTGACGTGGCCGAGTTCGGCGAAGAGGCGGCGCACCCCGCGCTGCACCCCGAGCGCAAGCGGCGACTGGCGGCGGTCGAGGGGGAGGGAGAGGGCAGCGGACAAGGCGGTGGAGACCGGATGCGAGAGGGGTTGCGAGGAACCTGGGCGAGATCGAATCGGGAACGCCATCCCAGCAGGTCGCGACAGGCTTGTCATGGTCGGCCATGTCGCAGCCGAGGGTGGCCGGCTCGGCCGGTGAGCGAGGGGCACGAGGTGGTTGATCTCGGACGGCCTCTCGCCGAATGTCGCCCGCAACAGCCGGAGGCATGGCCCCGGCACGGGAGGGAGCCGCATGAGCCAGCAGGGCTTCGCCGAGGGACGTAAAGGGGGTCGCACGGGCGTGCGGCTCGTCGGCGGCACCGCGGTGGCCCGCAGCGCCAGTGCGGTGCGCCTCGAGGGCGTCTCCATCGCCTTCACGCTCAAGGGCGGCCAGCGCTACGTGGCGGTCGAGGGTATCGATCTGTCCGTCGCGCCCGGCGAATTCGTAGCGGTGGTCGGGCCGACGGGCTCCGGCAAGTCGACGATCCTCAACGCCGCCGCGGGGCTGCTGAAGCCCGCCGCCGGCCTCGTCACGGTCTTCGGCGGAAGGCTGTCGGGCCTCAATGCCCGGGCCGGCTACCTGTTCCAGGCCGACGCCCTGATGCCCTGGAAGACCGCCCTCGACAATGTCGCGGTCGCCCTCGAGCCGCAGCGCGTGCCCCGCGCCGAGGCGCTCGGGCGGGCCCGCGACTGGCTCGGGCGGGTGGGCCTCGCGACCTTCACGGACCGCTACCCGCACATGCTCTCGGGCGGCCAGCGCAAGCGCGTGGCCCTCGCCCAGATGCTGATCCGCGACCCCGAGATCCTGCTGATGGACGAGCCCTTCGGGCCGCTCGACGCGCAGACCCGGCAGATCATGGGAAATCTCCTGCTCGACCTCTGGGCCGCCAACCGCAAGGCAGTGATCTTCGTCACCCACGACCTGGAGGAGGCGATCGCCCTCTCCGACCGGGTCGTCGTGCTCTCGGCCGGCCCCGCCGCCCGGATCGTCGGCGACTTCCCCGTCGCCCTGCCGCGCCCCCGCGACACCAGCGAGATCCGCCTCGAACCGCAATTCCACGCCCTCTACAAGGAGATCTGGGCCCGCCTGCGGGTCGAGGTCTCCCGCGCCTATGCGAGCGGCCCGGCGTGACCTCCCGCTGACCGGAACCCCCATGAAATCTCCGATGAACCGCCTCGGCCTCCTCGCCCTGCAGATCCTCGTCGGCCTCGCCATCCTGGCCGTCTGGCACGTGCTCACCGTCTATCCGATCCTGGGCCAGCCCAGGCAGATCCAGTTCTTCTTCTCGACCCCGGTCGACGTCCTCAAGCGCACCTGGGCCGAGATGACGAATCCGGAGATCTGGAGCCATCTCTGGATCACCCTGCAGGAGACGGTGCTGGCCTTCGTATTCGGGGCGCTGGGCGGCATCGCCTTCGGCTTCCTGTTCGCCCGCAACGCGCTGCTCGCCGCCGTCTTCGACCCCTACATCAAGGCGGCGAACGCCCTGCCGCGGGTGGTGCTGGCGCCGATCTTCGCCCTGTGGTTCGGGCTCGGCATCTGGTCGAAGGTGGCGCTCGGCTTCACCCTCGTGTTCTTCATCGTGTTCTTCAACGTCTACCAGGGCGTGCGCGAGGTGAGCCCGGTCGTGCTGAACAACGCGCGCATGCTGGGGATGAACGAGTGCGGCCTCCTGCGCCACGTCTACTGGCCGTCGGCGCTCACCTGGATGTTCTCGTCGCTGCACACGGCGGTGGGCTTCGCCCTCGTGGGCGCGGTGGTGGGCGAGTATCTCGGGTCCTCGGCGGGGCTCGGCTACAAGATCCACGAGGCCGAGAGCGTCTTCGACGTCACCGGGGTCTTCGCCGGCATGCTGATCCTGACCGTGTTCGTGATCGTCATCGACGCGGTCGTGACCCTGATCGAGAACAGGCTGCTCGTCTGGCGCCCCGGCCCGGCCGGCGGCCACGCCTGAACGCAGAACGGACAACGGAGGACACCCTCATGGACCGCCGCAGCTTCCTCGCCGGCGCCGCCGCGCTCACCCTCGCGGCGCCAGCCCGCGCCGAGACCGTCAAGGTCCGCATCGGGGTCGGCGGCAAGCCCCTGCTCTACTACCTGCCGCTCACCATTGCGGAGCGGAAGGGCTTCTTCACCGCGGAGGGCGTCGAGGCCGACATCAACGATTTCGGCGGCGGCGCCCGCTCGCTCCAGGCCCTGATCGGCGGCTCGGTCGACATGGTGACGGGGGCCTACGAGCACACGATCCGCATGCAGGCCAAGGGCCAGGACGTGCGGGCGGTCTGCGAGCTCGGCCGCTACCCGGCGATCGTCATCGCCGTGCGCAAGGACCTCGCCCAGACCGTGAAGTCGCCCGCCGACCTCAAGGGCCGCAAGATCGGCGTGACGGCGCCCGGCTCCTCGACGGCGCTCGCCGTGCAATACGCGATGATCAAGGCCGGGCTGAAGGCAACCGACGCGCCCCTCATCGGCGTCGGCGGCGGCGCGGGCGCCATCGCGGCGATGAAGAAGGGCGAGATCGAGGCGATCTCCCACCTCGACCCGGTGATCGCCAAGCTCGAGGCTGACGGCGACATCGCGATCCTCATCGACACCCGCACGGAGGCCGGCACCCGCGCGCTGTTCGGCGGGCCGAACCCGGCGGCGGTGGTCTACACCAAGCAGGACTGGATCGAGCACCACGCCGTCGCGACCCAGAAGGTCGTCAACGCCTTCGTCAAGGCGCTCAAGTGGCTGGCGAGCGCGACGCCCGAGGAGGTCGCCGACACGGTGCCGCCCGCCTATCATTTCGGCGACCGGCCGCTCTACGTGCAGGCGGTGAAGAACTCGCTCGAGAGCTATTCGCGCACCGGCATTCCCTCGCAGGAGGGCATGGCGAGCGTGCTCGACCTCGTGCGCACCCTCGACCCGGAGTTGCAGGGCGCCAAGATCGACCTCGCCACCACCCTGGACGACCGCTTCGTGAAGCGCGCGATGGGATAGGCATTTTCCGACGAAGTGGATGCCGGTCCGTCGCAGACAATGCGGCAAGCTCATACGGCATCCGGTCCACCGTGAACGGATGCCGCTCTGGCCGCGCGTCTGCGCCGCCGGAAACGGAGGGGCGGCAGGGCCCCGTCAGCCCTTCAGGAAGCCGAACAGCCCCGCCCCCGGCGCCAGCCACACGAAGGCCCAGACGAAGCCCGAGGAGACGTTGGCGAGCTGGAACGGGATTCGGCCCACCGCGAAAACGCCGGCGACGAGCGGCACCACCGCCCGCGCCGGCCCGATGAAACGGCCGATGAAGATGGCCCAGGCGCCCCAGCGGTGGCAGAACACCTCGCCCGAGGCGACCATCTCCGGGTAGCGCGTGAGCGGCCAGATCCGCTTGGCGCCCTCCTTGTAGTAGCGCCCGAATTCGTAGGAGACCCAGTCGCCCAGGATGGCGCCCACAGCCGCCCCGATCATCACCGGCAGGAACGGGATCCCGCCGGCGCCGAGCAGCGCCCCGATCCCGAGCAGGATCACGGTGGCGGGCACGAACAGCGAGAGCACCGCGAGGGATTCGCAGAAGGCGATGATGCCGGTGACGACGGGTGCCCAGGCATGGTGGTCGCGCACGAAGTCGAGCGTGGCGGTGCGGATCGTCTCGAAGTCCATGAACCTTGACCGGTGAGCCGCCCCGGATGTGGGGCCGGGCATCGGGAATGCAATCGGCGCGGGGCGGGATCCCGCACAGGATCCTGGCATTGAGCGCGGGCCGCCCGCGCGCTACCACCGTGGCCATGGGCCCGAGGGTTCTCGATGAACATCCTGTCGATCCAGTCCCACGTCGCCTACGGCCATGTCGGCAATGCCTCGGCGGTCTTCCCGATGCAGCGGCTCGGGGTCGAGGTCTGGCCGATCCACACGGTGCAGTTCTCCAACCATACCGGCTACGGGTCGTGGCGCGGCCGCGTCTATGACGGCCCGTCGATCAGCGAACTCGTCGAGGGCATCGCCGAGCGCGGCGTGCTCGGCGCCTGCGACGGGGTGCTGTCCGGCTACATGGGCTCGGCCGAGATCGGGGAGGCGATCGGCGCCGCCGTGGCGCGGGTGCGGGCCGCGAATCCGGCCACGCTCTATTGCTGCGACCCGGTGATCGGCGATGTCGGCCGCGGCATCTTCGTGCGGCCGGGCGTGCCCGAATTCATGCGCGACCACGCCGTGCCCGCCGCCGACATCGTCACGCCCAACCAGTTCGAGCTGGATTTCCTGTCCGGCCTTCCGAGCGCCACCATCGCCGAGGCCAAGCGCGCGGTCGCGGCCGTGCAGGCGCGCGGGCCGCGGGTGGTGCTCGTCACCTCGCTCCACACGGCCGAGACCCCGCCCGACGCGATCGACCTCCTGGTCGGCGAGGCGGGCGCGTTCTGGCGCCTGCGCACCCCGAGGCTCGCCCTCGACGTGAACGGGGCGGGAGATGCCAGCGCCGCCCTGTTCTTCGTCCATTACGCGCGCACGCGCTCGGCCGCCGAGGCGCTGGGCGCCATGGGGCCTTCCATCTTCGGGCTCCTGCGCCGCACCGCGGAGGCCGGCTCCCGCGAGATCCTCACGGTCGAGGCCCAGGACGAATTCGTGGCGCCGAGCCAGGTGTTTCCGGTCGAGGCCGTGTAGCCGCGCCCTGATGTCCGCGTATCTCGGACCCGCACTGTTGTACGGATGAGCTTGCCTGCACGGCCAAGGGTGTGCATCGATTCCGCTGGACCTGCGGGGAGCCGGCTCGCCCGCGGCAGACAACGCCCGCGCCAAGGATGAGACGATGGGGCTGTTTCAGGATACCTTCACCCGGATCGGCCGGGCCGTGATGTCGTATGCCGGAGACACCGCGTTCCTGTACGCGGCGGCCTCGGGGGCGGCCAACGTCATCCTGGCCGACCGCGAGATCGACGAGGACGAGATCGAGACCGCCCTCACAAATCTCTCCGCGAACCCGATCCTGCAGAAATCCTACGGCGTCCTGAAGCTGGAGCAGGAGCTGCACGAGGCAATCGCCCGGGCCAAGAGCCGGGCCGGCCGCATCGAGAACCTGCGCTTCCTCTCGGCCATCGCCGACCGGCCGCTCGAACAGCGTCAGGACGTCTTCCTGATCGCCGCCGACGTGGCCGACCAGGGCGGGATCAGCGAGCTGGAGCACAAGGTGCTCGATGAGGTCGCCGAGGCGCTCGGCGTCGACAAGGCGGCCCTGCTCTCCGCCTGACGCCCCTGTGCGGCGGCCCCCTGCAGCCATAGGTGATCCCCGTCGAAGTTGGAGCCGGTGGCGATGGATGTCGGATTTCTCGGGCTCGGCCGGATGGGCCGGCCCATGGCGCTCAACCTCGTCAAGGCGGGACACCGGGTGCGGGTCTGGAACCGATCGGCCGAGGCCGCCGAGAGCCTGCGGGCCGAGGGGGCCGTGCCGGTGGCGAGCCCGGCCGAGGCGTTCCGGGGTGAGGTGGCCATCACGATGCTCGCGGACGACGCGGCCCTGCGCAGCGTGATCGTCGAGGGCGGCGTGCTCGATCAGGCCGAGCTGCCCGGCATCCATGTGGGGATGAGCACGATCTCGGTGGCGCTCGCCCGCGACCTCACCGCCCTGCACGAGCGGGCGGGCGTGGCCTACCTCTCGGCTCCGGTCTTCGGACGGCCGGACGTGGCCGCGGCGGCCAAGCTCGCCATCGTGGCGGCGGGGCCCGAGGCGGCGATCACCCGGGCGCAGCCGGTCCTCGACGCGCTCGGCGCGAAGACCTGGCCCTTCGGGCCGGAGCCCGCCCGGGCCAATGCGGTGAAGCTCGCGGGCAACTTCATGCTGGTGGCTGCCATCGAGGCGATGAGCGAGGCATCCGCCTTCGCCGAGGCGCACGGGGTGCCGGCCGCGGATCTTCTCGACCTCCTCACCGGCACCATCTTCGCCGCACCGGTCTACAAGAATTACGGCGCCGCGATCGCGGCGGGCCGCTACGAGCCGCCGGGCTTCAACCTGTCGCTCGGCGCCAAGGACATCCGCCTCGCGCTCGCGGCCGGCGAGGCGGCGGGCGTGCCGATGCCGCTCGCGAGCCTCCTGCGCGACGGCCTGATCGAGGCCATCGCGCATGGCCACGGGGCGAAGGACCTCGCGGCGCTCGCCCTGGTGTCGGCGCGGCGCAGCGGGCGGAGCTGACCGCCGCAGCCGCCTTGCAGGGCAGGAGGCAGGACAACGGGGACCGATGCAGCGGCGGCGCGGCTTTCGCGCGCTGGACCTGTCACGGCCGAGGAACGCGCGGCCAGCGCCCACGTTGTGACCGCGACGGCCCGCACCGGCGGGCTTTGCATCCCTCGCCAATGGTCGCCCGATGACGCCGAATCCGCCACCCGGTCCCGCCTCGTCCGGCGGCGTGACCTCGACCCTGTGGACCGTCTTCCTCGGTCTCGCGCTGGTGCGCCTCGTGACGGCGCGGCGGCCCGAGGACGTCCCCGCGCCCGCCGACCCGACCCGGCATTTCGGCGAGGGCGCCAGATCCTATTCCGGCCGGCCCGCGCAGCGGGTCGGCGACACCGAGGCCGACCGCGGGCGCAAGGCCGAGTCCCCGACCGAGATGCCCGCCAAGGGCTGGAAGGACGTTCTCTACCGGGTCTACCTGGAGTTCCAGAAGGACCGGGTGCTCTCGGTCGCGGCGGGCGTGACCTTCTATACGCTGCTGGCGATGTTCCCGGCCATCGCCGCCCTCGTCTCGCTCTACGGGCTCATCGCCGATCCCGCCACGATCAACGACCACATCGCCCTGCTCCAGGGCGTGCTGCCGTCGGGCGCCCTCGACATCATCGGCGAGCAGGTCAAGCGCATCTCGTCCAAGGGCGGCACGACGCTGGGCCTGACCTTCTTCACCACCCTCGCCCTCTCGCTCTGGAGCGCCAATGCGGGCGTGAAGGCGATCTTCGATGCGCTCAACATCGTCTACGAGGAGGAGGAGAAGCGCAGCTTCATCAAGCTGAACCTGCAATCCCTCACCTTCACGCTGGGCGGCCTGCTCTTCGTCGTGGTGGCGCTCTCCGGCATCGTGGTGCTGCCGGTGATCCTGAACTTCATTGGGAATTTCGGCATCAGCATCAGCCCGAAGGCATGGTACATCGCGCTCCTGCGCTGGCCGCTCCTGCTCGCGATCCTGCTCTTCGCGCTGGCGCTGCTCTACCGCTACGGACCGAGCCGGGACGAGCCGAAATGGCGCTGGGTGACGCCCGGCAGCCTGATCGCAGGCGTGGTCTGGCTCGTCGGCTCGATCGCCTTCTCCTGGTACGTGGCCCATTTCGGCAGCTACAACGAGACCTACGGGTCTCTCGGCGCCGCCATCGGCTTCATGACCTGGATCTGGATCTCGGCCACGATCGTGCTGCTCGGCGGCGAGATCAACGCCGAGATGGAGCACCAGACCGTCCGCGACACCACGAAGGGCCCCGAGCAGCCCCTCGGCACCCGCCGCGCCCGCATGGCCGACACGGTGGGCGCGCCCGCCTGACGCCCTCGCCGACCCGGCTGCGAACCCCCATATCGGCCGGCGAGAACAGAAGCGGCCGAGGAGGGATCCGATGGGTGCGTTCGAGACGGCAAAGGACGAGGCGGCGCGCTCCGAGGAGGAGTGGCGCGAGCGCCTGACGCCGGAGCAGTACCGGGTGCTGCGCGGCCACGGCACCGAGCGGGCGGGGACCAGCCCCCTCAACCACGAGAAGCGGCCGGGCACCTTCCTGTGCGCCGGCTGCGGCCAGCCGCTCTTCGAGAGCGAGACCAAGTACGAATCCGGCTCGGGCTGGCCGAGCTTCTTCGCGCCGATCGAGGGCGCCGTGGAGACGCAGGTCGACCGCTCCTTCTTCATGACCCGCACCGAGGTGCATTGCCAGCGCTGCAAGGGCCATCTCGGCCATGTCTTCGACGACGGCCCGGCCCCGACCGGCTTGCGCTACTGCATGAACGGCGCCGCGCTGCAATTCGAGCCGCGGGAGTAGCGCTCGCCGCCGACGCGGCGGGACGCCCGGCCGGGGGAGGCGCACTTCCGCCGAACCGGCATCCACTTCGGTGGAGAGCGCCCTATCCGCCGAACCGCCCGGCCAGGGTCACGCTCAGGCGCTCGCCCTCGGCGATGAACCGGGCCGCGGCCTCGCGGGCCGAGTCGGTGCAGACCCGGTAGTTGATCGCGTAGCCGCGATAGCCGCGGTTATAGGCGCCGGCGAGCCGGTCGCGACGGCCGGGGCTGGTGCCCTCCGCATCGAGGAGTGCCTTCATCCGGACGGGCCATTCGGCCGCGTCCGCCTGCCCGCACAGGTCGCGCAGGAAGCTCAGCGCGCCGATGATCTCGGACAGGCGCAGCAGGTCCTTGTCGTAGGGGGCCGGCAGATCGGCCGGCGAGGGAGGGGGCGCCTCCTTCTCCGGCGGCTTGGCGGGCGCGCGCGGACGGGTCTGCGCGAGGGCAGCCTGCGCCGCCGCGAGGCACAGGACGACCGACAAGGCGAGGCGAAGCCTCACGCGCTCCCCTCCACGGCCGCGACGGCCTGTTCCAGGATTTCCGCAAGCCCTTCGGTCGTGGGCAGGGCCGCCAGCTCCGCGAGGGTCACCCAGCGCACGTCGAGCGCCTCCTCGCCCGGCGCCGGCTCATGCCGAAGCCAGCGCGCCGCATGCGGAACGATCACGAAATGATGCAGGACGCGGCCATCCGCGTCCCGCTCGATCACCTCGAGGGGGGTCAGGCTCGCGACGATCTCGGCCTCGACGCCGACCTCCTCGCGCAGCTCCCGCAGCGCCGTCTCGGCCAGCGGCTCGCCGAGTTCCACGAGGCCGCCCGGGAGCGAGTAGAGCCCGCGCAGGGGCGAGCCGCCGCGGGCCGCGACCAGAACCCGCCCGTCCCGCACCACCGCCACCGAGGCGGCGAGATAGGGGCGGGCCGGGTAGCGCCGGCCCTGCGCGTCGCTCGCTGTCACGGGCGCAGGTCGGCGACGCGGCCGTCCTCGAGTTCGACCAGCACATGCAGGCCGCGCCCACTGCCGAGCACCACCGGCCCCGAGCGGGCCGGCACTGGCAGGGTCACGCGGGCGCGCTCGCTGATGCCGCCCTTGAGCGAGACGAGCGCGAGCGCGGTGCGGTCGCGGGTCGGGATCGCCAGCTCCGGCACCCCGTCGCCGTCGAGGTCGGCCGCCGCGCCGGCTTCCGCGTAGCCCGGCGCCTCGCCCGCGAGCACGGCCCCGCCCGGCGCGATCCGCCAGTGCTGCAGGCGCCCTTCGCCCGCCGCCGCGCGCACGAGCGCGACCGTGGCGTGGCCCGACCCGTCGAAATTCCCGACCGCCGCCTGGCCCACGGTCCCGGTCTCGGCGGGCGTCTCGGCCGTCACGCTCCAGGTCTCGCCCTCCCGGCCGATCACCGCGAGGCTCGCCTTGTCGCCCACGGTCCTGGCGGCGAGGAGATGGAGGCGACCGTCGAGATCGACGGCCTGGACCGCGCCGCCGGTGAAGACCGCATCCGGTCCCGCCGCCACCGTGGCGGTCGAGACCGGGACCGGCTTCGGGTCGGCGCTGCGGGCGACGGGCTGGCGCTCGCGCACCGTCACCGTGGCAGCGGCCGGATGGCCGTCCGGACCGCTGCGCGGATTGCTCAAGTAAGCCGAGACCGGGCCGGACAGCGCCCGCCGCGACCCAGGCACGGCGCCCCGCGGCGTCTCCGCCGCCGCGAGGCCCTGCGCGGCCTCGGCCGGGATCGCCGTCGTCGACAGGCCGTCCTCGCCGAGCGACAGCACGGCGCCGCCCTCCTCGCCCCAGACCACCGCGACGGTGCCCGCGCGGGCGCGCGGCAGGAGCCCGGAGGTCTCGGCGGCGAGCGCCGCCTCGCTGCCGGGGCCCCGGATCTCGGTCACGCGGAAGGACAGCGGCAGGATCGAGACCGAAGGCTCCGCCCGCGCCGGCTCCGCGCCCGCCAGGGCGAGGACGGCGAGGCAGGCGAGCCCCGCCCCGTGATCCGCGATCCGCTTGCCTGCGCCGCGGCGCGATTCCCGAACGGAGCGTCCGGGCATCGCCTCAGACATGCTGCCCGCCGTTGATGTGCAGTTCCGCCCCGTTCACGTAGGACGAGGCTTCGGTGCACAGGAAGTAGATCGCCTTGGCGACCTCGTCGGGCGTGCCGAGCCGCCGCTGCGGGATCTGCGCCACGAGCTTGTCGGTGCCGGGCGAGAGGATCGAGGTGTCGATCTCGCCGGGCGAGATCGCGTTCACGCGCACGCCGAGGGGGCCGAAATCCGCCGCCATCTCGCGGGTGAGGCCGGCGAGCGCCGCCTTCGAGGTCGCGTAGGCGGCGCCCGCGAAGGGGTGCACCCGCGAGCCCGCGATCGAGGTGACGTTGACGATGGAGCCGCGCGCCCGGGTGAGCTCGTTGCACAGGCCCCGCGCCAGCAGGATCGGCGCGAAGAAGTTGACCTGGAACACCCGCTGCCAGTCGGAGAAGGGCGTCGCGATGGCGCCCATGCGCTCGCCGCCCGGTCCTTTCGGCGAGATGCCTGCATTGTTGACGAGCGCGTGGAGCAGGCCGCCCTCCGCCTCGAGCCGCCGCGTCACCTCCGCGACCCCGCGCAGCGTGTCCTCGGGATCGGCGAGGTCGACCTGGAGGTGGTCCTCCGGACCCATCTCCCAGGGACAATTCTCCGGGAAAGGGTGGCGCGAGCAGGTGATGACGCGCCAGCCTGCGGCGGAGAAGCGCTTGACGGTGGCGTGGCCGATGCCGCGGCTCGCGCCCGTGAGCAGCATCACGCGCCGGCGTTCGTTGCTGGATTGGGCCAAGGCCGTTCCTCGAATCCGGTGCGGGGCGCGCCGCCGGACGCGGCGCGCGGGTTGACGATCAGGTCTAGGATGCGGAGGGCCGAAAATCCAGCCTCGCGGTGCCGCAGCGCAGCATCATGGATAGAGCCGGGTGCGCTCCCAGCCCTCGCCCGTGCGGGTGAAACGGACCCGGTCGTGCAACCGGAAGGCGCCGTTCTGCCAGAACTCGATGCTGCTCGGAGCGACACGGTAGCCCGTCCAGTGGGGCGGGCGCGGCACCTCGCCCTCCGGGAAGCGCGCCGCCACCTCGGCCACGGCCCGTTCGAGAGTGCCGCGGCTCGCCAGGGGTTCCGATTGCTGGCTCGCCCAGGCGCCGATCCGGCTGTCGCGGGGGCGCGAGGCGAAATAGGCATCGGCCTCCGCATCCTCCACCCGCGTGACGCTGCCGCGGGCGCGCACCTGCCGGCGCAGGCTCTTCCAGTGGAACACCAGGGCGGCCTGCGGGTTCTCGGCGAGTTCGATGCCCTTCATCGAGCGGGAGTTGGTGTAGAAGACGAAGCCGCGCTCGTCGCAGCCCTTGAGCAGCACGATGCGGACGTCCGGCAGCCCGTCGCGGCCGGCCGTGGCCAGCGCCATGGCGTCCGGATCCTCCGGCTCCGACGCCACGGCTTCCGCAAACCAGTCCTGGAACAGGGTCCACGGATCCGACCTCACGGTGAAATCACCGTTCGTTAACGCAGCCACGGCATCGTCCTTCGCATGTGACACCCGGGAATGCGGGGGCAGGCCGGCGTCGCAGGTCACGCCGTGGCGCCGGGGCCGTTCCCGCGGTGAGAACAGGTGGAATGCGTCGCCACGTGTGTAAAGTGATCCCGCAAGCGACATGGAGACCCGGTCTCGCGCTCCTGGCCACGACGGTTGCGGCGGCCGGCCTTCTCACTTTAGCGGGATGCAGCCAGCCGCTCCTGGTGTTCCAGGCCAAGCCCGAGGCGGCTGCGCCCGCCCCGGAGCCGGTCAGCACCGGGAGCATCGGGCCGGTAGCGCCGAAGAGCTTCGGCAGCGACCTGACGCCGGAGGATTGGCGCCGGGCGAAGGCGGCGCTCGCCGTGGCGCTCGACCCGCAGGGCAACGGGCAGCCGGTGAAGTGGGACAACCCCGAATCGAAGATGCGCGGCATGGTCAACCCGACCGGGCTGCCCTACGTGGCCAATGACGAGATCTGCCGCAACTTCCTGGCGACCGTGATCGCGCCCTCCGGCAGCCGCTTCGTGCGCGGCACCGGCTGCCGTCCCTCGGGGGGCTCCTGGGAGCTGAAGAGCCTGAAGGCAGCGCGGGCCCCCGCCTGACCCGGGAGGGAGCCATGCGTTGCAATCCGGCAACACATCTCCCACATTGACGCTCGACTGGCTCACGGAGCGCCGACGCTCCGCAACGGCACCCGGACCACCATGCGCAATCCTTACGACGTGCTCGGCGTCAGCCGAACCGCCGCCGAGGCGGAGATCAAGAAGGCCTTCCGCAAGCTCGCGAAGACCTACCACCCCGACCGCAACAAGAACGACGCCAAGGCGAAGGATCGCTTCGCGGAGGTGAACCAAGCCTACGAAATCCTGGGCGACGCCAAGAAGCGGGCCGAGTTCGACCGCGGCGCCATCGATGCGGAGGGCAAGCCGCGCTTCCAGGGCTTCGAAGGCTTCGCGGGCGGGCCGCGCGGCGGGTTCTCGGGCTTCGACTTCGAGTCGATGGCGCGCGGGCGCGGCACCGGAGCGGGCGCGGGCGCGGGCGGGTTCGGCGAGGACATCTTCTCGCAGCTCTTCGGCGAGGCCTTCCGCAGCGCCGGCGCCGGGGCGCGCACCACCGCCCAGAAGGGCGACGACGTCGCGGCGGAACTCACCGTGACCCTCGACCAGGTGGCGAGCGAGGCAAAGCTGCGCCTCGTCCTGCCCACGGGCCGCGAGGTCGACGTGGTGGTGCCCAAGGGCGTCACCGACGGGCAGGTGATTCGCCTGCGCGGCCTCGGCCATCTGGGCCGGGGCGGCGGCGAGCCGGGCGACGCCCTTCTCACCATCCGCCTCGCGCCCGATTCCCGCTTCCAGATCGACGGGGCGGACCTGCGCGTGACCGCCGAGGTGTCGCTGGAGGACGCCGTGCTGGGCGGTCCCGTCCGGATCCAGACCCTGACGGGCGCGGTGGAGATGAAGATCCCGCCGATGACGAGTTCCGGCCGCACCTTCCGCCTGCGCGGCAAGGGCCTGCCCCGGAAGGACGGCACGAGGGGCGACCTCCTCGCCACCATGGCGATCGTGCTGCCCGCCAGCGCCGACGAGGTGCTGCTCGACTACGCCCGCAAGCGCCGCGGCGCCCGCGCCACCACGGGCTGACGGATTGCGGGTCCTGGACGGGGCTCTGCCCTGGCGGCCACTGCGCTCCTCGGTTTCGATTGAGACGCGTCGGCCCAGGCGAGGATGTCCGCTCCTCCCTTTCCTGGACGACTGCAGCGGCAGCGGAAGGAGATCCGGGAAAGAGAGAGCGCGAGGGGCGGAGAATCCGGGAAGGGGCGGAGACCCTGTGATCCGGCCTGCGAACGAGCGTTCGCAGACCGTCTCGTCGTGCCTGTGCGGCGCAGAGCTCCGCTCCGGGTCCGGGCCGACCCTGGCGGATGAAACCGCGGCTGCCTGAGCGCTCCAGGGCAGCCAATCCCGCACCTCAGGTTCGATTGAGGAGCAGGGCGATCTCCATCAGCGTTCGGAGCGCAGCCCCCGGATCCGCGTCGCTCACCGCACGCGGTCCCGGCTCATGCGATGGGCCGCCGCCGATCCGCCCTCCCGAATTCCAGCGCCTCGTCCTCCAGGGCGCCGAAGCGCAGGGCGGCGAGGTCGAGGGCGTAGTTCTGGTACAGCCTCCAGGGCTTGCGCGTGCCCTGCTTGGGCAGGAGCGCGAGCGACCGCCGGATATAGCCGGAGGTGAAGTCGATCGCCGGCTCCTCGCCCACGCCAGCGCCCCGGCGCGGCACGCACCACGCGTCCCCGCGCGCCTCCATCCGGGCGATCAGACGGCAGACGAAGCGCGCGGTGAGCTCGCATTTGAGCGTCCAGGAGGCGTTCGTGTAGCCGATCGCGACGGCGAGGTTGGGCACGTCGCTCAGCATCATTCCCTTGTACAGGAGGGTGTTCGACGCCTCGACGGGCCGCCCGTCGACCGCGAGCGTCATGCCGCCGAGCATCTTCAGCTTGAGGCCCGTGGCCGTGACGATGACGTCCGCCTCCAGCTGCGCGCCCGAGCGGAGTGCGAGCCCCGTCTCGGTAAAGCTCTCGATGTGGTCGGTCACGATCGAGGCTCGGCCGCCGCGGATCGCCCGGAACAGGTCGCCGTCCGGCACGAAGCAGACGCGCTGGTCCCAGGGGTCGTAGGTCGGCGTGAAATGGGTGGCGACGTCGTAGCCCTCACCGAGCTGGGCACGCACGCCCTCGCGGATCTTGCGGGCCACCAGGTCCGGCTTCCGCCGGGCGAGCTGGTAGAAGAGGATGCCGAGGCCGATGTTCTTCCACCGCACGAGGCCGTGCGCGAGGCGCGCGGGCAGGCGCCTGCGCAGCCAATTGGCGATCCGGTCCTCGGCGGGCAGCGACAGGATGTGGCTCGGCGAGCGCTGCAGCATGCTGACATGGGCCGCCGTGCGGGCGAGTTCGGGCACCAGCGTCACCGCCGTGGCGCCGCTGCCGATCACCACCACGCGCTGGCCCGTCAGGTCGAGATCCGCCGGCCAATCCTGCGGATGCACGATGCGGCCGCCGAAGCGCTCCATGCCCGGCCAGACCGGCCGGTAGCCCTCCGCGTAGTCGTAATAGCCGGCACAGATGGAGAGGAAGCGGCAGGAGAAGGTCACGGGCGCCGGCTCGCCGCGGATCTCCACCTCCACGTGCCAGCGCGCCTCCTGCGAGCGCCACGCGGCGCGCAGGGCCCGGTGCCCAAAGCGGATCCGCCGGTCGATGCCAAAGGCCGCGGCGGTCTCGCGCAGATAGCGCAGGATCGAGGCTCCGTCCGCGATCGACCGCTCGCCGCCCCAGGGCCGGAAGCTGAAGCCGAAGGTGTAGAGGTCGGAATCCGAGCGCAAGCCCGGATAGCGGAACAGGTCCCAGGTGCCCCCGATGGCGTCGCGCGCCTCCAGGATCGCGTAGGTCTTCGTCGGGAGATGCGTCTGCAGGTAATAGCCCGCGGCGATGCCGGAGATCCCTGCGCCGATCACCAGCACGTCGAGGTCGTGCATCGTCTCGGTCGGGGCCGCAGCGCTGACGGGGGTCTGAGCCATGATGAGCCTCGCGATCGTCCAAAGCTTCCATGCGGCGAAGAGGGGGGCGGGTCCAGAGGCGACCCGGCCCCGTTGCGGCCGCGCCGTCTTCGGCGGAAAAGCGCAGACGGCTGCGCCGGGCGCGGCCGGACGTCCCTGCCGGGAGAGGCCCATGATCGAGGTCCGCAAGATCGTCGTCACCGTCGAGGAGGTGCGCCATGATGGCGGCCCGCCGCTCGCCGCGCCCCTGCTCAAGGGCGCGCTCGCCTGCGTGGTGAGGAATCCCTTCGCCGGCCGCTACGAGCCTGACATCGTGCCGATGATGGAGGCGCTCAAGCCGCTCGGGCTCGAATGCGCGACGAAGCTGCTCGCGGCGCTCGGCAACGAGCCCGGCCGGATCGAGGCCTACGGCAAGGGCGCGCTGGTCGGGTCGGCGGGCGAGCTGGAGCACGGCGCTCTCTGGCACGTGCCGGGCGGCTACGCCATGCGCGAGCTTCTGGGACAGGCGCTCGCCATCGTGCCCTCGATGACGAAGGTCGGTCCGATGGGCGCCGTCCTCGACGTGCCGATCCACCACAAGGACGCGGCCTATGTGCGCTCGCATTTCGACGGGATCACGGTCGCGGTGGCGGATGCGCCGAGGGCCGACGAGATCCTGTTCGCGCTCGCCATGACCACCGGCGGACGTCCCCATGCGCGGGTCGGCGGCCTCGCCAAGGAGGACATCTCGCAGTGGAACGGCCTGCGCTGAGGTGCAGAGGCCGGTCGAGGCCGCACCGCGACCGCGGGCCCGAGCGGCCGTCGATCAGGCGCGGATGGCGGCGTCCGTCAGCCGGACGCCCTTGGCGGGTTCGCCCTTCACAGGAGCATCCTCCGCAGGGACGCGCTCATGCGCTCGCCCGCATCGCCATCCGCGGTTCGAAACAGGAAGCGCGCGGCAAGGCCGTGGCGATCGGCATGGTCCAGCCCGGCCTCACGCCCCAGCACCAACAGGGCGGTGGCCGCCGCGTCGGCGATCATGCAGCTCGGGTGCAGGACCGTGACCGCGAGCAGGTCGTTGGTGCGCGGCCGGCCCGTCCGGGGATCGAGGGTATGGCCGTGGCGCTCCGCCCCGCAGGCGAGGACGCGCCGGTAGTCGCCCGATGTGGCCACGCTCAGTCCATGCAGGGCGACGATCGTCTCCGCCGACGCCGTCAGCGGGTCCTCCAGCCCGACCCACCAGGGCTGGCGGTCCGGCTTGACCCCTGTCCCGCGCAGCTCGCCCCCGATCTCGGCGAGATGGCTCGCCAGACCCCGCCCGCCGAGCGCCTCCGAGAGGGCGTCGACGGCGTAGCCTTTGGCGATCGAGGAGAGATCCAGCTGCACGCCCCCGGGCTGGAAGGCCGCCTCTCCGGCGGGGTCGAGCCGCACGCGCGACCAGCCGCTGCGTGCCTGCGCGGCCGCGATCGCGGCCGGGCCGGGCCTCTGCAAGATCGGCCCGGACGGCCCGAAGCCCCACAGATCCGCCAGGGCGCCGATCGTCGGGTCGTAGGCGCCCTGCGTCCGTCGCGCGAGGTCGAGCCCGACGCCGAGCACCGCGTGCAGACGCCGCGGCAGCCGGACCCAGCTCCCGGCCGGCGCTCGGTTGAAGCGGGAGAGGTCCGAATCCGGCCGCCATTGGCTCATCTCGCGGTCGATGCCGTCGAGCAGCCGCGCGAGATCGGCCGCAAGCCCGTCCGTCCGGCACCCGGCCGGAACCACGGCCTTCACCGACCAGGTCGTGCCCATGGTCTCGCCGGACCACTCGGCCAGGGTGCCGTCCTGCAGGGCGCGGCCGATGGCCGGCACCGCGCAGGGGATCAGGACGCGCCGCACCGCTCTCGATCCTCGATCGTGCCGCATGGCCGGCGACGAACCGGTATCCACTTCGTCGGACAATGCTCTAGGGCGGCAGGACTTCCAGCGTGGCGTTGTAGGTCGCCCGCCGTCGGGCATTCGGCAGCGTGGCCTTGGCGTCCTGCACGGAGGCGCTGAGCCAGTACATGCCGGGCGCCGGCCAGATCACCGCGAAGCTGCCGTCGGCTCCGGTGCGCAGCCTGATCTCGTTCAGCTTGTCGCGGTAGCGGATCCCGCCCGGCACCGCCTCGACCTCGACATCGGCCGCCGGCTTGCCGTCGAGCAGCAGGACGAACCGGGCCTCCTCGCCCGAGACGAGGCTGTTCGGATGCGTCACCGGACGCAGGGCCAGTCCCGTCGTGCCGGGCTCCAGGGCGGCCTCGCTCGGCTTGCCGGCCGTGACGAACACCTCCGTGCGCTGCTGCGATTGCGTCACCTGCAGCCCCTCCGCCTCGCGCGGCACCTCCTTGTCGAGGTTCTCCGGGGCGCCGCGCCAGCGCTTCGGCTCGCCGTTCAGCTTGTAGCTGGCGAACACGGCCGACTGGACCACGCTCGCCCTGTAGGTGCCGGGCTTGTCGAGATGCAGGTCGAAGGTGCTGCGGTACTTGCCGGTGTTGCCGTTCTGGGCCGGCACCGGCTTGCCGTCCGGGCCTGTCACCGTGAGCCCGTCGAGCCGCATCGGAAAATGTTCGAAGTAGAACAGGTCGTTCGAGATCGCGGCGTCGACCGTGACCCAGGCATCGTCGCCCGACAGCACGGTGGCGGAGGGCAGCATCCAGGCCCTGTGGGCCTCGGCCGGCCCGGACAGGGGCGAGGCGGCGAGAGCGAGCGCCGCGAGGGCGGCGCGGCGGGAGCGGGGCAGGGGCATGACGGGCCTCGTCGGTCGAGAGCATGGTCCGCCGGAGCGGAGACCGGCCGGTCGGACCATGCGGGGACAATCAGGCGATGGGAGAGGCGTCCGGTCCGGCCGGAGCAGACACGGCCCGGGCCGGGATCAGGGGGTGAGCGTGACGGAAACGCGGCCGAGTTCCTCCGCGCCGCGCGTCTCCCGGGTCTGAGGCTCGGGGGCGGGCCAGGTGAGCGGCAGGCGCACGACCTCCCGCCCGCCCACCTCCCGAGCGGCCTCGACCACGAGCTGATAGGTGCCGGGTTCGAGGCTCTTCAGCGGGGCCGCGTCGCCCGAAAAGCGCAGCGCATGCTCCCCGGCGGGCTTCGTCGCGCCGCTGACACCGTCCACCGGCATGTCGAGCTCGCGGCCGATGCGGCGCCACCATTGCCGCATGTCCTTCAGCCACTTGGTGCCCTCGCGCCCAGGCTTGGCAATGTCGTACCAGACGGCGAGGTTGGCCGCGACGCTCTGGTCCGGCCGCTCGATCCAGACCGCCACGTAGGGCCGGTGGTACTCGGCCACGTCCAGCCGCGGGACCTGCAGGCTGATGCTCAGCTCGGCCGCTCCGGCCGGCGCCGTCAGGAGGGTGGAGAACAGGGCGGTGGCGCGCATGCGCACGGGGCAGACCTCAGGCATGGATGAACAGGAGGGCGATGAGGAGCGGGGCTGCGAGGCCGAGCCCCACCATCGGCCAGGTCGCCGGGCGGCGGCCGGCATGGAACCACAGCAGCACCAGCCCGGTCAGGCAGAACACCAGGCAGGCCGCCGCGAACCCGTCGATGAACCACGACCAGGCGGGGCCGGTGTGGCGGCCCTTGTGCAGGTCGTTGAGATAGGCAATCCAGCCGCGGCCGGTCACTTCGTGCAGCACGCTGCCGTCCCTGCGCGCGAGGCTGACCCAGGCGTCGCCCCCCGGGCGCGGCAGGGCGACGTAGATCTCGTCGGCCGAGAACTCGGCCTCTCGCGGCCCCGCCGGGATGCCGAGCTGCCGGTTCAGCCAATCCGCCACGGCGGGCGGCAGCGGGCCGCGCCCGCGCGCCGGCAGGGCTTGCACCAGCGGGACCAGATCGCCCGGCAGCAGCGCCTCGCGGGTCGCGACCTTCGCGCGGGCCTCCAGCTGCGCGGCGTGGTTCAGCGTGAGGCCGGTGCCTGCGAACAGCAGCATGCCGACGAGGCACAGAGCCGAGCTGACCCAGTGCCAGGCATAGAGCTGCTTCAGCCAGAAGGCGCGCCGCGTCCGGGCGCGCCGGCGGGCATCCTCGGCGGCCGCGGCGGGATCGTGGACGCGCAAGAGCACCCCGCTCACATCTCGGCCCAGCGGCGCAGCAGGTTGTGGTAGCAGCTCGTCAGGGCGATGGCCGCCGGATCGTCGTCCGAGAGCTTCCGCCGCACGCCCGTGATGCCCTGGTCCAGGTCGAACAGCAGCGCGCGCCGGCCGTCATCCTTGACCATGGACTGGGACCAGAAGAACGCCGACCAGCGGCTGCCGCGGGTGATCGGCTCGACCCGGTGCAGGCTGGTGGCCGGATACACGATCATGTCGCCCGCCGGCAGCTTCACGGCGTGGCTCCCGAACGTGTCCTCGATCACCAGCTCGCCGCCCTCGTAGGCGTCCGGGTCGGTCAGGAACAGCGTGGTCGAGACGTCCGCGCGCAGGCGCATCCCGGCCCCGGGGATCGCCCGCACGGCCCCGTCGACGTGATTGCGGAAGCTCATGCCCACATCGTAGCGGTTGAACAGCGGCGGCAGCACGCGCAGCGGCAGGGCGGCCGCATTGAACAGCGGGCTGCGCCCGAGCGCCCGCAGGATCAGCTCGCCGAGTTCCCGGGCGGTGTCGGAATCCTCGGGGATCTGAAGGTTGTGCTTCGCCCGCGCCGCCTGCTGCCCGGCAGTGGCGCGGCCGTCGATCCACTCCCCCGCCTCCAGGCGTGCGCGGCAAAGCGCGATCTCGGCGGGGGTCAGCACGTTCGGGACGTGAACCAGCACGCGGCGATCCTCCGTCCGGCCTCAGAACCGGGTGCCGAGGCTCACCAGCACCGTGCGGCCGGAGAGCGGCACAGCGCGGCTCGAGAAGGCGGCGCCGTAATTCAGCGCGTCGGTGAGGTTGTAGACGTTGACCGCGACCCGGTAGCCGTCGTGCTCGTAGGAGATCAGCCCGTCGAGGGAGAAACTGCCGGGGATGCGGGTGATGTTGTCGGCGCCCGGGAAGTAGCCGTCATCCCAGAATACGCCGCCGCCGATGAGGAACCGCCCGGGAAGCTGGAGGGCGGGCGCGAGATTGTAGGTCGTGAAGGCCGACACCGCGTTCTCGGGCGTGAAGGGCGTGCGATTGCCGATGACCGGATCACCCGAGGCGGTGATGCGCCCGTCGAGGTGGGTATAGCCGAACTGAACGTGCCAGTGTTCCGTCAGGCTGCCGGTCAGCCCGAGCTCGAAGCCGTTGACGAGCCGCGCGTCGTAGGCGTCGAGCGACCCGAGGATCAGCGCCCCGGTCACCGGATCGACGTCGATCGAGTTCGTCTTCTCCACCCGGAACGCCGCGGCCGAGAAGCCGAGGCGCCCGTCGAGGAAGCTCATCTTGGTGCCGACCTCGTAGAGGTTCGTGCGCTCCGGCTTCTGGCTGACGATGCTGGAGGGAAGCTCGATATTGGTCGATTGCGTGACGAAGGCGCCGGCCGGCGTCGTGGCGTGCGACCACGACGCGTAGACGGTCACGTCCTTGTTCGGTTCGAGGATGAGGGCGACCTTGGGGCTGGCGAAGCCGGTCCGGCTCTCGCGCCAGGCGCCGAACTCCCCGGCGGGGACGCCTGCGGCCGCCGCGCTCGTGCGGTAGCGGGCCGTGTAGTCGTCGTAGCGGATTCCGGCCAGGATCGACAGCTGGGGCGCGAACCAGATCCGGTCCGAGCCGAACACGCCGATGTTGCTGCCCGTGCTCTCCCGGCGCCCGAGGGGGTTGCGCGCGAAGCTGAAGCCCGCATTGTCGAAGAGGGGCGTGCGGATCTGCTGGTTGGGGCGGGTGATCGTCAGGCCCTGGCGCTCATCCGCCTGATAGAAGTAGTCGATGCCGGCCACGACCTCGTGGCGCAGGGCCCCGGTCTCGAACCGCGCGACGGCGGTCGTGACGTTCTGGGCGCCCCAGGCGTCCTGGAGAAAGCTCAGGCCGCCGCCCGCGCTGTAGCCGACGAATGGGTTGCCGCCCTGCAGGAAGCCGAGCACGCAGCTGCTCGTCCGGCATACCGGCGCGGTCGACGAGAAGTCGCGGGTGTAGAAGGCGATGCGGGAATCGTTGGTGACGGTCAGCCAATCGTTGACCTGCCACTTCATCAGCGAGGTGAGCAGGTCGGCATTGGCCCGGTCCATGTCGCTCGCCCGGGCGTAGGCTGTGCTGCGCCGCAGCCCCAACTCGGTCGCCGGCACCGCCCGGCTCGTGCCGGGGAGCAGAATCGTCGGGACGCCGAAATCGGGCGTCCGGTCCGTGTACTGGTGCGCGTAGTTCAGGAACCACGTCGTGTCCGTGCCGAGGCCGAAGCCGAGGGAGGCGGCCGCGCCCCAACGGTCGCTCTTGATGTTGTCACGGTCGGCGACGTCCTGCCGGTGCACCATCGCGTTCAGCCGGACCGCGGTGGTCTCGTCGATCCGGCGGTTGACGTCGAGCGTGGAGCGTCCGAGCGGCCCGCTGCCGAACGCCCCCTCGACCTCGGTGAAGTCCGCCAGGGAGGCTCGCTTCGACACGATGTTGATGGCGCCGCCGACGGTGCCGAGGCCGAAGGTCTCCGATGACGGACCCTTGATGACGACGACGTCGCTGATGTTGAAGCTGTCGCGGACGTAGACGCCGAAGTCGCGCAACCCGTCGAGATAGATGTCGTTCTTGGCCTGGAAGCCGCGGATGCGGAACTGGTCGCCGTTGAGGCCACCATTGCCCTCGCCGGCCGAGACGGTGATGCCCGGAACGTTGCGCAGGGCCTGTTCCAGGGTGGTGGCCTGCTGCTGGCGAATGACCTCGCCGGGCACGACCGTGATGGCCTGGGGCGTATCCTGGACGCGCCCGGGCAGGCGCGACAGGCCGGTGCTCTCGTTGAGCGTGTTCGCCTGGCCCACGGCCCGGATGCCCGCGATGTCGATGGTGGAGAGCTCGACCGTGTCGGCCTCCTGAGCCGCGGCACCGCTCGCGAAGCTGCCCAGGGAGGCCGCGAGGCTCACGCCCAACGCCGCATTTGACCCAGCCTCGAACACGGAACCGCGCGCGCTCATCGTCATCCTCAAAAACCAGCTACAATGCAGCCCTATCAACATTGTCGTTGCCGTTGCAATCAAAAACTTTGCTTGCTTCTCAGTCTTTCATTGTACCTATTCTAGTTTGTGTTCTGTAGCTTGACTTGCAAGCGTTCGGCTTTTTTGAGATGGTCTCTACGGAACCCACTATCGAGATGAAGCGTCGTGAGTCCGCAAACCCGGTCCCACCCCCGTGTCGTCCTCACCCGAGCCGGCGGAACGACAGGCGCATGACGCGGGCGACAGGCCGGCCGGGCGCAGCCCGGCGGGAGCCTCCGTCGCTGGAGCGCCTGCGTCGCCTCGATGCCGCCGAGTGGGCGAGGATCCTGGACGCGGATGGCGACGAGGCGGTGGCCTGGATCCGTCTGGCCGCCGAGCACGGGTTCAAGGCCGCCCAGGTCGTGCTCGGGCAGATGCATCTCGATGGCCGTCTTGTGCCCCGCGACCTGGGCGCGGCCTATGGCTGGTTCAGCCGCGCCGCTCGCATCGGCAGCATCGAGGCCGTCAACATGGTGGGGCGCTGCCACGAGCTGGGATGGGGCGTTCCGGTCGACCACGCCCAGGCCCTGATCCATTTCCGCAAGGCCGCCGCCGCGGGCCATGCCTGGGGGCAGTACAATGTCGGCACGCTGCTGCTCTACGGGAATGGGGTTCGGCGCGATCACCGCGAAGCCTATGCGTGGTTCCGCCGCGCCGCCGCGCAGGGTCACGCCAAGGCGATGGGCATGCTCGGACGCTTCCACGAGGAAGGCTGGGCCCAGCCGATCGACCGCACGGCCGCGCTGACCTGGTACCGCCGGGCGGCCGAGGGCGGGGATTGCTGGGCGCAGTTCAATCTCGGCCGGCTTCTCGTCGAGGGCGGCAGGACCGGCGAGGCGCTGCCGTGGTTCGCGCGCGCCGTCGAGGGCGGCAGTGCGAATTGCCTGAGGCTGATCGGCCCGCTCCTGCTCGCGCGCCGGGACGCGCGGTTCCGGAGCCTGGGCTTGCGCGCCCTCGAACGCTGCGCCGCCGCATCGCCCGATGCGGGAGGGCCGGACAGGCCGCCCGGGCCGCGCGTCCGGCCGGCCCTGCTCGCCGCCCGGATCAGGACCCTGGCGGCGTGCCTTGTCCTGCTCGGTCTCGGCCGTTTCGTGCTCGCCGGAGGCGATCGCGGACCCGCCGGTCAGCGCCCCTCGTCGAAGACCTGTGCCAGCTCCGCCTCGCCGAGGATCCGGTAGGCGCCCGGGGCGAGGTCGGCCGGCAGGTCCAGCCGCCCGACCCGGTCGCGGTGCAGGGCCGTCACGTGATTGCCGACCGCCGCGAACATCCGGCGGACCTGGTGGTAGCGGCCCTCGGTGAGCGTCACGCTCGCCCGCGTCGGGCCCTCCGCCACGAGCTCCACGGGAAGCAGCGGCTTGTCCTCCCCCTCCAGCATCAGCGTGCCGGAGGCGAAGAGCGCGCCCTCATCCCCGGCGAGCGGCCGGGCGAGCTCCACCCGGTAGCGCTTCGCCACCTTGGCCTTCGGCGAGATGATGCGGTGGAGGAGCGCGCCGTCATCGGTGAGCAGCAGCAGGCCCGAGGTCTCCTTGTCGAGGCGGCCGACCGTGGAGAGGGGCGGGTCCCGGCGGCGCCAGCGCTCGGGCAGGAGCCCGTACACGAGGGGACCGGCCTCCTTGTGCGAGCAGGTGACGCCGGTCGGCTTGTGCAGCATCAGCACGAGGCCGGGCGGCGGGTCGAGGGCCACGCCGCCGACGGTGAGCCGCTCGGGCAGGTCCCGCGTCACCGGGATGCGTTCGTCCGCGGCGCGCAAGCGCGCGCCGTCGAGGATGATCGCCCCCGCCCGCGCGAGGGCCTGGATCTCCCGGCGCGAGCCATAGCCGAGATTGGCCAGGAGCCTGTCGAGGCGAAAGGTGGGGACGCGGCTCATCGGCGGGCCTCGTAGAGCTTGTAGCCGTTCGCGGCGGCCCGCGGCGTCACCTGCCGGAAGGCCCCGGCGAGCACCGCCTCGTAGGGCAGATGCGCGTTGGCCGTGAGCCAAAAAATGCCGCCGGGGCGCAGCACCTCCGCGGCGCGGCGGATGAAGGCCTGCCCGAGCCCCTGATCCTCGCTGCCCTCGTGGTGGAAGGGCGGGTTCGTCACCACGAAATCGAGCCGCCCGGGCACGGCGTCGGGCCGGCGCGCATCCGCCCAGGCGAAGCTCGCGCGCGGATCCTCGACATTGCGCCGCGCCGCCGCCACTGCCCGCCGGTCGATATCGACGAGGGCGAGCGCCGTGACCGCCGGCGAGGCCAGCACCGCCCGGGCGATCACGCCGAGGCCGCAGCCGAGATCCGCCCCGCGCCCGGAGAGCGGTGGCAGGTGGTCGAGGAGGAGCACGGTCCCCGGATCGATCCGGTTCCAGCTGAACACCCCGGGCTGCGACCACAGCCCGAGCTCCGGGACGAACCGGGGCGCGCCCTCGGCGATCGCCGCATCGAGCCCGGCCGGCACGGCGGGCCGGGCCGCGCGGCAGGTGCGGTGGTGCCGCTTGGCCGTCTCCTCGACCGTGCAGCCGAAGCCCGCGAGCTCGCGCCCGAGCCGCGCCCCGCCCCGATCCTTGGGCGCGAGCGCGGTGATCCGTCCGCCCGCCCGCAAGGCCCGCAAGGCCAGGGCGAGCACCGCGCGCCGCTCCGCCGTGCCCGGCGGGGCGAGGAGCACGATCTCGCTCAGCGCGCCGGGCGGGAGATCCTCCAGGGCCGCCGCGCCCGGCAGCATCGGCGAGAGCTGCCGCGCGCCCTCCGGAACCGCCGCCAGATCCGGGGGCGGCAGGCCGTAGACGGCGCTGGTGATGTCCGGGGTCTCGCTTGCATCCATGCCACGATCCATCCGGGGAAGGCCCGGTCGGATGCTCCGATATGCCGCGCAGAGGCCTAAGGGCAATCATCTCCCGCCGTCGCGCGGCCCGGGCCGGCGGGTGGAAGGGCGGCATGTCGGTCCGCTATCCTGCCGCCGGCGCGTCCCGGCCCGGAAGGCAGCCATGATCGACCCCCTGATCGCCCTCGGCGTCGTCGCGGCGACCGCGGTGACGGATTCCGCCTATGTGTTCTTCAACGCGGCGGTGGCCGCCCGGCGGCGGGTGCCGGCCGCGAACTGGAGCGCGGTCTGGTACCTGCTCTCCGCCTTCGCGGTCATCAACTACACGGAGAATGCGGTCTACGTCGCCTTCGCGGCGCTCGGCTCCTGGCTCGGCGCCTTCGCGTCGCTCACTTGGCTGGTGCGCCCGCCCCGCCCCGACCCCCATCCGCCCGCCTGAGCGCCGGTTGCATCCGCCTCATCCCGCACGCAGGATGACCTGCCGGGACGAAGAGCTTGGCCGGCAGGCTTGGCGATGCACACGCACGACGTCCTCAACCAGAGCCCGCCCTTCGTGGACGTGAACCTCGTCGCGGCCGATGCGGCCCTGCGGGGTGCACTCGGGGCGAACGGGGCGGATCCCGAGGATCCCGCGCTCCTGGCCTTCGGGGCCGCCTGGGGCTCGGCGGAGCGGCTCGATCTCGGCCGGCTCGCCAACGAGAACCCGCCCCGCCTGCGCACGCACGACCCGCGCGGCCGCCGGGCGGACATCGTGGAGTTCCATCCGGCCTATCACGCCCTGATGGGCGCGAGCATCGCGGAGGGGCTCCACGCCTCGGTCTGGGACGGGCCCGCACCGCCCCTGCCGGCGGGACGGGGCCACCTCGCGCGGGCGGCGCGCCTCCACATCGTCGCGGGGGTCGAGAGCGGGCATCTCTGCCCGATGACGATGACGAGCGCCGCCGTCGCGGCGCTGGCGGCCTCCCCCGACCACCTCGCCGCGTGGTGGCCGCGCATCACCGCCCGCCGCTACGATCCGCGCTTCCTGCCCTGGTTCGAGAAGGCCGGCGTCACCCTCGGCATGGGCATGACCGAGAAGCAGGGCGGCACCGATGTCCGCGCCAATTCCACGCGGGCGGAGCCGACCGGCGCCGACACCTACGCGCTCACCGGCCACAAGTGGTTCTTCTCCGCCCCGATGTGCGATGCCTTCCTGGTGCTGGCGCAGGCGCCGGCGGGGCTCGCCTGCTTCCTCGTGCCGCGCCACCGGCCGGACGGCAGCGTGAACGCCCTTGAGCTGCAGCGGCTCAAGGACAAGCTCGGCAATCGCTCCAACGCCTCCTCGGAAGTCGAGTTCGACCGGGCCTTCGGGTGGCGCATCGGCGAGGAGGGACGCGGGATCCGCACCATCCTGGCCATGGTGCAGCTCACCCGCCTCGACTGCGCGGTGGCCTCTTCGGGCCTTGCCCGCATGGCCCTCGCGCTGGCGCTCCATCATGCGCAGCACCGCAGCGTCTTCCAGAAGCGCCTCGCCGACCAGCCGGCGATGCGGGGGGTCCTCGCCGACCTCGCGCTCGCCGTCGAGGCGCAGACCGCCCTGGTGATGCGGCTCGCGGCGAGCTTCGACCGGGGGGAGGGGGCCCGCGCCCGTCTCCTCACGCCGGCGGTCAAATACGCCGTCTGCAAGGCGGCGCCCGCCCTCGTCTACGAGGCCATGGAGTGCCTGGGCGGCAACGGCTACGTGGAGGAGAGCCCGCTCCCCCGCCTCTACCGGGAGGCGCCGGTCAACGCGATCTGGGAGGGATCGGGCAACGTCATGGCCCTCGACGTGCTGCGCGCCGCCGCCCGGGCGCCCGAGGAGGCGCGATCGCTCCTGGCGGAACTCGCCACGGAGGCGCGCGGCCTGCCGGGCGCCCGGGAGGCGGCGCGGGACGTGGCGGAGGCGCTCGAGGCGCCGGATGCGGAGGCGCAGGCCCGCTTCGCGACCGGGCGGCTTGCCGCGCTCGCCGGCGCCGCGGCCCTCGCGACCTCGGCGCCCCCGGCGATCGCCGAGGCCTATGCCGAGACGCGGCTGCGCCGGGAGCACGGCTTCTTCGGCTGCCGCGATCTCGGCCCGGCGGCCGGCCTCCTCCTGGAGCGCGCCCTGCCGTAACGGCATGAGGCCCCGGGGGTTGCGGCGCGAGCACGGCGGGGGGCACCGGGGTGTCCGCGGTGCTTTGCCCGTATTTTCTGCGACGAACCGGTGTCCACTTCGTCGGAAAATGCTCTAGATCGGCAGCATGCCGCCCCGCCTGATCACGATCCTGCCGCTCCTCGGTCTCGCCTGCCTGGTCGAGGCGCGGGGGCAATCGCCCACGACCAACGTCCTCAAGGGCACCTGCGAGAAGCTCGTCCTGGGCGGGCGCGACGCCAGCGCCACCTGCGCGGACGAGCTCGTGAACAGCGTGCAGGGCCGGCGCACCGCGTTCGAGTTCAAGTCCAGCGACGGCACGGCGGTGAGCTTCAGCGGCACCGGCGCCCAGCAGGAGCGCCAAGAGGAGTTCGGCGTCGATGCCTCGCAGCCGGTGAGCGTGCTGATCCTCACCAGCAAGGGGCCGGACGGCGCCGTGATGCGCGACACGCTGATGACGGTGGGCTCCTGCCGCTTCCCGCCTGCCGCGCCCGGCACCTCGACGGTGGCCTGCACCGCCGACACCCAGCGCGGGCGCTTCGAAGGCACCTTCACCACGAAGGCCGGCGCCCCGAAGCCCTGAGCGGCACGACGCATGGCGCATCCTGAGGCTTCATCCGTCAGGGTCGGCGCAGCCGGTGGCGCCCCATCCGACATCCGGCTGCTTGCTTGACCATGCGGATGTCCGGCTGCGCTCCGTCGCCGTGCGGGCGTGGTGAGACTGCCTTCGAACCGATCGCCCGGAAAACCGGATCAGGCGCCCGTCGCCCGCGCCACCGCGCGCTTGACCACCTGCTGGACCTCCGGGTTGGAGAGGAACAGGTCGTGGTTGATGAGGCCGCTGCCGTAGTCGGAGGCATCGGCCACCCGCACGCCGAGGGCTTCGAGCCGCTCGCGCTCGGCTGCGCCTGCCCGCATCACGCCGCCCGCGATGGTGCTCGACAGCTCCAGCGCCCGGTCCTTAGTGGACGAGATCACGGTGATCTTGGCGGCGTCCGGCCCCAGCCGCTCGACCCCCTTGGTGAAGAGGTCGATGTCGATGTCGGGGGCGGCCAGCACTACGGCGCCGATCCGGGCCATGGCGCCCGCGCCCGCATCCGCGCGCAGCATGCGCAGGGTTTCGAGGGTGAGCAGCGTGCCCATGGAATGCGCCACGATGTGGATGCGCCCGCCCCCCGCCGGGCCGGCCAGCGCCCGCAGCAGGTCCTCCAGCGCGTCGCGCGACCACAGGGCGCTCTCGCGGTCGTAGCCGTAATCGAAGGTCGAGCCGGCCGAGGGCCAGGTGAACAGGCCGGAGACCCCGCGGAAGCGGATGCCGTCCGAGAGGCGCGCGGCGCTGACGGATGCGGTCTCGAAGGATTCGCGGTAGCCGTGGACGTAGAGCAGGACGTCGCGCCCGAGGGTGGCATCCGCGAAGGCGGTGGCGGCGCCCGCTCCGGTCTCGACCCGCGACACGCTGCGGATCGTCCAGTCGCCCGTGACCACGGCCGAGACCTTGCCGACGAGGGAGCGGTCGGGCGCGTCGAGGCGCAGCTCCGCGAAGCTTAGGCCCCGCCCGCGCTCGTCGGTGAAATAGGGGGCATTCTTCGGGTCGCGGGCCGGCCGGCGAGTCGTCGCCACGAGAAGGACGGGGCTGACGTCGAGGGCCGATTGCTTCTCGGGCCCTGCGACCGTGCCGGAGACGAACCCTTCGGCGAGGCAGCCGCCGAGCGCGTGGGCGGTGAGCACCGCGCCGCCGAGGCGGGCGCCGAGGCGCAGCATGCCGCGCCGGGTCGGGCGTTCGGGCAAAGTCGGGGAATGTCGCACCTGTGGGTCTCCGCGGCCGCGCTTCGGCCCGCGTGATGCCGGGTGATCGTGACCAGGGCGGGGCGGCCGGCGAAGGATCCGCGCGCGTGGCCGCGGCGCCACGGATCCCTCGGTGGATCGGCCAAAGGCCGCCCTCGACGCCACGGCGGCGAGCCGGCAGAAAGGCCCGATGACGCGCGTGCCCGTTCCCGATCTCGACCAGCTCCTCCAGGGCAATCGTGCCGCGCTCGCCCGCGCCATCACCCTGGCCGAGTCCAAGCGGGCCGACCATCGGGCCGCCGCACGCGAACTCCTCGATGCGGCGCTGCCACATACCGGCAAGGCCGTGCGGGTCGGCATCACGGGCGTGCCCGGGGTCGGCAAGTCCACCACCATCGATGCGCTCGGCTCCAACCTGACGGCGCAGGGCCACAAGGTCGCAGTGCTCGCGGTCGATCCGAGCTCGACCCGCACCGGCGGCTCGATCCTCGGCGACAAGACCCGGATGGCGCGGCTCGCCGCCGATCCGAACGCCTATATCCGCCCCTCGCCCTCCTCGGGCACCCTCGGGGGCGTCGCGGCCAAGACCCGCGAGACGATGCTGCTCTGCGAGGCGGCGGGCTTCGACGTGATCCTGGTCGAGACCGTCGGGGTCGGCCAGTCCGAGACGGCGGTGGCCGATCTCACGGATTTCTTCCTCGTGCTGATGTTGCCGGGGGCCGGCGACGAGCTCCAGGGCATCAAGAAGGGTATTCTCGAACTCGCCGACATGATCGCGGTCAACAAGGCCGACGGCGAGGAGGGGAGCCGGCGCGCCAAGGCCGCGGCGGCGGAGTACCGGGCGGCGCTCCACATCCTCACGCCCGCGAGCGCCACCTGGACTCCGCCGGTCGTGACGATTTCCGGCCTCGCCAACCTGGGCCTCGATGCGCTCTGGGCCACGATTCTGGACCACCGCGCCAAGCTCACCGCTTCCGGCGAGCTCGCGGCAAGGCGCCGGGAGCAGGACGTGAAGTGGATGTGGGCGATGGTGCATGAGCGCCTCCACCAGCGTCTCGTCGGCAGCGCGGAGGTGCGAGCGAAGACGGCTGCGGCCGAACGGGCGGTCATGGCGGGCGAGCGCTCGGCCGCGGCGGGGGCCGACCTGATCGCCGCGCTGATCGGCCTCTGACGCAGGGTCCGGACGAGCCTCACGCTGAATTGGCCGGAGAGGACCGGCGACGATCACACCGGTGTCCTGCCGGCCGCAAGCCGTCGGGCTTGCATTCCTTTGCCGGTTATGTGAACCGGCAAAATATCGACGGGCGGATCGAACCCGATCCGGCCCAGCCTCCCGACCATGGCCGCGGCAAGCGGCGCGCCTATCTGGTCCGAGGCCCTCCGGGAGTATCCCCGGAGCCATCGGGAGATCGGCGCGCGCATGACCACCACCTTCTTCCTCGTGCGGCACGCCGCCCACGGGCATCTCGACCGCACGCTGTGTGGGCGGATGCCGGGCATCCGTCTCGGCGAGGAGGGGAGGGCGCAGGCGCGGGCGCTCGCGGCGCGGCTGAAGAGCGAGCGCCTCGACGCGGTCTATGCGAGCCCGCTCGAGCGGGCGCAGGAGACGGGCGAGCCGATCGCGGCCGCCGCGGGCGTGCCGATGCGCGTTCTGCCGGCGCTCAACGAGATCGATTTCGGTGCCTGGTCGGGGTGCAGCTTCGAGGAGCTGCACGCGGATCCGCGCTGGACGCTCTGGAACACCGCCCGGCACGTGACCCGCCCGCCCGGCGGCGAGACGATCCTGGAGGCGCAGGCCCGCGCGGTCGGCGCCCTGGAGGAGCTGCGCGCAAGCCACGGCGAGGCCCGCATCGCCCTCGTGAGCCATGCCGACCTGATCAAGCTCGTGCTCGCCTTCGCGCTCGGACTCGCGCCGGACGCCCTGGGCCGCTTCGAGGTGAGCCCTGCCTCCATCAGCGCCGTGGTGCTCGGCGAATGGGGCGCCAAGGTCGAGAGCATCAACGAACGGGTATCCGCATGAGCCGGACCGACGACCTCCGCACCCGGGCCGCTGCGCTCGGCCCCTGGTTCCACAACATCGAGATCGCGCCCGGCGTGTTCACGGCGCCGGACCACTTCCTGGGCGACTACCCATCCGTGAAGTGGCGCGGCTTCGCGCATGCGATCCCCTCCGACCTGTCGGGCAGGAGCGTGCTCGACATCGGCTGCAACGGCGGCTTCTACGCCATTGAGATGAAGCGCCGGGGCGCCGCCCGCGTCGTCGGCCTCGACGAGGATCCGGACTACCTCGCGCAGGCCCGCTTCGCCGCCGAGGCGCTCGGCGCCGAGATCGAGTTCCGGCAGGGCTCCGTCTACGACGTCGCGGCGCTCGGCGAGCGCTTCGACCTCGTCCTGTTCATGGGCGTGCTCTACCACCTGCGCCACCCGCTCCTCGCCCTCGACCTGATCCACGCCCACGCGGCGGCGGACCTGCTGGTCTTCCAGTCGATGCAGCGGGGCGCCAAGACCGTCCCGGAGATCAGGGCGGATTACGACTTCTTCGAGATGGACCACTTCGACCGGCCGGACTACCCGAAGCTCCACTTCATCGAGCATTCCTATGCGGGCGATCCGACCAACTGGTGGGTGCCGAACCGGGCCTGCACGGAGGCGATGCTGCGCGCGGCGGGCTTTGCCATCGAGAGCCACCCGGAGGAGGAGGTCTATCTCTGCCGCCGGGTCGAGGCGCCCTACGGGGCGGTGCCGGTCCACCCGGCGCGCCCGCCTGAATAGCCGGCTACAGACCACCCGCCTCGACGACGAAGCGGGCTACCTCCTCCACGCCCTCGCCCTGCCGCAGGCTGGTGAAGACATAAGGCCGGCTCCCGCGCATCCGCCGCGTATCGGCCTCCATCACCGCGAGGTCGGCGCCGACGAGGGGCGCGAGGTCGGTCTTGTTGATGACGAGGAGGTCGGAGCGGGTGATGCCGGGCCCGCCCTTGCGCGGGATCTTCTCCCCGCCCGCCACGTCGATGACGTAGAGGGTCAGGTCGGCGAGTTCGGGCGAGAACGTCGCCGCGAGGTTGTCGCCGCCGGATTCGATCAGGATGAGATCGAGGGCGGGGAAGCGGCGGCGCATCTCGGCCACCGCCGCGAGGTTGATCGAGGCGTCCTCTCGGATGGCGGTGTGCGGGCAGCCGCCGGTCTCGACGCCCATGATCCGCTCCTCGGGCAGCGCCCCCGCTACTGTGAGGAGCCGTGCATCCTCCTTGGTGTAGATGTCGTTGGTGATGGCGCAGAGGTCGTAGCGGGCGCGCAGCGCCTTGCAGAGCCCCTCCATCAGGGCCGTCTTGCCCGACCCGACCGGGCCGCCGATGCCGACCCGCAGGGGGCCGTGTCGAGATGTCGTCATGCTGCCGCGCGAGGCTATTCCGCGGGTTTGCGGATGACGGAACCTGACACCACGGTGCGCCCTCGGCAACGCGCCATTCCGGAGCCGGGGCGCGGCGTCACGGCATTTGCGCCCCCCGCCGAAATCCCTCCTCCGCGCAGGCGGCATTGATGTCCGCGTCGTCGACCTCGTGAAGGGCGCGGGGAATGCGGATGGCGCGGCTCCGCTCGCCCGCCCGCATGACGAGGACGACGGTCTCGACATCCGGGCAGCCGGGATCCGCGCAGGCGATCTCGCTCACCGTGAGGCTGTCCTCGGGCCCGAGCCCGAGGCCGGGGATGAGCTGCTCCTTCAGCTCGGCGATCCGGGCCGCGTTGGCGGCCGCCCGGGCCCGCCACGCCTTGAGGGAGACGAATCCCATGGTCAGGCCGCCACAGCCGTCCAGGCCGGGAACGGGTCGGGCAGGTGGCGGAACAGCTGCGGCTCGAAACGGGCCGTCGCCGCCGAGCCGACGAGGCAGGCATCCAGGGCCGCGCGGAGCGCCGCCTCGTCGAGGTCCATGCCGATGAAGACCAGTTCCTGGCGCCGGTCGCCCCAGACCGGGCTCCAGTGCCGGTCGAGGAGCTGGCGCCATTCCGGGTGATCCGGCCAGTGCCGGCGCGGGACCGCCGCCCACCAGCGGCCCAGGGCGCCCGTGCGGGCGATCGCCCCGGCGAGCGAGACCTCGCCCACCCAGTCCGGGCGGGTCGCGAGCCAGAAATGCCCCTTGGCGCGGATCAGGCCCGGCCAGGTCCGGCGCAGGACGGCGTCGAACCGCTCCGGGTGGAACGGCCGGCGCGCCCGATAGACGAAGGAGCGGATGCCGTATTCCTCGGTCTCGGGCCTGTGCGCCTCGGGCGAGAACAGTTCCTTGTACCAGAGCGGGTGGCGCTCGGCCTTCTCCTCGCTGAAGAGGCCGGTGTTCAGGACCGCATCGAGCGGCACCTCGCCGTAGCGAGCCGGCACGATGCGCGCGTCGGCATTGAGGCCCCGCACCACGGCCAGAACCTGGGCGAGGTGGTCCGCGTCGACATCGTCGGCCTTGTTGACCACCACGACGTCGGCGAACTCGATCTGCTCGACCAGCAGGTCGACGAGCGTGCGATGGTCCTCCGTGCCGGCCGTCTCGCCGCGGTCGCGCAGGAAGTCGTTCGAGCCGTAATCGCGCAGCAGGTTCACCGCATCGACGACGGTGACCATCGTGTCGAGCCGCGCGACATCCGAGAGGCTCTCGCCGGCCTCGTCCCGGAACGAGAAGGTGCTGGCGACCGGCAGCGGCTCCGAGATGCCGGTGCTCTCGATCAGGAGGTAGTCGAATCGGCCCTCGCGGGCGAGCCGGCGCACCTCCTGGAGCAGGTCGTCGCGCAGCGTGCAGCAGATGCAGCCATTCGTCATCTCGACCAGCTTCTCGTCGGTCCGCGAGAGGTCGGCCCCGCCGCGCACGAGATCGGCGTCGATGTTCACCTCGCTCATGTCGTTGACGATCACGGCGACGCGCCGGCCCTGCCGGTTGTTCAGCACGTGGTTGAGGAGCGTGGTCTTGCCCGCGCCCAGGAAGCCGGACAGGACGGTGACGGGCAGGCGGGGTGAGGGGGGCTGCGGCATCGGCCTATGGAATGTTATAGTGTTACATGCGCGGGAATAAAGCCGTAGCCACGCTGGCCTGTCAATGGTGCTGCCGGAGAGCTTGGGGAGCGCTCGGGGCTCTTACGTCCGGCCCGTTGCGATCCGCGTCGCCTCAGGACCGGAAGATGCGGCTGTACTGCGTCTCGTGCCGGAAGCTGCCGAGGTCGAGCCGCACCGTCGCGGCACCGATGTCATTGAGGGACGCCGCCTCGGCCTCCGCCGCCACGGCCGCCACCGCGGGGCTTAAGGACGCCACGACCCGCGTGCCGGCGCTCTGTCCCACCGGCGCGAGGCGTAAGGCCGCCGAGACGAGGTTCTGCAGGAAAGCGGCGAGATAGCCGGTGAGGAGCATCGGGCGGGCGATGCCGTGGGCCCCCGCCGCGAGCCCGACCGCGACCGGATAGGCGACCGGCCCCGCGAGCCGCCCGGCCAGCGCCGAGAGAGCCGGCACGGGCCACGCCGCGCAGGTCGCATCGAGGAAGGAGCGGCCCTGCTGGCTCGTCTCCAGGTGGAGCTCGCGCGAGGGCGCCAGCGCCAGCGCGAGGTCGTTCAGCGCCGCCGCGGCCTCTGCGTCGCCCCGCGCCCCCGCCGCATGGGCGTGCGCGGCCAGGATCGCATCGTTGCGCGCGGCTCCGTGCGCCAGCACGTCGGCGAGCCAAGCCCGCAGGCTCGCCTCGTCGCGCACGTCGCCCGCCTCCGCCGCCCATTCGAGCCCGTGCGAATAGGCGTAGGCGCCGACCGGATAGCCGGGCGAGAGCCAGGACAGCAGCAGCAGCGCGTCCCGAGCCGGCCCCTCAGCCATGGGCGTGGCCGTGGGAATGGCCGTGGTCATGCGCGTGGTCGTGTGAATGGCCGCCCGCATAGGCGCCTCCCTCCGGCCGGAAGGGGCGGACGACCGGCGTCGCGGTGCCGCCGAGCCCCTCGACCATGGCGGCAAGCACGTGGTCCTCGGCGATCCAGACCACATCGTCGCCGATCTCGGCCGGGATGTGCCGGTTGCCGATATGCCAGATCAGGCGCTTGAGGGCGCGGGGATCGGGCGCCCGGATCTCCAGGAGCCGCTCCGGCGCCGCCTCGACCCAGACCAGACGGCCGTCCTCCAGCCGCAGCGCGTCGCCGTCCTCCAGCACCGTCGGCTCGGGCAGGTCGAGCAGGAAGGCGAGCCCGCCGAGCCCCCGCATGGCCAAGCGGCGCCGGTGCCGGTCGCCGTGATCGAGGACGATGCGGTCGATGATCTCGCCCGAGGCGAGGTCGTCCCGGCGCACCACCCGGGTGGCGCGGGGAAGGGGGGAGGGGTGAGGCACGAGTCGGATCCTGTGGCTTCGCTCACCCTGCCACATCGTCTCGGGCGACGCGCGGGGAAGAACCCCTCTCCCGAGCGGGAGAGGGGTTCTTCCCCGCGCCCCCTTGGTCGGGCGCGAGCAGGCCCCTTCCATACCCGAGTTCCGCGCCCTGCGCCTCAGGCCGCCTTGAGGTAGCGGGCGCCCGACAGGTCCTCGTGCGCGATCTCGGGCGCGCGGCCGGTGATCAGGTCCGCGAGCAGCCGGCCCGAGCCGCAGGCCATGGTCCAGCCGAGCGTGCCGTGTCCGGTATTGGTGTAGAGATTGTCATAGACGGTCGGACCCACGATGGGCGTGCCGTCCGGCGTCATCGGGCGCAGGCCCGTCCAGAATTGCGCCTGCCGCGCATCCCCGCCGGCCGGGAAGAGGTCGCGCAGGGAGCGCTCCAGCGTCGCCCGCCGCGGGCCCCGCAGCGTCCCGCTGAACCCGGCAAGCTCTGCCGTGCCGCCGACCCGGATGCGGTCGCCCAGACGCGTGATCGCCACCTTGAAGGTCTCGTCCATCACGGTCGAGACGGGGGCTGCGCTCTCGTCCGTCACGGGCAGCGTCAGCGAATAGCCCTTCACCGGGTAGACCGGCAGCGCAAGGCCGAGCGGGCGCAGGAGCGCGGGCGTGTAGCTGCCCATGGCCGCCACATAGGCGTCGGCGGTGAGAACCTCGCCGGTGCCCGTCTCGACGCCGGTGATCCGCCCGGCCTCGTGCCGCAGCCGCGCGACGGTGACGCCGTAGCGGAAGCTCACGCCCCGCCGCGCGCAGATCGCAGCGAGCCGCTGCGTGAAGAGATGCGCGTCGCCGGTCTCGTCGCCCGGCAGGCGAAGCCCGCCGACGAACCCGCCCCTCACCCGCGCGAGGGCCGGCTCGGCGGCGATGCAGCCGCCCTCGTCCAGCACCTCGTAGGCGACGCCGTACTCATCGAGGACGGAGGTATCCTCGCCGACATGGTCGAGCTGCTTGCGGGTGCGGAAGAGCTGGAGGGTGCCCTTCTCGCGGTGGTCGTAGGCGATGCCGGTCTCCGCGCGCAGCTCCCGCAGGGCGTCGCGGCTGAACTCGGCGAGGCGGACCATCCGGCCCTTGTTGCGCCGGTAGGCCTCCTCGGTGCAGTTCGCCAGCATCTGCGCGAGCCAGCCGTAGAGGCGCGGCTCCAGGCGCGGCCAGAGCACCAGCGGCCGGTGGCGCATCATGAGCCACTTCATGGCCTTGAGCGGGATGCCGGGGGCCGCCCAGGGCGCCGAATAGCCGGGCGAGACCTGGCCCGCATTGGCGAAGCTCGTCTCGAGCCCCGCGCCGGGCTGCCGGTCGAGGACCGTGACCTCATGCCCCGCGCGGGCGAGGTAATAGGCCGAGGCGACGCCCACCACGCCGCCACCCAGCACGAGAACGCGCATCGCACCGACCCCTTCGATCCGGACACCGCTTGAGGCCCGGAGTCTCGCGCAAGGATCGTCGAATGTCCCGCCTCTTCGCCGCAGGATCTGCGATACAGGGAGCGGACACGCAATCGTCTGCGGCCCATTGAGAGGATCTGCGATGACCCGGGACGACATCGATGCGCGCATCCTGCGCGTGCTGCGCGGCGACGGGCGCATCAGCAACGCGGACCTCGCCGCGCAGGTCGGCCTGTCGCCCTCCGCTACCTTGCGCCGCTTAAGGCTCCTGGAGAGGAGCGGCGTCATCCGCGGCTACACGGCCCTGATCGACGAGCCGGACGGCGCCGCGCCGCTCGTGGTGCTGACGCAGATCACCCTCGACCGGCAGACGGAGGAATTCCTCAACCGCTTCGAGGCGGCGGTGCGCCGCTGCCCGGAGGTGCGCGACTGCTACCTGATGACCGGCCTCTCCGACTATCTGATGCGGATCGAGGTGAAGGATGCAGGGGATTACGAGCGCCTGCACAAGGAGGTGCTCTCCCGGCTTCCCGGCGTCGCCCGCATCCAGTCGAGCTTCGCGATCCGCACGGTGGTGGGGCGGGGGCACGGCTGAGGGCGGCGCGCGGGCGCCGCTGCCGCGCGGGCGCCGCTGGCGCCCGGTACGGTCCTTGCTGCAGAATCCGCCACGGCCGAAGCCGGGGCGGGGAATGGCGGACCTGAGAAGTCTCGAAATCTTCTACTGGACAGCGACGCTATGCAGCTTCCGCCAAGCGGCCGAGCGCCTGAACACGACGCAGCCGGCCGTGTCCCAGCGGATCGCTGCCCTGGAGGAGGAGTTCGGCGTCAAGCTGTTCGAGCGGCGCGCCCGCTCGGTCTGCCTCACTGCCAAGGGGCGCGATCTCCTCGTCTATGCCGAGCGGTTCCTGCGCCTGCGCACCGAGATGATGGCCGCCATCGCGAGCCCCGGCACCATGAAGGGCGTGCTGCGCCTCGGGGTCTCCGAGACCATCGTGCACACATGGCTGATGCGCTTCATCGAGGCGATGAGCCAGACCTATCCGGGCGTCACCGTGGACCTCTCGGTCGACATCTCGCCCAACATGCGCGACGCTCTCCTGTCCCGCGACCTCGACCTCGCCTTCCTGGTCGGGCCGATCACCATGCCGAGCCTCGTGAACCTGCCGCTGTGCAGCTACTCGGTCGCCTGGATCGCCTCGCCGCGGCTGGATTTCGGGCCCGGCGAGGTGGCGCTGGCCGACCTCGTGCGCTTTCCCATCATCACCTACCCGAAGAACACCAACCCTTACGTCCAGCTCCACGACCTGCTCGCGCGCTCGAACCTGCCGCCGCCGCGCCTCTACAGCAACGCCTCCCTGTCCACGATCGTCCGCATGACCCTCGAAGGGATCGGCGTCTGCGTGATCCCGCCGGAGATCGTCTCGCGCGAGATCGAGAGCGGCCAGCTGCGCATCCTCAATACGGCGGTCCGCCTGCCCGACATCGTCTTCACGGCCACCTACGCCAACACGCCCGATTGCGGCCTCGCCGCGCCCGCTGCCCGCCTCGCCTGCGCGGTCGCGGGCGGGACGTGGCAGACATAAGCGCAGCTTATCGATTTCGATGATGAATCACGATTGGCGCTCGATCGCACAGAATGTGACCATGCCTCATTCCTGGGCAATGGAGACGCCGATGCAGACCGCTCCCCTCCGCCGACCCGCCGACCTCTCGCACCTCAGCGCCCACGAGGCGCGGCTCGCCTGCCGCCGCGGCGAGATCACCGGCAGCACCGCGGGCCTCGCCCCCGGCCATGTGCAGGCCAACCTCGCGGTGCTGCCCAAGGAGCTTGCCACCGACTTCCTTCTCTTTGCGCAGCGCAACCCGAAGCCCTGCCCGATCATCGGCGTCTCGGCGCCCGGCGAGCGGCGGATCCCCGAGCTCGGGGAGGATCTCGACATCGCCACCGACATCCCGGGCTACCGCGTCTGGCGGAACGGCGAGATGGTGGAGGAGCGCCGCGACGTCGCCGATCTCTGGCGCGACGACCTCGTGGCCTTCGCGATCGGCTGCTCCTTCTCGTTCGAGGCCGCGATGGTCGAGGACGGGCTGCCGCTGCGCCACGTGGAGATGGGCGTGCGCGTGCCGATGTACCGCACCAACATTCCCTGCCGGCCGGCCGGGCCCTTCGGCGGCCCCATGGTGGTCTCGATGCGCCCGCTCAAGCCCGCCGACGCGATCCGGGCGGTGCAGATCACCTCGCGCTTTCCCGCCGTGCACGGGGCGCCGGTCCATCTCGGGCTGCCCGAGGCCATCGGCATCCGCGACCTCGCCAAGCCCGATTACGGCGATCCGGTCCGCATCGGGGCGGACGAGATCCCGGTCTTCTGGGCCTGCGGCGTCACCCCGCAATCGGTGATCGCCGCCTCGAAGCCCGCCTTCGCGATCACGCATGCGCCGGGCGCCATGCTCATCACCGACCGCCGCAACACCGAGTTCGCGGTGATCTGAAGTCCGCGAACTGAAACCCTGGAGGAACGCTCAATGATTCGTCGTCGGGATCTTCTGGTCGGGGGCGCGGGGGCCCTCGCAATGTCCGGGATGGGCTTGGCGCCCGTCCGCGCCGCGGACGAGGTGATCGTGGGCGTCCTCTACGCCATGTCGGGAGCGAGCGCGCAGGTGGGGGTCGATGCCCGCCACGCCATCGAGACCGCGCTCGACATCGTCAATACGAGCCACGACCTCGACCTGCCGCTTGCCAGGGGCATGGGCCTGCCGGGCCTCGGCGGCGCCAAGATCCGGCTCGTCTTCGCCGACCATCAGGCCGACCCGCAGAAGGGCCGGGCCGAGGCCGAGCGCCTGATCACCCAGGACAAGGTCTCGGCGCTCCTCGGCTGCTACCAGTCGGCGGTCTCCGCGACGGTCAGTGCCACGGCCGAGCGCTACGGCATGCCCTTCGTCTGCGCGGATTCCTCCTCGCCGAGCCTGCACCGCAAGGGCCTGAAGTACTTCTTCCGCCCGGCCGCCCATGACGAGATGTTCTCGGCCGCGATGTTCGACTTCCTCGATGCGATGCGGCGCAAGGGGCAGAAGATCGACTCGGTCGCCCTGTTCTTCGAGGACACGATCTACGGGATCGATTCCTCCACCGTGCAGCGCAAGCTCGCCACTGAGCGCGGCTACAAGATCGTCGCCGACATCAAGTACAAGACCAACTCGCCTTCGCTCACGGCCGAGGTGCAGCAGCTCAAGACCGCCAATGCCGACGTGCTCCTGCCGACCTGCTACACCACGGACGCGATCCTGCTGACCAAGACCATGGGCGAGCTCGGCTACCAGCCGAAGAGCATGATCGCTCAAGCCGCGGGCTTCTCCGAGAAGGTCACCTTCGACACGGTGGGGGACAAGCTCCAGGGCCTGATCTCGCGCGGCAGCTTCTCCCTCGACCTCGCGGCCAAGCGCCCCTCGATCGGGACGGTCAACGCGCTCTACAAGGCACGGGCGAACCGCGACCTCAACGACAACACCTCGCGCCAGTTCATGGCGCTGCTCGTGCTCGCCGATGCGCTGAACCGCGCCGGCTCCACCGACAGCCAGAAGATCCGGGCGGCGCTCGCCGCCACCGACATCCCGGGCGCACAGACCATCATGCCCTGGAAGCGGGTCGCCTTCGGCCCGGACGGCCAGAACCCCGATGCCGATCCGGTGCTGCTGCAATGGGTCGGGGACAAGTTCGTCACGGTCTTCCCCGAATCGGTGGCGGTCGCCCCCGCACAGTGGCCGATGAAGGCGTGAGCCTCGCCGGAGACGACGCGGGATCCCCTCTCCCGGGTGGGAGAGGGGATCCCGCGGATCTCAGGCACCCTCTCCACGACGAGCCCGGGAGGTTCCCCCCGATGACGACGCAAGCGCTGGCGCAGGTGCTGGCGAGCGGCCTGCTCATGGGCCTGATCTACGCCCTGATCGCGGTCGGCCTCTCGCTGATCTTCGGCCTGATGGACGTGGTGAACTTCGCCCATGGCGAGTTCCTGATGATCGCCATGTACGCGACCTTCTTTCTGGTGCTGGCGACGCATCTCGACCCCGTGGTGCTGATGCCGCTGGTCGCCGCCCTCCTGTTCGCGCTCGGCGCCACCGCCTATCTGGGCATCGTGCGCTTCGCCATGCGGGCCAAGGCTAACCAGGGCATGGTGCAGATCTTCGCGACCTTCGGCCTCGCGATCCTGCTCCAGGGCGCCGCGCAATACCTCTTCACCCCCGATTACCGCAATGTGCAGAACACGTGGCTCGGCGGGCACACCCTGGATCTCGGCGGCGTCTTCCTGCCCTGGCCGCAGATCTTCGGCGCGGCCGTGTCGCTCGCCGCCTTCGGCGGGCTGCACCTCCTGATGAGCCGCACCGATTTCGGGCGGGCGCTCGAAGCCACCCGCGAGGACCAGGGCGCCGTCGCCCTGGTGGGCATCGACCGCAACCGGGTCTTCGCGCTGGGCTGGGGCCTCGGCGCGGCCCTCGTCGGTCTCGCCGGCGCGGTGCTCGCCGTGTTCTACTACATCCACCCTCAGGTCGGAGCGAGCTTCGCCCTCATCGCCTACGTCACGGTGGCGCTCGGCGGCTTCGGCAGCGTCGCGGGCGCGCTCGTCGCCGGGATCATCGTCGGCCTCGTCGAGGCCTTCACGGCGGTGATCCTGCCGCCCGCCCTCAAGTCGGTGGGCGTCTACGCCCTCTACCTCGCGGTCGTGTTCGTGCGCCCGCAGGGTCTGTTCGGGAGGCTCTGATGACCTCGACCACGCTCACCGCCGCCTCCGTGCGTGCCCCCGTCCCGACCCATTCCGCCAAGCGCCGCCGCACCCTCGTCGTCGGGCTCCTCGTCTTCGCCGCCATGGCCGCGCTGCCTTACGGGGTGCGCGACGTCTACCTGCAGAACGTGCTCATCCTCACGGTGATGTACGCGGCCCTCTCGCAGAGCTGGAACATCCTGGGCGGCTATTGCGGGCAGATCTCGCTCGGCCACGCCCTCTATTTCGGGCTCGGCGCCTACTTCACCACGGTGCTGTTCGTGAATTACGGCGTGCTGCCGTGGGGCGGGATGCTGGCGGGCGGCCTCGCCTCGGCGCTGGTGGCGCTCCTCCTCGGCTATCCGTGCTTCCGGCTTGCCGGCCACTACTTCTCGATTGCCACCATCGTGATCGCGGAGATCGGGCTGCTGCTCGTCCACAACTGGGACTTCGTCGGCGGCGCCATGGGCATCCAGTGGCCTTTCAACCCGGATTCCTGGTGGACCCTGCAATTCGCCCGCGACAAGGTCCCGTATTTCCACTTCGCCCTCGGGCTCTTCGTGGCGGTGTGGTTCGTCACCTACCTGATCGAGGAATCCCGCTGGGGCTATTGGTGGCGGGCCGTGAAGGACGACGCCCAGGCCGCCGAGAGCCTCGGCGTCGAAGTCTTCCGCTCCAAGATGGCGGCGGCGGCGGTCTCGGCCTTCTTCACGGCGATCGGCGGCGGCTTCTACGCGGCCTACGTCTCCTACATCGATCCCGAGAGCGTGATGAGCTTCCGCTTCTCGCTGCTCTTCGCCCTTCCGGCGGTGCTCGGCGGCATCGGGACGCTGTGGGGGGCGCTTGTCGGCGCGGCGATCCTCATCCCCCTCACCGAGATCAGCCGCTCGTATCTCGGCGGCAGCGGCAGCGGCCTCGACCTGATCCTCTACGGCCTCCTCGTCATGGGCGTGGCGCTCGCCCGGCCCGAGGGCGTGCTGAGCCTCTTCCGCCGCACCCGCACCGCCCGCAACCAGGAGGCCACGCCGTGAGTGCCGACCCGATCCCGCGGCAAGAGATCCCGCAGCAAGACCCGATTCTGCGCGTCGACCACGTGACGCTCCGCTTCGGCGGCCTCGTCGCCAATGCCGATATCTGCCTTGAGGTGAGGCGCGGCGAGATCCTGGGCCTCATCGGCCCGAACGGCGCCGGCAAGTCGACGCTGTTCAACCTGATCTCCGGCGCCTACCGGCCGACGAGCGGGCGCATCCTGTTCGAGGGGCGGGACATCACCGACCTTCCGGCGCCCGAGCGCTGCCGGGCGGGCATCGCCCGCACCTTCCAGGTGCCGCGCTCCTTCGACTCGATGAACGTGGTCGAGAACGTCATCGTCGGCGGCTTCGTGCGCCATCGCCGGGCCGCGGAGGCGCGGACGGCGGCGCTCGCCACCCTCGACGCGGTCGGCCTCGCCCACCGGGCGGAGGCGGTCGCGGGCGAACTCACGCCGCCCGAGAAGCGCCGGCTCGAAGTCGCCCGCGCGCTCGCCACCGAGCCGCGCCTCCTCCTCCTCGACGAGGTGCTGACCGGCCTCACCCCCAGCGAGGCCAAGGCCGGGGTCGAGCTGATCCGGCGCGTCGCCGAGCGCGGCGTGACCGTGATCATGGTCGAGCACGTCATGGAGGTGGTGATGCCCCTGGTCGACCGGGCAGTGGTGCTGCATCTCGGCCGGGTGCTGGCGGAGGGGCCGCCCACCGAGGTCGTGCGCAACGATGCGGTCATCACCGCCTATCTGGGAGAGCGCCACCGTGCTGCTTGAGGTCCGCTCCCTCTCCACGGCCTATCAGGGCCTGCTCGCCATCCAGGACGTCTCGCTGGAGGTCGCCAAGGGCGAAATCGTGGTCGTCGCGGGCGCGAACGGCGCCGGCAAGTCGACGCTGCTGAAGTCGATCGCCGGGATGGAGCGCCCCCGCGCGGGCGAGGTCGTGTTCGACGGCGCCCGCATCGACGGCCTGCCGGGCCATCTCATCACGGCCCGCGGCATCGCCTACGTGCCCGAGAACAAGCGCCTGTTCCCGCGCCTCTCGGTCGCCGACAACCTGCGGCTCGGCCGGTATCTCTACCGGGGGCAGCCCGATGCGGACGGGCCGCTGGAGCGGGTGTTCTCGCTCTTCCCCCGCCTCAAGGAGCGGCTGCCGCAGCGGGCCGGCACGCTCTCGGGCGGCGAGCAGCAGATGCTGGCGATCGGCCGCGCGCTGATGACCCGCCCGCGCCTCCTGATGCTCGACGAGCCTTCCCAGGGCATCATGCCCAAGCTCGTCGACGAGATTTTTTCCGCCATCGAGACGATCCGGGCGGCGGGTGTGACGATCCTGCTGGTGGAGCAGCGGCTCGCGGAATCGCTCTCCATCGCCGACCGCGCCTACGTGCTCCAGACCGGCCGCCTGATTCTCACCGGTCCCGCCGCGACGCTGCGCGACGATCCGGAGGTGCGGCGGGCCTATCTGGGGATCTGATACGTATCACTGTTCCCTCCTCTCCCACTCGGGAGAGGGGAGGCGTGCCAATCCGTTGTCGAAACGACGGGAGATCCCATGCCCTCCATCGACCTCAACTCCGATCTCGGCGAAGGCTTCGGCGACTATCGCTGCGGCGACGACGCGGCGATGCTCGCCATCGTCACCTCGGCCAATGTCGCCTGCGGCATGCATGCGGGCGATCCGCAGATCATGGCGCGCACCTTCGGGATTGCCCGCGAGCGCGGCGTTGCCGTGGGCGCGCATCCGGGCTTCCCGGACCTCTGGGGCTTCGGACGGCGCGTGCTGCCCTACACCCCGGCCGAGATCGAGCGCATCGTCGCCTATCAGATCGGGGCCGCGCAGGCGCTCGCGACCTATGCGGGCCACCGCATCACCTACGTGAAGACCCACGGGGCGCTCGGCAACCACGCCGCCGCCCACGAGGAGGTCGCCATGGCGATCGCCCGCGCCGTGAAGGCGGTCGATCCCGGCCTGTCGCTCCTGGCCATCGCGCTCACCGCACAGGTGCGCGCGGGCGAGGCGCTCGGCCTCGACATCCACCAGGAGATCTTCGCGGATCGCGGCTACACGGAGGCCGGCCAGCTCGTCCCACGCGGCCAGCCGGGCGCCCTGATCGAGGATCCGGAGGAGGCCGCCGGGCGCGTCCTCGCCATGGTGCAGGAGGGTGCGATCATCGCGGCCAGCGGCAGGCGCCTGCCGACGCCGATCCGCTCCATCTGCGTCCACGGCGATTCGCCGAACGCCGTCGCGACCGCCCGCGCCGTCCGCACGCGGCTCGAAGCGGCCGGCCTGACGCTCGCGCCCTTCCGGCCGGCGCCATGACGGGGCCGCGCCTCCTTGATGCCGGCGAGGCGGCCCTGGTCGCGGAATTCGGCGACCGGGTCGACCCGGCGATCAGCGACCTCGTGCTCGCCCTCGACGACGCCCTGCGGGCCGACCCACTGGCGGGCCTGCGCGAGACGGTGCCGACCTACCGCTCGCTGATGATCCACTACGATCCCCTGGTCCTCGACCGGGAGACGCTCGCCGCGCGGGTCCGCGCCCTGGCGGACCGGGCCGGCGAGCCCGGTCCGGGGGAAGCCCGGCATGCGGGCGCCCGCTGGATCCTGCCCTGCTGCTACGACCCGGCGCTGGCCGAGGATATCGGCGCCGTCGCGGAGGCGATCGGGCGGCCGGTGGCGGAGGTCGCCCGCCTCCATGCCGGGGCGGAGTACCGGGTCTACATGTACGGCTTCGCGCCGGGCTTCGCGTATCTGGGCGGCCTGCCGGAGGCGCTCGCGGTCTCGCGCCGGGCGACGCCGCGCCCGCCGCACCCCCCGAACGCCCTGATGATCGGCGGCGGCCTCGCGGCGGTCGGCAGCGTGCCGATGCCGACCGGCTGGTACGTGATCGGCCGCACCCCCGAGCGGCTCTACGCGCCGGATCGGGAGAATCCCTTCCCGGTCTCGGTCGGCGACACCCTGCGCTTCGAGCCGGTCGATGCCGCGACCTTCGCGGATCTCGACGCGCGGGCGGCGGCGGGCGAGCGCGTCGGACGCCGGGAGGCCGCATGAGCATCGGCTTGCGCATCCTCGCGGCGGGCCCCGGCGCGACCCTGCAGGATGCCGGGCGGCACGGCTACCTGCGCTACGGCTTCACGGCGGCCGGGCCGATGGACCCGCTCGCCCATGCCACCGTCAACCGCGCCCTCGACGGGCCGCTCGGCGCCACCGCGATCGAGATCTCGCTCGCCGGCATCGAGCTGACGGCGGAGGGAGCGCCGATCGGGGTGGCGCTCGCGGGCGGCGCCTTCCGTATCCGCCTCGACGGCGAGCCGGTGCCTCCCGCCGCCCTGCTGACGCTGCGGCCCGGCGCAACGCTCGCGGTCCGGGCCGGACAGGCGGGCGCATGGTGCTACCTCGCGGTCGCCGGCACGATCGACGTCCCGCCGGTGCTCGGCTCGACCGCGACCCACACGCGCTCGGGCGTCGGCGGCCTGAACGGCCGCGCCCTGCAGGCGGGCGACCTCCTGCCGATCCGCGATGCCCGGCCGGGCCCCGAGGAGGTCCATGCCCTCCTCGCGCCCTGGCTCGACCGCAAGCCGGAGTCGATCCGCGTCGTGCTAGGTCCTCAGGACGATTTCTTCGCCGAGGACCAGATCGCGGCCTTCCTCGACGGTCCCTGGACGGTGACGCCGCGGGGCGACCGCATGGCCTGCTTCCTCGACGGGACGCCGCTCAGGCACGCCCGCGGCTACAACATCGTCTCGGACGGCATCGCCATGGGGGCGGTCCAGGTGCCGGGGGAGGGGAAGCCCATCATCCTGATGGCCGACCGGCAATCGACCGGCGGCTATCCGAAGATCGCGACGGTGATCGGCCCCGATCTCGGACGCCTCGCCCAGGCGCAGGCCGGTATCCGCCTGCGCTTCGAGGCGGTCTCCATCGCGCAGGCGGTGGCGGCGCGGCGCGCCGAGGCCGAGGCGCTGTCCCGACCCGTTCCCCGGGAGCCCCTGGTGCGCACCGACTTCCCCTCGGAGTTCCTGCTCGGCCGCAACCTCATCGGCGGGGTGGTGGACGCGGTGGCGTGAGCCGGCGGCAGCCCGCAGGGGAGGCATGTGCGCCGCCGCCTTGCGGCGGGGATGCGCCTCCGGCACTGGTCCGGCCACCGGCCCGAGCCCTGGGCTGGAGCATTTTCCGACGAAGCGGATCCCGGCTCGTCGCCGAAAAATGCGGCCAACTCAAAGGCTTAAGAGCGGCATGACACGCGAGGCTCACACCCAGACGACGCAGCCGGCCACGAAGATTCTCTCGCCCAAGCCCTGGACCGGGCCGGGCTTCGTCGAGTTCGTCGCCCTCACGGCCTTCGTGATGGGCCTCACCGCCGTCACGATCGACAGCTTCCTGCCGGCCTTCCCGGCGATCGCCCACGACTTTGCCATCGCCGACCCGAACCGGCCGCAGCTCCTCGTCTACGTCTACATGCTGGGCTTCGGGCTGGCGCAGATCGTCTACGGCCCGCTGTCGGATTCGGTGGGCCGCCGGCCGGCGCTGATCGGCGGCACCGCGATCTATCTCGCCGGCAGCGTGCTTGCCATGATGGCGCCGAGCTTCGAGTTCCTGCTCCTCGCCCGGGCCGTGCAGGGCATCGGCGGCGCGGCCGGCCGCATCCTCGCGGTCGCCATCGTGCGCGACCGGTTCGAGGGGCGCGACATGGCCCGCGTCATGTCCTTCTGCATGATGGTCTTCCTGATGGTGCCGATCCTCGCGCCGGCGATGGGGGGCCTGATCCTGGCGCTCGGCCATTGGCGGCTGATCTTCGGGGCGATGCTGGCGCTCGCCGTCGTGGCGCTGGCCTGGTTCGGCTGGCGGATGCCGGAGACGCTGCATCCGGCCTATCGGCGGCCCCTCGACATCCGGGCGGTGGCCGGGGGCATCGCCACGGTGGCGGCGACCCGCGCCTCCCTGGGCTACGCGACCGCGCTCGGCCTGCTGACCGGCTGCATCATGGCCTATGTCGGCTCGGCGCAGGCGATCTTCGACACCGGCATCTATCAGCTCGGCCGCCTGTTCCCGGTGGCGTTCGGGCTGATCGCGGGCGCGATGGGTGTGGCGACCCTCATCAACGCCCGGCTGGTGCGCCGCTTCGGCATGCGGCGCCTGTCGCACGGGGGGCTGATCGGGCTCTGCCTGATGGCCGTGGCGCAGCTCGGGCTGATGCTCGCCTTCGCGGGGCGGCCGCCGCTGCCGCTCCTGATCCTGACGCTCGCCGCCTGCCAGTTCCTGCTCAGCTTCGCGATGCCGAACTTCAACGCCATCGCCATGGAGCCGCTCGCGGCGATCGCCGGGACGGCCTCCTCGTTCATCGGCTTCTACACGACCTTGCTGGCAGCCTTCTGCGGGCTCCTGGTCGGCCAGTCCTTCGACGGCACGGTGATCCCGCTCGGCATCGGCTACTGCGCCCTGAGCGGGATCGCGCTGGCGGTCGTGGTCTGGACGGAGCGCGGCCGGCTGTTCGGCTCCGGGGCGATGGCCCGCCCGGCCCCCGGCCCGGTCGAAGGCCGGGCCGGGCGAAGCTCTTCAGCCGAGCGGCATTAACCGGCCCTTGAGGCTGGACCCCGCAGGGTTGAGGCGGGCGACAGGGTACCGCGGAGGACCGGGGACATGGCAATCGAGGGGCGCAACCGCGACGGGATCCTGCTGGCGGGCCGTCTGCTGCTGGCCGCGGCTTTGCTGCCCGCCGGCATCGCGCGGGCGCTCAACCCCTCGGGCTTCGCGCTGACGCTGGCCGCCACGGGCATGCCCTATCCGCACGCGGTGGCGACCGTGTCGGTCGTCGTCACGATCTTCGGGCCGCTCGCCCTCGCGCTTGGCGTCCTGCCGCGACTCACCGGCTGGGCTCTGGCCATCCACACCCTGGTGATGGGGCTGCTCCTCCACCGCTTCTGGGACTTCGCCGGCGCGAGCGCCCTCGTCGAGCGCGAGCTGTTCCTGGCCCAGGCGGGCCTGGCAGGCGGCCTGGTGCTCGCGGCCCTGGCCGGACCGGGGGCCTGGAGCTGGCAGGGCTGGTGGCACGGGCCGCGAAGCAGCCCCGCACCCGCCCCGGCTGCGAAGAAGCGCGCCGCCCCACGCGCTCCGCGCTCCCCCAAGCCGGCCCGCGCGGCGGCCTGATACGGCTTCTGGTTGATTCCTTCCGAGACGGGTATGCGCGGGGAACCCCTCTCCCGTGCGGGAGAGGGGCAGGCGATCGAAGATCGCGCGTGAGGGTCCAGGTGGTTCAGCAAGTATCCTGAACCGTCCCGCTGCCAGCACCACGGTTGTGGGTGCTTGCTGCACGGTCCGGGACCCTCACCCCTACCCCTCTCCCGCACGGGAGAGGGGATCCCGCGGTTCCCGCGCCCTCTTGTCTCCGAACGGATCAACCGGAAGCCGTATGACGGAGGATCCGGGGAGGTTCGCCTCGGCGGCCCGGGCCCAGGCCGCCGTCAGGCGGCGGTCGGCTGCGGCATGCCCTTGCGCTCGCGCACGAGCCGCGCGAGGGCTGCGCGCCGGAATGTCTTCGGCGGCAGCCGCGCCAGGAACCGCTCCGCGAACTCGCTGATCACCACGTCGGGGCGGACCTCGGCCAGGTAGTCCCAGTCGATCCCGGGGGTCCACAGGAAGTGCACCTCCCGGAAGGTCTCGGCGAGGAGGCCGGTGAGCTGGCCGCTATAGACCTCCCAGCGGAAATGCGCGCAGGAATCGCCGAACACCACAAGGCGGCGCGGATCGGCCCCGGGCGCGTCGTTGCGGAACACGACGTGGGTGCCGAGATGCAGCTCGCCGATGCGGTCCTCCGCCTCAAAATCCCGCACGAGGTCGTTGGCGTAGATGCGCACCGCGTCCCGCTGCAGCGCCTGCGGAACATAGGTTTCGAAGCGCAGCGGCGTGAGCTTCTGGCCGAGATCGCCGCAGACCGGCGCTGGGGGCAGGGCCCGGCCGCTGCGCAGATCCTCCCGCGGCGCCGTTCCGAGGCGGCGGCAGATCGCCTCGTAGGCGATGAAGCAGCCGTCATGCGTCCAGTGCGTGTCGGTGCGGAAATAGAGCTCCTGCGCATCCCGCCGGGCCCGCATGGGCTCCACAAGGTCGAGATAGGCGCCCGCCGCGGCCGATCCGCGCAGCCAGCGCCGCAGCCGCTGCGCCGGCGAGGCCGCGACGTCCAGGGCAAGCCCGCCGGTCAGGTTGTCGTAGATCGTCAGCTTCTCCGGCACGACGATGTGCAGGTAGCGGATCCCGAGCCGCCGGCAGCGGTCGGCCCGCGCGATGACGACCTGCCGCCAGCGCCAGTCGTGCGCCCAGGTCCGCCACGACCGCCTGTACTGGGCGAGCACGTCGTTGTTGCCGCCGACCAGGAACAGCCAGCCGTCGCGCCCCTCATGCACCATTCCGGCTTCCACGTCCGACCCTCCGCCGCGGCTCCCCCTCACGCGCTCCGGCTTCGCGGTCAAGGCGGGCCCACGTAGCGGCCGGTGACGTCGATGGCCACCCCGAAGACGCGAGCCTCGCCGCGGGCGGTGCGCAGGCGGTTTCCGCGGCAGGCGATCCAGCACTGGAGCCCGGCCGCATCGGTGACCCGATAGACGAGATCGAAGCCGCCCTCGCCCCGCAGCGCCTGCTCCAGCGCGTCGATCACCTGCGGCGCATGCGCCGGATCGATGCGCCGGGTCCAGGCTTCGAGCGGCCCGTCGACCGCTCCGATCAGGTCGGAGGCGCCCTCCGACCAGCGCACGATCCGGGTCGCGGGATCGATCTCGAAGACCGCGAGCCCGGCTGCCGCCACCGCGAGGCTCAAGGCTTCGTCGCGGGAGCGCAGAGCCTCCTGCGCCATCACCTGCTCGTGGATGTCCGACAGGATGCCGACCCATTCCCGGATGCTCCCGTCGAGGTTCTCGAGGGGCAGGCCACGGGCGAGCATCCAGCGGTAGCCGCCCCCGCGATGGCGGACACGGTAGGCGATCTCCAGCGGCTCGCCGGAGCGGCGGGCCTCCGCCCAGGCCGCGGCGGCGCGCTCGCGGTCGTCGGGATGGAGGGCATCGAGCCAGCCGCCGTCGCCGATCGCCGCATCGGGCTTGCCGGTGCGGGCAGTCCAGCCGGCGCTCTGGACGAGTTGCCCATCCGGGCTCGCCCGCCACTCGATCGCCGCACTCGCCTGGACGAGGGCCCGGTAACGCTGCTCGCTCTCGCGCAGGCTCGCCGCCGGGTCGAGGGCGGGACGATGCGCGGCGGCCGATGCGATCTGCGTGAAGGTCGGTTCGTAGCGCCCGAGCGGCAGGTCGATGCGCACGGTGAGCGGGCAGGCGGGATCCTCGTAGATCTGCTGGAGAACCTGCCGCAGGCGGCGCGCCTCGACCCGCACGATGGCATCGGTGGCCGGATCGAAGTTCGGCGCGCGGCCCAGCGCGTCGGTGGCGATCGTGTAGGATTTCAGCAGGCTGCCGCGACCCGCGAGGCTCTCCCCGACCACGTAAGAGAGGAAGGCCGACAGCTGCGGCGACTTCCTGAGCGGGGGCTGCTGGAGCAACTCGGCAAGGGCGTCGCGGATGGCCTCGGATCCGATCGCATCCCGTTCCATCGCGGGGATCTGGTGCTTTCGTCGTGGAGGGAGCCGCCAGGCGGGCGCGGCGCCCGGCCCGGTCGCGGCGGACCGGGCCTGTCTCCTTTGTCCCATGCACCGACCGGCGGGACAATCGGAATGATGCAGGTCAAAGTTGCGATGTGACGGAGCACACAGTTGTGGGCGACGCCTCCCGCCCGGCGGAGCGCATCGGCGCGAATCCGACTTCGACCGATCGGATGTCCGGAGGGAAATCCGGTGCCGGAAACAGGGTGTCCGCTTCCTCTGCACGGACTCCAAGAGGCGCCGGACAAGAGGCGCCGGACCGTCCGCCGGAAGCGGTCAGCCGGCGAGGAGCCGCGCCCCGACGACCGCCGCCGCGGCGCGGTTCTGCACGCCGAGGCTGCGCAGCAGCGCGGCCATATGCACCTTCACGGTGCCCTCGCCGAGCTGCAGCTGGCGGGCGATCTCCTTGTTCGACTTGCCCTCGACCAGAAGGGCAAGGACGTCGCGCTGGCGAGGCGTAAGCTCCACCGAGCGCCCGCCGCGAAGCCCTCCTTCGGCTGCCTCCGACGCGGGGCGCGCCGTGGACCGGGAGCGCCCGTCGAGCACCGCGAGGGAGGGCGGCACGTAGATCTGGCCCTCCAGGATCATGCCCACCGCCCGCGTCAGCTCCGAGGAACCCAGCCCCTTCGGGACATAGCCGTGGACGCCGACTTCGAGGGCGGCGAGGATCTTGTGGCGCTCGCTCGATCCGGACACCACCGCCACCTTCACCCAGGGAAAGCACTCCCGGACCGCGCTGAGGCTGCCCGGCCCCTCCATGCCCGGCATCGCAAGGTCGAACAGCGCCAGCGTGATGCCGCTGGCGCGCTGGGCGAGCTGATCCAGCGCGGCATCAAGCGATCCCGTCTCCACGACTTCGCCGAACCCGAGACTCCGGCTGAGGATCGCGACCATCGCGAGACGGAAGAATTCGTCGTCGTCCGCGATCAGGGCGACAGGCGCCGTCTGTTGAACCATGCTCAGATCTTTCATCTCCCCAGCCGGTAGTATGAGGAGGATGGGTGCATCGTCCATAGTGGCGGCCGGGTTTCCACCCGGGCCGGAAGGGCCGCAACGCCGCATGGCGGCCGCACATGGTGGCTACGCTTGGCAGCTTCCGCTTGGCGGCTGCGCCGCCAGGATGCGGATATGGGCTGGGGCCGCGGGAGGTCTTCGTCGCCATCCCGTGCCGGCGCATCATCTTCGTCCGACAGACGCGCGACGCGCGGATCGCCCGGGGGGACACGATGCAGCAGGACGAGGCGGTGGCGGGAGCGGCGGGCCCGCGGCTGTGGTTGCGCGATCCGCTCGCCATCCTGGCCGAGGAGGCGGGCGGCGGCCTCGTGGTGGAGGGGACCCGCATCGTCGAGCGCGTGCCCGGCGGCGGCGCCCCCGCCTCCCCGGTGCACGAGATCTTCGATGCCTCGCGCCACGTCATCCTCCCGGGCCTCGTCAACACCCATCACCACGTCTTCCAGACCCTCACCCGGGCCCATCCGGCGGCGATCGACAAGCCGCTCTTCCCCTGGCTGAAGGCGCTCTATCCGTACTGGGCCCGGCTGACTCCGGAGGCGTTCCGGCTGGCGACGCGGCTCGCCTACACGGAACTGCTCCTCTCCGGCTGCACCACCGCGGCCGATCATCACTACCTGTTCCCGAGGGGCCTGGAGGAGGCGGTCGACATCCAGGTCGCGGAGGCGCGCGCGCTCGGCATCCGGGCCTGCGTCACCCGCGGCTCGATGAGCCTGTCCGAGACCGAGGGCGGCCTGCCCCCCGACAGCGTGACGCAGGATCACGACGCGATCCTCGCCGATTGCGAGCGGGTGCTGAACCTCTTCCACGACCGCAGGCCCGGCGCGATGGTGCAGGTGGCGCTCAGCCCCTGCTCGCCCTTCGTGGTGACGAAGCGCCTGATGCGCGAGAGCGCGGCGCTCGCCGAGGCGCATGATTGCCGCCTGCATACGCATCTCGCCGAGACCCGCGACGAGACCGACTACTGCCTCGCGGCCTTCGGGCAGCGCCCGCTCGACTATCTGGAGGAGGTCGGCTGGCTGTCGCCCAGGACGTGGCTGGCCCACGGCATCCATTTCGACGATGCCGAGGTGGCACGGCTCGGCCGCGCCGGCGTCGGCGTGTGCCATTGCCCGACCTCCAACATGACGCTCGCCTCGGGCTTCTGCCGCACCTGCGAGCTCGAAGCGGCCGGAAGCCCGGTCGGGCTCGGGGTCGACGGCTCGGCCTCAAACGACGCCTCGAACCTGATCGAGGAGGTGCGCCACGCCCTGATGCTCAACCGGCTCACCTACGGGGCCGAGGCGGTGACGCATCGCGACGCCCTGCGCTGGGCCACCGAAGGCTCCGCCCGCTGCCTCGGGCGCGACGATATCGGCCGCATCGCGGAGGGGCTGGAGGCCGACCTCGCCCTGTTCACCCTCGACGACCTGCGCTTCTCCGGCAGCCACGATCCCCTGGCCGCGCTCGTCCTGTGCGGCGCGAGCCGGGCCGACCGGGTCATGGTGGCGGGCGCTTGGCGCGTCGTCGACGGGCAGCCGCTCGGGATCGACCTGCGCGCGCTGCGGGAGGCGCATGGGCGCATCGCCCGGGATCTCTTCGGGATGGCTTGATCCGGCTTCCGGACCATCGGTTCGGAGAGCGGATCATCGAGCCCCCATCCGCATGGCGAGGCCATCGGCCGGATATCGGATGACCCGGCTGCCCTGCGCAGAGAGGCCGGTCGGACGAGCGGCGGCTCCAGGGCGCGGCGCGCGACGTCAGACCTGCGCCGCGCCCTGGAGCCGCCGCTTGCCGGGCTTCGTCTCGCGGCTGGCAATGGCACGGATCAGCGCCGCCAGCCCCGCCTCGGTGACCGCCTCGGCGGCCTCCGAGGCGGAGAACCAGCGCCCCTCGCGCTCCTGCTGCTCCGGCCAGTTCTTGAGCTGCTTGCGGACATCGAGGCGGAAGACCTGCACCTGGCAGAGCACCGTGTCGCGGCTCTTGAGGCGCTTGTGGTAGAGATAGCTGCCGACGGCGTGCTTGCTGACGCGCCCGATCAGACCGGCCTCCTCGTAGGCCTCCCGCGCTGCCGCCTCGTGGTTCTTGAGCCCCCTCATGGGCCAGCCCTTGGGGATCACCCAGCGCCGCGTCTCCCGCGAGGTGATCAGCATCACCTGCAGCCCGCCATCGGGCCCCTTGCGCAGCGGCAGCACACCGACCTGACGGCGCGGGAGATCGGCGCCATCTCCCCATCCGGCGAACATGCTCGCCACGTTGCGCGGGTTCTTCATCCCGCGTCAGTCGCCCGGACGGCGCCGGGTTCCGCCGGCCGGCAACCGGCTCGGGATGGAGCAGGGTTCGGGTCTCACGGGTGAGCCAAGCGCGGCCGCCAACAGGCGCGAGGGGAGAGCGCTCCTCACATAGCAGGAGCGCGACGGTGCTCAAGCCAAATTTTTAACTGGCAAACTACTTGCGCAGGACCTCGGCGCACGGCCGCATCAAGCCTCGACACTCAGGGTGGCGATCAGGTCGTCGAGCCGCTTGCGCAGATCGGCAATCTCCGCCTCCGACATCTTGAGCTGGCGAACGATCGTGCGGCGCACCTCCACGGCCTCGTCCCGCAGCGCGAGCCCCGCGGGCATCAGGCTGATCTCGACCTCGCGCTCATCCGCCTGCCGGCGGGTGCGACGCACGAAGCCCGCGCCTTCGAGGCGCTTGAGAACCGGGGTGAGGGTGCCGGAATCCAGCCGCAGGCGGCGCCCGATCTCCGAGACGGTGAGCCCGTCCGTCTCCCACAGCACGATCAGCACGAGGTATTGCGGATAGGTGAGGCCCAGTCGCTCCAGCAGCGGCCGGTAGCACTTCGTCATCCGGTGCGAGGCGGCGTAGAGCGCGTAGCAGAGCTGGTTGTCGAGGCGGAGCGTGTCCACGCCCGACCCGATGGGCTCAAGAGACGTCATTCGTCGCACCATACCCTTTTGTACGCGGGCGCCGAAAGCCATTCGCGCCGCCAAGAACTCACGCACGCAAAGGAGACGCATACCACGGAGTTGAGGGGAAAAGAACCGCGAGACAGCCCTTCACGACGCGAAATCTATCACTGCCACCGTCGTTTGACCCCACATTCAAGAGATGTCGGATCTGCCGCTCAAATGCCTCCTCGTCATCCAGGGTGCGCAGGTCGAGGCGGAACGCGCCCTCCGCGAGATCGGCCCGCCCCGCCACGATCCCGCACTGGACCCCTTCCGAGGAGCTTGCCGCCGCTGAACGGGACGAGGTCGGCCTGCCACTGCACATCACCCACGACCGGCTCCGGCGGCAGGCCGAAGGCCGCGAGATCGATGGAGCGCATCGCTGCCGAGATCGACGGCGAGGGGCACGTCACGCTCCCGGCAGAGCCGGGCCAGGGCCGCCGCGTCGGGAGCCGCGGTGAAGCCCCGGACCACGTCATTGCCCGGATGCACCCATCACGAGCCCGGTCCGGGGCCCGATCGCCTCCGCATAGTCGGCGAGGTGGATGCGGATGGTGGTGCCGATCTCGCGCAGCAGGCGGCGCCTCGCATGGGCCATCATGTCCGGCGTCCGAAACGCCGATGGCGGCCGCGAGCACCCCCGCGGCCATGCCCTCCGGCCCGGCCAGCACCAGCCCGCGAAGAACCCGCAGGCGCGTTCAGTGCGCGGCCTACTGACCGCTACAGCGTGCGCCGGGAGCGGCCCGCGCCGCTGCCCCGGCGCACCGGGGAGGCGTCAGCCCCAGGGGCCACAGGACGGAAGCGGCTCAGCGGCGCCCGTCGAGGGGACGGATCCGGCGCTCGACCAGGGGCCGGCCGACCTTGCGCTCCACGATCACCGTGCGGGGACCGCGCATCCCGCTGCCGGTGCTGATGATCCGCTCCGGCGCACGGTCGGGTCGCGGCTTGGCGGCCTTCAGGACATGGGGGCGGACCTCGTCCGGCGGCAGGCCGATCAGGCCGGCGGCGATCTCCACCTGCTGCTCGAGATCGTCGGCGAGATCCTGTGCGGCCGCCACGGCCTCGGCGACCGTCGGCGGTTCGCGACGGACGCGGATCGGCGGCAGGGGGCGGTTCTTGTCGGTCGGCTTCTTCACGGGGCGGCCCATCATCATGGAGGGGTTATAGCGCATCCGCGCCGATTGTTGCAGTGCAGCACGACGATTCCTGGAGAATTGCCGCACGGCTCCCCGCGACATGGCCGCCCGGGGCTATCAGCCAAGGGGAGCAGGCGAATCCGCCTCGCGGACGAGGCAGGCAGGCGCGCGGTCCGGGCCACGGACATTCTGTCGCAGGCACACGGTCCGGCTGCATGCTCCGCCAAATCCCCAGCCGGCCGCCCTTGTCCGGCCGTGAAGGCACTGCCAAGAGTCGCGCCCGTGACCGTTTCGGCTTCTCCTCCCTTCATCCGGGACCCGCGCCTGACGCCGGCCCGCCCCGACCTTGCCGACGAGCGCCTGCGCGGCCTCGTGGAGGCCGCCCGCTACGTCGCGGGCACGGCGCGGCGGGTGACCGCGCCGCTCGCCCCCCTCCGGCGGGCGCCGCGCGACGATGCCTCCCTGGACACGGAAGCGCTGCACGGCGAGGCCGTGACCGTCTACGACGTGGCGGAGGGCTGGGCCTTCGCCCAGCTCGACCGGGACGGGTATGTCGGCTACCTGCCGGCCCCCTGCCTCGGTGGGCCCGGCCCGGCGCCGACCCATCGCGTGGCCGCCCTGCGCAGCTTCGTCTTCCCGGCCCCGGACTTGAAGCGTCCGCCGCTCGCGCATCTGAGCTTCGGCGCCCGCGTCGCCGTCGCCGGGACGGAGGGCCTCTATGCGCGGCTCGCCGATGGCGGCTTCGTCTTCGCGGCGCATCTGGCCGATCTGGAGGCGCGGGAGCCCGACTTCGCCGCCACCGCCGCGCGCTTTCTCGGCACGCCCTATCTCTGGGGCGGGCGCTCCAGCCTCGGCCTCGACTGCTCGGGCCTCGTGCAGACCGCCCTCGAGGCTGCCGGGATCGCCGCCCCGCGGGATACGGACATGCAGGAGCGGGCGCTGGGCTCGCCGGTCCCGGTCACGCCCGACCTCGCGGGCCTGCGGCGGGGCGACCTCGTGTTCTGGCGCGGCCATGTGGGCCTGATGCTCGATGCCGCCCGTCTCGTCCACGCCAACGGCCACCACATGGCGGTCGCGATCGAGCCGCTCGCCGAGGCCGAGGCCCGCATCCGGGCCGCGGGCGGCGGCCCCATCACGACGATCCGGCGCCTGCCCGCGGCCGGCTGACCCGGCGCGCGGCACCGCCCTCTCACTCCCGCGAAGCCGATGAAAGCCGCGCCCTTCACCCGCGCCGGACTCCTGACGGGGGTGCGCCTCGGCCTGCCGGTCTGGCCGAGCATCGCGGTGTTCGGCGCCGCCTTCGGGGCCGCGGCGGCCCAGCGCGGCCTCAGCCTGTGGGAGGCGGTCGGCATGAGCGCCCTCGTCTTCGCGGGAGCGGCCCAGATGGTCACGCTGGAGGTGTGGAGCCGGCCCTGGACGCTGCAGGCCCTCCTCGCCGCCATGACCGTGACGGCCCTCATCAACGCCCGCATGATCCTGATGGGCGCCACGATCCAGCCCTGGATGCGCGGCTCGCCGTTCTGGCGCACGGCGCTCAGCCTGTTCGTCCTGGTGGATGCGGGCTGGCTCATCGGCATGCGCCACCGGGCGGAGGGCGGGCGCGACCTCGGGGTGCTGGTCGGGGCCGGCCTCGGCATGTGGCCGCTCTGGGTCGCCACGACCGCCGCCGGCCACCTCGCGGGCGCCCTGGTGAGGGCGCCGCACGCCTATGCGCTCGACATGATCATGCCGGTCTTCTTCGCCGCCATGCTGGCGCCGCTCTGGCGCGGCCTCCGCCCGGCCCTGCCCTGGCTGGTCTCGGGCGCGGTGGCGCTGGCGGTGCAGCGCCTCGTGCCGGGCTACGGCTTCATCGCTGCCGGGGCGCTCGCGGGCCTGATCACCGGCGCTCTCGTGGATGACGGGGCGCCGCGATGATCCGCGACCTCCTCGCCGGCCCGGCGGGCTCGGCCCTGGCGATCCTGGCGCTTGCGGCCGTCACCTATCTGTGCCGCGCCTCGGGCGTGCTGATGATGAGCCGCGTGCGGCTCACCCCGCGGGTGGAGCGGGCGCTGCGGGCGCTGCCGGGCTCCATCGTGATGGCGACGGCGCTGCCGACCGGGCTCGCGGCCGGTGCGCCGGGCGTCGCGGGCCTCGCGACCGCCGCGGCCGTGATGGCGCTGACCCGCATCGAGCTCGCGGCGATCGCGGCCGGGCTCGCCGTGGTGGCGGCCGGGCGGGCGCTGGGGCTGTGATCCCGACGGCCCAAGGTTGCCGCATCGGGCCATCGGCATGAGCCCTCACCAGGGCAGGGTCTCGCCCCGGTAGTCCAGGTACACGCAGCCCTTCCGGCCGAGCTGCCGCTCAAGCACCTCGGCCATGCCCTCGGTGCTCGTCGCCACGTCGATATCGGCCTCCGGGCCCCCCATCGCGGTGCGCACCCAGCCGGGATGCATCAGCACCACGCCGAACGGATCGGCCCGATGGCGGGCCTCGAAGCTGCGCGCCAGCGTGTTGAGGGCCGCCTTGCTGGCCCGGTAGCTCTCCCAGTCGCCGCTGTCATTGGCCGCGACGCTGCCCAGGATCGAGCTCATCAGCACCACGAGGCCGCCCGGCGCCACCAGGGGCGCGAGGGTCTCGGCCGCGCGGATCGGGCTGATCGCGTTGGTCTCGTAGACCTTGAGCGCCACCGCGCGGTCGATCTCCGGCACCGGCACCTGCGCATCGGTCGCCACGCCCGCCACGATGAACACGACATCGAAGCTTCTCCCCACCAGCGTCTCCCGCAGGCGCATCACCGTCGCGTCGTCGTCGATGTCGACCCGCTCGACCCGGGGTGCCACCGGGGCGAGCCCTTCGAGGTCGGGGGCCGGCCCCCGCGCGGTGGCGGTGACGTCCCAGCCGCGGGAGAGGAGCGCCTTCACCAGCCCGAGCCCGAGCCCCCGCGAGGCGCCGACGATCAGCGCCGATCTGTGCCGCTTCGCCATGACCGAGATCCTCATTCGTGTGTCGTGACAAGGTGGCGCGCCTCAGGCGCGGGCCGGCCGGGCCTCGACGGCGGCGAGCACCACCTCGACGATTCCATCGAGGTATTCGGCCCAGGCCGACAAGGGGGTCGGCGGTGCGACCCTGAGGAGCGCGTGGGCCTCGTGGCCCGCGACCGCGAGCTCCGCCCCGAGCCGGCGCGCGAGGGCCAAGAGGGCGCGATTGCCCGCTAGCGTGCGCAGATGGAGCCGCTCCACCCTCGCGTGCCGTGCGGCCGCGCACAGACGCCGCGCGAGGGCCGTGCCGATGCCCCGCCGCCGGTAGGCCGCCTCCACGGTGAGAGCCGCCTCCCCCTCGGGGCCGAGTCCCCCGGACCCGGCCGGGCGGATTTCGCCGACCCCCCGCAGCTCGCCGCCCACGAAGGCGCCGTAGACGAGGCCGGCGCGGCCGAGCGCCGCAGCGCCGTAGGCCCGCGCGCCCTCGGGGCTCACCGCCCCCATGAAGCGGTTGAACCGGGTCTCCCGGTCGAGGCGGGCGAAATGCGCCTCGACCGCCGCACGGTCGCTCGGCCAGAGGCGGCGGATCCGGACCGGGCCGGCATCGTGATGGGTCATGTCTCGAAACTCCAGGATCATGCGGGTGCGCCGTCCCCGGGCATCATCCTCCCCCGGCCGCAGGTCTTCCCGGCCGGCATGGTGCAATGCAGCAACGGCGGCGCCGTTCCGCCGCGGGGCTTCGCATCCGCCCTGCCGCCCGCGCATGGTTGCGCCTTGAAATCACCGCATTGCGCCGGCCGGGCGGGCAGTCTAAGCGGGGCGGCGTGACGCACTGCACCGCTTCCTCCGGCCCCGTGGCCGCCCGATACGATGCGCTCGTCGCGGAGGGCGCCATCGAGCGCGATCCCGCCCAGCAGCATCTCGTCCGGCATCTCGACGCCCTGGTCTCGGCGCTGGACCAGGCTCCCACCCCGGCCAAGCCCGGCCCGCTCGGGCGCCTGTTCGGACGCCGGCCGGAGCCGGCGCCCGGACCGAGGGGCCTCTACATCTGGGGGCTCGTCGGCCGCGGCAAGACGATGCTGATGGACCTCTTCCACGAGGCGGCGCCCGGGCCGAAGCGCCGCGTGCACTTCCACGCCTTCATGGCCGACGTGCACGACCGCATCCACGCCCACCGGCAGGCCGTGAAGGCGGGGCGCGCCAAGGGCGACGACCCGATCGCCCCGGTGGCCGAGGCGCTCGCCGAGGAGGCGCGGCTCCTCTGCTTCGACGAGTTCACGGTCACCGACATCGCCGACGCCATGATCCTCGGGCGCCTGTTCACGGCCCTGTTCGGCCAGGGCGTCGTCGTAGTGGCGACCTCGAACGTCGAGCCCGACCGGCTCTACGAGGGCGGCCTCAACCGGGCCCTGTTCCTGCCCTTCATCGGGCTGCTCAAGCAGCGGGTCGCGGTGGTGCGGCTCGATTCGCGCACGGATTTCCGGCTGGAGAAGCTCGGGGGCTCGCCCGTCTACCACGTCCCGGCGGACGACGACGCCGCCGCGGCGCTGACGCGGGCCTTCCGGGCCCTCACGGGCCGCAGCGAGGGCAGCCCGGCGACCATCGCCGTGAGGGGTCACGACGTCTTCATCCCCGAGGCCGCGGGCGGCGTCGCCCGCTTCACCTTCGCGGATCTCTGCGCCCGGCCGCTCGGCGCCTCGGACTACCTCGCCCTGGCCGAGCGCTTCCACACCCTGATCGTGGAGGCGATCCCGGTCATGGATCTCGCCCAGCGCAACGAGGCCAAGCGCTTCATCACCCTGGTCGACGCGCTCTACGACACCCGCACCAAGCTCCTCGCCTCCGCCGCCGCCGAGGCCTGCGGCCTCTACCGGGCCGATACGGGTCGGGAGGCTTTCGAGTTCGAGCGCACGGTCTCGCGCCTCATCGAGATGCGCTCGGAGGAATACCTCGCCCTGCCGCACGGCCGGCCGGATTCGGAGGCGTCGGGGAGCAGCGAGGGTCTCGTGGAGACCTGAGGCACCCGGCACGGCAGGAATCCGCGCGGCCCCGCATCTCTGCCGGAGGGCTTCCCGCCCAGCGGTCTCCCGGCTAACCTCGGGTGCGGCAAGGAGCGGGCCGTCGCGCAATTCCTCTCCGTCCCGAGTTCGACAGCTTCCGCATGCCTCGCACTCGCCCCGGTGCCGACCCCCGCGACGAGACCGATCCCCCGCGCAGCGGACGCAACCGGGCCGGCGCCGCGCGCCTCTCGCCCGACGGCCAGCTCCTCGTCGGCCCGGCCGTTCGGGCCCGCTCGACCCCGCCTTCCGCCGATGCGCGGCTCCTTGCCATCGCCACCGAGCATCTGCGCCGCCTCGGCCACCGGCAGGTGACGGTGGTGGGCGTCGCGGCCGAAGCCGGGATGACGCACGCCAACGTCTACCGCTACTTCCCCTCGAAGACCGCCCTCGTCGACGCGGTCGCCGGGCGTTGGCTGCGCGAGGTCGAGACGGAGCTCGCCGCCATCGCGGACGCCCCCGATCCGGCCGACGACAAGCTGGAGCGCCTGCTCCTCGCCCTGTCGACCCTGCAGCGCGAGGTGCTGGTCCAGGATCCGCACCTCTTCGCCGTGCATCGCGACGCCACCGTCGAGTCCCGGCCCATCGCCCGCCGCCACCGCGGGCGGCTGCGCCTCCTCGTCGAACGCGTGGTCGAGGAGGGCATCAATGCCGGCGCCTTCCTGCTGCGCGACCGCGAGCGCGCCCTCGCCTTCATCTTCGATGCCAGCCACCGCTTCACCCATCCGGCCTCGATCCAGCTCGACGCCGAAGTGCCGCGCGACCTGATCGAGGCCCGGTTCGGCGCCGTCATCCGGGCCATCCTGCGGGTCCTGCGCACGGGCGCGCTCTGAACGGAATGACATTCCGGCAGCGATGTAACCAACCTGGAGCGTCCGGCTAAGCCGCTGCCGGAAAACGCGAAATTGCGACGCCTGCGCGCCCCGCGCCTCGCCCGGACGGCCCGATTCCTGCGCCCGATGGCCGGCTCGGGTTGTCCGCCATTGCCTTTTCGGCCAAACAAGCCGCGCCGGCGCGGGGCTCCTCGCGAGGCGGACCCCGGCCCCTGACGGTTCCACCTCACCGAAGGATCGGTTCTCACATGGCACGCAAGAAGATCGCGCTGATCGGCGCCGGACAGATCGGTGGCACCCTCGCGCACCTCGCCGGTCTCAAGGAACTCGGCGACGTCGTGCTGTTCGACATCGCCGACGGCGTGCCGCAGGGCAAGGGCCTCGACATCGCCGAATCCGCTCCGGTCGACGGCTTCGACGCCAAGTACAGCGGCGCCAGCGACTACAGCGCCATCGCGGGCGCCGACGTGGTGATCGTGACGGCCGGCGTGCCGCGCAAGCCCGGGATGAGCCGCGACGACCTGATCGGCATCAACCTGAAGGTGATGGAAGCGGTCGGCACCGGCATCAAGACCCATGCCCCGAACGCCTTCGTGATCTGCATCACCAACCCGCTCGACGCCATGGTCTGGGCGCTGCAGAAGTTCTCCGGTCTCGACCCGAAGAAGATCGTCGGCATGGCCGGCGTGCTCGACTCGGCCCGCTTCCGCCACTTCCTGGCGGAGGAGTTCAGCGTCTCGGTCGAGGACGTCACCGCCTTCGTGCTCGGCGGCCACGGCGACGACATGGTGCCGCTCGTGCGCTACTCGACGGTGGCCGGCATCCCGCTCCCCGACCTCGTCAAGATGGGCTGGACCACCCAGGAAAAGCTCGACGCCATGGTCGAGCGCACCCGTAAAGGGGGCGGCGAGATCGTCAACCTGCTCAAGACCGGCTCGGCCTTCTACGCGCCGGCGGCCTCCGCCATCGCCATGGCCGAGAGCTACCTGAAGGACAAGAAGCGGGTGCTGCCCTGCGCGGCCTACCTCACCGGCCAGTACGGCGTCGACGGCCTGTTCATCGGCGTGCCGATCGTGATCGGGGAGAACGGCGTCGAGCGCATCGTCGAGGTCGCGTTCTCGGCCGAGGAGAAGGCGATGTTCGACAAGTCGGTCAATTCGGTGAAGGGCCTCGTCGAGGCCTGCAAGGGAATCAACGCGGCGCTCGCCTGAAAAAGGCGCGCCGGGCGCATTCGGGGGAGTGGCGGACGGGGCCCCGAGCCCCGGCCGCCCGCCTCGCGGCGCTCCCATCCGCCATTTTCGCCACACGCCACTCGCCCAATCCGGGAACGCCCATGAACATCCACGAATACCAAGCCAAGGCGGTGCTGAGGGAATTCGGTCTGCCCGTCTCGAACGGCAAGGCCATCTTCAAGGCCGCGGAGGCCGAGGCCGCCGCCCGCGAACTCGGCGGGCCGCTCTGGGTGGTGAAGTCCCAGATCCATGCCGGCGGGCGCGGCAAGGGCAAGTTCAAGGAGCCCGAGGCCGGCGAGAAGGGCGGCGTGCGCCTCGCCAAGTCGGTCGAGGAGGTGAAGACCTTCGCCGAGCAGATGCTCGGGCGCACCCTCGTGACGGTGCAGACCGGCGAGGCCGGCAAGCAGGTCAACCGCCTCTACATCGAGGAGGGCTCCGACATCGAGACGGAGTTCTACCTCTCGATGCTGGTCGACCGCGAGACCGGGCGGGTGGCCTTCGTGGTCTCGACCGAGGGCGGCATGGATATCGAGCAGGTCGCCCACGACACGCCCGAGAAGATCGTGACCTTCTCGGTCGATCCCGCCACCGGCATCATGCCCCATCACGGCCGCGCGGTCGCCAAGGCGCTCCGGCTCGCCGGCCCGCTCGCCAAGGAGGCGGAGGATCTCACCGCCAGGCTCTACCGGGCGTTCGTCGCCAAGGACATGAGCATGCTGGAGATCAACCCGCTCATCGTGACCAAGGACGGGCACCTCAAGTGCCTGGACGCCAAGATCTCCTTCGACTCGAACAGCCTCTATCGCCATCCCGAGATCGTGCAGCTGCGCGACACGACCGAGGAGGACGAGAAGGAGATCGAGGCCTCGAAGTACGACCTGGCCTATATCGCGCTCGAGGGCACCATCGGCTGCATGGTGAACGGGGCGGGCCTGGCCATGGCCACCCTCGACATCATCAAGCTCTACGGCGAGGAGCCGGCGAACTTCCTCGATGTCGGCGGCGGCGCCTCCGAGGAGAAGGTGACGGCAGCCTTCAAGATCATCACCGCCGACCCGAACGTGAAGGGCATCCTCGTCAACATCTTCGGCGGGATCATGAAGTGCGACGTGATCGCCAACGGCGTGATCGCGGCGGTGAGGGCGGTCGGCCTGCAGGTGCCCCTGGTGGTGCGCCTCGAAGGCACGAACGTGGAGAAGGGCAAGGAGATCATCCGCTCGTCGGGCCTCAACGTGATCCCGGCGGACGATCTCGACGACGCCGCGCAGAAGATCGTCGCGGCCGTGCGCCAGCGCTGAGCCGTCCTCCCGAACCGAACGCACCCGGAGTTCACTCCCGTGTCCATCCTGATCGACAAGAACACCAAGGTGATCTGCCAGGGCTTCACCGGCAAGAACGGCACCTTCCACTCCGAGCAGGCGATCGCCTACGGCACCAAGATGGTCGGCGGCACCAGCCCCGGCAAAGGCGGCTCGACCCATCTGGGCCTGCCCGTCTTCGACACGGTGGCGGAAGCCCGCGAGGCCACCGGCGCCGATGCCTCCGTCGTCTACGTGCCGCCGCCGGGCGCCGCGGACGCGATCTGCGAGGCGATCCAGGCCGAAATCCCGCTGATCGTCTGCATCACCGAAGGCATTCCGGTGCTCGACATGGTGAAGGTGAAGCGCGCCCTCGACGGGTCGAAGTCGCGCCTCGTCGGCCCGAACTGCCCCGGCATCGTCACGGCGGGCGAGTCGAAGATCGGCATCATGCCGGCCAACATCTTCAAGCCCGGCTCGGTCGGGATCGTGTCGCGCTCCGGCACGCTCACCTACGAGGCGGTGTTCCAGACCACCAGCGCGGGCCTCGGCCAGACGACCGCCGTCGGCATCGGCGGCGACCCGGTCAAGGGCACCGAGTTCATCGACATGCTGGAGAAGTTCCTGGCCGACGAGAAGACCGAGTCGATCGTGATGATCGGCGAGATCGGCGGCTCGGCCGAGGAGGACGCGGCGCAGTTCATCGCCGACGAGGCCAAGCGCGGCCGCAAGAAGCCGATGGTCGGCTTCATCGCCGGCCGCACCGCCCCACCCGGCCGCCGCATGGGCCATGCGGGCGCGATCATCTCGGGCGGCAAGGGCGGCGCCGAGGACAAGATCGCCGCCATGGAGGCCGCCGGCATCCGGGTCTCGCCCTCGCCGGCCCGCCTCGGCAAGACGCTCGTCGAGCTCCTCCGGGGCTGAGCCCCGGATGCACCCCGCGCAGGGCTCAAATCCTGTGCGGGGTCCGATCCCGGCCCCATATCGGGGCCCCGACCGAACACGCTGCTCGCCCGCTCCCCCCGGAGCCCGACCGAGCCGAACCCGCGGGTAGACAGACGCCATGGCACGCCAGGACGCGAACGAAACCCTTCTCGGCACCTCGTTCCTGTACGGCGGCAACGCCGCCTATATCGAGGAGCTCTACGCGGCCTACACGAAGGATCCGAACACGGTCGATCCGGAGTGGCGCAGCTTCTTCGCCGGCCTGAAGGAAGACAAGGCGATCGTCGTCAAGAACGCCGAAGGCGCCTCCTGGGCGAAGCCGAACTGGCCGGTGGCGGCCAATGGCGAGCTGGTCTCGGCCCTCGACGGCAACTGGGCGACCCTGGAGAAGGCGGTCGGCGAGAAGATCAAGGCCCGCGCCGAGGGCAAGGCGCCGGTCGCGCCCGCGGACGTGCAGCAGGCGACCAAGGATTCGGTGCGCGCGATCATGCTGATCCGCGCCTACCGCATGCGCGGCCACCTGCACGCCACGCTCGACCCCCTGGGCCTCCAGCCCCGCAGCGACCACGAGGAACTGCACCCGCAGCATTACGGCTTCTCGGAAGCCGACTGGGACCGGCCCATCTTCCTCGACAACGTGCTCGGGCTCGAATTCGCGACGATCCGCGAGATCGTCGCCATCCTGAAGCGCACCTATTGCCAGACGCTCGGCGTCGAGTTCATGCACATCTCGGATCCGGAGGAGAAGGCCTGGATCCAGGAGCGCATCGAGGGCAAGGACAAGGAGATCTCCTTCACCGAGCAGGGCCGGCGGGCGATCCTCAACAAGCTCATCGAGGCGGACGGCTTCGAGAAGTTCCTCGATCTCAAGTATACGGGCACCAAGCGCTTCGGCCTCGACGGCTCGGAGGCGATGGTCCCGGCGCTGGAGCAGATCATCAAGCGCGGCGGCGCGCTCGGCGTGAAGGAGATCGTGATCGGCATGGCCCATCGCGGCCGGCTGAACGTGCTCGCCAACGTGATGAGCAAGCCCTTCCGGGCGATCTTCCACGAGTTCAAGGGCGGCTCGTCCTCGCCGGCGGAGGTCGAGGGCTCGGGCGACGTGAAGTACCATCTCGGCGCGTCGAGCGACCGCAGCTTCGACGGCAATGACGTGCACCTGTCGCTGACCGCCAACCCCTCGCACCTGGAGATCGTCGATCCGGTGGTGCTGGGGAAGGTCCGGGCCAAGCAGGACCAGCACAACGACGCCCCCGACCAGCGCACCACCGTGCTGCCGCTGCTCATCCACGGCGACGCCGCCTTCGCGGGCCAGGGCGTGGTGGCGGAGTGCCTCGGCCTGTCGGGCCTGAAGGGCCACCGCACCGGCGGCTCGATCCACTTCATCATCAACAACCAGATCGGCTTCACCACCGATCCGCGCTTCTCGCGCTCCTCGCCCTACCCGTCCGACGTGGCGAAGATGGTCGAGGCGCCGATCTTCCACTGCAACGGCGACGATCCGGAGGCGGTCGTCTTCGCCGCCAAGGTGGCGACCGAGTACCGGCAGAAGTTCCACAAGCCGGTCGTGATCGACATGCTCTGCTACCGGCGCTTCGGCCACAACGAGGGCGACGAGCCGGCCTTCACGCAGCCGAAGATGTACCAGATCATCCGCAAGCATCCCTCGACGCTGGAGATCTACGGCAAGCGCCTGATCGAGGCGGGGGCCGTGAAGGAGGCGGAGCTGGAGGCGCGCAAGGCCGAGTTCCGCACCACCCTCGACAGCGAGTTCGACGTCGCCAACGCCTACAAGGCCAACAAGGCCGACTGGCTCGACGGCCGCTGGTCGGGCCTCAAGTCCGTGCGCGAGGACGAGGACGACCCGCGCCGCGGCCGCACCGGCGTGCCCGCCGCGACCCTGCGGGAGATCGCCCGCCAGATCACCAGGGTGCCGCAGAACTTCCACCTGCACCGCACCATCCAGCGCTTCCTCGACAACCGCGCCAGGGCGATCGAGGCCGGCGAGGGAATCGACTGGGCGACCGCCGAGGCGCTCGCCTTCGGGTCGCTGCTGGTGGAGAACCACCGGGTCCGGCTCTCGGGCCAGGACGTGGAGCGCGGCACCTTCTCGCAGCGCCACTCGGTGCTGATCGACCAGGAGAACGAGGAGCGCTACACGCCCCTCAACCACATCCGCGGGAGCCAAGCCCGCTACGAGGTCATCAACTCGATGCTCTCGGAAGAGGCGGTGCTCGGCTTCGAGTACGGCTACTCGCTCGCCGAGCCCAACGCCCTGGTGCTGTGGGAGGCGCAGTTCGGCGACTTCGCCAACGGCGCGCAGGTGGTCATCGACCAGTTCATCTCGAGCGGCGAGCGCAAGTGGCTGCGCATGTCCGGCCTCGTGATGCTGCTGCCGCACGGCTACGAGGGCCAGGGGCCGGAGCATTCCTCCGCCCGCCTGGAGCGCTACCTGCAGCTCTGCGCCGAGGACAACATGCAGGTCGCCAACTGCACGACGCCCTCGAACTACTTCCACATCCTGCGCCGGCAGCTGAAGCGCGACTTCCGCAAGCCGCTCGTGCTGATGACGCCGAAGTCGCTCCTGCGCCACAAGCGGGCGGTCTCGCGGCTCGACGACCTCACCGAGGGCGAGAGCTTCCACCGCGTGCTGTGGGACGACGCCGAGAAGACGGCAGACGGCATCAAGCTCGTCAAGGACGACAAGATCCGCCGCGTCGTGCTCTGCTCGGGCAAGGTCTATTACGACCTCTACGAGGAGCGCGAGAAGCGGGGCATCAACGACGTCTACCTCCTGCGCGTCGAGCAGCTCTATCCGTTCCCGCTGAAGTCGCTGGCCGGAGAGGTGTCACGCTTCCGCAACGCGGAGGTGATCTGGTGCCAGGAGGAGCCCAAGAACATGGGCGCCTGGACCTTCGTCGAGCCCTATCTCGAATGGGTCCTCAACCAGGCGGGCACGCCCTCCAAGCGCCCGCGCTATGTCGGCCGGCCGGCCTCGGCCTCGACGGCCGTGGGCCTGATGTCGAAGCACCTCGCGCAGCTCCAGGCCTTCCTCAACGAGGCCCTGGCCGTCTGACGGGCACCCTGATGGCCTTCTTCTTTTGCCGGCTGATCGCCCCGCGCGCGAGCTTCCCGGGGGACATCACGCCCCGGGAAGCGGAGGTGATGCAGGCGCATCTGGCGCACTGGACGCGCTTTGCCGAGGAAGGGAAGGCGCTCGCCTTCGGGCCGGTCCTCGACCCCGCCGGAGCCTGGGGCCTCGGCCTCCTCTGCGTCGCGGACGAGGCCGAGGCGCGGAGCCTCACCGACGCCGACCCGGTCGTCACGGCCGGTCTCGGCTTCCGCTACGAGATCCATCCCATGCCGCAGCTCCGCCTCGGGCGCGCCGCGGCCTTAGAACCCGTTCCCGCTCATTGAGAGGAGGCGCCCCACGCCGGGGCGCGATGCCATGGCCACCGAAATCCGCGTCCCGACCCTGGGCGAGTCCGTGAACGAGGCCACGATCGGCCGCTGGTTCAAGAAGCCCGGCGACATCGTGAAGGCCGACGAGCCGCTGGTCGAGCTCGAGACCGACAAGGTGACGCTCGAAGTCAACGCCCCCGCGGCCGGCAAGCTCGGCGACATCGTCGCCAAGGACGGCGAGACGGTGGAGCCGGGCGCGCTGCTCGGCTCGATCGTCGAGGGCGGCGCCGCGGCCGGGAACGGCTCGGCCGAGCCCGCGGCGAAGCCCGCCGCCGCCCCCGACGCGCCGGCCCAGACCTCCTCGGCCTCCTATGGCAGCCATGGCGAGGCGGCCCCGGCGGGCGCCCGCCCGTCCCGGGACCATGGCCCGGCGGTGGCCCGCCTCGCCCAGGAGACCGGCGTCGATCCCGCGACGCTTCAGGGCAGCGGCAAGGACGGCCGCGTGACCAAGGGCGACATACTGGCGGCCGCATCCGGCGCCCCGGCGCCCGCCCCGGCCCCGGCCCCGCTGCCCCAGATCGCCCGCGCGCCGTCGGCGCCGGCCGATGCCGCGCGCGAGGAGCGCGTGCGGATGACCAAGCTGCGCCAGACCATCGCCCGGCGGCTCAAGGACGCGCAGAACATCGCCGCTATGCTGACGACGTTCAACGACGTCGACATGAGCGCGGTCATGGCCCTGCGCCAGCAATACAAGGACGTCTTCGAGAAGAAGCACGGCACGAAGCTCGGCTTCATGGGCTTCTTCACCAAGGCGGTGATCCAGGCCCTGAAGGACGTGCCGGCGGTCAACGCCGAGATCGACGGCCAGGACATCGTCTACAAGAACTACTACCACGTCGGCATCGCGGTCGGCACCGATAAGGGCCTGGTCGTGCCGGTGGTGCGCGATGCCGACATGCTGTCGATCGCCGGCATCGAGAAGACGATCGCCAATTTCGGCCGCAAGGCCCGCGAGGGCAAGCTCTCCATCGACGAGATGCAGGGCGGCACCTTCACGATCACCAATGGCGGCATCTACGGCTCGCTGATGTCGACGCCGATCCTCAACGCGCCGCAATCGGGCATCCTCGGCATGCACCGCATCGAGGAGCGGCCGGTCGTGCGCAATGGCAAGATCGAGGCGCGTCCGATGATGTACCTCGCCCTGTCCTACGATCACCGGATCGTGGACGGGAAGGAGGCCGTGACCTTCCTGGTGCGGGTCAAGGAGGCCCTGGAGGACCCGGCGCGCCTCGTCCTCGACCTCTGATCGGTGAGAGCAGGCAGCGCGGGGAACCCCTCTCCCGCACAGGAGAGGGAATCCCGCGGTTTGCCGAAAAAGCTGAGCAAGAGACAGGGCGAGAGACAGGGAAGGACGGCGCGTGATGAACAAGGTGTTGGTCGTCACCGGCGGCAGCCGCGGCATTGGGCGGGCGGTGTCGCTGCTCGCGGGCAAGCGCGGCTGGATCGTCTGCCTCTCCTACGTGGCGAACCGCGAAGCCGCGGATTCCGTCGTGCGGGAGATCGAGGCCGGCGGCGGCAAGGCGCTCGCGGTGAAGAGCGACGTGGCGGTCGAGGCCGAGGTCGCCGCCCTGTTCGCGGCGGCCGACCGCCTCGGGCCGCTCGGCGGTCTCGTCAACAATGCGGGCGTCGTCGACGTCGCGGCCCGCGTCGACGAGATGAAGGCGGCCCGCCTCACCCGCATGATGACGACCAACATCGTCGGCTCCTTCCTGTGCGCGGGGCAGGCGGTGCGGCGGATGTCGACCAGGCACGGTGGGCAGGGGGGCGCAATCGTCAATCTGTCGTCGGTCGCCGCGCGGCTCGGCGCGCCGAACCAGTATGTCGACTACGCGGCCTCGAAAGGCGCCATCGACAGCTTCACGACCGGTCTCGCGCTCGAGGTCGCGGCCGAAGGCATCCGCGTCAACGCGGTGGCGCCGGGGCTGATCGAGACCGAGATCCATGCCAGCGGCGGGCAGCCGGACCGGCTCGCCCGCCTCGGGCCGTCGGTGCCGATGAAGCGGGTCGGCACGGCGGAGGAAGTCGCCGCCCCGATCCTCTGGCTCCTCTCGGACGAGGCCTCCTACACGACCGGCACCATCGTCACGGTCTCGGGCGGCCGCTGAACTCCCCTCCCTTCTCCATGCTGCCGGCGGCCCGGCGCTCCGCGCCGCCGGCCAACTCGCGGGTTCTCGACCATGTCCTACGATCTCGTCGTCATCGGCACCGGTCCGGGCGGCTATGTCTGCGCTATCCGGGCCGCCCAGCTCGGCCTGAAGACCGCCGTGGTGGAGAAGCGCGCCACCCACGGCGGCACCTGCCTCAATGTCGGCTGCATTCCCTCGAAGGCGCTGCTGCACGCCTCCGAGGCCTTCGAGGAGACGACCAAGCACCTGCCGGTCATGGGCATCAGCGTCGGCGAGCCGCAGCTCGACTTGCCCCAGATGATGGCCTTCAAGCAGGAGGGCGTCGACGGCAACACCAAAGGCGTGGCGTTCCTGCTCAAGAAGAACGGCGTCGAGAGCTTTCAGGGCGTCGGCCGGCTCGCGGGGGCGGGCCGGGTCGAGGTGCGCCTGGAGGACGGCGGCAATCACCTGCTCGAGACCAGGAACATCGTCATCGCGACGGGCTCGGACGTGGCGAACCTGCCGGGCGTGACGATCGACGAGGAGGTGGTGGTGTCCTCGACGGGCGCCCTCGACCTTACCAAGGTACCCGAGAAGCTCCTGGTCATCGGGGCGGGGGTGATCGGGCTCGAACTCGGCTCGGTCTGGCGGCGCCTCGGGTCGGAAGTGATGGTGGTCGAGTATCTCGACCGCATCCTGCCCGGCATGGACGGCGAGGTCGGCAAGCAGTTCCAGCGCATCCTGGAGAAGCAGGGCATCAAGTTCCGCCTGTCCTCCAAGGTCACGGGCGTCGAGCGCACGAATGTGGGCGCCAAGGTCAGGGTGGAGCCGGCCTCCGGCGGCACGGCCGAGACGCTCGAGGCCGACGTGGTGCTGGTCGCCATCGGCCGGGTGCCCTACACGAACGGGCTCGGCCTTGAGACCGTCGGCGTCCAGCTCGACAACAAGGGCCGCATCCTCACCGACAACCTCTATGCCACGAACGTCACCGGCATCTACGCGATCGGCGACGTCATCGCCGGGCCGATGCTGGCGCACAAGGCCGAGGACGAGGGTGTCGCGGTGGCCGAGATCCTCGCTGGCAAGGCGGGCCACGTGAATTATGGCGTGATCCCGAACGTGGTCTACACCGCGCCGGAGGTCGCCTCGGTGGGCATGACCGAGGAGGAGCTGAAGAAGGACGGCATCGCCTACAAGACCGGCAAGTTCCCCTTCACGGCGAACGGGCGCGCCAAGGTCAACCAGACGACGGACGGCTTCGTGAAGGTGCTGGCGGATGCCGGGACCGACCGGGTGCTCGGCGTCCACATCGTGGGCGCGGATGCCGGCAACCTGATCATGGAGGTGGCGGTGGCGATGGAGTTCGGCGCGTCCTCGGAGGACATCGCCCGCACCTGCCACGCCCATCCGACCCTGACCGAGGCGGTCAAGGAGGCGGCGCTCGCGGTGGAGAAGCGCGCGCTGCACATGTGATACGGCTTCCGGTTGATCTGTTCCGAGACGAGGACGCGCAGGGAACCCCTCTCCCGAGTGGACTCGTCTCGGAAGGAATCAATCGGAAACCGTATGACGGGCGCTCAGCCCAGCTCCTCCGCCAGGAACGCCCGCACCGCCTCGGGCTCGATCCCGGGCGCGATGAAGCTCCGGCCGATCCCGCGCGCCAGGATGAAGGTGAGGGCGCCGTCGCGCACCTTCTTGTCCTGGCGCATGGCGTCGAGGAGCTGGTCGGCATCGCCGCAGCCGCCGGGGACCTGCCGCAGCGTCGTCGGCAGGCCGGCGAGCGCGAGGTGGTTGGCCACGCGGCCGGCATCCTGGCCGGGACACAGGCCGAGCCGGGCCGAGAAGCGGAAGGCGAGGGCAAGGCCGATCGCCACCGCCTCGCCATGGACGAGGCGCGCGGATTCGTAGCGGGTCAGCCGCTCCAGGGCATGCGCGAAGGTGTGGCCGAGATTGAGGAGCGCCCGCTCGCCGTCCTCGCGCTCGTCGCGCACCACCACCCCGGCCTTGGCCCGGCAGCAGGAGGCCACCGCCCGGTCCCGCGCAGGGCCGCCGGAGAAGATCTCGGAGAAATTCGCCTCGCACCACGCGAAGAAGGCCGGGTCGTCGATGAGCCCGTACTTCGCCACCTCCGCATAGCCCGCCCGCATCTCGCGGGCCGAGAGCGTGTCGAGGGCCGCCGTGTCGGCCAGGACGAGGCTCGGCTGGTGGAAGGCGCCGATCAGGTTCTTGCCGTGCGGGGAATTGATGCCGGTCTTGCCCCCCACCGAGGAATCGACCTGGGCGAGCAGCGTCGTCGGTGCCTGCACGAAGCGCACGCCGCGCCGCAGCACCGAAGCGGCGAAGCCCGCAAGGTCCCCGACCACGCCGCCGCCGAGCGCCAGCACGAGGTCGCGCCGCTCGATGCGGTGGGCGAGGAGTGCGTCGCAGACCTCCGTGAAGGTGGCGTAGCTCTTCGAGCCCTCGCCGGGGGGCACGGCGACGAGGGCGGCACGCAGGCCCGCAGCCTCGAGCGAGGCCCGCACCGCCTCGCCGTAGAGGCCCGCGACCGTGGTGTCGGTCACGACCGCGACCGCCCTGGCGCCCAGGGCGGCGCAGCGGGCGCCGACCTCGGCCAGAAGGCCCCGGCCCACCAGGATGTCGTAGGCGCGCCCGCCATCGAGCGGGACATGGACGGTCTCGGGCGGGCTCATTGGGCGGCGACGCTCCGGCTCGGCGTGTCGGCGAAATGGGTGTCGAGGGCTTCGAGCACGTCCTGCACCACCCGGTCGTGCGAGACGTCCCGGGACAGCACCATCAGGTCGGCGCTGCCATAGACCGGGTGGCGGACGTCCATGAGACGGCGCATGGTTCCTTCGGGATCCTCGTTCTGCAGGAGGGGACGACCCGGCCGCTTGCGCACGCGCCGCATCAGCACGTCGAGTTCGGCCTTCAGCCAGACCGAGACGCCGCGCTCCGCGATGCGGCGGCGCGTCTCCGGGCGCATGAAGGCGCCGCCGCCCGTCGCCAGCACCATCGGGCCGTCGCGGAGCAGGCGGGCGATCACCCGCTCCTCGCCATCGCGAAAACTGGTCTCGCCGTAGATCGCGAAGATATCCGCGATGGTGAGGCCCGCCGCCGCCTCGATCTCGTGGTCGGCGTCCATGAAGATCATGCCGAGGCGGCCGGCGAGCCGCCGGCCGACCGTGCTCTTGCCCGCGCCCATCAGCCCGACGAGGACGATCGAGCGCTGGCCGAGTCCGCGCCGCACGCGAGCCTCGATCGTCTCGTCCGGGGGAGAAGGGTCAATCATCCGGCGTTCTTAGCCTGTTTTCCGTGCGGCGGGAAACGCGGGATAGTGCGGGCCGCGGGCGCCCGCGCAACAGCCGCCGCGTTTCCGTCGCACCGCGCCACCCCGTCCCTTGCCACGCGGGCGGGTGCATGGTCGAACCAGCCGCGTTGCAACCGCAAAGACGTATCATCCGCGCTTCCACCGCCCGACCCTGCGAGGCCCGCCCGACGTGCCGACCCTCTTCCGTTTCCTGGCCATTGTGGCGATCCTGGCCGGGCTCGTCTTCGCGGCGATGTTCGCGCTCGCGACCTTCGTCGAGCCGACGCCCCGGGAGATCACCGTGACGATCCCGAACTCGAAGCTCCAGCCCGGCAACCGATGAGCCGGGGCGCGCAAGCCCGCGCGGGGCTGATGCAGCCCTATCTGGACATGCTGGCGGCCGAGCGGGGCGCCTCGGCCAATACCCTGGCGGCCTACCGGCGCGATCTCGACGACTACCTCGCCCACCTTGCGGCGGAGGGGCTCGATCCGGCCGCGGTGGAGGCCCCGATGATCCGGGCCTACATGGCGGATCTCGATGCGCGGGGCCTCAAGGCCTCCTCGGCGGCGCGCCGCCTGTCCTGCATCCGCGGCTTCCACCGCTTCCTCTACGCCGAGGGCTACGCCCCCACCGACCCGACCGCGCCCGTCTCGGGGCCCAAGCGCGGGCGGGCGCTGCCGAAGGTGCTCTCCGTGGCGGAGGTCGACCGGCTGCTCTCCGTCGCCAAGGAGGCCGTCGCGCAGGCGCCGAACCTAAGCGAGGCGGCCCGCGCCCAGCGCCTGCTCTGCCTGCTCGAACTGCTCTACGCCACGGGCCTGCGCGTCTCGGAACTCGTGGCCCTGCCGCGGGCGGCGGCCCTCACCAGGGAGCGCTACCTGGTGGTGCGCGGCAAGGGCGGCCGCGAGCGGCTGGTGCCGCTCACCGAGGCCGCCCGGGCCGCCATGGCGGCGCACCTGACGATGCTGGCGGCGCCCGGCCCCTGGCTGTTTCCGGCCGACAGCGAGAGCGGGCACCTCACCCGCCAAGCCTTCGCGCGCGACCTCAAGCTCGCGGCGGCAGCAGCCGGGATCCGCGCCGACCGGGTGAGCCCGCACGTGCTGCGGCACGCCTTCGCGAGCCACCTCCTGCAGAACGGCGCGGATCTGCGCGTCGTGCAGGAGCTGCTCGGCCACGCCGACATCTCGACGACGCAGATCTACACCCACGTGCTCGACGAGCGCCTGAAGAGCATGGTGCGCGACCTCCATCCCCTGGCGGATGGCTGACGCCGATGACGGGACCGATTCTGCCCATCGAGGCCGTGCACGACTTCATCCAATGGTGCTTCCCGCTGCGGGAGGCGAGCCGGGCGGTGCCGGGCGCGCCGGTGATCGGGGCCGACGCGGCGGCCGGCCACCCGGTCGACCGCGACAGCGTCGCGTTCTGCAAACGGGCGGTGGCGTAAGGCTCAACCAAGCTCACGAATTCTCATGGAGATCGGCCGCGATGGCGCATTGGCTCTTCAAGTCCGAGCCGTCCACCTGGTCCTGGGACCAGCAGGTGGCGGCGGGCGAGGCCGGCACGTTCTGGAACGGGGTGCGCAACCACCTCGCCAAGAAGCACCTGCAGGCGATGCAACGCGGCGAGCAGGGCTTCTTCTATCATTCGAACGAGGGCAAGGCGGTCGTCGGCATCGTCGAGGTGATCAGGACCTACTATCCGGACCACACGGACGAGAGCGGCCGTTTCGGCATGGTCGATATCAAGGCCGTGACGGGCCTGCCGCGCCCGGTGACGCTCGACGCCATCAAGGCCGAGCCGCGGCTCAAGGACATGGTCCTGGTGAACAACGCGCGGCTCTCGGTGCAGCCGGTGACGGAGGCGGAATGGGCGGTGATCCGCGCGATGGGGGGAGTGTGAGATCGCGCCCGTCCTCCTCGGCCGCGTTCCGCTGGGCGGGCCTGCTCGCCGCGGCCGTGCTCGCCATCGCCTCAGCCCGGGCGGCCGAGAAGGGAAAGCCCGCCCTCCGCAGGACCGCCGAGCCGGTCCTCAGCTGCGGGGCGCTCGCCAACCTGCGCCTCCTTATGCGGGACACCAGGGGCGATCCGGCCGCCATCGCGGCGCTGTTCGCCGATCCGAAGGCGGACCATCTCGGCTGCGCCATGACGCCCGCCGATCGGATCGAGGGCGTGGCCGACCGCGTGACGATCGGCGGCACGCCCTATTCCTGCCTGAAGGTCAAGGACAGCGCCGTCTGCCGCTGGGCGGAGGCGCACTAGAGCGCTCCCCGCCGAAGTGGAGGCTGGTTCGGCGCAAGGGAGCGCGTGACGGCGGAGGAATAAGGTCTGGAGCCGCATCCGTCCCGGCCGAAACGGATGCGGCTCTCCGCGCTCAGGCCATCCAGTAGGGATGCGCGTTGTAGTAGCGGTGCACATGCTCCTCCCAGGCCCGGTCGAAGGACGGATCCTGCCCCTCGGCCGTGCGCTGGGGCGCGTTCCGGAGCTGCTCCTCGGTGAGGTCGAGCTCGTAGGCGTCCAGCTCCGGGTTGAAGCGCAGCGCCCCCCAGGGAACCGTGTAATAGCCCTCGCCGAGCCCCAGGAAGCCGCCGAAGCTCATCACCGCATAGGCCACGCGGCCGGACTTCTTCTCGATCATCAGGCGCTCGATGCGTCCGAGGCTGTCGCCATCGGGGCGGCGCACGGCGGTGCCCTCGACGCGGTCGCTGGCGATCAGCGTGCTGGTCTCGTTGGTGCTGGTGCTCCCCATGTCGGAGCGGTCACCCACGGTCGGTGCAACGGTGGTCATCGGGATCCTCCTGGGTGTGGTCGATTGCCCGAGCAACGCCGCGCCCGCCGCGCTGTTCCGGGTGGCTGCGCCATGCCGGATGGCTTACGCCACCGCCGGAGCGTCCGCCGCCTGCGGACGGTTTCGTTGCCATCCAGGACGGTTTCATTGCCGCCCGCACCGGTCTAGCCTTGCGCCCATGCCGATTCGACCGATCGCCCTCGCCCTGACGGCCCTGGCCCTGACGGGCCTGCCCGCCCGCGCCCAGGACCGCGGCACCCTCGATCCCAAGCCGCTGCCGCCGCTCGCCAATCCCGATGACCCGACGACCCCCGCCAAGGCCCTGTTCGGCCGCGCCACGACACCGGCGAGCCTGCCGCCGCAGGCCATCGGCTCCTACGCGCGCGGCTGCGTGGCGGGCGCGGAGGCGCTGCCGGTCGACGGCCCGACCTGGCAGGTGATGCGCCTGTCGCGCAACCGGAACTGGGGCCATCCGGCCCTCGTCGCCTTCCTGGAGCGGATCGCCGCCAAGGCGCCGACCCGGGCGGGCTGGCCGGGGCTCCTCGTCGGCGACATGTCGCAGCCGCGGGGCGGGCCGATGCTCACGGGCCACGCCTCCCACCAGCTCGGCCTTGATGCCGATATCTGGCTCACCCCGATGCCGGATCGCCGCCTGAGCCGCGCCGAGCGCGAGGAGATGTCGGCGACGAACGTGGTGCGGCCCGATCGGCGCGACATCGACCCGGCGGTCTGGCAATCCGAGCACGGGCGGCTCATCAGGATGGTGGCGGAGCAGTCGGAGGTGGCCCGGATCTTCGTCAACCCGGCGATCAAGCTCGCCCTGTGCCGCGAGGCGGGCGCGGACCGCCGCTGGCTCACCAAGGTGCGGCCGATGTACGGCCACAACTACCACTTCCATATCCGGCTGGAATGCCCCTCGGGCGACCATGCCTGCAAGGACCAGGAGCCGCCGCCCGCCGGCGACGGCTGCGGGGCCGAACTCGACTACTGGTTCAGCGACGCGGTGCTGCACCCCAAGCCCGGCCCCGCGGGCAAGCCGAAGCCGCCGATGACGATGGCGGCCCTGCCGGAGGCCTGCCGGGCGGTGCTGAAGTCGAAGTAGGGCCTATTCCGCCGCATTCCGCACGCCGGTGCCGATCGGGCAGGCGACGCCGGTGCCGCCAAGTCCGCAATAGCCCGCCGGGTTCTTGGCCAGGTACTGCTGGTGATAGGCCTCGGCGAAGTAGAAGGGACCGGGATCGCGGATCTCGGTGGTGATGGGGCCGTAGCCCTTCGCCCGCAGGGCCTCGCCATAGGCGTCGCGCGAAGCCTCGGCCTGCGCCCGGCGCTCCGCATCGGCCACGTAGAGGCCGGAGCGGTACTGCGTGCCGACATCGTTGCCCTGGCGCATGCCCTGCGTCGGGTCGTGGCTCTCCCAGAAGGTCTTGAGCAGGCGCTCGAAGGGCATCGCCGCCGGGTCGTAGGCGACCAGCACCACCTCGTTGTGGCCGGTGAGCCCCGTGCAGACCTCCTCGTAGGTCGGGTTCGGGGTCGTGCCGGCGGCGTAGCCCACGGCCGTCACCCAGATCCCGTCGCCGAGCTGCCAGAACTTGCGCTCGGCGCCCCAGAAGCAGCCGAGCCCGAACAGAGCGGTCTCGATGCCCTCCGGGTAGGGTCCCTTGAGCGGGCGCCCGTTGACGAAGTGGCGCTCGGCGGTCGGGAGCGGCGTCGGGCGGCCGGGCAGGATCTGGTCGGGCGCCGGCATCTCGGCGCGCTTGCGGAAGAACAGCATCGGCTCGCTCCGTCTCGAACACGTGTCGCCATGTTCGGTGACGAGCGGGATATGGTTACGCGCGCCCCGAAGCTCCAGGGCCGGGGGCCGGCCGCTCTCACCAGTCCGGGCGAGCGGGCAGCCACGTCGGCGGAGAGCGAGCGCTCTAGGGCCGCACCAGCGTGCCGATGCCCGGCCGCGGCGGCTGGCCGAGCCAGAGCAGCAGGAGGCCGATCCCGAGGGCGATGGGGGCAGCCGGCGAGAGCGTGAGGGGCAGGCCGAGCAGCTTCCACAGGGCCGGCTGGCTGCCCTCCGCCGCCGCCTGAAGGCTCGCGGCCCGGTCCCTCAGGAGGGCGAGCGCCACATCGCTCACCGAGGTGACGAGGAGCGTGTTGTTGGCGATCGACCGCGCCCCGTCATAGACGCAGCCGACGAAGCCCGCAGCGAGGAACAGGAGCCCGAGCACACGGGCTAGGAAACGGATCATGCACGACTCTCGTCTGGCGCGAACTGGAGTTAGAGAGCCGGGCCGCAGGGCGCAAGGCGGGATTGATCGGGGCGGGGCCCGGGTGCCAGGGGGCACGCGCCAGAGGCGCGCGCCAGGGACAGGTGAGGGCCGATGGAAGCGGGCATGGGCGGATCGGGACGGCCGGGCACACGGCCCGACTTGGTGATCTTCGACTGCGACGGGGTGCTGATCGACAGCGAGCCGATCAGCCTCGTGCGGCTGACGGACAACCTCAACCGGATCGGCGTGCCGATTGATCTCGACACGGTGGCGCGCCGCTTCACCGGCACCAGCATGACCTCGATCATGGCCCATATCGCGGCCGATTACGGGGTGACGGCCCCGGCGGGCTTCGCGGACGAGGTCCGGGCCGACACCCTGCGGGCCTTCGAGGCGGAGCTCACCGCGATCGCGGGCGTGGCGGAGGTGCTCGGCACCCTGCCGGACCGGCGCTGCGTGGCGTCGAGCAGCGACCCGGCGCGGCTGTCCCACGCCCTCACCCTGACCGGGCTCCTGCCGCTCTTCGGCGGGCACGTCTTCAGCGCCAGCATGGTGAAGCGCGGCAAGCCCTTCCCGGACCTGTTCCTCTACGCGGCCGAGCGGATGGGCGCGGATCCCGGCGCCTGCCTCGTCATCGAGGACAGCGTACCGGGGGTGCGGGCGGCCCGGGCGGCGGGCATGCGGGTCTTCGGCTTCTCGGGCGGCGGGCATTGGCGGCACGATCCCGCGGCGGCGGATCTCCTCGGTGCCGGCGCCGCCCTCGTCTTCGACGAGTTCCGGCGCCTGCCGGAGCTGATCGCGGCCTGATGCGCGCATCGGGCCGCCTTCCGCAAGGATCCGTTCTCCATCCGCCCGGCCGCGGAATCGGTGTTCCGATTGACTTAACCAGCTCCCGTCAACATCTCGGCATCACCGCCGCAATCGTCCTTGACGGCAGCCGCGGCCGCGATGAAGTGGGATGCGGGGGGCGATCGCAGCGGGGGGCACGGCACCCGGTCCGCCGAACCCGAGGGGCCGGGCCGTGTTGCCCCACGTCCTGACAGCGCCGGACCGTCCGGCGAACGGAGCCATGCCGTGAGACCTCCCCGCATCGTCGCCTTCTCCGGCAATACCGGCCGCCCCTCCCGCACCCGGGTGCTGGTCGAGGCCATCGCGGCGGAGCTCGCGCGCCAGCGGCGGATCGATCTCAAGGTGTTCGACCTCGTGGATGCCGGACCGGGCCTCGGCGTGACGAGCCGCGACGCGCTGCCGCTCCCGGCCGCCCGTCTCATCGAGGCGATCGAGGGGGCGGACGGGCTGATCGTCGGCTCGCCGGTCTACAAGGGCTCCTATTCGGGCCTGTTCAAGCACGTCATCGACTTCCTGGCGCCCGAGGCGCTGGCCGGCAAGCCGGTGGCGATCGCCGCGACGGGCGGCGGCGCCCGCCACGCGCTGATGGTGGAGCATCAGCTGCGCCCGCTCTTCGGCTTCTTCACCGCCCATGTGGCGCCGACCGCGGTCTATGCGGGCGAGGCGGAGATCCAGGACGGGGTGGTGACGGATCCGGGGGTCGCCGCCCGCGTGGTGGCGGCGGCGACGGAACTCGCGCATCTCCTCGACACCGCCGAGGCGGCCCGGCGCGCCCGCACGCAGCCCCCGACGGCGGCGGCGCTGTAGAGGTTGCCACGCTGCGGCCAACCCTCACCGCACCGCCATCGCCGCCCGCTCGCGGCGGCGCTCGATCGAGGAGGGGATGCGCAGCGACTCGCGGTACTTCGCCACCGTGCGGCGGGCGATGTCGACGCCCTCGCCGCGCAGGCGCTGCACCAGCGCGTCGTCCGACAGCACGTCGTCCGCCTCCGCATCGATCAGCTGCTTGATGCGGTGGCGCACGGCCTCCGAGGAATGGGCCGCCGCGCCCGCCGCGCCCGGAATCGCCGCGGTGAAGAAATACTTCATCTCGAAGGTGCCGCGGCTCGTGCCGATCGACTTGTTCGAGGTCACGCGCGAGACCGTCGATTCGTGCATGCCGATCGCGTCGGCCACCGTCTTCAGGTTGAGCGGGCGCAGATGCGCCACGCCGTTGAGGAAGAACCCGTCCTGCTGGCGCACGATCTCGCTCGCCACCTTCAGGATGGTGCGGGCGCGCTGCTCCAGGCTGCGGGTGAGCCAGTTGGCGGTCTGGAGGCAATCCGACAGGAAGGCCTTGTCGGTGTCGCTCTTCGCGCCGCGGGAGACGGTCGCATAGTAGCTCTGGTTGACGAGGACGCGCGGCAACGCCTCGCTGTTGAGCTCCACGAGCCAGGACCCGTCCGGGGCCGGCCGCACGAAGACGTCGGGCACCAGCACCTCGACCGGACCGGCGCCGAAGGCCCGGCCGGGCTTGGGATCGAGCTGGCGCAGCTCCGCCAGCATCTCGGCGAGATCCTCGTCGTCGACCCCGCAGAGGCGGCGCAGGGCCGCGAGGTCGCGCTTCGCCACGAGGTCGAGCCGGGAGACCAGCGCCTGCATGGCGGGATCGAATCGATCGCGCTCCTTCAGCTGAATGCTGAGGCACTCGGCGAGATCGCGGGCGCAGACGCCGGACGGGTCGAAGCCCTGCACCAGGCTCAGCACGCGCGCGACCACCTCCGTGCGGACGCCGAGCCGCTCGGCGAGTTCCGCGAGGTCCTCGCGCAGGTAGCCGGCCTCGTCGACGGCATCGATCAGGAAGCCGCCGATCAGGCGCTCCACGGGATCGCGGGTCGCGAGGTCGAGCTGGGCCGCAAGATGCTCGCGCAGGGTGGATTCGCTGGTGAGCGTCGCCTCGAAATCCGGCGCCTCGCCGTCGAAGCTGCCGCCCGTATTGCCCCAAGGCGCCGGGGTGAGAGAGAGGCTGTCGCCGCCCGGCGCCTCGCGGGCGGCCGGGCCGTCATCGGGGAAGACGTTGTCCAGACGGGTGCCGAGGTCGCTCTCGATCTCGCCGCGGCTCGGGTTGAGATCCTGGGCGAGCCAGGGCTCGGCCGCCTCGCCGTCGAACCCGCCTTCGCCGTCGAAGCTCTCGGGCGCCGCCTCCGCCGGCTCGCCGCGCCCCTCCTCGGCCTCCGCGCGCTCCAGGAGAGGATTTCGCTCCAGCTCCGCATCCACATAGGCCGCAAGATCGAGATGGGAGAGCTGCAGGAGCTTGATCGCCTGCAGGAGCTGCGGCGTCATCACCAGGGCCTGGCCCTGACGCATTTCGAGCCGTTGCAACAATCCCATCAGCCTGCCCCGGTGTTCCGCCCCGGCTGCTGCCCGGGTTCGGCACGAATTTTGCTTTGATTCGTGTATGCAGGTTTAAACCGATCCTGCGGGTCCGTCAAAGCAGGCCGCGTGCGTCATCCACGTCCGAACCCGCGGACGGGAGTATGCGCTCTCCGCTTGGCCGCGCCAGCGGATGAAAGCCAATTCTGGCGACGGGGTGGATTTTCGCCCTAGAGGCGGAAATCCTCGCCGAGATACAGCCGGCGCACGTCGTCATTGGCGACGATCTCGTCGGGCGTGCCCTCGGTGAGGATGCGGCCGGAATGGACGATATAGGCGCGGTCGATGAGGCCCAGCGTCTCGCGCACGTTGTGGTCGGTGATGAGCACCCCGATGCCGCGGCCCTTGAGGTGCATCACGAGATCCTGGATGTCGCCCACCGCGATCGGGTCGATGCCCGCGAAGGGCTCGTCGAGCAGCACGAAGGAGGGCGAGGAGGCGAGCGCCCGGGCGATCTCCAGGCGGCGGCGCTCGCCGCCCGACAGGGCGATCGAGGGCGACTTGCGCAGGCGGGTGATGTTGAACTCGTCGAGGAGCGCGTCGAGGCGACGCTCGCGGAGCTTGCGGTCGGGCTCCACCACCTCCAGCACCGCCCGGATGTTGTCCTCGACGTTGAGGCCGCGGAAGATCGAGGCCTCCTGCGGCAGGTAGCCGATGCCGAGCCGGGCCCGCTGGTACATCGGCAGCCGCGTGATCTCGCGCCCGTCGAGGCTGATGACGCCCCGGTCCGCCGAGACGAGGCCGGTGATCATGTAGAAGATCGTGGTCTTGCCCGCGCCGTTCGGCCCCAGCAGCCCCACCGCCTCGCCGGTCTGGACGGCGAGCCCCGCCTCATGCACCACGGTGCGGGCGCCGTAGCTCTTGCGCAGGCCATGGACCGCCAGGATTCCGGGGCCGCCCAGGGCCTCGGCAGCGGTCTGAGGCGCCGCATGCGGGCGGGCGCGGCCGAAGAGGCGCGCCAAGCGTGAGAAGACCGGGGCCGCCTGGGCCCGGAGCGGCAGGACGGAGGACGACGTCAAACGGGGCGCTCTCTCGCTTCCACCGTGCCGGCCCCTCCGCCCCAAGCGGCCTCGCCGATGATCACCGGGTGTTAGCGGACCGGGCGTCCGGCCGCAATGCGGTGCCGCAACGCGGCCCTGTGCGGTGGTCCGGCGCTCAGGCCTCGGCGGGCTTCTGCCCGTCGCCGGCGGGCTTAGGGGCCTCGCCGGCGGGCTTGGGGGCCTCGCCGGCGGGCTTCGATGCCTCGGCCGCCTTCGGGCCGCCCTTCGAGACGCCGACCAGGGCCGGGCGCAGCACCCGGTCGCCGATCACGTAGCCGGTCTGCACCACCTGCACGACGGTGCCGTTCGCCACGTCGGGATTGGGCACCTCGAACATCGCCTGATGCAGGTTCGGGTCGAAGCGCTGGCCCTGCGGCTCGACCGCACGCACGCCATGGCGCTCCAGCGTCTTGGCGAGGTCGCGGCCGGTGAGTTCGATGCCGTCGAGGAGTGCCTTCAGCGCACCGTCCGCCGCGGCGCGGTCCTCCACCGGCACGCTGTCGAGGGCGCGCCGTACGTTGTCGGCCACGTTGAGCATGTCGCGGGCGAAGTTCGTCACCGCATAGGTGCGGGCATCCGCCACCTCGCGCTCGGTGCGCCGGCGCAGATTCTCCATGTCGGCGAGAGCCCGCAGGAGCTTGTTCTTCAGGTCGAGCTTCTCGGCTTCGAGCGCCGCCACCGCGTCCGCTTGCGCGGCGGGAGCGAGGGTGTCGGGCGCGCCGGCCGCATCCTGGGCCGGGTCCACGGCCCCCTCGGGCAGCGGGCGCGCGGCATTCTCCGTGTCGTTCGGCGTCATCATCGTTCCACAACGAGGATCGGGAAGGCGCTGATATCAGGTGCCGGAGGCCCGAAATCAAGCTTCGCCGCCGGCCGGAGCCTTCGGGCGCACCCCGCCGCGCTTCGGCGCGGGCCGTCCGAGGATGCCCTCCCCTTCGAACACGCCCATCACCGCCCGGCGGATCGTAGCCTGCCGGTCGGGCTGGGTGATCTTCGTGCCGGTGAGGTCGGTCACGTAGAACACGTCCACCACCCGCTCGCCGAAGGTCGCCACATGCGCCGAGGTGATGTTGAGGTTGAGCCGGCTCAGCGCCGTGGTGAGCTCGTAGAGCAGGCCCGGCCGGTCGAGGCCGGAGATCTCCAGCACCGTCTCGCGGGAGGAGAGCGCGTTGTCGATCGAGAGGTCCGGCGCGACCTGGAAGGTGCGCGCCCGGTCCTTGCGCGGATGGCGGTCGGCCACGAGGTCGGCGATGCGGATCTCGCCCTTGAGCGCCCGCTCGATCGCGGTGGCGATGCGGCCGGCCCGGCGCAGCTCGTCCTCGTCCTGGTCGAAGGCGCGCGAGAGCACGATCGTGTCGAGGACGAAGCCGTCGGCGGTCGTGAAGATCTGCGCGTCCACGATGTTGCCGCCCGCCGCCGCGCAGGCGCCCGTCAGGATGGCGAGCAGCCGGGGGTGATCGGGCGAGTAGACGGAGAGTTCCGTGATGCCCCGCGACGCGTCGGTCTCGAAATGCGTGGCGACCGTGCGTCCCTCCGCGAGGGTCTGGCGGATGAAGCGGGCATCCTTGAGCTGGCGCGCGGCATCGACCTTGAGCCAGTAGGGGGCGTAGAGGCGCGCCGCGTAGGCGTCGAACTCCTCGGGCGTCCAGTCGGCGAGTTGCTCGCGCAGGCGCATCTGCAGCAGGCGGACGCGGTCCGTCCGGGCGACCTCCGAATGGCCACCCGACAGCACCACCTCGGTCTCGTAGAACAGGGTGCGCAGGAGCGTCGCCTTCCAGGCGGTCCAGACGCCGGGCCCCACCGCCTTGATGTCCGCGATGGTGAGCACGAACAGGAGCTTCAGGCGCTCCAGGCTCTGCACCACGCCCGCGAAGGTCTCGATCGTCTTCGGGTCCGAAAGGTCGCGGCTCTGGGCGGTGATCGACATCAGGAGATGGTGCTCGACGAGCCACGCCACGGTGTCGATCTCGGCCGGCTCCAGGCCGAAGCGCGGCCCGAGCTTGCGGGCGACCGCAGCGCCCGCGATCGAGTGGTCGTCTTTGCGCCCCTTGGCGATGTCGTGCAGGAAGGTCGCGACGTAGAGCGCCCGGCGGTTCCGGATCGTGCCGATGATCCGGTGGGCGACCGGATGCTCGGCCTTCGCCTCACCGCTCTCGATGGCGGCCAGCATGCCGAGCGAGCGGATCAGGTGCTCGTCCACCGTGAAGTGGTGGTACATGTTGAACTGCATCATCGCGACGATGCGGCCGAAATCCGGCACGAAGCGCCCGAGCACGCCGGTCTCGTTCATGTGCCGCAGCACCGTCTCGGGGGCATTCCGCGAGGTCAAAAGCTCGACGAAGAGGCGGTTCGCCTCCGGGTCGACCCGCACCATCGGGCCGATCAGGCTGAGCGAGCGGGTAGCGAGCCGGCTCGCATCCGGATGGATCGCGAGGTCGTGCCGGTCCGAGAGCCAGAACAGGCGGATCAGGTTGACGGGGTCGCGCTCGAAGGCGCCGTCGTCGCGGAGGTTGAGCCGGCCGTTGTCGATGCGGAAATCCACCGCCTCGAGGTCGGGCGAGCGGAAGCGCTGCTTGAAGCGGCCGAACCAGCGGTTGAGCACCGGCGGGCGCTTGGTGTGGCGCGCCTCCATCTCGGCGCAGACGATGGCGGTGAGGTCGCCCACGTCCTTGGCGATCAGGAAGTAGGACTTCATGAAGCGCTCGACGGCGGTCAACCCGCCGCGCGGGCCATAGCCGAGCCGCTCGGCGATGCGCGGCTGCAGCCCGAAGGAGAGCCGCTCCTCGGCGCGGCCGGTGGCGAAATGCATGTGGCAGCGCACCCGCCACAGGAACTCCTCGCAACGGTCGAACAGCCGCACCTCGTCCGCCGTGAACAGCCCGGCCTCGACGAGCTCCTCCGTCCCCTTCACCCGGAACGTGTACTTGGCGATCCAGAACAGGGTGTTGAGGTCGCGCAGGCCCCCCTTGCCGTCCTTGACGTTCGGCTCGACGAGGTAGCGGGACGCCCCGCCCTTCGCGACCCGCGTGTCGCGCTCCTTGAGCTTGGCCTCGACGAACTCGGCCGCCGTGCCCTGCACCACCTCGCGGTCGAAGCGCTCGACGAGTTCGTCGAACAGCGCCCGCTCGCCGAACAGGAAGCGGGCTTCGAGGAGCGCGGTGCGGATCGTCATGTCCGCGCGGCCCTCCCGCAGGCAATCGGCGACCGAGCGGGTGGCGTGGCCGACCTTCAGCTTGAGGTCCCACAGGATGTAGAGCATCGCCTCGACGACGCTCTCGCCCCAGGCGGTCTGCTTGTAGGGCAGCAGGAACAGGAGGTCGATGTCGGAGCCCGGCGCCAGTGTGCCGCGGCCGTAGCCGCCCGTCGCCACCACGGCGATGTGCTCGCCCGCCGTCGGGTTGTCGGCCCGGTAGAGCCGCTTGACCACCGCCGCATAGATCGCCTGCACCACCGCATCCATCAGGCTGCAGATCTCGCGGGCGCAGGCGAGCCCGTCGCGGTGGACCGTCAGGTTCCGCTCGGCCTGCGCGCGCCCCTCCTCGATGATCTGCCGCAGGCCGGGCAGCAGCCTCTCGCGCAGGCGGGTCGGGTCGCTGACGGTCTGGTCGATTCCGGCGAGGAGCTGGGCGAGGGCGGTGGCGGTGTCGGGCATGAGGCCCCGGAGGCGGAGGGTGGACGAGGGGCGATGGACACGGAGGATCCCGCCGCTCCGCTGTGTAGCCCCTGGCGCGCGTGCAATCCACAGGCCGGGGCCGTTCCATCCGGCCTGTCGGACCGGGGCCTCCGTCACCGGGGGAGAGAGACGATGCGCATCCGCCGCCGCGCCCTGCTCGGCGCCGCGTTCGGCCTCTCCGGCCTGTTCTCTATGCAGAACCCGGCCGCGGCCCAGTCCGCCCAAGGCCGCCCCCGAGCCCACCGCGCCGGGACGCGGGGCGGTGCGCACCATCCTGGCGAGCCCCGGCCGCTCGCCCACGCCCGGTGCCGAGCGGGCGGAGGCCGCCCGCTCGTGGCGAGCGCTGGCCCACCGCACCGCCCGGGTGCTAATCCATTCACGCACAACAGCCATCGAGGAAACGCCATGGACGCCGCCGCGCTTCGCGCCCTGCAGGCCCCGATCAAGGACCGCTACCGCACCGACCCCGACGCCGCGATCATCACGCTGAAGGCGCAGGGCTCCCTCGACGACACCGCCATCGCCTGCAAGGTCGAGACCGGCCGGGCGCTCGCGGTGGCGGGGCTGCACCCGGCGAGCGGCGGCTCGGGCGCCGAACTCTGCTCGGGGGACATGCTGCTCGAAGCCCTCGTGGCCTGCGCGGGCGTGACCCTGAAGGCCGTCGCGACGGCGCTCGAGATCGACCTGCGCAAGGGCGTCGTGAAGGCCGAGGGCGACCTCGACTTCCGCGGCACCCTCGGCGTCGACAAGGGCGCGCCGGTGGGCTTCCGGGCGATCCGCCTCGCCTTCGAGGTCGAGAGCGACGCCCCGCAGGAGAAGATCGACCAGCTGCTCAAGCTCACCGAGCGCTACTGCGTGGTGTTCCAGACCCTCAGTCACCGCCCGGCCCTCGACGTCACGCTGACCCGGGGCTGAGCCGCGGGTGGCTGCGGCCCAGTTGACGCTGCGGCCGCCCTGCGTTGACTTCATCTGCGGCGATTCTTAGCTCTTCAACGATCGGCCCGGGCGCGCCCCGCGCGTCACAAGGGCCGACGGGCGAACAAACCGGAGGGAATCGATGGCGGCTTTGCGCGTGTCGGGTCGCGGCATGGACCTGGGGGAGGCCCTTCGGTCCCGCGTTGAGGAGCGGATGGCCGCAACCCTGGCCAAGTACTTCGACGGCACCTATTCGGGCCACGTCGCCATCGGCCGCGACGGGGGCACCTACCGCACCGATTGCGTGCTGCACCTCACGTCCGGGATCACCCTCGAAGCCTCCGCCAGCGCCCACGACCCGCATGCGAGCTTCGACCAGACGGCGGACCGCATCGAGCGGCGCCTGCGCCGCTACAAGCACCGGCTGAAGACCCACGCGACCGGGCCGAACGGCAGCCGGCGGGGCGAGCTGGCCGAGCCCGTGCTGGAGGCGGCCTACTCGGTCTTCGAGGCGCCGGAGGAGGATACGGGCGAGCACCCGCCGGTGATCGCCGAGAGCACCCGCGCGCTGCACCGCCGCTCGCTGAGCGAGGCGGTGGTGGAACTCGACCTCACCGGCGCCCCCGTGCTGGTTTTCGTTCATGCTGGAACGGATCGGGTCAACGTCGTATATCGTCGGTCCGACGGCGCGATCGGATGGATCGATCCGCCGGAACGCGGCACTCCGTGAGCCGGCAGAACCGGCCCACGGCTTGCCTCCGGTCCTGGGGAACGAGCGGGACCACAACGTCCCGTCGATGAGGCAGCGGTTTCGATGCCATTGCTGGAATTTCTCAAGCCGGAGGCAGTCCTCCCGGCGCTGCGCGCGCCCGGCAAGAAGCAGGTGCTGCAGGAGCTGGCCGCGCAGGCGGCCAAGCATCTGCCCGGTCTCGACGAACGCGAGATCTTCGAGACCCTGCTGCAGCGCGAGCGCCTCGGCTCGACCGGCATCGGCGAGGGGGTGGCGATCCCGCACGGCAAGCTGCCGGGGCTCGACCACCTCTTCGGCCTCGTTGCGCGGCTGGAGCGCCCGGTCGATTTCGAGGCCCTCGACGGCCAGCCGGTGGACATCGCCTTCCTGCTGCTCGCCCCCGAGGGTGCGGGCGCCGATCACCTGAAGGCGCTGGCGCGGGTGGCGCGGGTGCTGCGCGAGCCGGGCATCATCGACCGTATCCGGACGGCCCGGGACCGGGACGCGCTCTACGCGCTCCTCACTCACTCGCCGGCCCCGCGGGCGGCCTGACCCCCTGGCCATGCGGTACCGCCGAAGCCTCGCGGCCCTGCTGCTCGCGCTCCCCTCCGCGGCCCCCGCGGCGGAGGGCACCTGCGCGCGGGACCTCCTCGTCGCCCAATCCTCGCAGCGCGTCGCCATCGACCGCCTCGAAGCGCTCGGCGACAACGAGGCCGACCGCTGCCGCGGCTGGCGCCAGCACGTCGACACGATGCGCCGGGCCGCCACGGTCTATGGACGCTGCCTCACGGGCCAGGAGCGCGCGGAGCGCCTCGCCCAGGTGCAGGGCTCGGAGCGCGAGTTCGGCGAATTGCTGCGCACCCGCTGCCGCGGCAAGTAGCCTCCTCATACGGTTTCCGAACAGATCAACCGGAAACCGTATCACCGCATCAGCGGCTCGGCCACGACCTTCACCGGCCGGCCGCGGCTCATCAGCACGGCGGCGCGGGAATCCTCCGGATCCGTCTCGAAGCGGGTGCGGATCCAGGCGACCAGGAACTTGACGTATTCGGAGACCAGGAGCCGGGCCGAGGCCGGGTGATGCCACCACGCATCCGGATCGAAGCCGTCATGGACGACCGGGTGGGGCACGACGCGGTTGCCGTCCGCGAGCGCGTGGCCGAGTTCGAGCAGCGTCCGCGGCATGTGGTAGTTCGAGGTCACCACCGCGACGGTGCGGAAGCCGTTCTCGCGCATCCAGCGCCGGGTCTCGATGGCGTTGCCGATCGTGTTGCGCGCCCGGTAGTCGAGATCGACGCAGCAGGCGATGAGATGCTGCTGGCCGGGGTTGAGCCGGGCGATCTCCTCGCGGCTGGTGCGCTCGTTGACGCCCGTGATGAGGAGGCGGCGGCCGTAGCCCGCGGCCAGAAGGTCGATCGCGTCCCCGATGCGCTGCGCCCCGCCGGTGAGCGCCACGATGCCGTCCGCAGGGGCATGGGGCTGCCGTTCGGTGCGGGCAAGGCAGCCGACGAAGGCCAGGAAGCCGACCCCGAAGGCGAGCCCCGAGGCCCCGACGAGCGCAGCCAGCGTGAGGACGAGGCGCCGCCAGGGGCGCGCGCGGATCGCCGGATCCGGACCGACCCAATCCTGTCCGACCGCATCGGCGCTTCGCGTCGTCATTCCGCGCTTCATCCGCGAGGTCATCCCAGCTGGTCGAGCATAGTGCCGATTACGGCGGGCCGGAGGCAACGGGTCATCGGGCGATTCGTTCACGGGGTCCTGGGGGGCCGCCGGAGGGCGGCCCCGGGGGGCCGCCGTCCGCATCAATCGAGGAAGCGCCGCACGGCCACCCGCGAGACGATGCCGGTGACGATCGAGGCGATCACGCCGATCAGCACCACGCTCGCATAGCCCCGCCAGCCGATCTCGAAGCCGCCGAACAGGGCCTCGATCTCGTCGCCCGCAGGGCTCGCGCGCCAGAGCCGGGCGAGCGCGCCGCCGAGCGCCAGGGCGCCGAGCGCCGCCGCCGCCCCGATCACCCCGCCGCGCAGACCGAGACGGAAGAAGCGGCGCTGGAACTCGCGGGCGATGAAATCGGCGTCGGCGCCGACGAAATGCAGCACCTCCACCACCTCCCGGTTGCCCGCCATGGCCCCGCGGGTCGCGAAGGTCACGGCGAGCCCGGTCGCGAGCAGCACCAGCGCGACGATGCCGACGCCCACCCCCACGAAGGTGTTGGCCATGGTCGAGAGGCGCGAGATCCAGAGCGCGTGGTCGTCGAGGCTCGCCACGCCCGGCAGGGCCTGGACGAGGCGCTGGCGCAGGGCGGGCAGGTCCGCGGGCGGGTCGCCGCCCGCCAGCCGCACGGTGATCAGGCGCGGCACCGGCAGGTCGCCGAGGTCGAGCCCGCTGCCGAGCCAGGGTTCGAGCAGGCGCTCGGATTCCGTCTTCGACAGGGCCCGCGTGCCGGCGATCCCGGGCGCGTCGCGGGCGAGTTCGGTTGCCTTGGCGACATCGGCCTCCGTGTCGCGGCCGGGGCTCGGCCGGATCTGGATCGTCACCTCGTTGGCGACGGCGCCCTGCCATTGCGCCGCGCTCGACGCGACGATCTCGGCCGCCCCGGCGCAAAGCGCCGCCAGGAAGGTCAGGATGGCGATGACCGCCGCGAGCGCCCGGCTCGCGCTGCTGTCGGTGGGGACGAGGGGTGCGTTGCGGCGCAGGCTCGGCGGCAGGGTATCGGCCGGCTGGGTCCGCTCGACGGCGGCGCCTTCAGTCATGGCGCGCCTCCGTCCGATACTGAGCACCGGACCGGATCCGGACGCTTGCTTTGACCGAGATGCGAACGAAGCATCCGCCTCACTCCTCGATCCGCAGGTGGCGGTCGCCGAGGATCAGCCGGCGCGCGTCGACGAGGTCCATGAGGGCGAAGTCGTGGGTCGCGATCAGCACGGAGGTCCCGAGGCGGTTGAGTTCGATGAACAGGCGCAGGAGCCGCCGGCCGAGCTGCGGGTCGACATTGCCGGTGGGCTCGTCGGCGAGGAGCAGCTCGGGGCGGGCGATGAGTGCGCGGGCGATGGCGGCGCGCTGCTTCTCGCCGCCCGAGAGGAGCGGGGGCAGCACATGCATGCGCTCGCCGAGCCCCACCCAGCGCAGCAGCTCCACCACCTCCGCCCGGTAGCTCGTCTCGGCCCGGCCCTGGACGCGCAGCGGCAGCGCGACATTCTCGTAGGTCGTGAGATGGTCGAGCAGGCGGAAATCCTGGAACACCACGCCCATCCGCCGCCGCAGGCCCGTGAGCGCGTGGCTGGAGATGCCGCTCACTTCCTCGCCGAACACCGAGACCAGCCCGCGGCTGGGCTTGGCCGAGAGCAGGATCAGGCGCAGCAGCGTCGTCTTGCCGGCGCCCGAGGGTCCGGTGAGGAACTGGAAGGAATGCGGGGCGATCGTGAAGCTGATGTCGCTCAGCACCTCCGGCCCGAGGCCGTAGCGCATGCCCACGTTCTCGAACCGGACGACGGGTTCCTCCATGCCCGACAGGAGGCTCTCGCCCATCACCCTGTATGGTCCGGCTGCCATGCGCTCCCCATGCTCTCGTGGTGTCCTTAGCCCGCCGGATCTTGCGCGGGCATTACGCCCGCCGGCCGCTTTACCATGCCTTAACGCTATCGCGAGAGAACCGATGGGATCCGGCCCTCCGGGCGCCAGCCGTGATTCGCCATGCAGATCGTCTGCCCGTCCTGCGCCGCCGAGTACCGGCTCGACCCGGAGCGGATCGGGCCCGAGGGGCGCATGGTGCGGTGCGCGTCCTGCCGCGAAGCTTGGTTCGTGGCCGCGCCCGGACAGGAGCAGGATACCCTGTCGCCGCCCGGCGAGGCGGTGTTCACGGCCGTCGACGCCCCGGTGCCCGTTCCCGCCCGCCCGAAGGCGCCTGCCGCCCGCACCGCGCGCCCGAGCCTCGCCGCCCTCGCGGTCTGCCTCGGCCTCGCGCTCGCCGGCGCGGCCCTGCTCGCCCGCGAGCGCGTGGTGCGGGCGCTGCCCCAGACCGCGCGGCTCTACGCCGCGATCGGTCTTCCCGTGAACCTGCGCGGCCTCGACTTCCGCGACGTGGTCGCCTTCCAGGTGCCGGCCGGGGCCGGCAGCGAGGGACGGCTCGTCGTCGAGGGCGACTTGGTGAGCGCCGCCGCCGAGCCCCGGCCGGTGCCGCCGCTCGCTCTCGAAGTGCGGGACGAGGCCGATCAGCTCGTCTACAGCTGGACCGCGGAGGCGCCCCGCGCGCGGCTCGAACCGAAGGATGCCGCGCGGTTCCGGGCCGAGCTCGCCGCTCCGCCGGCGCGCGGGCGCCGCGTCCTGGTCCGATTCGCCGCGGTTGACACCGAGAAATCTCCGGTCAGCGTAGGGAGCACCCCCTCCCCGCAGAATGAGGCCCGATGAGTTCCCCCGCCATCCCCCGCGTCCGCGTCCTGTTCGAGGAGGCGGCCATCGCGCAGCGCAACGAGGAGATGGCGCGCGCCATCGCGAACCAGCCGCTGAAGGACCTGCTGGTGGTGGCCGTCCTCAAGGGCAGCTTCATGTTCGCGGCCGACCTGATCCGCGCCCTGCACCGGGCCGGGCTCGCGCCCCAGGTCGAGTTCATCCACCTGTCGAGCTACCGGTCCGCCACGGTCTCCTCCGGGCAGGTGGCGATCCTGCGCGACGTGGAGAGCGAGGTGCGCGGGCGCGACGTGCTCCTGATCGACGACATCCTCGAATCCGGCCGCACCCTCGTCTACGCCAAGGACCTGCTGATGGCCCGCGGCGCCCGGCGCGTGCTGACCACAGTCCTCCTGGAGAAGCCCGGCAAGCGCGCGGTGTCGATCGACGCGGATTATGTCGGCTTCGTCTGCCCGGATGTCTTCGTGGTCGGCTACGGCATGGACATCGCGCATGCTTTCCGTCAGTTGCCCTTCGTCGGTCTCGTCGATTACGGTGCGGACGAGCCGGACCTGTTCGACCGTGATGGGCCGCCCGCCCTGTGAGGAACCTTGGCTGCGTGCCGGGCTTGACTCATCATTCCTTATGATTCGCCGCTCCGCGGCCGAGAGATGAAGGACATGGCGAACATCCTGCTTGTCGACGACGAGGAGTCGATCCGGGGTTTCCTCAAGCGGGGCCTCGAGATGGACGGGCACGTGGTGGTCACGGCCGTCGACGGCAGCGACGGGCTCGACCGGCTCATCGAAGCGGACGGTGCCTTCGACCTGATGCTGACCGACATCCGCATGCCGCTGATGGATGGCATCGCGCTGGCGCTCGCCGCCAAGCGGGATTATCCGGGCCTCACCATCATGCTGATGACGGGCTTCGCCGACCAGCGCGAACGGGCCCGCGGGCTCGACGCCATCGTGTCCGACGTCCTGACGAAACCGTTCACCCTCGCGGATATGCGCGTGAGCGTGCGCCGCGTGCTGGCGGCAGAGGCCCGCTGCGCGGGGTGACGGAGCCGGTCCTCGCGGATCACCCCTCGTCCCGCAGCACCCGCCGGATGATCTTGCCCGTGGTGGTGAGCGGCAGGCTCGGCCGGAAGGCGATCTCGCGCGGGTATTCGTGCGCCGAGAGGCGCCGGCGCACGAAATCCTGGATCTCGGCCGCGAGCGCGTCGGAGGCCTGGTAGCCCGGGCGCAGCACCACGACGGCCTTGACGATCTCCGTGCGCACCGGATCGGGCTTGCCGACAGCGGCGGCGAGCGCCACGGCCGGGTGGCGCAGCAGGCAATCCTCGATCTCGCCCGGCCCGATCCGGTAGCCCGACGAGGTGATGACGTCGTCGTCCCGCCCGACGAAATGGACGTAGCCGTCCGCGTCGACCCGGCCCTGGTCGCCGGTGGTCATGCAGTCGCCGAGGAACTTGGCCTCGGTCGCCGCAGGGTCGCGCCAATAGCCGAGGAACATCACCGGGTCCGGGCGCGCCACCGCGATCTGGCCGATCTCGCCCGCGGCGGCCGGCGTCCCGTCCGGGCGGATCACCGCCACCCGATGGCCGGGAACCGGCTTGCCGGTCGAGCCCGCGCGGGCGAGCCCGAGGCCTGCGCAGGAGGCGAGCACGAGGTTGCACTCGGTCTGACCATAGGCCTCGTTGACCGTGAGCCGAAGCTCGGCTTGAGCCCACCCGAAGGTCTCTGGCCCCAGCATCTCGCCCGCCGAGGCCAGCGTGCGCAGCCGCGACAGGTCGAAGCGCGCGCGCGGGCGCTCGACCGTGCGCAGCATCCGCAGCGCCGTCGGCGGCACGAAGGCGTTGGCGACGGCGAGGTCTGCCATCAGCCGAAATACCTCCTCGGGCTCGAATTTCTCCGCCTTGCGCGCCACCACCGCGACCCCGTGGTGCAGGCTCGGCAGCAGCGCGTTGAGGAGGCCGCCGGCCCAGGCCCAGTCGGCGGGCGTCCACATCCGGTCGCCGGGTTGCGGCATGAACTCGTGCATCATGGCGAAGCCCGGCAGGTGGCCGAGCAGCACCCGGTGCCCGTGCAGCGCGCCCTTGGGCAGGCCGGTCGTGCCGGAGGTGTAGATCATCAGCGCGGGATCATCCGCCGCCGTGTCGACGGGCGTGAAATCCGGCGCGCTCGCGGCGAGGAGTTCCGCGAAGCCGAGCGCCCCGTCGCCCGGCCCCTCCGTCGAGACGAGGAGGGCGAGGTCGGGCAGCGCATCCCGGAGCGGGGCCAGCTTGGCGAGCCCGCCCGCATGGGTCACGACGGCCCGCGCGCCCGCGTTGCCGAGGCGATGCAGCAGGGCGTCCGGCCCGAACACGACGGCGAGCGGCAGCGCCACCGCCCCGAGCTTGTAGATGGCGAGATGCGCGATCAGGACGGCGGGGGATTGCGGCAGCAGCACCGCCACCCGGTCGCCGCGGGCGATGCCCTGCGCGCGAAGCGCGTTGGCGAAGCGGTTCGAGGCTTCGCGCAGGGCCGCGAAGCTCCAGGTCTCGACCCGGCCATCCGCCGCGACGTCGAGGAGCGCCGGGCGCTGCGGATCGGCCGCCGCCCAGCGGTCGCAGACATCGACCGCGATGTTGTAGCGCTCCGGGATCCGCCAGCGGAACCCGGAGACGAAGTCCTCGTAGGTGGCCGGCCTAAGCAGGTTTCGGAAAAGTGCCATGCGGTTTTCCGTCAAAAACCTGCGACAGACCAAGAACCTAAGCAGGCTTGCGGTGGCCTGCCACCGCAAGCCTGCTTAGTCACGCCTCGCGCACCGGAAAGATGCCCTCGAAGGCGAAGTCGGTGATCGGATGCCGGCCGTTCGGCGTCTCGCGGGCGCGCAGCTCCTCCGGCAGTGTCGCCGGATCGGCCCGGCGGCCGACCGCGAAGGCGGCCTCGACCCGGTGGTTCGCCGGCACGTTGAGCACCCCGGGCGCCCGCTCCTTGTCGAAGCCGACCATGCCGTGAGCGTGCCAGCCGAGCTTGTTCGCCTGGAGCTGGAACATCGCCGAGGCGGTGCCGGTATCGAAGGAGGCGCTCCAGGACGGCTTCAGCCCGCTCTTGGTGTTCATCATCTGGTTCGAGACGAGGAACAGCAGGGCGCCCGCATCCTTCACCCAGTTCTGGTTGGAGGGCACGAGGAGATCGAACAGGGGGCCCCACTGGGGCGTGTCGCGCAGGGCATAGATGAAGCGCCAGGGCTGCGAGTTGAAGGAGGAGGGCGCCCAGCGCGCGGCCTCGATCATCGTCAGGAGATCGGCCTCGCTCACCGCCTCGCCCGTGAAGGCGCGCGGCGAACAGCGCTCCAGGAACAGCGGATCGATCGGGTGATCGGCGGTGCGGGAATTGGCGGACGTCACGGGGGCCTCCGGAACGGACGGGCCTTCCTGCCAGCCCGCCGAGCCATTGTCACGGTCGCGCGCGCTCCTGCACGCGAATGGCTGCCCTTCAGCGGGTGCCGGGCCCAGAGGATCTCAGGTCCCGGACCAGTTGGGCGGGCGCTTGGCCAGGAAGGCCTCCATGCCCTCGCGAAAATCACGGCTGGTGTAGCACATCAGGATCAGGTCATCGCCGGCCGGCCCGCCCGCCTCGGGCTCGCCGGCGAGCCGGCGCAGACCCTCCTTGGTGGCCGCCAGCGTCAGCGGCGCATGCGCGGCCACCAGCCGCGCCAGCGCGGTCGCCCGCTCGGCAAGCGCGGCGGCATCCGCCACCACCTCGCTGACCAGGCCGATGCGCTGCGCCTCCTCGGCCCCGACCAGCCGGGCGGTGAACAGCATCTCCTTCACGCGCGCCGCCCCCACCAGCGCCGAGAGCCGCCGCAGGTTGCCGAGCGACAGGCAGTTGCCGAGCGTGCGGGCGATCGGGAAGCCGAAGCGCGCATCGCCGGTGGCGAGCCGCAGGTCGCAGGCCGCCGCGATCGCCGCCCCGCCGCCCGTGCAGGCGCCCGCGACCGCCGCGATGGTGGGCTTGCGGCAGCGCTCCAGGCTGCCGAGCACCCGGTCCATGAAGCGCTCGTAGCCGAGCGCATCCTCGGCCGTGCCAAAGCCGCGGAACTGCGCGATGTCGGTGCCGGCCGCGAAGGCCTTGTCGCCCGCCCCGCTGAGGATCACCGCCTTGACCGCGCGGTCCTCGTCGAGGGCGCGGCTGAGCTCGTACAGCCGCTCGTACATCGCGAAGGTCAGCGCGTTGCGGGCCTGCGGCCGGTTCAGGGTGATGCGGGCAATGCCCTCGTCATCGACGGCGCAGAGCAGTTCGTCCGTCTCGGTCATGGCTGGTCCAGAGCAGGCGGCGGGAGGGCCGCATTTGGCGGGGCCGGACGGCACTTGGCAAGCCTGCGCGCCGGCCGGGGCCGTCAACCGGGTGACATGCCGCCGACCCAGAAGGGAGCCGCCCGCTCCCGGAAGGCCAAGCAGTCCCGAAGGCCGAGCGGAGGGCGGCCGGCCCCGTCAGTGCCCGCCGCCGAGATACGCCGCGCGCACCGCCGGGTCGGAGCGGAGCTGCTCGGCCGGGCCCTGGAAGCGGATGCGGCCGTTCTCCAGCACGTAGGCATGGTCGGCGACCCCGAGGGCCGCCATGGCGAACTGCTCGACGAGGAGCATGGTCACCTGCTCCTCCTTCAGGCGCCGGATGGTGCGAAACACCTCCTCCACCAGCTTCGGGGCGAGCCCCATCGAGGGCTCGTCGAGGAGGAGGATCTCCGGGCGCAGCATCAGGGCGCGGCCCATGGCGAGCATCTGCTGCTCGCCGCCCGACAGGGTGCCGGCGAGCTGCGACCGGCGCTCCTTGAGGCGCGGAAAAAGGGCGTAGACCCGGTCGCGGTCGGCGGCGACGTCGCCCTTCGGCCGCGAGCCGGTGAGGCGCGGGAAGGCCCCGAGCGTCAGGTTGTCCTCGACGGTGAGCGTCGGGAAGACCCGGCGCCCCTCGGGCGAGTGGGCGAGCCCGGCCCGGGCGACCTCGTGGCTGTCGAGCCCGCCGATCTCGCGGCCGTTGAGGCGGATCGAGCCGGCCTTCGGCTTGATCATGCCGGAGAGCGCCCGCATGGTCGTGGTCTTGCCGGCCCCGTTCGAGCCGATCAGGGTCACGACCTGCCCCTTCGGCACCGCGAAGGTGAGGCCGTGCAGCACCTCGACCTGGCCGTAGCCGGCGGCCAGTCCCGTCACGTCGAGCATCGCTCTACTCCGCGGCGTCGGCAACCGGGCTGCCGAGATAGGCTTCGATGACCTTCGGGTCGGCCTGGATCTCGCGGGCGCCGCCCTCCGCGATCTTGTGGCCGAAATCGAGGACGCTGACGCGGTCGCAGAGCCCCATCACCACGTCCATGTGGTGCTCGATCAGGATCACGGTGATGCCGGCATCCCGGATCTTGCGGATGATGGCGGTGAGCTCCGCAATGTCGGGCGCGGTCAGGCCCGCGGCCGGCTCGTCGAGGAGGAGCAGCACCGGATCGAGGGCGAGCGCCCGGCCGATCTCGAGCAGGCGCTGCTTGCCGTAGGGCAGGTTGCGCGCCTCGACCTGCGCGAGGTTGCTTAAGCCCACGAAGTCGAGGATCGCCATGGCGCGGGCGCGCGCCTCCCGCTCCTCGCGCCGCCGCCGGGGCGTGCCGAGGATCGCGTCGAAGAGCGTGCCCCGGAAGGCGTGGTGGAGCCCGACCAGCACGTTCTCCAGCGCCGTCATCTCCCGGAAGAGCTGGACGTTCTGGAAGGTGCGCGCCACGCCCGCGAGCGCGATCTCGGAGGGCGTGCGCCCGTCGAGGCGGTTGCTGCCGGCGAGCACCACCGCGCCCTCGGTCGGCCGGTAGATGCCGGTGAGCACGTTCATCATCGTGCTCTTGCCCGAGCCGTTCGGCCCGATCAGGCCGTGGATCGTGCCGGGGCGAACGCTGAGGTCGACGCCGGCCAGCGCCTTGAGGCCGCCGAACTGCATCACGGCGCCCTCGACCCGGAGGAGCGGATCGGCACCCGAGCGGCCGCCTTGCCGGATCAGCGCTTCGCCGGCGGCGGTCAGCAGCCTGCCCTCGCCCGTATGGGCCGGGCGTAAGGCGGGCAGCTTCTCGCGAAAATACCCGACGATGCCCTCCGGCAGGTAGTAGACCACGAATAGGATCATCAGCCCGAAGACGGTGAGCCGGTAATCCGTCACCGATTCCAGGGCGATGGTCGCCGGGAAGAAGGCGATGCAGAGGAGCGCCGGCACCAGGATCGAGACGCGGTTCTCCTGACGGCGCAGGAAGGCGACGCAGAGGATGCCGAGGGCGAGCGCCGCGATGCCTCCCGCCATGATCCGCACCAGCGCGATGTCGGCGAGGATGTTCGGCATCATCACGATGATGGCCGCGCCGATCAGCGGGCCGGAGCGCGACTTACGCCCGCCCATGGTGACGGCGAGCAGGAACAGCACGGTGAGCTCGAAGCCGTAGGTGTTCGGGGCGACGTAGCGCTCCGACCATGCGAAGAGCGCGCCCGCGAGCCCCGCCAGCGCCGCCGAGATCACGAAAGCGTAGACCTTGTAGCGGTAGACGCTGACGCCCATGCAGTCGCAGGCGATGGGCGAGTCGCGCAGGGCCTCGAAGGCGCGGCCGAAGGGCGAGCGCACCACCCGGTTCACCACCAGGATGGTCGCGAGCAGGCTCGCGCAGACGAGGTAGTAGAATTCGAGCTTGCGCCCCGCCGCGCCCCACGGGGCCTGAAGCCCGAGCAGGGAGAAGTCGAGGACCCGGGCCGGCGGCAGGGTGATGCCGAGCGGCCCGTTGGTCAGATCGGTCATCTCGTTGATGAAGATCTGCACGATGGTGCCGAAGGCGAGCGTCACCATGGCGAGATAGGGGCCGCTCACCCGCAGGGCCGGGATCGCCAGCAGGAGCCCGAAGGCCGCCGTGACGCCGATGCCGGCGAGAAGCCCGACCCAGATGCCGAGCTTGAACTTGAGGAAGAGCACCGCCGCCGCATAGGCACCGACCCCGAACAGGCCGGCATGGCCAAGCGAGACCTGGCCCGTATAGCCGACCACGATGTCGAGGCCGAGAATCAGGATCGCGTAGATGGCGATCACGGTGAGGAGGTGGATGTAGTACTGGCTGGTGACGACATGCGGGAAGGCCGCCAGGAACAGCACGAGGAGGCCGGCGCCGATCAGGCCCGCGAAGCGGCCGAGTCCCGCCGCGGGGGCGGGCGGGGCGGCCTCTCGGGCGAGGGCGGATGCGGGCTGCGCCATATTCAAGGATTCCGTGCGCGGGGGAACGCGACGAGGGCCCTCTAGCCCTCGTCAGACCTTCTTGATCACGGCCTTGCCGAACAGGCCGACCGGCCTGACCGCGAGGACGAGGAGGAGCAGGATCAGGCCGGGCACGTCCTTGTAGCCCGTCGAGATGTAGAAGCCCGTGAGCGTCTCGGCGATGCCGAGGATCAGCCCGCCGACGATGACGCCGAGGCCGGATTCGAGGCCGCCGATGATCGCCACCGCGAAGGCCTTGAGCGCCAGCACCGAGCCCATCGTGGCGCCCGTGAGGGTTACGGGAGCGACGAGCACGCCCGCGAAAGCCGCCGTCATGGCGCTGATCGAATAGGACAGCGTGATGACCTTGCGGGTGTTGATGCCCATCAGGCCGGCTGCGTCGATGTCGTTGGAGGTGGCGACCACCGCCTTGCCCCAGATCGAGCGGCGGTTGAACACTTCGACGGCCAGCATCATCAGGAGCGCGCCGGCGACGATCAGGAGCTCCATCGGCAGCACGCGGACGCCGCCGAAGGTCAGCGCCGTCTCCGGCAGCGGCGAGGGGAACTTGAGGTCGTCGCGCCCCCAGATGTTCTCGGCCACGTTCTTGAAGATGATGCCGAGCGCGATGGTGGCCATGATCCACCCGTATTCGGACTTGATCTTCACGGCCGGGCGCACGCCGAGCCGCTCGACCACGGCGCCGAGCGCGAAGCCGAAGACGAGGACGAGGGGCAGCATCAGCCAGTAGCCCGTGAAGGGCACCAGGGTGAGGCCGAACAGGGCGCCGAGCATCAGCGCCTCGCCCTGGCCGAAATTGAGCGTCTTCGAGGTGGCGAAGGTGAGCTGGTAGCCGAACGCGATGGCGGCATAGATCATGCCGACCGCGACGCCGCTCGCGACGAGCTGCAGGAAGATTTGCATCGGGGACCCCGGGGGAGGCCGTGGGGTTGAGCCCGCGCGGGATTCCGCGCGGGCCGATCGGCAGGACGACGACCGTGGGTGTTCAGTTCGACGCCTTCTCCTTCAGGCGGACGACGCCCGCGTTCTTGGCGTCCTCCTCCTTGGCGTAGACGATCCGGCCGTCCTGCACCTTGCCGAACACCACCATGTTGCGGGTGATGGCGTTGTGGTCGGTCTTGGTGAAGGGCTTGTCGTAGGTCGTCACCACGCCCTCGACCTTCTCCTTCAGATCTTCGAGCGCCGCGCGGATCTTCGGCCCCTCGGTGCTGCCGGCCTGCTTGATCGCGGCGGCGAGGAGGAAGACAGAATCGTAGCCTTGCGCGCCCGCGACCGGGGTCGGGATCTTCGAGACCTTGTAGGTGGCATAGTAGCTTTCGAGGAACGCCTTGCGCCGCGGCAGGGTCTTATCCTCGATGAAGGTCTGGGGCATGGTCACGCCGTTGCCGTTCGGCCCGGCGATATCGATGAAGCTCTGCATCGAGGACGGCCAGGAGGTGATCATCGGCACCTTCCAGCCGAGCTTCGCCATGCCGTTGGCGACCTGCCCGAGTTCGGGCCCGATGCCGTAGGCCAGGATCACGTCCGCGCCCGCCGCCTGCGCCTTCAGCAGCTGGGGCGTCATGTCGACGTCCTTGATGTTGAACTTCTCCACCACGACCGGGGTCACGCCCTTGGCCTTGAGGTACTTCTCCAGATCCTCGCGCCCGAGCTGGCCGTAATTGGTGGAATCGGCCAGGATCGCGATCTTCTTGAAGCCGCGGGCGATCGCCTCGTCGGCCATCATGCCGGCCTGCAGCACGTCATAGGCCGAGGTCCGGAACACGTAATTGTCGTCGTAATCCGGCGGGTTGAACTGATTGGTGATGACCGTGCCGGTGGCGACGTTGTTGATCACCGGGATCTCGGCCTCCTGGTAGAAGCGCTGGGCGGCGAGCGCCACGCCGGTATTGATGAAGCCGAGCGTGGCGACGACCTTCTCCTTGTTGATCAGCTCCTGCGCGACCTGGGCGCCGACCTCGTTCTTGGCCTCGTCGTCGCGCTCGACGATCTGGAGCTGGCGCCCGAGCACGCCGCCCTTCTGGTTGATCTCCTGGACGGCGAGCCGCACGCCGTCGCGCATCGAGACGCCCATGGAGGAGGAGCCGCCCGTGAAGGGGCCCGATACGCCGATCTTGATCGGATCCGCAGCGCGCGCCGGGCCGGCAAGCGCGGTCGCGCAGACGAGCGCCGCCGCGAGGGCGGTGAAGGGCAATCGCATCGAGGTCTCCTCCGAGATCGTTTCTTGGGCATGCCGGCCCGTTGAGACCGGACCTTGAGGCAACGATGGAACCCAAATTGGCAGCGCTTGTCGAGCGCGCCTTTAGATCTAGGCGGGAGGCATCGAAGGCTGCTTCGCACCTCAAAGAGGATCCGCTCGCTTGCGCATCGCCGCCGGAATGCGCGAGCATGGCCCGGGGAGCACGCGCAGGCCCCGCCGACGGTCGCGCGGAAGCCCGCCCGCCCGCCCGCAAGACGGAGGCAGGCATGTCGACCTACACCGCCGATGTGACATGGACCCTGAAGGAGGGCGAGGATTTCGCGAGCGGCCGCTACAGCCGCGGCCACACGCTGAGCTTCGACGCCGGCATGACGCTGCCGGGCTCGGCCTCGCCGCACGTCGTCGGACGATGGGCGGTGAAGGAGGCGGTGGATCCGGAGGAGATGCTGACGGCGGCCCTCTCCAGCTGCCACATGCTGACCTTCCTGCACCTCGCGCGGCAGGCGGGCTTCCGCGCCATGGCCTACCGGGACCATGCGGAGGGCGTGATGGGGGAGATCGCCCCGGGCCGGCAGGCGGTGACGAGGGTGACGCTTCATCCGCGGATCGAGTGGTCCGGCCCCGCGCCGGATGCCGAAAGCCTCGCGCAGCTCCACCACGCGGCGCATGAGGGGTGCTTCATCGCCAACTCGGTGAGAACCGAGGTGGTGGTGGCCTGAGGGCTCAAAGCCCGAGCCGGTCGGGGAGGGGGCCGCGCTACGCCTTTGCGGAGGTTGCCGCAGCAGGCGCTCCGCTCTGCGTGATCGCCGTGATTCCGATGCCGGCAACCATGAGGATGGCGGCGATGCCGAGGGTCGCGTCGATCCGCTCGCCAAGGGCAAGCGACGACATGCCAATCCCGACCAGTGGAGTGGCCGTGACACCGAGCGCAGTGGTCAATGCCGGCAGAGAGCGGTTGACCAAGGACATCGCCCAGTAGGCGAGCGCCGTGCCGACGAGCCCACAAGGCGAGCAACGCCGTCACGCGCATGGTCCAGGCCATGCGCGGCAGCCCATGAATCGCAAGGGCGAGCCCGGTCAGAACCGCTCCAACGGTGGCCCGCCGCGCAGAGACAGCGGGGCTCGATGTTGTCGCGGTCTCGCGGCTCTGCATGGCCCCCGGCCGGATGAACGGGATCCTGCTCGGATTCGCCTCCTGGCAGCCGCACGAAATCACCGCAGCGGTCGATCGGCTCGGCTCCATCATTGCCGAGCTTTAGGCAAAGCGTCACGCACTGCTCTTGAGAAGGGCAGCCGCCACTGCTCCGCCCGCCTATTCCTTCGCGGTCGCCGGCTCGTCCTTGGCCGGAACCGGGGTGATGCCGCCGATCACGCGCACCGGGCGGCTGCCGGCCTCCGGCGGGGTCTTCCAGCCGGAATCGGCCGCCTTCGGCGCGGGCGGCGGACTCGCGGCCGCCATCGGCTTCGTCTCCGGCGCGGCGGGCTTGGGGGCGACGAGCTTGGGGGCGGGCTTCGGCTCGGTCAGGGCGGCCGGGCTCTCGATCGGCTTCGGGGCCGCCCTGGCGGCCTTGCGGGGCGCCTCGGACCGGCGGGCGGCGGGGCTGTCCGGGTTCAGGCCGAGCGGGTTCCCGTCCTGCGCCGCGCCGGGCAGCGGGCGGGGAGCGGGTGAGGCGGGTGCGACGCGCTCGACCGGCGGCAGCACCCGGGCCGCGGTGCGGCGCTCGTCGGGCAGGGGCTCGGTGCGGCCATAGGCCGGGGCGCCGGCGGAGGGTGCGCGCGGGAGCGGCTCGCGGGCGAGGTCGCGGGGCGGCAGGATGCGGGTCTCGGCCTCGGTCCAGCCATAGCCTGGGCGGCGCCCGCCCGGGATCGTGCCCGGCGGGTAGAGCGGCGCCTCGATTCGGTCGCGGTCGAGCACCCGGCCCGTGCGGGCATTGACGGTGAGCCGCACCCGGTTGCCCCAGGGCGAGTCGGCCTCGAGCACGTAGGCATCGCCATCGAAGCGCGGATGCGTGAAGGCCCGGTAGCCCTCGCGGCCGAGCCGGACCAGCACGGCGCGGGGCGCGAGCACCGCGTCCGCCTCCTCGACCTCGTAATAGACCTGCGCGGAGGCCGGCGCCGGCGCTCCGATCCCGAGCGCCGTCAGAAGGCCCGCGAAGGAGAGCGCGGCCGCGTGGGCCGCGCTCCGAGTCGACCGCCGAGCGATCATGTCCCGCATTCCCTTGGTTTCGGGGCCGTCGGAGTTGGCTCCCCGCTTCCCCTTGTGCTTGGACGAGCCCGTTAGATCTGCCGATTGGGGCGGGAATGCGGGGATAACGCGGTGTGCCTGCACACCTCGTCCTCGCCTTTCCGGCGATGGCGGATCAGAATTCGCCGCCCCGCACGCCCCGGATCTTCCCCATGTCGCGCCTCGCGCCCGCCCTAAGCAGGTTTCGGAGCCTGCGGTTTTCCGGCAAAAACCTGCGACGGGCCAAGGACCTCAGCAGGCGAAGTGGCGGCACGCCAACGCAAGCCTGCTTAGCGCTCTGCCTGCTCTCGACCGTGGCCCTCGCCCAGGACCGCCTGCCCACCATCCCGCCCGACCAGTACACGCCCGAGCAGAAGAAGGCCGCCGAGGAGTTCGAGGCGGCCCGCAAGGTCAAGGTCTTCGGTCCCTTCGAGCCGCTGATGCACTCGCCGGAGGTGATGACCCTCACCCGCGCGATGGGCGACTACCTGCGCTACAAGCCGAAGATCGGCACCAGGCTCTCCGAGCTCGTCATCCTGATCAACGCGCGGCTGTGGACGCAGGATTACGAATGGTACGTCCACGCCCCGATCGCCGCGAAGGTCGGCATCGCTCCGGAGGTCATCGCGGCGATCCGGGACGGGCGCCGGCCGACGGGCCTCAGCGAGGACGAGGAGATCGTCTACGACTTCACCACCGAGCTGCAGCAGAACCGGCGCGTCTCGGACGCGACCTTCGCGCGGGCCGAGCAGCGTTTCGGCAAGCCGGGCGTGGTCGATCTGACGGCGATCAGCGGCTACTACACCTTCCTGGCGATGCAGCTGAACGCAGCCCGCTACGGCATCCCGAAGGACGGGACGCCGCTGCCGCGCCTGCCGGAGTGACGGCCCCGCTCAGGCGCAAGCCCGCGCGAGGTCGAGGAAGGCGTCGACCTCGGCCTGCGTCGTCGAGAAGGCGGTGATCAGGCGCGCGAAGACCTCGCCCTCGCGCACGGCCTCGCCGGGGGGCAGGCTGGTGGAGTGCCAGCCGTAGAAGGTGGCGCCGCCCTCCTTGAGACTGCGCTCCAGATGCGCCGGCAGGATCGGGAAGACCTCGTTCGCCTCGACCGGCCAGGCGAGGCGAACGCCCGGGATCTCCGCGAGTCCGCGGCCGAGCCGCGCCGCCATGCGGTTCGCGGTCGCGGCATTGGCGAGCCAGTGGTCGTCGTCCAGATAGGCGTGGAGCTGGGCGGCGAGCAGCCGGCCCTTCGAGAGGAGATGGCCCGCCCGCTTGCGGCGGTACTCGATCGTCTCGGCGAGATCCGGGCGGAACACCACGATCGCCTCGGCGGCAAGCGCCCCGTTCTTGCTCGCCCCGAAGGACAGGATGTCGACGCCCGCCCGCCAGGTCACGTCGGCGGGCGGGCAGCCGAGCGCCGCGACGGCGTTGGCGAAGCGCGCGCCGTCCATGTGCACGGCGAGGCCGTGCCGGTGGGCGCCTTCCGCGAGGCGCGCCACCTCGTCCGGGCGGTAGACGAGGCCGCCCTCGGTGGCCTGCGACAGGGTGAGGGCCCGGGCCGGCATCTGTTTCACGTGGCGGGGCATCGCCGAGAGCGTCGCGTCGAAGGCCGCCGGATCGATCTTGGCCCCGGTGCCGGGAAGTCCCGCGAGCTTGGCGCCGTGGGTGTAGAATTCCGGCGCGCCGCACTCGTCGCCCATCACATGCGCCTCCTCGTGGCAGAGGCAGAGGCCGAAGGGCGGCACCATCGCGGCGAGCGCGATGGCGTTCGCCGCCGTGCCGGTCGCGACCGGGAACACGACGAGGTCGGGATGCTGGAAGAGGGCGCGGAAGCGCGCCTGGAGCGCGGCGGTGAGCGGATCCGCCCCGTAGGCCGGCATCGCACCCGCATTCGCGCGCACCACCGCGTCGAGGATCGGGGCGCTCGCGCCGGTCACGTTGTCGCTCGCGAAGTTCATCAGGTCCGCTCCCGCCGAATCAGGCGCCATCATGCCGGCGCCGGCGCGGCACCGCGACCGGGGCAGGATCATGGCGGGCATGCGCGGGGCCTGGAAAAGGGGCTTGGAAAAACTGCGCCGCCCCGACGCGATTTGAACGTTCGTTGCGGCGCGCCGCCGCACGACGCAAGAAAATCACACGCTCCCGCAGGCACGGCCCTTGCTGGAGCCGTTGAAATCTGGCAACGTCCAAAATTAGGACAGCAGGACTGTCCCATTTTCCCGGGCCGCGCGGTCCGGAATCCGAAGGGCGCTGGCTGGTGGCTCGCTGGTTGATGGCTTGCACTTTGGCCAAACGAGATAAGAAAGGCACCGCCCCGCGGGCGGTGCGGACGCGCGCCGGCTGACGAGGCCGCCGGGCGTCCGCGAGGTGCGGGCGCTCCCTGACGCGAGACGCGGCCGAACCTCCAAGAGAATGAAGCGGTGGCCCATGCTAGGTCCCGCCGAGCGCGAAGTCCGTCCGCCGGATCGCGCCGGCGGGAGGGGCCTCCGGACGATGATGCGCCGGCCTCATGCCGGCCGCGTGGCAGCAGGCGCGCCCCCGAAGGCGGGCGCCGACGGGAGACGAGACGATGAGCGGCCTGGACCCCTCCCAGCACACCACCCGCGGGCCGGCAGCACCGGCCCTCGTCGTGCGCGATCCGGCGCTGCCGGCGGAGCAGGGCCTCTACGATCCCAAGCGCGAGAAGGATTCCTGCGGCGTCGGCTTCATCGCCGACCTGCACAACCGGCGCAGCCACGCCATCGTGCAGCAGGGCCTGCAGATCCTGCAGAACCTCGACCACCGAGGCGCGGTCGGCGCCGACCCGAAGATGGGCGACGGCTGCGGCATCCTCGTGCAGATCCCGCACGACTTCTTCGCCGCAGAGGCGAGCCGGCTCGGCATCGCCCTGCCGGAGGCCGGGCATTACGGCGTCGGCCAGCTCTACATGCCCCGCGACGAGGAGGGTTTTCGCAATGTGGTCGGCATCATCGAGAAGGTGATCGCCGACGAGGGCCTGACGCTGCTCGGCTGGCGCGACGTGCCGGTCGACGCGAGCGACCTCGGCGAGAGCGTGAAGGCCAGCGAGCCGCGCCACCGGCAGGTCTTCATCGGCCGGCCCGCTTCGAGCCCCGACCAGGACGCCTTCGAGCGCCGGCTCTATCTCTGCCGCAAGGTCATCTCGAACGCGGTCTACGACCTCAAGGACGAGAAGCTCAAGGAGTTCTACCCGGTCTCCCTGTCCTCGCGCACCATCGTGTACAAGGGCATGGTGCTCGTGCACCAGCTCGGGCAGTACTACCTCGACCTCAAGGACGAGCGTTTCGCCTCGGCGCTCGCCCTGGTGCACCAGCGTTTCGCCACCAACACCTTCCCGACCTGGCGCCTGTCCCACCCCTACCGGATGGTGGCGCATAACGGCGAGATCAACACGCTGCGCGGCAACGTCAATTGGATGGCGGCGCGCCAGGCGAGCGTGGATTCCGAGCTGTTCGGGAACGACATCTCGAAGCTGTGGCCGATCTCCTACGAGGGCCAGTCCGACACCGCCTGCTTCGACAACGCGCTCGAATTCCTCGTGCAGGGCGGCTACCCGCTCGCCCACGCGATGATGATGCTCATCCCCGAGGCCTGGGCCGGCAACCCGCTGATGAGCGAGGAGCGGCGCGCCTTCTACGAGTACCATGCCGCGCTCATGGAGCCGTGGGACGGGCCGGCCGCCGTGTGCTTCACGGATGGCCGCCAGATCGGCGCCACCCTCGACCGCAATGGCCTGCGCCCGGCCCGCTACGTGGTGACCGAGGACGGCCTCGTCGTGCTCGCCTCCGAGATGGGCGTGCTGCCGATCCCGGACGAGACGATCGTCGAATCCTGGCGCCTGCAGCCGGGTCGGATGCTGCTCATCGACCTGGACAAGGGCCGCATCGTCTCGGACGAGGAGATCAAGCGCGAGCTCGCCGCCGCCAACCCCTACAAGGACTGGCTGAAGCGCACCCAGATCGTGCTGGAGGACCTGCGCCCGGTGCAGCCGCGCGAGTCGCGCACCGACGTCTCGCTCCTCGACCGCCAGCAGGCCTTCGGCTACACCCAGGAGGACCTGAAGCTCCTGATGCAGCCCATGGCCGTGACCGGCCAGGAGGCGGTGGGCTCCATGGGGTCGGACACGCCGCTCTCGGCGCTCTCCGACAAGCCCAAGCTGCTCTACACCTACTTCAAGCAGAACTTCGCGCAGGTCACCAACCCGCCGATCGACCCGATCCGCGAGGAGGCCGTGATGAGCCTCGTCTCGTTCATCGGGCCGCGGCCGAACATCCTCGACCTCGAAGGCACCTCGCGCAAGAAGCGGCTTGAGGTGCGCCAGCCGATCCTGACCAACGCGGATCTGGAGAAGATCCGCTGCATCGGCCATTTCGAGGACCGCTTCGACACCAAGACCCTCGACATCACCTACCCGGCCGAGCTCGGCGCTCAAGGGATGGACGGGGCCGTCGACCGGCTCTGCGACCGCGCCGAGGCGGCGGTGCGCGGCGGCTACAACATCATCGTGCTGTCCGACCGGGCGGTCGGGCCGGACCGGATCCCGATCCCCGCGCTGCTCGCCACCGCGGCCGTGCACAACTACCTGATCCGCAAGGGGCTTCGCACCTCGGTCGGCCTCGTGGTCGAGTCCGGCGAGCCGCGCGAGGTGCATCATTTCGCGTGTCTGGCCGGCTACGGCGCCGAGGCGATCAACCCCTATCTCGCCTTCGAGACCCTGCTCGCCATGAAGGACGAGCTGCCGCCCGAACTCTCTGACGACGAGATCATCTACCGCTACATCAAGTCGATCGATAAGGGGCTGCTCAAGGTGATGTCCAAGATGGGCATCTCCACCTATCAGTCCTATTGCGGCGCGCAGATCTTCGACGCGGTCGGCCTGAACTCGTCCTTCGTCGAGCGGGACTTCTTCGGCACGGCGACGACGATCGAGGGCATCGGCATGGCCGAGGTGGCCGAGGAGACGCTGCGGCGCCACCGTGACGCCTTCGGCGACGCGCCGGTCTACCGCAACGCGCTCGATGTCGGCGGCGAATACGCCTACCGCCTGCGCGGCGAGGCCCATACCTGGACGCCCGACACGGTGGCGACGCTCCAGCACGCCGTGCGCCTGCGGCTGCCCGAGCGCTACCGGGAATTCGCCCGGCTCGTGAACGAGCAGGAGAACCACCTCAAGACCATCCGGGGCCTGTTCCGCATCAAGAGCGCGGCCGAGATCGGCAGCAGCCCGGTGGACATCGACGCCGTCGAGCCGGCCGCCGAGATCGTCAAGCGCTTCGCGACCGGGGCCATGTCGTATGGCTCCATCTCCAAGGAGGCGCACGAGACCCTGGCGATCGCGCTGAACTCCTTCGGCGGGCGCTCGAATTCGGGCGAGGGCGGCGAGGAGCGCGAGCGCTACCGGCCGCTGCCGGACGGCCGCTCGCGCCGCTCGGCGATCAAGCAGGTGGCCTCCGGCCGCTTCGGGGTGACGACCGAGTACCTCGTCAATTCCGACATGATGCAGATCAAGGTGGCTCAGGGAGCCAAGCCCGGCGAGGGCGGCCAGCTCCCCGGCCACAAGGTCGACGCCAAGATCGCCAAGGTCCGGCACTCGACGCCGGGCGTCGGCCTGATCTCGCCGCCGCCGCACCACGACATCTACTCGATCGAGGATCTCGCCCAGCTGATCTTCGACCTCAAGAACGTGAACCCCGCGGCCGAGGTCTCGGTGAAGCTCGTCTCCGAGGTCGGGGTCGGGACCGTGGCGGCGGGCGTCGCCAAGGCGCGCGCCGACCACATCACCATCTCAGGCTTCGACGGCGGCACGGGCGCGGCCCCGCTCACCTCGATCAAGCATGCGGGCGGCCCCTGGGAGATCGGCCTCGCCGAGACCCAGCAGACCCTCGTCCTCAACCACCTGCGCGGCCGCGTGGCCCTGCAGGCGGATGGCGGCATCCGCACGGGCCGCGACGTGCTGATCGCGGCGCTGCTCGGCGCCGACCAGTTCGGCTTCTCGACCGCGCCGCTCATCGCGGCCGGCTGCATCATGATGCGCAAGTGCCACCTCAACACCTGCCCGGTGGGCGTCGCGACCCAGGATCCGGTGCTGCGCAAGCGCTTCAAGGGCACCCCTGAGCACGTCATCAACTACTTCTTCTTCGTCGCCGAAGAGGTGCGCGAGCTGATGGCGGGTCTCGGCGTGACGAAGCTCGACGACCTGATCGGGCGCTCGGACCACCTCGACAAGCTCGCGGCGATCTCGCACTGGAAGGCCAAGGGCCTCGACTTCACCCGGCTGTTCCACAAGCCGGAAGTGCCCGGGCATGTCGCGATCCGGCATGTCGAGGCGCAGAAGCACCCGATCGACCACGTGCTCGACCGCCGGCTGATCGCGGCTTTGGGCTCGGCCATCGAGACGGGCGAGCCCGCCACCGTCGAGGACGTGATCCGCAACTCGGACCGGGCGGCGGGCGCGATGCTGTCGGGCCTCGTCGCCAAGGCGCACGGGCACGAGGGGCTTCCCGACGACACCCTCACCGTGAAGCTCACCGGCACCGCCGGGCAGAGCTTCGGCGCGTGGCTCGCCGCGGGCGTCACCCTGATCCTCACCGGGCACGGGAACGACTATGTCGGCAAGGGCCTGTCGGGCGGCAAGCTGATCCTGCGCCCCTCCGACGGCCTCAAGGCGCCGGCCGAGCGCACCATCATGGTGGGCAACACCGTGCTGTACGGGGCGATCGCGGGCGAGGCCTATATCCGGGGCGCGGCCGGCGAGCGCTTCGCGGTGCGCAATTCCGGCGCCATCGCGGTGGTCGAGGGCATGGGCGACCATGGCTGCGAGTACATGACGGGCGGCGTCGTGGTGTCGATCGGCGAGACCGGCCGCAACTTCGCGGCCGGCATGTCGGGCGGCATCGCCTATGTCCTCGACGAGGACGGCACGTTCGCCAAGCGCTGCAACCTGTCCATGGTCGATCTCGAGCCGGTCGAGGAGGAGGACGAGTTCATGCGCCGCTTCCACCAGGACGGCGACCTGGAGACCAAGGGGCGCATCGACATCCTGGCCAACATGTCGGGCCATGACGAGGAGCGTCTCGTCGGGCTGATCAACAACCACCTCAAGTACACCGGCTCGGTGCGCGCCAAGGCGATCATCGACAACTGGGACACCTACCGCACCAAGTTCGTGAAGGTGATGCCGGTCGAGTACCGGCGGGCCCTGCGCGAGATGGAGCGGGCCCGGCTGCCGGTGGCGGCGGAGTAGCCGCTCGCAAGCCAGGCGCGGGGAACCCCCTCTCCCGAGCGGGAGAGGGGCATGGGGATCGAAGATCCCACGTGAGGGTGCTACGGTTCCGCAAGGTAACTGAACCGTGCCGCTGCCAACTCGCCGCTCCGCGCCCAAAACTGAACCCGTGCCACCCTCACCCCTGCCCCTCTCCCACTCGGGAGAGGGGTTCCCCGCGCCTCATCGGCCAGGGGATGCTGATCCTCGGAGGCATCGCAGTGCAGATCTTCGGCGACCTAGTGTCGGGCAATTGCCTCAAGGTGAGATACGTCGCCGATCATCTCGGCCTGCCCTATACTTGGGTGCCCGTCGACATCATGAAGGGCGAGAGCCGCACGCCCGAATACCTCGCCCGCTTTCCCGCCGGGCAGGTGCCCGGAATCGTCTTTCCGGACGGGCGCTGCCTCGCGCAGTCGAACGCCATCATCCGGTACCTCGCCCGCAGCAGCGCGCTCTTGCCGGAGGATCCCTGGATCCAGGCCAAGATCGACGAGTGGCTGTTCTGGGAGCAGTACAGCCACGAGCCCACCATCGCCGTCTGCCGCTTCCAGATGCGCTACAGGGGCGAGCCCGCCGCGATGCGCGACCCCCGGAAGGTGGCCGGCGGCGAGGCGGCCCTCGACCTGATGGAGCGACGCTTGGTCGCCGCGGATTGGTTCGCGGGCGAGACCTTCACCATCGCGGACATCGCCCTCTTCGCCTATACGCAATTCGCCGACGAGGGCGGATTCAGCCTCGCCGCGCGGCCGGCCGTGCGCGCTTGGCTCAAGCGTTGCATGCAGGCTCTCGGCCTGCCGCGTGACGAACCGACACCTCCCGCCGCACTCTCCTGAGAGCCCCGGCGCCGATCCGTTCCCCGTTCCACATTCCGAGTTTTTCCGATGGGCAAGGTCACAGGCTTCCTCGAATACGACCGCCAGGAGCAGAAGTACCAGCTCGCCGGCGACCGCGTGCGGCACTTCCTCGAATTCACCCTGCCGCTCGACGAGCATGACCTGAAGAAGCAGGCGGCCCGCTGCATGGATTGCGGCATCCCGTTCTGCCACGGCCCGACCGGCTGCCCGGTCCACAACCAGATCCCGGACTGGAACGACCTCGTCTACAACGCGGACTGGGAGGAGGCGTCGCGCAACCTCCACTCCACGAACAACTTCCCGGAATTTACCGGGCGCATCTGCCCGGCCCCGTGCGAGGAGGCCTGCACCCTCAACCTCGAGAACCAGCCGGTCGCGATCAAGACCATCGAGCAGGCCATCGCCGACAAGGCCTGGAGCATGGGCTGGATCGTGCCCGAGCCGCCGAAGGCCAGGACCGGCAAGAGGATCGCGATCATCGGCTCGGGGCCGGCCGGCCTTGCGGCGGCCCAGCAGCTCGCCCGGGTGGGCCACGACGTCCACGTCTTCGAGCGCGAGCCGAAGGCCGGCGGCCTGCTGCGCTACGGCATCCCCGACTTCAAGATGGAGAAGCGCCACATCGACCGCCGGGTGCGGCAGATGGAGGCCGAGGGCGTGCAGTTCCACTATGGCGTCAATGTCGGCGTCACCCGCTCCTTCGCGAGCCTGCACAACGAGTTCGACGCCGTACTGTTCGCCGGCGGCGCCGAGGAGCCGCGCAACCCGCAGATCCCCGGCCAGGACCTGGAGGGCGTGCATTACGCGATGCCCTATCTCGTGCAGTCGAACCGCCGGGTCGGCGCGGAGGAGGACGTGCTCGCCGCCGAGACGCCGATCCTCGCCGCGGGCAAGAACGTGGTGGTGATCGGCGGCGGCGACACGGCCTCGGACTGCATCGGCACCGCCTTCCGGCAGGGCGCCCTCTCGGTGACCCAGCTCGACATCCGCCCGCGCCCGCCGGAGCGCGAGGACAAGCTCGCCGTGTGGCCCTATTGGGCGACGAAGATGCGCGTCTCGTCGAGCCAGGCGGAGGGCGCCGAGCGCGAGTTCCAGGCCGCGACCCTGCGCATCGAGGGCAACAAGAAGGGCCGGGTGAAGGGCGTGGTCTGCGCCCGCGTCGACGAGAAGCGCCAGCCGCTTCCCGGCACCGAGTTCATGCTGCCGGCCGACCTCGTCTTCATGGCGATCGGCTTCGCCGGCCCGGTGGCGAAGGGGCTCCTGGAGGAATCCGGCGTCGAGCGCGACCGCCGCGGCAACGTGAAGGCCGACGAGACCAGCTACCGCACCTCGAACGAGAAGATCTGGGCGGCGGGCGACATGCGGCGCGGCCAGTCCCTCGTCGTCTGGGCGATCCGCGAGGGCCGGCAGGCCGCGCGCGCCATCGACGAGGCGCTGATGGGCTCGACCACGCTGCCACTCTGACTCAGCTTCCGGTTGATCAGCTCCGCGGCCAGCGGAAATCGTCCGCCCGGCCGGGCTGCGGGCTCGGCGGGGCGCCGCGGGTGAGGCTGCGCTCCACCGTATAGCCCCCATCGCCCTCGATCCGCGGCCGACCGCTGATGAGCTGGCCGCCGGGCGAGACCTCGTTGCGGGTCAGCGGCACGACCGGGCCGGCGGTCGGCTTCACCGGCAGGGCCGGAATGCCGGGTGGCTCCGGCAGGCTCGGCAGCATGGCGGTGATGAGCCGGTCGATGGCCGCATCGTCGTCCAGGCGCGGCGCCTGGCCCGGCTCCGCGGGCGCCGGGGCGGTCGCCACCGCGTCGGGGACGCTCGGGGCGCCGCCGCGCTGCTCCATCAGACGCTTGATCTCGACATCCGCGAAATGCGCCGCCTTGCGGGCGCCCGCCTGGGTGAAATGCACGCCGTCGGAGGTGCGCAGGCGCGCGGACTGACCCTCGACGTCGGGCCCGGTCGCCACGTAGCGGTTCTGCTCATCCACGAAGGCCGGCCAGATATCGACGTAGACGCCGCCCGCCCGCTGGACGCGGTCCCGATTGATCTCGTTGATCGAGATGAGATCGGCCGAGAGGCCCTCGTTCTTCATCGGCGGCTCGCCGACCCAGATCACCGGCACCTTGGCATCGGCAAAGACCTTCAGCAGGGCGTCGACCCGGTCGCGGTAGACCGCCTTCCAGCGGTCGCTGAGCGCCTCGACGGTCTGGTCGCCGTCGCGCAGGGACTGGCGGTCGTTCGCCCCCACCATCACGATCGCGTAGGTCACCTTCGGGTTGGACTTCACGTACTCCTCGGCGGCCTTGGGCCAATCGACCACGTCCCGGCGCACGAGACCGCTGTCGCCCCGGGCGCGGCGGATGATCAGCACGTCGGGATTGGACTCGTAGGCGGCCTCCAGCCCCTTGCCGAGCAGATCGGCGAGCGAATCGCCGAACACCGCGATCTGCGTCGTCGGATTCGTCTTCGGCTTCGGCGCGGGCGCGGCCGCGACGGCCGGAGCGGGCCGCGGCTTCGGCCGCTGGACCGAGCGCCCCTCGCGGCTGCGATGGACTTCCCGGAGCGCCTCGCGCGGCGCCGCCTCGCGCGGGCCCTCGCGCAGGCGGGGCCGGGGCGTCCGGTAGCCGCCGTAATAGCCGCCCTGCTGGGGCTGGGGCTGGGGCGCGGGTGCGGCCTGCTGCGGCGCATCGTCCTCCCAGGGCCAGCGAAACCCGCGCTGCGGGGCCGGCGCCGGCGCCGGAGCCGGGGCGCGCCGGTAGCCCTGCCGCCCGCCATAGCCGTCGTCGTAGCCGCGCGGCCGGTAGCCGTAGGGATCCTGCCGCGGCGCCTGATACCCGCCGTCGCCGCCGCCCCACCATTGCGCGTGGGCGGGCAGCGCGGTCGCGAGCAATCCGCCGCCGACGAGGCTGCGCAGCCCGAGCCCCACGATCCTCCGCCACCTCATGCGCCGGCATCCTCCCGCATCGCACCCGCCGATCCCGAAGATCCGATGATAACGTGCTACGGCGCAGATCGCACCCGACGGGTCAGGGCGAGGCGTGCCGCAGATGCTCCAGCAGCGCCGGCGTCGCGTAGCCATCCGCCGGCAGGCCGGCGGCGATCTGGTAGCGGCGCACGGCCTCGCGCAGCTTCGGCCCGGCCCGGCCGTCGAGGGGGCCCGCATAGAGGCTGCGCGCCGCGAGCCCCTGCTGGAGGGCCCTGAGACCCGCCTGGTCGAGGCGCGGCGCGGCGACCGGCCAGGGGGCCGAGAGGGGCGCCCCGCCGGCGATCCGGTCGGCGAGGTGGCCGACCGCGAGCGCATAGGCATCCGAGGTGTTGTAGGCGCGAAACGCCTCGAAATTGTCGGTGATGAGAAAGGCCGGCCCGCTGCGCCCGCCCGGCAGGAACAGGCTTGCCTCCCCCTGTGCCGGCAGGGCCGTCCCGTCCGCCCGCCGGACCCCGCGGGCGGAGAACTCCGCGAAGGATCCGCGGTAGCGGGCGAGATCGAACCCGTCCGGCAGCCGCACCGCGACGCCCCAGGGCAGGCCGGGCTGCCAGCCCGCCTGTCGCAGGAAGCTCGCGATCGAGGCGAGCGCGTCGGGCGCCGAGGTCCAGATGTCGCGCCGGCCGTCGCCGTCGAAATCGACCGCCGTCCGCAGATAGACCGAGGGTAGGAACTGCGTCTGGCCCATGGCCCCGGCCCAGGAGCCCCGGAGACCCTCCGGCCCCACGTCGTGATGCTCCAGGATCTCCAGGGCGGCGAGGAGTTCGTCGCGGAAGAGGTCGCTGCGATGCCCGGCCTGCGCCAGGGTCGCCAGCGCCCGCACCGTCGAGACCGTGCCGGTCCCGGTGCCGAAATCCGATTCCATGCCCCAGACCGCGAGGAGCACCGGGGCGGGGACGCTAGAGCGCGCCTCGATCGCCGCCAGCACGTCGGCGCGCCTTGCCGCCTCGGCCTTCCCGCGGGCGACGCGGCCCGGCGAGACCGCGCCCGCCAGGTAGTCCCAGATCGGGCGGCCGAACTCGCCCTGGCGCCGGATGCGGGCGAGCACCGCCGGATCGGGCGCCGTCACCTCCCGAAAGGCCGCGTCGAAGGTGGCGCGCGAAACCCCGCGCGCCTGGGCGAGCGGCCACAGGCCCTCGATCCAGGTCCGGAAGCCGTCCTGCGCCGCGGCGCCGGTGAGCGCCAGCGCGAGACCGAGCGCCGCCAGGAGACTGCGCCGCATCGCGCTAGATCTGGTTGCGCCTGGCGAGGGCGTCCTCCCAGGCCAGCGCCTGCGAGACGATCCCGCGCAGGTCGTCGTGCTTCGGCCGCCAGCCGAGGCGCTCCCGGATGCGGTCGGCTTGCGCGATGATCTGCGAGGGGTCGCCCGGCCGCCGCGGCGACAGGCGCACCTCGAAGTCGCGCCCCGACACCTCCTTGACCACTTGGATCACCTCCAGCACCGAGTAGCCGCGCCCGTAGCCGCAATTGAGCGTCAGGCTCTCGCCCCCGCCCCGCAGGTGGTTGAGGGCGACGAGATGCGCGTCGGCGAGGTCCGAGACCTGAATGTAGTCGCGCAGGCAGGAGCCGTCGGGCGTCGGGTAGTCGGTGCCGAACACCTCCAGATGGCTGCGCGTGCCGAGCGCGGCCTGCGTCGCGACCTTGATCAGGTGGGTGGCGTTCGGCGTCGACTGGCCGGAGCGCCCGCGCGGGTCGGCCCCCGCGACGTTGAAGTAGCGCAGGGCCACGTAGGTGAGGCCGTGGGCCTTGGCCGCGTCGGCGAGCATCCACTCGGTCATCAGCTTCGAGCGGCCGTAGGGGTTGATCGGGTTCGTCGGCAGATCCTCCGGCACCGGCACCTGGGCGGGCTCGCCGTAGACCGCCGCCGTGGAGGAGAAGATCACGTGGCGCACGCCCTCGCGCACCGCGGCCTCGATCAGCGCCCGCGACTTCACCGTGTTGTTGAGATAGTAGCCGAGCGGGTCGGAGACGGAATCCGGCACCACGATCTTGGCCGCGAAATGCGCGATGGCATCGATCCCGTGGCGGCGGATCGTCTCGGTGACGAGAGCCTGGTCGCCCATATCGCCCCGCACCAGGGTCACGTCCGGCGGCAGAGCCCAGGCGAAGCCGGTCGAGAGATCGTCGATCACCACGACCTCGCCGTGCCCCGCATCGAGCAGGGCCAAGACCATGTGGCTGCCGATGTAGCCGGCCCCTCCCGTGACAAGTACCGCCATGCCGCTCTCCTCGCAGGTCGCGGGTTGATCACTACCCCGCTATGCTTCAGCGTCAATGAACCGTGCGGCGGCCGTTCCGCACGGTCAGCCTCACCGGCCCCGGCAGCGCCCGGGGCTCCCTGTTTCACCGGATCACGCACGATGAAGCCCATTCGCAAAGCTGTCCTGCCCGTCGCGGGTCTGGGCACCCGCTTCCTGCCGGCCACCAAGGCCGTGCCGAAGGAGATGCTGACGGTCGTGGACCGGCCCGTGGTGCAGCACGTCGTCGACGAGGCCAAGGAAGCGGGGATCGAGCACTTCATCTTCGTCACGGGCCGCGGCAAGGGGGTGATCGAGGACCATTTCGACATCGCCTACGAGCTCGACCGCACCCTGCAGGAGCGCGGCAAGCAGGCAGCCTACGAGGAGCTCAAGCGCGACCTGCCGCAGGCCGGCCAGACCAGCTTCACCCGCCAGCAGGAGCCGCTCGGCCTCGGCCATGCGGTCTGGTGCGCCCGCGAGATCGTCGGCGACGAGCCCTTCGCGGTGATCCTGCCCGACATGCTGAGCCGCGGCTGCATGACGCAGATGCTGGCCGCCTACGAGCGCCACGGCGGCAACGTGATCGCCGTCGAGGAGGTCGCCCCCGACCAGACCCACCAGTACGGCATCGTCAGCGTGGGCCAGGAATTCGGCGACACCTTCGAGATCACCGGCATGGTCGAGAAGCCGCCGAAGGGCACCGCGCCCTCGAACTTCATCATCTCGGGCCGCTACATCCTGCAGCCGGAGATCTTCGGGATCCTGTCGAAGGGCGAGAAGGGCGCGGGCGGCGAGATCCAGCTCACCGATGCGATGAAGCGCCTGTCCGAGACGCAGTCCTTCTACGGGATGCGCTACCGGGGCAAGACCTACGACACCGGCTCCAAGCTCGGCTTCCTCGTCGCCAATCTCGCCTATGCGCTGGAGCGCGAGGATCTGCGCGAGGACCTCAAGCGCGAAATGGCCGAGCTGTTGCGCGGAGCGTGAGGCGGCCATGCGCTCACCGCGGAGCGCGGCATTAGATTTCACTTGCGGTTTGTGCGCTGCGCCTTAAATGTTGCGTTGCGAGATCGCGATGGCGTCGCGGTCTCGCTGCCCTCCTTGGGCGTTTCCTCCCTAGACTTCGGGCCGATCCGCGAGGACGGCCTTTTTTTTGCCCTGCGTATAGCCGGCTCACAGGCATGTCGAGCGGTCCGGTTGTGTCGGCACGACGCAGCGTCCACTCTGGCCGCCGGCCCGCCAGGGTCCGGCCGGGCGACGTGGACCAGTTCGCCGTCCTGGCAGACGACGACGCGAAGGGCCGGGAGGGGGACGATGGCCGACAGCGATCCTGCGCGGACGCGCGCCACAGGCCGGTTCGACATCATCGCGGAGGCGCTCGCGCTCCCGGCCACCGCCGAGACGATGCTGGCCGATACCTATCTGACGGACCGGGAGGCGGCGAGCGCGCGGGTGTTCCGCGTCTATCGGCCGACCCCGCCGCATTTCCACCGGGGCTGCGACGAATACCTCTACGTGGTGTCGGGACGGGGCACGTTCTGGATCGGCGACCCCGCCACCGAGGCCGAGTTCGGCCCCGGCCACCTGCTGTTCTTCGAGCGCGGCACGGTGCACGCCCTGCCGACGATCCTGTCGGAGCCGCTGGTCTTCCTGTCGATCGACACGCCGCGCCGGCGGCCCGACGACGTCGTCTTCGTCGATCCGGCGGACGGCACGCCCGAGACCTTCATGGCGCGCAACGCGCCGCACCCCCCACCCGGAGACTCCGCATGAGCGACGCCCCCCGTACCGCCCTCGTCACCGGTGCCGCCCGGGGCATTGGGCTTGCCACCGCCCGGCTCTTCCTGCGCGACGGCTGGCGCGTCGCCCTCCTCGACATCGACCGGGAGGGGCTTGCGGGCGCGGTGGCGGCGCTCGACCAGCCGGAGCGCACCCTCGCGCTGCCCTGCGACGTCTCCGACGAGGCCGGCGTGACGGACGCCGTGGCGGCGACCGCCGACCGCTTCGGGCGCCTCGACGCCCTCGTCAACAATGCGGGAATCGCAGTGTTCAAGCCGCTCCTCGAGACCACGCCGGCCGAATGGGCGCGGGTGCTCGCGGTGAACCTCACCGGGCCGTTCCTGTCCACGCGGGCCGCCGCGCCGGTCATGGCCCGCACGGGCGGCGGGGCCATCGTCAACATCACGTCGATCTCGGGCCTTCGCGCCTCGACCCTGCGCGTCGCCTACGGCACCAGCAAGGCGGGGCTCGCCCATCTCACCAAGCAGCAGGCCGTCGAACTCGCCGGGCTCGGCATCCGGGTCAACGCGGTGGCCCCGGGCCCGGTGGACACGGCCATGGCCAAGGCCGTGCACAGCCCGGCCATCCGCGCCGACTACCACGACGCGGTGCCGCTCAACCGCTACGGGCTGGAGGAGGAGATTGCCGAGGCGATCGTCTTCCTGGCCGGCCCACGGGCCGCCTACGTCACCGGGCAGGTTCTGGCGGTCGATGGCGGCTTCGAGGCTGCCGGGATCGGGCTGCCGACCCTGCGGCGCATGGCGGAGCGGGGGGACTGATCGCCGGCGCAGGCCGTTGCGCCCGGTCGAAGCGCAGCGGCCCGCTCTCACGCGACGGCGGAGTGTGTATCGCGTGTCCTGCGAGACGGCGGGCCGGCTCCGGCAGCCACTCCGCCCCCTCATGCTGAGGAGCGGGGCCGCTTCCACGCCCCTCAGGAGCGGATTTTAGACCGCGTCAGCCCCCGCGACGCTGTCCGCCTGACACGCCCAGCGACGATCGGGGATCGGCGCCCGGCCTCCGTCGTCCGCCCCCCTGTCCCGGGCGCATGCAGCGGCAGCGGAATGCGACCCGGGACTTGAGCCGAGAAGTCGCGCAGCGACCGCTTGTCGGCCACGCTGGAGGCAACCGGCGCCGCTGCGCGGCAAATCCTCGTGCTGGGTCCCGGATCTCCTTCCGCTGACGCTGCAGTCGTGCAGGCCCGAACGGGCCCGGAAAGAGGGAGCGGGACAGAGCGGCTGTGTTGAAGGTCAAGCGGCGAGTGGCCGCCAGGGCGTGCGTTCGCGGACGATGGCGTTGAGCGTCACCAGGAGCTTTCGCATTACGGCCACGAGGGCGACCTTCCTCGGCCGACCGCGCTGAGTGAGCCGCTCATAAAAGGGCCGGAAGGGAGAGCCTCGCCGGATCGCGGTCAGAGCGGCCATGTACAGCACGCCCCGCACTGACGTTCGCCCGCCCGCGATGGACCGGCGGCCTCGCATCAGGCCCGAGTCGCGGTTGATCGGAGCGATGCCGACGAGTGCTGCAAGCTGGTGGCGGCCAATGGTGCCGAGCTCAGGCAACTGAGCCAGAAGCGTGCGCGCGGTGACGTCACCGATCCCGGGGACGGACTTGAGCAACGCCTCGGTCTCGCACCAGACCGGAGAGGCCTTGATGGCTCGGTCGATGTCGCGGTCGAGCTCCACGAGCTCCCGCTCCAAGAAGGCGATGTGCCGGTCGACTCGCCGGATCAGTTGCTTGTCCACGGCTTGATCGCGACGGTTCGTCTCCATACCGATCATCCCGATGATCTGCCGCCGCCGGCTCACAAGCTCGGCAAAATGGCTTCTCTCCGGCTCCGGCAGGGGCCTGGCCGGTGGTCTGATGCGTTCAGCGAAGAGGGCAATGACCTCAGCGTCGAGCGTGTCGGTCTTCGCCAGACGACCCATGGCTCTGGCGAAATCGCGGATCTGGCGTGGGTTGACGATGCAGAGCGGCAGCCCGACCGCTGCCAACGCTGCAGCCACGCTCGCCTCGAAGCCGCCTGTGGCTTCAAGGACGACGAGAGCGACAGGGAGGCGGCCAAGACGGCGAGCGAGGGTATCCAGCCCTTTCGCGTCCCGTGGGACATGCAACGCCTCGTCCGAGGGTCTCAGATGAACGTCGAGGCGGTCCTTGGATACGTCGATGCCGACGAAGATGGTGCGGTGTTCGTCCATGACCCTACCTTGCAAATGCGGGCTCGGGCCCGAGCGGCTGTCCGGGTTCGGGACTGTGAAGGTGAGGGCCGCACCATGCTCTGTCGCGGGCTTGCAAGCCCAAGGCGAACGCGGGCTGACCCTCACCTTGTAGCCTCGCTGGCATCGCTCCAGCGGGCAACTCAGAGATACAAGGCGGAGAATCCGGAAAGGGGCGGAGAAGCTCTGCTCCGGGCCGACCCTGGCGGATTCGGATCCATGGCATCACGGCGCGGAGGCGGACGGCCCGAGCCTCGCCGCGTGTTGTAATAACGTAACGCAGCCCAGCCATCGCGCTCATCGGGCGGATCCGCCCTTGCGCTGCTCCGCTGCACCGCTCCAATGAAATACTATAACATTTCGCAAGGAGCAGGACGTGGCGAAGGCGGCGGGGCGAGCGCGGCTGGTGGCTCTGGGGGTTCTCACGGCGGGGGCGGCGCAGGCCGAGGACATCCGGCTCGACGAGATCACCGTGTCCTCGCCGAGCCCGATCGTGGGCCGCGCGGCGGCGCCCGCCGGCGGCGGCCTCGGGCCGGGCGTCCTGCCCGTCGTCACCGACACCTTCTCGCCCGTCACGGTGATCGGCCGCAGCGACATCGTCCGCGAGCAGCCGCGCACGCTCGGCGACGCCCTGTTCGACCGGCCGGGCCTCTCGGCCACCACCTACGCGCCGGGGGCGAACCGGCCGATCATCCGCGGCCTCGACACCTCCCGGGTCCGCATCCAGGAGAACGGAATCGGCGTGCAGGACGTGTCGGACCTCGGCGAGGACCACGCCGTGCCGATCAACCCGCTCGTCAGCGACCGCATCGAGGTGATCCGCGGCCCCGCCACCCTGCGCTACGGCAGCCAGGCGATCGGCGGCGTCGTCAGCGCCGAGAACCGCCGCATCCCTCGCTTCGTGCCGGCCGGCGGCCTCTCAGGGCAAGTGCTCGGCGGCTATTCCTCCGTCGACAACGGCCGCAACGGCGCGGCGAGCGTCGAGGCGGGCGGCGAGAACGTGGTGATCCATGCCGACGGCTTCCGCACCGCCCAGGACAGCTACCGCACGCCGCTCGGCATCCAGCGCAACTCCGCAGCCGAATCGCAGGGCGGCGCGGTCGGCCTGTCCTACGTCTTCGACCGCGGCTTCGTCGGCTTGGCCTTCAGCCACTACGACGCGCTCTACCAGATCCCGGGCGGCGAGGCCGCCGAGAGACGCACCCGCCTCGACCCGACCCAGGACAAGCTCCAGGCGCAGGGGGAGTACCGCCCCCTCGACGGCCCGCTGGAGGCGATCCGGTTCTGGCTCGGCGGCTCGATCTACAAGCACAACGAGATCGGGATCGGCGAGGACGGCCAGGACGGCATCCGCTCGACCTTCAAGAACCGGGAGGTGGAGGCGCGGCTCGAACTCCAGCACGTGCCCGTGCTGCTGCCCTTCGGCACCCTCACGGGCGCCCTCGGGATCCAGGCCGACCGGCGCACCCTCGGCACCGGGGGCGAGGCCAATACCCTGCTGGCGCCGACCGATTCACGCAGCAACGCCCTCTACCTCTTCGAGGAGCTGGCGGTGGGCAACGGCCTGCGCTTCCAGGCGGCGGGGCGGATCGAGGGCGCACGCGCGACCGGCACCGCGACGCAATTCCCGGGCGATTTTTTGCCCGTCGAGGGCGAGGAGCCGGTCTCGTTCGGCCGCCGCCGCCGCTTCGCGCCCAAGAGCGCGAGCTTCGGCATCCTGCAGGATCTGCCCTACGACCTCGTGGCGAGCGTGACCGGCTCCTATGTCGAGCGGGCGCCCTCGGCCTTTGAACTCTATTCCCGCGGTCCGCACGATGCGACCGAGACCTTCGAGATCGGAGACCCCAACCTCAAGAAGGAGCGCGCGCGCACGATCGAGGTCAGCCTGCGCCGGAACGTCGGACCGTTCCGCTTCGAGGCCACCGGCTATCACACCCGCTACACCGGCTTCATCTACAAGCGCCTGACCGGCGCGCGGTGCGACGACGATTTCGCGAGCTGCGGCAGCGGGGACGAACTCGCTCAGGTCGTCTACACCCAGCAGAACGCCGCCTTCCACGGGGCCGAGATCGCCGCGCAGCTCGACCTGATCCCGATCGGCAACGGGTTCATCGGGCTCGACGCGCAGTACGACTACGTGCGGGCGACCTTCGACGACGGCACCTTCGTGCCCCGCATCCCGCCTCATCGGGTCGGCGGCGGCCTCTTCCTGCGGGCGGACGGCTGGTTCGCGCGCATCAACCTCCTGCATGCCTTCGCCCATACGGAGACGGCGCCGTTCGAAACGGTCACGCCCGGCTACGACAACCTGCGGGCGGAGGTGAGCTACACCAAGCCCCTCGATCCGGCGGTCTACGGGGCGAGCGAGATCACCTTCGGCCTGTCAGGCAGCAACCTTCTGGACGCGGTGATCCGCAACTCGGCCTCGTTCAAGAAGGACGAGGTGGCGCTGCCCGGGCGCAGCGTGCGGCTGTTCATGACCGCGCGCTTCTAGAGCGCTCCTTAGCCGAAGCGGACACCGGTTCGGCGCGAGGGGGCGCGTGATACGGCTTCGGGTTGATCCGTTCGGAGACAAGAGGGCACGGGATCCCCTCTCCCGAGTGGGAGAGGGGTAGGGGTGAGGGTGGCATGGGTTCGAATGAAGCACTGAGCGTCGCGCTGGCAGCGGCACGGCTCAGTCTTCTTGCTGAACCACCTGGGCCCTCACCCCTGCCCCTCTCCCGCACGGGAGAGGGGTTCCCGTGCCCTCTTGTCTCCGAACGGATCAACCCGAAGCCGTATAAGAGGCCGAGACACCAGCTCGGAGGATCCGCCCGCTCAAGTCGCCCGCATGGACTGCATCTGGGTGACGAAGAGCCGTGCCACCGCCTCCTCCGTCAGTCCGGTCGCCCGCACCAGCTCCGGGCCGAGCAGGGTCGCCCCGAGGGCGCCCGAGAGCAGCATGAAGGTGATGGGCCCGGTGCCCCGCACATGCGGGTCGGTGCCCGGCGGCTCCGCCGCCCGCAGCAGCGTCACCGCGTGCTCCACTGCGATGAAAAACGGCTCCAGGGTGGCGACCTCCCCGGAGGCCGCGAGCCACGCGACGAGCCGCCCGTAGCCGCCGCGACTCAGCGCCTCGAAGATCTGCGCCACCACCGCCTCGGGGCCGATCTGGCCGGCGCGCAGGCGCTGAACGCTGGTCTCCGCCTCGCGCGCCATGGCCTCGGCCATGTCGGCGACCAGGGCCGCGTGCAGGGCGGCGCTGGTCCCGAAGTGATGGGTGACGTTGCCGTGCGTCATGCCCACCGCCGCAGCGACGCCCTGGAGGGTGAGGGCCTGCGGGCCCTTCTCCAGGAGCAGCGCGCGTGCCGCTTCGAGGACGAGGCGGCGCGCCTCCTCGGGCGGCCGTCGGCGGCGCTTCGGACGGGTATCGGCGGTGTGGGTGATGGCCATGCCTGTCAGGAGAACGCACGAACGAGGAGAAGCGTCCCGAGCAACAAGGCACAGGGCGGAGTCCGAGACAATCGTTGCGGGCGCGGGATCATCCGGTTTGGTTGCCGCTCTACGACCGGCCGGGCCCGGACCACGCCGGATCCCGGTCGACGGGACGGCGCTCCCGCCCTGGCGGCCCGCCGGGCCGGGGACGGCCGCACGCCCTCGGCCGGCAAGGCTCTGAGACGGCTCAGCGGGGAACTTTCGGCTCGGTCGGCTCCGGCTTGCCGGTCCGGTCCACGGTCGGGCGTCCTGGCGCCCGCTCGGGCCCCGGCCCCTCGTGCGATCGCTCGCTCTGGCCGACGGGGCTCTGGCCCGGCGGCAGGGCCTGGCGGTCGTCGCCGGAGGGCGCCGGCCGGGCCTCCTCGGCCCGCGCGAGGGGAGCGCCGGCGAACAGGGCCGCCACGACGAGGAGCGGCAGGATCCGCATGGCTATCCCTCGGCCTTGTCGCCCTGGCCCTGCTTGGCACCGCCGCGCGGATCGGTCGAATCCTCGCCCTCCCGCGCGGTCCGGCCCTGCGGCGTCAGCCGCGGCCGGTCGATGGAGAGATCCTCCGCTGCGGGCTTCTCGGTCGTCGTCGAGGTCTTGGCCATCGGGATCCTCCGGGAGAGTATCGCTGCGGCCCAACGCCCGGCGGGGCGGCCGGTTCGCGGAGGAGGCCCCGGCCGGCGCGCCGGCCTCGGGCCGCGGCGGCCTTAAGGGGGACGGGCTGCGCCCTTATGGGCTAGAGGCGGGCTGCGCCCTCCCGGCCCGGAGGCCCTTGAGGAGAGCTGCGGCGGCCCCGGACCTCGCACCGCGACCGAAGCGCGCTACTATGCGGTGCACCGGCCCCGTCCGAACGGGGCCGGTGCCAGGAAGCTGCCCCACCGGCGGGGCGATGCGCCGCGATCCGGCGTCGAGATGGAGGTGAGGCCGCTCATGTTTCCCAAGCCGCACGGAACGCTGGCGCCCAACAGCTTTGCGTTCGAATCGCTGCCGCTCGTCGCACCGACCGGCTTTCGCGAATACGACGCGCGCTGGCTGTTTCCGAAAGACCTCAACCTCATGGGCGTGCAGGCGCTCGGCCTCGGGCTCGGCACCCTGGTCCACGAGCTCGGCGTGCGTCCCGACATCGTCACCGGCCACGACTTCCGCTCCTACTCCGCTTCCATCAAGCTCGCCCTCGTCGCCGGCATGATGGCCGCGGGGCTTCGGGTGAAGGATATCGGGCTCGCCCTTTCGCCGATGGCCTATTTCGGCCAGTTCGCCCTCGACTGCCCCTGCGTCGCCATGGTAACGGCCTCCCACAACGACAACGGCTGGACCGGCGTGAAGATGGGCGCCGAGCGCCCCATGACCTTCGGCCCCGCCGAGATGGGCCGGCTCAAGGAGATCGTGCTCTCGGGCGCCTTCCGGACTCGCGCGGGCGGCGCCTATGAATTCGTCCCGGACTTCGCCGCCCGCTACCAGGCCGATCTCCTCGCGCGCGCCAAGCCCGTCAGCCGCAGGCTCAAGGTCGTGGCCGCCTGCGGCAACGGCACGGCCGGCGCCTTCGCCCCCGCCGTGCTGGAGGCGCTCGGCTGCGAGGTCGTGCCCCTCGACACCGAGGCCGATCCCAGCTTCCCGCGCTACAATCCCAACCCCGAGGACATGGCGATGCTGCACGCCATCGCCGAGACCGTGCGGACAACCGAGGCCGATGTCGGGCTCGGCTTCGACGGCGACGGCGACCGCTGCGGGGTGGTGGACAACGAGGGCCACGAGATCTTCGCCGACAAGGTCGGGGTGCTGCTCGCCCGCGACCTCTCGCGCCTGCATCCGGGCGCGACCTTCGTGGTGGACGTGAAGTCGACCGGCCTGTTCGCTTCGGATCCCGAGCTGACGGAGCGCGGCGTCAAGGCGGATTACTGGAAGACCGGCCACTCCTACATCAAGCGGCGGGTGAACGAGCTCGGCGCGCTGGCCGGGTTCGAGAAGTCGGGCCATTTCTTCTTCAACGCGCCGATCGGGCGCGGCTACGACGACGGGCTGATGACCGCGATCGCGGTGATCGAGATGCTCGACCGCAACCCGGGCCGCACGCTCGCCGACCTCTATCGGGCGCTGCCCAAGACCTGGGGCTCGCCCACCATGTCGCCGCACTGCGCCGACGAGGTGAAGTACGGGGTGGTGGAGACGGTGACCGCACGGGTGCGTGCGATGCAGGAGCGGGGCGAGCCGATCGGCGGGGGACGGATCGTGGATCTGGTGACGGTCAACGGCGTGCGCATCGCGACGGAAGACGGGACCTGGGGCCTGGTGCGGGCCTCCTCGAACAAGCCGGAACTCGTGGTGGTGGTCGAGAGCCCGGTCTCGGAGGCGCGGCTCCGGGCGATGTTCGCCGGGCTCGACGCCGTGCTGCGCGAGAATCCCGAGGTCGGCGCCTACAATCAGACCATCTGAGCCAGGGCGGGCCCGCGCCGAGCGGGCCACGCAGGGACGCGCTCCCGATCCGGCTGGACCGCTCCTTTCTCGGGGAAGCCGGCCGATCCACCAACCCGAGACGATGGAGACACCATGGGCGATCTCATCCATCCCGTGATCCTGTGCGGTGGATCGGGCACCCGGCTGTGGCCCGCCTCGCGCGAGTGTCACCCCAAGCAGTTCATCCCGCTCGCGGAGACGGACCGGTCGTCCTTCCAGGCCACCGCCCTGCGCTTGGCGGATGCGGGCGTCTTCGCGCGCCCGACCGTCATCACGGCGCAGGACGCGCGCTTCATCGTGGGCGAGCAGCTCGCGGCGGTGGGCGTCAGGGCGGACATCCTGCTCGAGCCGCAGCGCCGCGACTCGGCCGCCGCCGTCGCGGTGGCGGCGCTCTACGCCGCGCGGTCCGACCGCGAGGCTCTGGTGCTGATCCTGGCGGCCGACCACGTGGTGGGCGACACGGAGGCCTTCGTGGCGGCGGCCCGCACCGCCGCGGTCGCGGCCCGCGACGGCCACATCATGACGCTCGGCATCACGCCGACCGGCCCCGCCACCGCCTACGGCTACATCCAGCCCGGGGATCCGCTGCCGGGCCGGGCCGGGGCGGAGGGGGCCTACGCCGTCGCGCGCTTCCTGGAGAAGCCGGACGCCGCCCGCGCGGCCGGCCTGATCGCCGAGGGCGCGCTGTGGAACAGCGGCTACTTCCTGTTCCGGGCCGACGTGATGCTCGACGAGCTGCGCGCCCACGCCCCGGCCGTGCTGGAGGCCGCGGAGCACGCCCTCGACCAAGCCAGCCGCGATCTCGACTTCGTGCGCCTCGATCCGGCCGCCTTCGCGCGCGCGCCGCAGATCTCGATCGACTACGCGGTGATGGAGCAGACCCGCCGCTCGGGCGTGCTGCCGGTGCGCTTCCCGTGGTCGGACATCGGCACCTGGGGGGCGCTGTGGGAGGTGTCGGCCCGGGACGCGGCCGGGAACGCCCTGCGCGGCCGGGTGGCGGTGCGGGAGACCCGCAACAGCCTCGTGCACAGCGCCGGCGACGTCCTGACGGCGGTGGTCGGGCTCGAGGACGTGGTGGTGGTGACGACGCCGGATGCCGTGCTGGTGACGACGCGGGACGGGGGCGGGGCGGTGAAGGCGCTGGTGGAAGACCTGCGCGCCCGCGGCGAGCCGGAAGCGGACGCGCACCGGCTGATGTACCGGCCCTGGGGCTCCTACCAGCGCATCGACCTCGGCCAGCGCTTCCAGGTGAAGCGGATCACCGTCAAGCCGGGCGGGCGGCTGTCGCTGCAGAAGCACTATCACCGGGCGGAGCACTGGGTGGTGGTGCGCGGCACGGCGGAGGTGACGGTGGACGAGCGGGTGACGCTGGTGCACGAGAACGAGGCGATCTACCTGCCGATCGGCTGCGTGCACCGCCTGGTCAATCCCGGCAAGATCCCGCTGGAGCTGATCGAGGTCCAGGTCGGCAGCTACACCGGCGAGGACGATATCGTCCGCATCGAGGACGTCTACGGCCGCGGCGGGTAGGGGCCGCGGCCGGGAGGGCACCGGGAGAGCCGGGCGGTGGACCTGGCCGATCCCGGATGACGTGCGTGGAGCCCTCAGCATGAGGGCGGTGGGGGCTGCCATCGGGGGCGCTCATGCCGCCGCCTCAGGGTTCATCCGTCAGGTCGGCTCGGCCGGTGGCGATCTCGATCGGCCGGCGCCTGACCGAGCGGGAGCAGGAAATTCGCCACCGCGGCCCGGCTCGCCGCCAGGCCCGCGGCCCCGTGCATCAGGTCGATCTCGCCGCGCTGCCCGTGGCGGATGGCCTGGGCCATGAGGCGCAGGCGCGGGTCGCCCGCCCGGCGCATCGCCTCGTCGGCCATCGCGATGGCGCCGCGGTGATGGGTCGTCATCAGGCGCACGAACGCACCGTCGAACGCATCCGGCGCCGCACGCGCCAAGCCGTCGAGCTCCGACGGGTCCAGCATTCCGGGCATCGCGGCCCGCTCGGCGGGCGAGCAGATTTCGGGCGGCGTTCGGAACCAGCTGCGCCACCACTGATCGAAGACGGCGATCTCGCCGGCCTGCGCCGCCGCCATCAGCCGGGCCAGCGCGCGCAGCCGCGAATCCTGCGCCCGCTCGGCGCCGAGCCGCGCGAGCGCCACGCCCTGCGCGTGGTGGCCGCTCATGCGGCGGATGAAGCCCTGGTCGTAGGCGAGGTCGGCTCCCGCCCAGGGCAGTTCGCGGCCCTGCCAGCCGAGGAACGCGAGACAGCCGAGGCCGAGGAGGCCGGCGGCGCCGAGACCGGCCCCGAGAGCGGCGGCCCGCGCATGCGGGGAGGGGCGGTCGGCGAGCCGATCCCGCAGCCAGGGGAAGAGCGGATAGGCCAGGGCGGAGGTCAGGTGGACCAGGAAGCCGATCCAGTAGGGCTGCTCCAGCGTGAAGACCGGCTGCCAGAAGGGGAATACCGGCACCAGGAACAGCCACTCCGCCGAGGAGGTCAGGAGCGCCCAGGGCGCTGCGAGGAACAGGATGACCCCCGGGCGAAGATCCGCCGTCCAGCGCCCGAGCAGGCCGAAGAACACCACGGCCCAGGAGAAATCGGCCCATTGGTGGAACAGGATGCCGGCAAGGATGACCGGCCAGCCCGGCTCCACCTGGAGGGCCCCGTCCCGGAGCGGGATCGCCGCGACCACCGTCCAGTCGACCATGGCGTCGCGGCCGATCCGGGCCGCGGCGAACTGGCTCGCCAGCGTCGAAACGCTGCTGCTGATCAGCCCGAGCAGCGCCGCCGCCCGCCAGTCGAGGCCGGCGGGCGAGACCCGGCGCGCATGAACCTGCCGGAGGCCGGGCGGCGCGCCCGCCCCGTGCCCCATCTCATGCGCGCGCAGGTTCATGCTCCCCGCATTCCGTCACACCTTGCTGTTGGTGACCGGCGGCTCGGCCATCTGCTCCCTCTGGGCCCCCGAATCGGGACGGGCCGGTCCGAGCACCGGCTCGTCGCCGAGGGGCTCGAACGCCTTGACGTGGAACTGCCCGCGTCCGTCGATGGACGGGCCCTCGCTATAGCGCCCGGGCGTCACTGGGGTTCCGTTCCGCTCGGTGCCCATGACCTTGCCGCTGGGCTCCTGCACCTCCACAAAGAAACGCCCCGCCGGCCGGGCCGAGGGGCGTGAAGGGGCTTGCAGGAGGGTCCGATGAAGGGTCAGCCTTCGCGGGCTCAACACGGGCGGCGGCCGGGTTCCTGGCACCGGAGATCCGCCGCAACCCGATGGCGCGATGCGGCCGGAACGACCCGGCCGGCCCCGCGGTTGACCGAGCGCACCCGGGCGAGCCGGCGCCGGTCCGTCCGGCGGTGCGACCTCATGCGGCGCGAGGCGGAGCATGGCCGAACCCCGTACGGACCTTCCCCCGACCCACACGATCAAGCCGATCGACCCGCCGCCCGCCCCCGGTGCCGATTCCACCTCGGCCCAGCTCAAGGCCGACATCGACAGCGGCCGCACGGGCGACAAGACGGAGGTGTTCGATCCCGGCCTCGCGCCGCTCGGCACCGACGATGAGGCCGCCGGCCACCCACCCTCGCCCGAGCAGGTGGCCCAGGCGCGCAGGAGCGAGGGCGACGCGCGCTGGACGGCGACCGGGGCCGAGAAGGCCTCCTATGCCCATCACCGGCAGAACAAGGCCCTGCCGTACTTCCTCGCCTTCATCGTGCTGGTGGCCCTGATCTTCGCCTCGGTGCTGTGGTTCAAGTAGTTCTCAGGCGAGCCGCGCGGGCATCCGCAGGAAGCCGCGGAAGCGCACCCGTTGCGAGCGCAGCGGGGGACCGTCGAGGGCGTAGGCGGGAAAGCGGGCGAGGAAGCGCCCGATGGCGATCCGCCCCTCCAGGCGCGCCACGTTCATGCCGACGCATTGGTGGATGCCGCTCGCGAAGGCGAGGTGGCGGTTCGGGTCGCGGGCGATGTCGAATCGGTCGGGGTCCGGGAACTGCTCGGGATCGCGGTTCGCCGCCCCGATGCAGAGCGTGATCCGGGTGCCCGCCGGAAAGGCGCGGCCGCCCATCGTGAAGGGCTTGGCGGCGATGCGGTTGCCGAGCTGGTTCGAGCTCTCGAAGCGCAGCATTTCCTCGACCGCCTTGCGGATCAGGTCCGGCTCGGCGCGGAGCCGCTCGCGCGCCTGCGGCCAGAGCGTCAGCAGGTGCAGGCCGTTGCCGATCAGGTTGGTGGTGGTCTCGTGGCCGGCATTGAGGATGAAGATGCAGTTCTGCAAAAGCTCCTCGGGCGCGAGCCGCTCGCCCCCCGGCTCGCCCCGGATCAGCCGGGTCAGGATATCCTTGTCCGGATCGCCCGGACGGCGCCGCCGCTCGGCGACGAGACCGTCGAGATAGGCCAGGAACTCGGTCACGGCCCGGTTGCCGGCCGCCTCCGCCTCGGGATCGAGGACCGGCTCCAGGGCGCCCAGGATCGCGAGCGACCACGCCCGCAGCGGCCCCCGCTCGGCCCGCGGCACGCCGAGCAGGTTGCCGATCACCTCGACCGGGATCGCGGCGGCGAAATCCTCGATCAGGTCGATGCGCCCCCGCGCCGCGGCCGCGTCGAGAAGGCCGTCCACCAGCGCGACGATGCCGGCCTCCATCGAGGCGATGGCCCGCGGGGTGAGGGCGCCCGCGATGATGCGCCGGACCCGCGTGTGGCGCGGCGGATCGTTGAAGACGAGGCTCGTCGTGTGGTGGTCGTAGAGGGGCGAGGGGCCGTACTTGGCCCCGAACTCCACCGTCTTGTCGGAGCTGAAGGTCGCGGCGTCCTTGTAGACCCGCTCCAGGTCCGCGTAGCGGGAGAGCAGCAGGTGGCCCTCCGCGAAGACATGGACCGGGGCGTGCTGCCGCAAGGCGGCATAGACCGGGTAGGGATCGTCGCAGAACCCGTCCGGCAGGCGCCGCAGGTCGAAGCTGCGGGCGAGCGCCGCATCCGTCATCGGGCTCACCCGTTCCGCTCGGCGCAGGCCGGGTTCATCGGCAGGAAGGCCTCGCCCTGCGGGATGGTGCGCACCGCCTCGTAGAGGTCCCAGGGCCCCTTGCTGGCGCTCGGGTCCTTCACCCGGTAGAGCACGGGGTCGTAGAGGAGCCGGCCATCCGCCCGCAGCGAGGCGGGTCGGTCGAAGAAGGCGACCGGCATCGCCCGCATGGCCCGGTTGACCGCCACCGCCTCGTCGGTCCCGGCGCGATCGATCGCCTTCAGGTAATGCGTCACGGCGGCGTAGATCAGCGCCTGGTTCTTGGTCGGCATCGCGCCGGTCTTCTCCTGGAAGCGCTTCGCGAAGGCCCGAGCGGATTCGCTCTGGTCCCAGTAGAAGGCGGACGAGAAGGTCAGGCCGCGGGCGACAGGCAGGCCGAGGCCCTTGATATCGGTGATGTAGACGAGGAAGCCGGTGAGCGTCTGCGCCCCCTGGGTCAGGCCGAACTCATTGGCCTGCTTGATTGCCTTGGTGAAGTCGTCGCCGACGCTGGCAAAGGCGACCACGTCCGCCCCCGAGCTCTGCGCCTGGAGCAGGAAGGACGAGTAGTCGGCGGTGTTGATCGGGTGGCGCGAGGTGCCGACGACCCGGCCGCCGAGGGCCTCGACCACCTCCGTCGCCGCCTTCTGGAGCGCGTGGCCGAAGGCGTGGTCGACGGTGATGAAGTACCAGGACCTGCCGCCGCGCTCGAACACCGCCCGGGCGGTGCCGGCGGTGAGCGCATGGGTGTCGTCGGTCCAGTGGGAGCTGACGGCCGAGCAGGTCTTGGCGGTGAGGTCCGAGGTCGCCGCCGCCGTGATCATCACGGTGCGGTTCTTCTCCTTGGACACGGCCTGAACGGCGAGCGCGATCGCGGTCACCGGCAGGTCCACGATGGCGTCGACCTTCTCGACGTCGTACCAGCGCCGGGCGATGCTGGAGGCCACGTCGGGCTTGTTCTGATGGTCGGCCGAGACGATCTCGACCGGCTTGCCCCGCGCGCGGCCGCCGAAATCCCCGGCCGCCATCTCGGCCGCCACCACCGAGCCGCGCCCGCCGCTATCCGCGTAGGGGCCCGAGAGGTCGGTCAGGACCCCGATCCGCACCACGTCGTCGGAGGTCTGGGCCCGGGCGGGCCCTCCGGCGAGAAGCGCGAGGACGGCCCCGCAGAGGCCGGCGGCGTATCGATTCATCGGGCATGTCCTCCCGGGGCCCGCCCCCGCTCGTCCCCGGCGGGGTGCTGCGGCCTCCCGCTCATCCTCCAGCCGATCCGGCGCCGTCTGGCAAGCCGGCAGCCTCCCGGTGTCACCTCTTGGGGTCACGCCGCATCGGGCTGCGCATCCGGATGGGCCGCCCGGAAGGCGGGATGCGCCTCGGCCCGCACGGCGACCCGCCGGATCTTCGGATAGGGCTCCAGGGGCACGCCGAACCGGCGAGCCGCGTAGACCTGCGGGACGAGATAGACGTCCGCAAGGCCGGGCTCGGCGCCGAAGCAGTAGGTCTCGCCGTCGATCAGCGCCTCGACCGCCGCGAAACCGTCGCCGATCCAGCGCGCGATCCAGGCCGCGACCTCCGCCTCCGAGCGCCCGAAATCCTGCCGCAGCAGGCTGAGCGGGCCGATATTGTGCAGCGGGTGGATGTCGCAGCCGATCAGGGCGGCCACGGCCCGCACCCGGGCCCGCGCGACGGGATCGGCCGGCAGCAGGGGCGGGGCGGGCACGGTCTCCTCCAGATACTCGATGATGGCCGGCGACTGGATCAGCACCTGCCCGCCATTGAGGACGAGGCTCGGCACCCGCCCCTGCGGGTTGATCGCCCGGTAGGCGGCCCGGCGCTGCTCGCCGCCGTCGCGCAGGAGGTGGACCGGGACCGTCTCGACGGCGAGCCCCTTGAGAGCGAGCGCGATCCTGAGCCGATAGGACGAGGTCGAGCGCCAGTAGCCGTAGAGCTTCACGGCCCGCCTCCCACCACTCTGGCCCGGCACTCGCCGAAGCCGATCGCCGCAAAGCCCGCGCGCCGGCCCCACGCCCGCAGGATCACCTCGTCGCCGTCCTCCAGGAACAGGCGCTCCTCGCCGGAAGGCAGCCGGATCGGCTGCCGGCCGCCGCGGGTCGCCTCGACGAGGCTGCCGCAGGATTCGAGGTCCGGGCCCGAGATGGTGCCGGAGCCGAGGAGGTCGCCCGGCTGCAGGTTGCAGCCCCCGCAGGTGTGGTGGGCGACGAGCTGCGCCACGGTCCAGTACATGTGCCGGGTGTTCGAGCGCGCGACGGGAAAGGGCGGCCGGCCGGCCGCGCGCAGACCCGGCGTCGCGAGCAGAACCTCCAGGGCGAGGTCGAAGGCGCCCTCGCGCTGGTCGGCCTCGTCGGCGAGATAGGGCAGGGGGGCCGGGTCGCCGTCGGGCCGGGGCGGCTGCGCGATCCGGAACGGCGCCAGCGCCTCCGGCGTGATGATCCAGGGCGAGATGGTCGTGGCGAAGTTCTTGGCCAGGAAGGGCCCGAGCGGCTGGTACTCCCAGGCCTGGATGTCGCGGGCCGACCAGTCGTTGAGCAGGCAGAAGCCCGCGATGTGGGAGGAGGCCGCGCCGATCGAGACTGGCTCGCCGAGGTCGTTGCCCGGCCCGATCCAGATCCCGAGCTCCAGCTCGTAGTCGAGCCGGCGCGAGGGACCGAAGACCGGCGCCGCGGCCTCCGCCGGCTTCGTCTGGCCACTCGGACGGCGCACCGGCATGCCGGAGGGCCGGATCGAGGAGGCGCGGCCATGATAGCCGATCGGCACGTGCTTGTAGTTCGGCAGCAGCGGGGTGTCGGGCCGGAACAGCCGGCCGATGTTCTCCGCGTGGTGGATGCCGACGTAGAAGTCGGTGTAGTCGCCGATCCGGGCCGGCAGGTGGAGGTCGCAGGCAGCAGCCGCGTGCAGGAGCGGCTCGACGCGCCCGCGCTCCGGGCTGCCCTCGCGGAGAAGCTCCGACAGCCGCAGCCGCAGGGCCCGCCGCGGCCCGGCGCCGAGCGCCAGGAGGCCGTTCAGGCCCGGCCCCGCGGCCTCGACGGCCCGCGCCGCCTCGCCGGACACGAGGCCCGCCGCGAGCAGAGCCGGCAGGTCGAGGATGTGGTCGCCGATCGCCACCCCGGCCCGGGGCGCGCCGTCCCGCGGCGAGAACATCCCGAGCGGCAGGTTCTGGATCGGGAAGTCCGCATGCCCGTCGGCCCCAGGCACGAAGCAGCGCAGGGCCGGATCGTGGGTGTGATCGAGGTTTGCCATCAGCGAGCCTCTGGCCGGCGCGGATCGAAATGCTTGGCGAGCTTGCGCCCGTAGCCTGCGTAGTCCTTCTGCAGGGCCGGATGCTCGGCCGCGAAGCGGCTGACCTTCTGGGGGAAGCGGGTCTCGAACATGAAGGCGAGCGTGCCCTCGAGCTTGTGCGGCTTGAGCTCGGCGTTCGAGGCGCGCTCGAAGGCGTCCACGTCCGGCCCGTGCGGCAGCAGGGTGTTGTGCAGCGAGACCCCGCCGGGCTGGAAGCCGCCGCCGGTCTTGGCGTCGTAGACCCCGTAGACCAGCCCCATGAACTCGCTCATCACGTTCAGGTGATACCAGGGCGGCCGGAACGTGTTCTCGGCCACCAGCCAGCGGTCGGAGAACAGCACGAAATCGATGTTGGCGGTGCCGGGCGTCTCCGAGGGCGAGGTCAGCACCGTGAAGATCGACGGGTCGGCATGGTCGAACAGGATCGGCCCGACCGGCGAGTACTTGCGCAGGTCGTACTTGTAGGGCGCGTAGTTGCCGTGCCAGGCGACCACGTCGAGGGGCGAGTGGTCGATCGTCGCCGCCCACAGGCTCCCGCCCCACTTCACCAGCATGGTGGCGGGGCCGTCGCGGTCCTCGTAGGCCGCGACCGGGGTGAGGAAGTCGCGCTGGTTGGCGAGGCAATTGGCGCCGATCGGGCCGCGCTCGGGCAGCGTGAAGGCGCCGCCGTAATTCTCGCAGAGATAGCCGCGGGCCGGCCCGCCGGGGAGCTCGACCCGGATCTTCACCCCGCGCGGGATCACCGCGATCTCGCCGGGCTCGATGTCGATCACCCCGAACTCGGTGCAGAAGCGCAAGGCCCCCTGCTGGGGCACGACCAGCATCTCTCCGTCGGCGTTGTAGAAGTACTCGTCCCGCATCGAGCGGGTGGCGAAGTAGAGATGCGCGCCCATGCCGGCCTGGGACCCGGCGTCCCCGGCCGTAGTCATGGTGCGGATGCCCTCGACGAAGGAGAGCGGCTCGGAGGGGATCGGGATCGGGTCCCAGCGCAGGGGCGCGATCGGCAGCTCGACCACCTCAGCCGGCGCGGTGCGCCACAGCCCGATCTCGGCCTTGGCGAAGGCGCCCCAATGCATCACGGTCGGGCGGATGCGGTAGAGCCAGGAGCGCTCGTTGGTGGTGCGCGGCGCCGTGAAGGGCGAGCCCGAGAGCTGCTCGGCGTAGAGCCCATAGGGGCATTTCTGGGGCGAGTTGCGGCCGATCGGCAGCGCGCCGGGCAGCGCCTCGGTCTCGAAGCCGTTGCCGAAGCCCGACATGTAGCCGGAATGGAGGGCCGCCGACGAGTTTTTCGCCGCAGCCTCCAGCGAGGGATGGTGGGTCATGGCTGGTCTCCTCGGCTCGGGAACGGGCTGTCTCAGGGGGCGATGACGCAGCCGCCATCCCGCTCGGAACGGAACGCCTCCGCGGCCGGGATCGTCGCGATCGGCTTGTAATAGTCGTACGGAGCCTTGCTCTCGGCGGGAGCCTTCACCTCGTAGAGGGTCAGGTCGTAGAGCACGCGTCCGTCCGGCCGGATCGAGGCCGGATGCCCGAAGTAATCGACCGGCAGCCGGCGCATCACCCGGTTGACCGCGCCGGCCTCGTCCGTGCCGGCTTCGTCCACGGCCTTCAGGTACTGGGTCACCGAGGCGTAGACGGAGGCCTGCTGCTTGGTCGGCATCCGGCCGGTCTTGGCGAAGAAGCGCTTGCCGAAGGCACGGGCGGCGTCGTTCTGGTCCCAGTAGAAGCCCGTCGAGACGAGCAGCCCCTGGGCGACGGCGAGGCCGAGGCTGTGCACGTCGCTGAGGAAGACGAGGAAGCCCGCGACCCGCTGGCCGCTGCCCGCGATGCCGAACTCGGCGGCCTGCTTGATGGCGTTGATGGTGTCGCCGCCGGCGCTGGCAAGCCCGATCACCTTGGCGCCCGAGCCTTGCGCCTGGAGGAGGTAGGACGAGAAGTCGGGCGCCGCGAGCGGGTGGCGGATGCTGCCCTTCACCGTGCCGCCTGCGGCCTTCACGGCGGCGGTCGCGTCGCGCTCCATGGCATGGCCGAAGGCGTAGTCCGCCGTCACGAAGAACCAGGAGCGGTCGCCGGCCTTCGTCACCGCGGTGGCGGTCCCGTTGGCGAGCGCGAAGCTGTCATCGGCCCAATGGGTCGAATAGGGCGAGCAGGCGCGGCCGGTGAGGTCCGAGGCGGCCGCGCCGGCGATGAGCACGGTCCGCTTCTTGTCGCGGGCGATCTCCAGGACGGCGAGGGCGACCGAGGTCACCGGCAGGTCGGCCACGGCGTCGACCCCGTCGCGGTCGAACCAGGCCCGCGCGATGGCCGAGCCGACATCCGGCTTGTTCTGGTGGTCCGCGGCGAGGATCCGGATCGGCCGGCCCTTGACGCTGCCGCCGAAATCCTGCGCGGCCATTTCGGCGGCGGCGACCGAGCCCTTGCCGCCGATGTCGCTGAAGGGTCCCGACATATCGGTCAGCACGCCGATCGTGACGGCCTCGTCGGAGATCTGGGCGGAGGCGCGGGCGGCCGGGAGCAGGAGGCCGAGCCCCGCCAGAACGGCCAGCAGCGCGTGGGATGGTCTCGACAGCAAGGCAGTTTCCTCCGTTCCGGCGCCGCCTCTGGCGGGCGGTCCGCCCCATTCCGGTCCCGTGGCCGCCCGGGCCCTCCGTCGCCTCAGGCGCAGCCGCTTTCCGGCTCGTGCAGATGCAGGCTGCGGCGCGCGAGAGCGATCGCCTCCGAGAGCCGGGCGAGGTCGCCGACCTCGTGGGCGAGGATCAGGACGAGGCGCGCGTTCAGCGCCGCGCTCTCCTCGTCGCCGAGCCCCTGATGCGCCCGGATCAGCGCCTCGTAGGCACGGTCGGCCTGACCGGCGAATCCATCGTCCTGTCGCAGCATCCCGCCCATCACGCAGCCTCCCGCACGGTGAGCCCGGCCCGGCCGGTGGCCCGCGCCAGGGCCCGGGCGATGGCGTCCCCGTCGCACCCGGCGAAGCGGGCCGCCACATGGGCGTCCGGCCGCACGAGGTAGGTGGTGCCGGGTTCGGCGCCGTAGCGCAGGGCGGCAAGGCCCTCGGCATCCCGCAGCACCTCCGCGCCGGGCACGGCGAGCGGGCGGTCGCTCACGACGACGCAGCGCAGCCCGGGCTCCAGCCCGGCAAGGCCGCCGAGGTCGGGTGCCTCGCTCCTTGCGAAGCTCAGGAGCGTGAAGCTCCCGCCGAGGCGGTCGAGCAGCCAGCCGGGCCGGCCCGCCGCGTCCTGCACGGGAGCGTCGAGGCAGGGGCTGCCGGGAGGAAGGCCTCCCGCCTGCGGGACCGCATCCGGGGTCTGGAGCGAGAGGTCGGCGAGGCTGCAGGGCCGCGACAGCCGCCCGGCATTGAGGAGGTTGCGGGCGAAGGGCGCCTCGGCGGCGAGCGCCAGCACCCCGTCGCGGAAGTGCCGCTCGGCCTTCGTCTTCGGCGTCATGAAATTGGTCGTGCGGCTCGAATTCAGGATGTTCTCGTCCGCGCCGCGTCCGCGCTCCTCGTCGTAGGTGGCGATCAGCCCCTCGGGCGCTTGGTCCGCGAGCACGAGGGCGAGCTTCCAGCAGAGATTATCGGCGTCCTGGATGCCGCCGTTGCCGCCCCGCGCCCCGAAGGGGCTGACCACGTGGGCGCTGTCGCCGACGAACACCACCCGGCCGTGCACGAACCGCTCCAGCCGCGCGCAGCGGAAGGTGTAGACCGAGCACCATTCGAGCGTGACGGGCGTGTCCTCGCCGACGATCGCCCGCACCCGGGGCATCACGCGTTCGGGCTGCCGCTCCCGCTCGGGATCCGCATCCGGCCCGAGCTGGAAGTCGATCCGGAACACGTCGTCCGGCTGGCGGTGCAGGAGCGCGCTCTGGCCCGCATGGAAGGTCGGCTCGAACCAGAACAGGCGCTCGGTCGGGAAGTCCGCCTTCATCCGCACGTCGGCGATGAGGAAGCGCTCCTCGAAGCGCTGGCCCGGGAAGGGCAGCCCCATCCGGGTGCGGGTGGGCGAGCGCGCCCCGTCCGCGGCGATGACCCAGTCGGCCTCGAGCGCGTAGGGGCCGTCCGGGGTCATCACCTCCAGGCGCACCCCGTCGCCCGTCTGCGTCAGGCCCGTGACCTCGTTCTTCCAGCGCAGCTCGATCAGGCCGGGGAAGTCCGCCGCCCGCTCGATCAGGAACTGCTCGACGTAGTATTGCTGGAGATTGATGAAGGCCGGGCGGCGATGGCCGCTCTCGGGCAGGAGATCGAAGCGGTAGAGCTCGCGGTCGCCGTGGAAGACGCGGCCGACGCTCCAGGTCACACCCTTCTCGACCATGCGCTCGCCGACCCCGAGACGGTCCCAGATCTCGAGGGTGCGCTTGGCCCAGCAGATCGCCCGGCTGCCGGTGGCGACCGTATCGTCGTCGTCGAGCACCACCACCGGCACGCCCCGGCTCGCGAGGTCGAGGGCGCAGGTGAGCCCGACCGGCCCGGCGCCGATCACCACGACCGGCTGGCGGCCCGGCCCGCCGGCGAGGTCGGGGGGCGGCGTGTAGGCGAAGCGAGGGCTCGGGATCATGGCGTTTCTCCCTGGCAGCCGCGCCCGGTTGATCCGGGCGTCAAGCGGTGGCGGAGGCGTCAGCCTTCGAGGGCGCGCCACATCTCCATATCGCGCTCCGCAGTCCAGATGCGGGGATTGTCGATGCCCTTGGCCTCGTCGTAGGCGCGGCTGACGTCGAAGGGCATGCAATGCTCGAAGATGACCCAGTGCCCGTATTTGGGCCGCATCTCGGCCATGGCCCGGTCGTAGACCGCCTTGAGGTCGTGGCCCGCCACGACGCCCTCGCGGGCGATCCCGAACAGGTCGCGCAGGAACGACCGCGTGCCCGCGAGGCCCTCGCGGATCTGCTCCGGGGTGGTCAGGGCCTCGCCCCGGCCCGGCACCAGCGCCGCCGCATCCAGGGCCTCCAGCCGGTCGAGGGTGGCGGGCCAGTCCTGGAAATGGGCATCCCCGCAATAGGGCGTGGCGCCGTATTCCACGAGGTCGCCGGAAAACAGCACCCGCTCCTGCGGCAGCCACGCGATCGTGTCGCCCCGCGTGTGGCCGCGCCCCGCATGGAGGATGCGCACCTCGCGGGAGCCGAGCCACAGCGTCATCTCGCCGTGGAAGGTGAGCGTCGGCCAGGTCAGGCCCGGGATCTCCTCCTTGCCGCGGAACAGCCGCGGGAAGCGCTGGATCTCGGATTCCATGTCCTGCTGGCCGCGCTCCACGATCATGCCGCGGGTCGCGTCGCTGGCGATGACGTTGACCCGGTCCGGATACCCGGCCACCCCCAGCACGCGCACCGCGTGGTAGTGGGTGAGCAGCACGTGGCGGATCGGCTTGTCGGTGACCTCCCGGACCCGGGCGACGAGGTCGCCGGCCATGCGCGGCGTCGCGCGCGCGTCGATGACGAGCGCCGAGTCGTCACCGACCACCACGCCCGAATTCGGGTCGCCTTCCGCCGTCAGCGCGTAGACGCCGGGGGCCAGTTCCGTGAAGGTCTCGCGCTTCTCGGCGAGGTCGCCCTGGCTCGCGAATCCCCTGCTCATGCGGCGCTCCTCCTGATGTCCCGGCACGATCGCCTCCCGGGGATTGCAACCGCGGCCGGACCGTGATTGTTGTGACTGCAACAGTTCATAGTCTGTTGCGATCGCAACCGTCAAGGGGATTCCGTCGACAGCGCGGCCCCGAGAGCGAGCCTTTATGACCCGGCTGAACCTGCTGCGCTTCGTTCCCTTTCGGATCAACCGGCTCGCGGCGGAGTTCAGCAACGCGCTCGCCGCCGACTATGCGCGGTTCGACATCGACATCCCGGAATGGCGGGTTCTGGCGACGCTCGGCATGCACGAGACGCCGCGCAGCGCGAGCTACGTCGTGCGCTGCACGCGCACCCACAAGACCCGCATCAGCCGCGCGGTGAGCCACCTCGTGGAGCTCGGCCTCGTCGAGCGCCAGGAGACGGACGAGAACCGGCGGGAGATCATGCTCCAGCTGAGCCCGAAGGGCCGCGCAGTCTACGAGGAACTCGTGCCGCTGCTGCTCGCCCGTGAGGAGCAGCTCCTCTCCGGCCTGAGCACGGAGGAGCGGGAGAGCCTGGAGCGCCTGCTCCTGGCGCTCGAACGCTCGCTCGACCTGATGCGCTGCGCGGCGGATTAGAGCATTTTCCGACGAAGTGGATGCCGGTTCGTCGCAGACAATGCGGCACAATCAAAAACCTGGAGCAGGGTCCGTTCCACCATGAACGGATCCTGCTCTAGCCAGTCGGGGATCGCTCAGAGCGCGGCGGCGACCGCGCGGGCGAGCACGCCGTCGGGCTCGCTCAGGCTGAGGGCGATGTCGAAATGATGATGGCCCGGCATCGCGATCCGGCGGGTGGGGTGGCCGGCGGCCTCCCAGGCATCCGCGAAGGCGGCCGTCTGCTCCTTGAAGGCCGCGCTCTCGAGGCCCCCGACCGAGGCGAGCAGCAGGGCGTCCGACTGCGCCGGGATGAGCCGGAGCGGGCTGTTGCGCCGGGCCGTCGCGAGGTCGAGCTTCATCCAGGCATTGATGTGGGTGTGGATCAGCGGCTCCAGATCCATGAGGCCGGAGAGCAGCAGGGCCGAGGCCACCACGTCCCGCGGCAGGCCGAAGGCCGCCGGCCAGCCCTCCGCGAGCAGCATGCCGCCGAGATGGCCGCCAGCCGATGACCCGCCGACATGCAGGCGGCGCCCGTCGAGGCCGAACCGGCCGGCATTCCCGTGCAGCCATGCGGCGGCTGTCCGCGTCTGCCGCACGATCTCGTCGAGGCTGACGGCGGGCGCGAGCCCGTAATTCAGTACGGCGACCGAGATCCCCTTCGGCACGAGCCCGAGCGCCGCGAAGGCGTTGTCGTCCTTGGAGAGCGCCCGCCAGTAGCCGCCGTGGATCCACAGGAACAGGGGGCTGCCCGGCCCGGCCGGGTAGAGATCGAGCACCTCGCCGGAGACCGGGTCGTAGGCGAGGTCGGGAATGCGGGCGAGTCCGGCCCTGGCTCGCGCGCTCGCCGCCAGGTAGCGCGCATATTCCGCCTCGAAGCTCGGCACGCCCGCCCGCGCATTGTATTCCCGATCCAGCCTCTCGCGCTCTTCCCGAGTCATCGACACGGTCTCCGCCTCAGGCCGGCACCACGGCGGTCGCCTCGATCTCGACTCGCGCGGACGGCTCGACCAGACGCACGACCTGCACCAGCGCCATGGCCGGGTAATGGTCGCCGAACACCTCCCGGTAGACGCCGCCGAGATCGCGCCGCGCCCCGAGATACTCGTCCATGTCGACGACGTACCAGGTCAGGCGCACGAGATGGCGCGGCTCCGCCCCCGCCTCGGCCAGGATCGCCCGGATGTTCTCCAGCGCTTGGCGGACCTGCGCCACGAGGCCCGCGGGGAAGCGCTCCTGCGCGTCCCAGCCGACCATGCCGCCCGTGACCACGAGGCGGCCGCTCGCCGCCATGCCGTTGGCGTAGCCCCGCGGCGCCGGCCAGCCGGCCGGTTGCAGGCGCGTCGGGCCGTCCTGCGCCCCGATGCCGGGTTCCATGACTCTCACCGGATCCTCTCTCCAGACACGATTCTCGGCAGGAACAGGGGCGCCTCGGCCGCCGCGGCGCGCCGACGGGCCGTGCGACCGGAGCGCGTGCGGAGGGTCACGCGGGCACCGTGACGGCGGCGGCCGCGGCTGCCAGCCGGCGCAGCGCGAAGCGCTGGACCTTGCCGGAGGCGGTCTTCGGCAGGGCCTCCACGAACTCGATCGCCCGCGGATACTTGTAGGGCGCGATCTCCGTCTTGACGAAATCCTGCAGGGCCTGCGCGAGGTCCGGCCCGGGCAGCGCCGCGGGCGCGGGCACCACATAGGCCTTCACGATGGTGCCGCGCTCCGGATCGGGAGCGCCGACCACGGCGCATTCGGCCACGCCCGGATGGCCGAGCAGGGCCGCCTCGACCTCCGGTCCCGCGATGTTGTAGCCGGACGACACGATCATGTCGTCGGTGCGGGCCTGGTACCAGAAGTAGCCGTCCTCATCCATGAGGTAGCTGTCGCCGGGGTAGTTCCAGCCGTCGGCGACATAGGCCGTCTGGCGGGCATCGGCGAGGTAGCGGCACCCGATCGGCCCGCGCACGGCGAGGCGCCCGACCGTGCCCGGAGGCAGTTCCCGGCCCTCGTCGTCGACGACGCGGGCCTCGAAGCCGGGGACCGGGCGGCCCGTCGCGCCGGGCCGGACCTGATCCTCGGACGCGCTGAGATAGATGTGCAGCATCTCGGTGCCGCCGATCCCGTCGAGGAGCTTCAGCCCGGTGGCGGCCTCCCAGGCCTCGAAGGTGGGGCGCGGAAGGGCCTCGCCCGCCGAGATGCAGCGGCGCAGGGAGGAGAGATCGCACTGCCCGATCCTGCGCAGGATGGCCCGATAGGCGGTGGGCGCCGTGAAGCAGATCGTCGCCCGCTCCCGGGCGATCGCGGCGGCGAGCGCATCCGGTCCCGCCAGTTCGAGGACGATGCCGGTCGCCCCGATCCGCATCGGGAAGAGGACGATCGCGAGCCCGAACGTGAAGGCGAGCGGCGCCGAGCCGATGAAGCGGTCCTCCGGCACCGCCCGCACCACGTGGCGGGCATAGGTGTCGCAGATCGCCAGCATGTCGCGGTGGAAATGCATCGCTCCCTTCGGCTCGCCCGTGGTGCCGGACGTGAAGGCGATCAGGCAGATGTCGTCCGCCGCGGTGTCGACGGCCGTGAAGGCGGGGCTCTCCCGCGCGGCCAGGGCTTCGAGGGAATCGGCTGCTCCCGACCCCCAGTAGACGACCCGCTCCAGGCCGGGCGCCAGGGGACGGGCGCGCTCCATCTCGTCGGCGAGCCGGTGGTCGCACAGGGCGAGCGCGATCCGCGCCTTGTTCAGCGGATAGGCGAGTTCGCGCGCCCGCAGCATCGGCATCGTCGCGACGACGATGCCGCCCGCCTTGATCACCGCCAGATAGGCCGCGACCAGGGCCGGTGTGTTCCCGGACCGGAGCAGGACGCGGTTCCCGGGCCTCAGCCCCAGCCGGTTCACCAGGACGTTGGCGATGCGGTTCACGCGCTCGAAGAACTGCCGGTAGGTCAGCGATTCGTGCTCGCCGACGAGGCAGAGGGCGTGCCCGTGCCCCTCGGCGATCCAGCGGTCGAGGAACTGCGACACGCAGTTCAGGCGCGCCGGGTAGCGCAGCTCCGGCAGCGCGAAGATCAGGTCGGGCCAGTGCTCGCGGGGCGGAAGGTTGTCGCGGGCGAACGTATCGAGATGAGCGGTTTCGGTCACGGGAGGACACCTTGTGCTCGACGCGTCGGCGGCCGTCAGACGCCCTGGGCAAGCTTCTGGCGGATTGTCACTGGCTGATCGTTTGCATTCTCCCGGAAGAGGCGGAGGCCGCCTCTCCTCATCCTGACGCGGGGACTGCGCCGGTTCCCAAGGCGGGGCGGGCAGCCCGAACGAGATCATTTAAGCTTAAAGCATCTTGCCCGCGGCGGCAAGGTGCTTTAAGCCTGAAGCAGATCCTCGGACAGGCACCGGCAGGCACGGAGCAGCAGCGATGCCGAAGTCGATGGCGGTGGTCGGCGGCGGACCGGCCGGGCTCTACCTCGCGCTCCTCGTCAAGCAGCGGTTCCCCGACAGCGAGATCACGGTCTACGAGCGCAACCGCGCCGACGACACGTTCGGCTTCGGGGTCGTCTTCTCCGATGCGACGCTCGACATCTTCGAGCGCTACGACCCTCCGAGCTACGCGCGCATCATCGAGGAATTCGCCTACTGGGACGACATCGCCATCCACGTGAAGGGCGAGGTCCACCGCATCGGCGGCAACGGCTTCTGCGGCTGCGCGCGGCGCACGCTGCTGGCGATCCTGCAGGAGCGGGCCGCGTCGCTCGGCGTCGCGCTGCGCTTCCAGGCCGAGGTCGACGCGGAGACGCTCGAGGCCGACCTCGTCGTCGTCGCCGAGGGCATCAACAGCGCCTACCGGCAGCGCCATGCGGCGCATTTCGGCACCTCCATCGACCTGCGCCCCAACCGCTTCGCCTGGATGGGCTCGACGAAGCCCCTCGACGCCTTCACGTTCCTGTTCCGCGAGACCGCCTGGGGTCCCTTCATCGCCCATGCCTACCAGTACGAGCGCGACCGCTCGACCTGGGTGTTCGAGACCGACCCCGACAGCTTCCGGCGCGCCGGCCTCGACCGGATGAGCGAGCCGGACTCGGCCGCCCTGATGGAGCGCATCTTCGGCGACTTCCTCGACGGCCACCGCATCCTCACCAACCGCTCGATCTGGCGCCGATTCCCGATGATCCGCAATGCGCGCTGGGTCCGGGGCCGCCATGTCCTCATCGGCGACGCCAAGGCGACGGCGCATTTCTCGATCGGCTCAGGCACCAAGCTCGCCATGGAGGACGCCATCGCCCTCTACGAGGCGCTCGCCGCCGAGCCCGAGGTCGAGGCCGCTCTGGCGCGGTTCGAGCGCGGCCGGCGCGAGGAGGTCGAGAAGACGCAGCACGCGGCGGACGTGTCCCTCGTCTGGTTCGAGCATGTCGGGCGCTATCTCGGCTTCGAGCCGGTCCAGTTCGCCTTCGGGGCGATGACCCGGGCCAAGGCGATCACCTACGACAACCTGCGCCTGCGCGCGCCCGACTTCGTCGCCAAGGTGGACCGCGCCTTCGCGGAGGGCGTGCGGCGCGAGGGCTTCGACGTGTCCGTGGAGGCGCCCGCCGCGCCGATGTTCCAGCCCTTCCGCCTGCGCGAGATGGTGATCGGGAACCGCGTGGCGATGTCGCCGATGTGCATGTACTCGGCCCGCGAGGGCGTCCCGGGCGAGTGGCACTTCGTGCATTACGGATCGCGGGCGGTCGGCGGCCCGGGGCTGATGTTCACGGAGATGACCTGCGTCTCCCGGGAGGCCCGGATCACGCCGGGCTGCGCCGGCCTCTGGACGGACGAGCAGGAGGCGGCCTGGGCCCGCATCGTCGCCTTCGTGCACGCCCATTCGGCGACCCGGATCTGCCTCCAGCTCGGCCATGCGGGCCGGAAAGGGGCGACCAGGCTGATGTGGGAGGGGATCGACCGGCCCCTGGAGCAGGGCGGCTGGGACGTGCTCTCGGCCTCGCCGATCCCGTACTTCCCCGACAGCCCGCTGCCGCGCGAGGTGACGCGGGCCGACATGGACCGGATCCTCGCGGATTTCGTCGCCGCCACGCGCCGCGCCGAGCGGGCCGGCTTCGACATGCTGGAGCTCCACTGCGCCCACGGCTACCTGCTGGCGAGCTTCCTCTCGCCGCTGACGAACCGGCGCGCGGACGCCTATGGCGGGAGCGTCGAGAACCGGCTGCGCTTTCCGCTGGAGGTGTTCGGGGCGATGCGCGACGCCTGGCCGGCGCACAAGCCGATGTCGGTGCGCCTCTCGGCCACCGACTGGGCGGAGGGTGGGCTCACGCCGGAGGACTCGGTCGCCATCGCGCTCGCCTTCCGGCAAGCGGGGGTCGACCTGATCGACGTGTCGACGGGCCAGACCGTGACGGACGCGCGGCCCCTCTACGGCCGCATGTTCCAGACGCCCTTCGCCGAGCGGATCCGCAACGAGGCGAAGACCGCCACCATGTGCGTGGGCAACATCACGACGGCGGATCAGATCAACACCATCCTGGCCGCCGGGCGGGCCGACATCGTCGCCCTCGGCCGCCCGCATCTCACCGACCCGTTCTTCACGATGCGGGCGGCGGCCTGGTACGGGGCGGAGGGCTTCCCCTGCCCGCCGCAATACGCGCCGGGCCAGGACCAGATCGTCCGCAACGCGGTCCGCGACCGGGCCGATCTCGAGGAGCTGAAGCGCCGCGGCAGGCCGAAGACCCGTGCGGAGCTGCGGCAGGCGCGCGCGGAACCGGCCTGAGGCGGTATCCGCAAGGCGGTGTCGGGGGTACTGCCCGCCCTCGCAGCCCCCTTTGGCTCACCCCCTGTCCCGGACGACTGCAGCGTCAGCGGAATGCGACCCGGGATCCAGCACGAAAAGCTGCGCAGCGACCGCTTGCCGGCGCCGTTTCAGTTCACCACCGGCCGGGCCGCCCTTGGCGGATGAAACCACGGCTGACTGAGCGCCCTCCCTCCGATGGCAACCAACCCCGGCCCTCATGCTGAGGTGCTTGCGCAGCAAGCCTCGAAGCACCCCAGACCGCTCGTCCAATCTCCGGGTGGCTGGGAGCACCGGTCAGGCGTGCTTCGAGGCTTGCTGCGCAAGCACCTCAGCATGAGGAGCGTGGCAGCTTCCACTCACGTCAGTTTCTATTGCAGAGCCGCTTCGCGGCAGGTTCTCCTGCTGGATTCCGGATCTCCTTCCGCTGGCGCTGCAGTCGTGCAGGCCCGAAAAGGGGCTGCGGGAGAGAAAACCCTGCTCCGAGACGACGCTCGATCGTCTCGGACCGACTCTGCCGGGCATCGTCGATGCCGCCGGCTCAGCCCAGGATCTGGCGGGCGATGACGAGCTTCTGGACCTCGGTGGCGCCCTCGTAGATCCGCAGGGCCCGGATCTCGCGGTAGAGGGTCTCGGGCACGGAGCCGGCGCGCACGCCCTCGCCGCCATGGAGCTGCACGGCGCGGTCGACGACCTCCTGGGCCGCCTCGGTCGCGACCATCTTGGCCATCGCCGCCTCGCGGGTGATGCGCGGCGCGCCCGCGTCCCGGGTCCAGGCCGCGCGGTAGACCTGGAGCGCCGCGGTATCGATGGCGGTCGCCATCTCGGCGAGGCTCGTCTGGGTGAGCTGCAGCGCGGCGAGCGGCGCCCCGAAGAGCTGCCGCGTGCGCACCCGCGCGAGCGTCGCGTCGAGGGCGCGCCGGGCGAAGCCGAGGGCTGCCGCCCCGACCGTGGCGCGGAACACGTCGAGGGTCGCCATCGCGACCTTGAAGCCGGTGCCGGCCTCGCCGATGCGGTTCGCCTCGGGGACGCGGCAGCCCGCGAAGCGCAGCCGCGCGAGCGGGTGGGGGGCGATCGTCTCCAGGCGCTCGGCCACCGCGAGGCCTGGCGTCGCCGCCGGCACCAGGAAGGCCGAGAGGCCGCGCGCGCCCGGCGCCTCGCCGCTGCGGGCGAAGACGACGTAGTGGTCGGCGATGCCGCCGTTCGAGATCCAGGTCTTCTCGCCATCGAGCCGCACGAAGCCGGCTGCGTCCGGCGCCGCCGTCAGGGCGATCTGGGCCACATCCGAGCCGGCCTCCGGCTCGGTGAGGGCGAAGGCCGCGAGGCTGCGGCCCGCCCGCACGCCCGGCAGCACCTGCGCGCGCTGGGCCGGCGTGCCGAACAAAGTCAGCGCCCCGGTGCCGAGCCCCTGCATGGCGAAGGCGAAGTCGGCGAGCCCGTCGTGGCGCGCAAAGGTCTCGCGCAGGAGGCAGAGCGCCCGCAGGTCGAAGCACCCGTCCTCCGGCGCCGCAAAGCCGAGGAAGCCGGCCTCGCCGAGGGACGCGACGAGCCGGCGGCAGGAGCCGTCGACATCGTGGTGATCGACGAGGCCCGGCACGCTGCGGGCGGCCCAGTCCTCGGCCGCCGCCGCGAGGTCGCGGTGGCGAGGCTCGAAGAAGGGCCAGTCGAGGAAGCTGCGGTCGGGCATCTCAGTCGCCCGCGAAGACCGGCCTGCGCTTCTCGGCGAAGGCCTCGAAGGCGCGGCGGAAATCCTGCGTCTTCATGCAGAGCGCCTGGGCCACCGCCTCGGCGTCGATGGCAGCGTCGACCCCCATGGCCCATTCCATGTGCAGCATCCGCTTGGTGAGCCCGTTCGCGTAGGTCGGTCCGGCCGCGAGCGTCCGCGCCAGGGCGCGCGCCTCCTCCAGGGCGCCGCCCGCCGGAGCGAGGCGATTGAAGAAGCCCCAGCGCTCGCCCTCCTCGGCGCCCATGAAGCGGCCGGTATAGAGGAGTTCGGAGGCCCGCCCCTGACCGATCAGCCGGGGCAGGATCGCGCAGGCCCCCATGTCGCAGCCGGCCAGACCCACCCGGTTGAACAGGAACGCCACCCTGGCGCCGGCCCCGGCGACCCGCAAGTCCGAGGCCATGGCGATGATGGCGCCGGCCCCGGCGCAGATGCCCTCGACCGCGGCGACGACCGGCTGCGGGCAGGCCCGCATCTCCTTGACGAGGTCGCCCGTCATCGCCGTGAAGGCGTGGAGGTCGGTCGCGCTCATGCGGGTGAGGGGCTCGATGATCTCGAACACGTCGCCGCCGCTCGAGAAATTGCCGCCGGCCCCGGTGACGACCACCGACTTGACGGCTTCCTCGTAGCGCAGCGCCCGGAAGGTGTCGCGCAGCTCCGCGTAGCTCTCGAAGGTGAGCGGGTTCTTCCGCTCGGGCCGGTCGAGGGTGAGGGTGGCGATGCCCTCCGCGAGGGCGAAGCCGAAATGCGCCGGCCGGAAATCCCCGAGCGGGGCCGCGATGGCGTTCTGGCAGATCATGAATCCTCCCGGGTGGGGCGCCGGTCGGGCCGGCCGCCTGCTTGCGTCGATGGGGAGCCGGTGCGGCTCACAGCTCGCCCCCGGCGACGGCGATCGCCTGACCGGTGAGGCCGGAGGCGCCCGGCGAGGCGAGCCAGAGGACGCTGGCTGCCACCTCCTCCGGCCGGATCAGCCGGCCGAGGGGGTTGTGGCGGGTGAACTCCGCCATCAGCTCGTCCCGGCCGCGGCCGGTCCGGGCCTGAAGGCCGTCGAGGGCGCCCGCCACGAGGTCGGTATCCGTGTAGCCGGGGCAGACCGCGTTCACGGTGATTCCGGTGGGGGCGAGTTCGAGGGCGAGCGCCCGGGTCAGCCCCACCACCGCGTGCTTGGCCGCGCAATAGGCACCCACATAGGCGTAGCCCTTGAGCCCCGCCGTCGACGCCACGGTGACGATGCGGCCCGTGCCGCGCGCCCGCATGGCGGGCACCACCGCCCGCGCCGCCGTTAGGACGGGCTCAAGGTTGAGTGCCATCATGCGGCGCAGCTGGGCGAGGTCGCAGCGCGCGAGCGGCGCCGTCTCGGCGCCCCCGGCATTGTTGATGAGCACCTCGATCGCGCCGCCCGCCGCGGCGGCCGCGGCGAGCGCCGCCGCCAGGGCCTCGGCATCGGTGACGTCGGCCGCCACCGCATGGGCCGCCCCGATCGCGCTGCGGGTCCGCTCGGCCGCCTCGGGGCTGCGCCCGAGCACGGTGACCCGATCCCCCGCCGCCGCGAAGGCGGCCGCGATGGCGCGGCCGATCCCGCGCGTGGCGCCGGTCACGAGGACGTGGCGGGACGGGGTCTGGCTCATCGCGGCAACCCGTTCGACGGACATGCTTCAAGCTTAAACTATTTCGGCACGGCTGCCCATAGGGCGCACCGGTCCCGCGCTGGGTCGGCTATTCCGCCGCGACGCGCAGCCCGGGCTCGGCCGCCGCGAAGCCCGCCTTGCCCGCATAGCCACTGACGATCGCCTGCCGCTCGGCCTGGCTCAGCACATCATCGACCGACGCGAAGCCGGCGGGCGCGCGCTTCTCGACCTCGTCGATCACCCGCTCGGGGCCGCCCTTGCGGTTGAGAAGCACGATCTCGGCGGTCTTCGGCCGGCGCTCCGCCTCGTAGGCGAGGAGCGCCTGGGCCGGGTGCTCGGCGCGCGCGAGGGCGTCCGCGAGCGCGCGCGCATCGAGGATCGCCTGCGAGGCACCGTTCGAGCCGACCGGATACATCGGGTGGGCCGCGTCGCCGAGCAGCGTCACCCGCCCGTGGGTCCAGCGGGGCAGGGGGTTGCGGTCGCACATCGGGTATTCGAAGGCCTGCGGCGTCGCCTCGACCAGGGCCGGGAAATCGAAATCGGGAATCGTGAAGCGGCGCGCGTAGGGCAGCACCGTGGCGCGGTGGGCGGGCCGCGACCAGCTCTCCTTGGGGGGCGGCGAGACCCGGCCATCCGCCACCTTGGCGAGCACGACCCAGTTCATGAGCTGCCGGCCGTTCCCGGCCTCGGCGATCGGGTAGAGCACGCATTTGGCGCCCATGCCGCCGCCGATCGCCATGGTGCGCCCGTCGCCCCAGGGGGTCCACTCGGTGGCGCCCCGCCACATCAGCACGCCGTCCCAGCAGGGCGCCCCCTCGTCGGGGTAGAAGCGGCGGCGGGCGACCGAATGGATGCCGTCCGCGCAGATCAGCACGTCGGCGCGCAGGGTGCGGCCGGCATCGCCCCGGACGGAATCGGTGAAGTGGGCGGTGATCCCGCCCTCGTCCTCCAGGAAGCCGGCAAGCGCGAGCCCGGTCTGCACCGCGTCCGCCCCGAGGCGCTCGCGCACCGCTGCGTAGAGCACCGCCTGCAGGCGCCCGCGGTGGATCGAGAATTGCGGCACCGGATGGCCCGCATCCATGCCGCGCAGCTCCCGCCAGACCTCCTGGCCCTGGCGGTTGTAGTAGCGCAGCTCCCGGGTGCGGATGGCGACCTCATCGAGGGCGGCGAGCAGCCCGAGATCGGCGAGTTCGCGGATCGCGTGCGGCAGGGTGTTGATCCCGACCCCGACCTCGCGGACCTCCGCGGATTGCTCGCAGATCACGGCCCGGATGCCGCGCCGATGCAGCATCAGGGCGGTGGCGAGGCCGCCGATCCCGGCTCCGACGATGACGACGCGCATGGCCTCACTCCGCATCCGGCGGGGGCAGGAAGTCGACCTCGTGCTTGGCGGAGATCGCCACGAGATCGGCCGGGTCGGCATTCGGCCCGAGATTGTGCAGCGCCCAGAACAGGTCGTAGAGGCGCCGCGCCGGCGCGACCCAGAACAGGCATTTTACCTCCGCGTCGCCGCGGTTGAAGAGGCCGTGCGGGATGCCGCGGGGCAGCCGGATGGTGTCGCCGGGCTCGGCAATGCTCGCCTCGCCGTTCAGCTCCAGGCTCAGGCGGCCCTGGAGCATGTAGATGAACTCGTCCTGGGTCGGGTGGATGTGCGGCGGCACGAAGGTGCCGGGCGGGAGCGTCGCGTGCCAGGAGAGCGAGGCCTCGCAATGCTGCTTGGGCACGTAGGTCTGGCCCAGGATGCTCCAGCGGATGCCCTCGATGCCCTCGCCGGCCCGGGTCACGCCTGCGGTCATGCTCGTCATGGACCTCTCCTCCTGTCTCGTCTCCTCTCTCCCGAGTGGGAGAGGGGACGGCTATACGTGCAAAAACCTGTCCTTCACCTCCGGGCTCCGCCGCAGGTCGTCGCTGGTGCCGGTCCAGGCCACGCGGCCCTTCTCGATCACCACGTGGCGGTCGGCGAAGCGGGCGAGCGCATCGACGTTCTTGTCGATCACCAGGATCGCCTCGCCCTCGTCCTTGATCGCCCGCAGGCAGGCCCAGATCTCCTCGCGGATCAGGGGGGCGAGCCCCTCGGTCGCCTCGTCGAGCACCACCAGGCGCGGGCTCGTCATCAGGGCGCGGCCGATCGCCAGCATCTGCTGCTCGCCGCCCGAGAGTTCGTTGCCGCCGTTGCGCCGCCGCTCGTTCAGCCGCGGAAAGAGCCGGTAGACGGCTTCCAGCGTCCATTTCGCCGGCCCCTTCGGGGGCGCGCGCTGCGTGGCGAGCAGGTTCTCCTCGACGGAGAGCGTGGGGAAGATCTGCCGCCCCTCCGGCACGAGGCCGAGGCCGCGCCGCGCGATGACGTGGGGGGGCCGCCCGGTCACGTCCTCGCCCTCGATGATGATGCGCCCAGCCTTCGGCCTGAGGAGCCCGAAGATCGACCGGACCGTGGTGGTCTTGCCCATGCCGTTGCGGCCGATGAGCGTCACCACCTCGCCGCGCCCGACCGCGAGGTCGATCCCGAACAGCACGCGGGATTCGCCATAGGCGCTCTCCAGGCCCTCGACCCGCAGCATCAGGCCGCCTCCTCCTCGCCCAGATAGGCGGCGCGCACCTCCGGGTCGGCCCGCACGGCGGCGGGATCGCCGCTCGCCACCACGCGGCCATAGACCAGCACGCTGATCCGGTCGGCCAGCGCGAAGACCGCATCCATGTCGTGCTCGATCAGCACCAGGGTGTGGGTGGCCTTCAGCTCGCGCAGGAGGCCGACCAGCACGGCGGATTCCTCCGGGCCCGTCCCGGCGAGGGGCTCGTCGAGGAGGAGCATCCGGGCGCCGGTGGCGAGCGCCACCGCGATCTCGAGCTGGCGCTTCTCGCCGTGCGAGAGGCTGCCCGCCCGCCGGCCGGCCCGGTCGGCGAGCCCGACCCGGGCGAGCGCCGCCAGGGCCGCCTCGTTGAGGGAAGCCTCGCGCGAGGCGTCGCCGAAGAAGCGGAAGCTCGATCCCGCCCGCGCCTGCACGGCCAGCGCCGCGTTCTCGAGCACGCTGAAGCCGTCGAGGATCGAGGTGATCTGGAACGAGCGCGCGAGCCCCCGGCGCACCCGCTCCACCATGGTGCGGCGGGTGACGTCCTCGCCCGCGAAGATCACCTGGCCCGCATCGCTCGGCAGGCGGCCGGAGAGCTGGTGGATCAGGGTGGTCTTGCCGGCGCCGTTCGGCCCGATGATGGCGTGGAGTTCGCCCTGCGCCACGTCGAGGCTGATGTCGTCGGTCACCCGCAGGGCGCCGTAGGCCTTGCGCAGGTGGCGGACGGACAGGAGCGCGGTCACGGCCGGCCTCCCGTCAGGCGGGCGGCGAGCCCCGCGAGCCCGCCGCGGGTGAGCAGCACCGTCAGCACGAGGATGAGGCCGAGGCCGAGCCGCCAATGCTCGGAATAATGCGCCAGCCCCTCCTCGACAGCGATCAGCGCGGCCGCGCCGACGACCGGCCCCACGAGCGTGCCCATGCCGCCCAGCACCACCATGACGATGAGCTCGCCCGAGCGCTGCCAGCTCATGTAGGCGGGCGAGACGAACTCGGCCTGGTTGGCGAGGAGGATTCCGGCAAGCCCCGCAAGCGCGCCCGCGATGGCGTAGGCGGTGAGCCGGTAGGGCAGGGCGTCGAACCCGATCGCCTCCATGCGCAGGGCGTTGTCGCGCGTGCCGCGCAGCACCCGGCCGAAGCGCGAGCCCACCACCCGCCTCAAGCAGACGAGCGCGGCCGCGAGCAGAGCCAGCACGGCGTAGTACAGCGGCAGGTCGCCCTCCAAGAGCGGCTGCCCGAACAGGGTCGAGCGCCGCGAGAGCGCCATCCCGTCGTCGCCCCCGTAGGAAGCGAGCGAGACCATGAAGAAATACGCCATCTGCCCGAAGGCGAGCGTGATCATGATGAAGTAGACGCCGCGGGTGCGCAGCGAGATCGCCCCGGTCACGAGGGCGAAGAGCGCGCAGGCGCCGAGCGCCGCCGGGACCTGCACGGCGAGGTCGCGGATGCCGTGCGCATCGAGGATGCCGACCGCGTAGGCCCCGATGCCGACGAAGGCCGCGTGCCCGAACGACACCAGGGCGCCGTAGCCGAGCACGAGGTCGAGGGACAGGGCGGCGAGCCCGAAGATCATCATCCGGGTCGCGGTGACGACCAGGAAGGGCAGGCCGAGCGCCTGCGCCGCCAGGGGCAGCAGCGCGAAGGCGAGGAGGACGAGGAGCATGGCGGCGCCCGGCCGCGAGAGCCCGCGGGCGCGGCGCGGCCGGGCGGGCGCTGCGGAGCCCGCGAGCGAGGTGCCGCCGCTCATCGGCCGCGCGCCGGGAACAGGCCGGCCGGCCGGAAGAACAGCACCGCCGCCATCAGGATGTAGATCAGCATCGGGGCGAGCGTCCGGCCGGTCTGGGAGGCCGCGGAGGCGTCCATCAGGCTGCGCAGCAGGATCGGCCCGAAGGTGCGCCCGAGCTGGTCGGCGAGCCCGACGATCAGGCTCGCCACGAAGGCGCCGCGCACCGAGCCGACGCCGCCGATCACGATCACCACGAAGGTGAGGATCAGCACGGAATCGCCCATGCCCGGATCGACCGACAGGATCGGCGCCACCATGGCCCCCGCGAAGCCCGCCAGCATGGCGCCGAGGCCGAACACCACCATGAACAGGCGCCGGATATCGACGCCGAGGGCCGCCACCATGGCGCCGTGCGTGGCGCCCGCCCGCAGTCGCATGCCGAGGCGGGTGCGGTTGACGAGGAGGTGCAGCCCGAGCGCCGCGGCGAGCCCCGCCGCGATGATGGCGAGGCGGTAGAGCGGGTAGTGCAGGGTGCCGACGAGATGCACCGAGCCGGACAGGGCCTCGGGCACCGGCACGCTCATGGGCGCCGCGCCCCAGAGGATCCGCACGCCCTCGTTCAGGATCAGGATCAGCCCGAAGGTCGCCAGCACCTGGTCGAGGTGATCGCGGTCGTAGAGGTGGCGGATCACCAGCACCTCCAGCACGAGGCCGACGAGGAGCGTCGCCGGCAGCGCCAGGACGAGGCCGAGGAGGAAGCTGTCGGTGAGGCCGGTCAGGGTCGCGGCCAGATAGGCGCCGACCATGTAGAGGGCGCCGTGGGCGAGGTTGATGAGGTCCATCACGCCGAAGATCAGCGTCAGCCCGGCCGCCACCAGGAACAGCAGGATGCCGAGCTGGACGCCGTTCAGCGCCTGGATCAGGAACAGGTTGAGCATTGCCGCGGCCCCGCGCCCCGCACGCCTCCCGCCGTCACATCCTGCACTGGGCGGCGTAGGAATCCTGATAGTTCGAAAAAATCTTCTCCGCGATCTGGGTCTCGTACTTGCCGTCCGGGCGCTTGGCGGCCTTGACGAGATAGAAGTCCTGGATTGGGAAGTGGTTGTTGCCGATCTTGAAGGAGCCGCGCAGGGAGGTGAAGTCGGCGGCCTTGAGGCCGGCCCGGATCGCGTCCCTGTCCTTCAGGTTGCCCTTGGCGGCCTTGACGGCGCTGTCGATCATCAGGGCGGCGTCGTAGGCCTGCATGGCGTAGGTGCCCGGCACGCTGCCGTATTTCTTCTCGTAGGCGGCCACGAAGGCCTTCGATTGCGGATTGTCGAGGTTGGGCGCCCAGTTGGCGCCGCCGAAGAAGCCGACCGCCGCGTCCTTCTGGGCCGGCAGCGTGGTCTCGTCCACCGTGAAGGCGGAGAGGAACGGGATGCCGGCGAGGCCCGCCTGCCGGTATTGCCGCACGAGGTTGACGCCCATGCCGCCCGGCATGAAGGCGAAGACCGCGTCGGGCTGGGCGGCGGCGATCTGCGCCAGCTCCGCCGAGAAGTCGAGCTGGCCGAGCGGGGTGAACATCTCGTTCACCACCTCGCCCTTGTAGGAGCGCTTGAAGCCGGCAAGCGAGTCCTTGCCCGCCTGGTAGTTCGGCGCCAGCAGGACGAGACGCTTGTAGCCCTTGTTCTGCGCATATTTGCCCAGGACCTCGTGCACCTGATCGTTCTGGTAGGAGGAAACGAACAGGTTCGGGTTGCACTCCGCCCCGGCGTAGTTCGAGGTACCGGCATTGGGGCTGATCAGGAAGGCGCCCGATTCCGTCACCGGCCGCACGATCGCCCGCAGCACGTTGGAGTAGGTCGGCCCGACCACGACATCCACGCGGTCGCGCTTCACCAGCTCCCGGGCCTTGTTGGCGGCGACATCGGGCTTCAGCTCGTCGTCGACCACCACGACCTCGGCGTCGAGGCCGCCGAGCTTCCTGCCCAGCGTCTCCAGCGCGAGGAGGAAGCCGTCGCGCCCCTGCTCGCCCAGCACGGCCGAGGGGCCGCTCAGGGTGAACATCAGGCCGACCCGGAGCTTGCCGTCCTCGCCCGGCTGCTGCGCGGCCGCCGGGCCGGCCAGCGCCGTGGCGCCGAGGAGCAGCGCGCCGAGGCGGCAGATGGCATCGGTCCGGATCGGCTTCATTCCGTGTCCCCTTGGTGACGAGAGCGTGGCCGCCACTGTCCGGCGCCCCAGCCCGGAAGTCGAGTCGCGGGACGGGGCGCCGGCCGCGTACCCCCATGTTTCGGACAAATACTTTACGCGTGAAATATCGCCTGGCAACCGTCCGTGCGGAGGATTCCGTCCGGCCGGGCCGGTCTGCCCGAAGTCATAACAAGCTGTTGTTTCGGTGAGCGAATTGCTGGCATCAGCGCGCCCTCAGGCTGTGTCGATCTCGGCGGGCATGAGGCGCATTGCCGGCCGCGGAGCCGCGGCCCGATCCCCTTTGGAACCCAAGATGCTTCATGAATGAAGCATCCTGCGCGCCTCCGCCACCGCACAGCCTCGGTCCAGGAAGGAGCCTGCCCGGCAGGGCGTCGGCGAGCGCCGATCGGGCCGGGCGCGTGGATCATGCTCGCAGATTGAAGTAATCTCCGGCCCAGCCGGCCGACCGGGCCCGGACGGAGACCGAACGCGCGTGCTGGACCTGCCAATCGCCCATCTCCCGTGCCCTGTCCGCCCCCTCCGGACGCCGCGCCGGGAGCACGGCCGATGAGCTCGCCCGCCGCACGACCCGGGCGCGAGCCGACCGCCGAGCGGGGGGCCTCCGATCAGACCCTCACGCTGCGCGCGTGGCTGCGCCTCCTCACCTGCACCACGATGATCGAGAACGACATCCGCAGCCGGCTGCGCACGCAGTTCGACTTCACGCTGCCGCGCTTCGATCTCCTGGCGCAGCTCGACAAGGCCGAGGACGGCCTCGTGCTCAGCGAGGCCTCGAAGCTGCTGATGGTGTCGGCGGGCAACGTCACGGCGGTGGTCGAGAAGCTCCTGGCCAGCGGCTACATCACCCGCCAGCCCTCGCCGCACGACCGCCGGGCCCAGGTGATCCGGATGACGCATGCCGGCCGGGCCGCCTTCCGAACCATGGCGGAGGCGCACCGGACCTGGGTCGAGGAGCTGTTCGCCGACCTCTCGCCGGAGGAGGTCGCCGGGCTGATGGATGGGCTGGCGCGCCTGAAGCGCTCGGCCCAGGGCCATCTCGGCGGGCTCCCGCCGCCCGGCCGCGGGCGGCGGGAGCCCGAGCCGCCCTCCGGAAGCGTGGCCGGCTAGCCCGACAGCCACGGACCGCCCAACGAGCGCAGGCTGCTGCGATCAGCCGGTTGATCCCACCCTGAGGTGCGAGCGCAAGCGCCTCAGGATGAGGGCGAGACCGGGCTCACCTGCCCGCCCGGCTCCGGTCTCCCCGCGCCGTCGCCTCACAGCCGGGCCCGGGTGCTGCGCGGTGTCGCGAGCAGGAGGTGGGTCTCGGAGGCGGTGACGCCCGGGATCAGCCGGATCCGGCGCAGCACCGCGTCGAGGTCGGCCAGGCTCCGGGCCAGGATCTCCACGATGATGTCCCAGCGCCCATTGGTGGTGTGAACCGCGCCGACCTCGGGAAATCCCGTGAGCGCGTCGATGACCTCGTCCGCCCGGCGGCCCTCGACCTCGATGAGCGTGAGGCCGCGCACGGCCGGCGAGGTCGCGTCCGCCCGCAGCACCACCGTGTAGCCGACGATCTCGCCGGCCTGCTCCAGGCGTGCGATCCGGGCCCGCACCGTCGCGCGCGAGACGCCGAGGGCCTGGGCGAGGTCGGAGATGCTGCGCCGGCTGTCGTGGCGCAGGATGGTGATCAGCCTTCGGTCGAGGTCGTCCACGGCTCCTCCCTTTCGGTCATATCTTCATGCCAATTCGGTAGATAGGGCCTGCCACTGTGCCGATCCGGTGCGTTCAAACCGCCACGCCGCCCGCCTAGATTTCAGGGGTGGCAGGAGGTCGGGGATGCGCGGATTGCGATGCGTTCTGGTGGGGGCGCCGGTGCAGGCGGGAGCCGGCCGGCGGGGCTGCGACATGGGGCCGAGCGCCTATCGGGCCGCCGGAATCGCGGAGGCGGTGAGCGACCTCGGCTTCGCGGTGATCGATGCGGGCAACCTCGAGGCCGCGCCCTGGCCGGCGCCGGCCCATCCGAACGGCGCCATCCGCAACCTCCCGGAGGTGGCCGGCTGGACCGCGACGCTCGCCGAGACCGCCGAGCGGCTCGCCGCCGACAGCCTGCCGCTCTTCCTCGGCGGCGACCACAGCCTCTCGGCCGGCACCATCGCGGGGATGAGCCGGCGCGCCCGCGCGGAGGGGCGCCCGCTCTTCGTGCTCTGGCTCGACTCGCACCCGGACTTCCACACCCTCGACACGACGACGAGCGGCAACCTGCACGGCGTGCCGATGGCCTACGCGACCGGACGGTCGGGCTTTGCCGGCTATTTCCCGCCGCTCGACGCTCCCGTCGATCCCCGCCGGGTCTGCATGTTCGGGCTGCGCAGCGTCGATCCGGCGGAGCGCGCGGCCCTGCGCGAGGCGGGCGTGAGGGTCCACGACATGCGTTTGATCGACGAGGAGGGCATCGCGCGCCCGCTCGCCGCCTTCCTCGACGAGGTCGCGGCGGCGGAGGGCCTGCTGCATGTCAGCCTCGATGTCGATTTCCTCGATCCCGGCATCGCGCCGGGGGTCGGCACGACGGTGCCGGGGGGCACGAGCTTCCGCGAAGCGCATCTCGTCATGGAGATGCTGCACGACAGCGGGCTCGTGCGGGGCCTCGACCTCGTCGAGCTCAACCCGTTCCTGGACGAGCGCGGGCGCACCGCGCTCCTGATGGTGGACCTCGCCGCGAGCCTGCTCGGGCGGCGCGTCCTCGATCGGCCGACGCGGAGCTTCTGACCATGGCACCCGCCCTCAACACCGTGCCCTTCGTCAGCGTCGAGCACATGATGCGGCTCGTGCTCGCGATCGGCGTCGAGCGCTTCCTCACCGAGCTCGCCGACTTCATCGCGGCGGATTTCCGGCGCTGGGAGAGCTTCGACAAGACGCCCCGCCTCGCCGCCCACAGCGTCGATGGCGTGATCGAGCTGATGCCGACGAGCGACGGCACCACCTACGGCTTCAAGTACGTCAACGGCCATCCGAAGAACATCCGCTCGGGCCGCCAGACGGTGGCGGCCTTCGGGGTGCTGGCGGATGTCGGCCACGGCTATCCGGTGCTGCTCACCGAGATGACGATCCTGACGGCCCTGCGCACGGCGGCGACCTCGGCGCTGGCGGCGCAGTATCTCGCGCCGCCGCGCGCGCGCACCATGGCGCTCATCGGCAACGGCGCCCAGGCCGAGTTCCAGGCGCTGGCCTTCAAGGCGCTCCTCGGCATCGACCGGCTGCGGCTCTACGACATCGATCCCGCGGCGACGGCGAAGTGCCTGCGCAACCTCGCCGGGCTCGGCTTCACGCTTCAGCCCTGTGCCAGCATCGCCGCCGCGGTCGAGGGCGCCGAGATCGTCACCACCGTCACGGCGGACAAACAGAACGCCACCATCCTGACCGACAACCTCGTCGGCGCCGGGATCCACATCAATGGCGTCGGCGGCGACTGCCCCGGCAAGACCGAGCTGCACCCGGACGTGCTGCGGCGCTGCGAGATCGTGGTCGAGTACGCGCCCCAGACCCGGATCGAAGGCGAGATCCAGCAGCTGCCCTTCGATCATCCGGTGACCGAGCTCTGGCAGGTCATCGCCGGGCGGGCGCCGGGCCGGCGGGACGCCCGCCAGGTCACGCTGTTCGACTCGGTCGGCTTCGCGGTCGAGGATTTCTCCGCCCTGCGCTACCTGCGCGAGAGGCTCGGGACCTATCCGTTCTTCACCGAGCTCGACCTGCTCGCGGATCCCGACGAGCCGCGCGACCTGTTCGGCATGCTCCTGCGGGCGCAGGCCCGGGCGGCGGCTTGACCGCCGGCGCGGCCTGACCGCCGGCCGAATTGCGCACAAAAATGCCAGCGGCGCGCCGATGGCGCACAATTGTGCTTGTGGGGCCTCCGGGCTCCGGCTAGGACCCTGGGGCCCAAGGCAAAAAAAAGCCGCCCTCGCGGAGCGGCCCGAAGTCTAGGGAGGAAACGCCCAAAGAGGGCAATCGCCGCCGCGACGCCATCGCGGCGGCGAGGTCTTTTCTATCCCACGCTGCACTGCACAACACAATCCGACGCGGGCGTGGAACAGCCATGCTCGCACGGCATGCGCCGCCGACCGGCACCCGGATGGGCGGGGCTCAGCTGCGCGGCGCGACACGGTTCGACAGGGCGGACTGGATCAGGGCATCGGCCTGGAGTTCGCAGCCCGTGTAGCCGAGCAGCGTAGCGAGCCGCGCGCGGGCGCGGTTCACCCGGCTCTTGATGGTGCCGACCGCCACGCCCAGCATCGTCGCGACCTGCTCGTAGGTGAGTTCCTGCACCCCCACCAGCACGAGGGTCTCGCGCATGTCCGGCGGAAGGCGGGCGAGCGCCTGCTGGACCTCGACGAGGCTCACGCCGTGATCCTGGCGCGGCGCCACGGCGAGCAGCGCCGCGTATTGCCCCTCGTCGTCCTCCACCTCGCGCGAGCGCTTGCGGCGCAGCGAGTAGAAGTGGTTGCGCATGATCGTGAACAGCCACGCGTCGAGATTGGTGCCGGGCGTGAACCGGTCGCGGTTCTGCCACGCGCGCAGCACCGTCTCCTGCACGAGGTCGTCCGCCTCTGCGCCGCGTCCGGCCATGCTGATCGCGAAGGCGCGCAGCGAGGGAAGCGCCTTCAGAAGGCCGGCATGGAAGGCGCGGAGATCCGCGTCCGACTGCGCCTCCAGGGCACGGGTGAGCCGGTCGAGGAGCGCTTCGAGCGAGGGCGACAGGTCGCGGGCCTGATGAGCCGCGTAGAGATCCCGCAGCGCCTGCCCGAGATGATCGCGCACCGGCTCGGGCAGGACGGCGCTGTCGGCCGATTCGGGGACCGCCAAGGCGTCAGGGGACAGGAGCACCGGGCCTCCTCATACTAGCATGGGGTATCTATGCCCGGGCAGCTATGGCGGCCGCATCCCGCGTCAAGACGGGCCTGCGCTCGGTTCCGCCCCCGGGGTGCAGGATCGCGTTCGGCTCGGACGTGAAGGTCCGCAAAGTCGACGGCCGGGCCGGTCTCACGCCTCCTCGATCAGCCGGACGTGCTCGGCCTCCGGGACGCCGTAGCCGTCATCCGCCACCGCGAGCAGCGCCGGACGGTCCAGGATGGTGATGCGCCCGCGCCGCGCCCGGATCAGCTGGCGGCCTTCCAGGGCCTGGAGCGCGAGGGTGAGCGCGGACCGTCTCCCGGTGCCTCGGGCCCAACCCTCTCGGAGGCAGTGCCCGGCTTATTGCCAGTACAGCCCGCAAAGGCAATTTCCCGTATCTGTTCTGCATGATACCCGACATTTCCGGCAATGTCGGGTATCACACCGAAGACGGACTGTTTCTCACCGGATATTGACGGCCCTGCACTGACCTCCCCACCTGGGCGCAGAACTATTTGGATTGTCGCGGGGCGGGACCGTGAGAAATACTGATGGCTCCCCGACAGTTCTGCTGATCGAGGACGATGTGCTGGTTGGCATGGATCTCTCCGAAACGCTGGCGGCGGCAGGTTATCGGGTGATCGGCCCGGTCACGCAGATCTCCGACGCCCTGGCGGCTCTCCGGGAGGCGATGCCGGCCGCGGCCGTGGTCGATGTGAGGCTCAAGGACGGTTCCTGCGCGGCCCTCGCCCCCGAACTGCGCCAGCGCCGGATTCCCTACCTGGTGCATACGGGTTGCCGGCGCGACGATCCGCTCGCGGCCGCGTTCCTGGATGCCCCCTGGTTCGCCAAGCCGGCCGCCTTCCGCGACCTCATCGCAGCCCTGGACGACCTCGCGCGCGAATGCGGGAGCGCATCATGACCGCAGGCGGGGCCTGTCCGAGCCACGAGACCAGGCGACAGGGGCCCAACGCGCTCGTGCGCCGGCTCGCGCGCCATGCCGACCTGTCGGACGCCGAGACCGGGCTCCTGAACCGGCTGAGCACGGCCACGCGGTTGATCGGCCCGCGCAGCGACCTCGTGCGCGAGGGCGACGATCCGGGGGGCGCCCACGTGATCCTGTCGGGCGCCGCCTGCCGCTACAAGCTGCGCCCGATGGGGACCCGGCACATCGTGTCCTATCTGCTCCCGGGCGACATCTGCGACGCGGACGGGGCCACGGTGCAGCGGGCGGACTTCTCCGCCGCCACCCTGGTGCCCAGCACGGTGGCCTTCATCCCGCGCCCGCTCCTGCGGGAGCTCACCGCGATGCATGACGGCATCGCCCGGGGCCTGCGCGCCGCCAAGCTCGCCGAGGAGGCGATCCTGCGCATGTGGCTCGCCAATCTCGGCTGCCGGTCGGCCCTGGAGCGCACCGCGCATCTGTTCTGCGAATTGCTGGAGCGGCTGCGCGCCGTCGGGCTCGCCGGCGAGGCCGGCTACGACCTGCCGATGACGCAGATCGACCTCTCGATCACGCTGGGCATGTCGACGGTCCACATGAACCGCACCCTGCACGAGCTGCGCCGCCAGGCGGCGGCCGACCTGCGCGGACGGACCCTGCACATCCTCGACCGGGCGCGGCTCGCGTCCATCGCCGAGTTCGACCCGAGCTACCTGCGCCCCGTCCTCGCCTCCTGACCGGAGCCGCCCGGCGCTGCCCGCCCCTGGGCAGGCCGCCTCCAGGCACCTTGACGCCCAGCTTGGGCGCGGGCAATCCGCCGGAGGTCCGCGTCCCGACGGCCCGGGCCGGAACGCCGCCGCCCGGCGGCGCTTATCCGTCCAGCCGCGGCCGGATCGGGGGCCGCCGGGAGGAAGTGGAATGCGGTCGAAGCGCGTGCACGACGTCGGAGGCGCCCGCCCCTGGCTGTCGCGGGTCGCCGGGGCGCTGGCCCTGATCGGGGTGGCGGGCGGCCTCTCCGGCTGCGGCGCCGTCAACCAGGTGCCGCTCCTGGAGGAGCGGGCGAAATCCGCCTGGAGCGAGGTGCAGAACCAGTACCAGCGCCGCGCCGACCTCATCCCCAACCTCGTCGAGACCGTGAAGGGCTACGCCCAGCAGGAGAAGGACGTGCTGATCGGCGTCACGGAGGCGCGCGCCAAGGCCTCCAGCGTCAAGGTCGACGCCTCGACGGTCAGCGACCCGCAGAAGTTCAAGGAATACCAGGACGCCCAGAACCAGCTCTCGGGCGCCCTCGGGCGGCTCCTCGTCACGGTCGAGCGCTATCCCGACCTCAAGTCGAACCAGAACTTCCTCGCCCTGCAATCCCAGCTCGAAGGCACCGAGAACCGGATTGCGGTGGCGCGGCGCGACTACATCGCCGCCGTGCAGTCCTACAACACCGAGGTGCGCACGATCCCCGGCCGCTGGATCGCGGCGTGGCTCTATCCCGACGCCAAGCCGATGGAGACCTTCACGGCGACGCCCGAATCCTCGCGGCCGCCGAACGTGAAGTTCTGAGCAGGTTTCGGACAAGTGTCCGCGGTTTTCCGGCAAAAACCTGCGGCAGACCAAAGGCCTCAGCAGGCTTGGCAACGCAAGCCCGCTGAGGTCCCGCTGATGCGGGCCGCCCTCCGGCTCTGCCTTCCCGTCCTGGCGCTCGTCGCCCTGGCGGCGGCTTCGCTCGCGGCCGATCTGTCCTTCCCCGCCCTGACCGGCCGGGTGGTCGACGCGGCCGGGCTGCTCACGCCGCAACAGCGGACCGAGCTCGAGACCAAGCTCAAGGGCTACGAGGACAAGACCTCGGACCAGGTGGTCGTGGCGACGGTGCCGAGTCTGCAGGGCACCAGCGTCGAGGATTATGCCAACCGCCTCTTCCGCGCCTGGAAGCTCGGCCAGGAGAAGACGAACAACGGGGTGCTCCTCCTGGTGGCGCCGGCCGAGCGCAAGGTGCGCATCGAGGTCGGCTACGGGCTCGAAGGCGCGCTCACGGATGCGCTGTCCAAGGTCCTGATTGCCGGCACCATCGCGCCGCGCTTCAAGGCCGGCGACTTTGCCGGCGGGATCAATGCCGGGGTGGACGGAATCCTCTCCATTCTGGCGGGCGATGCGCAGGAATGGCAGCGCAAGCCGCAGGTCCGCTCCGACGAGGTGGCTCCCGAGCAGGTCCTCCTCCTCGTCATCCTGTTCTTCCTGGTGCTCTTCGTGCTCTGGCGCATGAACCGCGGCGGGCGCCGGGGCGGCGGCATCGTCATCCTGCCCGGCCCCGGCTCGGGCGGCTGGAGCGGCGGCTATTCGGGCGGATCGTCGGGCGGCTTCGGAGGCGGGTTCTCGGGCGGCGGCGGCTCGTCGGGCGGGGGAGGGGCTTCCGGTGACTGGTAGGGCGGCCGATCTCCTGACGCGCGATGCCTGCGAGCGGATCGCCGCGGCGGTGGCGCGGGCCGAGGCGGGCACGGCGGGCGAGATCGTCGTGATGGTGAGCGCGCGGGCCGGCCTCTATCGCTCCCCGGTGCTGGCCGTTGCCCTCGTCGGCGGGCTCCTCGCGCCCTGGCCGCTCCTCCTCCTCACAGGCTGGAGCACCGGCCTCGTCCTCGTCGCGCAGGCGGCCGTCGTGGCGCTGATCCTGGGGGCGAGCCTCTCCGAGCCGCTGCGCCTCGCTTTCGTCCCGCGGAGCGTGCGGCGGGCACGGGTGCGCGAGGCGGCGCAGTTCGCGTTCCGGTCGCGGGGCCTCACCCGCACCCGCGGGCGCACGGGACTCCTCCTGTTCCTCGCCCTCGCGGAGCGGCATGCCGAGATCGTCGCGGACGAGGGCATCCTGGCGCGCATCGACGCGCAGATCTGGGCCGACCTGCTCACCGACCTCGCCGCCGCCCTGCGCCGCGGCGAGGTCGAGGCGGGCCTCGTCGCCGCCGTGGCGCGCCTGGGCGAGCGGCTGGCAACCGCGCTCCCGGCGGGGCCGGGCGATGCCGACGAGCTGCCGAACCGGGTGATCCTCGACGCGTGACGGGGCGCCCGAGGCGGCTCACCCCTCGCCGGTGCGCCGGGGCGCGGGCAGGCCGAAGGTCTCGCGCATCGAGCGCCCGGCGGCGAGGCTCGCCTCCCACTCGGCCTCGCGGGCGAGCTTCGCCTCCGCGTCGCCGATCCGCGCCCGGATCATGGCGGGCGAGAGCGCGACGAGCCCGTCATCGTCGCCGATCACGAGGTCGCCCGGCGTCACCAGCGCCCCGCCGATCACGACGGGGGCGTTGACGGCGCCCCGCTCGGCCGAGGCCGGGCCGCGCGGCGTGACGAAGCGGGTGAAGACGGGCAGGTCGGACCAGCCCGCCAGGGTCCCGACATCCCGCACCGCGCCGTCGCAGACGAGGCCGGCGCCGCCGCGCCGCCGCAGCTGGCCGCCGACGATCTCGCCGATCATCGCGGTCTCGGCATGGCCGCCCGCCGCGATCACCAGCACGTCGCCCAGCCCGATCAGGTCCAGCGCGTGGAGCACCGCCCCGAAATCCGGCGGCTCGCACAGGGCCGTGACGGCCCGCCCGAACAGGCGGGGCTGCCGGCCGGCCGGCAGGAGCGGGCGGATGGCCGGGTCGATCTGGCCGAGATTCTGCCCGAGATCGACCACGACGGCCACCGGCACGGCACGCCAGCGTGCGATCTCCTCCGCCGTGAGCGTGTCGGCCGGGGCGGCCTCTATGGTGACGGGCATGGGATCAAGTCCTCTCGATGAAGGCGGTGTCGCGTCAGCGGCGAGCCTCCGCCGGTGCGCCTCCAGCGCGGCTCTCCGCGTCGAGGAGCAGGCTTCGCACATCGTTGAGGACGAGTCCCGGGTCGAAGAAGTCGAGGCTGTAGATGTTGCGGATCTGCCCGTCCGCATCGATGAGGAAGGCGCGGAAGAGGTGGTTCAGGGGTCCGCCGGACGCCGTCCCCTCGGGCTTCCGATCGACGCGCTGGCCGTAGGCGGCGAGGACGGGAGCGAGGGCCGCCCGGTCGGGTGCCGTGAGGAAGCGCCATGCGGGCGCGTCCCGATCGGGCGACCGCCACGCCTGCGCGAAGGCGTGCATCACCGCGGGCGTGTCGTGCTCGGGGTCGAAGCTCAGGGTGACGAGCTGCATCCGGCGCGACAGGGGCCGGTCCTGCGCCGCGAGGTCCTGCAGCCGGGCCATGTCCGCCGTCGCCAGCGGACAGGCATCGCCGCAGCGGGTGTAGATCAGCGCGAGCACGGTCGTGCGCCCCTGCAGAACATCCCGCAGCAGGTCGTGCGGGCGGCCCGCCTCGTCGAGAACGGCGCCGCCGGCGGCCCGCTTGATCGGCGGCAGGCGGTAGGTGCCGGGCGCCGCCAGCGGGAACGCGTAGGCGGCCTCCCGCCCGGGCCCCGATCCGCCGGTGTCATGCCTCCCCTCATGCGCGAGGGACACGGCCACGAGGGCCCCCAGGGCCAGCGGCGCGGCGGCACAGGGCCGGAGCCTGCGGATCCTCATCCCCGTTCCTCCCGGGCCCGCTCGGCGGCAGGGCCCCCGCGCCGGTCAGTTCGTGTAGAGCGCCGCCGCACCGAACGCCATCATGTGCGGCCGCCCGAGCTTCTCGGCGGTGAAGTCGATCGAAAAGCGCGGCGTCAGCTCCTTGCGGTCCCACGTATAGGCTTTCAGGAACTGCTCGTTGTCGGGACCCGTCTTGTCCCAATTCGCCAGCAGCGAACTCGTGTAGTAGATCCGCTTCCCGTCCCAGCTCTGCGAGACCATGTTGAGCTGCGCGCCGATCTTCTTCTCGTAGATCTGCCTGGGCTTGCGCGGGTCGGAGACGTCGAAGACCCGGGTGGTGCCGTCCGTGAAGGTGTCGACGAACAGGGTCGTGTCATCGGCCGAGAGACTGATGTCGACCGGAACCGGCAGCGTGGCGGGATCCCCGATATCGGCGACCGCCTCCGCCTTCCAGGCGCCGCCCTCGTCCTCGCGCACGAGCCAGATCTTCGAGGTGAGCGCGGTCGAGGTGAAGGCGTAGGAATGGTACGGGCCCCAGGCCCAGCGGATCTCCAGGGGCGCGCCCGGCACATGGAGCACCGTCCGGGGCTGGCGGGCGTGGAAATCCCACAGCACCATGGTCTGGCCGAACCGCTTCATCGCCTCGGGGTTGCGCACGACCTCGCCGAGCGGCCGCATGTAGTTCTCGATGCCCGTGAAGGAGGAGGTGAGCATCACGTTCCGGCGCGGCAGCACCCGGGCATCGTAGCCGTAGCCGTCCGCCACGGCCTCGACCCGGGCGCCGCCGGGGGCCGCGTCCGTGGGCAGCCAATGGGTGGTGATGTAATCGCCCTCGTTGGAATACTCGACCAGGGCCGTCCGTCCGGTGCCATCCTTGTTCGAGAGGCCCGGGATCAGCATCCGGCCGGGCAGCGCATAGGCGCCGTGCGGGCCGGCCACGCCGCCGCTCTTCGCGACGAAATCGTCGATGGTCCTGACCAGCCTGGGCCTGGCCGGATCGGTCGCGACGTCGAAGATGAAGATCCGGCTGTCCGACAGGCCCGCGGCCCAGAATTGCCGCCGGTCGTCGGTGAAGCCGCCGTGATGCGCCTCGTGCCGGCCGCCGACCGGAGCGGCATGGATCGGCTTGCCGAAAGTCGGCGAATCCTTGCGGACGTCGACGGTGACGAGCTTGTCGGAGCCGTCGCCCAGCCCCTCGACTCCGAGCGTCCAGACATAGACGAAGTCCTCTTCGCCCGTGATCTTCGCCATGTAGGGCGACTGGCAGGTCTCGTCGGCAAGGGCCGGCCCCGCGAGGGCGAGGGCGAGGGCAGCCCCGCCGCAGCGCAACGCGGCAGCCCGGGTCGGACGAAGGCGGTGCAGTGCCATCGGGTGTCTCCTCGCTGCCTGCGGAAGACGGATCCGGCCACGGCGGTCTTCACGCCGGCGAGCCCCCGCAGGGCGAGGTCGCGCGGCCGACGCGGCAATGCTTCGCCCATTCGGCAGGCCTGTCAACGGGCGGGAACGCGCCGGCGACGGGGCGCGACCGGCCGGACGTCGTCCGGCCGCCGCTCAGCAGGCGACGTGTTGGCAGGCCAATAAGTCGCCTGCTGAGGCTCTTGGTATGCCGCAGGTTTTTGCCGGGAAACCGCGGGGCACTTTTCCGAAACCTGCTGAGGCGTTGAGCCACGCCCCCGTCTCCCGTCACATCGCGGTCCGAACGAGGAGGATGAGGATGCCGACCCATCACGAGATCCCGGCCACGCCCGACGCCATGGTGCTGGGCTGTTTCGACGCCGCCCGCCCGCCCGTGCTCACGGTGGAGTCCGGCGACACGGTGACCCTGCATTCCTTCCCGGCGGGCGGCCGGGACTCCCTCCACCCCGACCCCGCCCGCCACCCGGCCGATTACCTCGCCGCCCTCGACGCCCTGTCGCCGGGCCACGGCCCGCACTTCGTCACCGGCCCGGTGCATGTGCGGGGTGCGCTCCCGGCCGACGTGCTGCAGGTCGACATCCTCGCCCTGAAGCTGCGCCAGGATTGGGGCTTCGTCGCCATCCGGCCGCTGCTCGGCACGCTCCCGGACGAGTTCACCGACTACGAGACCATCTATCCCGACATCGACGCGGAGCGCGGCGTGGCCACGCTGCCCTGGGGCACGGAACTGCCGCTCGATCCGTTCTTCGGCATCATCGCCACCGCGCCGCCCCGGGCCTGGGGCCGGGTCGGCTCGCCGGTGCCGCGGGCCTTCGGCGGCAACATGGACAACAAGGAATTAAAGGTCGGCACCACGCTCTATCTGCCGGTCTTTACCGCGGGCGCGGGCTTCTACGCGGGCGACGGGCACGCGGTGCAGGGCGACGGCGAGGTCTGCGTCACGGCCCTGGAGACCGGCCTCACCGGCACCTTCCGGCTCACCCTGCGCAGGGATCTCGGCTACACGTGGCCCTTCGCCGAGACGCCCACCGACCTGGTGTCGATCGGCCTGCACGAGAGCCTGGACGAGGCGATGCGTCAGGCGGTGCGCGAGATGGTCAGGCATGTCTGCGAGCGAACCGGCCTGACGCGCAACCACGCCTACATGCTCTGCTCGCTCGCCGGGAACCTGCGCATCACCCAGACGGTGGACGGCAACAAGGGCGTGCACATGCTGATGCCCAAGAGTGCGCTGCCGAAGGCCGGGTAGGCGGCGTGGCTCCGCCGACCCGCGGACCGGCGCCGTGCGGATGCCGACGCGGCGACCCGCGTGCTCGTCGGGAAAATCCTCAATCTGGCGGAGCGGCCGGCCGGGTGAGGGCAGCGGCAGCGCGGCGACCCCGCAAGCCCGTCGTGAGGCGGCTCCGCGGGCCCCGCGGCAGCGCGCGATAGAGCCGCTTGGCGGTCGCGCGCATGCCGATCAGGACGAAGGCCGCCGCGCGGCCGCGTGCCGTCAGCACGAGCATCCGGCCGGAGACCGGCACGCGGCCGGTCGCCCAGGCGGCCTTGTAGGGATCGGGCGGGGGCAGGAAGTCGTAGAGGGTGAACCCCGCCGTCGCGAGATGCGGGAGCAGCGCCCCCGTCAGGGCATGGCCGGGAGAGAAGCCCGCATAGGCCGGATCGTAACAGCCCAGGAGCGACCGGTAGGCGCCTGCGAGCCGCGCTCCATGGTGTTGACATGGGCGAGGCCGCGGGGCGTGGCCTCGATCAGGCGCGCCAGCGCCGCATCATCGAAGAGCGGCGACCGATGCAGCCGGTGACGCAGCTAGAGGACCCGTGTTCCGAAATCCGCGGCCGTATCTTCCGTCCATCCCGAAAGAATATCGCCCATGCCCGTTCCTCCGGCACGCCGGATTACGGGCCATGATCGTAAACAGAGCTTTATGAGGGGGGCCGAATGTCTGCCTCCGGCGCCTCCCGGGCCTCGCGCGCCTTCGCGAGCGCCTCCTGCCGGCGCCCGAGCCAGAGGCCGTTGAGGAGCCAGAGGGCGGAGAGCGGCACGGCGAGGACCGGCAGCGCGGTGGGGCCGAGGCCGAGCGCCCCCGCCAGCGCGTAGGACCAGGCGCCGACCTGATCGCCGAGCCGGTAGACCACGGTGTCGATGAAGCTCTTGGCCTTGTAGCGGTCCTCCCGCGGCAGGACGGTGAACAGCACCTCGCGCACCGGGCGGGCGACCGCGAAGTTGCCGGCCCGGCGCAGCACCCCGAACACCACCACGGCGGCGATGGTGGGGGCGAGCGCCAGGAGCCCGAAGCCGAGCATGCTCACGAGGGGCAGGAGCGCGAGCGTCAGCCCGACGCCGAGGCGGCGCACGATGCGCCCCGTGAGGAAGAGCTGCACGCCGAGCGTCAGCAGGTTCACGGCGAGGTCGACGCTGGCGAAGAAGGCGGTCTGCGCCCCCCGGTCCGGAAAGCTGCGCTTGGCGATCGCCGCCTGCTCGAAATACAGGAAGGTCGAGGTGACCGAGAACAGCAGCAGGAACAGGCTGATGTTCAGGAGGTAGGGGGAGGCGAGGGTGCGGGTGATGCCCGCCACGATGCTGCCGCCGATCGCCTCCGTGCCCGCCCCGGGCTCGCGCCGGAGCGCGTCCGACAGGCGGGCGAGCCCCCGCATGCTGAGGACGGCGACTTCGAGCAGGATGGCCGCACCGAGGAGCAGCACTGAGGTCGCCACGTCGCGCGCGAGCACCGCCGTGAAGGCCGAGCCCGTGATGGCGCCGAGCGTCGCCCCCGCCGCGATGAAGCCGAACAGGCGCTTGCCCTGCTCGGTGTCGAACACGTCAACGATCGTCGCCCAGAAGATCGAGACGACGAAGAGGTTGAAGATCGACAGCCAGACGAAGAAGACGCGGCCGATCCACACCGCCCGCTCGCCCTCCGAGACCGCGATCGCGGCGGCGAAGACCAGGATGTTGAGGGCGAAGAAGCGGTAGGTGAGGGGGACGAAGCGGGCCCGCGGGAGGGTGCGCACGAGCCAGCCGAAGGGCAGGTTGAGCGCCAGCATGCCGACGAGCGTCGCGGTGAACAGCCAGGGCAGGTTCTCGAGTCCGCCCGCGAGCCCCATCTGGTCACGGATCGGCCGCATCACGTAGTAGGACGACAGGATCGCGAAGATGTAGAGCCAGGACCAGCCGAGGGCCGGCACCTCCTCGGGCCGCACGTCGATCAGGCGCCGCAGCCACGCCGGCACCCGGGCGCCGATCCGCCGCAGGCCGCTGCCCGCCTCCGCGCTCACGGCTGGAGCCCGAAGACCCTGCGGGCCTCGGGCGCCGTGACGTCGAGGCCGAAGCCGGGGCTTCCCATCGCGAAGCGGCGCGCCGCATCGAGAGGCCCGACCACCACCGGATCGAAGCCCGCATCGCGCACGAGGCCCTCCGCGACGGCGACCGCCTTCGGGTCGTCGCCCGCGAGCGGCACCGCCATCAGGCCGCCGGAGCGGTGGGCGTTGCGCTGGAAGACCTGGTAGTTCGCGGCATTGAACACCCGCACGATCCGGGCACCCGGCAGGTACTTGGCGGAGGTCGCGCCGATGCCCTGCGCCTCGGCCTCCGCCGCCAGATCCCCGTCGCGGGCCCTGGTGGCGTTGCCGGCATCGAGAACGATCTTGCCCGACAGCGCCGCCGCATAGTCGCGCCCGAGATCCGGATAGGCCCGGTAGGGCACGGCCAGCAGCACCGCCTCGCCGAAGGCGAGCGCCTCCGCGACGGTGCCGGCGCGCGCGAGCGGCCCCATCTCCCTGACGAGGCCGGCGAGATCCTCCGGATGGCGGGAGGCGAACAGCACCGGATGCCCGGCCTTGACCCAGAGGCCCCCGATGGTGCTGCCGATATTGCCGGCCCCGATCACCCCGATCGGGCTCTTCTGCGCCCGATCGGGGTGATCCTGGGCGCGGGCCGGGAGCGCGCCCGCAAGCGCGCCCGCCGCCGCGAGCCGCAGGAGCGCGCGGCGGCTCGGAGCATACCAACGGTCATTTCCAATGACTGTTGGTTCCGTTCTCGGATTTTCGCCAAGCCTTTGGCTTGGTGTCGAAAATTCGAGATGGGTCAACGGCCCGCTGCGCCAGTAGCCTGGGCCGTTGATATCAGAGATCATCGATGAACTCCTCCATCTTGCGGCGGGTCGCGGCGTCGGGCAGGCGGCCGCGGGCAGCGCCGAGATTGTCCTCGACGTAGCGGGCCTGCGCCATGCCGGGCACCGGGCAGGTCACGGCCTCGTGCGAGAGGACGTATTTCAGGAAGAATTGCGGCCAGGAGGCGCAGTCGAACTCGGCGGCCCAGGCCGGGAGATCCCGCCCGCGCACCAGGTTGAACAGCCGCTCGCGCCCGAACGGCACGTTGATCATCACGGCGATGCCGCGGTCGCGGGCGAGCGGCAGGATGCGCTCGGCCGCCTGCCGGGCGTCGACCGCGTAGTTCACCTGGATCACGTCGAGGCGCTCGCGCCGCATCAGGGCTTCGAGGTCGTCGTACTGGCGCTCGACCCAGGTCGTGGCGCCGACATAGCGGATGCGCCCGGCCTCCTTGAGCGCCTTCAGCCCTGCCAGCTGCGTGTCCGTGTCGATGAGGTTGTGGACCGCGACGAGGTCGATCCGGTCCGTGCGCATGCGGCGGAAGGACTGGGCGATCTGCGCCTCGCCCGCCTCGCGCCCCTGCGCCGCCACCTTGCTGCACAGGAAGACCTTCGTCCGGAGGTCATCCTCGGCCAGGATCAGGCCGAGCACCTCCTCGGCCCGGCCGTAATCGGGTGCGGTGTCGATCACCCGGCCGCCGAGGTCCACGAAGCGCCTGACCGCCTCGCGCAAGGGGGCCACCGCCTCGGAGGTCGGATCGACGTTGTAGCGCCGCGAGGTGCCGATGCCGATCACCGGCACGCGCTCGCCCGAAGAGGGGATCGGCCGCTCGCGCAGCGGCGCGGTCTCGGCGCGGCCCTGCCCGGGGATCAGGGTCGCGGCCGCCGCTCCGGCGAGAACTGCGCGGCGGTTCAGCATCATGCGGGCACTCCCGGTTCGACACGGCAGGGTCGAGCCGTCGATCTAGAGCACGGGCGCCGTCGGCGTACCGGGACCCGGCGAACACATTCCGGAGAGGCGCTATCCTGCTCTCCGAACCGATCGGGGAGGGAGCATGAACAAGCCGAGCGCCATCGTGGTGGGCGTGGGCGCCGAGCAGGGGCTCGGGGCCGCGCTGTGTCGCCGCTTCGCCCGCGCAGGCCATCACGTGCTGGTGGCGGGCCGCACGCCGGCCCGTCTCGAGACGGTCGTGGCCGGCATCGCGGCGGCGGGCGGCAGCGCCGAGGCCGTGGTCGCGGACGCGACCCGGGAGGAGGACGTGGCGCGCCTCTTCGCGCGAGCCGCGGCGCCGGGGGAGGGGATCGCGCCCGTCGATCTCGTGGTGTTCAACGCGGGCAACAACCGCCACGTCCCGTTCCTGGAGCTCGAAGCCGCGCTGATCGAAGAGTTCTGGCGCGTCGGCTGCCTGGCGGGCTTCCTCGTCGGCCGGGAGGCGGCCCGCCTCATGGCTCCGCTCGGGCGCGGCACGATCCTGTTCACCGGAGCCTCGGCGAGCCTGCGCGGCAAGCCGGGCTTCGCACATTTCGCCGCCGCCAAGGCGGGCTTGCGCATGGTGGCGCAGAGCATGGCCCGCGAGTTCGGGCCCGCGGGCCTGCACGTGGCCCATGTGGTGATCGACGGCGGCATCGCGGGGGAGCGGCTGCTGTCGCGTCTCCCCGACCTCGCGCGCGATCGGGGCGAGGACGGGCTGCTCGCCATCGACGCCATCGCCGAGACCTACTGGCAGATCCACCGCCAGCCCCGCTCGGCCTGGACTCACGAGACCGACCTGCGGCCGTTCAAGGAGACGTTCTAAGCATCATTCGCCGAAGTGTCCCATGGTTCGGCGATAAAAATGATGCGGAATCAAAGGAATCCAAGCTCGGTGGGGCGGCTCCGCCCCACCCTGCTGAGCGGTCCCGATCGAGAGATTCCCCGCTGCCGGCCTCGAGGCTCAGGCCGAAAAACCGCTCAGGCCAGGAAATCGCCGTAGCGGTCCACATGCTCGGCGAGGCCGAGAGCATGGTCGCGCACGAGGCGCTCGGCGAGCGGCGCGTCGCGATCCTCGAGCGCCGCGATGATGCGGACATGCTCCTGGATCGAGGTCTTGGCCCGGTCGCCCTGCGTCAGCGCGATGTTGCGGATGCCGCGCACGTGGATGAGGAGGTTGCTCGCCAGCCCCTCGATCACCTCGCAGCGCCCGAGCGAGATGATGGTCTGGTGGAAGCGGATGTTGGCGTCCGAATACTCGGTCATGTGCTCGGCCGGAGCGTCGAGGAAGAACTCCGGGAAGGTCGTGCGCAGCGCGCGCAGATCCGCGTCCGAGGCGCGGCTGCAGGCAAGGCGCGCCGCCATGCTCTCCAGCCCGGCCCAGGCATGGATCATCCCGATGATTTCCTTCTTCGTCTTCTTGACGATGAAGACGCCGCGCCGCGGCTCGGAGCGGACGAAGCCCTCCTGCTCCAGCACGGTCAGCGCCTCGCGGACGGGCGTGCGGCTGACGCCGAGATCCTGCGAGAGCTTGCGCTCGTCGAGGCGGATCTCCTCGTCGCTGCTGTAGATGTCCATGTTCGTGATGGCCGATTTCAGAGCCTCGTACGCCAGAGTGCGCAGGCTCGAATTCGTCACGATCGGTCTCACGGCGAAACTTTTGTCGCTTGCCATCGGCTGCACCTGACGCTTCCCGCGGCCGGCTCCCCATGCCACCGGCCCCTCGCGCCCGGACCCTCGGTCAGGACGTCATAGCCTCTCATAAAACAGGCGGGGATGGTATGCCAGCGAAACCGTGCCCTGTCCCTGCGGGCAGCGCGGCTGTTCACAGCGATTGGGCGCGTGCGACAGTATCGGAGGCCGGTGCCGTTCGGGCAGATCTTGCGACGAATGCGCGGCAACTTGGACTTTTGTCCGAATCTCCGCTGCGGGCCGGATCGCGCCCGGCCCGCGGCCAGAGAGGCAGATGGTTAGGCGATACCGACGTAGCGGCCGTTCGCCGCGGCGGCGGGACGCTGCCCGCCGACCCGGCCGGGCGCGCCGCTCAGCCGGTCGGCGAGCTTGACGACGAGGATCGCCTGGATGCCGACGAGGGCGGCGAGGAAGGCGGTGGCAGAGACGATCATCGGAAGGCTCCAGCAGTGATGGTGCGATGCGAGATATGCCGTGTTGCGGCGCAACTTGGTATACCAGACACCACAACCGAGACATTCCGCTGGCGCATGGCTCAGCCGACCAGCTGGGCATGAAAAAAGCGCGCCGCCCGAAGGCGGCGCGCTCCGATCCGTTCCGGTGCGAGGGACTAAGCGGCGCTCGCCTCGTCGCAGCCGGTGATCCGCAGATCATAGCTCTCGTCCCAGAGGGCGGCTGCCCGGGCGTGCCAGTCCGCATCGAAGAAGGCGTCGCAGGCATCGTGGCTGTCCCAGATGCAGACGCACAGGAGGTTGCCGTCGCGCACGCGCAGGTGGCGGGTGAGCAGCCCGGGCGTGATGCCGAGCGACGGGCAGAGCGTGCGGCTTGAGGTCGACACCTCGTCCTCGCCCTCCCCGGCAACCGGACAGTTAAGAACGGAGAGGTATTTTTCCATCATGCGTTCCTCCCGGAACGGCCGGCCTCTTGCCGAGGTCATGGCCTGTTGTGCAGGAGCATGATAGCAGGCCAATCCCGCACCGCACCGATAATAATTCTGTCGATCTCAGAAGTCCTGCGGATGTTTTTCTGAATTCGACTGATAGAGCGTGTCGCTTCATGGGTGCAACGCAAAAAATGGGCGGCGCCGGTCAGGACCGGCGCCGCCCTCGCAGTCGTCGCGAACCCGACGGGCCTCAGGCGGCCGGGGCGGGGGTCAGCACGGCGGCGGGCTTGGTGTAGGCCGCGCGCATCGGCTTGAGGACGAACAGGGCCATCAGCGCCGCCAGGATGTTGAGCGCCGCCGCCGCGATGAAGACCGCGTGCCAGCTCCCGGTCCAGGTGGTGAGCAGGCTCGTATAGGGCACGATCAGGGCCGCGGTGCCCTTCGCGGTGTAGAGCAGGCCCGCATTGGTCGCCGCGTACTTGGTGCCGAAGGTGTCGCCGCAGGTGGCGGGGAACAGCGAGTAGATCTCGCCCCAGGCGAAGAACACGAGACCGGTCAGCATCACGAAGGCGAAGGGATCACTGCCGAACACGCTGAGCGCGTAGATGCCCAGCCCCTCGATCGCGAAGGACAGGAACATCGTGTTCTCGCGCCCGATATGGTCGGAGACCCAGCCGAAGAACGGCCGCGTCACGCCGTTGAGCACCCGGTCGAGGGTCGCCGCGAAGGTGAGCGCCGGCAGGGTGACGCCGAGCAGGCTGACCGGCACCTCGGCGATCTTGAAGTCCTTGGCGATGGGGCCGAGCTGCGCCGTTGCCATCAGGCCGCCCGCCGCCATCATCACGAACATCGCGTACATCACCCAGAAGATCGGGGTGCGCACCATCTCGCCGGGCGTGTAGTCGCGACGGCTCAGGCTGACGCGGGCCACCTCCGGCACCTCGCCCTTGTGGGGAGCGACGAGGAAGAGGGCGAGCAGGCAGACGATCAGGCCCTGCCCGATGCCGAAGGAGAAGAAGGCCGACTCGTAGCCGTGGGTCTTGATCATCCACTGGATCGGCACGACCGTGAGGGCCGAGCCGGCGCCGAAGCCCATGGCGGTGATGCCGGCGGCAAGCCCGCGGCGGTCGGGGAACCACTTGAGCGAGTTGCCCACGCAGGTGCCGTACACGGCGCCCGCCCCGGTGCCGCCGATCGCGGCGGCGATGTACAGGACCGTGAGCGAGGTCGCGTAGGAGTTGATCACCCAGGCGAGCGCGCAGAGGGCGCCGCCCACCAGCGTGACGATCCGCGGACCGTACTTGTCCACGAACCAGCCCTCGATCGGCACCAGCCACGTCTCGGTCACGACGAACAGCGTGAAGGCGACCTGGATCGCCGCGCGCTCCCAGCCGTGCCGCTCCTGCATCGGATTAACGAAGAAGGTCCAGCCATACTGCATGTTGGCGATCATGCACATGCAGATCACCCCGAAGGTGAGCTGGAGCCAGCGGCTCCCCCTTACCGCATCAACTGTCCCTGACATGGGCGTCTCTCCTGGTCGTTCTTGTTGAAGTCGTGACACCGCGGCGCTGCGGCTCTCCGTCCGCTTGAGCGACGCGACCCGTGCGGGGACGCCGAATCCGGGCCGCCCCTCGCATCACCGTCACAGGTCGACGGTATACCAGAATGAGTGTGGGCCGAAGAACCCGTCCCTGTCAATCGGTCGCATCAAGACCGGGGGCTACGCCGCAGCGATCACGGGGCAGCCGGGTGCCCTGCATAGAAGTCATGCGGCGGCTTCGATCGAACGAAGGTTCGCGCTTTGCTGCACTGCAACTCGCCTCCTGTCCGCCATTGCGATACTCGTCTGGCGGGACGGGCGAGTCACAGCACAGGGGCCGGGAGGCGACAAAGCCGGACGATGGTCGGAGGCGGCGCCGGGGGGCCCGGCCTTCGATCGGCCTGCCCCGCGCGGGAACCTTGGCCGTGTCCAGCCGTCATCATGACGGGGATGCCGCGCAGGCAGCGCGAGGGAGGGAATCGGACGATGAGAGGCAAAGTGTCCCTGGCCGTCGCGCTCCTGATGCTGGCGGGGCCCGGCCGTGCAGCGGCCGACGTGCTCGTCTCCGTCGACAAGGCCGCGCAGCGCATGACGGTGTCCGTCGACGGCAAGGAGCGCTACGCGTGGCCGGTCTCGACCGGGGCTTCCGGCTACGCGACGCCCGCCGGCACGTTCACCCCCTCCCGGCTGGTGCGCGAGCACTTTTCCCGGGAATGGGACGACGCGCCCATGCCCTTCTCGATCTTCTTCACCGATGCCGGGCACGCGATCCACGGCAGCCGGGCGGTCGGCCGGCTCGGCACACCAGCCTCGCATGGCTGCATCCGGCTCGCCCCGGCCAATGCCCGCACCCTCTTCCAGCTCGTCCAGGCCGAGGGGCTCGCCCGCACGCGGATCGAGGTGGCGGGCACCGAGGCGATCGCCTCCGCCGGGGAGGGGGCGCCGGGCGCGCCCCTCGACTACCGGCGCCTCACGAGCTTCAACCCCCTGACCATGGGCATCATCGCGGGCGAGCCCGCTGTACGCCTGCGCACGCCCTGAGGCGTCCCGGGTGGGCGCCCGTCCCGCGCCGATCCCTGCTACAAGCCGGCCCCGGACAGGGAGGGCGGCATGGACGAGGACAGCTTCCGCGCCTGGGCGCACCGGGCGGCCGACTGGTCGGTCGACTATCTCGCGGGCGTCGCCGAGCGCCCGGTGCGGGCGCAGGTCGGCCCCGGCGAGGTCTTCCGGCAGATCCCGGCCGCGCCGCCGGCCGCGGGCGAGCCGATGGAGGCGATCTTCGCCGATCTCGACCGTCTCATCCTGCCGGGCATGACGCATTGGCAGCACCCGCGCTTCTTCGCCTATTTCCCGGCCAATGCCAGCCCGCCCTCGGTGGTGGCGGAGTTCGTCACCGCGGCGCTCGCGGCGCAATGCATGCTCTGGCAGACCTCGCCGGCCGCGACCGAGCTCGAGAGCCGCGTCACCGACTGGCTGCGGGACATGATCGGGCTCGGGCCGGACTTCGCCGGCGTGATCCAGGATTCCGCATCGGGGGCGACGCTCGCCGCCCTCCTCACCGCCCGCGAGCGGGCGCTGGCCTTCGCGGGCAACCGGGAAGGCTTGGCGGGGCAGCGACCCGTGCGGGTCTACGCCTCGGCGCAGGTCCATTCCTCGATCGACAAGGCGGTGCGGATCGCCGGCATCGGCGACGCGAACCTCGTGCGCATCCCGGTTACCGGCCCGCTCTTCGGCATGGACCCGGCGGCGCTCGACGCGGCGATCCGCGCCGACCAGGCGGCCGGCCTCCTGCCCGCCGCCGTGGTGGCGTGCCTGGGCGGAACCAGCATCGGCGCCTGCGATCCGCTCGAGGCCGTCGCGGCGGTCGCCGCGCGCCACGGGGTCTATCTCCATGTCGACGCCGCCTGGGCGGGCAGCGCCATGATCTGCCCCGAGTTCCGCGACCTGATGCGGGGGGCGGAGCAGGCCGACAGCCTCGTGTTCAACCCGCACAAGTGGCTGTTCACGCATTTCGATTGCTCGGCCCATTTCGTGAAGGATCCGCGGGCGCTGACCGACACGCTCGGCCTGCGCCCGCCCTTCCTGCGCACCCTCGAGCGCGAGGGCGTGGTCGACTACAATGAGTGGTCGATCCCCCTCGGCCGGCGCTTCCGCGCCCTGAAGCTGTGGTTCGTGATCCGCTCCTACGGGGTCGAGGGGCTGCGGGACATGATCCGCCGGCACGTGGCCTGGGCGCGGGCGCTGGCGGAGCGGGTCGCGGCGCATCCCGACTTCGAGCTCGTGACCGGGCCGATCCTGTCGCTCTTCACCTTCCGGTACGCGCCGGCCGGGGCGGGCGACCTTGATGCCCTCAACGAGCGCCTCGTCGCGCGGATCAACGACGACGGGCGCACCTACCTCACCCAGACCCGTCACGACGGCCGCTTCGTCATCCGCTTCCAGATCGGCCAGACCACGACGACCTGGCGGGACGTCGAGATCGCCTGGGAGGCGGTGCAGGAGGTCGCGGCGTCGCTGGCGCCGACCCGCGCGGGGTCGGAGGACGGGGCGGGACGCCGAGATCCCGCGTGAGACTGCCCTCGTCGCGGCCGTCCTGACAGGCTGCGGCGCAGCTCCCGTCAGGGCAACGGCACTGGCCGGCCCAGTAGGCAGCCCACCGCCTTGCGCCAGCCGGCGAGCTTGCGCTCGCGCACCGGCCCATCCATGGCGGGCGTGAACCGGCGCTCCAGGCGCCAGTGATCGGCGAAGCGCTCGGGCTCCGGATAGAGGCCGCAGGCCAGCCCCGCCAAGTAGGCGGCGCCGAGCGCCGTCGTCTCCTTCACCTCCGGCCGGTCGACCGGGGCGGCGAGGAGATCGGCGAGGCGCTGCATGGTCCAGTCCGACGCGACCATGCCGCCATCGACCCGCAGTACCGTCCCGCTTCCGTCGCCGTCCGGCCAGTCGGCCCGCATGGCGGCGAGGAGATCCGCGGTCTGGTAGCAGACGCTTTCCAGGGCGGCGCGGGCGAGTTCCGCCGGCCGGGTCCCGCGGGTGAGCCCGTAGAGCGCGCCGCGCACATCAGGCTCCCAATAGGGCGCCCCGAGGCCCACGAAGGCCGGGACGAGGTAGACCTCCTGGGCGGGGTCGGCCCGCTCGGCGAGGTCGCCGGTCTCGGCCGCGGAGGCCACCACGCCGAGGCCGTCGCGCAGCCACTGCACCGCGGCTCCGGCCACGAAGATCGAGCCTTCGAGGGCGTAGGTGCGTTCGCCGCCGAGCTGGTAGGCGATGGTGGTGAGGAGCTTGTTCCGCGAGGCGACGGGCTGCGGGCCGGTATTGAGCAGCGCGAAGCAGCCGGTGCCGTAGGTCGACTTGACCATGCCGGGCCGGAAGCAGGCCTGGCCCACCGTGGCCGCCTGCTGGTCGCCGGCCACGCCGCGGATCGGGATCGGGGCTCCGAACAGGTCGGGATCCGTGGTGCCGAAATCTCCCGAGGAATCGCGCACCTCCGGCAGGAGGCTGCGGGGGATGTCGAAGAGGCGCAGGAGGTCGTCGTCCCAGGCGCCGCGGTGGATGTCGAACAGGAGGGTGCGCGAGGCGTTGGTGGCGTCGGTGACGTGGACCCGCCCGCCGGTGAGGCGCCACAGAAGGTAGCTGTCGACCGTGCCGAAGGCGAGTTCGCCCGCGTCCGCGCGGGCCCGTGCGCCCGGCACCTGGTCGAGGATCCAGGCGATCTTGGTGCCGGCGAAGTAGGGGTCGAGGAGGAGCCCGGTCCGCTCGCTCACCAGCGGCTCGTGGCCCTGCTCCTTCAGGCGGGCGCAGAGGCCGGCGGTGCGCCGGTCCTGCCAGACGATGGCGCGGTGCACCGCCTCGCCGGTGCGGCGGTCCCAGATCAACGTCGTCTCGCGCTGGTTGGTGATGCCGATGGCCGCGACCTCGCGGGCCCCGGCGCCGGCCTGTCTCAGGGCCGCCCGGCAGGTGTCGAGGGTGCTGCGCCAGAGATCCTCCGGCTCGTGCTCGACCCAGCCCGAGGCGGGGAAATGCTGCGGGAACTCGGCCTGCGCGAGCGCCGCGATCCGGGTGTCGGGGCGAAACAGCAGGGCGCGGGTGGAGGTGGTGCCCTGGTCGATGGCGAGGATGAGGCGCGTCACGGGCCAGCTCCCTGGATGCTCAACCGGCGGGGAGGATGGCGCGGATCCCGCCGGTCGCCCGCCCGAAGATAGGCGCCCGCGCGAGACCCGCCTCCCCGTCTCAGGCGGCCGAGGACGCCACGGCATCCTCGCGCATGAACGCGTCGAGCGCGGCGGCCTGCGCCGCCTCGAGCCGCAGGCCGAGCTTCGAGCGGCGCCACAGCACGTCCTCGGCCCGCATCGCCCATTCCCGCCGCATCAGGTAGCGCACCTCGCGCTCGGTGAGATCGGCCCCGAACACCCGGCCGAGATCCGCCGGGCTGCGGGCGCCCGCCAGGATCTCCCGCGCATCGGTGCCGTAGGCCCGCACCAGCCGGGCGGCGAGCCCGGCCTCGACGAAGGGGTATTCGCGCCGGATCGCCGCCACCAGGGGCTCGAAGCCCGTCGCCGGGAAGTCGCCCCCCGGCAGCCGGGCTTGCCCCGTCCAGGCCGGCGCGCGGGCGGCGGCCACGTGGTCGCGCAGGTGCTCCAGGGCGGATTCGGCCAGCCGCCGGTAGGTGGTGATCTTGCCGCCGAACACCGAGAGCAGGGCCGCGCGCCCGGGGCCGGCATCGAGGGCGAGCACGTAGTCGCGGGTCGCCTCCTGGGCCTTCGTCGCGCCGTCGTCGTAGAGGGGGCGCACGCCCGAATAGGTCCAGACCACGTCCTCGCGCCGGACGGCCTCGCGAAAATACGCGCTCGCGGCGGCGCACAGATAGGCGATCTCCTCCTCGCTCGCCGCCACCTCGGCCGGGTCGCCGTGGTAGTCGCGGTCGGTGGTGCCGATCAGCGTGAAGTCGCGCTCGTAGGGGATCGCGAAGACGATCCGGCCGTCTGCGTTCTGGAAGATGTAGGCCCGGTCGTGCCGGAAGATCCGGCGCACCACGATGTGGCTGCCCTGGACGAGGCGCACGCCCGCCGCCGCCTTCGCCCGCACCACGCCCGTGAGCACCTGCGCCACCCAGGGGCCGGCCGCGTTGACGAGCGCGCGCGCCTGCACGGTCTCGCGCCGTCCCGCCGCCTCGACGGTCAGCTCCCAGCGATCGGCAAGGCGGTTCGCCGCCACCACTCGGGTGCGGGTCCGGATCGCCGCCCCGCGCGCGGCGGCATCGCGCGCGTTCAGCACGACGAGGCGCGAATCCTCCACCCAGCAATCCGAATACTCGAAGGCCCGGCGGAAGCCGGGCTTGAGCGGGGCGCCGGCCTCGTCGCGCGCGAGGTCGAGGCTGTACGTGCCGGGCAGGCGCTTGCGACCGCCGAGATGATCGTAGAGCAAGAGCCCGAGGCGCAGGAGCCAGGCCGGGCGCAGGCCCGACGCCGGGCTCAGGCCTGGCCCGTGGGGCAGCACGAAGCGCAGCGGCCAGACGATGTGGGGCGCGTTCGCCCACAGCACCTCGCGTTCCCTCAGCGCCTCGCGCACGAGTCGGAACTCGGCACGCTCCAGATAGCGCAGGCCGCCATGGATCAGCTTGGTGGAGGCGGACGAGGTGCCGCTGGCGAGGTCGTTCTGCTCGAACAGCACCACCGAGGCGCCCCGGCCGGCCGCGTCGCGGGCGATGCCGCAGCCATTGATGCCGCCGCCGATGATGGCGAGGTCGTAGAGGCCGGGCTGCTCGCGCCGCAGGCTCACGGAGCGCCTCCTTCGCGGGCTCCCGGATCCTCCGCGGGCTCCCGGGCCCTTTCGTTTCACGCGCAAAGCGAAATTAGGTGAGCATCGAAACGAAGGCAATGCGGGAGAACCGAAACGCGGGGGCTTTCGGTTCCGGGACGCGGCGCTCTCCCCGAGCGATGCAGGCTCCTCGCCCATCCGGCAAGGCGATGCTCCGGCGCCGTCCTGCCCAATCGCGCGACACCCCCGCCCGCCTTTTCAGCACCGGCTCCTCTTGCGCTCATCCCCGTCCCGGTTATCGTTCGTATACGAATGACTTGCCGGGACTCGGAAAAACGCCCGATACTCGGCCCCGCGCCTGTGGACGCTGGAGATTCGTGTCATGAGCCACCCCCCGCTCTCCCGCCGTGCCGTGGTCGGCGGGCTTGCCGCGGCCCCCTTCGTCGTGCGGGCCGCGCGAGCGGCGGACGGGCCGGTGCGGATCGGCGAACTGAACTCCTACGGGCGCATGGCGGCCTTCGCGGGTCCCTACCGCAACGCCATGCAGCTCGCTGAGGACAGCATCAACAAGGCCGGCGGCATCAAGGCGCTCGGCGGGCGCCCGATCGAGCTCGTCTTCCGCGACGACGGCTCGACGCCGGGCGACGCGGTGCGGGTGGCCGAGGAGCTGCTCACCCGCGAGAATGTCGCCTTCCTGTGCGGCACCTTCCTGTCGAACGTGGGCCTCGCGGTGGCGGATCTCGCCAACCAGCGCAAGGTGCTGTTCCTGGCGACCGAGCCGCTCACCGACGCGCTCACCATGGGCAGCGGCAACCGCTACACCTTCCGGGTGCGGCCCAACACCTACATGCAGACGAAGATGCTGGTCGAGGCCGTGAAGGGTCGCGGCATCAAGCGCTGGGCGATCGTCGCGCCGAACTACGAATACGGCCAGTCGGCGGCGGCGAATTTCAAGCGGCTGATGGCGGCCGCGGTGCCGGGTTTCGAGGTGGTGGCCGAGCAGTTCCCGGCCCTCGGCAAGATCGATGCGGGCGCCACCGTCGGCGCCCTGGCGCAGGCCAAGGCGGACGGGCTGTTCAACGTGCTGTTCGCCGCCGACCTCACGGCCTTCGTGCGCGAGGGCAACACCCGCGGCCTGTTCGAGAAGCGGATTGTCGCGAGCCTGCTCACCGGCGAGCCGGAATACATGATCCCGCTGGGCGACGAGACGCCCGAGGGCTGGATCACCACCGGTTATCCGTGGGAGAGCATCGACACGCCCGGCCACAAGGCCTTCGTGGCGGCCTACCGGGCCCGCTTCAACGACACGCCGCGGCTCGGCTCGCTTCTCGGCTACGTGGTGGTGCACATGATCCGCGACCTGCTCGAGACGGCGAAGTCCACCGAGACCGAGGCGATGATCGCCGCCCTCGAAGGGCTCACCTCCGAGACCATCGCCGGCAAGGTCACCATGCGCGCCCTCGACCATCAGTCGACGCTCGGCGCCTGGATCGGCGAGACGGCCCTCGACGGCCGCAGGGGCACGATGCGCAACGCCCGCTACGCGGACGGCGCCGACTACATGTTCCCGGAAGCGGAGGTGAAGGCCGCCCGCAAGGCGTGAGCCGGAGCCTCCGACGATGGAGGTGCCGGCTGCTGGAAGACGCCGCGGCCCTCATGCTGGGGACCAATCAGCCGCCGGATCACGTTTGAAGAGTGCCGGGCCCACCGTCCGAAGCCTGCCCGGACCCCGCTGAAGGCACCGAGACGAGACCGCATGGACCCCTCCTTCCTCGTCCTGCAAGCCCTGTCCGGCCTCGCCAGCGCCGCGTCGCTGTTCGTGATCGCGTCGGGGCTCACCATCGTGTTCGGCGTCACCCGCATCGTGAACTTCGCCCATGGCTCCTTCTACATGCTCGGGGCCTACCTGGCGGTGTCGCTCGTCCCGCGCCTTCTCGACCTCAGCTACTCCCCCTGGGCCTTCTTCCTCGGCGTCGGGCTCTCGGCGCTCCTCGTCGGGCTGATCGGCGTCGCCGTCGAGATGCTGCTGCTGCGGCGCCTCTATCGGGTGCCCGAGCTGTTCCAGCTGCTCGCCACCTTCGGCGTCGTCCTGATCGTCGAGGATCTGGTGCTGGCGATCTGGGGACCGGTCGATCTCGCGGGGCCGCGCGCGCCCTCGCTGCGTCACGGCGTCGAGATCCTGGGCCAGCGCTTTCCCGCCTACGACCTCGTGCTGATCGGCATCGGCCCGGCGGTGCTCGTCCTGCTCTGGCTCCTGATGCGCAGGACCCGCTTCGGCATCCTGATCCGCGCGGCGACGCAGGATCGCGAGATGGTCGGCGCGCTCGGCGTGAACCAGGCGCGGCTCTTCACCCTGACGCTGTTCCTCGGCGCCTGCCTCGCCGGGCTCGGCGGCGCGCTGCAGATCCCCCGCGTGCCGGCCAATCCGCACATGGACCTCAGCGTCATCACGGACGCCTTCGTGGTCACGGTGATCGGCGGCATGGGCTCGGTGCCCGGCGCCTTCCTGGCCGCCCTGCTGATCGGCGAGCTGCAAGCCTTCGGGATCCTGGTCCTGCCCAAGGCGACCCTGGTCCTCGTCTTCGCCCTCATGGCGGTGGTGCTGGTGGTCAAGCCCTGGGGGCTGCTCGGACGGCCGGATGCCGCCTCGGGCGCGGTGCGGCCTCCTGAGGGGATTCTGCGGCTGCGCCGCTTCCGGCCCGCCGAGGCGGCCCTGGTCGCCCTCGCGGCGGCACTGGTGCTCTGCGTCCCGCTCCTCGGCGACGCCTATCTGGTGAAGGTCGCGACCGAGATCCTGGTCTTCGCGCTCGCGGCCTTCTCGCTGCAATTCCTCATCGGCGTCGGCGGCCTCGTCTCCTTCGGGCACGCCGCCTATTTCGGCCTCGGTGCCTACGCGGCCGGCCTCCTCGTCACCGGGCCGCTCAGGCTGCCGATGGAACCGGCGCTGCTGGCCGCCCCGCTCGCCGGCGCCGCCGGCGCGGCGCTGTTCGGCTTCTTCATCGTGCGGCTCTCCGGAATCTACCTGGCGATGCTGACTCTCGCCTTCGCGCAGATCGTGTACGCGATCGGCTTCCAGTGGGTGGAGGTCACGGGGGGCGACAACGGCATCGTCGGGGTCTGGCCCTCGGCCTGGGCGGCCGACCGGACCGTCTATTTCTATCTCGTGGCGGCGCTGACGCTGTCGGCCATCGCGCTCCTGCGCCACGTCATCATGGCGCCCTTCGGCTACACCCTGCGGGCCGCGCGCGATTCCGCCACCCGGGCCGAGGCGATCGGCCTCGACGTGCGCACCCATCGCTGGCTCGGCTTCACGCTGGCGGGGGCGGCGGCGGGCCTGGCCGGCGGGCTCTACGCCTTCCAGAAGGGCTCGATCGACCCGACGCTGGCGGCGATCCCGCTCTCGATCGACTTCCTGGTCATGGTGCTCGTCGGCGGCATCCGGACCGTGATGGGGCCGCTCGTCGGCGCGGGCTTCTTCCACGCCCTCAAGGACGCGGTGATGCCGCTCACCGCCTATTGGCGGCTGCTGCTCGGGCTTGCCATCATTGCGACGGTGCTGATCTTCCCGCGCGGGCTTGCGGGCGCGGCCGAAGCCCTGCGCAGCCGCAGGCGCGTCCCCGAACCCGCGGGGGCCTCCGCATGACGCTCCTCGTCGTCGACCGTCTGACCAAGCGCTTCGGCGGCGTCGCCGCCGCCAGGGACGTGTCCTTCACGCTCGCGGCCGGCGAGATGCTGGCCATCATCGGCCCGAACGGGGCCGGCAAGTCCACCACCTTCAACATGGTGGGCGGGCAGCTGAAGCCCGATTCCGGCAGCGTGACCCTGGCGGGCCGGCCAATCACCGGCCTGCCCGCCCGGGCGATCTGGCGGGCCGGGGTCGGGCGCACCTTCCAGGTCGCCCAGGCCTTCGTGTCGATGAGCGTCGCCGAGAACGTCCAGATGGCGCTCGTCTCCCGGCATGGCCGCAGCCGCTCGCTGTTTACCGACACGCGCCGCCTCTACCGCGACGAGGCGCTGGAACTCCTCGGGGAGGTGGGCCTGCGCGCCGAGGCCGACCGGCCCGTGGCCGAACTCGCCTACGGCGACGTCAAGCGGGTCGAGCTCGCGGTGGCGCTCGCCTCGCGCCCGAAGCTCCTGCTGATGGACGAGCCCACCGCCGGCATGGCGCCGCGCGAACGCGGCGGGCTGATGGCGCTCACCGCCCGGGTCGCCCGCAGCCAGGGCATCGGGGTTCTGTACACCGAGCACGACATGGACGCGGTGTTCGGCCATGCCGACCGGGTGCTGGTGCTGGTGCGTGGCGAGATCATCGCGTCCGGTCCTCCCGAAGCGGTGCGGGCGGATGCGCAGGTCCGCCAGGTCTATCTTGGCGAGGCGGGCGCGGCGGCGGCCCTGCGCGCGCGCCGGAAGGCGGTGGCCTGATGGGCGCGCTCCTCGACGTCGCGTCCTTGCGCGCCGCCTACGGGCAGGCCGAGGTGCTGTTCGGCGTGAGCCTGACCCTGAAGCGCGGCGAGGTAGCGGCGCTGATGGGCCGCAACGGCGCCGGCAAGTCGACCACCCTCAAGGCCATCATGGGGATGCTGGTGCCCACCGGCGGCAGTGTCGCCTTCGAGGGCCGGACCGTGACCGGCTGGGAGCCCTTCCGCATCGCCAGGGCAGGCCTCGGCTACGTGCCGGAGGAGCGGCGCATCTTCACCGACCTCACGGTCTTCGAGAACCTGGAGGTCGGCCGCAAGAGCCCGACCGACGGGCGCGCGCCCTGGAGCTACGACCGCCTGTTCTCGATCTTCCCCAACCTCGCCGAGATGCGCGGGCGGCGCGCTTCGGCGATGTCGGGCGGCGAGCAGCAGATGCTCACCATCGCCCGCACGCTGATGGGCAACCCGCACGCGGTGCTCCTCGACGAACCGTCCGAGGGGCTCGCCCCCGTCATCGTCGAGCAGATGGCGGAGGCGGTGCTGCGCATGAAGCAGGAGGGCATCGCGGTGCTCCTCTCCGAGCAGAATCTCGGCTTCGCGGCGGCCGTCTGCGACCGGGCCACCATCATCGAGAAGGGGGCCATCCGCTTCGAGGGCACGATGGCGGAGCTGGAGGCGAACGAGGCGGTGCGGGAGGCGTATCTCACGGTGTGAGGGGCAGGGCCGCGGATCGGCGCGCCGCCGATCCGTTCGTAGACGAACGATCGGGGTGCGGGATGGCGGCTCACAGGACGAGCGCAGGACGCGCAGGACGCACGATGCAGAACCCCTCTCCCGTGCGGGAGAGGGGCAGGGGTGAGGGACCTCAGGCTTCAGCAAGTATCCTGAACCGTGCCGCTACCAGCACCGCCGTCTCAGCCATATGGCGGCACAGTCCGGGACCCTCACGCGCGATCTTCGATCGCCTACCCCTCTCCCGCACGGGAGAGGGGATCCCGCGCCATTCGCGGTGCCGGGTTCTGTCGTCGGGAGCCGCCCGATGAGACGCGTGGCGGGCATCGACGTCGGGGGCACCTTCACGGACCTCCTCCTCACCGAGGCCGAGCCCGGCGGCCCCCTCCGGGTGCGCCTCGCCAAGGTGCCGACCACCACGCGCAACCAGGCCGGGGGCGTGCTCGCGGCGATCGAGGCCGCGGGCATCGCGCCCGCCGGGCTCGACCTCGTCATCCACGGCACCACCGCCACCACCAACGCCGTGCTGGAGCGCAAGACCGCCCGGGTCGGCCTCGTCACCACGCGGGGGTTCCGCGATGTGCTCGAACTCGGGCGGCGCACGCGGCCCAGGCCCTACGGGCTGTTCGGCAGCTTCGAGCCGCTGATCCCCCGCGACCTGCGCCGCGAGGTGAGCGAGCGCGTGATGGCGGACGGGCGGGTGCACACGCCCCTCGACGAGGAGGGGGTGCGCGAAGCCGTGCGGGCGCTCCTGGCGGAGGGCTGCGAGGCCCTGGTCATCCACTTCCTGCACGCCTACGCGAACCCGGCCCACGAGCTGCGGGCGGGCGAGATCGCCCGCGAGATCTGGCCCAATTCCTACGTGACGCTCGGCCACGCGCTCCTCTCGGAGTTCCGCGAATACGAGCGGGGCACCACCGCTTCGGTCAACGCCGCCGTCCAGCCGATCCTCGACCGCTACCTGCGCCGGCTGCAGGACGATCTCGCGGCGGCGGGCTTCGCGCGCGACCTCCTCGTCATGAACGGCAATGGCGGCACGGTGCCCGCGGGCCGCGTGGTCGAGGCCGCGGCCAAGACCGTGATGTCGGGGCCGGCCTCGGGCGTCATGGCGGCCGCCGCGACGCTCGCGCAGACGGGCCTGTCCAACGCCATCACGTACGACATGGGCGGCACCTCCACGGACGTGGCGCTGATCGCGGGCGGCGTGCCGGAGGTCTCGGCGGAGCTGACCCTCGCCTACGGGCTGCCGATCCATCTGCCGATGGTGGACGTGCACACGGTCGGGGCCGGCGGCGGCTCGATCGCCTCGGTCAACCGGGCCGGGATGCTGCAGGTCGGCCCCGAGAGCGCCGGCTCCGAGCCCGGCCCGATCGGCTATGGCCGCGGCGGCACCCGTCCCACCGTCACGGACGCCAACCTCGTCCTCGGGCGCCTCGACCCCGAGCGGCTCACCGCCGTGCGCGAGCGCGTCTCCCTCGCGGCGATCCGCGCCGCCTTCGACCGCGACCTCGCCGGGCCGCTCGGCCTCACCGTCGAGGAGGCCGCCGCGGCGGTGATCCGCCTCGGCACCGTGCACATGTCGGGCGCGATCCGCATGGTCTCGCTCTCGCGGGGCTACGACCCGCGCGACTTCGTGCTCTTCGCCTTCGGGGGCGCGGGGCCGCTCCACGCGGTGGCGCTGGCGCGCGAACTCGGCATCCCGGAGGTGCTGGTGCCGGCGCGGCCGGGCCTCACCAACGCGCTCGGCTGCCTCGTGGCGGATCTGCGCCAGGACCGGGTCAGGACGCTGAACCGGCCCCTCGACGGGCTCGACATGGCGGAGCTGCGCGCCGTCCTGGAGGCGCAGGAAGCGGAGGCGCGCGCGGTCATCGAGGCGGAGCGGGCCGAGATCGACGCCGTCACGGTGACCTACGGCGCCGACATGCAGTTCCGCGGGCAGACGCACCTGATCCGCGTCACCCTGCCGGCCGCTGAGATGAGCCGCGCCGGCCTGCAGGACCTGTTCGAGGCCGCCTATTTCCGGCGCTTCCAGGTGCGGCTGCCGGAGATCCGCGCCGTCGTGGTCAACCTCGTCACATCGGTGATCGGCCGCCGCCGCGCCTTCCCGCTCGGCGCCCTGCTCGACCCCGCCGCCCGCACCGATCTCGCGGGCGCGCGGCTCGGCAGCCGCCCCCTCCACGCCGAGGGGCGCTGGCACGAGGCCGCAATCTATGCGCGCGAGCGGCTGCCCGAGGGCGCCCGCATCACCGGCCCGGCCGTGATCCAGCAGGTCGACGCCACCACGGTGATCGAGCCGGGCGCCGTCGCCACCATCGATCCGATCGGCAACCTGAGGATCCGCGTATGAGCGCCATCGATCCCCTCACCCTCGCGGTGATCCAGGCCGGGCTGCAGCAGGTCTGCAACGAGATGGACGTCGCCTTCTCGCGCTCGGCCTTCTCGCCGGTGATCGCCGAGGCCGACGACCGCTCGGACGGCATCTACGACCGCGACACCGGGGCGCTCATCGCCCAGGGCGAGTACGGGCTGCCGGTCTTCGTCGGCACGATGCAGCACTCGACGGGCGAGCTGATCCGGCTGATCCGGGAAGGGCGGGTGGGGGCGCCCGAACCCGGCGACGTCTACATCGTCAACGATCCGTATCTCGGCGGCACGCACCTGATGGACGTGCGCTTCGTGCGCCCCGTCTTCGTCGAGGGCGAGCTGTTCTGCTGGCTCCAGAACACCGGCCACTGGCCCGATATCGGCGGCGCGGTGCCGGGCGGCTTCTCGGCCCATGCGACAGAGGTGGAACAGGAGGGCCTGCGCCTGCCGCCGGTCAAGCTGTTCAAGCGCGGCGCGATGGACCAGGAGATCTTTTCCATCATCTGCTCGAACATCCGGGTCGCGGATCAGCGCATCGGGGACATCAAGGCGCAGGGCGCGGCGCTCGCAGTCGGCGAGAGCCGGCTCATGGAACTCCTCGCCAAGTTCGGCCGCGCCACCCTCGACGAGGCCATTGCGGAGATCCGCGCCCGCTCGGCCGAGCGGATGCGGGCCGAGATCCGCCAGATCCCGGACGGCACCTATCGCAGCGAGGCCTTCGTCGATTCGGACGGCGTGGTGGACGAGCCCCTGCGCATCGCGCTCACCGTCACCAAGGCGGGCGACACCCTCACCTTCGACTTCGCGGGCTCCTCGCCCCCCTGCCGCGGGCCGATGAACTCGGTCGTCGCCACCACCTGCTCGTCCGTCTATCTGGCGGTGAAGCACGTCTTCCCGGACGTGCCGATCAATGCCGGCACCTTCGAGCCGCTGGTGATCCGGCGGCCCGAGGGCACCTTCCTCGACGCCCGCTACCCGCGGCCGGTCTCGGGCTGCGCCGCGGAGGTGAGCCAGCGCATCGCCGAGGCCGTGTTCCTCGCCCTCGTCCAGGCGATCCCCGACCGGGTCACGGCCGCGCCCGCCGGCACCTCCGGCAATTTCGCGCTGGGCGGCTTCGACCCGGAGAAGAACGCCGCCTACGTCATGTACCAGATCACCGGCGGGGGCTATGGCGGCAACGCCGATCACGACGGGCTGTCGAACGGCTGCTCGACCATCGGCATCTCGAAGACCGCCCCCGTCGAGGTGATGGAGCAGTATTATCCGGTGCTGTTCCGCCGCTTCGCCCTGCGGGAGGGCTCCGGGGGCGCGGGCGCCCCACCGGGGCGGCTTCGGGGTCCATTACGAGGTCGAGCTGCTGCGGGGCGAGGCCCGCGCCTCCTTCGTGATGGATCACGGCCGTTTCGGCCCGCCCGGCGTGCGCGGCGGCCGCGACGGGGCCCCGAACGTGGTGCGCATCCACCGCGGCGGGGCGGTGTTCACCCCGCCGCATCTGTCGAAGGACCAGAACATCGCCATCCGGGCCGGCGACCGGGTCGAGATCATGACCCCGGGCGGCGGCGGCTACGGCGACCCGGCGGAGCGCGACCCGGCGCTCGTCGAGCGGGACGTGGCGCGGGGCTACTACACGGCCGAGGAAGCCGCAGCGCTGTGGGGGAGGCGCGGGTGATGCGCTACTTCCGTCCCACCACCCTCGCGGACGCCCTCGCGATCCGTCGCGAGCACGCCGTCACGGTGCTCGCCGGCGGCACCGACCTCTATCCGGCCGCTTCGGCCCGCCGGGCCTGGGGCGATCCGGCCCAGGCCGACATCCTCGACATCTCCGGCATCGCGGAGCTGCGCGGCATCGCGGACGAGGGTGATCACTGGCGCATCGGCGCGCTCGCGACCTGGACCGACCTGATCCGGGCCGACCTGCCGCCGCTCCTCGACGGGCTGAAGGCGGCCGGGCGCGCCGTCGGCGGGGTGCAGATCCAGAACCGCGGCACCCTCGTCGGCAATGCCTGCACGGCCTCGCCGGCCGGCGACGGCATCCCGAACCTGCTCGCCCTCGACGCCGCCTTCGAGGTCTCGGGCCGCGCGATCGCCGCCGCGGATTTCTTCACCGGCTACCGCGCCACCGCCGCCGGACCCCACGACCTCGTCACGGCGATCCGGATCCCGAAGCGTCCCGGCCGCGGCCATTTCGAAAAACTCGGGGCGCGGCGCTACCTCGTGATCTCGATCGCCATGGTGGCCTTCGCGGTCGAGACCGATCCGGCCGGGCGGATCCGCGACGCCCGCATCGCGGTCGGGGCCTGTGCGGCCGTGGCGCGGCGCCTCGCCGCCCTCGAAGCGGAGCTTGCCGGGCAACCCCTCGCCGAGGCGCCCGGCCTCGTGGCCGCGCATCACCTCGCGGGACTCGCGCCCATCGACGACGTGCGGGCGAGCGCCGCCTACCGGATGGCGGCGGCCCGCGCGCTGGTGGCGGACGGGCTCGCGGCCCTGAGCCGGACATCCGACCGGAGGGCCGCCTGATGACCCGGGACGTCACGCTCCTCGTCAACGGCGTCGCCCACCGGGTCGAGGCGCCGCCCTTCGCGAGCCTCGCCGACACGCTGCGCGAGCGCCTGCACCTCACCGGCACCAAGGTCGGCTGCGAGGCGGGCGATTGCGGCGCCTGCACGGTGCTCCTCGATGGCGAGCAGGTCTGCGCCTGCCTGGTGCCGACCGGGCAGGCGGAGGGGCGCGCCGTCACCACCATCGAGGGCGCCGATCCCTCCGGCTTGATCGACCGCCTGCGCGAGGCCTTCCTGGCCCATGGGGCGGCGCAGTGCGGCATCTGCACGCCCGCCATGATCCTCGCTGCCGCCGACGGCCTGCGGCGCAACCCGCAAGCCGACCGCCGCGCCGTCGAGGACGCGGTCGGCGGCGTGCTCTGCCGCTGCACCGGCTACGTGAAGATCGTGGACGCGATCATGGACGTGGCGCGCGGCGCCGACGCAGTCCTGCCGGTGCCGGAGCCCGGCGCCGCGGTCGGCACCCGCATGGCCCGCATCGACGGCCGGGCGAAGGTCGAGGGACGCGACCGCTTCGGCGCCGACCACCAGCCGGAGGATGCCCTCTGGCTGCGCCTCGTGCGCTCGCCGCATGCCGCGGCCCGCTTCACGATCGGCGATCTCGGCCCCGTGCTCGCCCGCCACCCGGGGCTCACGCGCATTCTCACCGCCCGCGACATCCCGGGCGCGAATTCCTTCGGCGTCTTCCCCCACATCAAGGATCAGCCGGTGCTGGCCGACGGGCTGGTGCGGATGCGGGGCGATCCCGTCGCGGCGCTGGTGGGGACCCGCGCGGCCGTGGAGGGTTTTCCCGATGCCGACTTGCCGCTCATCTACGAGGTGCTGCCCGCCCTCTCGGGACTCGAGGCGGCGCTCGCGCCGGGCGCGCCGCCGATCCATGCGGGCGTGCCCGACAACGTGCTGACCCGGGGCCGGCTGACGCGCGGCGACGTGGCGGCGGGCCACGCGGCCGGGGCCGCCACGGCCTCCGGCGCCTTCGAGACCGCCTTCGTGGAGCACGCCTATGTCGAGCCCGAAGCAGGCTTCGCCCGCCGCGTCGGCGACCGGATCGAGGTCACGGCCTGCACCCAGGCGCCGGTGATGGACCAGGAGGACGTCGCCCGCGTCCTCGGGCTGCCGCTCGCGGCGGTGCGGATCGTGCCCACCGCCTGCGGCGGCGGCTTCGGCGGCAAGCTCGACGTCTCGCTCCAGCCGATCCTGGCGGTGGCGGCCTGGCTCACCCGCCGGCCGGTGCGGATGATCTTCACCCGCACCGAGAGCATGGCCGCGACGACGAAGCGTCACCCGGCCCGGATCCGCGCGCGGCTATCGGCGGACGGCCAGGGCCGCTTCACCGCCTTCGAGCTCGACGGCGACTTCAACACCGGCGCCTACGCCTCCTGGGGGCCGACGGTCGCCAACCGCGTGCCGGTCCACGCGCCCGGCCCCTACCGGGTGCCGCATGTCCGCAACCGCACCCGGGCGGTCTACACCAACGACACGCCGGCCGGCGCCTTCCGGGGCTTCGGCGTGCCCCAGGCCACCATCGCGGCCGAGACGCTGATCGACGACCTCGCCGGGATGCTCGGGATCGACCGCTGGACCATCCGGCGCCGCAACGCGCTCGAAGCCGGGGACACCACCGCCTCGGGGCAGGTGCTGCACGCCTCGGCGGGCCTGCCCGAATGCCTCGACGCCCTGCGGGACGACTTCTTCCGGATGGCGGCGGAGGCGGAGGCGTTCAACGCCGGCAGCCCCCGGATCCGGCGCGGGGTCGGCCTCGCCTGCATGTGGTACGGCTGCGGCAACACCTCAATGTCGAACCCGTCGCGGATGCGCATCGTGCTCGGCCCCGACGGCACCCTCACCTTCCTCAACGGCGCGGTCGATATCGGCCAGGGCTCCTCGACGGTGCTGCTGCAGATCGCCGCCGACGCGCTGGGCCTGGGACCCGACCGGTTCCGCTCGGTGATCGGCGACACCGACCTGACCTGCGACGCCGGAAAGACCTCCGCCTCGCGCCAGACCTTCGTGTCGGGCAATGCGGCGCGGCTGGCCGGGGAGGATCTGCGGCGCAGGATCCTCTCCCTCGCCAATGCCGGGCCGCAGGCGCGCCTGACCCTCGAAGGCGCGCGCCTCACCATTGCGGACGGGCCGGCGAGCCGCACCATCGACCTGTCGAGCCTGCCCCCGGACGAGACCGGCGCGGTGTTCAGCGGAGAGGGCTGGTACGACCCGCCGACCACCGCCCTCGACGCGGACGGCCAGGGCATCCCCTACGCCACCTACGGCTTCGCCGCCCAGGTCGCGGCCGTGGAGGTCGATACGGTGCTGGCCACCGTGCGGGTGACGCGCATCGTCGCCGCGCACGATGTCGGGCGGGCGGTGAACCCGACCCTCGTCGAGGGCCAGATCCACGGCGGCATCGCGCAGGGACTGGGGCTGGCGCTGATGGAGGAATTCATCCCCGGCCGCACCGAGAACCTGCACGACTACCTGATCCCCACGGCCGGCGACGTGCCGGAGATCGACGTGCGCATCATCGAGGATCCGGACCCGGAGGGCCCCTACGGCGCCAAGGGCGTCGGCGAGCCCGCCCTGGTCGCCACCGCCCCGGCGATCCTGTCCGGCATCCGCCACGCCACGGGGGCGCGGCTGACCCGCGTGCCGGTTCTGCCCCACCGGCTGCACGCGGCGCTGCACGGGACGGAGGCGGCGGAATGACGAAGGACACGTCCCCTCTCTCCCCCGAAGCGCGCTCCGGGAAATTCGGCGCGGCGGAAGCCGAGGGAATCGTGCGCTGCGACGCCTGCCCGGTGCTCTGCCGCATCCGGCCCGGGCGCTCGGGCGCCTGCGCGCGCTACGCCAACCGCGACGGGCATCTCGTGCGCACCGATCCGGTCGTGCTCCTGCACGACACGGTCGATGCCGGGGGCAGGCTCGTCCCCTTCACGGCCGCCGCCTGGGACGGGCGTGCGCTCGATCCGGCGCGGACCTTCGTCACCGGCATCGGCTCGGGCACCACCTACCCGGACTACAAGCCCGCGCCCTTCATCGTCGCGAGCGAGCATGCCGGAGTGGAGACGGTCACGGTCGTGACCGAGGGCATCTTCAGCTATTGCGGCGTCAAGGTGAAGATCGACACCGACCGCCATCTCGGGCCCGAGCGCGCCGCGATCCGCGTCGGGGCCGAGGAGGTCGGCCACGTCACCACGGCCGAATACGGCTCGCAGATGCTGTCGATCGGGGGCGTGCGCCACCTGACGGGCGGCTCCAAGAAGGAGGGCAGCGTCACCTGCGAGACGCTGCTCGCGCTCTGCTCCGGAGAGCCCGTGACGCTCGCCGTCGAGGACGGCCACGAGGTCGTGGTCCAGGCCGGCCGCGCGCCGATCGTGGACGGGATCCCCGAGCAGCGCATGCGCGTCGGCTGCGGCTCGGCGACGGTCGGCATCTTCGCCCGCCAGTGGCTCGGCCACGCGGACGAGGTGATCGTGGTCGACGACCACATCACCGGGGTCCTCACTGAGCACCAGGCCGGACGCGTGCTCGGCATGCGCCCCTCCGGCATCCGGGTGCGGGGCCGCCGCTCGACCCCGGGCCGCTACTTCCAGGTGGCCAATCCCGGCATCGGCTGGGGCGGCACCGACATCGCCGACCCGCTCTCGATCATCCAGGCCATCGATCCCAAGACAGCCTGGCCGGGGCTGCGCCTGCTGATGACCTCGACCACAGGCGAGCACGCCCTGTGGCTCGTCCTCGACGACAGCCTCACCCCCGTCCCGGCCGAGATGCCGCCCGCCGTGCGGGCCGTGGTCGAGCGCATCGGCGAGAATTGCGAGCCGTCGCTGTGCACCGTGCTGTTCATGGCGGGGGCGGGCGGGTCCTTGCGGGCGGGCGTGACCGAGAACCCGGTGCGGCTCACCCGCTCGGTGGCGGCCGGCGAGACCCGCGTCACCATGGGGGGCGCCCCCGTCACGGTCTGGCCGGGCGGCGGCATCACCGTGATGGCGGATGTCACGCGCCTGCCCGGCAACGCCTTCGGCTCGGTCCCGACGCCCGCGATCGTGGCGCCGATCGAGTTCACCCTGCCGCGCGCCCTCTACGCCGATCTCGGCGGCCACATGGGCGACGTGGTGGCGATGACCGACATCCTGCGCGACCTCGGCCCCGAGGCCCGCCACGAATCCTGGCGGCCCGGCAATCCGTGGCCGCTGCGAGGCTCGCCGTGAGCGAGCGCCGCCGCCGGGTCGCGGCTCCCCGCATCGACCCGGAGGCCGTGCGGGTCTACCGGCTGGAGGAGCAGATCGGCTACCTGATCCGCCGGGCGCACCAGCGCGCCTCGGCGATCTTCGAGGCCGTGATGCGCGACTTCGCCGTGACGCCGGTGCAGTTCGCGGTTCTGGCCAAGCTCCACGATCTCGGGCCCACCTCGCAGAACCTGCTCGGGCGCCAGGTCGGCATCGACCCGGCCACCATGTACGGGGTGGCCCGCCGGCTCGCCGCCCGCGGCCTCGTGCGCCCGACCCCCGACCCGGACGATGCCCGCCTCGTGCTCCTGGCGCTCACCGAGGAGGGAAGGGTGGTGGTCGAGGGCATGAAGAGCCGCGGCGCCGAGGTCACGGCCCGCACCCTCGATCCCCTCACCCCGGCGGAGGCGGCCGAACTCAACCGCCTCATCGCCAAGCTCGGCTGACCGCCATGGAGGGGCCCATCGTCCAGGCGCTGCCCGGCGGGCGGCTCCACCTGCAGCATGGGCCGATCGACGTGGTGCTGCGGGCCTACGGGGCCGAGGCCGCAGTGGCGGAAGCCTATCGGGCCGTGACCGCGCGCTTCCGGACGGTGCTCGGCGAACTCGTCGCGGAGCTGCCCGAGCTGCGCAAGCCCATGAGCGCGCGGCCGCAGGCCGAGGGCGCGGTGGCCCGCCGGATGCTGGCGGCCTGCCGCCCGCACCGGGACTTCCTCACGCCGATGGCGGCGGTGGCGGGCGCGGTCGCGGATGAACTCCTGGCCGCGATGCTGGAGGACGCTCCCCTCGACCGGGCCTTCGTCAACGATGGCGGCGACATCGCCCTTCACCTCACCGCGGGCGAGACGATCGCGGTGGGCGTGGCGGGGGATTTCTCCCGCGGTGCCATGCCGGCCCTGAACGGGCAGGTGATCATCGGCCACGAGGACGGGATCGGCGGGATCGCCACCTCCGGATGGCAGGGCCGCTCCTTCTCTCTCGGCATCGCCGATTCGGTCACCGTGCTCGCCCGCGACGCGGCCGCCGCCGACGCCGCCGCGACGCTGATCGCCAACGCGGTCGACCTGCCCGGCCATCCGGGCATCCGGCGCGCGCCGGCCGACAGCCTCGATCCCGATTCCGATCTGGGCTCCCGCCCGGTCACGGTCGCGGTCGATCCGCTGCCGCCCGAGGCCGTGGCGGCGGCCCTCGAGGCCGGCCGCGCCCGGGCGGCGGCGATGCGGGCGGCGGGCCTGATCCGCGATGCCGCCCTGATGCTCCAGGGACGGGCGGTGCTGCTCGGCGGGATCGCGCAGCGGATCGGGGCTGGCCCCTGACCGGTGCGGCTACCGCAGGGCCTCTAAGCAGACTTTGCGGGGCGTGCCACCGCTTCGTCCGCAGAGGCTTTCGATGTGTCGCAGGTTTTTGACGGAAAACCGCAACGCACTGTTCCGAAACCTGCTTAGGTTGCGCGCCGTGCCTTTGGTATGCGCCACCCTCCGCCATCGGCTCACACTGGCTGGGCCCAAGTCCGTCAGGCACTTTGAGAAGCGCTTGGCGGACCCTCGAGCGTGTTCCGAGGAAGCTCCCAGGTCGTCGCAGACAATGCGTCATACGGTCCAACCTGAACGGAGTCCGCTCTAGTGCTTCTCCTCGGCCGGCCCATGCTTCTGCGGCCGGTGGCCTTCCTGGCCCGGGTTGTTGTGCTTGTTGTGGTCCCGGCTCTCCTGGTGGGCGCTGGGAGGACGGGTCGGGTCGGCATCGGTGCGGATGCGGGCGCCGCCGCCGGCCGGCACGTTCGGGCCGTCCCGGTGCTCGATGATCCGCTGTTGCTGGGCATGAGTCTTGTCGCCGTGCGGCTTCTCTCCGGCCATGGGCCTTCTCCGTCGCGGGTCCTGTTCGCGGCCCAACGCCGGCGGGTCGGCCCTGTTCCGGAGGGTCCCGGGAGACCGAGGATGTCCGGAGGCGAGCGCGACCGGGGGCAGCTCGCGTGAGAAATCTCAGGCGACGCCGACCTGGAGCAGGTCGTGAATGTGCAGGATCCCGATCGGCCTGTCCTCCTCGACGACGAACATGGCGGTGATCTCGCGCCGGTTCATCAGTTCGAGGGCGGCGCTCGCGAAGCCGCCCGGCGGGACGGTGATCGGCGAGGTGGTCATGATGGCGTCGACCGGGCGGTGCAGGAGGTCGCTGCCCATGTGACGGCGCAGGTCGCCGTTGGTGATCATGCCGACGAGCCGGCCCTCCGCATCGACCACGCCCGCGCAGCCGAAGCGCTTGCCCATGATGGCGAGCAGGGCCTCGGACATCGGGATGCCGCGCGGCACGAGGGGCATCTCGTCCCCGACATGCATGAGCTGGCCCACGGTCTTGAGCCGCGCCGCGAGCTTGCCGCCGGGATGGAAGACCTTGAAGTCGTTCGCCGAGAAGCCGCGGCGCTCAAGGAGCGCGATGGCGAGCGCGTCGCCGAGCGCGAGCTGCATCACGCTCGACGAGGTCGGAGCGAGGTTGTGCGGGCAGGCTTCCTTGACGAGGGGCAGCGGCAGCAGGATGTCGGCGGCGAGCCCCAGCGTGCTCTGCGGATTGGCCGTGAGGGCGATCAGCGTCACGGCGAAGCGCTTGGCGAAGCTCACGATGTCGCCGAGTTCGGCCGTCTCGCCCGACCACGACAGGGCGATGACGATGTCCTGCGGCGTGATCATGCCGAGATCGCCGTGGCTCGCCTCGGCGGGGTGGATGAAGGCGGCCGGCGTGCCGGTCGAGGCGAGCGTCGCGGCGATCTTGCGGGCGATGTGGCCGCTCTTGCCGATGCCGGAGACGACGACGCGGCCCGGGATGTTGTGGATGGCCGCGACCGCGGCGGCAAAGCCCGCCCTCAGCTCGCCGTCCAGGGCGCGGGCGAGGCTGTGGAGCGCGTCCGCCTCCGTGCGGACGGTGCGGATCGCCGAGAAATGCGCCGCCTCGACGATCTGAGCGAGGCCGCTCTCCGCGGTCTCGGCCGTTTGCATACGCTCCATCCTGCTTCCTCGACCCCGACGCGCCGGCCCCGATTCGGCCGGCTTTGCTGAAGCGAGGAACTTAGCCTGGCATTTGCGGCCAGATTGCGTGCGGGCCGCACGGCATGCGGCTCGCACGCCGTCAGGTCACCTCCACGGCGATGCCGGGCAGACGGATCGCGAAGGTGGAGCCGGGCTCGGGCGCGTTGCTCTCGGCGGTCGCGCGGCCGCCATGCAGCTCGGCGATGCGCTTGACGATCGACAGCCCGAGGCCGGTCGAACCCTCGCCGCCGGTGGGCTTGGCCGAGAGCCGCTGGAAGCGGCCGAAGAGCCGGGCCGTATCCTCGGGCGACAGGCCGGGCCCGAAATCGCGCACCGCGTAGACGATATCCTCACCCTCGCGCCCGACCGTGACCACGATCTCGGCTCCGACCGGGCTGTACTTGATCGCGTTCGAGATCAGGTTGTCCATCGCCTCGCGCAGGCGCTCGCCGTCGCCGCAGATGAAGAGGCTCTCGGGGATCGCCGAGCGCAGCCGCTGGTCCTTGGTCTCGGCGAGCGGCGCGTTGGCCTGGGACACCTCGCGGGCGAGGGCGGCGAAATCCACCGGCTCGCGCCGCAGGGTGATGTCGAGGGCGTCGTTCATCGCGTCCGCGATCAGGCTCTCGATCATGCCGGTGAGGCGGCGGGCCGAATCGCGGATATGGCCGACCTGCGCGCGCATCGCCTCGACGGGCTGAGGCAGGGTGCCGATGAGGTCGCCGAGCATCTCGGCCCGGCCGAGGATGACGGCGAGCGGGTTCTTGAGATCGTGGGCAACCGTGCCGAGGATCTCGGTCTTGAGCTGGTTGGCCCGGCGCAGGTCCGAGCGCTGCATGGCGAGGCGGCGGTTCGCCCGCATCAGCTCGGCGGTGCGCTCCACCACCCGCTGCTCCAGGCTGACATTGGCCCGCTGCAACTGCTCGTAGAGGATCACGTTGTCGAAGGCGATCGACAGCCGCGAGGTGAAGAGCGCGATCAGCGCCCGGTCGGTCTCCGAGAGCGAGCGGTCGGCCTTGAGCAGCGCAACGATCTCGCTGCCGCTCGCCGTGTGCACATAGAGGGTGGACCAGTGGTCGCCGAAGGTGTGGCGCCGCTCCGCGAAGGCGCGGGCCACGATGGCCTGCACGTCCCCGTCGAGGGGCAGGGCGGCGCCGGGCGCGACGAGGTGCTGGTAGCAGCCGGACCCCGCCAGGACGCAGAGGCTCTCGTCCGGCCCGGTCTTCTCCCGCAGGACCAGGATGCCCTCGCAGGCGACGTTGAGCAGCGAGGCCACCTGGGTCAGCACGCCCTCGGCCAGCCGCTGCATCGACTTGTAGTCGAGGAGCATCGGCGCGGCGTCGATGATGATCTCCAGGCCCCGCCGGGTTTCCTCCAGGCGCTTGAGCTGCTGGTAGGCCCGCAGGGCCGCCGTCAGGCTGGTGAAGAGCTTGTCGGCGGTGAGTTCGGTCTTCGCCTTGTAGTCGTTGATGTCGTAGTCGACGATGACCCGGCGCTCCGGCGCCTGGCCCGGTTGCCCCGTGCGCAGGATGATGCGGACGGTCTCGTCGCGCAGCTCGCGGCGGATGAAGTCGACGAGCCGCAGGCCCGCATCCTCGGTTTCCATCACCACGTCGAGCAGGATCACCGCCACCTCGCCCGGGCGCGCGGAGAGGAGCGCGCGCGCCTCCGCGGCCGAGTGGGCCGAGAGGATGTCGAGCCTCGCCCCGTCGAGGGCGTAGCCCGCGAGCGCGAAGCGGGTGCCCTCGTGCACCGCGGGATCGTCGTCCACCACCACCACCGGCCAGGTGACGGACGCGGCCTCGCCCGACGCCGCCTCGTCGTCCGGCGCCAGGATCAAGATGTCGTCGTCGCTCATCGACCGCCTGTTCGCATCATTCTCAAGTCGCGCGGCCGGCATCCTGACCGGGCGGGCGGCGGGGAACAAGCTTTTCCGGGCGTCCGGCACGGATGATGCCCCGGGGATGTGCGGCCTGATCCGTCCTGCAAAGTCGTATCGTGGAGGTGCTGCGGCGCATCCGCACGGGCCGGCGCGGGATGTGTGGCACAGCACAGCAGAGCCGGGCGATCCGGGACGCAATCCGCGCGCAACAGTCCCGCCCTAGAACGCGGCCCCTCAGCCGCGGCGCGGCGGGCGAATCAGGGGAGATCGGCCATGCTCTGCACGACCCAGTCAGGTCTCGACGCACGGCGCACCCCGGCTCAGGACGACGCCTCACCGCTGCGCGAGGAATTCCGGCGCCCGGAACCGTGGCGCGAGGATCTGGAGGCGCTGCGCAGCCTGTTGCAGGATTCGCGGCCCGTGGAACCGACCCGCGGTGAGATCGCCGCGCTGATCGAGGACGAGGCGCCCGGGGCGCTGCCGCGGCGCGCCCGCGAGCGGATCGCCGAACGGCTTGCCGCGACGCTGCGGCGGCGCCTGGCCTGAGCCGGCTTCGGGTACGGGCGCCGCTTTTGTCCGGCCGGCCCCTGCGACCCATCGCTGCCGAAGCGGCGCGCCGCCCGTCGGCCAAGCCGATCCGGGCGAATCCGGTGCGCCGCTCCGGTCGGGCGCGGCGCCGGCATGGACGCGGGCCCGGTTCGGCGCCATTGTGGCGCGCTGTCCTCCATGTCTGTACGTGTCCGTCGGTGCCGATCCGAACCGCTTCCCTCGCCCAGTCGCGTCGCATCCCGCCGGGGTCCTGGCCGTGAGTGCCTCGGCACGCAGCGCTGCGGGAACGCAGCGTATCTTCGTCGTCGACGACGAGCCGGATGCCCGCGCCATGGTGGGCGACTATCTGCGCATGCACGGCTTCGAGGTGGAGCTGTGCGACGGCGGCGCCTCCCTGAGGCGCCTGCTCGCCCTGCGCATGCCCGATCTCATCGTGCTCGACCTCAACATGCCGGACGAGGACGGCCTCTCGATCGTGCGGGACCTCAAGGCGCGCAGCAGCGTGCCGATCATCATGCTCACGGCCACCGCGAGCCCCATCGACCGGGTTGTCGGGCTCGAACTCGGCGCCGACGACTACCTGCCCAAGCCCTGCGAGCTGCGGGAACTCGTGGCGCGGGTGCGCTCCGTGCTGCGCCGCGCCGCGCAGGCGCGCCCGCCGGAGCCGCCCGAGCGCCGCGAGACCGGCGGGGTGCGGTTCGGCCGCATGATCGTGGACATCGAGACGCTGCGCCTGCGCGACGAGAGCGGCGCCGAGCAGATCCTGACCCGCTCGGAATTCGCCCTGCTCAAGGCCTTCCTCGACAACCCGAAGCGGGTGATGAGCCGCGAGCGGCTCCTCGACCTCGCGGATGCCCGCGATCCGGACGCCTTCGACCGGGCGATCGACGTGCGGATCAACCGGATCCGCAAGAAGATCGAGCCCGATCCGGCCAATCCGCGCTTCATCAAGACCGTGCGCGGCCTCGGCTACGTCTTCCGCCCCGAGGGGGATTGAGCGCACCGGGCCTCGCCCGCCGAGGGCCCCGCACTGCCTGTGGAACTCCAGTCTCCGCTCGCCGTTCCTCCCGCAATCTCGACCCTGGAACGGAGAAGACGAAGATGCTGAAAGGTGGGCTCCTGTGGCTGATCGGAATTCCGCTGCCGATCATCCTGATTCTGTTTTTCCTCGGCTATCTGCACTGAGGATCCGGGCGGCGACCGGGGCATGAAAAAGGGCCGGGAGCAAGGTCCCGGCCCGATGAAGCGCGCCCCGGCGAGATCGCCTATTCGGCGGCCTCGATCCGCGGCCGCTCCCGCTCCCTGCACTCGCGCTTGACGAGATCGGCGGTCAGGAAAGCCACCTCCAGCGCCTGCTCGGCGTTGAGGCGCGGATCGCAGTAGGTGTGATAGCGGTCCTGCAGATCCTCGGCGGTCAGCGCCCGCGCGCCGCCCGTGCATTCCGTGACGTTCTTGCCCGTCATCTCCAGGTGGATGCCGCCCGCATAGGTGCCCTCCGCCCGGTGGACGTCGAAGAAGCCCTGGATCTCCTTCATCACCCGCTCGAAGGGCCGGGTCTTGTAGCCGCTCGCCGTGATGGTGTTGCCGTGCATCGGGTCGCACGACCACACCACCTTGCGGCCCTCGCGCTCCACCGCCCGGATCAGCCCCGGCAGGTGGTCGCCCACCTTGTCGGCGCCGAAGCGGCAGATGAGGGTGAGGCGCCCCGGCTCGTTCTCCGGGTTGAGGAGCCCGATCAGCCGGATCAGGTCGTCCGGCTGCAGCGACGGCCCGCATTTGAGGCCGATCGGGTTCCGGATGCCCCGCGCGTATTCGATATGGGCGTGGTCCGCCTGCCGCGTGCGGTCGCCGATCCACAGCATGTGGCCCGAGGTGGCGTACCAGTCGCCGCTCGTCGAATCGACCCGGGTGAGCGCCTGCTCGTAGCCGAGCAGCAGCGCCTCGTGGCTCGTGTAGAAATCGGTCTGGCGCACCTCCTGGTGCGTCTCCGGGTTGATGCCGATCGCCCGCATGAAGTCGAGGGTCTCGGTCATGCGCTGGGCCAGATCCTCGTAGGCCGAGGATTGGGGCGAGTCCTTGACGAAGCCCAGCATCCACCGATGGGCGTTCTCCAGGTTGGCATAGCCGCCGCTCGCGAAGGCGCGCAGCAGGTTCAGCGTCGCGGCCGATTGCCGGTAGGCCTCGAGCTGCCGCTTCGGATCCGGGATCCGGTCCTCCGCCGAGAAGCCGATGCCGTTGACGATGTCACCCCGGTAGCTCGGCAGGGCGACGCCGTTCACGGTCTCGGTCGGCGAGGAGCGGGGCTTGGCGAACTGGCCCGCGATGCGCCCGACCTTCACCACGGGCGAGCCGCCCGCGAAGGTGAGCACCAGCGCCATCTGCAGGAAGACGCGGAAGAAGTCGCGGATGTTGTCGGCCGAATGCTCGTCGAAGCTCTCGGCGCAGTCGCCGCCCTGGAGCAGGAAGGCCTCGCCCGCCGCCACCTTGGCGAGGCTCTTCTTCAGCTTGCGGGCCTCACCGGCAAAAACGAGGGGCGGAAAGCTCTCGAGCTGACGTTCGACCGCCTCCAGCGCCACCGCATCCGGATATTCGGGCACCTGCTGGATCGGCAGCCGCCGCCAGCTCGAAGGGGTCCAGCGCTCGCTCATTGGTCTCTCCTGCACACCTCTCCTGAAGGCTCTCGGGTGGGGCCCTGGGGTGATGGAGCCGCGCTTATAGGGCGGTTGCGGGCAAGAATCGAGCCGCGCTTTGGGCGATTGCAGCGCCGGCCGACCCGGTCCGCCCGGGCCGGCCCCGGCCGGCGACGAGCCGGAGGGCCGACGCAACGGTAGGACCCGTCCCGCCTGGGCCGGCGCTGTCATCCGCCGCCGCGCTCGCGAATCGGATCGCACCGGGCACCCCCGTCCCAGGCAAAACGGCACCATCGGGATGTCCGCGGGCCCTGCGATATAGCCTCGTCGCACCCGCGTGAACTCAACCGAATCTGTCGGATCGCGCCAAATGCGATTGCATTAGAAATAATAAGCTTCGCCAATTGCTGAATGGATTTGAAGAATCGACAACCAAAAATTGCAAAACATTCGTAAACGTCATGTTCACACATTGTTCATCTTGCAACGGACCCGCGAAGCAGCAAGCATTGCAGATGAGAGCTATGCTTTGACCGGCTGATCGAGGACCACATGCGGCTGCGCACCGGAGACACGCTGCATCTGACCCTGTCCGGTGCAGGCAATCGCGCAGTCGTCAGCCTCAACACTTACGCCGTTACACAGCCTGCTCTTGTGGAATTTCCGTTCAGTGAAGATGGATTTACTTTCGACGTAACACATTGGCTGCATCTCGGACGTAACATCCTGTCCGTCGTATTGTTCGGCCCGGCGGGCACAGTACCTTTCCGTCTGCTGATCGAACAGAGCGGCATGCCGGCCTGGACGTTCGACGAGGCCGAATTCCTGCCGCTGGCCGCGCCCTGGCGGCTCTGGACTTACGCCATCGAGGTGATCGAGCGCGACACCCCTGCGACGATCGGGGATCATTGCGGGTTCGTCCCCGGTTTCCTGCGCCGCAGCGACCGGCCGCGGACGAGCGCCTGAATATCGACGCCCACGATGCCGACGCATCGGGCCGCCGCTCTCACTCGGACACGGCCGAGGGCCGCAGCGACCCCGGGCCGGCGGGCCGGCGCGCGGCAGGCAGGTTCGTGCGGCGAGCGCGCAGCAGGTTGAGCGGAACCGTCAGGGCGACCATGCCGAACACCCACCAGGCGGGGCGCAGGTCGTAGGAGAAGTCGAGATTCGCCGCCAGCACGGCACGCGCCGGGATACCGGTCGCGAGCGCGTACCATGCCGCCTCCAGCGCCGCGGTGGCGAGGCCCGACGCCGCCGCGAGGCCCGCGAGCGAGAGCGGGTTCGTCGCGACCTTCAGGTGGTGCATCAGGCGCCAGCCCATCAGGGCGAGGAACAATCCGCTCCAGAACACCGGCTTCGAGACGTCGATCTTCGACTGCAGGAAATAGTGAAGCAGGGTGAGCCCGGCGATGCCGTAGACGAGGCGGTGCAGCCGGGTCCAGGTCGGCCCCAGGCGGCGGATCATGCGGTCCGTCGAGGTGGCCCCGAGCACCGAAAGCCCGACGAGGGCAGTAAAGCCGATCGTCAGGTAGACCCTGACCGCGATCTCGGTGGCGACGCGTATGAGATCGAACTTCAGGTCGGCGGCGTAGAGGACGAGGTGGATCACCGCATAGGCGAGGGCCGTGAGGCCGAGCATCCGCCGCACCAGGATCAGCCTCGGCCAGTCGGCGATGCGCCGCATCGGCGTGACGGCGAGCGAGGCGATCAGGAAGTAGATCGTCCAGTCGCCCATCGCATGCAGGAAGGCGGTCAGCGGCTTGGCGCCGAGCCGGTCGAGCCCGTAGGCGCCTGCATAGACGAGACCGGGGCCAAGCGCCGCCAGGAAGGTGGCGAGCTTGAGCCAGGACAGGCGGCCGGCGCGGTCGAGCCAGGGGAGGGCGAGCATATCGGAGCGGAACCACGGGTCTTCGCGAGGGATGACGGGAGCTGCTTCGTCGCAGATAGGGGCCGGGTTACGGTCGTGCCGCGACCCGAATCCACACGATGGCGTGAAGCCGCCCCGGCCCGCCTTGCGAGGAGATGCCCCTTGCGCCTGTTCGATGCCCGGCGATTCGTCCTCCTGGTCGCGCTTGCCGCGGCCGGCCCGGCCCGCGCCGCCTGCACGGTCCCGACGCCGCCTCCGGTGAGCGAGAAGCCCGTGAAGCCGGCGCTGCCTGAGAAACCCGCCTGCCTCGACGCCAAGGGCGGCTGCCCCGGCTTCGAGGCCTACACGTTCAACGACGCGGTGAAGGCCTACAACGCCAAGCTTCCGGCCTACCGGGCGGGCGCGGAGGCCTATGCGGGCAAGCTCAAAGCCTACGTGGATGCAAGCGTCGCCTACGCCAATTGCGAGATGAAGTCCCTGCAATAGGGCGGCTATGTCGAGGAGGGCGGCCCCCGCTAGGGACGGCCGGCGGGATCCTGGCCCGGCGCCGTCCGCTGCCGCTGCTGCTTGACCCTGCCCGCCCCGGATGCGAGAGGCGCGGGCCGAAACTCTCGCCCGGATCGCCGCATGACCGCTCCTCTCGACCTGCTCGTCCTCGGCAACGCGATCGTGGACATCCTCGCGCGCACCGACGAGGCCTTCCTGGTCCGCGAGGCCGTCCACAAGGGCGCGATGCAACTGATCGACGAGGCGCGGGCCGAGCACCTGTTCGCCGTGATGGGCCCGGCCACCATCGTGTCGGGCGGCTCGGGGGCGAACACGGCGGTCGGCGCGGCGCAGCTCGGGGCGAAGACGGGCTTCATCGGCAAGGTGCGGGACGACGAGCTCGGCCGGCTCTTCCGTCACGATCTCACCGCGACGGGCGTGCAGTTCGGGGTCGCGCCCGCCACCGAGGGACCGGCCACGGCCCGCTGCTTCATCCTGGTGACGCCGGACGGCGAGCGCACCATGAACACCTATCTGGGCGCCTGCCAGGGCCTCACGGCCGCGGATGTGGACGAGGCGACCGCGGCCAGCGCCCGCTTCGTCTATCTCGAAGGCTATCTGTGGGACCCGCCGGCCGCCAAGGACGCCTTCCGCAAGGCGGCGCGGCTCGCTCACCAGGCCGGCAACCAGGTCGCGCTCACCCTGTCGGATCCGTTTTGCGTCGACCGCTACCGCGACGAGTTCCTGGGGCTGATCCGCGACGGCAGCCTCGACATCCTGTTCGCCAACATCCACGAGTTGAAGAGCCTCTACCAGACCGCGGATGCCGCGACGGCGCTCGAAGCGCTGCGCGCCGAGGAGGGGCTGCTCGGCGTCGTCACCTGCTCGGCCGAAGGGGCGCTGGTGGTCACGCGGGCCGAGACCCGCGCCGTGCCGGCCTCGCCCATCCGCGAATTGGTGGACACGACCGGCGCCGGCGACCTTTTCGCCGCGGGCTTCCTCGCGGGCCTCGCGCGCAACCTCGACCATGGGGATTGCGCGCGGCTCGGCGCCATCGCGGCCGCCGAAGTGATCCAGCATATCGGGGCCCGGCCGCAGACCGACCTGAACGCGCTCGCCGCCCAGAGCGGTCTTTAGAGCGGGGGCCGGGGCGATGGTCGAGAACCGCCGCTTCGGCAACCTGATCCCCCACCTCGTCCTCTGGATCGGGGTCGGGGTCGTGGCCTTCCCGGTCTATCTCGCCCTCATCGCCTCGACCCATGACGGCGCCACCGTGGCGAATGGCCAGATGCCGCTCTGGCCGGGCATGCACGCGCTCGAGAATTACCGCCGCGCGCTGACCGAATCCGGGCTCGCGGGCGCGCCGGTCGCGACCATGCTCCTCAACAGCCTGATCACCGCGCTGGCCATCGCGGCCGGCAAGATCGCGATCTCGCTCCTCTCGGCCTATGCGCTGATCTATTTCCGCTTCCCGCTCCGGCAGGCGGCCTTCTGGGTCATCTTCGTCACCCTGATGCTGCCCGTCGAGGTCCGCATCTACCCGACCTACAAGGTCGCGGCGGACCTGCACCTCCTCGATTCCTATGCGGGCCTCGCCCTGCCGCTGATCGCATCGGCCACCGCGACGCTCCTCTACCGCCAGTTCTTCCTCACGGTGCCGAACGAGCTCGTCGAGGCCTCGCGCATCGACGGGGCGGGGCCGGTGCGGTTCTTCTTCGACACCCTCTTGCCCCTCTCGCGCACCACCACCGCGGCCCTGTTCGTCATCCTGTTCATTTACGGCTGGAACCAGTACCTCTGGCCCATCTTGGTCACGACCCGGGACGACATGCAGACCGTGGTGATCGGGCTTCGCAAGATGACGACGATCACCGATCAGCTCACCGAATGGCAGGTGGTGATGGCGACCGCGATGCTCGCCATGCTGCCGCCGGTCTTCGTGGTGGTGGCGATGCAGAGGCTCTTCGTGCGCGGTCTCGTCGAGACCGAGAAATAGGCACCAGCAGGAATCCCGATGGCGCGCCTCGTCCTCGATCAGGTGGGCAAGACCTATGCGGGCGGCATCGCGGCCGTGCGCGGCGTGTCCCTGGAAGTGCCGGACGGCGCCTTCTGCGTCCTCGTCGGCCCCTCGGGCTGCGGCAAGTCCACGGTGCTGCGGATGATCGCGGGGCTCGAAACCATCACCTCGGGCGCCATCGCGATCGGCGAGCGGGTGGTCAACGCGGTCGAGCCGGCCGAGCGCGACATCGCCATGGTGTTCCAGAACTACGCGCTCTATCCGCATATGCGCGTCTACGACAATCTCGCCTACGGGTTGCGCAACCGCGGCACGCCGAAGGCCGAGATCGAGATGCGGGTGCGCGAGGCCGCCCGCATGCTCGGCCTCGACACCTTCCTCGACCGCTACCCGCGCCAGCTCTCGGGCGGCCAGCGCCAGCGCGTCGCCATGGGGCGGGCGATCGTGCGCAAGCCCCAGGTGTTTCTGTTCGACGAGCCGCTCTCGAACCTCGACGCCAAGCTGCGCGTGCAGATGCGCGTGGAGATCCGCCGCCTCCAGCGCCAGCTCGGCGTGACGACGGTCTACGTCACCCACGACCAGGTCGAGGCCATGACCATGGCCGACCGGCTCGTGGTGATGAACGGGGGCCTCATCGAGCAGGTCGGCACGCCGATCGAGATCTACCGCCGCCCGGCATCCCGCTACGTCGCGACCTTCATCGGCGCCCCGCCCATGAACATCCTGCCGGCGGAGGTGGTGGCCGATGGCGTGCGGCTCGCCGGGCAGACCTATCCGGCGGCGCTCCCCGGCCTCGCGCCCGGCACCGCGGTCGAGCTGGGCCTGCGGCCCGAGGCGCTGCGGCTCGCCCCCGCGGGCCTGCCCTTCACGGTCGCCTTCGCGGAGGAGCTCGGCGCCACGCGGCTGCTGCACGGATCGCTTGCCGGCACCGAGCTGGTGGTGCAGGTCCCGGCCGGCCCGCAGCCCGCCGAGGGCGCGACCGTCTTCCTCGCCTTCGACCCTGCGGAGATTCACCTGTTCGACCGGGAGACGGGGCGGCGGATCGGCGGGGAGCCGGCCACCTTATCCTGACCGGAACCCGCGCCAATCCCGGCCCCGCGCGGGGGAGGGTTTCCGCGCGAGGGCGCCTTCCGGGATGTCGGCGCCGCGGCGAGGCTGTTAGAACGCACTCCGGTTCCCGTCGCGTACGAGGCTCACCCGTGCACAAGCCGCTCGCGGGCATCAAGGTGCTCGAACTCGCCCGCATCCTCGCCGGCCCCTGGATCGGCCAGCTCCTGGCGGATCTGGGAGCCGACGTCGTCAAGATCGAGCGGCCCGGCATCGGGGACGACACCCGCTCCTGGGGGCCGCCCTTCGTGGAGGCGGCCGAGGGCGGCACCCTCTCGGCCTCCTATTTCCATTCGACCAATCGCGGCAAGCGCTCGGTCGCGGCGGATTTCGAGACCGAGGAGGGCCGCGCCGTGGTGCGCCGGCTCGCGGCCCACGCCGACGTGATGATCGAGAACTTCAAGGTCGGCGGCCTGAAGAAATACGGGCTCGACCACGAGAGCCTGCGGGCGCTCAACCCGCGCCTCGTCACCTGCTCGGTGACGGGCTTCGGCCAGGACGGCCCCTACGCGCCCCGCGCCGGCTACGACTTCATGATCCAGGGGCTCGGCGGGATCATGTCGCTCACCGGCGAGCCCGACGGCGAGCCGGTCAAGACCGCGGTCGCCTTCGCGGACGTGTTCACGGGCGTCTACGGCACGGTGGCGATCCTCGCTGCCCTCCAGGGCCGGCACGCCACCGGGGAAGGGTGCCACATCGACATGGCGCTCCTCGACACACAGGTCTCGGTGCTCGGCAACCAAGCCCTCGTCTACCTGGTTTCGGGGCTCCTGCCGCCCCGGATGGGCAACGAGCACACCAGCATCGTGCCCTATCAGGTTTTTCCGGCGGCGGACGGCCACGTGATCGTCGCCTGCGGCAATGACGGGCAGTTCGAAAAATTCTGCGGCGTGCTCGGCACGGCGTGGCACCGGGATCCGGCCTATGCCACGAACCCCGCCCGGGTGACGAACCGGGCCGTGCTCATCCCCCTCATTGCCGCCGAGACGCAGCGCCACCCCAAGGCCGAGCTCCTCGCGAAGCTGACCGCCGTGAACGTGCCGGTCGGGCCGATCAACGACCTCGCGGAGGTGTTTTCCGATCCGCAGGTGCTCCACCGCGGCCTGCGGGTCGATCTCCCGGAGCCCCGCGCCAGGGGCGGCAGCGTGCCGAGCGTGTCCTCGCCCATCGTCATCGACGGGGTGCGGATGGTGGCCGAGCGCGCCTCCCCGCAGGTGGGGGATCACACCGAGAGCGTGCTGAGCGACCCGGCCTGGGGCGGCTGAGCCCGTCGGAAGGCAGCACAGGAGGACGATGATGGACCACCCGACAGCCCGCACCGGCGGACAGATCCTCGTCGACCAGCTGATGGCGCATGGCGCCCGCGACGTCTTCTGCGTGCCCGGCGAGAGCTACCTCGCAGTGCTCGACGCGCTGCACGACGCCGAGATCCGCCTCACAATCTGCCGCCAGGAGGGCGGCGCCGCCATGATGGCGGAGGCGGCGGGCAAGCTCACCGGGCGGCCGGGGATCTGCTTCGTCACCCGCGGCCCCGGCGCCATGAACGCTGCACCCGGCCTCCACGTGGCGCGCCAGGATTCAACGCCATTGATCCTGTTCGTGGGCCAGGTGGAGCGGGGCGCCCGCGAGCGCGAGGCGTTCCAGGAACTCGATTACCGGGCGGTGTTCGGTTCGGTGGCCAAGTGGGTGACCGAGGTCGAGGATCCCGCGCGCCTGCCCGAACTCGTCTCGCGCGCCTTCCACGTCGCCACCGCGGGCCGGCCCGGCCCCGTGGTGGTGGCCCTGCCCGAGGACGTGCTGACCGCGACCGCCTCGGTCGCCGATGCCGAGCCCTTCGCGCCCGTCGAGACCCATCCGGCCCTCGTCCAGATGGTAGCGCTGCAGAAGCTCCTGGCCGAAGCCGAGCGGCCCTTCGCGATCCTGGGCGGCAGCCGCTGGAGCGAGGGCGCAGTGCGGCGCTTCGCGCGTTTCGCCGATCTCTTCGCGCTGCCGGTCGCCTGCTCGTTCCGCCGCCAGGGCCTGTTTCCGGCCGATCACCCCTCCTATGCGGGCGATCTCGGGCTCGGGGTCAACCCGAAGCTCCTCGCCCGCATCCAGGAATCCGACCTCCTCCTCCTGGTCGGCGGCCGCCTCTCGGAGATTCCCTCCCAGGGCTACACGCTGCTTGCGATTCCGGAGCCGCGGCAGCGCCTCGTCCATATCCATCCGGACCCGGAGGAGCTCGGCCGGGTCTACCGCCCGCATCTCGCGATCAATGCGGCGCCCACCGCCTTCGCGGCGGCGATCGAGACCGTGCAGCCGCCGGCCAGCCTGCCCTGGGCGGCGGCGACGCGGGAGGCCCATGCGGCGTATCGCGCCTGGAGCGATCCCGCCCGCATCGTTACCCCGGGCGACCTCCAGATGGGCGGCGTGATGGCCCATCTGCGGGAGGTGCTCCCGGCCGACGCGATCCTGTGCAACGGGGCGGGCAACTTCGCGACCTGGGTCCACCGCTTCTGGCCCTTCCGGGCCTTCGACGGGCAGCTGGCGCCGACCTCGGGCTCGATGGGCTACGGTATCCCGGCTGCGGTCGCGGCCAAGCGCCTGCTGCCGGAGCGGATTGTCGTGGCGGTGTCGGGCGACGGCGACTTCCTGATGAACGGGCAGGACTTTGCCACCGCCGTGCAGTACAGCCTGCCGATCCTGGTGATCCTCGTCGACAACGGCATGTACGGCACGATCCGGATGCACCAGGAGCGGGAATATCCGGGCCGCGTCTCGGGCACGAGCCTGCGCAACCCGGATTTCGCCGCCTACGCGACGGCCTTCGGCGGCTATGGCGAACGCGTGACGCGGACCGAGGACTTCCCGGCCGCCTTCGCCCGCGCCCGCGCCTCGGGCCTGCCGGCGATCCTGCATTGCCCGATCGATCCCGAGGCGATCACCCCGACGACGACGCTGACGGCCCTGCGGGAGCGGAGGCGCCCGGCCTGACGCCGGATTCCCGGATAGCTCGCGGGCGCTCCTCTTCCGGGCGAGGGCAGGGTGATTGGAGATCGCCTTTACCGTCCGACGCGTCCAGCGACGATCGAAGATCATCTCGCCCGGCCTCCTCCGCTCCCCCTGTCCCGGGCGCATACAGCGTCAGCGGAATGCGACCCGGGACCCAGCACAAGAAGTCGCGAAGTGACCGCTGTCCGAGCGCTCCCGCCTGGGCAGCCAACCCCAGCCCTCAATCTCATGCTTGCTCAGCATGAGGATTGGTCGAGGATCGCCAATCTCCACATGCGATCCCCTTGTTCATCCGAGAGAGGGGTTCACACGCCACATCCATCAGTATCGCCGCGACACCGTGACCAGCAATTGTCCCGACACGCTTGCCCTCCGCTCCCCGCCGTGCTCTTGCGGTCCCGAGCGCCGCGCGGGATGCGTCCGTCATCGGTCTGAAACAGAACCGTCCCATCAGGGCCGGCGGCCAAGGAGGAGACGAGGCGCCATGGACTGGACCACCATCGTTCGCAAGGGACTCGCGGCCTGCGGGATCGCCTCCCTGGCGGGGATCGCCGCGGCAAGCCCTGCCTCCGCGGTCACCGAGCTGCAATGGTGGCACGCCATGGTGGGCGCCAACAACGACACCATCATACGGCTCGCCGAGGAGTTCAACGCCGCGCAGAGCGAGTACCGGGTGGTGCCGGCCTACAAGGGCACCTATCCGGAGACGCTGAATGCGGGCATCGCGGCCTTCCGGGCCGGCACGGCGCCCCACATCATCCAGGTCTTCGAGGTCGGCACCGCCACCATGATGGCGGCCAAGGGCGCGGTGAAGCCGGTCTACCAGCTGATGAAGGAGGCGGGCGAGCCCTTCGACCCGAACGCCTACCTGCCGGCGGTCACCGGCTACTACTCGACCGCCAAGGGGGAGATGCTCTCCTTCCCGTTCAACTCCTCGTCCATGGTGATGTGGGTCAACCGCGACGCCCTGCGCAAGGCCGGGCTCGACCCCAACGCGCCGCCGAAGACCTGGCCGGCCGTGTTCGAGGCCGCCAAGGCCCTCAAGGCCGCCGGCTACTCGACCTGCGGCGTCTCGAACACCTGGGTGACCTGGGCGCATCTGGAGCAGTTCTCGGCCTGGCACAACGTGCCGCTCGCCACCAAGGCGAACGGTCTCGACGGTTTCGACACCAGCCTCGAGATCAACAATCCGCTGCAGGTCCGGCATCTGGCGACGCTGGCGGAGATGCAGAAGGAGAAGCTCTACGATTATTCCGGCCGCTACGACAACGGCTTCGGGCGCTTCACTTCGGGCGAGTGCCCGCTCTTCCTCGGCTCGTCGGGCTCCTACGGCAACGTGCGCGGCAACGCCAAGTTCGACTGGGCGGCAGCAGCGATGCCCTACTATCCGGACGTGCCGGGCGCGCCCCAGAACAGCATCATCGGGGGCGCCTCGCTCTGGGTGATGGGCGGCAAGTCGGCCGAGGAGTACAAGGGCGTCGCCAAGTTCTTCGCCTTCCTGTCGGACACCGACCGCCAGGCGCGGATCCACCAGACCACCGGCTATCTGCCGATCACCAAGGCGGCCTACGAGAAGTCGAAGGCGGACGGCTTCTACGACAAGAACCCGGCGCTCGAAGTGCCGATCAGGGAACTCACCAACAAGGCGCCCACCGAGAATTCCCGGGGCTTGAGGCTCGGCAACATGCCGCAGATGCGCGACGTCTGGGCCGAGGAGATCGAGGCGGCGCTCGCCGGCAAGAAGCCCGCCAAGCAGGCCCTCGACGAGGCCGCCGCCCGCGGCAACGCGATGCTGCGCCAGTTCGAGAAGCAGGCGAACCGCTAGGGCCGTGGGGTCGGATCGCGTCACCTTCCGGGGCTGGCTGCTGCCGCTGCTGCTGCTCGCGCCGCAGCTCGCCACCGTCGCGGTGTTCTTCTACTGGCCGGCCGCGCAGGCGGTCGGCCAGTCCTTCCTGGCCCAGGATGCGTTCGGGCTCTCGACGGAGTTCGTGGGGTTCGAGAACTACCGCGGCCTGTTCGCCGATCCGGCCTATTATCAGGCGCTTGGGGTCACGGCCGTGTTCTCGGCCGCGGTGGCGGGGCTCTCGCTCGGCCTCGCGCTGCTGCTCGCCGCCATGGCCGACCGGGAGGTCCGCGGCGCGGGTCTCTACCGAACGCTGCTGATCTGGCCCTACGCGGTGGCGCCCGCCGTGGCGGGCGTGCTGTTCGGCTTCCTGTTCCAGCCCTCGCTGGGGATCGTCGCCCGGGGCCTGCGCGACCTCGGCATCGCCTGGAACCCGCTCCTCGACGGCAACGACGCCCTGGTGCTGGTGGTGCTCGCCGCCGCCTGGAAGCAGATCTCCTACAATTTCCTGTTCTTCCTCGCCGGGCTCCAGGCGATCCCCCGCAGCGTGATCGAGGCGGCGGCGATCGACGGGGCCGGGCCGGTGCGGCGGTTCTGGACCATCGTGTTCCCGCTGCTCTCGCCCACCACCTTCTTCCTCCTCGTCGTCAACGTGGTCTATGCCTTCTGCGAGACCTTCGGGACGATCGACGTGCTCACTCATGGCGGCCCCGGCCGCGCGACCCAGACCCTCGTCTACAAGGTCTACCAGGACGGCCGCACCGGGGCGGATCTCGGCGGGTCCGCGGCCCAATCCGTGGTGCTGATGGCGATCGTGATCGGGCTCACCGCCATCCAGTTCCGCTACGTGGAGCGCAAGGTCGCGTATTGATCATGAACTCCGGGTCGGCGCCGCCGTTGAGCCGTCGATCCCGGAGGACGCCATGACGATACTGATCTGCACGATACGAATCCGCACCCTGGCGCTGGCCGCCGCGCTGCTCGCCACCGGCCCCGTGGCGGCGCAGGACGCGAATACTCTCGTCCTGAGAGAGGCGCCGGAAGGCGCGATGCGCGTCACCAAAATCACAGGGGTCGGCGTCGTCGGCCAGGATCATGTGCGGGTCGGCGAGATCGAGGACCTGCTGGTGGATGCCGACGGGCGCGTGCGGGCGGTGGTGATCGGCGTCGGCGGCTTTCTCGGCATCGGCGAGAAGAAGGTCGCGGTGCCCTTCGACCGGCTGGCCTGGAACACCGGCGCGGTGACGCACGAGGGACCGCCCTCCTACACGACCCCGGACCGGGCGCCGAGCGAGGCCGAGGCGAAGACCGCCGGTCCGCAGACCATGCCCGGAGCGCAGAACAGCGATGAGGTGCTGGCGACCGTGCAGGAGAAGCAGAGCGGCGGCGCGGCCACCGACACGACCGGATCGGTCGAGGCTTCCGCGCAGCCCCGCGGCCGGGCGACGGTGCTCGTCGTCGGCAAGAGCGGCGGCCCGATCGAGGCCGAGCTGCGCATGACCAAGGCCGAGCTCGAGGCGGCGCCGGCCTTCACGTACGAGGCCGATACGCGGAAGTGATCCGGCGGATCTCATCGGACGCGATCGCCGGCTTGCGAAACGGGATTTCGCGTCCTGGCGGTTCGCCCGGGATCGCGCTACACCACCGGCCACTGATCCGCTGCCACGCGAGGAGCCCGCGCATGACTGCTGCGTCCGCCGCCCCCCAGACCAGCCCGAGCGCGGCCAGGCCGCAGGAGGGGAGCCGCGGCGCCTTCCGGTGGGACGATCCCTTCCTGCTGGAGGATCAGCTCACCGACGAGGAGCGGCTGATCCGCGACACCGCCCGCAGCTTCGCGGTCGAGCGCCTGCTGCCCGGCATCGTCGAGGCCTACGCGGAGGAGAAGACCGACCGCAACCTGTTCAACGCCATGGGCGAACTCGGGCTGCTCGGCGTGACGCTACCGGAGGAATATGGCTGCGCGGGCGCATCCTACGTCGCCTATGGCCTCGTCGCCCGCGAGGTGGAGCGGGTCGATTCCGGCTACCGCTCGATGATGAGCGTGCAGTCCTCCCTGGTCATGTACCCGATCTACGCCTACGGGGACGAGACGCAGCGCAAGACCTACCTGCCGGGGCTCGCCTCCGGCGAGCTGGTCGGCTGCTTCGGGCTCACCGAGCCCGATGCCGGCTCGGATCCGGGCGGCATGAAAACCCGCGCGAAGAAGATCGACGGCGGCTATCTCCTGTCGGGCGTCAAGACCTGGATCTCGAACGCGCCGATCGCTGATGTCTTCGTGGTGTGGGCGAAATCCGCGGCCCACGACAACCAGATCCGGGGCTTCATCCTCGAAAAGGGCATGAAGGGGCTCTCGGCGCCCAAGATCAAGGGCAAGCTGTCCTTGCGCGCCTCGGTGACCGGCGAGATCGTCATGGATGGCGTTGAGGTGCCGGAGAGCGCGCTCCTGCCGAACGTGTCGGGCCTCAAAGGGCCGTTCGGCTGCCTCAACCGGGCGCGCTACGGCATCTCCTGGGGCGCCATGGGCGCGGCGGAGGATTGCTGGCACCGCGCCCGCCAGTACACGCTCGACCGCACCCAGTTCGGCCGGCCGCTCGCCCAGACGCAGCTCGTGCAGCGCAAGCTCGCCGACATGCAGACCGAGATCGCGCTCGGCCTGCAGGCGTCGCTGCGGGTCGGCCGGCTGTTCGATGAGGGCCGCGTCGCGCCCGAGATGATCTCCATCGTCAAGCGCAACAATTGCGGCAAGGCGCTGGCCATCGCCCGCGAGGCCCGCGACATGCACGGCGGCAACGGCATCATGGGCGAGTACCACGTGATGCGCCACGCCCAGAACCTCGAGACTGTCAACACCTACGAGGGCACCCACGACGTGCACGCCCTGATCCTGGGCCGCGCGCAGACGGGGCTGCAGGCGTTCTTCTGACAGCAAGCGATCGGCCGCGACCGCTGCAGCAAGTCCTCATGCTTCGAGGCAGCCTGCGCGATCTCCAATCGCCAGCGCCTCCGCATGAGGAGCGTAGCGGCTTCAAGGAGCGGTGGATCATACGGTTTTCGGTCGATCTGTTCCCCGCGCGTCCTCGTCTCGGAAGGAATCGATCGGAAGCCGTATCACTCCGCCAGGATTGCCGCAGCGACGGCTTCCGGATGCTCCTCGTGCGGCGCGAGCGCCCCGGGGATCTCCTGCGCGGTGACGAGACCCGTGCCGATGAGCGCGTCCATCTCGGCGCCGGAGCGCCGCGGGGCCCGGGCCGGGCGCAGCACCCGCACGGGCGGCAGGCCCGGACCGAACAAGGCCAGGAACGCGTCGCGGGTCTCCACCGGGTCGAGGCCGCCCGTGACGAAGGCTGCGGTCCCGAACCGGGCGCCGGGCTGGTGCGTCACCCGCCGCTTGGCGGCGAGCACGGTGGGGGTGACGCGGGCCGGATCGGCATAGACATGGGCGCGCATCATCCGGGCGACGACGGGAGTGCTCAGGTTCACCCGGTAGAGGAGATGGCCGAGGCCGGGCATCTCGACCGCCCGGCGCAGGCGCGCGTAGAGCGGGCGGCGCTGCGGCCCCATGGCGGTGGGCAGCGGGCCCTGCCAGGTCGGCGCGACGAGCACGAGCCGCGCGAAGGCGCCGGGTTGGCGCCGCGCCGCGGCGACGAGATAGGGCGCCGCGTGGCCCGCCGCGATCCCGACTGCGTAGGGGCCGGGCAGCGCCGCCAGGAGCGCATCGAGAACGCCGTGGAGGGAGGCGGGCGAGAGCGGCAGCCGCGCCCGCTTCTCGGCGCCGAAGCCCGGCCAGTCCGGGATCAGGCAGCGGAAGCGGGAGGCGAGGCGCTCGGCGAGGGGCCGCATCTCCTCCCGGGTGGCGATCGAGGACAGGGCCGGGAGGAGGAGCGCATCGGGGCCCGATCCGACGATGTCGCAGCCGATTCCGACGGGGCCTGTGGGCAGCGCGAGGGTGAGGCGGCGCGTCTCCATCCGGGGGCTCCTTTAGAAGGGCTTCACGATCGCCAGGATCACGATGCCGATCATCAGGAGCGTCGGCACCTCGTTGATCACCCGGTAGAAGCCGGGCGGACGGGTGTTCCGGTCGGCCGCGAAGTCCTTGACCATGCGCGAGAACCAGCCATGCAGGCCGCTCATGCCGAGGACCAGCGCGAACTTGGCGTGCAGCCAGCCCTGCATGTAGGCGCCGCTCATCCACGCGAGCGTCAGGCCGAGCAGCCAGGTGGCGATCATGGCGGGCGTCATGATCGCCTTGGCGAGGCGCCGCTCCATCACCTTGAAGGTCTCGCCCTGCGGCGACCCGGCCGGCAAGCCGGCGTGATAGACGAAGAGCCGCGGCAGGTAGAGCATCGCGGCCATCCAGGCGATGAGCGCGATGACGTGGCCGGCCTTGATCCAGAGATAGAGCATCGGGGCCTTGGGCGTGTGAGCGTCAGCCGCGCAGGCGCGCCAGCATCCGCTCGACGTGAGGGATCGGCGTCTCCGGCGTGATGCCGTGGCCGAGGTTGAAGATGTGAGGCAGGCCCGCCGTCGCGGCTAGGATCGCGTCCACCGCCGCATCGAGCGCCGCCCCGCCGGCGATCAGGGTCTGAGGATGCAGGTTGCCCTGCGTGACGGCGCGCCCCGGCAGCCGCCCCCTCAGGGCGGCGAGATCGACCTCCCAGTCGACGCCGACCGCATCGGCGCCCGTCTCGGCGAGCGCCCGGGCGTGCCCGTCGAGGCCGGTGCCCCGCGGGAAGACGATGATCCGGGCGCCCGGCACCCGGGCGCGCACGCCCGAGACGATGCGGGCAATCGGCTCGAGGCTCCAGCGCGCCAGCGCATCGCCCGCCTCGCCCGCGGGCACGGCCGGCAGGGTGCCGCCGTGGCTCTCGAAGATCTGCACCGCGTCGGCCCCCGCCTCGAACTGGCGCACAAGATAATCCGTCGAGACGGCCACGAGGCGGTCGATCAGGGCGGCGAGGAGGGCCGGGTCGCGCCCGGCGAGATCCCGCGCCGGCGCGAGGTCGGGCGTGCCGCGCCCGCCGATCATGTAGCTCGCCACCGTCCAGGGCGCGCCGCAGAAGCCCAACAGCGTGGTCTCGCGCGGCAGCGCCGCCCGCAGGCGGCTCACCGTCTCGAAGACCGGCGCGAGATGCGCCATGATGCGGGGATCCCCGGCCTCCCGCAGCCCTGCGAAGGCCGCCCGGTCCGCCAGCGCGTCGAGGCGCGGCCCTTCGCCCTCGACGAAGCGCACCTCCTGCCCGAGGGCATGGGGCACGACCAGGATGTCGGAGAACAGGATCGCCGCTTCGAAGCCGAAGCGCCGGATCGGCTGCAGCGTGACCTCGGTGGCGAAGTCCGGCGTGTAGCAGAGGTCGAGGAAGGAGCCGGCCTTGGCCCGCAGCTCCCGGTACTCGGGAAGGTAGCGGCCGGCCTGCCGCATCATCCAGGCGGGCGGGGGCGACAGCGCCTCGCCGCCCAGCACCCGCAGGACGGGCCGCGCCGCCTGTGTGCCGGTCTCGCTTTCGCCCATCACGCTCGCGTCTCCTCGGTCACCCGCATTCCGCCCCCGTATGACGGGAGAGCCTCGCGGATGCCAGCCCGACCCTTCGTCGCCGGTCCGGGCGATCCTCCCCAATGCCTCTGAAAAGAAGGAAAGAAAGATTCTTGAGAGTCTGATTCTTCTTCTGGGCCCCCGAATCCCGCGCGACCCGGGGCGTCCACAGACCGTCCCCACGGCCACGGCGTTAAGAGGGCTTTAACGGATTGCGTCTAGTTTCGGGGGATCGCGAGAGTCGCGAGGCGCTTGCCCGCGATGGCGGCCGGGAATCGGGAGTCGCGTCCCGGATTCTCCCATGGCCGCCATGCGTCGATGAGCCGGCTCTCCGCCTGTTGACGGCGGAGTCGACAATCCGCGGGCGGCCCTTGCCTGGACCTCGCCCGACGGCCGCATTATCCACATCCATCGACTCCCGGACGGCCAGCGGTGGAGAACCCGCGGCGGGGCGTCGGCCGGTTCGGGGAGCGACCGTGGTCCGCAGCTATTTCCACCTCCACCTCGTCTCGGACTCGACGGGCGAGACGCTGATCAATGTCGGGCGCGCCGCCGCGGCGCAGTACGAGGGCGTCTCGGCGATCGAGCATGTCTATCCGCTGGTGCGCTCCGCGTCCCAGCTCGAGCGGGTGATCAACGAGATCGAGCAGGCGCCCGGCATCGTCCTCTACACGCTGGTCGGCCAGGACCTCACCGCGCGCCTGGAGGAGGCCTGCCGGGCCACCGGCTCGCCCTACCTCTCGGTCCTCCAGCCGGTGCACAGCCTGCTGCAATCCTATCTGGGCGCGCATTCGACGGCCCGGCCGGGCGCCCAGCACATGCTGAACGCCGAGTACTTCAAGCGCATCGACGCGATGAACTTCACGCTCGCCCATGACGACGGCAACCTGCCGGTCGATCTCGACGAGGCGGACGTGATCCTGCTCGGCGTCAGCCGCTCGTCGAAGACGCCGACCTCCATCTATCTCGCCAACCGGGGCCTCAAGACCGCCAACATCCCGCTCGTGCCGGGCATGCCGCTGCCCCCGAGCCTGGAGCAGGTGCGCAAGCCCCTGGTGGTCGGCCTCATCGCCTCGCCGGAGCGGATCGTGCAGATCCGCCAGAACCGTCTCCTCACCCTGAAGGCGGACGATTCCACCGCCTATGTCGACCGGGAGGCGGTCGCCAACGAGGTCGCGGCCTCGCGCCGGCTCTTCGCCCGGCACCGCTGGCCGGTGATCGACGTGACGCGCCGCTCCATCGAGGAGACGGCGGCGGCCATCGTGGAACTGCACCGCGAGCACCGCCTCAAGTTCATCGCCGACTAGAGCTTCGTACGGCCACGGTGCCTTCGCGTGGCCATTTTCCGGGCGGTTACTGGCGTCGCATCACCCTGTGGGACCGTCGCGCCATGACCTCCCTCACCGCCACTCCCTTCCCGACCGCTCTCTTCACCGCCGACGAGGCCGGGCCTTCGCGGGATCTGCGCACCGTCGAGGAGGCGCGCCGGTTCGTCGAGCGCGAGCGCCTGCCGGTGGTGCGCTCCGGCGTCCACTGGCTCGATGTCTACAACCGGCTCACCCTCGCGCAGGCGACGAAGGCCGCGGCCGACATCGAGGCGGCACGGGCCGCCCTCGCCGAGGCCTTCCGGCGCGAGGCGGCGGATCGGGTGCATCTCGCGGCCTAAAGACCATCCCGCTGCCCTTGCGAAATTCGGCGGAACCGGCAGAGAGTGCCGGATGGTCCTCTTCGGTTCCGCCCCATGACGGGCTCGCCCTGGCGCGGTCGGGCGCCGCTCCTTCTCGCCTCCGCGAGCGCGACCCGGCGTGCCCTCATCGAATCCGCCGGCCTGCCCGTCGAGACGCGGGCCGCCGGCATCGACGAGCGCGCGCTGGAGGCTGAAGGCACGCGGCTGGCCCCCGCGGACCTCGCCCAGGCCCTCGCCGTGGCGAAATGCGCATCCGTGGCGCGCGCGGCGCCCGAGCGCGTGGTGGTCGGGGCCGATCAGGTGCTCGACCTCGACGGCAGCGTCCTCCACAAGCCGGCCGATCCGGCGGCCGCCCACGCCCATCTCGCATGGCTGCAGGGCCGCACCCATGCCCTCCATTCCGCGGTGGCGGTGGCGGTCGGCGGCAGCGTGGTCGATCGCTTCGTCGCGACCGCGCGGCTCACCATGCGTCCGCTCGACGAAGCGGGGATCACCGCCTATCTGGCTGCGGCCGGACCGGCCGTCGCCACGAGCGTCGGCGCCTACCAGCTCGAAGGGCTCGGCATCCACCTGTTCGCGGATGTCGAGGGTGACCACTCCACCATTCTCGGCCTGCCGCTCCTGCCTCTCCTCGCGTGCTTGCGCGCGCGGGGCCTGCTGACGTTCTGACCCGCCCATGACCGCTCCTGCACCCGCGCCGAAGGCCTTCGTGGTCGGCCATCCCATCGCGCATTCCCGCTCGCCCCTGATCCACGGCCACTGGCTCTCGGCGCATGGGCTGGCCGGGTCCTACGAGCGCCTCGACGTGGCGCCCGAGGCCTTCGCGGATTTCCTGAGCGGCTTTCCGGCCTCAGGCTTCGTCGGCGGCAACGTGACGATCCCGCACAAGGAGGCGGCCTTCCGCCTCGTCGCCACGATGACGCCGCGGGCCGAGCGGATCGGCGCCGTGAACACGCTCAGCCTCGACGCGGCCGGGCGCCTGCATGGCGACAACACCGATGCACCGGGCTTCCTCGCCCATCTGGATGCGACGCTCGGCGCAGACTGGCCGGAGACGACCGGAATCGGGGCGGGGCGGACGGCCCTGCTGCTCGGGGCCGGCGGCGCGGCCCGCGCCATCGCGGTCGGGCTCCTGGAGCGGGGATTGCCGCATATCCGCATCGCGAACCGCACGGCGGCGCGCGCCGAGGCCCTGCGTGGCCTCGATTCCGCTCGCGTCGAAGCGGTGGCCTGGGACCACGTGCCCGGCCTCCTCGGCGAGGCGGGTCTCCTCGTCAACACCACCTCCCTCGGCATGGCCGGGGCCGAGGCGCTCGACCTCGACCTCGCGGGCCTGCCGGACGGGGCGGCGGTGGCCGATATCGTCTACGTGCCCCTGGAGACGCCGCTCCTCGCCGCGGCGCGGGCGCGATCCCTCCGCACCGTCGACGGGCTCGGCATGCTGCTGCATCAGGCGGTGCCGGGCTTCGCGCGCTGGTTCGGGGTGACGCCGCAGGTCACGCCGGACTTGCGGGCCCTCGTCGTCGCGGACATCGAGGGCCGGCGGTGAGCCGGCCGGTCATACTCGGCCTCACCGGCTCGATCGGCATGGGCAAGAGCGCGACCGCGGCGATGTTCCGCGCCCGCGGCGTCCCGGTCCACGACGCCGATGCCTGCGTGCACGCCCTCTACGGGCCGGGCGGCGCGGCGGCGGCGCGCATCGCCGAGGCCTTTCCGGGCACGCGGGCAGCGGACGGCTCCGTCGACCGCGCGCGCCTGCGGGAAGCGGTGCTCGACCGGCCCGACCGGCTGGCCGCGCTCGAACGCCTCGTGCATCCGCTGGTGCGCGAGGCGGAGGAAGCCTTCCTGGCCGAGCATGCGGGGGCGGATCTCGTCGTGCTCGACGTGCCGCTCCTGTTCGAGACCGGTGGCGAGGCCCGCTGCGATGCGGTCGCGGTGGTGACCGCGCCACCGGCGATCCAGCGCGAGCGCGTACTGGCCCGTCCCGGCATGACGCCCGAGACCTTTGCGGCGATCCTCGCCAAGCAGATGCCGGATGACGAGAAGCGGCGCCGGGCGGATTTTTTGATCGAGACCGGCCAGGGCTTCCCGCACGCGCAGGCGCAGGTGGATGCGCTCATCGCGGCGGTGCGGGCCGGGGAGGTGGACCGGCGCGCACGACGATCCTGACGGATGGCGGCGTCCGCTAAACTCACCATACCCGGCCACCGCCCGATCAAGCCTGTCTCCATCCGGGCCCTGGTTCGCTTCATCGATCAGATCAGGCAAAGCCTTTGAATTTCCTCATTGACCCGATCGTGGTCACACCCCTCTCCGCCGAGGATGGCGGGGGTTTCGCCGCCTCGGTACCGGATCTGCCCGGGTGTTTCTCCGACGGTGAGACGCCGGAGGAGGCCGTCCACACGTGCAGGATGCGATCCGCGCCTGGATCGAAGCGGCAGAAGACATGGGACATCCGGTTCCCTCACCCTCCCCGAGGCTCGAAATCCTGCGCAAGGCCGGTTAACTGATCGGCCGGTATCCAGTCGGGGTGCTGGACCATAGAGGGAGCTGGGCCCGCGTGCTGCGCGAGATCGTCCTCGACACCGAGACCACCGGAACCGATGCGAAGACCGACCGGCTGATCGAGATCGGCGGCATCGAGCTCCTCAACCACATCCCGACCGGGCGCGAGTTCCACCGCTACATCAACCCGCAGCGCGCCGTCTCCCAGGGTGCCTTCGCGGTGCACGGCCTCTCGGACGCGTTCCTGGCCGACAAGCCGCTCTTCGCCGAGATCCTGCCGGACTTCCTCGATTTCTGCGGCGATGCCACCTTCGTGATCCACAACGCCGCCTTCGACGTCGGCTTCCTCAACGCGGAATATGCGCGGCTCGGCGAGACGGCGCCGCCCCCCATCGAGCTGTCGGCCGTGGTCGACACCCTGGCGCTCGCCCGGCGCAAGCATCCGAATGCCGCCAACAACCTCGACGCGCTCTGCGCCCGCTACGGCATCGATAATTCGCGCCGCACCAAGCACGGGGCGCTCCTCGACGCGCAGATCCTGGCCGAGGTCTATATCGAGCTCCTCGGCGGCAAGCAGACGAGCCTCGGGCTGACCCTCGAAGCGGCGAGCATCGTGCGGGTGACGCAGGAAGCCGGCCCGGTCGCGCACGGGCCGCGCAGCGTGCGGAGCCGCCTGACGGATGCCGAGCGTACGGCGCATGCCGCCTTCACGGCGAGCCTCGGCGCCAACGCGGTCTGGCGCGACTACATCGGCGAGGAGACCGCCGGATAAACCCGGGTCTTGCGGCGACGCTCGAACCGCCGGGCGCCGGGACACGTTGGGCGGGAAACCCCGGTCCAGGAGAGCCGTCCGATGGCCCCTCCCAGCTACAAGCCCGAGAGAGTGAAGAACAGGGTCCGCCCGGCGCTGCTCGGCATCGTTCTCCTGGTGATCGCCGTCGCGCTCGTGATCTACGCCGTGGGCTTCAATCCCCGCGGCTGACCTACGGGAAGCCATAGAGCCGCCCGGGATTCTCCACCAGGACGCGGTGGCGGGCCGCCTCGTCCGGCACCCACTCGGCCAGGAGGTCGAGGAGGTCGCCGACATTCGGCATCGGCGCCCATTGCGCCACATGGGGCCAGTCCGAACCCCAGACGCAGCGCTCCGGCGCCGCCTCCAGCAGCGCCCGCGCGAATGGCACCGTGTCGCGATAGGGCAGGGGCTCGGCCGTCATGCGGTAGGCGCCCGACAGCTTCACCCAGGCCCCGTCCCGCACCAGCGACACGAGGGTGCGAAAACCCTCGTCTTCGACTCCGCAGCGTGTCGGCATGTGGCCCATGTGATCGACCACGAAGGGCACCGGCAGCCGGGCGAGGCGGGAGGCAAGGGGCGGCAATTGCCGGGCGTCGATCAGGAATTGCAGATGCCAGCCCATCTCGCGGGCGAGCGCCCCATAGGCCTCGACCTGATCGAAGCCGATGCCGCCGCCATAGAGCACGTTGAGGCGAAGCCCGACGATACCGGCGTCCTTCAGCGCCGCGAGGTCCCGTTCGCTCAAGCCGAGCGGGATGACCGCAATGCCCCGCAGCCGCCGCGGATGGGCGCGCAGGGTCTCGATCATCAGCCGGTTGTCGGTGCCGTGCACGCTGACCTGGACCAGCACCCCGTAGGTCATGCCGGTCGCGTCGAGCATCGCCAGATAGGAATCGGGCGCCGCGGCAGGCGGCGTGTAGCTGCGCGCCTCTACGAACGGATAGGCGGGCGGCAGCCCGATCACATGGGCGTGGGTGTCCACCGCGCCCTCCGGCACGGCGAAGGCCCGAGGCCCGCGCGGATGCGGGTCCGGGCCGGGGCAGTCGCGGATCTCAGGCATCGGCATGCAGCACCTTTCCGCGGGTCTCGGGCAGGGCGAAGGCTGCGAGGAAGAACACCCCGTACGCCACCACCGCGAAGATCGCGATGGCGGAGGCGAGCGTCATCCCGGCCGACAGGTAGCCGACGAGTGCCGGGAACAGGGCGCCGATGCCGCGGCCGAAATTGTAGCAGAAGCCCTGGCCGGAACCGCGCAGGCGGGTGGGGTAGAGCTCGGTCAGAAAGGCGCCCATGCCGGAAAAATAGCCCGAGGCGAAGAAGCCGAGCGGAAAGCCCAGCACCCACAGCACCGCGTTCGAGAGCGGCAGCTGCGTGTAGGCCAGGATCACCGCGATGGCGCCCAGCGAGAAGATGAGGAAGAGCGGCCGGCGCCCGAGCCGGTCGGCGAGCCACGCGCCGACGAGATAGCCCGCGAAGGAACCGATGATCAGCGCCGCGAGATAGCCGGTCGAGGTGACGATGGAGAGATTGCGCTCGGTGGTGAGAAAGCGCGGCAGCCAGGTGGTGATGGCGTAATAGCCGCCCTGGCAGCCCGCGGCCATCAGCGAGGCGAGGATCGTGGTGCGCAAGATCGGCCCGGAAAAAATCTCCCAGATGGCGGGGCGGTCGCCGGCGGCAGCGGCCTTCGCCCGGGTCTCGGCGGCGACCTGCGGCTCCTCGACGTAGCGGCGGAGATAGAAGACGAGGAGCGCCGGGACCGAGCCGATCACGAACATCCAGCGCCACGCGGTCTCGGGCGGCAGCAGGGAGAACAGGATCGCCTGGGCGAGCACCGCGAGGCCCCAGCCCACCGCCCAGCCGGACTGCACCGAGCCGACCGCGCGGCCCCGGTATTGCGCCCGGATCGTCTCGCCCATCAGCACGGCGCCCGCCGCCCATTCGCCGCCGAAGCCGAGCCCGAGCAGCGCGCGGGCGATGAGAAGCTGCGAGAAATCCTGCGCGAAGGCGCAGACCAGCGAGAAGAACGAGAACCACAGGATGGTGAGCTGCAGCGTCAGCACCCGGCCGATCCGGTCGGCGAGGTAGCCCGCGAGCCAGCCTCCCAGCGCCGAGGCGAGCAGCGTCACGGTGGCGGCGAGCCCGGCCGTGCCGGCATCGACGTTCCACAGGCGGATGATCGTGCCGATCACCAGCGGATAGATCATGAAGTCCATGCCGTCGAGCGCCCAACCTGCCGCGCAGGCCCAGAAGGTGCGCCGCTCCGGCAGCGTCATGTCGCGGTAGAAGGCGGTGAGGCTGGCATCCTCCACCGGAACCCGCAGGGCGTTGGGGTCTCCTGCAGGGGTGGTGGGCGTCGAGCTCATGGGCGTTCCTCCTCGGGCCTTCGCCGGGCCTCCATGCCCCGAGCTATTCCGAATCTCGCAGCGCAGGCAATCCCGTCTGGAGCGAAGCCCGCGCCGGGCCCGCGATCACGCATCCGCAATTCTTCCGGAGCGATCCTCCGGCCACCCGCCGCCCAATCCGGATGTCTGCGATCGCCAGTGATGTGATTGCCCAGATATTGCCACGCAACCAACGTGACAGGCCCTGTTGTGATGTCAGGATCGAACACCTGGGCCGCCGTCTCACCCTGACCGGAACGCCCGGCGCCACGGCTCCTCGGCGGAGGATCGATATGCCCTCCCCCTGTATACGAAGGTGCGGTGCACGGAAGAGAAAAATTCGAGCATTATCTTGTCTTAGAAATTCCGGCTACCTAAGGAGAGAGCCCATGCTCATCTCCGTTTGCCTCAGGGCTCAAGGCTCATGGACGCGAAAAATCAAAAACCCGAATCGGCCGTTGCGCTGACGGCCGACGTCATTTCGGCTTACGTGTCGAACAACCACGTGCAGGCGGACGACCTCGTGAGGCTGATCACCGAGGTTCACGCGGCCATCACCGCCATCGGGCGGGGACAGAAGGCGCCCGATCCGGCGCGCAAGCCGACGCCCGCGGAGATCCGCCGGTCGATCGGCCGCGATGTCCTGATCAGCTTCGAGGACGGGAAGCCCTACAAGACCTTGCGCCGCCACCTGACGATGCGCGGCCTGACACCCGAGAGCTACCGGCGGAAATGGGGGTTGCCGCTCGACTACCCGATGACCTCGGCGAGCTATTCGGAGCAGCGCTCACAACTCGCCCGGACGCTGGGTCTCGGCCAGCAGCGCCGGCGGCGCCGGACCGACGCGGCCGCGCCGGACGGGGAGGGCTGAACCCGCGATCCCGGCGGGACGGAATCGTCCAATCGGCCTGAGAGCGCCCTCCGTTCCCGGTGGACCGGAGGCGGTGCTCGCCCCCGTTGGGTCGGATCACGGCTCAAAATAGAACCTGACCTGCGTGGAAGCCGCCCCGCTCCTCATGCTGAGGTGCTGGGGTTGGCTGCCATGGAAGGAAGTGCTCGTTCAGCCAGTTTCATCCGTCAGGGTCGGCCTGGCCGATGGTGAACTCATACGGCTTCCGGTTGATCTGTTCCGAGGCGAGTCCGCGCGGGGAACCCCTCTCCCGTGCGGGAGAGGGGCAGGGGTGAGGGACCAGATGGTTCAGCAAGAAGACTGAGCCGTGCCGCGGCCAGCGCGACGCTCAGTGCTTCATTCTGAACCCGTGCCACCCTCACGTGGGATCTTCGATCCCCATGCCCCTCTCCCACTCGGGAGAGGGGATCCCGCGCCTCCTCGCCTCGGAAGGAATCAACCGGAAACCGTATCAGCTCTTGAGGTGACGCGCTCCCTTGCGCCGGACCGGTGTCCACTTCGGCAGGGAGCGCTCTAGCTCTAGAACCGGCCGCCGACGCCCACCGAGCCGCCGGAGCCGATCGCGGGCGTCAGGCCGCCGCTGCCGCCGCTCGACGGGCTGTAATCCTCCAGGTCCTCTCGGCGGATGCGCCGGGGCTGGACATCGCCGCCCGCCCCACGGCCCGCGCGGGTGGTGGTGGGCACGTCGAGGCGGCGCGTCGGCGCCGTCGCCACGACCTGATCCGGATCGGCGTCGGCCGGCGCGGCGCTGCGGGCCGCGGCGCGCAGCTCCCCCCGCATGGAGGGAGGCGGGCCGATGTCGTTTGCCGGAAGCACGCCGCCGGTCTGGCCGAGCGGATTGTTGATGCAGCCGCCGAGCAGCGCCGCGGCGGCGACGGCGAGGCTGGCTCGGGCGAGCCGGGCTCTGGTGAGGACGAACATCGGTCTCCCCGGATGGTCTGGCGGGGACCGCCGCGCCGTCCGGCCCGGCCGGCCCCTGATCCGCTCCGTCTAGCGGTGGGATGTGGCAAAGACCAGTCCACTCCCTGGAACTCCCGACGACGGCCGGTGTTCGTGGTCGTGGCGACACGCGGTCGGGGCCGATGATCCGCGCGGTGATCTTCGATATCGACGGGACGCTCCTCGACAGCGTCGACGCGCATGCGCAGGCCTGGGCGCGCAGCTTCGCGGCCTTCGGGATCACGGTCCCGGAACGGGAGATCCGTGGCCAGATCGGCAAGGGCGGCGATCAGCTGCTTCCGGTCTTCCTGGCGCCCGAGCGGCTCGCGCGCGACGGCGAAGCCATCGATTGTTACCGGGCAGACCTCTACCGGCGGGAATACCTGCCGCGGATCAGGCCGTTCCCGGGCGTGCGGGCCCTGTTCGAGCGCCTGCGCGCCGAGGGCCACCGCCTCGCCCTCGCTTCCTCGGGCAAGGCCGATGAGGTGGCGCGCTACGAGGAGATTGCCGGCATCGCCGACCTCGTCGACACCGCGACCAACTCGGACGAGGCGGAGCGCTCGAAGCCTGCGCCCGACATCATCGAGGCCGCGCTCGCCAAGCTCGGCCGTCCCGCATCCGGCAGGGCCGTGATGATCGGCGATTCGCCCTACGATGCCGAATCCGCCGGGCGGGCCGGCCTCCCGACCATCGGTCTCCTGTGCGGCGGATTTCCGGAGGCGGATCTCGCAGCGGCCGGCTGCATCGCGATCTACCGCGACCCGCAGGACCTCCTCGACGGGTACGACCGGTCGCCCTTGCGGCTCCGGGCGGCGCGCGGCGCCTGACGTCTTGCCGGGTTGGCCCGGCCCATGCATTCGTGCCCAGTCCGTGCGTGCCCGGTCCGTGCCTGGCGCGGCGGTTCGCGCCGCTGCCGATGCTCCCCGGAAAGGCTCCGTCATGATCCGCCGGACCGCCGTCCTGCTGCTGCTCCTGGGTCTTCCGGCCCTGACGCCCGCCGCCCGCGGTCAATCGGCCCCGGCGGCCGCGGCGAGCGCACCCGATTTCGCGCGGCTCGAAGCCGAGCAGAGCGCCGCCACCGGCAAGCCCGGTCCCCGCACGGTGCCCGGACGGCGCATCCCGGTGCCCGGCCCGGTCGGTCCCGAGGTCCAGGCGACGACCGCCGCGCCCGACCGGGCACCCGCTCTGGACGCGAACCCGGACGGTGCTGCCGAGTGGAAGACCCAGATCGGACGGCCCGCGGCGCAGACGGCGGCTCCCCTGCCGGCGCTGCGCGAGCGGCTCGGCGTGGTCTCGACGCCGGAGCCGATCGGCGGCGTCAAGGCCTGGATCATCGCCCCCAAGGAGGTGCCCGAGCGCAACCGCAACCGCCTGCTCGTCCATCTCCACGGCAGCTCCGGCACCGATCCGGGCGAGGCCGGCACGCTCGAAGCGGTGCTGATGGCGGCCTTCGGCGGCTTCACGGTGATCTCCTTCGGCGACCGCATGCCCCCGGATGCCCCCTTGCCGGCCGCGATGGACGACGCGATGGCGATGTGGAAGGCCGCGCTCACCCTGCAGCGCCCGGAGAACATGGCGGTGTTCGGCACTTCGACCGGCGGCGCCATGACGCTCGCCCTGATGCTGCGCGCCAAGCAGGAGGGCGTGAAGCTTCCGGCCGCGATCGCACCGGGCACCCCCTGGTCCGACCTCACCGAGACCGGCGACGGCGACAGGGCCACCGGATGGCTCGACGGCGTGCTGGTCTCCTCCGAGGGATGTCTCACGCCTGCCGCCCGCCTCTATGCGGCCGGCCACGACCCGAGGGACCCGCAGCTCTCCCCGATCTCCGGCGACTTCCGCGGCCTGCCGCCGGCCATCCTCACCGCCGGCACCCGCGACCCGTTCCTCTCGAACACGGTCCGCACCCACCGCAAGCTGCGCCAAGCCGGCGTCGACGCCTCCCTGCAGGTCTTCGAGGGCTTGAGCCACGCCCAGTCCCTGTCCGACCCGGAGGCCCCGGAGACGCGTGAGGTCTTCGGGGAGATCGCGGCATTCTTCGATCGGACGCTGGGAACCGAGCCGCGCGGTCGGTGACGGCCGACATCCCCCGCGGACGATCACGCGGAGCGGCAGAGCAGGATCCGTTCACGGTGGAACGAATCCCGCTCTCGGTCATCATGTTTGCCGCATCGTCCGCGACGAACCGGCATCCGCGCCGTCGGACAATGCTCTAATCCCGGCTCTAATCCCGCAGGGCCAGAAGGGCGGCGGCGGTGAGGTCGCGGGTGCGGCGCGCCGTGCAGAGCCGTCCCCGCAGGTCGAGGCCGGCCTTGGCGGCTTCCTCCAGGTCGCGGCAGAGCTCCGACAGGCGGTCGCAGCCGAGGAGGCCGGAGGTCGAGATCAGCGCGTGAGCCTCCCGGGCGATCACCGCCCGGTCCTCGTCGCCCTGGAACGCGGCCTGCAACTGGTCGATCAGCCGGCCGAGCAGGCGCTTGGCGGTGGCTTCGCCCACGAGGTCGAGCGTGTCCGCATATTTGCGCTCGTCGTGGATCGGGAGAGCGGTGATGCGAGCATCCTCGTCGCGCAGGGCGGTGGGGTCGTCTGCCATTGTCAGGAGCTTGTTCCCGTGCTGGGACCTGAATCGGGACGCGACGATAGCCCGGCCGGTCGGGCACGGCCATGGTCTCGAGCGGATCCGGCGGGATGGTCGAACCGCGGCGCCCTTCGGCCGCCGCGTCTCCGCCGGGCCGGTTCCTCGGTTTCCTCGCCACCGTGCGGGCCGCCTGGCGGCCGGCATCAGGCAAGCGCGGCTCCGCCGGCTGCCGTCAGCAGGACGACGAGCCAGGGCGGCAGCCGGCCGACCGTGAGCAGCCCGAAGGCCGTCGCCGCGACCGCCATGTCGCGGGGCGCGCCGACGGCGCTCGTCCAGACCGGATCGTAGAGGGCCGCCGCCAGGATCCCGACCACGGCGGCGTTGGTGCCCCGCATGGCCGCCTGCGCCAGGGGCCGCGCCCGCAGCGCGTCCCAGAACGGCAGGGCGCCGAGGACGAGGAGCAGCCCCGGCAGGAAGATCGCCACGAGCGCGAGCGCCGCGCCCGCGACCCCGCTCGGCGGTCCCTGGAGCACCGTCCCGAGGAAGGCCGCGACCGTGAAGAGCGGCCCCGGCACGGCCTGCGCGGCGCCGTAGCCGGCCAGGAAGGAGTCGCCCGTCACGAAGCCCGGGGCGACCAGGGTGGCCTGAAGGAGCGGCAGCACCACGTGCCCGCCCCCGAAGACCAGGGCGCCCGACCGGTAGAAGGCATCGAAGACCGCGAGCGCCCGGGATCCCGTGAGCCCGGCCAGCCCGGGAGGCAGGACAAGGAGCGCAAGGAAAATCGCGAGCGCGGCCACGGCGGTCCGGCGCGAGACCGGAAAGGCGGCGGACCGGCCCGCCGGTCCGCCGGACGCGCGGCAGAGCGCAAGGCCGCCGGCGGCGCCGAGCGCGATGGCGCCGAGCTGCCCGGCGGCGCCGGGGGCCAGGACGACGAGCCAGAGGGCCGCGAGGGCGAGGCCCGCGCGCGGCCGGTCGGGGGCGAGGCTGCGCGCCATGCCCCAGACCGCCTGGGCCACGACCGCGACCGCGACGAGCTTCAGCCCGTGGAGCAGGCCCGCGACGAGCGGCCCCGGCGCGGCGCTCGCCCCGGAGGCCACCGCGACGAGGAGGAGGGCGGACGGGAGCGTGAACCCCGCCCAGGCCGCGAGCCCGCCGCTAAGGCCGCCGCCGCGCAGCACTCCGAGGGAGAACCCGACCTGGCTCGAGGCGGGGCCCGGCAGGAACTGGCAGAGCGCCACGAGATCCGCATAGGCCGCCTCGTCGATCCAGCGGCGCCGGACGACGAACTCGTCCCGGAAATAGCCGAGATGCGCGATCGGGCCGCCGAAGGAGGTCAGGCCGAGGGTGAGGAAGGCGGAGAAGACCTCCGCGAGGGAGCGCGGGGCGGCCGGCTGCGCGCCGTCGTGCCGGAGCGGGGAGGACGGGGGCGGGGTCGTCATCGGCAGGCGGATTGCGGCGGGACATCCCCCTGTCTCCCGGCTCTGCCGGAGCGTCAAGCCGGAACGCCAGGGAGGCTCCGGCCGTTGGAGGCGGCACGCCCACACGGAGATCCGCCATGCGATCCACGATTCTGCTCGCCGCCACCCTGGTCACGGCCTCGCTCCTCGGGACCGGCGGAGCCGAGGCCAAGGGCTGCCTCAAGGGTGCGGTGGTCGGCGGCGCGGCCGGGGCCGCGGCCGGCCACGGCAAGGCCGGCGCGGCGGCCGGCTGCGTCATCGGGCGCCACAATGCCAACAAGGCGAGCCAGGGCCAGAAATAGAGCATTGTCCGACGACGCGGGATGCCGGTTCGTCGCAGACGATGCGGCAAACGCGAAGGCCGAGAGCAGAAGCCGGTCCACTGCGAACGGCTTCTGCTCTAGCCGCCCGCCCCCGGAAAGCCGGGGACCGGGCCGACCCGGACGAGAGTTCCCCTGCGCTCCGCTCGGGAGCGGGATGCCGGCGATGCATGATGCGGCGATCACGGCTTTGCCACGGTCGCGCCCGCATGCTATCGGCCGGTGCCAACTCGTTGAAGGCTGGGCTGCTGCCGCGCCCGGCCCCTTTCCGCATCAGGAGTTGGTTCATGGCCCGCATCGTTGCCGACAGCATCATCGAGGGCCTGACCTTCGATGACGTTCTGCTGCGGCCCGCTGCCTCGTCGGTGATGCCCGCCGAGGTTGCGATCCACACCCGGCTCACCCGCTCGATCAAGCTGAACCTGCCGATCATCGCCTCGGCGATGGACACCGTCACCGAGGCCCGCATGGCAATCGCCATGGCGCAGAACGGCGGCCTCGGCGTGATTCACCGCAACCTCGAGCCGCAGGAGCAGGCCGAGCAGGTGCGGCAGGTCAAGAAGTACGAATCCGGGATGGTGCTCAACCCCATCACCATTCACCCGGACGAGACGCTCGCCGATGCCCACCTGCTGATGCGCCAGAACGGCATCTCGGGCATCCCGGTGGTGGAGCGCGGCCCGAACGGCTCCAAGGGCAAGCTCGTCGGCATCCTGACGAACCGCGACACGCGCTTCGCCACCGACCCGAACCAGCCGATCGCCGAGCTGATGACCCGCGACCGGCTGATCACCGTACGCGAGGGCGTGACCCAGGACGAGGCCAAGCGCCTGCTGCACCAGTTCCGGATCGAGAAGCTGCTCGTGGTCGACGACCACTACCGCTGCATCGGCCTCATCACCGTCAAGGACATCGAGAAGCAGGTCGCCTATCCGAACGCGGTCAAGGACGAGCAGGGCCGCCTGCGGGTCGCCGCCGCCACGACCACGGGCGAGAGCGGCTTCGAGCGGGCCGAGCGCCTGATCGATGCGGGCTGCGACGTGATCGTGGTCGACACCGCCCACGGCCATTCCGCCAAGGTGCTCGACAGCGTGCGCCGGGTGAAGACGCTCTCGAACGCCGTGCAGGTCATCGCCGGCAACGTGGCGACCCGCGAGGGGGCGCAGGCCCTGATCGACGCGGGCGCCGATGCGATCAAGGTCGGCATCGGCCCGGGCTCGATCTGCACCACCCGCATCGTCGCGGGCGTCGGCGTGCCCCAGCTCACCGCCCTGATGGAGGCGGTCGAGGCCGCGGCCGATGCCGACGTGCCGGTGATCGCGGATGGCGGCATCAAGTATTCGGGCGACCTCGCCAAGGCGCTGGCAGCCGGCGCCTCGGTGGCGATGCTGGGCTCGCTGCTCGCCGGCACCGATGAGGCGCCGGGCGAGGTCTTCCTCTACCAGGGCCGCTCCTACAAGAGCTACCGCGGCATGGGCTCGGTGGGCGCCATGGCGCGCGGCTCGGCCGACCGCTACTTCCAGGCCGAGGTGAGCGACACCCACAAGCTGGTGCCGGAGGGCATCGAGGGGCAGGTGCCCTACAAGGGCCCGGTCGCGGCGGTGCTGCACCAGCTCGCGGGCGGGCTTCGCGCCGCGATGGGCTATGTGGGCGCCGAGGATCTCGCGGCCTTCCGCGAGCGGGCGCAGTTCATCCGCATCACCAATGCGGGCCTGCGCGAGAGCCACGTCCACGACGTGACCATCACCCGCGAGAGCCCGAACTACCCGAGCCGGACCTGAGCGACCGGCAGCGGATCCTCTGGGCCTGCGGGCGATCCTCGCCCCGGTCCTCGCTCCGGTCCCGTCCAGGTCGGCCTGCTCGTCCGGCTTCCGATCTGGACCGGGCGGACGCGCTGTGCGGTCGCGCGGGCGGGACCGTGACGGTCGGGCCCATCGCCATGAGCGAGCCAACCGGCCGGCGCCCGCCCTCGCCGGGGCGCCGGCGCCGATGGCGGTGGGGGTCTGGGGGATTCGGATCCTCCTCGCGCCGGTCGCCCGAGGAGGATCCGGCGGCGTCAGTAACGCGGCGGGCGCGGCGCACCGCCATATTCGAGCTGCGTCTTGGCGTCGTAGGGCGGTGGTGGCGGGGGCGTGAGGTCGGGCGTCGCGGCCGGCGCCGTGGCGCAGGCGGCGAGCGTCAGCGCGAGGAGACCGGCCAGGGTGAGAGAGGTGAGCGGCGACATGGGTTCAAGGCTCCGGATCGGCGCGAGGCACCCCGGTGATGTCCCCGGGGAAGAGGCCGAAAGCTTGGCCGTCGCGGGCCGATTCGCCGGCGCGGGCGTGACCGTTTCGCGATGACGCCCTCAGCCCGTCTCGCGGCCGCCATCGAGGTGCTGGCCGACATCGCCGCACGCCGCCGCCCGGTGGCCGACGCGCTCAAGGATTGGGGCCTCGCCCACCGCTTCGCCGGCTCGGGCGACCGGGCCGCGATCGCCAGCCTCGTCTACGACGCCCTGCGCCGCCGCGCCTCGGCCGCCTGGATCATGGGCGAGGACACGCCCCGCGCGGTGCTGATCGGGACTCTGCGCCTCCAGCGGGGCCTTGCCGGGCAGACCATCGCGGGCCTGTTCACGGGCGAGCGCTTCGCGCCCGCTCCCCTGACGCAGGCCGAGCGGACGCGCCTCGACACCGCGACCCTCGCCGATGCGCCGCCCCACATCGCCGGCGACGTGCCCGAATGGGTGCTGCCCTCGCTCGTGCGGATCCTCGGCGACGACCTTTTGCCGGAGCTGAAGGCGCTCGCGCGCCGCGCGCCTCTCGACATCCGGGTCAACACCCTGAAGGCCGACCGCGAGCGGGTGCGCGAAGGTCTCGCCCATCTCGATCCCGCCCCGACCCCGCACGCGCCCCATGGCCTGCGCGTGCCGGTGCCGGATGACGGCCGTGGCCCGGCCCTGCATGTCGAGCCCGAATTCCTGGAGGGCCTGTTCGAGATCCAGGACGAGGGCTCGCAGCTCGCCGCGCTCCTGTCGGGCGCCAGGCCCGGTGAGATGGTGATCGATCTCTGCGCGGGCGGCGGCGGCAAGACCCTGGCGCTCGCGGCCATGATGGAGAACCGGGGACGGCTCGTCGCGACCGACGGCGATCCCCGCCGCCTCGCACCCATCCACGAACGCCTGCGCCGGGCCGGCGCGGCCGCCGAGGTGCGCACGCCCCGCGGCAGCCGGGCGGCCCCGGAGGTCCTGGCGGATCTCCAGGGACAGGCCGACCTCGTCCTCGTCGATGCCCCCTGCACGGGCTCGGGCACGTGGCGCCGCAACCCCGACGCCAAGTGGCGGCTGCGGCCGGGGAGCCTCGCGACGCGGCGCTCCGACCAGGCGGCGGTCCTCGACCGCGCCGCGCGGCTCCTGAAGCCCGGCGGCCGCCTCGTCTACGTCACCTGCTCGCTCCTGCCGGAGGAGAACGACGAGGCCGTGGGCGGGATTCTGACCCGGCAACCGGGTCTGACGATCCGCCCGCCCACCCTCGCGCCGACGCTCGAGGCAGCCCTGCGCCGCACCGCGCACGGCGTGCAGCTGACGCCGGCCCGCACCGGAACGGATGGATTCTACGTCAGCACGGTGACGTTGGGTCAATGAGGCGGGGACAGGCCGCCCCCGCGGCGGAATACCGAGGATCGGCGGTCTTCGCGGGCCCGATCCCCATCGGCGACTGGACAAGCTGCCGTCACGATGGTTGAGGGGCAGGAGAGATCTCGGATCGACCGGACATGCCGCTCCATCGCAGGACGTTGCTCACGGGAGCGGCCGCGCTCCCGTTCGCGCGCTCGGCGACCGGGACCGTCCGGGCGGCGGAAGCCGCTGCCCCGGAGGCCGCCCAGCCGGCGGCTCCGGCTCCGGCTCCGGCCCCAGCGCCCCGGGAGGCGGCTCCCGCTTCACCGGCCACACCTCCGCCCCGGCCCGGCGCTGATCTGGAGATGCTCCCCCTCTGGCCCGGGCTGCCGCCCGGCGGGGGCGGACCGGATCTCGACGGTCCGGCCTTCGACGAGAGCCGCGAGGGCGTCATCCAAAGCGTGGCGCGGCCCTGCCTGATGGCGGTGCGGCCGGCCCGCCCGAACGGAACCGCCATCCTGATCGCGGCGGGCGGCGGCTACCGGCGCATCGATATCGGGCACGAGGCCCTTCCGACCGCGCAGTGGCTGGCCGCGCAGGGCATCACCGCCTTCGTGTTCGTCTACCGCCTGCCCGGCGAGGGATGGGCCGCCGGGGCGGATGCCCCGCTCCAGGACGTGCAGCGGGCCGTGCGCCTCGTGCGGGCGCGGGCCAAGCGCGACGGCTACGAACCGGGCCGGATCGGCGTGGTCGGCTTCTCGGCCGGCGGCCACCTGATGGGCTCGGCTGCCGTGCGCTTCGCGGCGCGGCTCTACGAGCCGGTGGACGAGGACGATGCGCTCTCCGCGCGGCCCGACGCCGCGGCGCTGATCTATCCGGTCATCACCCTGCGCCCGCCCTTCGACCGCACCTCGAGCCGGCGGGTGCTGGTCGGCGAGGCCCCGACGCGGTTCGCCACCAATGCCTATTCGGTGGAACTGCACGTGCGCGCCCAATCGCCCCCGACCTTTCTTGCCCAGGCGGCCGACGATCCGGTCGCGGTGGTGGACAATTGCCTGCTGATGTACGGGGCGCTTCGCGCCGCCGACGTGCCGACCGAGATGCACCTGTTCGAGCGCGGCGGCCACGGTTTCGCCCTCGGCGTCCCGGGCACGCCCGCGGCGGCTTGGCCCGGCCTGTTCCTCGCCTGGGCGCGGCGGCGGGGGTTCATCCGCGGATAGAGGATGTCCAGGAGAAGTGGAGACCGGTTCTCCGTCCGGACATCCGACACGTCAAAAGCGGAGAGTCCGTCGGACGCTTCTGGAAGCGTCCGACGGACTCGGGGGAATGGTCCTGCGGGACCATTCCCGTGTCGGAACCGTCAGAAGCAGCGGCGCGTGCGGGTGACGACGACCCGGCCGTAGGGACCCCGGCGCTTGTTCACCACGACGGTGCAGCGCGGGCCCCGGCGCACGATGCGGCGCTCGACGTACTGCGCCTGGGCGATCCCCGCCTCCGGGGCGACGAGGCCGGGCCCGGCGACCGGAAGGGCCGCGGCCGGGGCGGAGGCGAGCGTGGCGGCACCGAGCAGGGTGGCGAGGCCGAGGACGATGGTTCTCATAGGAAGAGACTCCTGTCTTGAGGCTTTTCGGGGGTGACAGCTCTCGCGGCCAAGCGGTGAACGCGCGCTTAATGCGGCCGGCTGCTCGCAGATCCGTGACGCTGCGCCCGCGCCGCGTTGCGCCCAGGCCGATGCTCGTCTAACTCACCTCCATGACCGCCGAGCACGACAAGATCCTGATCATCGATTTCGGGAGCCAGGTGACCCAGCTCATCGCCCGCCGGGTGCGGGAGGAGGGGGTCTATTCCGAGATCGTGCCCTATCAGGCGGCGGAAGCCGCTTTCGCAGCGCTCAAGCCGAAGGCCGTGATCCTGTCGGGCGGGCCTGAATCGGTGACGATCGAGACCTCGCCCCGCGCGCCGCAAGGCGTGTTTGAGGCGGGCGTGCCGGTGCTCGGCATCTGCTACGGCGAGCAGACCATGGCGGCCCAGCTCGGCGGCGAGGTCGAGGGCGGCCACCATGCCGAGTTCGGCCGGGCCGAGATCGAGGTCATCGCCGATTCGGCCCTGTTCAAGGGCATCTGGCACGTCGGGGAGAAATACCCGGTCTGGATGAGCCACGGCGACCGGGTGACGAAGCTGCCGGAGGGCTTCTCCACCATCGCGATCTCGCCCAACGCCCCCTTCGCGGCGGTGGCCGACGAGGCGCGCCGCTTCTATGCGGTGCAGTTCCATCCCGAGGTCGCCCACACGCCCCACGGGGCGCTGCTCCTGCGCAACTTCGTGCGCGACATCGCCGGCTGCTCGGGCGACTGGTCGATGCGCGCCTTCCGGGAGGAGGCGATCGAGCGCATCCGCGCGCAGGTCGGGACCGGGAAGGTGCTGTGCGGCCTCTCGGGCGGCGTCGACTCGGCGGTGGCGGCGGTGCTGATCCACGAGGCGATCGGCGAGCAGCTCACCTGCGTGTTCGTGGATCACGGCCTGCTGCGCCTCGGCGAGGCCGAGGAGGTGGTGCGGCTGTTCCGCGACCACTACAACATCCCCCTCGTCCACGTGCAGGCGCAGGATCTCTTCCTCGGCGCGCTCGCCGGCGTCACCGACCCGGAGGTGAAGCGCAAGACGATCGGGCGCCTGTTCATCGACGTGTTCGAGGCCGAGGCGAAGAAGATCGGCGGCGCGGCGTTCCTGGCGCAGGGCACCCTCTACCCGGATGTGATCGAGAGCGTGTCCTTCACGGGCGGCCCCTCGGTGACGATCAAGAGCCACCACAATGTCGGCGGGCTGCCCGAGCGCATGAACATGAAGCTCGTGGAGCCCCTGCGCGAGCTGTTCAAGGACGAGGTGCGGGTGCTCGGCCGCGAGCTCGGCCTGCCCGACGCCTTCGTGGGCCGGCATCCCTTCCCGGGGCCGGGCCTCGCCATCCGCTGCCCGGGCGAGATCACGGCCGAGAAGCTCGATGCGCTCCGCAAGGCCGACGCGATCTACCTGGAGGAGATCCGCAAGGCCGATCTCTACGACGCGATCTGGCAGGCCTTCGCGGTGATCCTGCCGGTGAAGACGGTGGGCGTGATGGGCGACGGGCGCACCTACGACCATGTCTGCGCGCTGCGCGCCGTCACCTCGGTCGACGGCATGACGGCGGACTTCTATCCTTTCGACATGACGTTCCTGGGCCGCGTCGCCACCCGGATCATCAACGAGGTCAAGGGCATCAACCGGGTCACCTACGACATCACCTCGAAGCCTCCGGGCACGATCGAGTGGGAGTGAACCGATCGAGCTCGCGAAGTATCGCGGGCTACCGCCATCCTGGCATCACTCCCTGATTTACAGGATATTTTAGTTCTGCATTCGCCAGAGCCCATCGCTTCCGGGCGATGGGCTCTGGCGGTTTGCACGACGGTCTGTGTGGCAACGGATCGGCCGCGGGAATCCTCCGCGAGCAGCGGCGGGATCGACTTCGCGGCAGCCATCACAGCCGACCATTCCGGCCTGCCTGAACTGACGACGTTTTCTGCCCGCGACGGAACGAGACTGGCCTGTAGGCTCTACGGCGATCCCGCCGCATCCGACCGCGTGGCCATCCGCGTCCCGGTTCGGGCTGGCACGGCATGCCGTTCAACACCATGGCCCGCCACCTTGGGCCCGCCCCCGCCCGACGGGGCGACGTCGATCATGTCGGCCAGCTTGACGACGTCGCGAAGGCGAGAGCGGTTCGCGCGCCGCCGCCCGCACCCTGGAAGCCGCGCCGTGCGCGTGGAAGCGGGCCGGGAGGCTGCCGCGCGATCCTCGCGGGCATGATCCACGCTCGGTGCCGGTGAGCCGCCGAACCGGAGCATTCCCGCTCAGGAACGGCTTGACGCCCGCCCCCGACCCGCCTAGAAGCCGCCGGACCGGGCGCGTAGCTCAGCGGGAGAGCATTCGCTTCACACGCGAAGGGTCACAGGTTCAATCCCTGTCGCGCCCACCATTCCTCCGGTCCTCACCAGAACCATCGACCCTCAGGCCGCCGACCGGGCGAGGCCGTTCAGGTGCTGCACGGCGTCGAACAGCGCGTCGAAGTGATCGATGATCACGTCGGGGCCGAGATCCCGCACCGGCACATCCGTGTAGCCGAAGGGCACCGCCACCGCCGGGATGCCGGCGGCTCGCGCCGTCGCGATGTCGGTCCGCGAATCCCCGACCATGATTGCCCGGGCCGGATCGCCGCCCGCGCGCGCGATCGTCTCCGTCAGGTGGCGCGGGTCGGGCTTGGACCAGGGAAAGGTGTCCCGCCCGCAGATCGCCGCGAAGCGGTCGGCCACGCCGAGGAGCTGCAGCAGGCGGACGGAGTGATCCTCCACCTTGTTGGTGCAGACCGCGAGCCGGTAGCCCGCGGCGGCGAGCCGGTCGAGGGCGGGGCCGGCGCCCGGAAACAGGTGCGAGGTCACGCAGAGATGCTGCCCATAATGAGCAAGGAAGACCCGGAACAGGGCGTCGAGCCGGTCGGGGGCGAGGTCGCGGCCGGCCGCCGCGAAGCCGCGCGCGATCAAGGCCCGCGCGCCCGCGCCGATGAAGTCCCGCGCCCGCGCCACGTCCATCGGCGGCAGCCCCTCGCGGTCGAGCACCACATTGAGCGTGGCGATGAGATCGCCCGCCGTCTCGGCGAGGGTCCCGTCGAGGTCGAAGACCACGATCGGCGCGAGGGAGAGGGGAGGGGACATGCGGTCTCGCGGGCTTGAGCAGGATCGTGCCGGTCGCGGGCGTCCGACGTCGGATCAGGACGGGCCGACGCGAAGTGTGATGCATGTCGGGGTAAAGGAATGGTGCGGGACCGGGAACCCGGGGCGCGGCCGCGCAGGGCCCTGCCCCAAATCCGCCGCGCGGATCCTCGGCCCCTGTTGCCGCCAAGCCTCGCATGAAGCCTCGCATCAGGCCTCGCATCCGCCCGGCGGGAGTGGCCGCGGCCCGGCGTCCGCGATAAGGGGAAGCCCCCGTGGCCGCGGCGGCACCCAAGGTCGATCATGCCCCTTCTCCGCTCCCTGGCGTTCAACGTCGCCTTCTACGTCGTGACCGCCGTGATGATGATCGGTGGGCTGTTCTGCCTCGTCTCGCGCCGGGGCGTCCTGCGCCTCGCCCAGACCTGGGCCCGGGTGACCCTGCGACTGCTGCACTGGATCGTCGGCATCCGCGTGGAGTTCCGCGGCCTGGAGCACATCCCGCCGGGCGGGATCGTGGTGGCGGCCAAGCACCAATCGGCGCTGGAGACGATCGCGCTCACCACCGTCCTCCCCGACTTCACCTACATCCTCAAGCGCGAGCTGATGTGGCTGCCGCTGTTCGGCTGGTATCTCGCCCGCAGCGAGATGGTGGCGATCGACCGCTCGAAGGGGTCGCGCGCGCTCGCGTTCATGAACGAGGAGGCCGCCGCCGCCATGGCGCAGGGGCGCCAGCTCATCATCTTTCCCGAGGGCACGCGCCGCCCGCCGGGGGCGCCGCCCGCCTACAAGTACGGGGTCGCGCATCTCTACGGCCGGCTCGGCGTGCCCTGCCAGCCGGTCGCCCTCAACACCGGCCTGTTCTGGCCCCGCAAAAGCCTCCGTTGTCATCCCGGCACGGCGATCATCGCCTTCCTGCCGCCGATTCCGCCGGGCCTCGACCGCGACGCCTTCTTCGGCCTGCTCCAGGAGCGGATCGAGAGCGCCTCGGCCGCGCTCCTGCCGCCCGGGGCGGCTGCGGGCCGCGCGGAGCCGGCGGATCGGATGGCCGGCTGAGCCGCCGCGGGAGACGCGCGCCCGGCGGCGCCGTCCGCATCTGCCTCCGGCGACCGCCCCCATGAATATTCGGTAATGTCGGAACGCTGCGCCATACGACAGCATTTCTCACGCGCTGACCCGGATGACCGGGTCGATCTGACAGCTTTTGTTTCCGAATTGTATCCGGCGGTGACGCATTCGTCCCCGGACACATCGCCGGATCGTCGCAACAGGAGGTGACGATGCGCTGGAAACTGGCAGGTGCGGCTTTCCTCGCCCTGGGAACGCTCGTCGGCACAGGATCCGTCGCGGAGGCTCGCGACGGCTGCGGCCCGGGCTGGCACCGGAACTTCTACGGCTTCTGCCGCCCGAATTTCTACGGGCCGCGCTTCTACGGGCCGGCCTTCTACTACGGCCCCCGGTTCTACCGTCCCGTGGTCTATTACGGCCCGCGCTGGCACCGCCCCTATTGGCACCGCGTCGGCTGGTATCATCGGCCCTGGGGCGGCTGGCACGGCGGCTGGCACCGGGCCGGGTGGTATGGCGGCTGGCACCGCCACGGCTGGTACCGGCATTGGTGAACGTGAGGCCCGGGGCGCGATCCGTCCCGGGCTGACGTCCTGCGTTGCGGCGCCCGCGTCCGATCCCCATCTCGTTTCGCATGAAGCGACGCTTGACCCGCGTCGCGTCGCATGGCTAGGATAGAACAAATGGCGAACAGACGAGCCCTGTCCTGGTCGGCGGCGATGCGGGACATCGAAACGGATCGGTCGAGGAGGTCGGACGTGCGCGAGGAACGCTTGAGATCGGCGATGAATCTGCGCGGCACCCCGGCCCTGGCGCTCAGCGCGTGGCGCGGGCGCTCGGGCCGGCGCTACGTGGTGGGCATCCACGGGCTCGATGCGGATCCGGCCGAGATCGGCGAGGCCGTGGTGCTGGCGGTGCGGCGGGACGGCGGCGGCATCGCGGAACTCCTCGATGTGGCGACGACCGGCGACAGCCCGCGCGAGCGGCTGCGCGGCTTCGTGACCCGCATGCGCACCCGCGGCGCGACCGAGATGCATGTGCACCGGCTCGCCGAGAGCGAGGCCGAGCGCCGCGCCGTGGTGGAGGATCTCGGCGGCGCGCCGGTCAGTAGATCGGTCCGGACGACCAAGCGGGAGCCGTGAGCGGCAGCGGCGCGGGCTCCTGTGGCAGCTCCGCCGTCGCCGGGCCGCGCGGCGGGGCCGGGCGCGGAGCGTAGGCCTGAGCCGGGGAAGCGGCGGAGGCCGGGCTGCGGGCCACCCGGTTCGGGCTCGCGGGCTCGCGCCGGCTCATCGGCGTCGCCCCGTAGGGATCATCCTCCTCGACGTCGGTCGGCGCCGGGTCGGGCGCGGGCTGCCAAGCGGGCGGCTTCTTGCGGATCGGCGAGAGCGGCGCGCCCGGCGGCGGCAGTTGCGGCTGGAACTTGATCAGCGGTTTGCAGATCCGGCGCAAGCCCCGCGGGTCGTGGCGGGCGAGATCGAGGTGCAGGTGGTCGTAGTGGTAGATGTCCGACCCCGGCGCCAGCACGGTCGTGAAGTGATTGCAGGCGCCGAGGAAGACCTCGCGCAGGAAGCCCTGCTCGGCTTCCGTGCCCCGCCAGCCGCCCTTCACGGTGACGATAGTGCCGTCGGCGAAGCGGAAGGACATCACATCGACCGCATTGCCGAAGGAGTGTTCCGAGAGCTTGGCGCCCACGTGGTTGTTGCGGCCGCGGCAGGCATAGGAGCCGGAATTGATCTCCACCACCGGCTGGCCGAAATAGAGCTGGGCGGCGGGCTGCACCGTCCCGGCGAGCCACGCCTCGACCTCCGGGATGATCGGACAGGCGAGCGTCATGCGCTGCTTGAGCGCCACCGTCCCGCCGGCGAGCCGGGTGATGCGGAAGGGATGGACCATCCCGCAGACGCCCGGACCGTCGATCTCCTTGATCGGTGTCACGTCCTCGCTTGTCTTGACGAGGCCGCGGGCGAGGCAGGCCTCCTCGGCCTGCATACGCCAGGGTTCGCGCTGCTCGAAGGGTCTGAGCGCGCATCCGGTGAGCCCCAGGCTGAAGAGCGTGAAGGCTGAAAACGCAACGAGGCCACGACGCATGGCCGGGAGAATGCGCGTGGTGGCGTTAACGGGCGGTCAAGCTTGGCGACGCCGGCCTGCCCCATCCTGGGGCGGGGATGAGGCGGTGAACAGTCCGGCTGAAACCTCGGGGCGCGTCCGGCGGTTGTCCGCATCCCGCCCGGAGATGCCGATGGACGACCGCGCGACCAAGCCTTCCGACACCCAGAGCCCCAACAAAGGCTTCTCCTCGGCGAACCCGCCGAAGGCGCCGAACGGCCTCGCCTCGCCGCTCCAGCCCGGAGGCACGCGGCCGGCCGGCGGTCCCGGCCGCAGCACCGGCTCCCTCGGCACGGGGGGCGGCCAGACCGGCGGCGAGCCGACCGGCAGCCTCAAGAACGACGGACGATAGCGCCGTGAGCGGAGGACAGGGCGAGGATCGGGCCGAGGGCTTGGCCGGCGAAAGCGTCGAGGCGAGCCCGTCGCGGGCCTCGCGTCAGAACGCCGCCCGCATCCCGGCGAACACGCTGCGGCCGGTTCCCGGATAGAAGGCCGCCGGCCCGCCCGGAATGGTGCGGGCATCCGTGACGACCGCGATGTCCGAGATGGAGCGCGCATCGGTCAGGTTGCGGGCGTCCAGGAACACCGACACGCCGTTCCTGAGGTCGATCCCCGCCTGCAGGTTGATCAACGCGTAGCCCGGCACCCGCAGCGTGTTGGCCTGGTCCGCGAAGGCGCCGCGGGGCACCCAGTCCAGCGAGGGCGCGACGTAGAACCCGCCGGGATGGTCGTAACGCAGCACCGTGCGCAGGACGTCGTCCGGGATGCCGGCGATGCGGTTGTTGCCGAAGACCGGGTCGCGCACGAAGCGGAAGTCGTTGTGCGTCCAGATCTGCGTGATGCTCAGCGTGTCCCCGACCCCGGTCAGGTCACGCACGATATCGCGCGAGACGGCCGCCTCCACGCCCTGGTGGTGCGTGCGCGGCGCGTTGAAGGTCGCGGCCGGGATGCCGAGCCCGGGATTGACCGAGAAGTTGATCAGCTCGTCGTGGATCTCGGAGCGGTAGAGGGTCACGTCCCATGACAGCCGGTCGATGCGGCCGCGGGTGCCCGCCTCGTAGGTCCAGGCGCGCTGCGCCCGGAGCGGGACGAACACCCCGGTGGTGGTGTTGCTCGACTGCACGAGGTCGGTGAAGTCCGGCACGTCGCGCGAGCGGGTGACGTCGCCGAAGACCTGGATGTCGGGCAGCGGCTGCCAGAGAAGTCCGATCTTCGGGTTGATCCCCTCGTAGGTCTCGTTGGCGAAGGACGGGAACCGGTTCGCGCCCGTGAAGCCGCCCTTGTTGCTGTAGGTGCGGTTCGACGAGAACAGCTTGGCGCCCGTCATCAGCGCCAGCTCGGGCAGGAGCCAGAAGCGGTTCTCGCCATAGGCCTCGTAGTTGGAGGCGCTCTGGAGGGAGTTCAGCGTCTGGGCACCACGCCGGCCGGCGATGTTGATGAACTGCAAGGCGGCATTCTGGCCTGCGAAGGCACGCAGGCCGAGCAGCAGGTCGTTGCGGAATCCGCCCACATCGAAGGTGCCCGCCCAGTGCGGTGAGATGCCGTAGGTCCAGCCGTCCTGGTCGATGATCTGGAAGATCGGGTGGTAGAGCGACTTGTGGATCGCCCAAGTGTCGATGTCGAGCTTGCCGATATCGAGCACGAAGGAGGTGCGGTTGGCGATCCGCTCCGTCTCCACCTGCCGGGACTGGTTGCCGCTGATCGCGGTCGGGTTCGCCATGCGCGGGTTGTTGAGGGCGTTGAAGAGCGTCAGCGAGCCCGGCAGCTTCTGGTCGGTGAGGTAAGCCCCGATATAGAACCGGGTCTCGACGCCCGGTGCGAGCTGATAGCCGAGATTGGCGTTGAAGTTCTGCGTGCGTTGCGTCTCGTGCTGGCGGTAGCCGTCCGCGTTCGTGATCGTGCCGTTGATCAGGAAGTCCGCCGGGCCGGAGACGCGGGAGAACTGAAAGTTCTCCCGGATGGTGTTGAAGCTGCCGCCGTCGATGCGCAGGATGTTGGGCGCGAAGGCGGTGTGGGCGGTCGGCGTCACGGCGTTGACCGCGCCGCCGAGGGTCGTGGCGCCGAAGGCGAGCGCATTGCCGCCCTTGTAGACCTCGAGGGAGCGTAAGGAGAGCGGATTGATCTGGTAGAAGTCGCCGCTGCCATCCGCGAGGTTGACCGGGATCCCGTCCTGCAGGAGTTCGATCCCGCGCAGGTGGAAGCCGCGGGCGACCCCTGAGCCGCGCACCGAGAGGCGCAGCTCCTGCCCGTAGCGCTCCTGCACGTAGACGCCGGGCGTGTCCTTGAGGACGTCCCGCAGGGTGTTGGCGTAGCGGTCCTGGAAGTCCTTGGCATCGATGAAGGCCACCGATCCGACGGTGGCATTCACGGCCTCGCGCTGCTGGGCGACGCTCGGCACCGTGAGGGAGCCGGCGGGCGGCCCGTTGCCGGCGACGGTGATCTCGGAGAGCGCGATGGTGCCGGAATCGGTCTGGGCGAGGGCGGGGCCGGCGAGCAGCAGAGGCACGAGCGCGGCCCGGCGCGCGGTCCGGGGAAAGCGGTCCATGATGGGGTCCGGGTCTGACGGGATCGGAGGTGGCGATCGGTCAGACGACGGGCGGGGCGCGGGCGCTGGTGCCGGTCCGCGGGGGCGCGCGGGGATGGGCGACGGTCTCGGGCCGCCACGCGACGGCGAGCGCGGGGCGCCGCGGCCAGACGATGGCGGTGGAGGCGGGAAGCGGCGGGGTCGCCCCGGCGAGATCCTGCGCGGCCGTGCAGCAGGCCATGTGGCCGTGCACGGGATCGGGCTTGGGTCCCTCGGGAGCCTCCGGGCCCGGCGCGCAGAGGATATGTGCGGGCGAGGCGATCTCGGCCGCGAGGAAGCCGCCGGCCACCGCCTGGAGGGCAAGCGCATAGAGCGCGGCCACGGCGATGACCGCACGCAGGATCGGCCAGCGGTGCGGCGGCGCGCGCATCGACATGGCGTAGGGTGCCGATCGCCGCAGCGTCAATGCGCGGCCGTCCAGTCCTGCGCGATTCTCAAGTCCTGTGGCGCGCCCGCAGCCTCACCGCTCCAGGCTCGCGAGGTAGCGGATCACGTCCTCAATCTGGTCGGGGTCGAGCCGGAACTCCGGCATGCTCGGGTGACCCGTCCTGATGCCCTCCGCAAGGGACTCGGCGAGGTCGGTGACCGGATAGCGGGTATGGAGGTCGCGGAAGGGCGGAGCCTCGGCGAGCGGGCTCTCGCCCGTGCGCCCGATCGCGTGGCAGCCGGCGCAGTGGACCTGCACGAAGATCCGCCCGCGGCGCACGTGGCTGTCCTCGGCGGCGGCCGGCAGGGCCGCGAGGAGCCCGGCCAGGACGGCCGCGCCGAGAGGGCGGAGGAGGAGTCGGAACGGCGGCATCGGCATCTCCAGGGGGACACCCAAGCTTCGCACGCGCCGCGCCGCGCCGCATTGATCCAGCGCAAGCTTGGCCGAGAATGGTCGCAGCCTGCGCGTCGGTGGCGATGCCGCTCGGGCCGTCGTCCGGGCGCCGGCCTGCATCGCATCCCTCAATGCGCCATCAGCACGGGCACATCCGCATGGTCGAGGACGTGGCGGGTGACGCCGCCGAGAAAGAACTGGCGCACCCGGCTGTGGGTGTAGGCGCCCATGACGATCAGGTTCGCCCCGACCGCGCTCGCGGTCTCCAGCAGCGCCGCGCCGACGGCCCGGGACGGATCGGGGGCGGCCAGCACCTCGGCCGCGATGCCGTGGCGGGCGAGGTAGGCCGCGAGGTCGGACGCCGCGCTGCGGGTCTCGTCGCGGCGCGGGGCACAGAAGATCGCCACCGCGCCGGCGGCCTGCAGGAGCGGCATCGCCTGGGCGACCGCGCGGGCGCCCTCCAGGCTGTCGTTCCAGGCGATCAGCACCTTGCGCAGCGGGTCGGCTGGCGGAGGGGCGGGCGGCACCACCAGCGTCGGCCGTCCCGTCGCGAACACGGCCGTGTCGAAGGCCACCGCCGCGAAGGGATCCGACCAGTCGGGCCGGTCGACGAGGATGAGGTCGCTCAGCCGTCCCGCCCGGGCCAGCGACGCGTCGATCGGGCCGAGCCGCACCGTGAAGGAGGCGTCCTCGAGGCCGGGGCAGATGTCGTCCGCCGGGCGGTTGACCACGTCGGCGCCCGCGCACCAGGCGTCGAAGGCGATGCGCGCCGCCTCGATCGCCTCCCGGGTCTCCTGCTCCAGGCGCTCGCGCGTCACGCCGGCCGCGATGGCGACCTCAGGGATCGAGGCCAGCACGTCCTCCGCGGAGGGGCACAGGATGGTGAGCGCGATATGGGCCTTGAGCCGGTCGCTGAGCCTCAGGGCGAGGTCGAGACGCGGGCGCGGATCGGTGTCGGGACCGGTCGGAACCAGCAGGCAGCGCATCGGCATCGCGTTCGTCCTCCCGCAGAGCTGCCGCCACACCACCATGGATCATGGCCTGCCGCCGTGATCTGGATCAAGGGACCGGGCAGGCGGGCGCAGGCCTGCCAGGTCGCCGCCGTGAGAACGCTCGGCGGCGCGCGTCTGCCCCGAACACCGAGGTCCCGTCATCCAGCGCGTCATCTGGACAGATCTACGCGGCGCGCGTTTGCGGCCCGGGCTCCTGCACGGGGGCGACGAGGGGCAGGGTCAGGACGAAGCGGCTGCCCGCTCCCGGCGCCGAGGTGAGGGCGATGCGGCCGCCGAGCTGATGCGTGACGATGTTGAAGGCGAGGTGGAGGCCGAGGCCCGTCCCGCCGCTGTCGCGCCGCGTGGTGAAGAAGGGCTCGAAGGCGCGCCGCGCCACCTCCTCGGTCATCCCGGCTCCGTCGTCGCTGAAGGTGATGGCGACGCGGTCGGGGCCGACGAGTTCGGCCGCGAGGTGGATCGTGCCCTCGGCCCGGTCCGCGAAGGCGTGCCGGACGGCGTTGAGGAAGAGGTTGGTCAGCACCTGGCCGAGCGGCCCCGGGAAGCTGTCCATGACGATGCCGGAGGGCAGGTCGAGGGTGAGGGCGATGCGGGCCGAGCGCAGCTCCGGCCTCAGGCTGGCGATGATCTGCTCGCAGGTCTGGCCGAGGTCGAAGCGGCGGCGGTTGTCCTGGCTGCGGTCGACGGCGACCTGCTTGAAGGATTCGACGAGATCGCCCGCCCGCATCAGGTTGGCGACGAGCTGCTTGCCCGCCTCGCGCACCCCCTCGATGAAGGCGAGGAGCTGCGAGCGGCGCAGCTGCCCGCCGTCGAGGTCGGCGCTGATGGCGCTGCAGCGCTGGTTCAGGGTCGAGGCGACCGTCAGGCTGATGCCGACCGGGTTGTTGACCTCGTGCGCCACCCCGGCGACGAGGCTGCCCAGGGCGGCGAGCTTCTCGGCCTCGATCAGGCTCGCCTGGGTCTCGCGCAGCTCGGACAAGGCCGCCTCGGCCTGCTCCTTGGCGCGGCGCAGGTCCTCCTCGGCGCGCAGCCGCGCGATGGCGTTCTCGCGGAAGACCGCGACGGCCGCCGCCATGTCGCCGATCTCGTCGCGCGCCTCCGCACCCGGCACGGTCCGCTCGTAGTCGCCCGCCGCGATCGCCAGCATCGAGCCGCTCAGGCCGCGCAGGGGATCGCTGATGCTCTTCGCCACCAGCGTGCCGACCACCCCCACCAGCGCCACGAAGGCGAGCGCCACTCCGCCGAGCTTGAGCGCGGCGCTCTCGAGCGTGCGGTCGAAGCGGGCCTGCGCGGCCTGCTCGATCCCGCGGATATGGGCCGCCATGGCTTCGATCGAGGCCGACATCGCGTCGGCATTGCCGTCGATCTCCTCCTTCAGCAGACGCGACTGGGTGGCGAACTCGGCCGAGAGAGCATCGACGCCCCGCTCGACGGCGGCGGCCCGCGCCTCCAGCTCGCCGAGCGCCCGGCGCTGCACCTCCTCGGTGGCAAGGGCGAGCATGGCCGGAACCGTGCGGCGGATCACGGCGGCGTGGCGGCGCACCTCGCCCGCTGAGGCGGAGGAGGCGGCAAGCGAGACGGCGTTCGCCGCCAGCACCATGGCGTGAAAGGATTTTCGCGATGCCGCCAAAAGCGGCGAGATCGGCGACGGCGGGGCGGCGTCGCCCTCGATGAGGGCGTAGAGCCCCGCCATTTCGCGCGCGGGCCCGGCGATGCTGGCCTCGTAGATCTGGAGGATGTCGGCGCGGGTGTCGCGCAGGGCCGAGAAGCCCGCGATGAAGCGCTCCGTCACCTCCCGGAGCGTCTCGCAGGGGGCCGCGATCAGCGGATCGAGCCGCGCCTGCACCCGCAGGCGTCCGATCAGCGTGTCGCGGAGGTCGCCGATGCGCGCCAGCACATCCGCATCCGCCTGGCTGATGTAGCGGTGGATGAGGCTCTGGAGCCGCTCGGTGTCCCGGTCGAGCTGGTCGAGGAACCGTTCCGACTGGCGCACCTGGCGCAGGTCCGCCCAGGCCCGCGAGAGCACGTTGGCGCCGTCCCAGATCAGCAGGATGAGGACGAGGGCGAGCGCGGAGTTGAGCCCGGCGATCGCCAGGATGCGCCAGCGGATGGGCCACGCCCGGACGAAACGCTGCAAGCCTCGCCGCTCCATGCGCATGGTCTCGGGCCGCCTCTCCGGCCCTGTTGTCCCGGGCCGGGCGATGCTTGTCAAAGGCGGCGGATGGCGGGTCAGGAGCCCGGCACCGCCCGCGCGGCATCGGCGGGCCAGAATGCCGGTTCGCCCCGCATCCAGGGGCGCAATCCGCGGCGATCAGGCGGGATCAGGCATCCCGGCCCTGGTGGACCCGACCGGCGGGCGCCTCCTCCGCCCCGCCCACGGTCAGCGCGAAGTCGAGGCCATTCGCCCGGTCGAGGCCGACGGAGCGGCCGATGCCCAGGGTGCCGACATCGCGCAGCACCAGCTCCTCGCGGCGCATGCAGAATTCCTCGGCACCGAACAGGGTCACGTAGGTCCCGTTGGTGCTGTGATCGACCAGCACCCACTTGTCGCCCCGCCGCTCGATCGTCGCGTGGCGCCGCGAGGCGTAGTCGTTGTCGACCACGATGTCGTTGGCGGGCTCCCGCCCGAGCGACACGCTGGCATGGCGCTCGTCGAAGAGCCAGCGCCGGCCCCGATAGGTGATGCGCAGGTCGTTCCCTGCGGCCGGGCGCTGCTCCGCGGCGGGCAGGAAGGAGAACACCGTCGTCTGATTCTCAGCGAGATGCCAGAGCACCTCCGCCACCCGCACGTCGTCGCCCGCGCCCTTCACGTAGACGCCGACGAGGGCGCGGGTTGCTGCCCGCCTCAGGGGAGGCAGGCTGTCCGCCAGGGCTCCGGTGGTGATGATCTGCCCGCCCTTGGCGATCGCCACCATCCGGGCGGCCATGTTGACGGTGGTGCCGAAATAATCGTCGTTGGCATGCACGGCCGGCCCGAAGTGGAAGCCGATCCGCAGCTGGAGCCGCTGTCCCTCGATCCCGCCGCCCTGGTCGTCCTCGAAGCGCCGCTGCACGGCCACGGCGGCGTCGCACATGGCGCAGACATCCTCGAACACGGCCATGAACTCGTCGCCGATCGTCTTGACGATCCGCCCGCCATTCGCCTGGACGACCTCGGCGGCGATGCCAAGGCAGTGCTCCACGATGCGCAGGGCCGCGTCGTCGCCCAGGTCGCGGTAGAGCCGCGTGCTTCCTGCGACATCGCAGAACAGGACGCCGATCGAGCAGGGTTCGTTCGTGCTCATCTGGAGGAGCGATCCTCGACGCGCCGCGCGGCAGAATGGCGCCAGTGATCTCGTGTATGCAAGCTTCACGCAGGCTGAAAGCCCAAAAACGATCCAATCCCCGCCTCGGGTGCGCCAGCACACGGGCAGGGTGCGGGATGGAAACGGGCGCCGTCCCGGTTGGTGGGGCGCGGCAGCTTCCCTATGCTTTGAGTCGGGACCGGAGCGGAGGACGAGGGCGATGCGGAGGAAGGTGGCGCTGCTGTTCGGGGGGCGTTCGGCGGAGCATGAGGTGTCCATCCTCTCGGCCGGCAACGTCGCCCGGGCCCTCGATCCGGACCGTTACGCGGTAACGCCGATCGCCATCGACAAGGAGACCGGGGCGTGGCGCCTCTGCCCCGCCCTGGCGGCGGGCGAAGCCCCGGCGATGGGCCAGGACGGGCCGCTCGTCGCCTTCCTGCCGGGCGGTGGCGGCCGCCTCGCCATCCTGTCGGACGCGGCCGCCCTCTCGGAGCCCTTCGACGTGGTGGTGCCGGTGCTGCACGGCCCGAACGGCGAGGACGGCACGGTACAGGGCGCCCTCGACCTCGCGGGCGTGCCCTATGTCGGCTCGGGCGTGGTCGGCTCGGCCGCCGCCATGGACAAGGACGTCGCCAAGCGCCTGATGCGCGATGCCGGCCTGCCGATGATCGTCCCCTTTCTCGCCGCGACGGCGCGGCGGCCCGTCTCCTATGCGGATGCGGCGGCGGCGCTGGAGAGCCGAACCCTGTTCGTGAAACCCGCCAATATGGGCTCGTCGGTCGGCGTCTCGCGGGTGACGGATCCGGCGCAGTTCGATCGGGCCGCGGCGCATGCCTTCGGGTACGACGAGAAGATCCTCATCGAGCGCGCCGTGCCCCAGGCCCGCGAGATCGAGTGCGCCGTGCTGGAGACGCCGGAGGGCGAGCTGCGCGTCTCGCCCCCGGGCGAGATCGCGCCCGCCGCCGCGCACGGCTTCTACGGCTACGACGCCAAGTACCTGGATCCGGACGGGGCGGCCCTGCTGATCCCGGCCGCCCTCGACGCCGCCCGGGCGGACCGGATGCGGGAGCTGGCGGCCCGCGCCTTCGCGGCCCTCGCCTGCGCGGGGCTCGCCCGGGTCGACCTCTTTCTCGACCCGGCCGATCCCGCGGGGATCTTCGTGAACGAGGTCAATACCTTGCCGGGCTTCACGGCGATCAGCATGTACCCGAAGCTGTGGGATGCAGCCGGCCTCGCGCCGCCCGCGCTGATGGATGCGCTGATCGCCCACGCGCTCGCCCGCCATGCGCGCGCGGTCGCCACGGGCCGGGCAGCCCCGCGTCCGGGACCGGATGCGGCCGGCGCGCCGATGCGGTAGGGGCTCCCGCGGAGTATCGGGAGCGGAGCGGATGACGGGAGCGGCCGGGCCGGTGCCGGCGGAGGCGTTGGATGGCCTGCCGGTGGCCGAGCGGCTCTGGGCCATGGCGGTGATCGGCATCGCCATGACCATGGCGGTGCTGGACGGGGCCATCGTGAACGTGGCGCTGCCCGTGATGGCGCGCGACCTGCAGGTGAGCCCCGGCGCTGCGATCTTCGTGACGAACGGCTACCAGCTCGCCGTCACGGCGGCGCTGCTGCCGCTCGCCTCGCTCGGCGACATCCTCGGCTACAAGCGGGTCTACGCCTTCGGGCTCGCCCTGTTCACGGCGGCCTCGCTCGCCTGCGCGCTCGCCCCAACGCTCCCGGTCCTCATCGCGGCGCGGATCGTCCAGGGCCTCGGCGCGGCCGGGATCATGAGCGTCAACATCGCGCTCGTGCGCTTCATCTACCCGGCGAAGCTGATCGGGCGGGGCGTCGGCACCGTGGCGCTCATCGTCGCCATCGCGTCGGCGGCGGGGCCGACGGTGGCGGGGGCGGTCCTGTCGGTGGCACGCTGGCCCTGGCTCTTCCTCGTCAACATCCCGCTCGGGCTCCTCGCGCTCGCCGTGGCCTTGCGGACGCTGCCGGTCACGCCCCGCAGCGGCGGGCATTTCGACACCCTGAGCGCGGTCCTCAACGCGCTCTTCTTCGGCCTCCTGATCACGGGCGTCGACGGGCTCGGCGATCCCGGGGGGAGCGGCCGGGCGCTCCTCCTGCTCGCGGGGGCGCTGGTGATCGGCGCGGCCTTCGTCTGGTACCAGGTGAAGCTGCCCGCGCCGCTCCTGCCGGTCGACCTCCTGCGCATCCCGGTCTTCGCGCTGTCGATGGCGAGCTCGGTCTGCGCCTTCTCGGCCCAGATGATGGCCTACGTGGCCCTGCCCTTCTACTTCCAGGACGTGATGCACCGCACGAGCAGCGAGACCGGCCTCCTGATGACGCCCTGGCCGATCGCCATCGCGGTGATCGCGCCGGTGGCTGGCCGGCTCTCGGACCGGTTCGCGCCGGGGCGCCTCGGCGGGCTCGGGCTGGTGGGGCTCGCGCTCGGCCTCGCGCTGGTGGCGAGCCTGCCGCCGCATCCCGGCACGGCGGACATCGTCTGGCGGCTCACCCTGTGCGGGCTCGGCTTCGGGCTGTTCCAGTCGCCCAACAACCGGGTGATCATCACGAGCGCCCCGCGGGAGCGCAGCGGCGGGGCGAGCGGCATGCAGTCGACGGCGCGGCTCGTCGGCCAGTCGCTGGGGGCCGCGATGGTGGCGGTGATCTTCGGCCTCCTGCAGACCGGGGGCATCGTGACGGTGCTGTGGCTCGCGGCCGGGCTCTCGCTGACCGGGGCGGTGACGAGCGCGCTGCGGCGCTAGAGCGGCGCCCGATCACGGTGGACCGGGCACGGCTCCGGCCGGGCGGCCCTGGACGTCGGCGGTCCCGATCACATCTCTTTTCGCCGAACGCTTCGACGGAGGCCAGCATGGACATTGATCTCTCGGGGCGGCGCGCCCTCGTCACGGGCTCGACCGCGGGCATCGGCTACGCCATCGCCAAGGCGCTCGGCGATCTCGGGGCGACCGTGGCGGTGAACGGGCGCACGGCGGAGCGGGTGGAGGCGGCCGTCACGGCGCTCTCCCATGCGGCGCCGAAGGGACGCTTCGTGCCTGCGCCCGGCGACGTCGCGACGGCCGAGGGGGCGGCCGCGCTCCGGGCCGCGCTGCCGGAGGTGGACATCCTCGTCAACAACACCGGGATCTTCGAGCCCAAGCCCTTCTTCGAGATCCCGGACGAGGATTGGCAGCGCTTCTTCGAGGTCAACGTGCTCAGCGGCGTGCGGCTGTCGCGGGCCTACGCGCCCGGCATGGTCGCCCGCGGCTGGGGCCGGGTGGTGTTCATCTCCAGCGAATCCGCCCTGCAGATCCCCGTGGAGATGGTCCATTACGGCATGACCAAGACCGCGCAGCTCGCGGTGGCGCGGGGCCTCGCCGAGACCGTCGCGGGCACGGGTGTCACGGTGAATTCGGTGCTCCCGGGCCCGACCCTCTCGGAGGGCGTGGCCGCCTTCATGCAGCAGATGGCGGCGGGCGTCGCGGATCCGGACCTCGACGCGATGGGGCGCGCCTTCATCAAGGAACACAGGCCGACGTCGCTCATCGGGCGGCTCGCCTCGCCCGAGGAGGTCGCGAACCTCGTCGCCTATCTGTGCACCCCGGCGGCCAGCGCCACGAGCGGCGCCGCGGTCCGGGTCGATGGCGGGGTGGTCAGGGCGATCGTGTGATCCGGTTTCCGAACGATTCGTTCGGAAACCGGATCACCAAGCCCGCAGCGAAGCCGACATCCGCATTGCCGCGCGATTGCGACAGCAACCGCCAAGCAATCAATCGGATTTCGGTTGAGATGGCTCCGGGAGCCCAGCACGCGACGGAGCACCCGGGATGACTTTGCCGCGGCGCGAGGGCGCTCGACGGAGCATTCGCGCCGGACATCCTCCGGGATAGTCCGGGTCGCTTGGACGGCTGGCATCACGCTCGGCCTGTGAAGGCACCGCCCTTGCCGAGCCGTTTGCTGCTGATGACGGTACTTCTCGGCTGCCCGCCGTTCGCCCCACGCAACGCCACAATCGCAGCGACCAATCGGGATCGCGTCATTCGTCGGCATCAGATCCATTCTGTCCCGGCTGTTCGTGATCGTACTCTCTCTTTTCTCGCCCGGGCAGATCCTCTGCAGTTCCGGAGATTATTCCTGCGGATGTCTCAATCAAAGCAGGCGCCGCCGGTCGCCCTCGCTTCAGGCGAAGATCGGCGCTCAACTCCGAGACATGGTCGAAGCCGTTGCCCGGAAAGGCCCGGAAGAGAGTCCCTTGCGATCTTGGAGGCGGGTGCGCGCATCCTCGAACCCACATATGCAATCAGGCTTAGGCCGTAAGGATGATATGTCTGATCCGGACTCCATGCTAACTCTACGTCACTCAAAAGTGACTTGGATCCGCCCACCCGGGCGGATTTTTTTTGGCTCCATTTTATAAAGAGCATCATTGCCAGTTCTGCGGTCATATCAGGCATACTTCATGCGTAAGGCGCTCTTTGCGCAATCATCAAGCCGGCGATGACGGCTTGCAGCCTCACTCGTCTTGAGGAGGGTGGCGAAGGCGCCAGCACCCGAGAAAGACGGGATTGCGTACCCGGACGCGCCCCGCTGCCCTGGCTGCAATCAAGGATACATGTCGTCGCCGACATCGTTCCGCAGAGGGAGGCGGCATTCGGCGGCCGTCCAAGCGCATCATCCATGCCGCTTACGCAGCGATTACCGCTGCCAAACGAGCTATGTCGAATGGCATATTGTAGGAATGCCACACGGCTTGGCTCGCGGCGTCCACTCACGCCGTGGCATCTATACTTTGGGGGGAATATGGCATAGCTGATTACGCTAGGTAACGAGATGGAAGTCGTGAGTCATATTTCGTCGACTTCCTTAAAGTGAAGGAGTGAAACAAAGTGGACAGGGTCTCCCAAAACACTTCGGCCTCGCTGCGCGAGAGCGGGGCCGTGAAGCGTCTGCTCCTCGGGTCTGTGGCCGGTCTGACGGTCGTGGCGGGGGCGCAGGCGGCGGATCTGCCGGTCAAGAAGGCGGCGCCGGTCGAGTACGTGCGGGTCTGCTCGGCCTACGGCGCCGGCTTCTTCTACATCCCCGGCACCGATACCTGCCTGCGCGTCGGCGGCCGCGCCCGCTTCGAGGCCACCTACGTCCAGCCCCTCATTCGCGGTGACACCACGGGCTATCGCGGCCTCGGCCGTCTGAACCTCGACGCCCGCACCCAAACCGGCTACGGCACCCTGCGCGCCTTCGTCCGCTTCGAACTCGCCAGCCGCACCGGCGGCTTCTTGAAGTCGGGCACCCAGGAGCGCATCGCCAACGCCTTCGCGGCCACCGGCGTCGACACGGCGGCGCGCGTCCAGCAATACGTGAACGTCGACAAGGCCTTCATCCAGTTCGCCGGCCTCACCGCCGGGCGCGCGGCCTCGTTCTTCGACTTCTACGCCCACGACTTCGAAATCATCGGCGTCTCGCTGGGCTCCGACACCTACTCGACGAACCTCCTCGCCTACACGGCGACCTTCGGGGAGGGCTTCTCGGCGACGATCTCGATGGAAGACCCGAACCTCCGCCGGACGCCGGTCTTCGGGGGTGGCTCGACGGGCTTCACGGGCAGTCAGGCGGTGAGCGCCAACTTCGCGCCCGTCCTCGTGACCAACGCGGCCGGGGTGCCGGTGTCGGTGACCGCGGCCGACGTGATCCAGCGCTCGCGCATGCCCGACTTCGTCGGTGCGCTGCGCTACGACGCGGCCTGGGGCTCGGCGCAGCTCTCGGCGGCGGTCCACGAGATCAACGCCGGCAACACCTCCACGCTGGTGGGGCTGACGGCCGCTCAGACGGCGCTCCTGCCGGCGACCGCGAACCCCGCGGCTCGCCCGGCGAACGCCTATGGCTGGGCGGTGCAGGGCGGCCTGAAGCTCAACCTGCCCTTCATCGCGGCGGGCGACGCCCTCTACCTCCAGGGTGCCTACGGTGAAGGCGCGCAGACCTACACCGGCTACTCCGCCCATAACGGCAGCTACACGCTGACCGGCAGCCCGGCCCCCGGCCTGTTCAACACCTACTATGCCGATGCGGTGGTCGACCCGGTCACCGGCCAGCTCAGCCTGTCCACCAGCTGGACGGTGGTGGCGTCGTACCTGCATTACTGGACGCCGCAGTGGCGCTCGGCCTTCTACGGCAGCTACGGCGAGATGAGCTACAACAAGGCGGCGCGCTTCAACAGCGCCCTGTTCGGTGTGAACGGCCTGCCGTCGCCGACCACGGCGGCGGGCGTGGCGGCTCTGGCGATCAGCCCGGTGCTGCGCGACACCAACCAGATCGTGGCCGGTGCGAGCCTGATCTGGTCGCCGGTCAAGGACCTCGATATCGGTGTCGAGGGCCTCTATGCCCGCTCGGCCGTGAGCAGCGGCCGGGTGATCAACCCGAACAAGGCGAGCAGCGCCACGCTGGCGAGTGCGGGGGCGGCCGGCGGGCCGAGCCTGGCGGCGGTGCTGGCGACCCCGACCGTCGTCAGCCAGGACACGTTCCAGGTCCGCATGCGCGTGCAGCGCGATTTCTGACCGGGATCGGACGATCGTGACCAGGGGCCCCGGCGCTGCCGGGGCCCTTTGACGTCCGGTGGAGGGCGATATCCGGCTGAGAGGGGCATCCGTTCCACCGTGAACGGATGCCCCTCTCAGCTTTCGGCCCTGACGCGTTTTCTGCGACGAGCCGGGCTCCGCTTCGTCGGACCATGCTCTCGCCGCGAGGGCAGGTTTCGGCCCATCCTCGGCTTCGCTCACACCGCGGTGGGGCGCGGCCCGAAGATGACGATCCCGCAGCCGCTGCCCGGCCTCAGCCCATGGCACCTCGGAGGCGGGACGAAACCCTCCCCGTGATCTGCCCGGCGGCAGAGGTCGGGCGTGACGTTGGAGACTCGGCGCGGCCTGGACGCAGCTGCGGGTGCGTATGGCCCGTGTCGAGGATGACCTGAACCCGCTTCCGGCCGGACCGTCGCCTCGATGGCGCTCGGGAATGCGCGCGTCTCAGCGCCCGGATCGGTGACTTCCCGTCGAGAGCAAACCGCGTGGCAGGTCGATGACGGTCTCGACCGCCGCAGCAAAACCCGCACCCGCTGCGCCGTCAGGCAAGGCTCGCCGGAGCAGGCCCGCATTGGCCAGGGAGCGCAAGCAACCGAATATCGCATTCATGATCGAAAGGATTGATGACGAAACATCATCCCGATCGCCGGGAAGCTCGCTCTCTCGATTGAGCCCCGAACGGCACATCAGCCGATCGGAGAGCGCCGCAATCGCGACGCTGGCCGGATCGCCGTGGCAAGGCGGCCCGAACCTGCGCGAGCCGAGCAGCGCCAGCCGCAATGCCGCGGCAACGAGAGCGCTCCGCGCCGAAGTGGACCCCGATTCGGCGCAAGAAAGCGCGTCAAAACAAGTGGTGAGAGCCGCCGGCCTGGTGCAGTCAGGTCGGGAACGGCTCTAAGCAGGTTTCGGAACAGTGCGTTGCGGTTTTCCGTCAAAAACCTGCGACACAGCAAAAGCCTAAGCGGGCGAAGCGGTGGCACGCCCCGCCAAGTCTGCTCAGGCGCATCAGCGCCATCGGCCACGTCCTCTGAACGGAAAGCGCGGCCGGCCCGGGGGAGCGCCGCTGCGCGCTCCCGACGGCCCTACTTCAGGTGCTGGGCGAGGTACTTGTTCATCTCGAACATCGTCGCCTTGTCCTTGCCGAAGACCTTCTTCAGCTTGTCGTCGGCGAGGATCTCGCGCTTGTTCTCCGGGTTCTGGAGCGAGTTCTTGCGGATGTACTCCCACACCTTGCTCACCACCTCGCCGCGCGGGATCGGCTTGGTGCCGACGATCGCGCCGAGCTCGGGGGAGGGCTGGAGGGGCTTCTGCAGAGCATTCGGCTTGTCGCCACTCTTGGGGGCGGCCACCTTCTTGCCCTTGGCGGCGGGCTTCTCGGCCTCGGTCGCCTCTTTCTTCGTCGTCTTGGTCGCCATCGGTCTCCTCCGGTCTCCCTTAGGGCCCACGAAGCCGGACATTCGGCCCTGACGGGCGCATAGCGTCAACAACTAAGCCGTGCTCACGACGTTCCAAGTGGAAAATCGCCTGCACGACCGGATCATCCACACCGAAGGCGTAAACGAAAGCTCAAGATCGCGCCCGTCACGCCCCGGTCCAGCTGACGCGCCCCTCGAGAGGGTAGGCCGGATCGGTGTAGCCGGGCGTGGAAGGATGCCCGGCCGGGACGAGACGGTCCACCAGGGCCTCGTCCTCGGGCGTGAACCGATAGGCGAGCGCGCCCGCGTAGGATTCCCACTGCGCGACGGTGCGGGGCCCCGCGATCACCGATGTGACCGCGCGGTTGTTGAGCACCCAGGCGACCGCGAAATCGACCGGAGAGGCGCCGCGGCCTTGCGCGTGGGCCTTGATCTCGCGGGCGATGGCGAGGCTCTCGGGCCGCCACTCGGTCTGCATCATGCGGGTGTCGCCGCGGCCCGCCCGGGTGCCCGCCGGAGGCGGGGCGCCCGGATCGTACTTCGCGGTGAGCACGCCGCGGGCGAGGGGCGAGTAGGGCACGACGCCGAGGCCGAAATGGGTGCAGGCCGGCAGGTGCTCGACCTCGGGCATGCGGTTGAGCGCGTTGTAGTAGGGCTGGCTCGCCGCCGGCCGGTCGAGGCCGAGCCCGTCGCAGATCCGGCAGATCTCGGCGACCCGCCACGCCCGGTGGTTCGAAACCGCGAAATAGCGGATCTTGCCGGCCCGGATCAGGTCGCCCATCGCCCGCACGGTCTCCTCAAGGGGCGTGTCGTGGTCCTCCTTGTGGAGGTAGTAGAGGTCGATGCGGTCGGTGCCCAGGCGCCGCAGGCTCGCCTCGCAGGCGCGGATCAGGTGGGCGCGCGAGAGGCCGCGGTCGTTGGGTCCCGGCCCCATGGGATTGGCCACCTTGGTGGCGAGAACCCAGGCGTCGCGCTCGCGGGCGATGGCGCGGCCCACCACCTCCTCGGAGCGCCCGTCGTTGTAGACGTCGGCCGTGTCGATGAAATTGAGGCCCTTCTCGCGGGCATCCGCGATGATGCGGGCGGCTTCCGCCTCCTCGGTCTGGCCGCCGAACATCATGGTGCCGAGACAGAGGGGAGAGACCTTGAGACCGGACCGACCGAGCGTGCGGTACTCCATCGCGTCGCTGTCCTCCGATGATGGCGGATCCATGGCCGGCGGGCGCCGCGGCGCGGGCAGGCCGCCGCACTGTGGAAGCCGGGGTTTTCCTCTCATTCACCCTGTTCGGCAATCCCCCGTTAAGCACGCGGCCGCACAGATTCCCCCATGTTCCTCGCCGCCATCACCCTCGCCTTCGGCGCCGCCGGCGCCCTCGTCCTCGGCCTGCGGGCCGCGGTCTCGTCCGAAGCCCCCGGGGAGGGCCCGCACGCGCCGGGCCTTCTCTGATCCGTCGGCGCCCGGAGGGCGCCGCCCCCCGGCTCCGGCGCCGCGATGCTGACGCGGTTCCTCCTCGTCGCGGCGGCGCTCTATGCGGGGTACGGCGTCACGTCGCCGTTCCTGCCCTCGATCCTGGCCGAGCGCTCGCTCGGGCCGGACCAGATCGGCCTCGTGCTCGCCGCCGGGCAGGGCATCCGCCTGGCGGCCGGGCCGCTCGCGGGGCGCCTCGCCGACCGGCTCGACGCCGCGCGCGGCGTGCTGGCGGCCTGCGCCCTCGTCTCCGCCCTCACGGCGCTCGCCTACCTCGCCGGGCACGGCTTCGCGGCGCTCCTCCTCGTCGGGGTGGCGCATGCGGCGGCCACGGCGCCGCTCGCGCCGCTCACCGACGCCCTGGCGCTCCCGGCCTCCGCCGCCGGCCGCTTCCGCTACGGCGTCGTGCGCGGGGCCGGCTCGGCGGCCTTCATCGGCGGCACGCTGCTCGCGGGCGCGGTGATCGCCGGCTTCGGGCGGCCGGCGCTCCTCGTCTGCGGCGCGGCCTTCTTCGGGCTGATGGCGGCGGGCGCCCTGCTCCTCCCGGGAAAGGCCGCGCGGCCGGAGCCCGCCCGGCCGGGGCTGCTCCTGCGCTCTCCCGCCTTCCGGCGCCTCGTCCTCGTCGCCGCCCTGGTGATCGGCAGCCACGCGATGCACGACGCCTTCGCGGTGATCCGCTGGCAGGCGGCCGGGATCAGCCCCGGCACCATCAGCCTGCTCTGGGCGGAATCCGTGGCCGCCGAGGTGCTGGTCTTCACCCTCGCCGGACCTCCGCTCCTCAACCGGCTCGGCCCCTCCCGGGCGCTGATGCTCGCCGGCAGCGCCGCCTCCCTGCGCTGGGCCGTGGCGGCCGGGACGGCGGCGCTGCCGGCGCTCGTGGCGATCCAGGCCCTGCACGGGCTCACCTTCGCGCTCCTCCACCTCGCCTGCATGCGGGTGATCCTCGCCACGGTGCCGCCGGCCCTCGCGGCGACCGCCCAGACCCTCTACGGCACGCTCGGGCTGGGGCTTGCGACCACCCTGACGACGCTCGCCGCCGGCCCGCTCTACGGCTGGGCGGGCCCGTCTGCCTTCTGGGCGATGGCGGTCCTCGCGGCCGCCGCGGTGCCGCTCGCCCGGAGCCTGCCGGCGACGCCGGACGGGTCTTGACCCGGGCGGCTCGGGGGCGGACCGGAACCCGGCCCACGGGGGTCCGGTTCCCCCGGAAGATGGGAGACCGCCATGCCGACCGAACTGCCGAACGAACGCACCATCCGCGCCCCGGGTTCGATGGAACTCGACCCGACTGCCGAGGGCGTCGCCCTCGACGAGACGCGCCGGCTCATCGCCTCCAACAAGGTCGAGGGCACGGCCGTCTACAACCGAAAGGGCGAGAGCCTCGGTACGATCTACAACTTCATGGTCGATAAGGTCTCGGGTCAGGTCGCCTATGCGGTCCTGTCCTTCGGGGGCTTCCTGGGCCTCGGGGAGAGCTACCATCCAGTGCCCTGGCGGGCGCTCACCTACGACGTCGATCTCGGCGGCTACGTGATCGATATCGATGCGGACAGGCTCGCGGACGCGCCGCGGCAGGGACCGGACGAGGATCCCTTCGCGGATCCGGCCTTCGGCGGGCGGGTCGACGCGCATTGGGGCGCCCGCCGGTCCGAGGCGGCCTGACCGCCGTGGAGGCGGGAGGGCCCGAGGGCGAGGAGTCCCGCGGGGCGGGGTTCTCCATCGCGCCGGGCGGAGCCAAGCGGCCCGGCGTGCTGGTGGCCATGCCCTTCGACCGCGGGCTGATCGCGCGCTTCCGCGAGACCTTTCCGACCGCGAAGTTCCGGCGGTCGCTGCGGCGCTGGTTCGTGCCGGGCACCACGGCCGGGCGGCGGGTCGATGCCTGGATCGGCCGGGAGCTCTCGGCCTTCGATGCTCATGGCGACGACAAGGGCCGCGATGCCTATGCCTTCGAGCCGCTGACCAGCCGGTATCTCGACCCCGCGCCCGAGAGCCTGATCGTCCGCACGCCCTATTCGCGGACCGTGGTCGAGACCCTGCGGGGCCTGCCCTCGGCCCATTGGGATCCGGCGATCCGGGCCTGGCGCGTGCCCTGGCGGGCCTACGAGGCGCTCAAGGCGGTCTGGCCGGCGATCGAGGCGGCGGCCGCCCGCAACGAGCCGGAGGCGAAGCGGGCCCGCCGCGAGGCGATCCGGGACCGGGAGGCCGAGAGCGAGCGCCGCCGCCGTCGCTTCCCGGTGCCGGCCGACGACCTGCCGCCGCTCGGGGTGCCGGTCGAGACCGCCGCCTTCGGCGTCGTGGTATTCGAGGCGCTCGACACCGAGCCGGTCGGGCCGGGCGAGGTGCCGCACGCCGTCGCGCCGCTGCCTCCGGGCCGCGCCGTCGTCTGGGGCTGGTGGCGGATGCCGAGCTTCCGGGAACTTGCGGAGGTGACCCCCGCGGCGCGGCCGGACGACGTCCGCCGCGGCTGGTGGCCGCCGACCCGCGAGGGGCTGGAGACCCGCCGCCGGCGCCTGCGCGAGACCGAGCGCGCCCGGGCGACGCGGGCCCGGCGGAGCGGGCAGGAGGCGGCGGAGCAGGCCGAGGAGAGCATGGCGGAATGATCATGCCAACGGCCCAGGCTGCTGAGGCAGCGGGAGCTGACGCAGCGGGCCGTCGACCCGTCTCGACTGTCTGGTGCCAAGCCGGAGGCTTATCGAAAGCTCGAGACCGGAACCAACAGTCATGGTCAACGACTGTTGGGATGGGTTCACCACCGGCTGCGCCGAGCCTGACGGATGAACCCGGCTGACCGGGCGCTTCCTTCTGTGGCAGCCCCGATAGCCCTCGATCGAATGGTTGCTCGGCATGAGGACCGGTGTGGCTGCCGGAGCGCGTCTCGGCTGGATCGCGACGGCCCGCCGGCGACGAGCGTCTGTCGGCGGCGCGGGCCGGAGGAGTCCACCATCCCCACCCCGAATGCCCCCGGGTCTCCTGCGCACCATTGACAGGCCAGCGTGGCTACGGCTTTATGCCTCGCTCATGTAATACTATAACGTTTCATATATCGATGCCGCCCACCTCACCTCTCCTCCCCGTCAGCCTCCTGTCCGGCGTCCTCGGCGCGGGCAAGACGACGCTCCTCAACCAGGTGCTGAACGACCGTGAAGGCCGGCGCGGCGCGGTCATCGCCAACGACATGAACGAGGTGAACATCGACGCCGATCTCGTGCGCGATGGCGGCGCGAACCTCTCGCGCACCGATGAAATGCTCATCGAGATGACCAACGGCTGCATCCCCTGGAGCCGGCGCTGGGGCGACCGGCGGCAGGAACTCGTGTTCATCGGCGGCCCCGATAGGGGCGAGGCCGCGATCCGGGTGGGGTTGGACGCCAGTCTCGCCGACAGTGTCACGACTGGGCCGACGAAGGCGCAGAAGCGGCTCGACGACCTGTTCCCGGTCTGGGGGGTGTAATCCGGTGGCCTTCCAGACCTCCCTTGCCGCTCAGAGGTCCGATCACGGAGCGCGCCCGCAACGGGCGGCCGGATGCGACGGCGACACAGGCGACAGGCAGGTCGGGGACGTGGAACGGCAGGCGGCTGTGGCCGGGCTGCCAGGCCATGTCCGCGCAAGTGACGGCCCGAAGGTCCTGCGGACCATCCGAAGGCCGGGCATCAACCTCGTGCTGTGGCAGCGCCGGCTCCCCGAAGCCGTCGAGAGACGCCTCGTCACGCACCCGACGGATGCGCTGCCGCAGCTGCGGCTCGTGACGCGTCCCAGCCGCGTTGCCGCCGATCTCGCTGGCTGCATGGATCGGCTCGCCGTGGTCGATGCGGACACCGCGAAGTGGCTCGTCGCCGACATCACCGGCCTCGCCGCGACCTTGGCCAATCTCTGTGGCGCTGCCCGCGTCGCGATTCGTCTGGAGGTCGTCGAGGGAGACGCCTGCCGGTTCTTCCACACCGACACCATCGCTCTGCGCCTCGCGACCACCTATCGGGGCCGCGGCACGCAATGGCTCTCCCAGGATGATGCCGCCTGCTTCGGGAGAAGCGCATCGGTTCCGGACGCCGCCATTCGCGAGGTGGACACCGGCGTGGTCGCGGTCTTCAAGGGGGCACGGACGGTCGCATCGTCCGCCGGCCCTCTGGTGCACAGGTCGCCGCCTCGCCGCATCGGCGATGACGTCAGGCTGTTCCTCGCGATCGATCCGGCTCCATCCTGAACGGGCTGCAACCAGCCCCTGCGGGCTGTGAGATCAAGGCGGCGGCCGTTCCACGTGACGAGGCCGAAGCCGGCGCGATCGCTTCGAAGCGTTAAGTCAGCGTGGGGCGTGTTTCCGGCAGTTGACAACCCTTGTGCCGATCGGTTCTTGAGCCATGGTCAAGGTTCTCTCCGTCCCATGACGGAGAGCGAAGAGGGAATCCGGTGCGGCGCCCCTGCGTCAAGGCCGGAGCTGTCCCCGCAACTGTAAGCGACGAGTCATCCCTCGCTCCGCGTCACTGGTGAGGTGTCACCGGGAAGACCAGAGGGATGGCAGCGACCCGCGAGCCAGGAGACCTGCCTTGACCGTGACATGTCTCGTGGGCGGGGAGTCCTGACGGGTCGCATGCGCGCGAGCAGCCTGAGCGCTGCGGCAGCTGCCTGCGTCCGCGATCGGTCTCCCCTGAGGTTCGGGGAAGGACCGATGGAACAGTCTCGATCGTCAACGGCACCCAACGAGGTCGCCGACATCCCGCAACGCACGGATCCGCCCGGGATCGATCCGCTCGAACTCTACGCGGGCGGGATCGACAGCTCGGATTATGTCGCGCGGATCATTCCGCTTCTGCGGGCAGCGGTGCCGCAGGTTGGCGATCTCCTCGATGTCGGCGCTGGCGGCGGCCAGCTCGGACACGCCCTCCGCGACCGGGCGGCAGCCTGGACGGTGATCGAGCCGGCGCCTGCCATGCAGCGCCGGTTGCGGGCGCTGGCTCCGCCGCCACAGCTCCATCCGCTCGGCTGGCGGGAGGCCGACCTGCCGGATGGCTGTGCCGACACGGTGCTGGCCGCCAACATGCCCGCGCCCCTGACCGATGCGGCGGCATTCCTCATCCGGTGCCGGCGATGGGCCCGGCGCACCATCGTCTGGCTGGTTCCCGCCCAGCAGGGTCCCCGCGGCCTCTGCCTTGCCGGCTGCCTGCCGCGCGAATGGCACGGCGAGGACGAAACGCCGGGCGTCGACATCGTGCTCCGACGCCTGCCGCCCGGCGAGCGGCCTGCCATCGCAACGCGCGTCGACTGGACCTTCAGCGCGATCGTTCCCGACTTTGCGCCGATGGCAGCCTACCTCGCCGAACGTCTCGGCTGGGCCCCTGGCGATCCCCGGCGCCCTGCGCTCCGCCGGCACCTCAAGGCCCAGGCCATCGCTGTCCCCGGCGGCCATCGCCTCTCCGTTCCCCGTACCTCGGCCATCCTCGTCTGGAGAAAAGACTCGTGATGCCCCGTCGCCTGCGGCCCCTCGCGCTCGCGCTCCTTGGCGGGAGTGCTCTGTCGACCGTTGCGGCGGGCCAGGAGCGCGCTGAGATCGCCCTCGACCAGATCGTCGTGACCGCCACCGGCCGTCCGGAACCGCGTTCTGAGATCGCCGGAACGGTCCAGGTCATCGACCGGACGATGATCGAGACCTCGACCGCGAAGTCGGTCACCGACCTCCTGGCCGAGAACGCGGTCGGCTTCTTCTCGGAATGGACTCCGGGCCAGACCTCGATCAACATCCGCGGCGGCGCCACCGATGGACAGGGCAAGGACTTCAAGAGCCAGGTCCTCGTCCTGATGAACGGGCGGCGCGCCGGCACCGCCAATCTCTCCAAGCTGTCGATCGCCGACATCGAGCGGATCGAGATCGTGCGCGGGCCGTCGTCGGTTATCTACGGCAGCCAGAACATCGGCGGCGTCATCAACATCATCCTGAAGACCGGGCGCACCGCACCCGGCACCCTGGTCGAGGGCATCGGCGGCGTCTGGGGGCTCGCCCAGGGGCGTGCGCAGACCGGCGGCGTGGTGGGCCCGTTCGACTACTACCTCGGTCTCTCGGGGGCGAAGCGTGACGACTACTTCGCCGGAACGGGCGGAGGCCGCATGGCCAACACCCAGTGGAACCGCATGGGCATCACGGGCGGCCTCGGTCTGCAGATCGATCCGAACAACCGGCTTGACTTCACCCTGCGCACCGATGGCATCTACGGCGTCGGCTTCCGTGGCTCGGGCGGCAACATCTACAGCAAGGACGACCGCATCAACGGCTCGTTCGACGCAAGCTACACCGGCCGCAGCGACGACGGACGGATGAGCCTGTTCGCTCAGCTCTACAGCGTGAATGACGAAGACCGTTTCAAGTGGGCCTCGCCCATTCAGCGCGGCGGTACCGGGCTGCCGGTGCCGGGCACGAGTGCGGACTTCAACACGCGTTATCTCGATATCCTCGGCACGCGCTTCCAGCCGCGATTCAACCTGTTCACGGGCAACGACCTGCTGCTGGGCTGGGACTGGGAAACGAGCCGGCTGCGCTCCGACCGCTTCCGCGCCGGCGTGCCTGGCAACCCGCTCGCGCAGGTCTCGCCGCAGGACAACAACCAGACCGATCAGTTCCATGCCCTCTACATCGAGGACACCCAGCGCCTGTTCGACGACCGCGTGACCCTGAGGGCGGGCGTGCGCCGGACCTACGGCACGACGAGCTTCGACCCGACGCCCTACCTCACGGCGCAGGTGAACGGCACCCGCCCCTATGAGGCGACGACCTATTCCGTCGGCGCGGCCTTCAAGGCGACCGATTGGGCGGCCTTCCGGATCGGTGCATCCTCCGGTTTCCGGGCCCCCACGGCCTCGGAGCTCGCGGCGGATTTCAACACCCTCGGCGGCGGGCGCATCTTTGGCAATCCGAACATCCGCCCCGAGACGAGCGAGCAGGTCGAGATCGGCACGACGCTGACGAGCGGCGTCTCGCGCCTCGACGTGGCGCTCTTCCAGAACGTCATCTCCGACCGCATCATCACGCGCGCCCGTGGCCGCAATTCCAACACCTCGGACTACGTCAACAATCCCGGTGACGTCGTGATCCGCGGAATGGAGGTCCAGTACGAGACCGACATGGTGCGGACATTCGGCTGGGAGCCGGGCGTCTGGCGCTGGCGGGCCTATGTCAACGGCAACTACAACTTCGACATGAAGGACAAGGGCGCAGTGACGGTGGCCACCGCCAACACGCACCGGGTCGAGCGCGTCTACCTGTACCAGCTCGCGCTCGGCACGCGGTTCGGTCAGGGGGATGTGGCCTATCCGTGGACGCTCCAGATCCAGGGCGAGCTCAACGGCCCGGTCTGGTACAACACGGAGGAGAACCTGCGCGTACCGGCCGCGGAGCCCTACCGGGAGTACATCTGGCGCAAGGATCCCTTCTTCCTCGTCCACCTGCGCGGCGAGGTCGACCTGATGCCCGGCGTGAAGCTGTTCGCGCAGGTGCGCAACCTGTTCGACGTGAACTACCACCCGCTCTTCATCGCCATCGCCGGCCAGCAACCCACGCTCGCCGACCTGCGCTTCTACAACGGCAGCGGGGGCACCTCCGCGCCGGGCCGGGACGTCCAGATCGGCCTGCAGGCGCGGTTCTGAGATGCGCGCCGCTGCGATCGGAGGGCTCGCCATCCTGGCGGTCGCGGCGAGCCCCGCCCATGCCGAACCGATCAGCCTGAAGGACGCTCTCGGACGTGACGTGGTGCTGCCTGCGCCGCCCCGGCGCATCGTGACGATCTTCTCCTCGAACACCGAGCTGGTCGCGGCGCTCGGCCTGGCCGACCGGATCGTCGGCATCGACGCCTTCACGCGCTACCCGCCGGAGGCGGCCGCCAAGCCCGTCGTGGGCGGCCGCCTGGGTGTCTCAGTGGATGCGGTGGTGGCCAAGGCGCCCGACCTCGTGCTGGTGACGCCCGCGCGCCAGGCGGCCCACCAGTTGCTCGCGCCGATGGAGCGGCTCGGCGTGCCGACGCTCGTGCTGATGAGCCGCAGCATCGGCGAGGTCCTCGACAACCTCCGGCTCGTCGGCCGGGCGACGGGCGAGCCGCAGCGCGGCCGCGCTGTCGCGGAGGCCCTCGCCGCCCGGCTCGCTGCCGTCGCCGGACGCATCGCGGGCAGGCCCTGCCGGCGGCTCGTGCTCATCACGGGGCAGCTCGGCAACGGCCTCCTGCTCGCGGCCCGCGAAGGCACCTATACCGGAGACGCCCTGGTCCGGGCCGGCGGCTGCCATGCCCTCTCCGGCCGCGGCGGCCTCGCCCAGGTCTCGCCGGAGGCGGTGCTCGCGGCCGATCCGGAGGTGCTGCTCCTGGCCGGCCGGGACGAGGAGTTGCGGGAATTGACAAGGCGTCCGGGCTTCCGGGAGATGCGCGCCGTTCGGGAGGGCCATGCCCATGGGGTGGCGCGCGCCGAGTTCCTGATTCCGGGACCGCGCACCGTGGATGGAATCGAGCGTCTCGCCAACCTCCTGCATCCGCCGCGGAAGACCGAGCCGTGAGCACCGCTCTCCGCCTCCTCGTGCTTCTCGGGCTATCCCTCGTCTTCGGCATCAGTGCCGGGCATGACTGGGCCGGCCCTGCGGAGCTTGTCCACATCCTCGGCGGTGCCGACGATCTGCGCTCCCGGCTGCTCGTCGAATGGCGCCTGCCCCGTGTGCTGGCCGCAGCCCTGGTCGGTGCCATGCTCGGCCTCGGCGGCGCGATCTTCCAGGGCGTGTTCCGCAACCCCCTGGCGGAGCCCTACCTGCTGGGCTCCGCCGGGGGAGCGGCGATCGGGGCGACCATCGCGCTGCTCGTTCCGCTCGGGGTGCCCTCGGCCTTCGCGCTCGGGAGCCTGTCCTTCGCCGGGGCGTGGGGCGCGACCGTCCTGGTCCTCGCGGTGGCCAGAGGATCGGGGGTGGCGGACACGGCCGGCCTGCTGCTCGCGGGTGTCGCGGTCGCGGCGATGCTGGGGGCCGTCCGCTCCTTCCTGATGCTCGCCCTCTCCGACGAGAGCGTCAGCCTGCAGGTGGTGCTGAGCTGGACGCTCGGCGGTATCCAGACCCCGAGCTGGGGCGGCCTCGCGCTTCTCGCGGGCCTTTCGGCCCTCGCCCTCGGCCTCGGCCTGACGCTCGCGCGCGGGCTCGATCTTCTCGGCCTCGGCGAGGATCAGGCGCGCGCCTTCGGCCTGGACGCGGAAAGTTTCGTCCGCTGGGCGGTCCTCGTCGGCGCTGTCGTGGTCGCCCTGGCCGTGGCCCATGGCGGTCTCGTCGCCTTCGTCGGCTTGGTCGCACCGCATGTCGCGCGCTGGTCCGTGGGGCCGCGCCACCGGACGCTCATGCCGGTTTCGGCAGCCACCGGAGCAATGGTCGTGATGGTCTGCGATGGGGTTGCCCGTGCGATGCTGCCACCGGCCGAGATCCCGCTGGGCCTCGTCACGGCGGCGGCCGGCGGCCCGTTCTTCCTTCTCCTCCTGCGCAGACGGATGCGCGCATGAGCCGCCTCGTTGCCAAGAGCGTCACCGTGAAGGTCGAGGGACGCCAGCTCCTCGACGGCATCTCGCTCGACCTGGAGCCCGGCGCCCTTGTCGGGCTGATCGGTCCGAACGGGGCAGGCAAGTCGACCCTCCTGCGCTGCCTCGCGGGTCTGCAATCTCCAAGCTCCGGATCGGTCGATCTCGGCGGGACGGCGTTGGCGGCTCTGCCACCCCGTGAACGTGGCCGCCGCATCGGCTACCTGCCGCAGACATTCCAACCGGCCTGGGACTACACGGTGCGCGAGATCGTCGAACTGGGCGCGAGCCGGACGGCGGGGGCATTCGCGCGACTTCCTGGCTTGCTGCGTGATCACGAGCTTGCGGAGCTTGCCGATCGACCCTGGTCGCGCATCTCGGGGGGCGAGCGTGCCCGTGCCTTGCTCGGAGCGACCCTGGTCGCCGAACCCACCGTGCTGCTGGCGGACGAGCCAGGCGCGAGCCTCGATATCGGCCACCGCATCGACCTGATGCGTCGGCTGCATGCCTATGCCGCGGACCATATCGTGGTGGTGGTCCTGCACGACATCGAGCGGGCGGTCCGCGACTGCGATCGCCTGATCCTCCTGAAGCGCGGTCGCATCGTCCGTGATGGAGCAGCCGCATCTGTTGCGTGCTCGCCGGATCTTGATCGGGTTTTCGGGGTCCGTTTCGGGCGCCGCCACCTGGATCCGGAAACGGATGCCGTTCTGATGGTTGAGCGCGGCGTGTGATCCGGCTTCCGGTTGATCCGTTCGGAGACAAGAGGGCGGGGAACTCCTCTCCCGCACGGGAGAGGGGTTCCCCGCGCGCACTCCTCCGAACAGATCAACCGGAAGCCGTATGATGGACGGGAGGGGACGGGTGACTAAGCAGGCTCGCCAACGCGAGCCCGCTCAGGGCATCCGGCTCATCAACCGCGACGCGCCGATCTCGGCCGGGGTGTAGCTCGGAGCCGCCGAGGCCGCCGCGGGGGCCGGCGCATAGCTGCGCGGCGAGCGAGCCAGGGCCGGCACCGGCGCGCGGACGCGGATCGGCTCCACCACCTTCACCTTCGGCTTCACCGGCCGCTCCACCTCCACCGGGCGGGAGGCCGCCCGCACCGGCCGCGGCGTCTCCCTGACGGGTGCCTTCACGGCCTTGTGGACGGGCGCGGGCTCGGGCCGCACCTCGGGCCGCACGGCGGTCTTCGCCTTGATCTCCTTCTCACGAGCCGGGGCCTTCTTGATCGTCTCGGCCGGGAGATGGGCCTGGATCGGCTTGTGGCGCGGACGGCACTCGTCGCCGTCGAGATCCATGCCGGTCGGGCAGGTGATCTTGATGCAGACATCGCCCTTCGGCTCGGTGCCCGTCGGGCAGGAGATCGGGCAGATGCGGCCGCTATAGCCGTTCAGCGCATCCAGCGTCGCCTGGTCGGGCATGTGCGACACGATCTTGACCGCGCGGGTCTTGGACGGGTCGCCCGCCTGCGAGAAGCGGTAGAACTTCTCGAGGGCGTCCGAGGATTGCTTGCCCCAGGACGGCTCGAGCTTGGACGGGTCGAGCTTGTTCGCCCCGGGCTTGTCGCTGTAGCAGCCGAGCTCCGTCAGGCGCTGCTGCACGGCGCGCACCACCGTGTCCTGGTTGACCGGCGGGGCGGCGAGCGCCGCGGTCTTGATCTCCTCCGCGGCCTCGTCCTTCGGCGGCAGGCTCGCGTAGGTCGGCTGCGCCGCTGCCGGCTTGGCGGCCTCCGGCGTCGGCAGCATGGCGACGACGGTCTGGCCCTCGGGCGCCTTGGCCGGCCCGACCTTGGCCGGCTCGCTCGTCTGCGCGTCGAGCTTGGCGGTCTGCTGAGCCTTGGCGGCCTCCTCGGCGCGCTGAGTCTCCTCGGCGCGCTTGGCGGCCTCGGCGGCGAGGCGGGCCGCCTGTTCCTGACGGACGGCCTGCTCCCGGCGGGCCGCCTCTTGCCGGATTGCCTCTAGCCGGGCCGCCTCTAGCCGGGCCGCCGCCTCCAGCCGCGCCTGCTCCTGCCGCCTGGCCTCGTCCTCCCGTGCCTTGCGGGCGAGCTCGGCGAGGCGGTTCTCCTCTTCGCGCCGGGCCTTCTCGGGGCCGGCCAGCGCCTGCTCGCGCTGGCGATTCTCGTCCTCCAGCCGCGCCCAGCTGGCGCCCGGCGTGCCGCCCTGCTGCTCGTTCCGGTCCGCCGGGGCTGGCGCCTTGGCCTGGCTCTCGAGCAGCTGGATGCGGGTCAGGGCGTCGTCGACCAGCATGCTGTGCGGATACTTCTCGACGAAGCGGCGCAGATCCGCGAGCTGGTTGCTGCGGCGCAGGCGGGTCCAGGCCTGCAGGTCGGTCTCGTCGCGGTTCAGGAACACCTCGCCCGGATAGGAGCGGGTGACCTCCGGGAGCTGGCGCCCGTTGGTCGCGCCCGACACCGTCGCGGCCACCTGCTGGAACACTTGGCCGATCTCGAGGCCCGGCTCCTGCATCGCCTTGAGCAGCGCCCCGGCGAAGAAGCTGTTGCGGCCGGTGCCGTCGAAGGCGACGTTGTCGGCCTGCGTGGCGTAGGCCATGATCAGGCCCTTGCGGCCGACCGCCCGGGCAAGGCCGTGGCTGCCCGCGCTGTTGCCGACGTCCTTGAGCGGCAGGTCGCGGCAGGCGTCGAGGATCAGGATCCGGGCGCCCTTGGCGTTGTCGAGCGCCGAGATGACGAACTCGACCGAGATCGTCTCGAACGGCACGTCGAACCCGTCCCGCAGCTGCGCGTCGACCGGAACCAGATAGTTCTGGCTCTGATACTGCAGCCCGTGCCCCGCATAGTAGACGAGAGCCGTGTCCGCATCGGTGGCGAGGCGGGAGAACTGGGCGAGCTTGCGGTCCATCTCGCGGCGGGACAGGTCGCGGCCGTCGAGAACCTCGAAGCCCACCTTCCGCAGCACGGAGGCGAGATCCTCGGCGTCGTTGCCGGGATTGGTCAGCCTGCCGAAGCTGTCATAGGCGGCATTGCCGATGACGAGGGCGACACGCTTGTCCGCCGGGGCCGAAACGGCCATGCCCGCCCACAGGGTGAGCAGAAGGGTCAGCAATCCTGAAAGAGACCGTTTCATGACCCGGAATCTACACGCCGGGAGCCGGGCCGGGCAAGTGCTACGGCACACATCGGGACCGGTCTCGACATGGTCTGTTCAGGTTTGACGCCCCGGCCCGGGTCCCCGCGCGAGATGAGGCGGGAAGGGCCGCCAGCACGCGATTAGTCGAGAAATCGCTCCATCTTGCTAATGATTTCGGAGGACACGAGCGGGGCCGGTCCGTTTCGGCGCCGCGGAAACCCGCCTGGCCGCCCCGGGAGCCGGCCGGCCGACGCTCTGCTCCAGTCCACGGATGGACGTTCCGGCCGATTGATTTCGCGCGGACTTTGCGCTCTGCTTTCCCGCGCAGGCCGCGGGTTGCGAGGACAGGATGAAGCTGCGCAACCTCTTCCTTCTTCTTGCCGCCGGGGCTTGCGTCGCGGCGGGTGTCGCGGTCTCGTCGGGCACCGCCAGGATCGCGCGGACCGTGGAGGAGCGGCTCGAGGCCGAGACTGGCCGTCCCTGGACCGTGAGGGGCGGCGCCACCTTGAGCCTCTGGCCGACGGTCGCGGTGGTGGTGCGCGATGTCGGCACCCGCACCGACTATCCGGGCGTGGGCACGGCGAGCCTCGACATCGCGAGCCTCAAGGTGACCGGGGCGCCGCTCGACCTCATCGCGGGGCGCGGCCTGCTGCGCGAGCTGGAGGTGGAGCGCCCGGTCCTGCGCTGGCCGGCCGAGTGGTGGCGCGCCGGCCCGGCACCGGGCTCAGGCTCAGGCCCGGCGCAGCCCGGTCCGCGTCCGGAACGGATCCGGGTGCGGGAGGGCGCGCTCCTGCTCGTGAACGGCGAGGCGACGGTGGCCTCCCTGGAGGGCATCGCCGCCGAGGCGGTGGCCCGCCCCGGCGGGTTCGAGGTCCAGGCGACGGGACGCACCGGCGGCGGCACCTGCGAGGTCGCCGCGGCCCCGCCCGGCGAAGCCAGCCCCGGCGAAGCCGGCAAAGGGGAGAGCGTGCCGCTCCGCTTCACCTGCCGGCTGCCCCGCCTCGGTCCCGAGCCGCTGGCCGGCAGCGCCGATGCGGCCGTCCACGGCGCGGCCCTCACCCTCTCGCGCCTCTCGGGCTCCCTGGGGGCCGCTCCCTTCAGCGGCGCGGTGGTGGTCGATCTCGCCGCCAAGCCCTTCGTGCGGATCGATCTCGCCAGCGAGGCGCTGACCCTGCCGGCGGGCGCGCCGCCCGGCGCGGAGGATCTCGACCTCGGCCTCCTGCGCAGCTTCGACGGCCGCGCCAAGGCCCGCATCGGCGCGCTGCGCGCGGGCGGCCTCACGCTCACCGATGCCTCCCTGGATGCCAAGCTCACCGCCGGCGCCGTCGAGGTGGCGCTGACGCAGGCTGGCATCGCGGGCGGGCGGGTGCGGGCCAGCCTGACCTCCGACTTCGCCGCCGAGGCGCGCGGGAGCGCGCCGCCGCGCCACGCCCTCCACCTCGAACTCGCGCAGGCGCGCAGCCTCGCACTTCTCTCCGCCCTGTCGGGCTTCGGACTCCTCGACGGGACCGCGGGCGCCACCATCGACCTGAAGGCCGCCGGCACCACGCAGGCCGAACTCGCCCGCTCCCTGTCGGGCGACGCCGCGATCCAGATCGAGAACGGGCGCCTCATCGGCATCGACATCCCGGGCGTGGTCCAGGCGGTCGCCCAGCAGCTCTCGCCCGATCCGCGCCTGCGCGCCTCGGACGCCACCGTGTTCGACCGCATCGCGGCCCGCTTCCGCATCGCCGACGGGCGGGCGACGACGCAGGATCTCGCGCTGGCCGGCCCGCTCGTCACCGCCAGGGGGACCGGATCCCTCGATCTTTCCGGCCGCACCCTCGCCTTCCGCATCGAGCCGCGCCTGACGCGGAACGCCGCCCGCGCGCTGCCCAAGCTCTTCGACGTGAGCCTGCCGGTCCTCATCAACGGGTCCTGGGATGCCCCGCAGGTCAGCGTCGATCTCGGCGCGGTCCTGAACGGCCAGAACCTCTCGAATCTCGGTGCCCTCGGCTCCGGGCTCCTCGAGGGCGGCCAGGGCAACCCGCTCGGCGGCATGCTCGATTCGCTCTTCCCGGGCGGCGCGCGCGGGCGCCTGCCCGGCGGGCCGCCGGGCCGGCCGGGGCCGCGTCCCGGCTCTGGACCCGGCCCCGGCCCCCGGCCCTGACCGGTTGCGCGGCCGTGACGCCCGGCCCGAGCATGATCTATCGTGATCTCCCGCCGGGGCGGGGGCGTCCGCCCCCGGCATTCGGCAGCAGCGTCCGACGCGGCGGATCCCGGTTCGTCGCCAAGGATGCGGACCAGTCGTGTACCGAGAGCACCGTCCGTTCAGGCTGGAGCGGATGCGGCTCGATCCCCCGGAGCCTGTCCGTGTCGCGCTATCCCGTCCGCTCCCTCCCGGCCGCCGCGGCCGCCCTCATCGCCGTCCTCGCGGTGCCCGGTGCGGCCGAGGCCGCTCCGAGCGCGGGGCTCGCGGTGAGCGTCGCCCCCGCCAAGCGGCGCTGCTTCGACGACCGGGTCGACGTCACCGGCGTGCTCGCCCCCCGCCAGGAGGTGCAGATCCGCCCCGAGCGGGAAGGTCTGCGGGTGCAGCAGGTTCTCGCCAGGCCCCTCGACGAGGTGCGCCAGAACCAGATCCTGGCGCAGCTCGTCCCCGACGACGGCTCGCCCAACCCCACCCCGATCGCGATCCGCTCGCCCGTCGCGGGCGTGGTCGGCCGCAGCACCGCCACCGTCGGCGGGCCGGCCCCGACCCGCTCCGACCCGCTCTTCCTCATCATCGCCCAGGGCGAGGTCGAACTCGCCGCCGACGCCCCGATCGCGGCGCTCGGCAAGATCGCGCCCGGCCAGACCGTGACGGTCAAGCCCCTCGGCCTCGGGCCCCTGCCGGGCCGGGTGCGGATGGTCTCGCCGATGACGGATGCGGCAAGCCAGCTCGGGCAGGTGCGCATCCTCCTGAGCACGGTCGGAGAGGCCCGGCTCGGCATGTACGCCCGCGGAACGGTGTCCGTCGGCGAGAGCTGCGGCATCGCGGTGCCGTTCTCCTCCCTGGTGAGCGGGACCGACGGCACTACGGTCTACGTCGCCACCAACAACCACATCGAGGCGCGGCCGGTCACGATCGGGCTCTTCTCGGAGGACGAGGTCGAGATCCGCACCGGCCTGTCGGTGAACGACCTCGTGGTGGTGCGCGCCGCACCCTTCGTGCGCGAGGGCGACCTCGTGCGCCCGATCCTCGCCGGCGACGCCCGCGCCTCCGACTGATCCCAACGGCCCAGGCTGCTGACGCAGCAGGTGCTGGCGCATCGGGCCATTGCCCATCTCGAATTTTCGATGCCAAGCCAAAGGCTTTGTGGAGAGGCTTGGCGAAAATTCGAGAGCCGAACCAACGGTCATTTCCAATGACCGTCGGTATGACCGCGCGGGACGCAGGGCGGCCGTCGGCGGAACGGATGCCGATCCGCAAGAGGGACGGCCTCGAACCGAGATCCGACCCAGTTCCGATGCCGTCCGGGCGCTTCCTCCGGCGGGCCTCGCCGCGGAAGGACGCGCCGGCCTCAGCTTCCCGCAAGGCCTCGCCTCAAGAGGGGCGGGCCGCCGCAGCGTCAGCCGGAGGAGTTCCGGTTCGCTCCACTGGCCGAGGCCGGCCTCCCGGCGGCGGGCCGCCACTCACGACTCGGGCGAATCTTCGCGGGTCGCGTAAGCGATTCCTTCGGGACTCGCCGTCTATCCGACGGACAGGCCATCGCCATTCCGTCAGGAGCACCTCCGATGGAGGGGACCATCGTGCTCGTCACCGACCGGCCGGACCGCAGCGCGGCGCTCGCCGCGGCCCTGCGGACGGTCGGCCTGTGCGAGGTGGTGGGCCCCGACGAGAGCTGGGCGAGCGGCGGCTTCCTGCTCGGCGTGGTCTCGGACCTCGCCCTGACGCATCCCGAGGCCGCCCGCTGCCTGCGCGGGCTGGGGCGGCGCTACAAGGGTCAGGCGCTGCCGGTCATCGGGCTCCTGCGGCGGGCGACCATCGAGGCTCTGCGCCACGCCAAGACGCTCGGCGCCACCGTGTGCCTGCCGGCCTACCTGCCCCCGGAGACGGTGGCGGCCGCCCTCACGATCCAGATCGAGAATTCCGCGCCGGCGGGCGAGAGGGCGGTGGTGCACGGCGTCGCCCGGGCCGGCGAGGCGCTCACCTCCCTGCTCGCCGAGGCGCGCTCCGGCAGCCGGATCCGCATGGAGACCGTGGAGGTGGGCCTAGCCCCGATCCTGACCGCCGTGCAGGAGGGGGGCCTCGCGCGCTGGCTCGACACGGTCTGGTCGCATGACGACGCCACCTACCGGCACTGCCTGCTGGTGGCCGGGCTCGCGGCGCAGTTCGCCCTGCACCTGCGCTTCCGGCGCGACGACCAGCAGCGTTTCGTCCGCGCCGCCCTGGTCCACGATGTCGGCAAGGCCCGAATCCCGCTGCCGATCCTCAACAAGCCGGGCCGGCTCGATCCCGACGAGACCGCGGTGATGCGCACCCATGCGGCCCTCGGCTACGAGATCCTGAAGGCCGGGGGCGAGTGCGACGCCTTCACCCTCGACGCGGTGCGCCACCACCATGAGATGCTCGACGGCTCGGGCTATCCCGACGGCCTGTCGGGCGAGGCCGTCAGCGACGCGGTCCGCCTCCTGACCATCTGCGACATCTACGCGGCCCTCACCGAGCGCCGGGCCTACAGGACGCCGATGCGGATGGCCGATGCCATGACCGTCCTGAAGGGGATGGACGGGAAGCTCGAGGCCGGGCTGGTCCAGGCATTCGGCCGCGCCATCGCCGCCTGACCTTCCGCAGGGTCCGTCGTGCGCGCCGCCGCCGGCCAAGCCCGGCGCGCCGGGCGCGCGCTCGCCGGGCGAGCTGTCGGACAGCAACGGCTCGGCGGATCGTCGTGTCGCGAGCGCATCGATTACTCGCGCCGAGATCTCGGCCAATGGTGCGAGGCGGCCTGTCAAGACTCGGTTTACGCTGATCTGCGATTCGTCTTGTGACGGATTCTTTGCCGGGACGAAGCCTGTGGCTTTGCAGCAACGGACTTGTTCTGCGTTGCAGGTCCTGCGGCGCGACAATGGACGGCGCTGCAGCGTAGCAGTTATCGTACCCGCCAAGGGACCTGGTGATTTGGTCTCGTCGGGACTTGGTCCGCAGCGGACCGGTCGCGCGAGACAGTCGGGTGTCCCGGAGCGGTCGCTTCCGGGGGCGAGAGAGACGCGCGGCACGGCCCCGGGCGGGCAGGCGGCGCAGCGGGTGGCAGGGACGCGCGAGGGGTTGCGCAGTCGAGCGGGTGGGGCCTTAGCGCGGCCCGTCGCGAGACTCCCGGAGTTTGGGTGGGGGAGCGGGATGGTGATGCTTGGGTGCGAATCGGGCCGTGCGCACGGCCTCGACCGGATGAGGCGCCTGCTGCTGCTGGGCGTGTCCTTCGCGGGGCTGCCGGTCCTGGCGACGTCGGCCCTGGCGCAGGCGGTGGTGCCGGGCTTCGACGCCAACCAGCTCGCCCGCAACGACGACGGCTCGACCGGTGCGGTGTCGCTGCCCTTCGCGGCCAACTTCTTCGGCGCGACCTATTCCGAACTGTACGTCAACAACAACGGGAACGTCACGTTCGGAAGCCCGCTCAGCCAGTTCACGCCGACGGGGCTGGGGGCGGGCTATCGCGGCGCCCCGATCATCGCCCCCTTCTTCTCGGACGTCGATACGCGCAACCCGGCGAGCGGCGTCACCTCCTACGGCACCGGCACCTATGCGGGGCGGGCCGCCTTCGGCGTGACCTGGCCGGGGGTGGGCTACTTCGACTCCCATGCCGACAAGACGAACACCTTCCAGCTCATCATGGCGAGCCGGCCGGATACGGGCAGCGGCAACTTCGACATCTACTTCAACTACGCGCGCATCCAGTTCGAGACCGGCGACGCCAGCGGCGGCACGAACGGGCTCGGCGGCACCTCGGCCGCGGCGGGCTACTCGGCCGGGACGGGCGCCAGCGGCACCTACTACGAGATCCCCGGCTCGCTGGTGAACGGCGCCTTCCTGGACGGCGGGCCGAACGCCCTCGCGACGAGTTCGAACAATGGCGTGCCCGGGCAGTTCCTGTTCCCGGTCCGCAACGGCGTCGTGCTCTTCGCCAATGTCTGCCAGGCGGGCGACAACGCCTCGACCACGACGACGGCCAATTGCGGCCCGAACCGGTCCTACACGGGCGGCATCTTCTACACGCCGCTCAACAATTTCACTCTGAACGTTCTCGATAACACCACCATCACGGGCGGTTCGGGCAGCGCCGTCCTGGTGATGCCGACCACGCTCTCCGAGGGCGGCAATCCCGCCGGCAGCGTGACGGTCAACGTCAACGCGAGCGCGACCATCAACGCGCCCGGCGGCGCCGGCATCGAGATCGACAGCCACGCCGGCTCGGGAGCCGGCATCGTCAAGAGCGCGGGCACGATCACCGCCGCCACGGTCGGCATCCTGGGCGACACCAACACGGGCGCCGTCACGCTGGGCAATGCCGGGACGATCACGGCGCCGATCGGCATCTCGGGCGCCTCCCGGACGCTGACCAGCCTGTCCAACACCGGCACGATCACCGCGTCCTACGCGGGCCTCGTCGGCGGCGCCTTCAGCGGCACCGTCGCCATCGACAACAGCGGCACGATCGGGTTCGGCCGGTTCGGCATCCTGGGCGGCAACGTGAGCGGTCCGCTCACCCTGACCAATACGGGCGCGCTCACCCAGACCGGCACGCCCTCGGCCGCGCCGGCCACCGGCCTGCCCGCCAGCATCGCCGCGAGCGTGCCGGGCTCGGGCAGCTACGGCATCTTCGCCCGGGGCGGCGCGGCGATCAGCATCCTCAACGGTCCCTCCGGCACGATCACGGCCGAGACCGGCATCGACGCTGCGGTCCTGACCAGCGCGCCGGGATTGCCCGCCGCGGCTTCCCTCGGTTCCCTCAACATCACCAATCTCGGCACGATCACCGCCACGGGCGCGGCCATCACGACCGCGAGCAGCGCCGTCGCCTCGCAGGTGACGAATGCCGGCACGCTCACCGGCTCCATCGCCCTGTCCAATGGGTCGAGCTTCACCAATACCGAGACCGGCCGCGTCAACATCACCGGCCCCAGCAGCTTCGGCGGCGGCACGCTCAGCAACGCGGGCGGCATCTCCCTGGCCTCGACCAGCCTGACCGGCCTGTCGAGCTTCACCAACCAGAGCGGCGGCCTGCTGATCGCCACCGGCGACAGCAGCATCGGCAGCCAGACCCAGCCGGCGAGCGTGATCAATGCCGGCACGATCAGCCTCGTGAACGGGCACGCCGGCGACACGCTCACCATCAACGGCAACTACACCGGCCGCAACGGCCTGCTTGCGGTGGAGTTCGCCACCCAGACCAGCGCCAGCGACCGGCTCGTCATCAACGGGAACGCCTCCGGCTCGACGGGCGTCGTCGTCACCAACCTGACCCAGGCCGTCCCCTTCACCACCGGGGCGCCCTTCGTCACCGTGACCGGGACGGCGGCCGCCAATGCCTTCACGCTGGCGGGCGCGCAGAACTTCGGCACCCTCGAGGCGGTGCTGGTGTCCTCCGCGAACACGGCCGGCGGCACCTCGATCGGCATCGGCGCCGTGCCGACCGCAATCGGCCTCTCGGCCCCGACCGCCGTCATCGCCGCCCGGACCATCGCCTTCCAGGGCGGCACTGCCGTGCTCGACCGCGTCACTCAGCTGCGTGACGAGAAGCGGCAAGTCGACAGCGGCCAGCCCTCTATGCCGCAGGCCCTCCAGTACAACGGTCTCTCCCAATACTCGGCGCTCGTCACCAAGGACCCGATCGCTCCCAAGCTCGCCGAGCCGGCGCCCCAGACCACGACCCGGCCCGCCGTCTGGGCGCGCGCCTATGGCGACTTCGAGAGCCGCTCGGGCTTCAGCAGCTTCTCCTTC